>NZ_JAHXBH010000001.1:0-1326602 GCF_020103775.1 Allostigmatella hybrida
CCCTCGGCGTCGATCTCCATCTCCAGGTGGGCTTTGCCCGAGGGGGAGAACAGCCCCAGCATGGTGCCGCGGCGCTCCGGCGAGACGCTGTTCGGCTTCTC
This sequence comes from Allostigmatella hybrida, assembly GCF_020103775.1. Taxonomy (NCBI): domain Bacteria; kingdom Pseudomonadati; phylum Myxococcota; class Myxococcia; order Myxococcales; family Archangiaceae; genus Allostigmatella; species Allostigmatella hybrida. The sequence goes on from NZ_JAHXBH010000001.1 coordinate 102, forward strand.
CGTGCGCGAGCTGTCCGCATCGGACCCCGCGGCCCGCATCCGCGCCGCCGAGCGCCTCAAGGCCCTGGGGCAGACGGCCGCCGCGCCCGCCCTGGCCACCGCGCTCCACGCGGAGACGGACCCCGGCGCGCAGGTGGTGCTGCTCCAGGCCTTCGCCGGCCTGTGCCGTGAGCAGGGCGCCTCCGTCGTCTCGCCGCTCCTGGCCTCGCCCGTGGCCGAGGTGCGCATCGCCTCGCTCAAGGCCCTGCTCTCCCTGGCCCCGAAGGATGCCGCGCCCCACCTGGCCCAGGCCATGAAGGACCCCGACCGGGCCGTGCGCCGCCGCGCCTCGCTGCTGGCGCTGGGCCTGGAGGGGGAGGCCGCGCACCGGCTCGGCGAGGAGGCCATTCACGACACGGACCCCGAGGTGCGCAGCCTCGCCGCCCTGGCCCTGGGCGCCGGCAGCGGCGAGGGCGCCCGGCTGCTGCTGCTGGACGCGCTCCTGGATGCCGACCGCCGCGTGCGCAAGTCCGCCGCCCAGAGCCTCTCGCGCATCCTCGGCCAGGATGTCTCCGCCGTGGTGGAGCTCGACGAGCCCCAGCGCCGCCGGGAGATTCGCCGCCTGGCCCTGCTCCCCTCCCACCCCGTGAAGACCCCGCTGAGCGCGCGGCCTCTGCCCCGGCCCGTGGCCCCCGAGCCGCCCCCGGCCCCCGTGTCCCGGGCCCCGGTGCCCAGCGCCCCCAAGGTGGTGGTCCCTCCCACCCCGGCCCCGGAGCCCGCCGTCCGGCCCGCGCCCGCACGCCCCTCCCGGGAGGGGCCCGCCGTGGCCGCCGAGCGCACCGGCCCCGTCCGGGCCGCACTGGCGGTGATGGGCTCCGCGCCTCAGGGCTCGGCCGCGCCCCGTCCGGCAGTGAACCGGTCGGCGGGCCCCTCCCCCGTGGAGGTGCTCTGCGCGCCGCTGATGGAGGACATTCGAACCGCTATCCGAGGACGTTCGTTCGGCGAGCTGGCATCCATGCTATCGGCTCCCGTGGAGTTGGCCCAGGAGGCGCTCACCCTCCTGGTGGCCCGGGGAGCAGTGGTGCGGAGGGGCCACAAATACTTCGCCGCTTGAGGCAAGGTAGGCCCCCGCAGGTTCCAGGGATGAAGGGTTCTTGATGGAAGCTCCAACCTACAGCGCCAAGCAGGTAGCCGAGATGCTCGGCGTGACGCCCAAGGAGCTCTCCGGGGCGTTGAAGAAAGACGCCTATACCCCCGACGATGTGTGGGAGCTGCGCACCACGCTCCAGAAGTTCCCCGCCCCCATCGGCCACCGGCGCCAGCTGTTCCTCAACTTCAAGGGCGGCACGGGAAAAACGTCCCTGTCCACCTCCTATGCGTGGCGCCTGGCGGAGCTGGGCTACGCGGTGCTGCTCATCGACCTGGACAGCCAGGGCCACTCCACCAAGTGCCTGGGCTACGAGGGCGAGGACTACGAGAAGACGCTCCAGGACGTGCTGGTGCGCAAGGCGCCCCTGTCCCAGGTGATTCAGAAGTCCACCCTGCCCAACCTGGACTTCATCCCCTCCAACCTGAGCATGTCCACGGTGGACCTGGCGCTGATGCCCATGGCCGGCCGTGAGTTCAAGCTGCGCAACGCGCTCAAGGAAGTGGAGAGCCGCTACGACGTCGTCGTCTTCGACGCGCCCCCGTCCTTCGGCCTGCTCAACCTGAACGCGCTCATGGCCGCCTCGGACCTGTTCGTCCCGGTGCTCGCCGACTTCCTGTCCTTCCACGGCCTGAAGCTGCTGTTCGAGACGGTGCAGAGCCTGGAGGAGGACCTGAACCACGTGTTGGACCACGTGTTCATCGTGGTGAACTCCTTCAACGCCACCTTCAAGCTGGCCAAGGAGGCGCTGGAGGCGCTCCAGACGCACTACCCCGAGTACCTGCTGCCCACCATCATCCGGCAGTGCACCAAGTTCGCCCAGGCCGCCAGCGAGGGCCGCCCCGTGTTCGTCGCGGACCCGGGCTCCAAGGGCGCCACCGACATCCAGGCCATGATTGACAACGTGCTGCCGCGCATGGTGGCTGCCGCGGCGGCCCGCGGCGCCGAGGCCACGCGCGCTGGCTGACCCTTCTCCCTTCTCCTCCGCCCCCTTGTTCCGCTCATGAAGAAAGCCTTCGAACAGAATGTGTCCCGCGCCAAGCCCCGGGTCCGCCTCGGCGCGCTGACGGGCGTCCTGGAGACCGCGGAGGGCGCGGCCGACGCCGAGGCCTCGCACGAGCCCGAGGCGTTCGCCGCCGAGCCGGCCCCCGCCCCGGACCTGTCCGCCGAGGTGCGCGCCCGCATCGAGCGCGCCCGGGCCCCGCGCCCCACCGCCTCGGAGGCCGTGAGCGCCGCCTTGCGCGCCCCCCTGTCCGTGCAGGAGGCTCAGGCCATGGCCGCCCTGCACAGCGAGGTGTTCGGCGCACAGGCCCCGGCGCCCAGCGCGGAGGCATCCCCGCGCGTCACCGCCATGGAGCCGGAGCCCGTGTCCGTCTCCGCGCTGTCCTCTTCCCCCGTGGCGGTGTCTCCCATGGCCCACGCCGATGCGCCCCCCACCGAGGTGGAAATCCAGACGCCCACCGAGGAGATGGACACGGATGCCCGCCGCGAGCGGCTCAAGGAGCGCCTCAAGGCGGTGCGCGAGAACCCGCGCCCCGAGCCCCTGCCGGCCTCCGTGGCCGAGGCGGGCCAGCGCGCCGTGGAGCGCATCAACTCCCTGCAGGGCGAGCTCAACCGGCTGAAGGCGCTCAACCTGTCGCTCACGCAGGAGCTGGAGGTGACGCGGCGCCAGTCGGAGAAGGCCACCGAGGAGGCGCGCCTGCGCATGGACGAGGCGCGAAGGCTCTCCTCGGAGATGGAGGCCCGGGTGAAGCTCCTGAGCGACCTGGAGCGCGAGCTGGCCGCCCTGGAGGGCGAGCGCGACGAGGCGCTCCTGTCCCTGCAGGAGGCCCGCCAGGCGCTGCAGGCCGCCGCGCAGGAGCGCGACTCGCTGGAGGCCCAGGTGAGCCAGGGCAAGAAGGCCCTCACCGACAGCCTCGCCGAGGAGGAGCGGCTGGCCACGGAGCTGGAGGGCGCCCGCGACGAGACGAGCCGCCTGAGCCGCGCCGTGGAGACGCTCCAGGGGGAGCGCGACGTGCTCGCACAGCAGGTGGCCTCGCTCACCGCCGAGCGCGCCGAGCTGCTCGAGGCGCGCAAGGCGCTGGAGTCGGTGCACCGGGCGCTCAGCCAGGCCATTTCGCGCTGAACCCTCTGCCCCCCGGGGTGAAGGGGCGGCGCGGACGCCGCGCGGTGGGTACACTTCTCCCGGGAGACCATCGAGCGAGGGCGGCGTGGCGTTCGAGAAGCAGGGCAAGGAGCAGTTCTCCGGCAGCCTTTTCAAGGCCTGCCTCAGCGGCCTGGACACCCTGGGGCTCCGCTCGGTGGTGCGCACCATGGTGCCCCCCCACGTGCAGCGCCTCATGGATGCGCCGCCGCCTTCCACTGCCTGGCTGGACGGGGATGAGCTGCCGCTGCTCTTCAACGCGGTGCAGCGGCTCCAGGGCCAGGAGGGGCTGAGGCAGCTGGGCTACGCGGCGATGAGCATCACCATGGGGCGCTTTCTCAAGCCCCTGATGCAGACGATGTTCTCGCGCTACGGCCACGGCCCGGCGGCGCTCTTCCACCACCTGGAGTCCATCTTCCGGCCCTTCTTCCAGGAGCTGGAGTTCCACTTCCTGGCGGACGGGGCGCGCTCGGGCACCGTGCAGATCCGCTCCAAGCACCCCAAGGGCCCCGCCTCGTGGGCGGCCTGGGAGGGCGCGCTGCGCATCCTCTTCGAGGAGTGTGGCATCCGCACGGGCGTCATCAGCCCCGGCGTCCTCTCCGAGGGCGGCCTGCTGTCGAGCATGCGCGTGCGCTGGTAGCCCGCCCAGGAGCAGCCGGCCAGACAAGCGCCCGTGGCTCCCCGTGGGGGGTAATCGGCGTCGGGTACAAGATTGTCGGCCTGGGGGACACGCCCGAACTTAAGGCCCGATTCAGCATTCCATCCCCTTGAAGGAGTCCGCCGTGGCCTTGGATCTTTTCAAAGAAAAGGGTGTGCCGTTGGACCGCCAGGTCTTCACCTGGAAGGACCTCGTGCAGCGCCCTTACAGCAAGCTGGATGACGATGCCTTCACGCGCGTGCGCGTCATCCTCATGAACGGCATTGAGTCCGAGGCGGTGCGCTTCCAGCATGCGGCGGCCCGGTTCAACGGCCGGCTGCGCGAGGCGCTTGCGCTCGTGCGCCGCGTGGAGCACCACCAGCAGACGCTCATCAACTGGCTCAACCCGCCGGACCAGAGCGCCATCGAGACCACCATCGGCTTCGAGCAGGTGGCCATCGAGGTGACGGCGAGCGTGGCCCTCAAGGAGCCCGACCCGTACCTGGCGGCCACCTACCGCTTCGGCATGCTGGAGGACTTCGACCACCTGTACCGCTACTCGGCGCTCTATGACCGGCTGGAGGGCAAGGATCCCAACAACCTCATCCAGTCCTACTCGGACATCCGCCCGGGCCGGCCCACCGTGGTCGAGCACCGCCACCCGCTCGATGACCTGCGCAGGCCCTATGACCGGCGCACGGCCGCGCCGCTGTCGAAGATTCACGCGGCGCTCATCACCGCCGCCGAGCACCAGACGCACGACTACTACATGACCGTGGGCCCCATGTTCACGGACCCCGTGGCCCGGCAGCTCTACGCGGAGATCGCCTCCATCGAGGAGCAGCACGTCACCCAGTACGAGTCGCTGTGTGACCCCACCGAGTCGCTGCTGGAGAAGTGGCTCCTGCACGAAGTCATGGAAGTCTATTGCTACCAGTCGTGCCTGGCGTACGAGGGCAACACGCGCATCAAGGGCATCTGGGAGCGGTTCCTGGCCTACGAGCTGGGCCAGCTGCACTACGTGATGGAGCTCTTCAAGGAAATCGAAGGCAGGGATCCCGCCGAGGTGCTGCCCGCCACGCTGCCCGAGCCCATCGCGTTCAAAAGCCACCGCGAGTTCGTGCGGCGCGTGCTCAACCAGGAAGTGGACCTGCGCTCCAACGGCACCGAGTACGTGGACAAGGCGGAGCTGCCGCCCAACCACCGCTCCACGCTCGTGGCGCAGCAGCTCAACTCGGAGGGCTCGCCCTCGGAGACGGCCGCGGCGGGCTATCAGTGGTCTCCGGGCACCGAGCTGGTCAAGCGCATCGATGTCACGGCCGATGGGAAGGCCGGGAGGATCCAGTAATGAAGACGACTTCCAGTGACGTGGGCTTCAACCGTACCGGCATTCAAACCTCGCCCATCGAGACCGAGGAGGCCATCCAGGGGGCGCAGGAGGGCATCCCCAGCAGCCCGGGCGATGGCAGCGGCATCCTCGCGGTGCGCGCCGCCTACTCGGTGGAGAGCCCCAACGTGGGCTCGGTGCCCGTGCCGGCGACCTTCAAGGGCCTGTTGACGACCACCAAGGACTTCCTCAAGGGCAACAAGTCCACCGTGTTCATCGACAAGCTGGGCGAGCGCCTGGCCTTCGAGCGCTCGGGGGTGCGGCTCTACGAGGGGGCCCTGGCCAAGTTCGACCTGCATGGCACCTGGCCCGGCGGGCCCTCGCGCGAGCAGCTCGAGAGCATCTACCGCGATGAGCTGAGCCACTTCGCGCTCATCCGCGAGACGATGGAGACGCTCGGCGCGGACCCCACGGCGATGACGCCCTCGGCGGACCTCATCGCGGTGACGTCCAAGGGCGTTCCCGAGGTGCTGGCCGACCCGCGCACCAACCTCGTCCAGTCCCTGGAGGCGCTGCTGGTGGCGGAGCTGACGGACAACGCCGGCTGGGAGCTGCTCATCGAGCTGGCGCGCGGGCTGGGCCAGGACGCCATCGCCGACCAGTTCCAGGTGGCGCTGGACGCGGAGGCCGAGCACCTGCTGTTGGTGCGCCGCTGGCACGCGGCCGGCGTCACCGGCGAGGCGGGCGTGTGGTCCGAGGCCAGCGCCCCGGCGTTCTAAAGCCCCACGCGGAGTTACCTTCACGGGAGCGAGGCTCAACCATGCAGACAGACACCCTGGCGTTGAAGAGCCCCTCCCTGAAGGCGGAGTCCACCGCGGCCCTGGCCGTGTTCAGCGCCCTGAGCGCGGGCGCGGCCATCGCGGGGGCCCTGGCGACGAACGGGGCCACCCAGGGGTGGTACCAGACGTTGAAGAAGCCCCCGTTCCAGCCCCCCCGCGGCGTGTTCGGCCCGGTGTGGACGGTGCTCTACGGCCTCATCGCCGTGTCGGGGTGGCGGGTGTGGAATGGGCCCGCGGGCGTGGCCCGCTCCCGGGCCTTGAGCCTGTGGGCCGTGCAGCTTGGCTTCAACGCCGCCTGGTCCTGGCTCTTCTTCGGCCGGCGGCGGCTGCGCAGTGCCCTGGTGGATGTCACCGCGCTGAGCCTCTCCGTGGGGGCCTACCTGGCCGCCGCGCGGAAGGTGGACCATACCGCCGCGGTGCTCGTGGCGCCTTACCTGGGCTGGGTGTGCTTCGCCGGCCTCCTCAACGAGGAGATCGTCCGCCTCAACCGCTAAGGCGGGCCCTGCCCAGGTTCGCGCCGTGCGTGCGGTGAGGCTTCAGTTGCGGAAGCGCGTGGGCTTCAGCGGGTTCATGGCGAGCATGGCCGCGAAGTAGCGCGCCTGGTTCTCCGTGGCGCAGCGCACTTCCTGCACGCGTCCGGCGAGCTTCACGCGAATGAGCCAGCCATCCTTCTCGCGGGTCAGGGTGGGAGAATCCATCGTCAGCGTATCCATCGTGTTCGAGCCTCCATTCCTCTCGGCTCCCTTCTAAGCAGCGAACGTGCCAGCGCTGGAACCGTGGGGTTGCGGGCGGTTGCTGCCGGGGAGCGATCACCGGTGGACGCTCGGCCTGACTTTTTTGCAGACGGCTCTGCAAGAGTTTCAGTGCACCTGGGGCTCCGGGGTGGGCCCGGTGAGGGCGCGCGAGGCCTGCAGTGTTGGCAAGGCCACATAGAACGTCGAGCCCCGGCCCACCTCGCTCTCCACCCAGATGCTGCCGCCGTGGCGGGCGACGATGTCTCGGCAGATGTAGAGCCCCAGCCCCAGGCCGCCGTAGGAGTGGGTGGAGACGTTGCGCGCCCGGAAGTGGCGCTCGAACAGGTGCTTCTGCTGGTCCGAGGGGATGCCGATGCCCGGGTCGGACACCGTCATCAGCACCACCTCGCCCCGGGCCTCCAGGGAGACGTGGATGGTGCCGCCGTCCGGGCTGTACTTCAGGGCGTTCTCCAGGAGGTTGGCGATGACCTGCTCCAGCCGGTACGGGTCCCCCATCACCTCGATGGGGCGCACGGGCACGTGGAAGGCGATGCGGTTGCCGGCCTCGCGGAAGGACTCGGTGACGCGGATGACGTGCTCGATGAGCACATCCAGCCGTGTGGGCTGGGGGTGGAGTGCCAGCCCCCCGGACTCGATGCGTGAGGAGTCCAGCAAGTCGTTGATGAGGGTGGTCAGCCGCACGAGGTGCCCGCGCGCCTGCTGGAGCGAGGAGGCATCCAGCGGCTCGCCGCGCTCCAGCTTCCGCTCCAGGGTGGCCAGGCGCAGGGACAGGGGCGTGAGCGGCGTCTTCAGCTCGTGCGAGGCGATGGTGAGGAAGTCATCGCGCACGCGCACGGCCTCCTGGGCCTCGCGCAGCAGGCGCAGCCGCTCCTGCTCGGCGTGCTTGGCCCCCGTGGTGTCCTCCACCACCGAGCCGAGGCCGAGAACCCGCCCGTCCGGGGCGCGCACCGGGTACATGCTGACGGTGCAGTGCTCCCAGGTGCCCAGGAGCCCCATGTCCCGGGCGCTCACCTCGAGCCGCTCCAGGGGCTGGCCCGTCTCCATCACATGGCGCAGGAACTGCTCCAGCTGAATCCCCGGGGGGCCGAGCATCTCCGGCAGGGTATGCCCGATGTAGGCCTCCGGGGGCTGGCCGGTGACCGAGGCCAGCAAGTCGTTGATGTGCACGAAGCGCAGGCGCGTGTCGTAGAAGGCCATGCCCACGGGGGCGGCGCGCAGCAGGGTGCTGGCCAGGGCCAGCTGGGTGTCGCGCTCCTGCTCCATGCGGCGCTGGGTGGTGATGTCCTCGACGATGCCCACCCCGCCTACCACCCGCCCCTGCTCGTCGCGAAAGGGGGCGAAGTGGGCCCGGAGCGGGGTGCACGTGCCCGTGGTGGTGGAGACGTAGTTGCCCTCGTAGCGGGTGTGCTGGCCCTGGAGCGTGACGCGGATGCAGTCCACCACGCGCATGTCCCGCAGGGTGAGCAGGTTCAGCCCCAGGAGCTGCTGCCGGGTGGAGCCGAGCAGCCCGGCGAACTGGTCATTGCACGCGATGAGGAAGGGCGGGTTGCCAAAGTGGAACAGGCCCAGCGGCGCGTTCTCGACGATGAGCTGGTAGAGGCGCTCGGCGAGCGTGGGCGCGTGCGCGAGCCCCTGGTGGGCGTGCTGCCACGGGTAGGGGGCCAGGCCCAGCTCCAGCGGCTCGGCGGTGGCGTCCGGGACTTCCGGCAGGTGGCGCAGCGTGAGGATGACGCGCTCGGGGGCCTCCTCCCCCGTGTGGCTCACCACCGCCTCCAGGGCCAGCTCGGCGCCGGTGCGGTGGCGCAGGGGCACCAGGGTGGAGCGGCCCGCAGACGCCAGGCGCTTGCCCAGCAGGTGCCGCAGCAGCGAGCCCTCCTTCCAAGCCTGGAAGCGCGGGGGTACGAGCACCGAGAAGGACCGTCCCTGCAGCTCCTCGCGCGGCCAGCCCAGCAGCAGCTCCGCCGCCCGGTTGAGGTAGAGGATGTGCTCCACGCCGTCGCAGACGAGCAGCGCATCGGCCATGGCATCCATCCACTGCTTGAACTCATCCGCCTCGATGTGCGCCACCGCTGGCTTCTCCCGCCGCACGAGGCTCCCCGGACGCGGTGCGGCTGCACGGGAAGGGCATGCAGCCCTCTTCCCTGTAGAGTTATCCACTGTGCGGAGGGCTGGCTCGCAAGCGGCACGCGGGGGCGAGCCCCCGTTGCCCAGCCGTCATCCGGACGGCACCCGTCCGGGCATCCAGCCCCCCGGGCCCTGCTCACACGGCTTGCTGGGAAGGGCCCTCCAGGGTGAAGCGGGCAATGAGCGGCATGTGGTCCGACAGCCCATGGAAGCGGCTGCCCACATCCCCGAAGGGGCGCGTCTCCTCCATGTCCAGCCAGCGCACGCCGCTGCCGGAGAAGAGGTGGTCCAGGTGCATGCGCAGGTGCATGAAGCCCGCGGTGGGAAAGCCCCGGATGAGCGCGGGGTTGATCTGCCCCACGGTGGCCTGGGCGCACGTGAGCTGGGCCTCGTCACACAGGTAGCGGAACACGGGCGAGGCGGGCGGGGAGTTGAAGTCCCCCGTCACCACGAAGGGCTCACCCTGGGCGTGCTCCGTCACGAGCGCCACCAGCTTGCGCGCCTCGTGGAGCTGGTTGACGCCGCAGCCCATCTTGTCCTTGGTGGCCCAGAACTCGCGGGCAAAGGGGGTGGGCAGGCTCAGGTGGGTGTTGAAGACGTGGAAGGCCCGCCCGTCCGTGGCGCGCGCCAGGCGCATGTGCGCGCAGATGCGGCTCTGCTTGCGCTCCTTGAGCCGCTGCACGTGGTGGTGGGTGATTTGCGCGGGCGCATCCACGTTGTGCCGGTCCACGCGCAGGGTGTTGCGGTTCACCAGGATGGCCAGGCCCGTGGTGTAGAGCGAGAAGTCCCACACCTTGTAATGGTGGGCGCGGAAATAGAACGCGTCGTAGGGCATGACGCGGCCCTGCGCGGTGAAGATCTCCTCCATGCGGCCCATGAAGGCCTGGAGCTGCGTCTCGCCGGGCACCTTGCGGCGCTCGGCCACCGAGCTGCGGAACGAGGAGGTCTCCACCTCCTGGAGGCAGATGACGTCCGGCAGCGGCTCCAACGCGGCGAGCGCCGCGGAGACCCGTCGCTTGGGGCCTTGAGTGCTCGCCAGCCCCCGGAGCGCATGGCCAAAGTAGCGGACGTTGTAGCTGAGAATGCGGATGGGGGGCTCGGACATACCTGGAGTCATAAGGCGGTGAGGCCCAGGTGATAATCCACCCCCCCGTGGGCCGCCCACTTCCCAACGGTCCAGGCGCGCATCCGCCGGGGGGGGAGTGTTAAAGGAGGGAGCCACCATGACGACGCCCCTTTCCGCCCGCTTCCGTGGAACCGATACGTACCTCTCCGGCGAGAGCCTCCAGGCCGCCGTGGACTGCGCGCTGACGCTGCAGCGCCCCCTGCTGGTGAAGGGCGAGCCCGGCACGGGCAAGACGCTCCTGGCGGAGGCCATCTCCAGCGCGCTCGGCCTGCGGCTCATCCCCTGGCACGTGAAGAGCACCACGCGCGCCCAGGACGGGCTCTACCTCTATGACACCGTGCAGCGCCTGTATGACTCGCGCTTCGGCGATGGGGACGTGAAGGACATCCGCCGCTACATCCGCCTGGGGCCGCTGGGCGAGGCGTTCGCCTCCCGGGAGCGCGTGGTGCTGCTCATTGACGAAGTGGACAAGGCGGACCTGGAGTTCCCCAACGACTTGCTCCACGAGCTGGACCGGATGCGCTTCCGCATCCAGGAGACGAACGACGAGGTGGTGGCCACGCAGCGCCCCGTCGTCGTCATCACCAGCAACAACGAGAAGGAGCTGCCGGATGCGTTCCTGCGCCGGTGCGTCTTCCACTTCATCGACTTTCCGGACACGGAGCTGATGCGCCGCATCGTCGCGGTGCACCACCCGGGGCTGGACGAGGCGCTGACGGAGCAGGCGCTGAAGGTGTTCTACGAACTGCGCGGCTTCAGCCGGCTGCGCAAGCGCCCCTCCACGAGCGAGCTCATCGACTGGATTTCGGTGCTCAAGGCCAGCGGCGTGCAGAGCCTGAAGCTGGAGGAGCACCTGCCGTTCCTGGGCGCGCTCCTGAAGAAGGAGCAGGACCTCATCGCGGTGGCGGAGGCCTTCGGGCGCGGCCGCAAGACGCGGGCCTGAGAGGCGGACGCCATGTTCCTGCCCTTTCTCTATGAGCTGCGGCGGCGCGGGGTGCCCGTGGGCACGCAGGAGGCGCTGGCGCTGGCGGGCGCGCTGAAGGCGGGCCTGCACGACAGCAGCCTGGATGGCTTCTACCACGTGGCGCGCGCGCTCCTGGTGCACTCGGAGGCGCACCTGGATGCCTTCGACCAGGCCTTCCTCGCGCACTTCCAGGGCGTGGAGTCCGCGGGGCTGGAGCTGACGCGCGAGCTGCTCGACTGGCTGAAGGACGCGCGCGAGCGGCGCGAGCTGTCCCCCGAGGAGCAGGCGCTGCTCAACTCCCTGGACGCGGCCGCGCTGGAGAAGCTCTTCCAGGAGCGGCTCCAGGAGCAGCGCGAGCGCCACGATGGGGGCAACCGGTGGATTGGCACCGGGGGCTCCTCGCCCTTCGGCAACGGCGGCCACGCGCAGGCGGGCTTCCGGGTGGGCGGCACCGGCGGGCGCCAGGGCTCGGCGATTTTCTCGGCCGGGGCGCGCAAGTACCAGGGCTACCGGGATGACCTGGTGCTGGACACGCGCCAGATGGAGGTGGCGCTGCGCAAGCTCCGGGCCTTCGCGCGCGAGGGGATGCCGGACGAGCTGGATGTGGACGAGACCATCCGCGCCACGGCGAGCAACGCCGGGGAGCTGGAGGTGGTGACGCGGGCGCCGCGCCGGCCCAACACGCGCGTGGTGCTGCTGATGGACGTGGGCGGCTCCATGGACCCGTACGCGGCGCTGGTGAGCCGGCTGTTCAGCGCGGCGGGCCGGGCCACGCACTTCAAGGAGCTGCGCACCTACTACTTCCACAACTGCGTGTACGGCCGGCTGTACGCCACCCCGCAGATGACCGGCGGCACCACGGTGCCGGAGCTCATTGGCCAGGTGGGCAAGCACCACAAGCTGGTGCTGGTGGGCGACGCCTTCATGGCCCCGTACGAGCTGAGCATCCGCGCGGACGCCCAGGGGCGCTACTCACCCGAGGGGCTGGAGGGGCTCGTGTGGCTGATGCAGCTCGCGCAGCACTTCGAGCGCAGCGCCTGGCTCAACCCCGAGCCGCCCCGGCTGTGGCTCAACTCCACCATCGCCACCATTGCCCGCGTCTTCCCCATGTTCCACCTCACCGTGGACGGGCTGGGCGAGGCGGTGGGGCACCTGACGCGCGGCCGCACGCCGAAGGGGACGACGGCCCGGCGCTAGTAGGTGGATGTAAGCAGGGCCGGAAGGGGTCCCCGCTCCAGGGGGGGGGACCTTCGCCCTATATAATGATGCGGGGTGGCCGCGGGGCGCCGGGGTGTGTGGTTTCCTCCGGAGTTCCCACACTTTCCGGAATGCCGAGTCTATGGCATGCAGAGTGTCTGGCGGTTCACGTTGTTCGCCTCGGCCGCCTCCCCCTCGCGATGACCCAGGCTCGACTCTCCTCGATTCTCTTCTTGGCGGTGGCCGCGCTCCTCTTGAGCTGTTCGGGAGACGAGGACGCCGCGCAGGGCCCCTCCATCTCCGTGAGCCCGCGGGCGGTGAACCTCGGCGTGGGCCTGCAGCAGCGCTTCACGGCCACCGTCGAGGGGCTCGACGACACCTCGGTGCGCTGGGTCGTCGTGGAAGGGGAGGGGGCGGGAACGATTGATGCCTCGGGCCTCTACACGGCCCCGTCCACGGTGGGCACCTACCACGTGGTGGCCATCAGCGTGGGCGACCCCACCCGGAGCAGCTCGGCGGTCATCCACGTCCAGGCCTCGGCCTCCCCGGTCCAGGTGAGCCTCTCGCCGGAGAGGACCCAAATCCACGTCGCGGGCACCGTGCGCTTTACCGCCACGGTGACGGGCACGGCGAACACCGCGGTGACCTGGAGCGTGACGGAGGCGAACGGCGGCACCATCGACGCCACGGGGCTCTACACGGCGCCCACCGCCGGGGGCACCTTCCACGTGGTGGCCACCAGCGTGGCGGATCCGGAGAAGAAGGCCACCGCCACCGTGACGGTGGAGCCCGAGCTGGTGCCCGTCTCCGTGAGCATCTCCCCGGAGTCGGTGGACCTGCGCACCGGGGGCACGCAGGCCTTCACCGCCACGGTGACGGGCACGGCCAACACGGCGGTGAGCTGGAGCGTGGCGGAGACGGGCGGCGGCACCCTCGACGCTTCGGGCCTCTACACGGCTCCGTCCACGGTGGGCACCTACCACGTGGTGGCCACCAGCGTGGCGGACCCGTCGCAGAGCGCCTCGGCCACCGTGCACGTCACCGCCGCGGACACCGTGACGGTGACGGTGGCGCCCACGGAGGCGCAGCTGGGCACCGGCGAGACGAAGGACTTCACGGCGGAGGTGACGGGCACGGCGAACACCGCGGTGACCTGGAGCGTGACGGGCGGCACCATCGACACCGCGGGGCGCTACACGGCGCCGGCCACGGCGGGCACCTTCCAGGTGGTGGCCACCAGCGTGGCGGACCCGTCGCAGAGCGCCTCGGCCACCGTCCGCGTGAGGCCCTTCCCCACCGAGGGCCTGGTGATGCACTTCGCGGCCTCCGAGCTGCTGGGTCTGCAGGGCACGTTGCCCGCGGCGGGCGCCCCGGTCGCCTCCTGGGTGGACCTCTCCGGCAACGGGCGGGACCTGACCCAGACCGACTCCACCCGGCAGCCCGTCTTCAAGACCAACGCCCTCAACGGCCTGCCCACCGTGTCGTTCGATGGCAGCAGCACGAGCGGGGACTTCCTGCGCACGGCGGCCCTCGCTCCGGCGCTGGCGCAGCCCGTGACGATCTTCTTCGTCTACAAGGCCCCGCCGGTGAGCGTGAACAAGACCCTGCTGGACGCGCCCCCGGGCACGGGCGCCAACCGGGCCCGCATCCAGGTGACCCCCGTGCCCGCGGGGGCCCTGCAGCTCTACGCCACCAAGTTCTCCAGCCCCTTCAAGGCCAAGGTGACGGGGACCTTCTATTACGCCACCGCCGTGTTCAACGGGGTGAGCTCGCGCCTGCGCGCCAACGGCGTGGAGGAGGCGCCCTCCTCCAGCGCGGATCCAGGCACCACCGGCATGGCGGGCCTGATGCTCGGGGGCCGCCAGGAGCTGAACAGCGACGCCTTCGCCGCCACCGAGTTCGCCGAGGTGCTCGTGTACGGCCGTGCCCTCGACGCCGCGGACCTGGGCCGCGTCGAGGCTTACCTGAAGAGCCTCTACTTCCCCCCCTGACAGGCGAGCGTGAGGGAGCGCCGGCGAGCCACCGTCTTCACGAGGTACGCTTCGCCCCCGGCCCTCGCCCCGCCTCTCCGGTCCCCCTGGACCTTGCGTGTCATGAACAAACTTCTGTTTCTCACCGTGGGTTGCGTGCTGCTGGCTGGGTGCTCGGTGGACTTCACCGAGCCCGAGGGGCGCAGCTGTGACGACACGCACGCCTGCCCCGCCAATCAGATCTGCGTGGAGCTGCGGTGCCAGCCCTTCGAGGTCCCGCCCCCGCCGGACGGAGGCACCTCGGACGGCGGCACGCCGGATTCGGGCACCCCGGACGCGGGCCCCACCCTCGAGGTGCGGGTGAACCCGGTGTCCGCGAGCCTCACGCCCTCCGGGACGTGGCGCTTCACGGCCACGGTGAGCAACGCGGACGACACGCGGGTGAGCTGGAGCGTCCGGGAGGGCGCCGCGGGCGGCACCATCGACGCCACCGGGCTGTACACCGCGCCGGCGCAGACGGGCACCTACCACGTGGTGGCCACGAGCGTGGCGGACCCCTTGCGCTCCGCCTCCGCGGTGGTGAGCGTGGCCTCACTGCCCTCGAACCTGGAGCTGCACTTCTCGGCGGACCGGCTCAACGGCCCCACGGGCGAGCTGCCCGCGGACGGCGCCCGGGTGGCCTCCTGGACGGACCTCTCCGGCCACGCCCACACCCTGACCCAGACCGAGGAGAACCGGCAGCCGCTCTTCAAGGCGCGGGGGCTCCACGGCCTGCCGACGGTGGTGTTCGACGGGGACACGCTGGGCGCGGGGGACTACCTGCGCACGGCGGCCTTCCCGTCCGCGCTGCCGCAGCCGCTCACCTTCTTCTTCGTCTACCGCTCGCCGCTCACGGATGTGAACAAGACACTGCTGGATGCGCCCCCGGGCGTGGGCCCCAACCGCGCCCGCGTCCAGGCCACCATCGAGCCGCCGGGCGCGCTGCAGCTCTACGCGAGCAAGTTCTCCAGCCCCTACCTGCAGAAGGCCGCCGGGTCCTTCTATTCCGTCACCGCCGTGTTCAACGGCCCCAGCTCGCGCGTGCGCGCCAACGGCACGGAGGAGGCGCCCTCGGCCAACCGGGACCCGGGCACGGTGGGCATGGGCGGGCTGATGCTCGGCGGCCGCCAGGAGCTGACCCCCGACGCCTTCGCCGCCACCGAGTTCGCCGAGGTGCTCGTCTTCACCCGCGCGCTGAACGACTCCGAAATCGAGCAGGTCGAAACGTACCTGCGTGGCAGGTACTTCCCGTAAGCCCCCGAGTCCCCATGTCCACCGTCGCCGGCGTCCCCACGCCCGAAGTCCAACTCGGCAAGTACCGCCTGCTGAAGCTGCTGGCCACCGGCGGCATGGGCGAGGTGTTCCTGGCGCGCCAGGAAGGGCCCGCGGGCTTCGCGAAGACCGTGGTCATCAAGCGCATGCTGGCGCACCTGGGGAGGGATCCGAAGTTCGTGGAGATGTTCCTCAACGAGGCGCGGCTCGCGGCGGAGCTGTCCCACCCGAACATCGTCCAAATCTTCGAGCTGGGAGAGCACGCCGGCACCTACTTCCTGGCCATGGAGTTCATCCACGGGGTGAACCTGCGCACGCTCAAGCGGCGCATGGATGAGCGGCACCTGGAGGTGCCCGCGGGCCTGGCGGCGTTCATCTGCGCCCAGGCGCTCAAGGGGCTGCACTACGCGCACACGCTCACGGACGAGGCCGGCAAGTCGATGAACATCGTCCACCGGGACGTGAGCCCGGACAACGTGCTCGTCGGCTTCAACGGCACGGTGAAGATGGTGGACTTTGGCATCGCCAAGGCCTCCAGCTCCATCTCCACCACCAACGCGGGCACGGTGAAGGGCAAGTACGCGTACATGTCCCCCGATCAGCTCAGCGGGCAGAAGGCGGATCCGCGCACGGACGTGTACGCGATGGGCGTCGTGCTCTACGAGCTCCTCACCGGGGGCCGTCCGTTCCAGGGCCCCTCGGAGGGCGCGCTCGTGCGCTCCATCCTCCAGGACACGCCCAAGGCGCCCCGGGACGTGCGCCCGGGCCTGGCCCCGGAGCTGGAGGACATCACCCTGCGCGCCATCGCGCGCAACCCGCAGGAGCGCTTCGCGAGCGCCGAGAGCATGGCCACGGCGCTGGAGGCATACGCGCTGGGCGAGGGGGGAATGACGCCGCACAAGGTGAAGGGGCTGCTGCGCGGCCTGTTCGGCGAGGAGGCCGACATCATCTCCGCGGTCGGCACCCGGCCGAAGTCCGGCGGCTCGCTCAACGCCTCCCCGAGTTCCCAGGTGGGCAGTGCCGCGGGCCACCCGGGCACCTCCTCGGCGCTGAAGAAGACGGGCGATGCACCGCAGCAGACCTCGGCGCAGTGGGTGAACGTGGATCTCTCCACCCACTTCACGGTCTCCATCGCCGAGGTGCCCCTGCCGCCGCAGCCGTCCGCGGCCGCCGTGCCCGCGCCGCCACAGGCCAAGCGCCGGTGGGTTCCCTGGCTCGTGGCGGGAGGCGGCGTGGCCGCGCTGCTGGTGGGCGCGGGCGTGACGCTGCCGGCGCTGCGAGAGCCCGCGGTGGCGCCCCCGGCCCGGGTGTCGCTCCAGAGGCTGGAGCACGTGGACCCGAAGGCCCCGCCCCCCGCGCCCGTGGCGGTGGACACGGCGGCCCTGCCCCAGAGCCCGCCTCCCGAGGCGGTTGCGGCAGCCACGCCCGCCGCGCAGGCACAGGCTGCCCCCGAGGAGGCCGCCCCTGAGGAGAACGCCCCCGAGGAGGCCACCGCTCCGGAAGCCCCCCGGGCCCCTGAGGCCAAGCGCGCGGCGCGCTCTAGCAAGCACGCCTCGGGCACCGTGTCGCTGCGGGTGAACCCGTGGGCCGAGGTGCTCTACGCGGGCAAGTCGCTGGGGGTGACGCCGATGGCGCCCTTCGAGCTGCCCAGTGGCACGCACACGCTCACGCTGGTGAACCAGGATCTCGACGTGAAGCGCAAGGTGCGGGTGGTGGTGCCCGCGAGCAAGCAGGTGGTGCTGCGCATCAACCTGCTCGACGGGATGTAGCCGCCGCGCTCACTGAAGGACGTACGAGAGCAGCGCCCCGACGGCGGCCGTGGCGGCCACGCCAATGGCCACGTTGGCGAACTTCGCGTTCTGCCGGGCATCGTCGCGGTGGGCGAGCGAGTCCTCGTAGAAGGTGTCCCGGTCATTGGCCTTCTCCTCCTCGGAGCGCGCCTGGAGGCCGAAGTAGACGGCCCCGCCCGCGGCCACGGCGCTGGTGCTCGACAGCAGCACGGGGAAGAGCAGCTTCTTGGGCTGGGGGGCCGGAGGGGCCTGGGTGAGCAGGGGCTGCTCCGGGGGCGGCGCCGGTTGCAGCTCCACCTGGCGGGGCGTGTCCTGCGCGGGCGCGGGCGGAGCGGGGGCCGGAGCGGGGGGCGCGGCCTCCTCGTCGGGCTCCTCGGCAGGGGGGGAGCGCTGCGCGAGCGCATCGAAGAAGGTGACGAGCCGGGGGCTGGAGTAGGGCGGCAGCTCCACCTGCGGATCCATCTCCAGCGCGAGGCTGAAGGACTTGCGGGCCTCCTCCTCGTTGCCCAGGTTGAAGGCGCACAGGCCCGAGTACAGCTCGATGTCCACCTGCTCGGCGCGGGTGTTCTTCTTCCACCGGGTGGCCTGATCCAACCGCCGCAGGCACTTCTCGAACTCCAGCCCCTGGTAATGCACCTTGGCCTGCACGAGGAAGGGGTTGGGCTTGCGCGCGGCCAGCGCCGGCGAGGACAGACAGAGCATCAACAGCAGACAGGACCAGGCGCGGCGCATTCCAACTCCGGACGGTTCGCTTCCGCCCGCAGCGTAGTGCCCACCCGGGTGGGCCACAACCGGGATAAGCCGGACAGCAGGAACTCAGCGGCCGAGGATGCGCCGGGTCACCTCCATGGCACGCTTGGGAGCGTACTGGCTGTCAAAGAGGAGCGGCACGCCGGTGCTGCCCAGGTAGGTGTACTTGTCGGTGATGCCCCAGGTGGTGATGCGGGTGCAGCCGGGGCGGGCCTGACAGGCGGCCACCAGGCCCTGGTAAATCTGTGCCTGGAGCTCGAACTTCTCCGCGTCGGGGGTGTCCGTGAGCTTGGCGAGGCTCACGTCCAGCTCGGTGAGCTGGCCCTCGAGGCCGGCCTGCTCCAGGCGCGAGAGCACCGCCTCGAGCTGGGCCTGGGTGGGGTAGTAGTTGGGCGTGACGTGGGACTGCATCCCGATGCCGTGGAGGGGGATGCCCTGTTCCTGGAGCGAGCGCGCCAGGTTGTAGACGGCGGTGGACTTCGCGTTGATCCGCTCGACGTTGTAGTCGTTGTAGAAGAGCTTGGCGGACGGGTCGGCGCGGTGGGCGGCCTGGAAGGCCAGGGCGATGTACTCGGTGCCGATGGTGGTGAGCCACAGGTTGGGCCGCCAGCTCCCATCATCCAGGAAGGCCTCGTTGACGACGTCCCACTCGGGGATGCGGCCCCGGTAGCGGCCCACCACGGTGGCGATGTGCGTCTCCAGCACCTGGATGAGCTCCTCGCGCGTCCAGGTGCGCCCGGTGAGCCACGCGGGCAGCGAGTTGCCCCAGATGAGCGTGTGGCCGCGCACCTGCTTCCCGTTCGCCTCGGCGAAGGCGACGATCTGATCGGCGATGGCGAAGTCGAACTGGCCCTGGGCGGGCTGGAGCTGGGCGATCTTCATCTCGTACTCGGGCGTGAGCGAGTCGAAGTGCGCGAGGAAGGTCTGCGCGTAGGCGGGCTCGGCCGCGTCGAAGAGGCGCTTCTGGTGGGTGGCGGCGCCCAGGCGCACCTGGCGCCGGAGCGGCACGCGCTGCGAGGGGCCGAAGTGGGTGAGGCCCTGCGCATCCTCGTAGCTGGGCAGCACCTGCCACTCGCCGGCCGGCGCGGTGGGCAGGGGGCGGCCCAGGGCCTCCAGCGTCACCGTCTGGCCGGGGGCGAGGGTGACGGGGCCCAGCGTGGGCGCGAAGTCCACGCCCGCGGGCGCGCCGGCCGGGGCCAGGGCAGTGAGCCGCAGCCGGGGCAGCGTGACGGGCTGGGTGCCCGGGTTGGTGAAGGTGGCCGAGGCGCGGAGCATGTCCCCGAGCACGCCGCCCTTCGGGGCGACGGTGAGCGCCATGCCCACCGGGGCCATGGGCCTGCCCGCATCGAAGTTGCTCACCTCCACCGGGACGGTGGTGAGGCCGACGTTGCCGGAGGTGTCGGTGACGCGGACGGTGAGGGCGTGGACGCCATCGCTCAGCGGCGAGGTGTCCCACAGGTAGCTCCACTCGGTGGTGCCCGTGGCGGGGACGAAGGCGTCCGCATCGACCTGCACCTCGACGGAGGCCACGGCGACGTCATCCGAGGCGGTGCCCACGACGCCGAGCGTGCCGCTCACCCGGGCGCTGAAGGTGGGGGCCTGGATGGCGACGAAGGGCGCGGTCGAGTCCAGGGAAGCCCCCGGCTCCGAGGCGCTCCCGGACCCACACCCCACGAGGGCCAGGGACACCAGGCTTCCAAACCATCCACGGCGCATCGCGGCACCTCAGGGGCGCGCTCCTCCCCCCACGGGAGGGGCCAGCCGCCCACGGGGGGAGCCCATTGCGCGAAGCGTGCCGGGACGGACTCCGCTCGGAGACAGGGGGCACGGGAGGGGCCACCATGCAGCTTTGGCATGGTGGGGCGGCGCGGTGGCATGCAGCTTTGGCATGGTTGCCTGACCGCTGGCCGGGGATGCGGGGAGCGTTGTATGGACGGGGGGCCTATGGAAGGCTTTGGGCAACCCATGAGCAAGGCCAGTGAGGTCGGGGTCTCGACCGCCGTCAACGACGTGGGGCCCCCCGCTCGGCGGGGGCCTCCACCCGAGCTCGAGGGCCCCTACCTGCTCGTCTTCG
Source organism: Allostigmatella hybrida (assembly GCF_020103775.1). Classification (NCBI taxonomy): domain Bacteria; kingdom Pseudomonadati; phylum Myxococcota; class Myxococcia; order Myxococcales; family Archangiaceae; genus Allostigmatella; species Allostigmatella hybrida. The sequence goes on from NZ_JAHXBH010000001.1 coordinate 20,235, forward strand.
AGAACGACTCCTCGCGAATCGTCCGCCTGCCCAGCACGGGGGAGGTGCTGGTGGGGCGGGGCGACACGGCGCACCTGCGGCTGCAGGACGGGGCGGTGTCGCGCTCGCACGCGCGGTTCGTGCTGAAGGAGGACGAGGCGCACCTCATCGACCTGGGGAGCCAGAACGGCACGGCGGTGAACGGGGAGCGCATCCAGTCGCCGAGGCTGATGCTCTCCGGGGACATCATCACGCTGTGCGGGGTGACGCTGGTGTTCCACGGGCCGGCGCGCTTGCGCACGCGCAGGCCGCTCCTGGCGCTGGGGGCGTTCCGGCAGCGCATCGAAGAGGAGCTGGAGCGGGCGGCGCGCTACGAGCGCACGTTCAGCCTGGTGTCACTCGTGTGCCAGCAGGGGCTGGAGGACGAGGCGGCGGACGTGCTGGTGGGGCAGCTGCGGCTGATGGACGTGGTGGGCAGGGCAGGGGGCGGACAGCTGCTGCTGCTGTTGCCGGAGGTGGGGGCGGACGGGGCGGGGGCGGTGGTGGCGCGGCTGCTGAAGGAGAGCGGGCGGGCGCAGTGGAAGGCGGGCTTTGCCTGCTACCCCTCGGACGGCTGTGACGTGGACACGCTGATGTCGGGGGCGGGGGCGGCGGCGGGGGCGGCGACGGAGGGACAGGCGGCGGCGGTGGCGCAGACCTTCAAGCTGCTGCGGGTGGGCGAGGCGTCGGTGGTGGTGGCGGATCCGGCGATGCTGCGGCTCTACGCCTTGATTGCACGGCTGGCGAAGGCGGAGCTGCCGGTGCTGGTGCTGGGGGAGACGGGGACGGGCAAGGAGCTGGCGGCCTCGGCGCTGCACCACTGGTCCAGCCGGGCGGGGGCGCCGCTGGTGGCGCTGAACTGCGCGGCGTTCCAGGAGAACCTGGTGGAGAGCGAGCTCTTCGGCCACGAGAAGGGAGCCTTCTCGGGGGCGGTGAGCCGGAAGACGGGGCTGCTGGAGGCGGCGGACGGGGGCACGCTCTTCCTGGACGAGGTGGGGGAGCTGTCGCTGGCGGTGCAGGCCAAGCTCCTGCGAGTGCTCGACACGCAGCGCTTCACGCGGGTGGGCGATACGAAGGAGCGCGCCATCAACATCCGCCTGGTCGGCGCCACGAACCGGGACTTGGAGCAGGAGGTGAAGGCGGGGCGGTTCCGCCAGGACCTCTACTTCCGGCTGAGCGCGGCGAAGCTGTGCCTGCCGCCATTAAGGGACCGCAAGCTGGAGCTGCCGCTGCTCAGCCAGAGCTTCCTGGACGAGGCGTGCCGGAAGGTGGGGCGGCCGAGGATGACCATCACGGCGGGGGCGCTGGAGCTGCTCTCGGCGCACCTGTGGCCGGGCAACGTGCGCGAGCTGCGGAACCTGATGAACTTCGTGGCGGCGGGAACGGCGGGAGAAGTGCTCGCGCCCGAGGACCTCTGGGACTCGCTCGGACCAGCCTCCCCGGAAGGAACGAAGGACGCCAGTGTGCCGGATGCCGCGAAGGGCTTCCGTCCCATCGAAGAGGAGATCCGCAACCTGGAGCGCAGCCGCATGCAGGCGGCGCTGGTGGCCTCGGGAGGAAACAAGACGCGGGCGGCGGAGCTGATCCGCATGCCGCTCAGAACCTTCCTGGCGAAGCTCAAGCGCTACACGGCGGCGGACCCCACCTTCGCACCAGGCCCTCCCTCTCGCGAGGGCTGAGGAGCGACCACACGTCCTAACTTGTCGGTCACAGGGCTCTGTGACAGCCTCGAAGCCCTTTCTCGGAGGCCACTTGCCAGCGGACGTTTTGGAGGTCCAAAACTTTGGGCAGATCGCGAGTGCACGCATCGCGTTCGGAGATCTGACCGTACTTGTGGGCCCGCAGGGAGCTGGGAAGAGCCTGTTGTTGCAAACCTGGAAACTCGCGCTCGATGGGGGCGAGATCATTTCCGCGCTTCACGATGCAGGGATCAAACCCTCAAATCCAGCGGAACTGATCGATGCGTATTATGGCGAAGGGATGCATGCTGCTTGGAGTTCCAAGACACGCGTGCTCGTCAATGGAAAGCCCCTGCAACTCAGAAAGGTGATGCGTGCCAGGAATGCGGTGCCGCGTGTCTTCTTCGTTCCCGCGCACCGCGCGCTGCTGATGAACGAGGGGTGGCCATCGCCGTTCATGCGTCTCAAGGCGGATACACCCGCGGTAGCGAGGCTGTTTAGCCAGAGCCTCTACGACCGCTTCACGGGGAATCAGGCCGGAGATCTATTTCCCGTCGAGCGGCGGCTCAAACAAAGTGTGCGGGAGTTGATCGACGGCGCTGTGTTCCATGGCGGCAAAGTGAGGCTTGAGAAGGCAGGGCTCCAAACCCGGCTGGAGCTCGGCTACGGCAAGACCCATCTCCCGTTCATGACGTGGACGGCAGGCCAGCGGGAGTTCACGCCACTGCTCCTGGGACTTTACCGGGTGCTGCCCGAGCGCCGCGAGACGAAGGATCCGGACATCGACTGGGTCATCATCGAGGAGCCGGAGATGGGGCTTCATCCGCAGGCGCTGAACGCCATCATGGCGCTTGTGCTCGATCTGCTCTGGCGGGGCTATCGCGTCATTCTCTCGACCCATTCGCCATTTGTGCTGGATGTGGTTTTCGCCATCCAAGCGCTCCGGGAAACCAAGAATGGAGCCCAGCAGCTGCGCAAGGCGTTCGGTCTGCCAAGCACGGGCGACGTGCGCAAGTTCATCACCGCGGCTTTGGAGAAGTCCACGCGCACGTATTTTCTCGGGTTTGATGAGCATCTGCGGGTCAGGAGCCGGGACATTTCAAGCTTGGATCCAAGCTCCGACGATCGTTCCACACGGGAATGGGGCGGCCTGACGGGCTTCAGCGGAAATTTCGGAAGGGCCATCTCCGACGCGATGAATGAGGAGAGCGCGTGAGCGTTCGCAAGGCACTGAAGCCGGGCTCTGGGCTCATGGACCGGGTGAAGCAGGGGAAGAAGGGACTCAAGAGCGCGGACCGTGGCCGCGTCCATGAGGCGGTGACCCGGGTGACGGACTCCATGGACCTCGATGCGGCAACGGAGCAGACGCATGGCAACGAGCATCGGTGGGACTATCTGCTAGGAACGGACCGGGCTTCTCTCGCCCTTGTGGCCGTGGAAGTCCATGAAGCCAATACGGGACAAGCAAAGGTTCTCGTGGCCAAGAAGCGCGCGGCCCAGGAAGTCCTGCGCTCCCATCTCAAGGGTGGCGAGACCGTCAAGCGCTGGTACTGGATCGCCAGCGGGAAGACGCGGGTGACGCGAGGCACACCTGAATCCAGGTTGCTCGATCTGGCAGGCATCGTCCTGGTGGGCTCCCAACTGAAACTCGACGACGAGGAGTGAGTTTCAGAGCTGCCCATGACGAACTCAGCTGGACTGGCGCCTGGAACGGAAGTCGGCGCCTGGCGCGTGGTGAGCCACCAGGGCCAGGGGGCCTACGGCGCGGTCTACCGGGCCGAGAGGGTAGGCGCTGAAAGCGCGGGCCCGTTTGCCCTGAAGCTGGCGCTCCATCCCTTGGATCCCCGCTTCGAGCGGGAAGGGGAGTTGCTCGCGCGCTTGAACTCACCCCACGTGCCGCAGCTTCAGGACCGGGGCTGGTGGATGCCGGAGGGGACGCCCTTCCCTTATCTGGTGATGGAGTGGGTGGAGGGGCTGCCCCTGTACGAGTGGGGCACGCGGCACGTCCTCACCTCCCGGCAAGCGCTGCGGCTCCTGGCGCACGTGGCCCGGGCGCTGGAGGCGACGCACGCGGTGGAGGGTGTGCATCGGGACGTGAAAGGGGACAACATTCGGGTGAGAGCCGATGGCACGGCGGTGCTGATGGACTTTGGCTCGTCGAACTACCGGCAGGCGCAAACGCTCACCCACCAGCATCCCCCTCCGGGAACGCCCGAGTATCAGAGCCCCGAGTCTCAGCGCTTCCAGTGGGAGACGAGACACCAGCCGAGGATCCGCTACGAGGCCCAGCCCGCGGATGACGTGTATGCGCTGGGGGTGACGGCCTATCGCCTGTGTACGGGACAGTACCCACCCGGCCTGGAACTGAAGCAGACCGAGGAGGGCTTCGAGTTCGTGGATCCGCCCTGGATCCCACCGGAAACGCTGGCCTCGGTGTGCCCGGAACTGGCGGCGCTGATCCGGCAGATGTTGCACGAAGATCCCTCTAAAAGGGGCAGCGCGGCCTCGGTAGCCCAGGCACTGGAGCGCGCGGCGAAGAAAGCAGGCCGTGCAGCGGACCTGCCACTGACCGGGGGCCAACACGTGGCCTCGCCACCTCCAGCGTCTGCCGCATGGAGGCCCGCGCTCGTGGCGGCCCTCGGGATGTGCTTGATGGTGGCTGTGTGGTGGCTGGGCCCCCAATCCCCTGGGGACGATAAGGTCATGGCAGAAGAGCATCAACCAGCGGAAGGTCCGGTGGGCCTCGCCGATTCAACGCTGGATGCCTCAACGGCAGAGCCGCCGGCTGAGTTCGAGCAAGGCGGAATGGCCCTCGATGTGCCAGAGAAGCCGTTTCCTGGCCAGCATCGGCCGCCCTGCGGCAAGCATGAGCTCAAGATCAATGGCGGATGTTGGGGACGGTTGAGCGAGGCCACCCCACCGTGCGGTACCCGTGCATACGAATGGAAGGGCATGTGCTACGTGCCCATGTTTGATCCACCCCGGCCCTCGACCTCGAATCCGCCATGAATGACTCAACCAACATGTGCAATGCGCCCATGCCCAGGCGGAAGCGGTGGGAGAGTCATGACGGATGAGGACCAACTGGACTGGGAACGCATTGAGGAACTGGACCGCAAGGTATCGGTGCAGGGAGAGCCTCTCGAACTCAGTGACGAGACCTGCGCCATCTTGAGGGGAGGCGCCCGGCTCGTGGCCATCCGCCCCGCGGACACCACGGAAGCGCTGCGGGAAGCCGCAACAGCGGCTCACCACTTGAAGGAGATCACACGGCGCCTCAGAGATGGGTCCGCACGATTGGGAACAGCGGATGCCCAGACGGAGCCCCTTCGCGACAAGGGGGACTTCGCGGGGGCGAGGAGGGTGCTGGAGGACGCGCTCGCTGCCGAGGCCGTTCCTTTCTACCGGGAGCAACTCACCGGCAGGCTTGAGGATCTGGCGACGCTTGAGGCGGTGTTCCGGACCGGGCGCGTGACCGAGGACTTCCACCCCTGGGGGCAGGTTCGAGCCCTCACTCTCCGGGTTCAGCAAGGCACGCCGCTGGAACTTCGCGATGACTTGCGTGGCTTCCTTCGGAAGACCGCCCCTTCTGTGGCCATCAGCGAGGCAGAGGCGGAAGAGGCTCTCAAGACACAGGAAGGCACGGCGGCGCTCCTCGCGCAGATGGTGAAGCGCATGGAAGACGGGAAGCAGCGAATCTCACAAGCGCTCTACCAGATGATCCGGTGTCAGGAGGCGGGGGATCTCGACGGGGCACGCCAGCAGATGCGTGACGTGCTGGCCGTGGAGGTCGTGCCCTTGTACCGCCGAGCTGCGGAGGAGAACCTGGCGAGCCTGGATGAACCCACTCCGGCACCTTGAATCCCGGAATTTCCCCCTTGCATGTGGACGCCATCGCCAACACCGTGAAGGCAGGACACAGCCCCGGAGGGTGCACACCATGAAGAAGAACCACTCGTTCGATTCGCAACCCGCCTGGGCGCGGGCCCAGTCCAAGAAGATGGGCAACCCCGTCTCGAAGATCACCAAGGTCGCGGGCCGCCGCATTGGCGGTGCCCTGCGTGCGGAGCAGGCGAGGCAGCAGAAGCGCAAGGACTCGCGGCACTGAGGCCTCGCCCGTCAGGACAGCAGACGGGCAGACACTCGCGGAGGCGATGGGAGTGTTGAAGAGACGCAGCGTCCGGAGGGACCCAGGTCCTTCCGGACGTCGTGTTTCGCGTGTCTGTGTTGCCGCTGTTTCAGCCCTCCAGGAGGCAAATGATGAAACGCGAAGGCTCTGTTACGGGAGTGTCGGAACGGAGTAAGCCCGCAGTGTCTCATTGCTCCCTGTGTGAGCACCCTGTAAATTGCTCCATGTCTCTTTAAGCGGACGAGACAGAAAGAACAGGAAGACCGTGAAGATGCTGCGAGCCAAGTTCATCCTCCTGGCGATGGCGATGTCCTGGGCGGGCTGTGGTGTGGCCCCGGAAGAGCAGGAGGCCCTGTCCGGCGGGGACGTGACAACGGAGGCCAGCGTCGAGGCGCCGATTCAGGTGGCCTGTGAGGCGGGACCGCCGTCGAACTTCTGCCAGAACGTCGAGGGCAAGGCCTGTGCGACGACGTCCACGCGCCGGTGCTACCTGCCCAATTACTGCGAGTGGTTCTTCTGCCGGTGCACCAACGGCGTTTGGACCTGTCAGTAGCGCTCCGTAGCCCCCGCCTCCGCGGTTCGAGCCTGTCCCGGCCACCCCCGGGGCGGGCTCTTCTCTTGGACTTCCATGGAACAAGATCTCACGCGAGTCATCGGGCACCTGTCCCGGGCCCGGAGTGTGCTGTTCGTCACCGGCGCTGGCATCTCGGCGGAGTCGGGCATCCCCACCTACCGGGGCATCGGTGGGCTCTACGAGGGGAAGACGGCCGAGGACGGCGTGCCCATCGAGGTGGCGCTCTCGGGGAGCATGTTCCGGTACCAGCCGGAGCGGACGTGGAAACACCTCCACGACATCGAGCGCGCCTGCCGGGGGGCGGTCTTCAACCGCGCGCACGAAATCCTGGCGCAGCTCGAAGGCTGCTTCGAGCGCTGCTGGGTGCTCACCCAGAACGTGGACGGCTTCCACAGGACAGCGGGCTCGAAGAACGTCATCGACATCCACGGTGACATCCATGAGCTGCGCTGCACGCGGTGTGATTTCGCGGAGCGTGTCGCGGACTACGCGCACCTGCCGCCCTGTCCGTCCTGTCCCCGGTGCGGCGCGGTGGTGCGCCCGGACGTGGTGCTCTTCGAGGAGCTGCTCCCGCCCACGAAGGTGGCGCTCATGGAGCAGGAGCTGATGCGGGGCTTTGATCTGGTGTTCTCGATCGGCACCTCCAGCCTCTTCCCCTACATCACCGCGCCGGTGCTCCAGGCGGCGAGGCGCCAGCGTCCCACGGTGGAGATCAACCCGGGGCGCACCTCGCTCTCGGAGTACGTCGATGTCCGGCTGGAGGTGGGCGCGGTGGCCGCGTGCGAGGCCTTGTGGGCCGCCCGCGGCCAGTGGGAGCGCCGCGGTTAAAGGAGCGCATGTTGCGAGTGCTCACGCTGAACATCGCCCACGGCGTGCCCACGAGCCCCATTCCGCTGCCCTTCCTGCTGCCCCGCCGCCGGCTGCTGGAGCACCTGGACCGGATGGCTGGGCTGCTCGCGGAGCGGCGGGCGGACGTGGTGGCGCTCCAGGAGGTGGACCGCGCGGGCCTCTTCAGCGGGACGGTGGATCCCCTGGAGCGGCTGGCCCACCGGGCGGGGTACGCGCACGTGCTGCACGGCCCGCACCTGCACTGGCCGGGCGTCTGCGCCCGGGGGACGGCGCTGCTGTCCCTGCGGCCTCTGCACGAGCCGGCGTGGAACTCCTTCGAGGCGGACCGGGCGGTGGACAAGGGCTATGTGGTGGCGGCGGTGGAGGACGAGGGCCGCTGGCTCGATGTGGTCTCCGTCCACCTGGACAGCTTCTCGGGGCGCTGCCGCCAGCGGCAGGTGGCGCGGCTGCTTCAGGCGCTCGGCCAGCGTCCGGCCCGGCCCCGGCTGGTGCTGGGAGACCTGAACGCCCCGGGAAGCCCTTCCGGGGAAGCGCCCGCGCAACTGATCCGGGCGCTGGCCCTGCACGCGCCGGACGTGGAGGGCGGCCTCGCCACATACCCCGCGGCGCGCCCCGCCCAGCGGTTGGATTGGATCCTCGCACCCCGCGAGCTGCGCTTTCACGCGCACCGGACGCTCCCCGAACCCGTGTCCGACCACCTGGCGGTGGAGGCGGAGCTGGAGTGGCTCGGGTGAAGCACGGCGGCGCCTCGGGAGGCCAGGACGTCTGCTAGGTTGAGCGCGGAGGGAACGTGGCGAGCTTCGGGCACATCGCGGTGGGACTGGCGCTGGGACGGGTGGGCGCGAGGGAGGCTTCACCTGGCAAGCGGGCCGCTGCGATGGGGGCGCTCGCCGCGCTGGCGATGCTGCCGGACGCGGACGTCATCGCCTTCGTGCTGAGGATTCCCTACGCGGCGCCCTGGGGACACCGGGGCGCCTCGCACGCGTTCGTGATCGCCGCTTTGGTGGCGCTCGCGGTGGCGGTGGGAGTGCGGGTGGCGCGGGGGCCCGCGCTCAAGGCCGGGCTGCTCACCTTCGCCGCCGTGGGCAGCCATGGGGTGTTGGATGCGATGACCACCGGAGGGCTGGGCGCGGCGCTGCTGTGGCCCTTCACCACCGCCCGCTACTTCCTGCCCTGGAGGCCCATCCCCGTGGCGCCCATCGGGGTGGGCATGCTCTCTGCGCGCGGCGTGTACGTGGTGCTGGTGGAGTTGCTCCTCTTCTTGCCCTTCTGGGGCTACGCCCTCTGGCCCCGCCGGAGCCGGCCCCCGGGCGGCTGACCCATTCCATGCGATCCCCTGTCCTGCTGTTCCTCCTGGCCCCCGTGCCGGCCATCCTCCTCGGCGCGGCCGTGGCGAGCCCCGCTCACACCCGGGCGTTTGTCCCGAACGCGCTGGCGCTCCTGCTGGGGTGCGCCTGCGTGTGGCTGTGGAGCCTGCGCTCCCCCTCCAGACGGGATCTGCGCCTGGGGGGCATGGCCCTGGCCGCGTTCGCCGCCATCGCCGCGACGCTGGCCTTCCCAGGCCTGGACGGGGTGCATCGCTGGCTGCCGCTCGGACCCCTTCGCTTGAACGCTTCCGCCGCCTTCCTTCCTTGGCTCCTGGTGGGAATGAGCGCCTCCCATGCCGGGGTGCGCCGTGGGTGCACCGTGCTCGCACTGCTGGCCCAGGGCGTCCACTGGCTTCAGCCCGACGCGGCCCAGGCCACCGCGCTCGCGGGGGGGACGCTCGTCCTGATGCGCCCCTGGGCGCCCGTGCCCGGCAGGCTTCTTCGGATGGCCGTGGTAGGCCTGATGGGGGGACTCGCGGCATGGACATGGGCCCGGGCGGACCCGCTGGCCCCCGTGGCGCACGTCGAGCGGATCCTCTTCCTCGCCGCGGACCGGGGCCCCGTCTGGCTGGGGGCCACCGGGGCGTTGGGGGCGCTCCTGCTCGGGGCGTTCCTGCTCACCGCCAGGGCCTCCGCCCCCGCGCGTGCCTGGGTTGTGCTTGCCTTTGGGATCGCGTTTGCCCTCGCGGTGGGGGCCACGTTCCTTGGGAACTTCCCCGTGCCGCTGATGGGGGCGGGAGCGGGCCCTGTCATGGGCTGGTACGCCTTCGCGGCGGCGCTGGCCCTCCCGGAGCGGCCTGCGCGCGAAGACACCGCTGACGCAGGCCCATCCGTCTGATCACGGGACAAGGCCCGTCTGTTTCAGCCGGACGAGCTGGTAGCCCCTGCCGCCGGGGCCGAAGCCCTGGACATTGGCGAGCTGGAGGACCAGCAATCCCGAGGGCAGCTCGAAGTAGACGTCGGCACGCACGTTGGCGTTGGGGTCCAGGCGGGGGTAGCTGCGCAGCTCCCGCCAATCGACGCCATCGAGACTGCCCCAGACGTGCGCGCTCACCTCGGAGGGAGGATAGATGTCTCCGCCCGGCTCCCGGGCGATGCCCGCCACGAAGCCTCCCGCCTTCAGGGCGTAGGTGGAGTAGGCGGGGCCTGTGAGCTGCACCAGCGCGGCATACGTCCCATCCGGCGAGAGCTGGGCAATGTGCGGCCGCTGCGGCAGGTAGGTGATGTCCTGCCCGAAGAGCAGGCTGCCATCACTGAGCGGCACCGCGTCGACCACGCACCCCTCCTGGCCTCCAAGGACGCGCACCCACGAGTTGCCCGCGTCCACCGAGCGAAAGGTGCCGGCCTTCTGGGGGGTATCTCCGAAGAAGGCCCACAGGGAATGGTGCGCCGGATCCGCCGTCAGCCCGTGGCCATGGCGGTGGCCGGTGAAGGTCTGCCGCACCTCCCAGGTGAGGCCCCGGTCCTTGCTGGCGTGCAGCCGGATGGGCGTGTCCTGGGTGGTGAAGGACTGATATTCGAGGAAGTACACGGTGCCATCGAGCTCCGCGATGTTGTGGGGCGTGAGCATGCGGAAGTCGCCGAGCGAGAGGACCTCGCTCCAGGTGGCGCCGCCATCCGCGGAGCGGGAGAGGTATTGCAGGCCGTCGCGGCTGGTGTTGGCCAGCAGCGTGCCGTCGGCCAGCGCGGACATGACGCGGAAGGCCCCTCCCAGGGGGTGCCGTGCCTTGAAGCTCCAGGTTTGAGCACCATCCGTGCTCGCATAGAGACGGCTGGCCGATTCATCCATCTTCAGCGCATACGCCGTCCCCGAAGGAGCGACCGCCATGAGCTGGTGCGTCGTGTTGGTGAGCACCACCTCCAGGCCAGGCGGGGCCAGGGGCGTGACGGGCTCCGCCGCGTGAAGGCTCGACGTGAAGAGCAGGCACCCCAGCAGGGTGACGTGAATCGGGAAACGCGTATGCAGTGGCATCATGAGCGTCCTGATGGAGATGACGCGCACTGTTGGAAACCCTCCCTTCGGGAGAGGGTTCCCGTCACGGCCCGGAACTTGCGAACCCTCCCTGCGTGGAGGTGGTACCCATGGGGATTCGTGCAGGGGCGGTGGGGGCGGGGCTGGCGTTCATGTCTGTGTTCGCGGTGGGTTGTAGTGATGAACCCAGGACAGTCGAGCCCCCGGAGCAACAGGAGCCCGGGCCACCGCTAGGAAATGAAGTTCCCCCGGAGCGCCCGCCGCTTCCCCCCGAGGAGGACGGCACACCCCCGGCCCCCGTGCCGGACGAGGAGACGGAGCCCGGGCCGGGCGAGCCTCAGAGCGCGGGGCCGTGGCCGGTGGAGGCCATGCTCGACTACACGCAGCGGTTTGGCACCGGGACACCGCAGAGCGTGGGGCTCGATGAAGGGCTGAACCTCTGGCTGCTCGATGGCGGCCGCATCGGCGTCTTGCGCCCGGGAGACGCGGCGCCCACCTGGAGCTCGGGCATCGGCCAGGCACGCCAGCCCTTTGGCAGGGAGTCGCTCGCCATCGGCTCGACGGTCATCTGCGGCGGCGAGGCCGGACGCGCCTACGTGGGCTACCGCGCCGCCGAGATGAAGCGCGCGGAAGGCATCTCCCAGCGCACGTACATCCCGGGCCCGGACGAGGCGTACTACACGCCCGAGCGCTATGCCGAGTACCAGAAGGGAGATCTCGACGCGGTCCGCCTCCAGCCCGATGGGTCCGTCGTGCTGGAGGAGCACCTCTGGCGCACCACGAGCGAGTCGAGCGCGGGCAAGCAGATCGGAATCCACAACACGAACGACTTTCACTACGACGAGGACCGCAGCATCCTGAACTGCGCCCGGGTGACGCGAGGCCCGCATCGCGGCGACCTCTACGTCACGACCAACCACGGGGTGACGCGCATCCAGGGGCTCACCTACAACAGCCACCGTCATCCCGGCTGGTACCTCATCACCGAGAACCCGGACGGAACGAAGGCCGAGTCCCTGCAATGCCCGCCCATGTATGGGCTCGGCATCGCGAAGAACGGAGACGTCCTCGTCGCGAACGAGCAGATGCTGGGCGTCCTCGTTCCGAGCTCGCGGCTGGAGGACTGGGACCGGGAGAACACCTGGGCGGGCCCCACCCCCTGGACGTTCAAGGGCTTCAACGAGGCGCTCAATGGCCAGGCCTCGGATGACTACTGGCGCGCCTTCGAGCAGACGGCCTCGGGCCGCTACTACCTGGGCAGCGCGGAGTTTGGCGTCTGGGCAATGACGCCCAGGTCGCGCTCCTCGGGCAACTGGTCGAAGCTCGCGGGGCTGCCGTCGGAGCGGATCCTCTCGCTCAAGGCGACGGACGATGGGGCGCTCTACATCGGGACGCAGGGCGCGGGGCTCTGGCGGCTGGAGCCGGACGGCGTGACGCTGGCCCAGGTGCCACAGGTGGCCGGCTCAAGCGTCTTGCAGCTCGTCTACGAGCCCACGGTGACGCCGAGCATGCTGCTCGTCCTCACCGACCAGGGGTTGACCGTCCTACGTGGACCATAAGCCAAGGAACGAACTGGCCCACAGAGAGTCCAAAGAGAAGGGGCCCTGCCGCATTGGAATTGCTGGGTGGGAAAGCAGATGCCGACGAGCGAGTACTCAGGTAGTACTCGCTCTCAACTCCGGCTGGCTGCGGCACTGCTGCTGGGCGTAGATGCTCATGGTGATAATGCAGCGAGTTATACTACCCAGCCAGCCGTTGACGGCCAAGGAAGGCGGAGCAAACTCGGCAATAATAGCCGCATTCGCGTAGGAAGAAATTGTGTAACCCGCCAAGGTTATCCAGTCTACGGAATTTGTGCTCCCTTATGCCCTTGGAGTGCTTGCGCGGAACTCAGCGCGGCTAGATATCCAGACGGCGCACAGAGGGGGTGTTGACTTACGGTAAGCGTTCACCAACTCAGGCCGCGATAGGGCGTTGGGTAGCGTCTCCGGCTGGCAGCAGCGACGGCGGCGGCAGGGCGCCTCGGTGCGCAAGGAGCGCCTCTGTCAGGTAATCCAGCACAGGGCAATTTTGGAGTTTGAGTGTCATGACTGCAGTGAGGAGATGCTCCCGACGAAAAGACTGCCCTCAGGGCTTTGTGTTCCAAACGACGTCTTCCTGTATACGACGCCGTGGCGGATGCAACGCTCCCCAAAATTGTTGGTCGGTTTTCCCCCCCCCCGGCATGTCGACAAACGTCTACAAGGCCTTCTCCTGCGTGAGGATTTCCCGGGCTATGCCCGCTGTCTTCTTCTCCGCACACACCGTCGCCTGACGCAACAGTTGGCCCACCCTCTGCTCCACCTGACTCATTTGCTGCGCGAAGTCCGAGCGGGGCAGGGGCCCGGCACGCATTTGGTGCCACCATTTGAACATGCGGTGTCTCTGTCTCATCAGCTTCTTGCCCATGCTCCCTGCCTGTCCCCTCTCTCGATGAAGCCTTGGAAGTCGCGTGTCAGGTGTGCACAGCACATTTGTCGAAGGCCCGGGTCATAACACTCGTACGCACTCCACCTGTCGGTGACGAGGAAGCCGGTGAAATCCTTTCCCAGCAGACTCTTGGCCACGGCGCTGCCCCGACTGGGGGAAATGCGGAAGAGAACCACCCGAGTGGTGGCCACCACCCACAGCCACGCTCTCTTGGCGCACCCCTGGTGTCGGCCTTCCACCCAGCGAGTCTCATCGGCGTGCGCCACTTGGGCCTCGCGGACATACCTTGGCGACGCAGTGACGACAGGGGCGAGGGGCTGGCTCATTTCCCTTTCCAGCGTCACCGCGCTGCCCAGCGACAGTTCCACCCCCAGCATGTCCGAGAGCGCCTCCAGCACCAGCCGCTTGGACAGGCGGTACTTCCCCGCCAGCAGGCTGCTCAGCGCGCAGAGCCTCTCTCCTAAAACGCTTTGCGCTTCAGCTGGCACCTGGGCGCGTCAGTACACCACATCCCGGGCATTTCAACTCGTGACACCGATACTCGGTCACCACCGCCGACAACGGCGGCACCTCCACCACGTCGATAGGTTCTTCTCCCCTCTGTGCGCTCTTGCTCACCCCTCAGACCGCCACTTTCGGTGAACGCTTACTCCCGCCTATACGTCGGCAGGAGGCAGCCAGGCTACGCGAGCAAACCGAGCGGATGGAGAATCCTTAGCCTTACCGCCTGCCTGCCTTTGGCTCCAATCACCCGAGGAACTCAGTACGCGTACAACTCTGCCGTTGCGCTCCCATTACCGTCAAAGCCCATCCCCCCACAGACGAGCACTCGGCCGTCCGGTAGTAGCGTCGTAGTATGGTAGACACGAGGCAAAGCCATGGATCTAGCCGAGTTCCAAGTGCCCAAGGCTGATATGTACACTTCAGCCTTTGAGACGCTTTCAAGAATGCTGCTGTATCCTCCCACGATGAGCACATTCCCGTTGGGGAGAAGCGTTGCCGTATGGTCGACGCGAGAAGAAGCCAGGGAATTGGTAGTGCGCCAAGTGCCTGTCAATGTGTCGTACACCTCTGCCAACAAGCGTCTGAGCCCATAAATGCCCGTGGTGTCGGACCCCCCCGCCACGAGCACTTGGCCGTTGGGCAACAGTGTCGCCGTATGATAGATGCGGCCCAAAACCATGGGGTCTGTAGTGCTCCAGACACCTGTGTCTGGGTCATATATCTCGTTTCCAGACATGGAATCGCCCCCTCCAGCCACAAGCACTTGGCCGTTGGGCAGCAGCGTCGCTGTATGGTATCCATGGCTAGACACTGTGGAGCCTGTAGCGCTCCAAGTATTTGTGGCAAAGTCGTACAGTTCAGCTGATGCGCGTGAGCTCGAACTTCCGTTAGAGCCTCCAACCACTAGCACTTTGCCGTTAGGCAAGAGTGTCGCAGTATGGGGATGATGAGGCGAAACCATAGAGCCAGCAGCACTCCAAATGCCTATGGCTGGGTCATATATCTCTGCGGACAAGAAAAAGTTGCCACCGGCGCCTCCCACGACGAGCACCTTGCCGTCAGGCAGTAGCGTCGCAGTGTGACTGGAGCGAGGAAGTGCCATAGAACCGGTAGCGCTCCAAGTCCCTGTGACCGGGTCGTACACTTCAGATGATGAGAGTGCTGCGTCGTTTCCATGCCCCCCTGCGACAAGCACCTTACCGTTGGGCAGCAGCGTCGCAGTGTGGTACTGACGGGGAGCGCCCATAGAACCAGTGCTCACCCAAGTTCCTGAGACTGGGCCCAGGCCATATACCTCCGCTGATGAGAATTGGTTGGTCACACCTTCTCCCGCCACGATTAATACCTGGCCGTTGGGCAGCAGCGTCGCGGTATGGCCATGGCGGAGGGAGTCCATCGATTCTGTAGTACTCCAAGAGCCCGTAGCCAGATCATACACCTCTGCCGATGAGAGGAAGCCTCTGTCGCTAGCCCCTCCCGCGACAAGCACTTGTCCGTTGGACAACCTCGTTGCCGTATGGCTAGAGCGAGAGTAAGCCATAGAGCCTGTAACGCTCCAGACACCTGTAACCGGATCGTACACCTCCGCTGATGATGCGGCAAAAGAATTGCTATCGTCATAGCCTCCTGTGACAAGCACCTTTCCGTCAGGCAACAGCGTAGCCGTATGGTCAGAGCGAGGCGAAATCATAGAACCTGTAACGCTCCAGATACCTGTAACCGGGTCGTACACCTCTGCCGATGAAAGGGGTTCGCTGCTATCAGCTCCGCCAGCGACGAGAACTTTGCCATTGGGCAACAGCGTCGCAGTGTAGGAGGCGCGAGGAAATGCCATGGAGCCGGAAACGCTCCAGGCACCTGTGGCCGGGTCGTATACTTCAGATGATGAGAGAGCTCCGTAGTTTCCATTCCCCCCTACGATGAGAACCTTGCCATTGGCTAGCAGCGTCGCCGTGTGCAGGACGCGAGGAGATGACATGGAACCAGTGTTACTCCACCTGCCAGTTGCCAAGTCGTACACCTCTGCTGATGAGAGGCTCGTTCTAAAGCTATTCCCCCCCGTGACGAGCACTTGGCCATTGGGAAGTAACGTTGCTGTGTGGGAGGAGCGAGGAACACTCATGGGGACGGCAGCACTCCAAACGTCTGCAGTTGGATCGTACATCTCTGCCGACGAGAGGATTTCTGAGTATCTATGGACCCCCCCCACGACAAATATCTGCCCGCTGGGCAAAAGTGTCGCCGTTTGGAGTCTGCGATAAGCTGTTAAGTATGCCGTTGTCCTCCACCCCCAGGACAAGTCAGGCCCATAGCCTTCGCTCAAACCGTTGCAGTTTTCATCTTCCGGAGTCGAGCCGATCTCCGGCAAGGGCAGTTGTTGCCCCTGACAGATGGTGTTTCCAAACAGATCGCATGCCAAGGCCCCTCCGTGGCAGATACCAACGCCATTGGTCCAACTGGCTCCCCCGTAGCAGGGGAGGCCCTGCCGGTCGGAACAGCCACAATGCTCATCCACTTCTCCATCGCAATCTTCATCAAATGGGCTTCGGCAACTTTCAACTGCAGGCAGTACTTCTCCCTGACAAGCGCTCCATGCGGTGCCAGAAATATTACATTGCTGGCGGCCTGCTCTGCACATTCCCTTACCTTGAGTTTCCGAAGGGCCAGTGTATGAACATGACACGTGAGCGCCCGGTGCGCATATAACCTCGGGCAGGACGAGGTTGACCTCAGTGCATGAGCCGCTACCGCAGACGGCTGCCTCCTGTGTCCCCCTGATTTCCACCACGGCTGTGCCAGGTTGGCCAGCCAGCCCAGAGTAGACGTTGGCTGTAGAGCCTCGCTTGATTTCAATGCACGTGAGGCCATTGCTACCCGTGTAGGAAGCCCAACTGAAACCTGAGTAGCTGATGCCTTGGGAATGGACCTCAGCACCCGAAATGGGTACCCCCATCTTGTCCACGACGGTGACGTTGACACAACTCTTGTCAGTCCAGGGTGCATCGCAATTCCACCAAGTAAAGTGGTTTACTTGAACGGCCCAAACCAGCCTTCCTGGTTGTGTCTGAGAGGAATGGAGGGTGCCAGAACCTTCTTCTCGCCAAAAGCCCGCGTCCAGATCGAACCACCAAGCGGGAATGCTGTCTCCCTCCTGGAACTGGCTGGAGAGCGATTCTGGCAGGACAAACTCCAGGGTGGCTGATTGTCCGGGAGCCAGTTGCACGGGAGCGTCGTTGCTCCATAGGCTCACCTCAGCCATGAAGATACTCTCCAACGACACGCGCTCACTGCCCGAAGAGGGACTTCCCTCCAAGGGACCAGGCATGGCCGAAAGTTGAACCGTGGGATCAATAGGGTTGATGGTAACATGGACGGTGCCTGAGACAGGCTGACCCAATGCATCCACTACAGCGTCAGGGGGGATGGTGACGCGAACCTGTTCTGTCTGAACGATGCCGCCTTGCTCTGCTTGGAAAGAAATGGGAGGGGGCCGCAGCAACAGCTTCACCTGGGCGCCTACGTGCGCGCCTTCCAACAACTCTACTACCGCCGTGGACGAAGTGAATCCTAGAGCATCTACCCGAGCCATGAAACGGCCCGGAGAAAGATTTTCCAAGAGCAGATGGCCAGAACTGTCCACGGGAAAGACAGCGCCCCGAGTGGATATGGCCGCGCCAGGGATCGGGTTGCCCGCCGCATCAACGACTTGCAGGAAGAGACTGGTGCCTGAAGGTTCAGACGGATGCTCCGGTTCCGGAGACCCCGTGGCAGGAGGCTCGCCCGGTCTCTCAACGGTTGAATTGTCACAACTTGAACTGCAGAGGCATAACAACGCCAGCAACAATGGATTCAAGTGATGCATGTCTTCCCCCCTATACAAATCAGCGGCTCTCACTCATCTGAACAAGACATTTGGAGTCTTGCGCCCAAGGTAGCAGGGATGCGGGCGGATTGTGCAAGACGTCCTTCGAGTCATTCACCTGAATGGGTGGAAGTGCGCACAAGAGGGTTAATGGGGGAATTCTGATTGTAACCGTTCTCAGCTCGCGAACGCGGCCTGAGGCGGTGAACGGTTACGACTTACGCACCCACAGCAGCTCCAAGCCGCGCGCCTTGGGCTCACCAGTTCGTGAATCTGGCTTCCGAAACCAGCCCGGTTTGCCCCCGCTCTGGCACGTCATGACAATAGGTCTGAGCCTCCAGTGGTTGGAGAAGTGGCTTACGGCAGAAAGCCTGTAAGACCATGTCAATCGCCCAAGGGTCGGAGTGATGTGCAGGCTCTCTCGCAAGATACCCGTTCTGGCCATGAGAAGGCAGATGCACGCCAACAAACTTCTAGGTCTTGGCGTCGTGAACCCAGTAAGAGCACAAAAGTAAGGACTAGCTCCCTTGCTCAGAGGGAAGGAACCTCTCGGAAGGGCCTCTTGTTAGGCGCTTTAATTTCTGGTCCGCACGTAGTGGGGGAACGCATGCACCATCCTAAGCAATGGCCGGGGCGATGGAGTTCAAATGAGCCTGTGAATGAACAGATGCTCAAAGGTGGAAGGTTGATCATTTCTGTTGTTTGGGGGGTGGTGCTATGCCTCGGAAGCCTTGGCTGTGGTCAATCCATTTCTGAGCCTCCGGACAGTCTCCCACCTACGGACTCTCCGGATCCAGGACAGATTTACGAGCCGTTGGGTGCCAGCTTGTTGATGAAGGTGGTCGATGAGGCTGGCAGCCCAATTGCCGGAGCCGCTGTTTCTTCTCAAGGCGCTGTGTTTTCCGTGGACAGTTCCGGCCATTTGCTCTTGGAAAACCTCTCGCCAGGACGCTTCCTTGCCAGGGTAGATGCTTTAGGTTTCACCTCTGCGACGGCAGTGGTTGAATTGTCGGAGGGGGCGCATCTGGGCACACAGGTAAAGTTGCTGCGCTTGGCTCCTCCGATCTCTTTCCAGGCCGCTCAGGGGGGCGTCATTCAGACGGAGCATGTTCGGCTCACCCTCCCGCCGGACTCCGTGGTGGATGCGATGGGCAAGTCTGTCTCTGGCACCGTGGATGTCACTATCAACCCTATTGATCCTACCCTGCAACTGGCAGCTATGCCTGGCCCACTGGAAGGCGTTGTCTCCTCAGGCAGTGAACGCGTGCAGTTGGAGAGCTTTTTCATGGCGGATGTGCGCCTCTGGAGTCATGGGGCTCCCGTGCAACTGGCTCCAAGCAAACTGGCAACTCTGGAGTTTGTCTTGCCTGATGCGTTGGCCAGCCAGTTTCAAGTGGGCGATAGCGTCCCTGCATGGTGGTTCGATCTGGACGCAGGCTACTGGCGCGAGGAGGGGGCTGGCACCATCCAACCTTCGCGGGCTCAGCCAGGCAAGCTGGTTTGGGTTGTTCAGGTGAATCACTTTACTTGGTGGAATTGCGATGCGCCTTGGACGGACACGAGCTGTGTCGACGTTTCCGTAGTGGACGAGCAAGGCTCTCCCATTTCAGGTGTTTCGGTCAGCGGCCAAGGAGTTAGCTACATGGGCATCAGCGGCCCTTTCTATTCTGGCACAGACGGCCGTGTAT
Organism: Allostigmatella hybrida; assembly: GCF_020103775.1. Taxonomy (NCBI): domain Bacteria; kingdom Pseudomonadati; phylum Myxococcota; class Myxococcia; order Myxococcales; family Archangiaceae; genus Allostigmatella; species Allostigmatella hybrida. The sequence continues at coordinate 39,346 of NZ_JAHXBH010000001.1, forward strand.
GCATTGGGATCAAGCGGGCAGCCACGGTCAACATCTACGCCGGGCTGGCTGGCCAGCCCATTGCTGCCATGGTGACGGTCACAGGGACACAGGAAGCGGCTGTCTGTGGTGGCAGTTCATGCACCGAACTCAATCTTGTCCTGAAAAAACCTGTTTGTTCACCAGGGGCTTACGTGCAGTGCCCGTACTCGGGACCTGCGGAAGCTCAAGGGCAAGGAATATGCCGCTCTGGCCGCCAACAGTGCAATATCCACGGAACTGAGTGGACTGCTTGTCAGGGTGAGGTACTTCCAAGGGATGAGAGCTGTCAGAGTCCGTTTGACGAGGACTGTGATGGGGCGGTGAATGAGGGCTGCGGTTGTTCTGACCTGCAGGGTCAGCCTTGTTATGGAGGCCCCAAGTGGACAGAAGGCGTCGGCATCTGCCACGGAGGGACGGTGGCCTGCGACTTGTTTGGGAATGCCGTTTGCCAAGAGCAGCAACTCCCCCTTGAGGAGATCTGCTCGACGCCTGAGGATGAAGATTGCAATGGCGTGAGTGAAAGTTGCGACCCCGTGACGTGGGGCACTATCGAAACAGAGCCCATGGTTTATTTTCGAACGGCCCACACGGCAACATTGCTGCCCAACGGGCAGGTGCTCATCATGGGAGGTAATGGCGCAGGCGACATAACGCTCTCATCAGCGGAGGTATACGATCCAAAGACAGGAGCTTGGCGTGTTGTCAGTTCCATGATTTCGGCCCGTCAACATCACACTGCAACGCTACTTCCCAACGGCCAAGTCTTTGTTACAGGAGGACGCAATGCGGGAGCGTATGTGCTCTCGGCGGAGATGTACGACCCTGCGACGGATACTTGGCACGCTGTGAGTCCTAGGAAAGGACCTCATGTAGGTCATACCGCGACGCTACTGCCCAACGGGAGGGTGCTTGTTGTGGGAGCTGACTATAGCCCAAATGCAGAGGTGTATGATCCAGCCACGGATACTTGGGATCCTACAGGTTCTATGAACGGATTGCCTAGCGGGCACACGGCGACCTTGCTGCTCAATGGGCAAGTGCTTGTTGCAGGAAAGAGTACGGGTTCAAGGGGTTCGCCGTCGTCAGAAGTGTATGACTTTGCCTCGAACACTTGGAGTGATGCAGGTGCCATGGTCTCGCCGCGCGGTGGACATACAGCGACGTTGCTGCGCAATGGGCAGGTGCTTGTCACAGGCGGATATTATGAGGGGTTGATCAGTACTTCATCGGCAGAGGTATACGATCCAATGGCAAGAGCTTGGCGATCAACAGGTTCCATGGCCTCGGTCCGCAGTTCGCACGCTGCGACGCTGCTTCCTCAGGGGCAGGTGCTTGTCACGGGGGGATTCGGCGAGGAGCCTGTCTTGGGAACCGGACAGCTATATGACCCAGTCTCGGGCTCCTGGAGCGCGGCTGGGGCTTTGGTTTATCCATTCCGCCATTCCCATACGGCAACGCTGCTGCCCGATGGCCGAGTACTTATCGCAGGCGGTTACTCCACCGTATATTCTGCTGAGATTTACGGTCCAGCCTTGGGTTCTTGGAAAACCTCGGGTTCTATGGCCTCACCTCGTTACAGCCATACAGCGACGGTTTTGCTCGACGGCCAAGTGCTCGTCGCAGGTGGGTTCAACGAGGGTCCTCTCTCTTTGGCAGAACTGTACAATCCTGCCTCGGGCATTTGGAGTGCGACGGCCGCTATGCGCTCGCCTCGAAGTCATCACACAGCAACACTCTTGCTTAATGGCCAAGTGCTCGTTGCAGGAGGCTCCAATGGGCTCGACAACCTCTCCTCGGCTGAACTGTACGATCCTTCGACAGGCAGTTGGAGAGAAACAGGTGCCATGCTTTCAGTTCGAGGAGGTCATACCGCGACATTGCTGCTCAATGGCCAAGTGCTTGTTACGGGGGGGCGTGACGGTTCACCGTCGGTGGAGCTATATGATCCTGCGGCAGGAAATTGGCGAGAGACAGGCGCTATGGTTTCAGTTTTCACCAATCATACGGCGATGTTGCTTTCCGACGGTAAAGTGCTGGTCACAGGGGGAACGTCGGCAGAGGTATACGACCCAGAGCTAGGCACCTGGAGCAGTTTGGGGGCCACGGTGGCGCATCACGCGGCAACGCTTCTGTCCAATGGAAAAGTGCTCCTCACAGGGGGAACACCTGCTGCGGTATATGATCCGGTGTCAGGCACTTGGAGCAGTTTCGCGTCTCCTCCCCTCCCTCTGCCAAACCACAGAGCGATGTTACTGCCCAACGGCAAGGTGCTTATTTCGGGCGGCTTTGGCTTAGTAGATGTAGATGGCCGGGCGAACGCAGAAGTATATGACCCAGGTCTGAGCCTCCGCTCAACTGCTGGCGCCATGGCTTCACCTCGCATGTTTCATACTGCGACCCTGCTGTTGAATGGGCAGGTGCTCATCGCGGGAGGGACAAGTGGCAGGAGCACATTGCCGAGTACTGAATTATACACCCCCTGAATTATGATTACTTCATTCAACTGCCCAGGCCTCTAATTCAGCACACGTGCTCTGCTCTGAGTGGGCCTGCGTGCTGGAGTCTGCTTCACAGCCTGAGCGACCAATCCCAAGTGGTGTAGGATTTGGTGGCAGCAGATGAAAGTGGGCGGGCCTGAACGCGTCAGCCCGCGGCGGGCGGCTCGGTGGGGAGGCTCAGGTGCCGCTCCTCGATGCGCGAGCCCGCCGCGAGCACGAGGATGCCCCCGCCCAGAAAGGCCAGCGTCCAGGACAGCGACCTCTCGGCGAGCAGACCGATGAGGGGATTCATCACCACAATTCCCAGCGTGCGCACCATCGACACGAAGGAGAGCACGGTGGCCCGCCGCTCCGAGGGCACGTGGTGGTTGATATAGGCGCTGAACAGGGGGATGCGCGGCAGGCTGAAGGTGAAGCCCAGCACGATCCCCAGGATGACGAGCGGCAGCCACTGGGTGGCCGAGAGCAGCAGGAAGCTCAGGCCGGTGAGGACGCTGGCCGCGAGCAGGAGCCGGCGCATGGAGCCGCTCCAGCGCTCGAGCCGCGCGGTGTTGCCCAGAAAGACGATCTGCCCGAGACACGACAGGGCATGCACGATGCCAAAGAAGCGCAGGGGCATCCCGGCGCGCTCCAGCAGGGGCTGGAACAACCAGATGATGCCCCAGGCGAGGGCATTCGTCAGGGCCAGCTCGACGGCGAGCAGCAGGACCACCTTGTGGCCCAGGAAGTAGCGGCCCCCCTCGGTGAGGATGCGCAGGTAGGGGACGCGGCCCGGGGCCTCCCGGGCCTGGACGGCGGGCTCCTGCAGGGTGAGCGAGAGCAGACAGGCGAGGGCGGCGGGAATCGCATAGGCCGCCATGGGGGCGCTCATGCCGAAGGCGCTGGCGATGAAACCTCCCGCGAGGGTCGCGGTGATGATGCCGCCGAGCTTGAAGGACTCCATGCGGCCGAGGATCTGGGCGGCGCGGTCCGCCTGTCCGCTCGCCTTGAGGCTGTCATAGGCGAGCGCCTCGTCGGCGCCGGAGTGCAGGGTGTAGGCGATGGCGAAGAGCGCCTCGGCGGCCATGAACACCCCGAAGGAGGGCCGCGACACGTAGAGCAGGGCCGCGCCCAGGCCCACGGCGCTGCCGAGCGCCAGGGACACCTTGCGCCCGAGGTAGTCCGCTACGGTGCCCGTGGGCACCTCGAAGAGGAAGTTGCACAGGAAGAACCAGGCGTTGAGGTAGAGCACCTGCGCCAGCGAGAGGCCGCCCCATTGCGTGTAGAACGGCACGAGGACGGCGGCGAAGAAGTGCATCCAGAACAGCAGCCGGATGACCTGGAGCTTCCAGAGATTGGACCTCACGCGCGTTCTCTCCCGGGATAGACTGGCGGCATGCTGCGTGTCCTCGTGCTGCTGTCCTCCGCCGCCGTGGCCCAGACCCCTGCGGCCACCGCCTTGCCGGAAGAGAAGCTGCCCTTCGTGACGGCCCTGCACTTCGAAAACGATGTGCTCGCGCAAAGCGACCGCTTCTACACCACCGGCCTCCGGCTGGAACACCACGGCGAGTACAACCCCTGCCGCAAGCTCGCCCTCGCGCTCGGCTTTCCGGACACCGTGGACCACCGCTATCCCTGCGGCGTCTCGCTGTCCCAGAACATCTATACGCCCAGCGACATCACCCCCCGCGAGGGCGAGACGCCCTGGCCCAACCCGGAGGACCGGCCTTACGGCGGCTGGCTCCATGCCGGGTTGCTCTTCCAGCACCTGGCCGCCGCGGATTCCCCCACCCGCTCATCGCGGCTCACGCTGGAGGCCACCGTGGGTGTCACCGGCCCGGCCTCGGGGGCGGAGCACGTCCAGCGCGGGTTTCACTCGGCGCTGCGGCACCTCTTCGGCCCGGACACGGCCAGAGACCCTGTTGGCTGGGAAGCGCAACTGCCCACCGAGCCCACCTTGCACTTCTCCGCGCTCCGCGAGCAGCCCCTGCTCTGGAGCCCCTTCGTGGACGCCACGTGGTCGGCGGGAGCCATGCTGGGCACGGTCTTCACGAACGCCAGCGCGGGCGCCACGGTGCGCGTGGGGTGGCTGGCCCGGCCGTTCGGGCTGGCCCCCCTCATGCCGTCCATCCGCCAGAGGTTGCGCGCGGAGCAGGCGCCCCCGGAGCGCACCTGGGAGGCGTACGTCTTCGCCCGGGGCCAGGTGCGGCTGGTGGCGCGCAACCTGTTCCTGGACGGGACCCTGTTCCGCAAGAGCCTCAGCGTCCGGAAGACGCCCGTGGTGGGAGACACCGAGCTTGGCGGGGCCGTGCGCACGCGCCACTTCCAGGCCACCCTGAGCATGGTCTTCCGCTCCCAGGAGATGGCCGAGCCGCCCGATTCCCGGCTGGGAGGCCACCGGTTCGCGCAACTTCAGCTCGCGTACTTGCGATAAGCTGCGCAGGCTCCCCTGCTGGGTACCCCTCCCGCTCGGGACATTCCCACATCCCCCTTGTGTTGCTGGAGGCGTTCTTCATGAAGAAGCTGCTCTACGTTGTCGTGTTCGCGCTGACCGTCCTGGTGGTTCCGGAAGCATCCGCCACCAACTACACCCTGTGGATTCACGGCAAGAACGGCGGTGGCACCCAGATTGGCAACTACAACGACTTCAGCAACTGGGGTCCCAGCAGCACCGCGGCGGGCGTGAACAAGAAGGCGGTGAACTGGAACGGCACGCAACAGATTGGCGGCCAGAACGGCTACATCCGGAACGCGCTGGACTGTTTCTGCACGGGAGACAACTGGTGCACCATCGCCGTGCACAGCGCCGGGAACCTGCAGATTGGCTACGCGCTGGCGCTCCACGGTGGCTCGGCGCGTTACAAGAAGAACGCCTCGCCCAACACGAGCGGCGTGTGCGGCAACACGGATGGCACCACGCAGGTGGGCTGGAACATCAAGCGGGTGTACGTGGCCTCGGGCGCCGGCGGTGGCAGCGAGCTGGCCGATGCCGGGGAGTGGGCGGTGAAGGACCCCATCGTGGGGGACCTGGTCACCACCCGGGCGCGCTCGATGTATGACCACAACGCCACGCGCGCCAAGATGTTCTACATGTACGCGGGCGCCAAGGGGACGTTCTACGCGGCCATCCTGGATGGCCAGGATGACGAGGCCGTCGGCTACCACTCCACGGGCGGCGTCTCGGGCAGCTCGGGCGGTGCCTACTGCAACCCCGGCGACTGGTTCTGCGACGGCACGTTGAACACCGGCACCAACGCGTGCAGCAACGGCAAGGCCAAGTGGAGCAACCACACGGTGGCCCTGCGCGACGATGCCGAGGCCTACAACCACCACGGCGCTGGCAACTGGGCGGGCATCATCGGGCCCGTCCGGGCCGCTGTCGTCACCTACTCCTACTGAAACACCGGCTCCTGGGAAAGACGGACTTTAAGGTATAACTGCTTAAACGTCTTTCTCTTTCCCGGGAGTCCAGGCATGCGCGCGTCGTGGCGATCCACCCTGCTGACGGTGATGTTGGGTTCGGTCTTGGCGGAGGGCGCCGCGTTCGCGGAGCAAGCCGCGGAGCCGCTCGCGGTGGAGGCAGGGCCCCAGCGCTGGACGGAGGCGCTGTCCACGGGCGAAGGCGCGGGGGACATCGTGCGCACACGGGAGGGGCTGCTGTACGAGCCCTTCGCCGTGATGCGCAGGTCCGAAGGGTTGAACCGGCTGACGGGCCTCTACACGTTCCCGGCGCGCAGCCTGGAGCGCACCGTGGACACGGTCCGGCCGGGCGTTCAGGCCTCGATGACGCGGGGGATGGGCGTGGAGGTGGACATGCGCGTGCGCGCTCCGGGGGGCGCCTGGAGCGAGTGGCGCACGGCGAACCCGGGGGAGGCCGTGCGGCTGCCCCGGGTCGGCACGGAGGTGCAGGTCCGGCTGGTGCTCCTGGCGGATGAGCACGGCCGGGGGCCCCTGGTGCAGGGGGTGGAGCTGGAAGGGTGGCACGAGGGGCACGGCGCCGGAGAGGACTTCCAGACGCTGGCGCCGCTGACCTACCGCATCTTCGCCACCCGCGAGGGGCTGGTGGGCGGCACGACGGCCAACGGCCACGTCATCAAGAGCAACGACCGCTTCGTGGCGCTGCCGTCCCGCCGGGGGCTCGCCTCCAACGGGGGCTCCGAGTACCAGGTGCGCGTGTGCTACGCGAAGACGTCGAAGTGCGCGACGGCCTCCGTGTGGGACGTGGGGCCCTGGAACACGAAGGATGACTACTGGAATCCGTCCAGCGTGCGCGAGTCGTGGAAGTCCTTGCCGCAGGGCAAGCCGGAGGCGCAGGCCGCGTACCAGGACGGCTTCAACGGAGGGCTGGATCAATTCGGGCGCCGGCCGTCGAACCCCGCGGGCATCGACATCGCGGACGGGACGTTCTGGATCGACCTGGGGATGACGAACAACGACTGGGTGGACGTGACGTACCTGTGGACCTCGGGTGGGGGCACGCCCGCAGGGCTCGTTGTTGACAGCAACAACGCGAACAACGACCAGGCGAAGGGCTACATCCAGCTCACGGGCTCAAGCTGGGCCTCCTCCACGAACGTGACGGGCTACTACGGCAGCAGCTACCTGGTGTCCCCCGGCGCGGCGGTGTCGGAGCCGGCGACGTTCTGGTTCTACCTGCCGGCGGCGGGCACGAAGACGGTGGATGCGTGGTGGACGGCGGCGGCGGACCGCTCGGCGGCGGCGCCCTTCATCATCCTGAGCGCGGCGGGCACGCAGCTGGCGAACGTGAAGGTGAACCAGCAGGTCAACGGCGCCCGGTGGAACACGCTCGGCACGTGGAGCTTTCCGGCGGGCTGGAACAAGGTCCAGTTGAGCCGCTGGGTCACCGCGGGCACCTACGTCGTCGCGGACGCCATCCAGGTCCGGTAGCGCCCGGGCGAGTCGCGGCCGTGTAAGCCGCCTACCGCGGCCTCAGCGATGACACCGGAAGGAACTCCCAGGCGCGCGGGAAAGACAGACGCCTGGGGTTCGCTGCATTGTCTATCGAGCCCGCGCCTTTAAGGGGCGTAGGTGATGTTCCACTGGGCGTAGGCCTCCTTGTTGGGATCCGTGGCGTGCACGGTGACGGTGTCGGCCTGCGCGGAGCCCGGCGAGCAGCCATTGCAGCGGGCCGCGTACTTGCCGGTGTCGGACTCAAGGGCCCACTTGCCGTTGTTGAGCAGCACGGGCTTGAACTGGGCATAGGCCGCGGCCGGGTCATCCACGTGGACGGCCAGGACGTCGGGTTGCTTGCCGCCCACGATGCAGGCATTGCAGCGGGCCACGTACTTGCCGTTGTCCGACTTGAGGGCGATCTTCCCGCCGCCCATCTCCTTCACCTCGAACTGGTCATAGGTCTCCGTGGGCGTCTTGACGTGGACGGTGACGGTGTCGGGGAACTTGTTGTTCACGGTCTTCTGGCAGCCATTGCAGCGCGCGAAGTACAGGCCCGTGTCCGCCTGGAGGGAGATCTTCTGGCCCTGGGGGAAGAGGGGCGTGACGGTCCACTGCGCGTAGGCCTCCTTGTTGGGATCCGTGGCGTGCGCGGTGACGGTGTTGGGAGACGAGGCGCCCGGCGAGCAGCCATTGCAGCGGGCCAGGTACTTGCCGGTGTCCGCCTTGAATGCGTACTTGCCGTTGCTCAGCCGCTCGATCGTGAACTGGGCATACGCCTGGGACGAGTTGTCCGCGTGCACGGTCACGAAGTCCGGTTTGGCGCCGCCCACGATGCAGTTATTGCAGCGGGCCACGAACTTGCCGTTGTCCGACTTCAACGCCACCTTCCCATTGCCCACGAGCACCAGCTCGAACTGGGAGTAGGCCCCGGTGGCATCCTTGGCGTGGGTGGTGACGGTGTCGGGGAACTTGTTGTCCACGGTCTTCTGGCAGCCATTGCAGCGCGAGAAGTACGTCCCCTCATCCGACTGCAGCGTGATCTTCAGCCCCGCGGCCTCGCTGGCCCCCGGAAGCAACACGCACATCGCCACCAGGCTCAATGCCCACTTCGTCAGTCCTGCGGTCATGACTTCTCCTTGCAGTAGGGAAGGCCTCCGCTGGGGACATGCTCCCCAGAAGGGCCGCGAGCCGATTGTGCAAAAGCCATGACAGGGGGAGCAGCCAGCGCATCCCTCTGAAGGCGCGTGACAACCAGCCCGGGCTGACACGTCAGGCGCCTGGGCTGACACGTTGTTCGCGCCGGTGGGGGGAAATCCCTGGAGGCCCCCGCTGGGTATGCGCGTTGCACAGGAGGGTGCTGATGACGACCGGCCCTCTCTCCAGTTCCGCGGACGCCCCGTCCGCTCCCGTGGTGCGAAGCCCGCAGGCCTCCTATGCCGTGGTGGTGGTGGGAGGCGGCATGGCGGGCTTGAGCGCCGCGCTGACCCTGGTCCGGGCGGGCGTGTCCGTCTGTGTGCTGGAGCGCACCGATTATTCCACCTGGCGCCCCGGGGAAACGCTCTCCCCGGCGGCGTATGCCGAGCTGCGGCAACTGCTGGCGCCCGCTCCACTGGAGACAGAGGGTTTCCTGGCCTCCCACGGCCTGGAGGCCACCTGGGGGTCGGAACAGCCGCACCACCACTCCTTTCTCACCAATCCCTACGGCAGCGGCTGGCATGTGGAGCGCCGTCACCTGGACGCGCTGTTGGCCCGGCATGCCCAGGCGCACCAAGTGCCCCTGTGGCAAGGCACCTGTCTCACCCACCTGGCGCGGGAGGGGACGGGGTGGCGGCTTCAGGTCAACACCCCTCAGGGGCCGTGCGAGGTGCGCTGCGAGGCCTTGGTGGATGCGACGGGGCGCTCGGCGCAGGTGGCGCGCCACTGTGGGGTGCGGCGCCTGAGCTGGGATGCGCTGTGCAGCGTGTCGGCCATCGTGGACCGGCCCCTGGCCCTCCAGGAGCAATCCCTGGTGGTGGAGGCCACGCGCTGGGGCTGGTGGTACGCCGCGCCGCTGCCCCAGGGACGCTTCATCCTCACCCTGATGAGCGACGTGGATGTGCTGGAGCGCCATGGATGCTGGAAGCCGGAAGGGTGGAGCGCGCTCTTCTCGGCCACCCAGCACCTGGCCCCCCGGGTGGGCGCCCTGCCCGAAGTGAAGCGGCTGTACGTCCGCCGCTGCGAGACAAGCTGCCTGGAGCGCGCGGCGGGGGAGAACTGGGCCGCCGTGGGGGACGCCGCGGCGATGTGGGATCCCCTCTCGTCGAGCGGCATCCTCAAGGGCCTGCGCACCGGACGCGAGGCCGCGCAGGCCCTGTGTGCCGCGCTGGGGGGAGACGGAGCGGCGCTGAAGCACTACGCCCAGCAGCGGGACGCGGAGTTCTTCCGCTACCTCTCCGCGCGCCGGGCCCATTATGCCCAGGAGCAGCGCTGGGCCCGGGAAGACTTCTGGCGCCGCCGGCTGAGCGCTGCCTTGGAGTAAGGAGCGCTCAGCCGAGGGCGGACAGCCTGTCCCGGTTCTAGGCCGGGCGGGACTCCAGGATCTCGGCCTGCCAGAGGTTGCCGATGCCCTCGCCCCAGGTCGTCACGCCGGAGGCCGAGTCGGGCCGGTGCAGGCAATCGCCCCTGGAGGACTTCAGGACGACCTGGCCGTTGAGCAGCTCGAGGATCCACTCACTGGCGGCCCCCACGGCGCCGGTGGTGACCCCTTGGGGAGTCTCGGCCCGCAGCAGGTAGTCGCCCTTCCACGACTTCAGCCGGAGCTTGCTCTCGCTCACCCACTCGACGGACCACTCCGTGCCCTTGCCCTCGCCCAGCGTGGTGACTCCCGAGGCCGCGTCGGGCCGGTGCAGGTAGTCGGTCTTCCATGACTTCAGCTTGATCTTCGTCGCGTAGCGCAGGTTCGAGCCCGGGGTGGGCGGAGGGCTGCGCTCCTGGGTCTCGAAGTGCAGCTCGCCCTCGCTGATGACGAAGCCGAGCTGGGGCCAGTTCTTCTGCATCTGGACGTACATGGCCAGGTCGATGGCGGGCACGTCCTCGGTCGCGATGCTCTGGAACTGCGGCTTCTTCGCCTCGGCCTCGGCCACCACGTCCAGCTCACGCGTCCAGGGCAGGAGCTGGAAGTCTCCCTTTTTCGCGTAGACGTCATCCGGCCGGTGAGCGGACCACCACATGTGGTACATGCCCTCGCCCTCGTAGGCGTGCCCCTTGGGCGGGAAGAGCTGCTTCTTGCACTGGTAGAAGTCCGCCTGCCAGGGCAGCGCCATCTGCTGGGAGAAGAACCCCGGGCCGATGGGAAGCTTGGCCGTGCCAGGGAAGGCTACCCCCGAGTGCTTCACCCGGAAGGGCGCCGCGTACAGCTCGGGCCGGCGCACCATCCAGCTGCAGTCGATGCCGGGGAAGAAGGGGCCGCCCACGCAGTTCTCCAGCGCGGCCCGGTCCAAGCCCTCGGCGGTGATGGCCGGATCAATCGCCCGGGCCGCCGCCTCGTTCCAGTCCTCCTCGAACGCCCCCTCGGACCACCGCTTGAGCAGCGCGTACTGCACATGCGTGAGGGTCATGAAGTAGCCCGGCCGGGGTCCCTCCGTGTCCGAGTAGTTGTCGCCCAGCCCCTTGGGCATCAGCAGGGGCTCGACGGTGGTGCTGGACGGGTCACGCAGGTAATTGAAGATGGTTTTTCGCAGGCGCTTGCCCTTGGAGGAACTCAGCGAGCCCAGATCCCCTTCCGCGCCCGCGAAGCTTCCATGGAACGCCTTGGAGGCCTCGGGGTTGTGCACCTGCCGGTGCTGCAGGGCGCGGTCCAGAATGGGGAAAATCTCCTGCCGGAAGGAGGGCAGGTACGTCTTGAAGGACTTGGCCGCCTCATCCCAGTCCTTGCGCTGCTTGGCGAGCCGGGAGAACAGGCCCTGGGAGAAGAGGCCGTCGGTGCCGAACAGCGGCACCTCGGGGAAGCGCACCGCCACATCCCATAGCGTGTCGATGAGGCGGATGACGTTGCTCGCCGAGGGCGCGAAGTCCGGCGGGCCCACCAGCAGCCAGGCTCCGGTGGCCCCCTCCAGCACCGCCTTCTGGGTCTTCCCGGCCTCGGTGTAGGTGACCTCGGCGCTCACGGGGCCGTCCGACATGTCATCGAACCAGAAGTCGTTGTTCACGTAGTTGTCGATGAGCTTGCCCTGCGGAAGCTTCTCGGCGCGTCCCAGGCCGCCCAGCACGAGCAGGTTTCCGTTCTCGTCCGTGCGCAGCTCGCCCAGCGTGGGGATGGGAATGTGGCTCTTGGTGTGGGTGAGGGGCACGGGGGGCTGGCTGCGGCCCGAGACCGTCTTGGGCCCCGGATCGATGACGAGCTGGCGCTCGCGCTCGGCGGCACCCTGGACATGGGCGTTGCGCAGGTTGACCCGCGGCTTGCCCTCCTCGGGCTCCGCGCCCTTCCAGATGCCGTCCACGCCGTCCTGGCCGTCGAAGGTGAAGAAGGCCGCCTTGCGGTTGGCCAGGTGGACCTTCCACTGGATGCTGACAACGCCATTCGTGCCCGCCGTCACCTCGCGCACGGGGACGATCGCGCCGTCCTTCTGCTCGTACTCGAAGATGCGGAAGCGGGCCGCCTGCCGCTTGATGCGGCCCTGGCTGTCCTTGAACGGCAGGAACTTCTTCTGGGCGAGGTCGAAGTTGGGGGGCTCCCCGGGGTGCTCGGGGCCCATGAAGAACTCATCGGGGGAATTGCCCACGCGGGCAACGCCCACGGCGGGGTGGATTCGGAAGAACTTGGGCATGACACGTCTCTCCGGGGATTAGTGGGTCTGGTCGTAAAGCTTTTCAACGAGCTCCAGCAGGCGCTGCTTGTCCTTGGCCGGCATCTCCCGGTCGGCGGGCATCCGGAAGCCGAGGATCTTTTGCTGTGTGGGATTGGGGTCCACGCGGTCGAGGATGGGGCTGCTCTGGTCCGCGACCATGTCCTTGCTGTAGAGGTCGAAGCGGATGGCGCCGTGGCAGCGGTAGCAATACTTGTTCATCAGCCCCAGCAGCTCCCGGTCCTCGGCGTTGGGGGTCCAGTTCAGGGGGCCAGTGGTGGGCTTGCGGTCCTTCTTGAGCGGGTGGCCGGTGTTGAAGAAGGAGATGGAGCGCTTGACGAGGTCCGGCTCCGGCGCGGCCGACGTCTTGTGCAGCTCCAGCCACTTCTGGGTGGCGGTCAGGTGGAAGGCGCCCGGGTTCGTCCGCTGCTGTGTGGTGGCGATCTCCTGGTTCAGCCGGCGCAGGATGTTGAAGGCCGCCACGTACTGCGGGCTCTTCGGATCCTTGCCCGCGTCGAAGAGCGGTGCGGGGGCATCGGGCTTGGCCAGGGCGGGGAAGTCTCCGTCCGTGAGCCGGTCCATCCAGTGGTCCGTGTCCAGGTGGTTGAGCACGGCATTGCCACGCAGCGCGCCATGGCAGGTGTCACACCCGTTGGGGACGAAGTAGGGGGCCTGGCCGTTGCCGGGCAGGGCGCCCGCATCGAAGAAGGCGTCGAGCTGGTAGGAGAGCTTGGAGCCCATCTCCGTGGCGCCGAAGTCCAGCCAGTAGATGCTGTTGAGCGCCAGATCCTTGCATGTGGGATTGCTCGAGGGGCAGTTCGTGACGAGGGCCACCTGCGTGTTGACGGAGCCGTTCTTCTTCGAGGCCGGCACGGTGACCGTCACGTCTCCCCAGGGGGAGGGCTTCACCTCCTGGGTGGGGGTGAGGCTGCCGCCAAAGGGGCTGTGGGTGGGCGGCTTCGTGAAGTGGTTGAAGAGAATCCAGGCGCTCTCCACGAAGTGTTTCTGTGCCTCGGAGCCAGGGCGGGCGTTGAGGCGCACCAGCCGGCGCCAGCCGATCTCCCGCTGCTCGGGCGCCACGGCGTAGTTGACGATCTTGGGGGCGAAGAAGCGCGAGACGAGAATCTCCCCGGGGCGCGGGGCCGGAACAGGCGCCGGGGCGGGCGCGGGCCTGCGCGTGACGACGGTCCACTGGGCCGTGGTGTCGGTCTTGGGCAGGGTGGCGTTGACGGTGACCGTGTCGGAGACAGCGGCGCCGGAAGAGCAGAGCCGGCACCGGTTCAGGTACTTGCCCGTGTCCGCCTTGAGGGCAAGCTTGCCGTTCGGCAGCAACTCCGGGGTGAACTTGGCGAACCCCGCGGACGGGTCGGTGGCGTGGACCGTGGCGAAGTCCGGATAGCGGCCCCCGGTGATGCAGTTGTTGCACCGGGCCACGAATTTGCCCGTGTCTGCCTTGAGGGCGATCTGGCCATTGCCTGCGTCCACCACCTCGAACTGCCCGTAGGTTGCGGTGTCCGCGTTGTTGATGTGGGTGGTGATCGTGTCCACGATGCCCGTGCTTGCGGTCTGCTGGCAATTGTTGCAGCGGGCGAAGAACGAGCCCGTATCCGCCTGAAGCGACACCTTGCTCCCGGGAGCCAGGGGTAGCGGGGCGGTGATGGGCTTCTGAACAGGCGCCGCCATCAACGCCTCGGGCGTGGCGAACTCAAGCTCGTCGGGGGTGAGGGCTGGATACCCGAGATAGTCCAGCAGCACCTTCACGGAGGCCTGCGTCTCGATGGTCGCGGGGGTGAGCATCCCCAGCTTCCCGGCGAGCTCCTTGTAGTACTTGGAAGCCTCCTCCGGGCTGCCGTTGTTGAGGGCGCTCGGCTTGGGTGCTGGCGCGGCGGGTGGGGTGGGTGCTGGGCTCTGGGCGAAACCTGGCTGGGCTTGCAGCACCGCCAGCAAGGTGCCGAAAGCGAGAAAGGACATTCGACGGGGCTGTAACGGTGGGGAGGGGAAGGGTTTCATCGGGGTTCCTGGTGGGGGCACCCCCAGACTCAGCAACAGCCGTGCCTATGTTTGGCCAAGCGCTGCGCGAGGACGGAGTCCGGAGCGTGCGTGTCCAAGGGCACCGCTGACATGTCAACGGGCCGCTTTGACATGGCGGAGCGGGGGCGGGGTAGAACGCCCGTCATGAAGCCCAAGTCACCGAAGCCCAAGCCGCCGAAGGCCCCGCGCGGTCAGCCCCAGAACAGCGTCGACGCCTTCCTGGCGGGCCTCGATCATCCTCTGAAGGCGGAGATTGAAGCCGTCCGGGCCATCATCCGGGGCGCCGACAAGCAAATCGGCGAGGCCATCAAGTGGAACGCTCCCAGCTTTCTCACCCAGGAGCACTTCGCCACCCTCAAGCTGCACCCGCCGAAGGCCGTCCAGGTCGTCTTCCACACGGGGGCCAAGGTGAAGGCCGATGCCAGGCCGCTGAAAATCGACGATCCCTCCGGCCTGCTGAAGTGGGCCGCCCCGGACCGGGCCGTGGCCACCTTCCCCGGCATGAAGGACATCTGGGCGCACAAGGCGGCCCTGGTGGCCCTCGTCCGGCAGTGGCTGGCGCAAACCAGTCCCGCCCAGGACGCCACGCCCTCGAACTTCGAGAAACTCTGGTCCACGGACCGGCAGGTGCAGCACCGGGCGTTCGTAGACGTGATGCAGGCCACGGCGCAGCCCGTGGACTGGGCCTATGACGTCTGGGAGGAGCTGCTCCAGAACCTGACCCATAAGGACAACCACCACCGCGCCATCGCCGTCCAGGTGCTGTGCAATCTGGCCAAGAGCGATCCGAAGAAGCGGATGCTCAAGGGCTTCGACGCCCTGTTCGCGGTGACGCGGGACGAGCGCTTCGTCACGGCCCGGCATTGCCTCCAGTCGCTGTGGAAGGTGGGCGCGGCGGGACCGGCGCAGCGCAAGCGCCTCCTCGCGGCGCTGGAGCGCCGGTTCGGCGAATGCGCCCCGGAAAAGAACTGCACGCTGATCCGCTATGACATCTCCCAGAGCCTGCGCGACGTGTATGACGCCACCCAGGAGCCCGGCATCCGGGAGCTGGCCCTGCGGCTTATCGAGACCGAGGAAGACCTCAAGTACCGCAAGAAGTACGGTACCGTCTGGAAGAAGACGGGATGAGAGGGTTGAGAGAACGATATGGTGATTCGAAGCATCGGAAGCCGCGTGCTGCGTGCGGGGCGGTGGAGCGTGTTGGTGGGGATGGTGTTGATGTTGATGGGCTGTTCCTCCGACGAGCCCAAGCCTCCTGAGGTGGAGAACCCGGAGCCCACCCTGCCCGAGGGGTGTACGGAAATCACGCTGGGGACGCTGGCCAATGGCATTCAGATCTCTCCCGTGAAGTACGGGGGCCAGCCGACCTTCCAGGGCACGTTTGGCGCGTTTGGGGATCCGGCGGTAGTGGACACCGCCTTCATCCGGTTGGATGCGAGCACGGTGCCGGGCGCGTATGACCTGGCCACGGGAGGCTCCAACCTCTTCACGTGTGAGCAGTGTGTGTATGGCTATCAGGACGCGGGCGCGGGGCAGAAGCTGTTCGTCGCGGTCTCGGGCACGCTGACCGTGGTGAATCAGGTGTCGCTGGAGCAGGTGCAGGGTGTCATTGAAAACGTGACGCTGCGCGAGTCGGTGAACGCGGCGCCGCTCAGCGCGCCGTACCGGGGCAGCGCGGTGGTAGCTGGGGGCGAGTGCAAGTGGATCCGCCGCGCGGAGTGGAGCACGGTGCGCCCGGGCGGGTGCGATCCCCGCCAGGGCTCGCCCACCGCGAGCCTGCCCGGCCAGACCTGTGTGGCCGTGAGCTACGCGGCGAACGACGGCACGCTGGAGAACTCGCTGGGCACCAAGACCCAAGGCGAGGCGTGTACCTCCACGCCGCCCGCGAGCGCTGAGGGGCTGGCCACGACGGACTGTGCGCAGGGCTATGCGTGCTCGAAGCGGTTCACGGACGCGGGCCAGTGCCTGAAGGTGTGCGATCCGCTGGCCGCCGTGCCCGGGTGCCCAGGCGGCACCCTCTGCGGCGTCTACGGCCTGTGCATCGAGCAGTCGGTCCTGGAGCCCATCGGCTTCGCGTTCGACGCGGCCCTCATCGGTCAGACGTGCACCGACAGCTTCGCCGAGTTCTGTGGCGTGGAGGGCGCGCGCGGCATCTGCGCCGACCTGGGAGGCGGTGCGCCTGCGCTCTGCTACCGCTACGCGCGCGCCCGGTCGGACTGTGGCCCGGGCGAGGAGCTGGGCTACGTCAGTTATCCGCTCACCGGGGGCGGCTACGACCGCACCTACGGGTGGTGCTACCCCGACGGCCTCTGAGCCCCGGGGACTGCCCCGCATGGCAGGCGTCCCGGTTCCGTAGAATACGAGGAGCCGGAGCGCCGTCTGCGGTGGCATGTTCATCCCCCGTTCGCGCGTCCTGAAGGGTGGCAGTGCGGTACTGGCCGTGGTGCTGTTCTCGCTCTCCGGCGGTGCCAGTGTGGCCCGGGCGGAGCCGGACCCGAGGGAGGGCTCACGCACGCATCGCCCACCCCCTCCTCCGCCTCCTCACCGGCCCCCACCGCACCGGCCTCCGCCGCCTCCCCCCACGTCCACCTTCAGCGTCCCACCTGACCGCGTTCCACCCAAGGGCCTGTGCCGCATCTGGTACACGGGCCTTCCTCCGGACCGGCAGCCCGCTGCGATGAGCTGTGGTTACGCGCACCGGACGGCCCGGTCCTCGGGAGGCCTGGTGATCAAAGCCCACTCGCCCCGGTCCTTTCAGACCGGCGAGGTGGCGGCGACGGACTATGGCCCGGTGGACTTCCACGGCGTGCCGCCGGACCGGCTCCCGCCCCCCGGGCTCTGCCGCGTCTGGCTGGAGGGCATTCCTCCCGACCGGCAGCCTCCTCCCATGAAGTGCCGGGATGCCCATGCTGCTCAGCGGCGCTCGGGTGGCCGGGTGCTCTTCATGCCCGCCTCGGATCTCTGAGCGGCCGGGGACGTGTTAACGTGGGGGGCGCTTCGACGCCCCTGAGGTTCGCGCGCCATGGCGATAATTCCTTTCACCCGCAACTACACCGACCGCTCCAACAACTTCGGGTTCCAGTTCGAGTTCCAGTGCGACAAGTGCCGCAATGGCCACATGTCGCCCTTCATCGCCAGCAAGGTGGGCATGGCCACGGGCCTGCTCAAGGCGGCGGGCTCGCTCTTCGGAGGCACCCTGTCGCGCGCCGCCTACGCTGGGCAGCACGTGAAGGACGCCCTGCGGGGCAGCGCGTGGGACGAGGCCTACGGCGAGGCGGTGGCCGAGGCGAAGCAGCACTTCCGGCACTGCTCGCGTTGCGGACATTGGGTGTGCCCCCAGGCGTGCTGGAACGAGGCGCGGGAGCTGTGTGAGGACTGCGCGCCGGACCTCCAGGAGGAGGCCGCGCACATCCAAGCCCGGGTGGCGGTGGAGCAGGCCTGGGACAAGGCGCGCAAGGTGGACCAGGTGGCGTCGCTGGACATGAAGGCCCCGCGCTCGGCGGCGGTCTCCGCCTGTCCGCATTGCCAGGCGCGAATCTCGGGCGGCAAGTTCTGCTCGGAGTGCGGCAAGCCCCTGGCGGCCGCCAAGGTGAACTGCACGGAGTGCGGCGTGGCGCTGAAGCCCCAGGCCCGCTTCTGCTCGGAGTGCGGCACGCCCCAGGGCCCGTAAAGACACAGGGCACCTTCCCCGGAAGGAAGATGCCCTGGCTCACCACCCCGAAGGGGCTTTAGAAAGTCAGCAGCGCGCCCGTCTCGATGCCCAGCGTGGTGCGCACCGGCTCGGCGCGGGGCACATCCAGCGCCTGGAGCCGGAAGTGCGAGTGGAAGAGGAAGCCCTCCAGCACCAGCGCGAGCTGGCGGGAGTGCCGGAACTCGTAGCCCACGCGCACCGAGCCGTTGTGCAGCATGCCCGGGCCGGTGCCGGAGAGGGCCGCGCTGCTGAAGGCGGGCGCCTCGCCGTTGGCCGGCGGGGTGCCGTAGCCGTAGCTGGGCAGCACCTTCTCGGAGTCCAGCACCTTCTGGTAGCCGCCCATGCCGTAGACGGCGTGCTTGGGCGTCAGGCTCTGGCGCACGGAGATGAAGCCGCCCACTTCCTGCAGGTCATCGGTGGCGCGGCCGGTGGCCAGGGTCAGCAGGCCCAGGTTGGCGGAGTTCTGGCCGTAGTTGACCTCCACGCGCACGTTGGTGTCCGGGGTGGGCGCCAGCTCGGTGAAGGCCGCGGCGGCGAAGGCGGTACGGAACGTCTCGTCCGGCGTCTCCAGGTTGAAGGGCAGCCGCGTGGCGATGGCCGAGGCGCCCACCCGGCTCTTGCCGAACTTGTAGGCGCCGCGCGCCGCGAAGGTGGGCAGGAAGCCCAGCTCGAACGCCGCGTCCTTGGCGGTGTTGTTGGGCGTGGGGAAGCCGAGCGCCACGCCCAGCTCCAGCGCCGGGTTGCTGTAGAGGTACTTCAGCTGCTGGCGCATGAAGGCGGAGTTACCGCCCACGAAGAGGGCGCCCACCAGGTTGATGCCGTGCGGGTTGAGGGGCGCGTGCAGATCCCAGTCCTGGCCCAGCGACAGGGTGTGGCCGGGATGGAAGACATAATCCACGTGGGCGATGCGCACGCGCGGCAGGCTGGCGACGGTGGGCGTGGCCTTGGTGAAGTCGACGAAGTCGAGCTCGAGCTGCGCGCGCGCCTGGCCCTTCTCGTTGAGCCAGAAGCCGACGCGGGACTGCGCCACCTGGAAGCTGAAGCGGGAGCGGTCCGGCAGGTTGGAGAAGACGGGGTTGCCCGCGGCGGTGATGGCCGAGGCGTTCGGCTGGCTGTAGGACTCCACCGCGCCCGAGGCGGCGATGATCCGCGGGTTGAAGGTGCCGTAGAAGCGGAAGATGTTCTCCTCGCCCGCGGGGGCGGCGGGGGGCGCGGGCGGCGGCGGGGGCGGCGGTGCGTCCGCTGGGGCAGGGGGCGGAAGCGGTGTGGCTACCGGCGCGGTGACTTCTCCAGCGGCGGGGGACTGGGCCAGCGCGGGGGTGGCAGCACAGAGTCCTCCAGAGACGAGCAGTGCGGCGAGTCGGGCAGAGGTCATGTCTTCTCCTGGGGCCGGGCACAATGGCCCCCTGCCGGGGCCCTGGCAAGAAGCTGCCTCGTGCCTCCGGGCGAGGGGACGCACCGGGGCCCGGGGCATGACACGCTGAGTCAGCCGTTGACGATGCAAGGGTCAGACGCTCCGGCGCAAAAGCCCGGGAGCCGGCACATGCCACGTCCTGGGGTCGGGGGCCCCCTCCCGCCAGGGCCAGCACTCCTTACCTCATGGCCGCGCACGGCATCCCGCCTGCCGCTTTCGAGCTGGAGCTCCGCTATGAATCGACGCTCACTGCTGCTGCCGGCCTGTGCCGTCCTGCTCCTGCTCCTGCCGGGGTGTGGCGAGGCCCTGGCCGCGTGGGCTCCCGCGGACGGCGCGTTTCCTGGCGAAGAGGACGTGGCCGGGAGCGCGTTCGACACGCAGTGCCGGGCGGCCTGTTCGGTGTCCAAGACGGGCGCGGGGATGTGCCCGTACACCTCCGGGGGCCGGGGCAGCGCCTCGCTCCTGGAGGGCTGTGCGAAGGCTTGCGGCAAGGCCAAGGAAGAGGCCGGGGTGAAGATTCCCCCGGGGTGCGCGGTTCAGGCGTGTGAGTACTCGGGCTGCTGAGCCCCGCGCCCGGGGCGTGGCTTGACAGCCCTGGCGATGTCGACAAGCGTCCCTGGCACTCCCGGAGCCCACGCGCCGGGATTTCCCGCCAGGGGGCCCCATGCCGCAGTCCGAGGAGCAGAGTCAGGGAAGCCAGTTGCTGACGGCGGTCGAGCGGATCCTCGCGGACACGGACAGCCTGGTGGCCCTGGCCCAGGAGCACCTGCGCCGGGCCCAGGCGCGCGCGGGAGAAGACGGGCCCGCCACGCGCGACGCGGCCGCCGAGTCGGTGGTCCAGCACTTCTCCCTGCGCACGGCCATCACCGGAGGCCTGACGGCCGCCCCGGCGATGTTTCCCGGGGCCGGGACGCTGCTGGCCGTGGCGGGCGGGGCCCTGGCGGACATGGGGCTGATGCTCAAGTACGAGGTGGAGATGGCGCTGGTGCTCAGCCACGTGTACGGCTTTGACATCACCCGTCAGGACGAGCGCCAGCTGGCGTTCCTGCTGGCCTCCGTGAGCGCGTATGACGCCAAGAGCGGGGGCAACTTCTTCATGGACGTGGCCCAGGCCGAGGGCGTCGCCGTCTGGCGCTACACGCCGCGCCAGGTGTCCAAGCTGCTGGTGAGCGTGATGGCGAAGCTCGCGCTCTTCAAGGTCTCCAAGGGGCTCCTGCGCGCGCTGCCGCTGGTGGGCATCGCGGTGGGCTCCTCCCTGAACAAGGTGCTCACCCAGCGCGTGGGGGAGCGGTGCATCCGCGAGCTCAAGACGCGGCGCCAGCTCGTGAAGAAGCCCGCCCCCGCGAAGAAGGCCGCGAAGCCCCCCGCCGCGAAGAAGGCCCGCAAGAAGGCGGTTTGAGCGTCATTCCGATTAGGCGTCGATTCACGTGAAATCGTGATTTGATAGGGGTTCGCCGGAACCTCTGTTGTGTCGCGGCGTGGGAGACGTCGAATGCATTCGAGACGGTCGTGGCAGTCCCTTTCCTTCTTCGCGCTCACGGCGCTCCTGGGGTGCGCGGGGGCCGAGGAGCCCCTGGAGCCCGCTCCGGCAGAGCCCGCCCCTCCGGTGGTGGAGGCCGCGCTGGCGCCCAGTGGCTGGGAGCGCACGCTCGTGCAGGCGGGCCTGGCCGACCCAGAGGTCTACAAGGAGAACGATGACCTGTTCTTCCTCACGGGCACGGGCGACTCCCGGTCCATCCCCATCTACGAGACGAATGACCTGACGGCCTTCCGTTTCAAGCTGGGCTACAACCCGTCGGTGGTCGACCCCGTCTACGACTACTGCCTGCTCTGGGCACCGGACCTCAACAAGTCCAACGGGGCGTACATCCTGACCTTCTCGGGCCAGCGCGTGGCCAACGGCGCGGCGTGCCCGGCGGCGGGGCTGGAGGTGACGACCTTCTCGGCCTCGGCGCCCGACCTGAACCTGCGCTTCGGCGTGCCCCAGCCCATCAACCCGGGCACCCCTTATCCGCGCAGCCTCATCACCACCGGGTGCGTGGCGGAGGGCTGCAACCGGACCGTGCGCATCGACGCGGCCACGTACAACGACCCGACGGGCCGCTGGTTCTTCTACGTGTGGTTCGACCGGGGCAACAACATCTCCGCGTTCAACACCGCCGCGCCGGGCACCGTCTACAACGTCACCGGCCCCGCGCTGAACGCGCTGCCCGCGATGGAGGAGGGCATCAACGAGGCCCCGGAGATCATCCAGCGCAACGGCATCTACTACCTGCTCTTCAGCCACGGCTGGTACAACAGCCAGTACGCCATGAGCTACATCATGGCGGACTCGCTGCCGCAGCTCACCCGGGCGCGCGCGGTGCGGCGGCTCTCGCAGGCCATGCGCAACGCCTCTGGCCAGCTCATCCAGAGCCACGGCCACAACGCCATCGTCGAGCGGCGCGGCGAGTACTTCAACTTCTTCCACGTGGGCGTCTTCCAGCCCGCGGGCACCTTCACCTCGCGCAGCACCTACAAGCAGAAGGTCGGCTTCAAGCCGGATGGCACGATGCACTCGCTCAACCAGGTCACCGTGCGCTGGCCGCACAAGGCGGGGTACAGCTACTCGTTGGATCTCGTCCTGCGTGACGGCTCGGTGGTGGGCCCCTGCCTGGACGTGAACCGGCTGGGCACCGCGAACAAGGTCACCTTCGACGGGGTGTGCTTCAGCGCGAGCAACCGCATGGTGAACAAGGGCGACATCGCCGCCATGCGCATCTTCTACGCGAACAACGGCGTCTGGGGCCCCTTCGCGGAGGCGGCCTATGACGGCATCTCCGACGACGTCCTCGTGTCCCTGCCCGGGGGCGCCCCCGCGTTCGTGGACCTGACGTGGAACGAGAAGCAGACCGGGGCGCAGTACTCCGTGGATGTGCAGCGCCGCGACACGGGGGCGTGGATCGGCCCCTGCATCGGCGTCAACACCATCAACAAGTCCCTGGCCTGGACGTACAGCGGCCGGTGCACCACGCCGGGCATCGACGTGCCGCTGTCCAACATCAGCACGTTCCGCATCTGCTCGGCGGTGAATGGGGACTGGTCCCGCGCCACCTGTGGCGCCACGGCCTATGACGGCAAGGGCATGCACGTGCCCGTCCTCATTCCCTGACGCGGCTGTTCCCGGACTCCAGCGAGGCATGGCGATGACGAGCGGCATTACGCGGTTGTTGTGGATTCTCGCGGTGGTGGGCGGAGTGTGGGCCCCCACCGCGAGGGCGGCGAGCGGCAACCTCGCCCTGGCGGGCATCACCACGGCCTCGTCTTCGCAAGCCGATGCGGCCAAGGCCCGGGATGGGAACCTGACGACGGCGTGGACGGCCAGCGGCACGGCCATGCCGCAGTGGCTCCAGCTCGACCTGGGCGCGCTGTACACGCTGAGCCGGGTGGAGCAGTCCTTCACCCAGTCCGGGACGTGGCGCTTCAAGGTCGAGGCCTCCCTCGATGGGGTGAGCTGGGCCACCGTGGTGGACCGGAGCACGGGCGTGGCGGGCCAGGTGTTCGGCGAGAGCCTCCACGGCACCTTCCGCTACGTGCGGCTGACCGTGACGGGCTCGCGGGAGGGCCTGCCCGCCTCCAGCCGCGAGTTCCGCGTCTTCGGCACGGACGAGGGGGACAACCTCGCGGTGGGCAGGCCCCTGTCCGCCTCCACGAGCCTCGCGGGGTATGAGCCCCGGAAGGCGGCGGATGCGAACACCTCCACGTACTGGGTGGCGGGCGCCGCGGGCCTGCCGCAGTGGCTGAAGGTGGACCTGGGCTCCCCGAGCCTCGTCACGGGCGTGGAGCAGAACTTCAAGGACGTCGACACCTACCGCTTCAAGATCGAAGGCTCCCTGGACGATGTGAACTGGGCGGTGCTGCTGGACGGCGGGGCGGGCCTCGCGGGCCAGGCCTTCTCCCGGAAGGTGAGCGGCACCTACCGGTACGTGCGGCTGACGGTCCAGGGCTCGGCGTCCGCCTACTGGGCGAGCAGCACCGAGTTCAAGGTGTATGGCTTCGCCAACCTGGCCCTGGGCCGCTCGGGCACGGCCTCCTCCGTGTCGCCGGGCTATGACATCACCCGGGCCACGGACGCCAACCCCGCCACCTACTGGTGCGCCACCAGCGCGGCCATGCCCCAGTGGATGGTCATCGACCTGGGCGGCCTGTCCGCTGTGCGGCGGGTGGAGCAGACCTTCGTGGATGTGGACACCTACCAGTTCAAGGTGGAGGGCTCCGTGGACCAGTCCGCATGGACCCTGCTCCTGGACAAGACGGCGGGCGCCACGGGACAGACGTGGAGCCAGGCCGTCACGGGCAACTACCGCTACCTGCGGCTCACCGTGCTCTCGTCCGCCGCCGGGCACTGGGCCAGCAGCCAGGAGTTCCGCGTGTTCGGCACGCCGCTGGAGCGCAACCTCGCCCTGGGCGTGTCCGCCTCGTCCTCATCCCTGGCCCCGGGCTATGAGCCCTCCCGGGCGGTGGATGGCGATGGCGTGTCGTACTGGTGCGCGAGCAGCCCCAGCATGCCCGAGTGGCTCAAGCTGGACCTGGGCCACCTGAGCCTCATCCAGCGCATCGAGCAGTCCTTCGTGGACAGTGACACCCACCGCTTCAAGCTGGAGGGCTCGAAGGACAACAGCACCTGGACGCTGCTCCTCGACAGGACCGCGGGGGCCTCGGGCAAGACGTTCGTCCAGACCGTGAATGGCGCCTACCGGTACATCCGCCTCACCGTGTACGGCTCGGCCGCCGGGCACTGGGCCAGCAGCCAGGAGCTGAAGGTGATGGGGGTGGGCGCGCCGCTGCGGAGCCGGTGGTGGGAGGAGTCGGCGGGGGTGATGCGGTACTACCCGAAGTATTACGGCATCACGCTGAACACCATCGCCAGCGAGCTGGACGAGCTGCGCGCCCGGGGCTACGGGGCCATCGAGCTGATGGCGCCCTACACCGGGCCCGCCGATGTGTGGGCGGGGCTGGGGGCCACGGACAACTACAGCATCGACTCGTCCATCGGAACGATGGCGGACTTCCAGAACCTGCTCACCCAGGCGCACGCCCGGGGCATGCGCGTGCTCATGTTCGGCAACGTCGGGTATGCGCGCGACACGGCGCCGTTCTTCCTCAAGGCCCAGGACGACAACCGCAACAACGTCTACAGCAAGGAGCGCATGTGGTTTCACTTCCGCGCGACGGGCGGCGAGCGCTGGTACTGGAGCAGCCGCGCGGGGGCCTACTACTACGCGTTCTGGGGACAGAACATCCCGTCCTACAACTTCAACACCCAGGAGTGGCGGGACGAGACGCGCAAGTACATCCGCTTCTGGATGGACAAGGGGCTGGATGGCTTCGCCCTGGACGCGCCCGCCGTCTACGACGGCATCACCCCGGCCATCAACAATGCCCACATCACCGATGTGCTGCGCACCTATGACACCTGGGCCAACTCCGAGGGGGCGCCCGGGCCGGGCTACGTGACGGACTGGCACTACAACAGCATCCAGGACTACACGCTGACCAACTGGGGCGGGGACGGCTTCAGCACCCTCATCCCCGCCATCAACGGCCAGAACCCGGACGGGCTGGAGGGCATCCTCAAGGGCAACCGGGACGCCATCACCGCCGCGGGAGGAATTACTCAGACGCCGCCGAGCTGGGAGGTGGCCGGGGTGCCCGCGAACAAGCGGCTGCTGGAGATCGCCACGCTGACCACGCTGGGAACGCTGTTCTATCTGCACAACGGCCAGCACACGCTCCTGCCCCACGAGACCGTCATCCCCGATTGGTCCCAGGCGGATCAGCACCGGCTCTGGAGCTTGATGCGGGCCCAGGGGGCCTACAAGGCCCTGGCCCCGGCGGGCGCCCGGGTGAAGCTCAACACCCAGGACAACCGCCGCTTCTATGCGTTCAAGCGCACGAGCAAGGACGGCGCCCTCCAGGCCCTGGTGATTCTCAACTACCAGGCCAGCCCCCAGGCCATCACCGTCAACCTGGCGAACACGGGCATCCAGACGTCCCAGACGCCCGTGGACCTGCTGACCGGCGGCGCGGGGCCCGCCATCACCTCGGCGAGCTACACCGTCAACCTGCCCGCGTACGGCTACACCGTGCTCGGGGTGGATTGAGCCGCCCGTTCACGGCGCGGTGAGCACCTCCAGGAGCCTCTTGGTCATGTCCGAGAGGCCCGCGGACTCCGTGTTGACCAGGATGGCGATGGCCGCCTGCGGCTCCGGAAAGTAGGCGGCGTCCGCAGAGTAGCCGGGGAAGCTGCCACTGTGGCCGTGCCCCGGCCCCACCGGGGTGGTGCGGCGCATGAGGGCCAGGCCGTACTCGGGCACCTTGGGCTCCTGCGTTTGAATCCACGCCATCATCTCCCCGCGCTGCGCGGGGGG
Organism: Allostigmatella hybrida; assembly: GCF_020103775.1. Classification (NCBI taxonomy): domain Bacteria; kingdom Pseudomonadati; phylum Myxococcota; class Myxococcia; order Myxococcales; family Archangiaceae; genus Allostigmatella; species Allostigmatella hybrida. The sequence goes on from NZ_JAHXBH010000001.1 coordinate 65,127, forward strand.
GAGCAGTGGGCGCTCGAACAGCGACTGGTAGAACAGGCTGATGTCGTCCGCGCTGGAGACCAGGGCGCCCGCCGCCCACGCCGCGGAGGGGTGGAGCGCCCCGGTGACGTCGCTCCAGGGCTCGGCTTGCGTGGGCCGCTCGTAGCCGTGCACGGTGATGGGCAAGAGCACCTCGTCGCCATCGAGCCCCGTGCTCCGCAGGCCCAGGGGCTCGATGATGCGCGCGCGGAGCTGCTCCGCGAGCGGCGTGCCCACCACGCGCTCGAGGATGAAGCCCACGAGCAGGTAATTGGTGTTGGAGTAGTTCCAGCCCGTGCCCGGCGGGCGCGCGGGGGACTCGCTGGCCCCCAACGCCACCAGCTCATCGAACGTCCACGTCCGGCCCAGGTGCGAGTGGGTCTCGGCGCGAAACGCGGGGTGCGTGGTGTAGTTGGCCACGCCGCTCGTGTGGTTGAGCAGCTGGCGCACCGTGATGTGCTCCGCGTTGGGAAAGCCGGGCAGGTACTCCGCGAGCGTGGCGTCCAGGGACAGCCGGCCTTCCGCCTGGAGCTGCAGCGCCACCGTCGCGACGAACGTCTTGGTGATGCTGCCCACGCGCAGCCGGCTCTCGGCCCTCATCTTGGTGTCTGGCTCCACCAGGGCCTCCCCGGCCGCACCATGCCAGTGGCACCCCGGCAGGCGGACCGACGCCGTCACGCCCGGCAGATCCTTCTCCCGCGCCAGGGCCTCGAGGCGCTCCTGGAGCCGGGGCGCGAGCTGGGCACAGCGAGGGGAGGTCTCGTCCTGCGCCTCCCCACAGCCCACGAGGGCCAGGGTGAGGGTCACGCCCAGCGCGAGCCGCGGGAGCCCTGGACGCCCCTCCCGGAAGAAGGTGCTCCGTGACTGCTGCCTCCGGGCGTCTGCCGTGGTCTCCATGACACCTCTCACCTCTTCGTGGCCCCCGACGTGGATCCGGCCGGCAGTGCTTGTAACGTGTGCCCGCGGCGCCCGGAGCTGTCCCCAGGGAGGCCCCGAGTAGAGCGGCGTCAACAGTCACGGATTCATTGCAAACGCAGCCCAGTCTGTTTTCGAGGGAATGAGGCGCGGGGCCGGGAGGCAAGCGTTCCGGGCACCACATCTGTCCAGGAACGTCCTGCGAGGGACTGAGGCGGCGCGCCATGATGGCGTCACATGAAACCCTCCTCTTCGTACATCGTCCTGGTCCGGCACGGAGAAACCGCCTGGAGCCGCAGCGGCCAGCACACGGGCCGCACGGACATTCCCCTCTTGGAAGACGGGCGGCGGATGGGCACCGCCCTGGGCGCGCCCCTGAAGGGCTGGAACTTCGCCGCGGTGTGGACCAGTCCCCTGAGCCGCGCCCGGGAGACCTGCAACCTCGCCGGCTACGGCCAGGCCGCCGAGCCGCGCGATGAGCTGATGGAGTGGGACTACGGGGCCTACGAGGGCAAGACGGGGGTGGAGATCCGCTCCCAGCTCCCGGACTGGAAGATCTGGCGCGATGGCGTCCCCCAGGGCGAGACGCTGGACCAGGTGCGCGCCCGGGCCGACCAGGTCATCGCCGCGGCCCGCCAGGTGGACGGCAACGTGCTGATTTTCTCCCATGGCCACTTCCTGCGCGTGCTCGCCGCGCGCTGGCTGGAGCTGCCCGCCTCCGAAGGGCGCCTCTTCTCGCTGAGCACCGCCTCCATCAGCGTGCTCGGCTGGGACGGCCAGCAGCCCCTCCTCATGAGCTGGAACGACACCACCCACCTCCGGGAGTGAGCCGGGAGCCCCGCCAAGGTCTCGATTTCTCAAGTGGCGACAATGTAGGTGTTTTGAGTTATTTGTGCGCGCGGGTGGCAACTTGCCGCGTCATGGGCCGATAACTGTTTATCCCCCCTGCTGAAACATCGAGTTCAACGCCATGACGACGCTCTCCAAGCTCTCCTCCGCCGCCCCCCGCTCCACCCCCACCGCCCGTCCCGAGGCGGAAGCGCCCCGCGCGCCCACGGCGGCCCCTCCCGCGCGCGCGGAGGTCCGCTCCCCGGCGGATGGCTTCGAGGGGGCGAAGGCGGCCCGCTCGAACTTCGTGGACCGCCCGGGCCAGAACACCTTCGTGGACCGGCCCACGGGCCTGCGGCCGGCCGCGACGCTGCTCTCCTCGCCGGAGCGCGCCCCCGTGGCCCCGCTGGCGCGCACCGCCAGCGTGGACGGGCAGCCGCCGGTGAAGCCCTCCGGTCCTCCCGTGGTCGCCATCTTCGACGGCGGCGTGGACACGAAGCACACGGATCTCGACGGCGCCCTGTGGACCAACCCGGGTGAGGTGGCCGGCGACGGCCTCGACAACGACGGCAACGGCATCAAGGACGATCTCCACGGCTTCAACGTGGGCTTCAACTCGGGCGACCCGATGCAGGGCGCCGGCACGGACCACGGCACGCACGTGGCGGGCATCATCGCCGCGGAGGACAACGGCGAGGGCAACACCGGCGTGGCCGCGGGCAAGGCGCAGGTGCTCTCGGTGGGCGGCCTGTACGACGGCAAGGACTTGCTGACGAACTTCGAGCGCTCGGTGGACTACGTGGTGGACCTGAAGAACAAGGGCGCCAACATCCGCGCGGTGAACGCCAGCTTCGGGGACGAGTACCGGGATGCCGCCTCGCAGAAGCGCTGGAACGCCGCCGTGCAGAAGCTGGCCGACGCGGACATCCTCCTGGTGGCCGCCACCGCCAACGGCAACGGCAGCAACATGAACAAGGTGAAGGACTTCCCGGCCAACGTGGACCTGCCCAACGTCATCACCGTGGCCTCCATGGACAAGAAGAACGACAAGCTGGCGAGCTTCTCCTCGCACGGCGACAAGGTCGTCGAGCTGGCCGCCGTGGGCGAGGACGTGCTGAGCACCGTGCCCGGCAACAAGTGGGAAGAGATGAGCGGCACCTCCATGGCCACCCCGCGCGTGGCGGCCACCGCTGCCTTGATGTTCGCGGAAAACCCGGATCTCACCGCGGCCCAGGTGCGCGACATGCTGGTGAAGACGGTGGAAGTGGATCCGGATCTCAAGGGCAAGGTGAGCACCAGCGGCAAGCTGGACATCGAGGCGGCCGTGGCCTCGGCGCGCGCCTCGGCGGCCGCTGCCTTCGCCGCCCGCTAGGCAACTGTTCACGAGTCGATGGGCTATCTTCCCCTCGCTTTCGGCCGCCCATGTGTGTTCGTGGTTCCGCGAACACTTCCTGGGCGCCGGGGCGTGGCATTGTACGAACGGCGGATCCCTTCCAGCCCGTGCTGAGCAACTACAAGCACGCGGCACCCTCGGCCCCGGGGTGATACGCGACTGGAGGAGTTCTCACCGTGCAACACATCCGCAGCGAGCCCATCCCCAACAACGTGGACTTGGAGAGCGCACCCGGCCTGGTGCGCGCGATGTCTCACTGGCAGTCCCGCTTCAAGAGCTGGTGGATGGAACGAGGACCCTCTGGATTCCAGTCTCACGAAGTGTATTTGCGTACGGCTGTCAGCGTGGAGCCCGATGGCTGGGCGCAGTACGAGCACGTGCGGATGCCGGAGTACCGCTGGGGCATCTTCCTGGCGCCCTCGGTGCGTGAGCGCACCATCGGCTTCGGGGACATGCAGGGCAAGCCCGTGTGGCAGGAGGCCCCCGATGAGCACCGGGACACGCTGCGCTGGCTCATCGCGATGCAGGGCGACGCGGAGCCCGCGTCCGTGGAGCAGCAGCGGCTGCTGGGGAGTACCTGCCCCTCGCTGTACGACTTGCGCAACCTGCTGCAGGTGAACGTGGAGGAAGCCCGCCACCTGTGGGGCATGTCCTACCTGCTGCTTCGCTACTTCGGCACCGAGGGCTGGAACGCGGCCGAGGAACTGCTCGACCGGAGCAGTGGCGACACCCAGCGGCCGCGCGTGCTGGATGCCTTCAACGCGCCGGTGCGCGACTGGCTGCACTTCTTCATGTACACGGCCTTCACCGACCGGGTGGGCAAGGTGCAGCTCCAGGCGGCGGCCGAGTCCGCGTTTGATCCGCTGGCGCGCACGGCGCGCTTCATGGCCACCGAGGAGGCGCACCACCTGTTCGTGGGCGAGACGGGCGTGGGGCGGGTGCTCCAGCGCACCGCGGAGCTGATGAAGGAGTCCCCCAACGGCAGCGCCAGCGAGGCGGGCGGCATCGACCTGCCCGTCATCCAGCGCTACCTCAACCTCTGGTACTCGCTGACGATGGACCTGTTCGGCGCGGAGATGTCGCGCAAGGCGGGCGCCATCTTCGCCAGCGGCGTGAAGGGCCGGCCCCGGGAGGCGATGTTCGAGGACCACTGCGAGCGCAACCGCACGCTCCGGGTGGAGTCCTGGGACGCGGCGGCCCACACGATCCAGCACCAGGACGTGCCGGTGCGTTTGGCGATGAACGAGGTGCTCCGGGGACTGTTCACGCTCGACTGCCGGGGTGTGGTGGAGCGCTGGAACAAGGTGCTGGCCGGCCAGGGACTTCAGGAGCGGTTGCAGTTGCCGTCCCGACGCTTCCACCGCCAGCAGGGCTTGCTGTCCTCGGGCCGCTTCGCGCCGGACGGAACCCCCGTGTCCGAGGAGGAGTGGGCGCGGCGCAAGGACGAGTGGCTGCCCACGGAGGCCGACGAGGTGGCGGTGCGCCATGTTCAGGCCCGGGCGGTGCTGGCCCGGGGTGAGATGGCGAACTGGATCGCCCCGCCGTCCCGGGGCATTCACGGCAAGCCGCTCGACTTCGAGTACGTGCGCACGGAGACGTAGCGCCCGCCCGGAGGGAAGGCCCAGGTCCGGGGGCGCACGTGGGGCTCGTCCCAAGGTGTGCCTTCAGGACGCTGGGGTGGGTTACAACACTCTGGCGCCATGGCCTCCTCTTTTCCCAAGCGCCTTCTGGCACGCACGCTCATCCCCCTGCTGTTCATCGGGTGTGCCCGCGTCATCCTGGGGCCCCCCGGGGAGCAGCCCCCCCGCGAGCGCATCGCGGCGGACCATCCGCTCCTGCGCTACACGGGCCGGTTCGACTTCACCGCGCCCCAGGCCCCGGTGTTCGACTGGCCCGGGGTGAGCATCGAGGCCGCGTTCGAGGGCACCTCGTGCGCCGTCCACCTGGTGGACGGGAACAACAACTACAACGTCTCGGTGGATGGGCAGCCGCCCACGGTGCTGCGCACCTCGGCGCGGGACACGTACGTGCTGGCCCAGGGGCTCCAGGAGGGGCGGCACACGGTGCGGCTCACGCGGCGCACGGAGTCCGGCTTCGGGCCGGGCACCTTCCACGGCTTCCTCCTGGACAAGGGCCGCACGCTGGTGCCGCTGCCGCCCGCGCGGGACCGGCGGCTGCTCTTCATCGGGGACTCGTTCACCGCGGGCTATGGCAACGAGGGGCAGCTGGGCTGCCAGTTCTCGCGGGGCACGGAGAACGTGGAGCGGGCCTATGCCGCGCTGGTGGCCAGCGAGCTGGGGGCGGAGTTCTCCATCCTCGCCAAGTCCGGGCGGGGCGTGGTGCGCAACTACGCCGAGCCCGGCCCCGTCTCCGAGAAGCCCATGCCCGCGTACTTCGCCCAGGCGCGGGCCGAGCAGGCGCAGCCGCCCTGGGACTTCCAGCGGTGGGTGCCCGATGCGGTCGTCATCAACCTGGGCACCAATGACTTCTCCACGCTGCCGCATCCGCCCCGGGAGGTGTTCCTCGCGGGGTACGAGGCGCTCATCGCGGAGGTGCGCGCGGCGTACCCAGACGTGCCCGTGCTGTGCGTGGCGGGGCCTCGCATGAAGGAGCCCGGCACGGAGCTCATCGAGACGCTCGTGGCGCGGCAGCACGCAAAGGATGGGGGCCGCACGCACCTGGCCCTCATCCACGACACCCTGGAGGTGCCCCACGACTATGGCTGCGACATGCACCCGGGCCTCAGCGGCCACCGGAAGATCGCCGGCCAGCTCAAGCCCATCCTCGCCTCGATGCTGGGGTGGCGGCAGGAAGTCAGTCTGGGTGACAGTTTCCCGGGGATTCCATTGCAAGCCGGGCGGCTGCCCATTACGCCGGGGCCGCCTGCTTGGCCAGCACCCCACCCGAAGTGACACGAGGACGCTCATGGCTCCCATCTCCATCACCCCGCTGTACACCGCCACCGCCACCGCTCAGGGAGGCCGCAATGGCCGCGTCCGCTCGACGGATGGGGTGCTGGACCTGGCGCTCTCCATGCCGAAGGAGCTGGGGGGCGCGGGCGGCGCCAGCACCAACCCCGAGCAGCTCTTCGCGGCCGGCTACGCCGCGTGCTTCGAGAGCGCGCTGCGGCTGGTGGCGGGCAAGGCGGGCAAGAACGTGAAGGAGGCGGCCATCACCGGCTCGGCCACCATCGGCAAGACGCCGGATGGCGGCTTCGGGCTGGCGGTGGAGCTCAAGGGCAAGCTGCCGGGCCTGTCGCAGGAGGAGGCCCAGCAGCTCATGCACGCCGCGCACGAGGTGTGCCCGTACTCCAAGGCCACGCGCGGCAACATCGACGTGAAGCTCTCCGTGGAGACCTGAGGCCTACTTCGCGCCGTTCACCCAGGTGCCCCAGCCCATGAGCTGGGTGAAGTCCTGGGGCTTGCGCTTGCCCTGGGCGTCCAGCGTGTCCACGCCCTCGGTGAGGTAGCGGAAGCGGGCGTCGTAGGGCAGCCCCGCGAGCGAGGCATCCCACGGGTCCGCCGCGTAGGTCTCGAAGCGGATCCGGCGCACGTTGCCCTCGCTCTCCGGCGTCTCGACGGTGACCGAGGGCACCGCGCGGCCCTGGATGCGGAAGGTGCCCCGCGTGGGGGTACCGCCCGCGAAGGGCGGCCAGCCCTCGGTGGAGAGCGCGCCCGTGATGAGCCGCATCAGCCACTCCTCCAGTGGCGCCACCGAGGCCTCGGCGAAGTTCGGGCAGGCGGGGCCCTGGGAGGGCGCGGGCCCGTCCGCCTGGAGGATGTAGCCGCGCTCGGCGGTGACGCACGTGCGCAGGGTGGTGTCCTCACCGCCCACCTTCGCGCGGCAGTCGAACCACGTGCCGGGCCCCAGCGGCCGCTCCAGGGAGGGGGCCGCGGCGGTGCTGCCCTCGGCGCCCTGGCGGACCTCGAGCAGGGTGAGCTGCGTGCCGCCGCTGGCGCCAAAGCCCGACAGCGTGACGCTGAGGCTCAGCAGTCCCCGGGTGAGGTACAGCGGCCCGGGCTCGGCCGCGTAGAGCGAATTGACCAGGTTGCCATCCACCGGCCGCTGGTCATCGAGGTAGCGCCGGGCCTCCCAGTGCCGGCCCGCGGCGGAGAGCTGCTCGAGGCTCTCGATGCCCCGGGGCGTCACCTCCAGGGGGCGGGAGGTCTCCATGCTCACCGGCAGCGTCAAGTCCCGGGCCAGCCAGGGGTGGCCGAAGGGCTTGCCCGCGTCATCGGTGACGGAGAGCTTCAGCCACACCCACGGCGCCTGGACGGCGGTCACCTCCACCTGGAGCCGGCCCGCGAGCGCCCGGGGGGGGAGAGGACGGCGGCCGGGGCCCTGGTTGGTGGAAAAAGCATAGACGGCGCGGTCCCCCACGCGGGCCTTGCCCCAGGGCGTGTTGTTGGGCGTGGAGGGGGCCTGGGTGGGGGGCTCCTGCGGGGGCGGGGCCTCGGGGGCGGACTGCCGCGTGCTGGCGCAGTGGGTGAGCAGCGCCAGGGCGGCACTGCCGGCGAGGAGGGAGGGGATGAGGCGCATCGGAGCTCTCCGGGAGGGACGCAGGGTGTTTTCCCCGCGGGGGGTTGATACACCGGGGGCCCGCCAGTCCCCAATCTTCCGGAGCAGTCCATGTCCTCCGTCCTGCCCATCCGCCGCGTCGTCCTCTACAAGCACGGAGTCGGTTACTTCGAGCGGAAGGGCTCGGTGAGCGGCAACGAGGCGCTGCACCTCGACTTCAAGGCGCGCGACATGAACGACGTGCTCAAGTCGATGACGGTGCTGGACTTGTCGGGCGGCTCCGTGTCGGCGGTGAGCTACGACTCGACGAAGCCCCTGGAGCAGCTCCTCCAGGAGGCCACCATCCGGATTCCCGAGTCCGGCAGCCTCACGGCGCTGCTGGGGCAAATCAAGGGCGCGCGGGTGCGCGTGCGCCTGGGGGCCAAGGAGCCCCTGGAGGGCATCATCGTGGGGCTGGAGCCGTTCGCGGTGGTGGAGGGCAAGGCTTCGGTGATGCGGCCCTTCCTGTCGCTGCTGGTGGGCGCCTCGCTGCGCACCTTCGACCTGCTGGAAGTCACCGAGCTGGAGTTCCTGGACGATGCGGTGCGCAAGGACCTGGAGTTCTACCTGGCCACGGTGCTCTCCTCGTACAAGAAGGACAGCAAGCGCATGTCCATCCTCACCTCGGGCACGGGCGAGCGAGAGCTGTTCGTCAGCTACGTGGTGGAAGCGCCCGTGTGGAAGACGAGCTACCGCATCCTCCTGGACGAGCAGAAGCCGCCGCTGCTCCAGGGCTGGGCGCTGGTGGACAACGTGGGGGACGAGGACTGGATGAACGTGGACCTGGCGCTCATCGCCGGGCTGCCGGTGTCCTTCGTGCATGATTTGTACAACCCCCGCTACATGAAGCGCCCCGTGGTGCAGGTGCGCACGGAGGCGGCCGCCGCGCCCGTCATCCCCGAGGAGGCCTTCGGCCAGGCCTATGGCGGGGCCGATGACGGGGAGAGCGAGAAGGCCTTCTTCCCCCCGCCGGCGCCCGCGCCGGCCGCGGCCCCCATGCGGGCCATGGTGGGAGGAGGGGGCCCCCTGGCCCGGAAGGGCGGGCGGATGCGCGAGGTGGCCGAGAAGAGCGTGGAGGTGAAGACGCTCACCAAGGAAGTCGGGGACCTGTTCGAGTACCGGGTGGACCACCCGGTGACGGTGCACCGCAACCAGAGCGCGCTGGTGCCCATCCTGCAGCGGCCGTTCGAGGGCCGGCGCGTGCTGCTCTACAACCGGACCACGCGCGAGAAGAACCCCATGGCGTGCATCGAGATGAAGAACACGGCGGGGCTCACGCTGGAGGGCGGGCCCGTGACGGTGATGGAGTCGGACACGTACGTGGGCGAGGCGATGCTCGACACGATGAAGCCGGAGGACCGGCGCTTCGTGCCGTACGCGGTGGAGCTGAGCTGCACGGTGTCGGTGGAGGACCGGGTGGAGGATGGGCCGGTGTTCCGCGCGGTGGTGAGCCGGGGCGTGCTGTCCGTGGAGTACTACCACCTGCGCCGCACGAAGTACTTCGTGCGCAACAAGGCCCCGCGCCCGGCGGTGTTCTTCCTGGAGCACCCGCGCACGGGCTGGGAGCTGCGGGAGACGCCGGAGCCGGCGGAGACGACGGACAGCTTCTGGCGCTTCAAGCTGGAGCTGGCCGCCGGGGCCACCCCCGAGCTGATGGTGACGGAGCGCTCGCGCGGCATCCGCCAGTATGCCTTCAGCAGCATCAACCTGGAGGAGGTCTCCTTCTTCCTGAGCTCGCACTATATCGATGCGGGACTCGCGGAGTCGCTGCGGGAGATCATCGCCCTGCGCGACCGCGTCACCACGCTGGCGCGCGAGGCGCAGCAGTTGACCGGCGAGCGCGAGCAGGTCTTCAAGGACCAGGAGCGCATCCGCTCGAACATCGAGTCGCTCAAGTCAGGGGCCTCGCAGCGCGACCTGGCCGAGCGCTTCGTGACGAAGCTGAACGAGCAGGAGAACCGGCTGGATGCCATTGGCGAGGCCCTGGAGCGGCTCGCCGAGGAGCGCACGGTGGCGAGCGAAGAGGTGGCCCGCCGCCTCCAGGCGCTGAGCTACTCCGCGGACCTGGAGACCTGAGCGCCTGCCGCGCCCAGGGTTCGCCAGACGCTCTCGCCCAGGACGGCGAACAGCCGCTCGGCGTCCGCGACGCGCCAGAAGTTCCGGGTGCAGGCGGCGATGACGGCGGGCTGGCCGGAGGGGAGCGTCAGGAAGCCCATGTCACAGGCCCGCCGGTGCTGGGTGCCCGTCTTGTGCGCCCAGGCCGCCGTCGTGGGCAGCCCGGCGGCGATGCGCGCGCTTCCCGTCTGGCACGCCCGCATCAGCGTGTGGGCCCGGGTGCAGCTCGCCGCGCTCAGCCCCTCGCAGCGGGCCACCTGCCGGAGGAGCTGGCCCATCTGCCGCATGGGGGCGGAGTTCACCTGCTCCGCGTAGAAGGCGCCAAACGCCCCATCCAGGTCCTTGCCTGTCCAGGCGGTGCGGGGCGCCAGCAGCCGTGAGAGCACCTGGGCCCGGGACGCCGGGGAGTCATACCGGCCCAGGGTGCGGATCTGCTCCGGGGTGAAGGCGAGCGCCCGTGAGTCAAGCTGGGCGTAGATGCGGCGGCGCTCTTCCAGGAGGGACACGACCGGGCCCGTCTGGACGCCCCGGGCCGCGAGCTGGGCCTTCACGGCGTCCACGCCCACGCGCGCTATCAGGAGGTCCGCGGCGGCGTTGTCGCTGTCCACCATCATGTATTCCAGCAGGGTGGAGACCGGCAGCGCGTCTCCGGGCTGGGCCCGGTGGAGCCGGTGCATCCCATCGCGGAGGGCATCCGGGGTGAACGTCAGCGGCTCATCCCAGGAGAGCCGTCCTGCGTCCACCTGGTGCATCACCTCCAGCATCACCCCGAGCTTGATGGCGGAGGAGAGGTAGGTGGGGCGCTCGGCGTCGTAGGCGTACTCCTCGCCGGACTCGACATCGAGCACGTAGAGCGAGAGCTCCCCGTCGAAGTCCCGGACGGCTGTTTCCACGAGCCCGTTCAGCTCGGCCGTCCAGCGCGGCGCCTTGGGGGCAGCGAGTGCTTCCGCGGAGGCGGTGATGAGCACGGTGAACAGGAAGGCACAGAGGCAGGCGGTCCGGGTCATCGTGTCATCACCTCCGTGGGAGCGCTGGCGCTCACCCCCCACCGCCCCCCGCGCCGCCCATTCCGGTGTCCTGGAACTGGCTGTCCACGGGGGCTGGCTCACTCGCGGGAGCCGCCTGGGTGTCCGCGGGAGCAGGAGGGGGCGAAGCGGCGCCGCCGATGGCGTTCTGCCCGGCCGGTGCCGACGGGAGGGTGACGTCCTCGTCCGTGTTGCCCACGCTGCCGGTGTTCAGGTCCGTGTTGCCCGCGCCGCCAGTGCCCTGGTCTGGGACCGGCGGGAGGGTGACATCCTCGTCCGTGTTGCCCACGCTGCCGGTGTTCAGGTCCGTGGTGCCCGCGCCGCCGGTGCCCTGGTCCGGGACCGGCTCATTCGTGGGCGCCGCCTGGGTGTCCGCGGGAGCGCGGTCCTGCGGAGCCGCGCCGCTGCGGGTGTCCTGCCCGGCCGGCGCTGGCGTGACGTTGACGTCCGCGTCCGTATTGCCCGCGCCGCCGGTGCCCAGGCCCTCGGCCGAATCACTCGCGGGAGCCATCTGGGTATCCGCGGGAGCGCTCTCCTCAGGGAGGGTGTTGCCGACGGCGTCCAGCCCGGAGGGCGCTGGCGCGGCGTTGATGCCCACGCCCGTATTGCCCGCGCCGCCGGTGCCCAGCTCATCGGACGGCATGTCTTCGGACAGGATGTCCGGGGGGGCCACGTCCCGTTCGCTGCGCGTCGCGGGCGGAATGATGGCGCTGTCCTGCTGGATGGAGCTTCCGATGTTCGGCTGGCCCGGCTGCATCGGCGCGGGGTTGTCATCCACCTCCGCGTTGCCCGCACCGCCCACGCCCGTGTCCGTGCCGGTGTCCATGTTGCTCTGGCCGAGGGAGGGGTCCTGGTCCGTCTCGGACGGGACGCATTCCGAAGCGGCCGAGCCACCGGTGCCGGAGTCTTCCTGGAGGGACTGCGAGCGCTGGGTGGTGGAGGCGCCCGGGCGAACCACGGTGCAGGACAGAGCAGGCGAGCCCTGCGAGGACGTCATGCTTCCTGCTTGCGCCTGCTGCGCGATGGGGCTCGTGTCCTGGGGATCAGGCACCTCGGCCCGGGCTTGCCCCTTCTGCCCGTGCGCGCAGCCGATGCCGAGCAAGGCCGCGGCGGCGATGGATCCAAGAATCTCTTTCATGATGCCCTCGATCGTTCACGTGGCTCATGAGAACGGTGAGGACCGCCCCCCTTGACGACAACGTGTCGGAATCCGGACACCGGTGGATTCCCGAGGGCTGGTGGGACCCACGGCGGACGCCGAAGGGCCTGCTTGCCCGTGAGGTCTCCTCCGCGAGTCTCATGCAAGGGGAAATAAGTTGTTACAGCGCCCGCACACGGTGCTTGACCCGGTGCGTTCATCCCTTTTTAGAAGGGGGGGATGCTATCCGCACGAGCGCTCTCCTTCGCAGCGTTGATGGTGGCCGGCCTTGCCGCCGCGGCCCCCACACGGCAAGTGCCCGAGGGCGGACGTGCCATCGAAGCCGTCTCCCGGGGCATCATCTGCGGTCCGGTCCGTGGCGGGTGGACCCTGTCCTCCGATGGGCGGTCCATCCGGCCTCCCGCGAAGGCCGACGAGAACTCGCGGACGCTCGAGCTCAAGGTCGCCGACGACGAGGCCCTGTGCAACACCAGCCAGGAGACCGTCACGGTGATCGCCACCGGGCCGTTTCCCCGCATCGATGCCGCGGCCACCCTCTTCTATCCGGACGATGGGCGCCTGGAGCTCCGGGGCACGAACCTCCAGGGGGTGGCCATCGCCTGGTCGGGCGTCTCCCGGGCCGATCCCGCCCGGGGCCCCATGGAAGGGCAGGACCTCTGCCTCATCCCCAACCCGGGCAACAAGCCCTCCGACTGTGCCGTGCCCGTGACGCAGGGGCTGCCCACGGATGCGGCGCTCTACTGGGTTCCGCCCTACGGCAAGCGGGGGCCGGACGTGACGACCTATGACGCGGCCGGCAACGTGGTGGATCCCGAGACCTTCCGCATCCGCCCCGGCCGCATCGTCCTGACGCAGCCGCTCGTCCAGTCCAGCGGCATCGATCTGTCCAAGGGGCCCGAGGGCTCGCTGTCCGTGAGCCACCCCGAGGCGGTGGTCTCCGCGGACTGCGGAATCGCGCGCTGCGAAGTCAACGATGGCTCCATCGCCATCCGCAACGTGCCCGGGGTGGACGTGAGCGTGACGCTGCGGCTGCGCCTGGCGGCCCGTGTCTTCTTCGCCCGGGGCGAGGCGCTCGAACAGAGCGTCTCCGCGACGCTGCCCGTCCTGGCCTGCCCGCTGACCGCCGTGGAGGGCACGGTGCTGCGCGACGTCGATGATTCGGCGCTCGTGCTCCGGTTGGACCCTTCGTGCGCGCTGGAGCCCCGGGCCCTGGTCTGGACGGTCAACGGCGAGCGGGCCCGGGTGGAGCGCGTGGTGAAGACGGCCGAGGGCATCTACGGTGTGCTGCGCACCCGGGGCACCTCCAACCCCCAGGTGACCATCACCGCGGCGACGTCCCGGGTGGATGGAACCGTGGTGGCCTCGACGACCGCGGAGACGGTGCCGCTGCCCGCGCCCCGGGCCATGCTCGAGCTGAAGGACGCGGGGACCATCGACTTCATCCCCACCAACCGCCCCGCCGGGGTGAAGGTGGCGGGCCTGGGCGGGGCCGGGCGCTTCGTGCTGCGGCCCCTGGAGGGCATCTACTCCGTCACGGTGGAGGGCAACACCACGCTGATCCAGGGCGACGAGACGGCCGGTGGGTTCGTGTCGCTGCGCTTTGGCTACCGGGTGCCGTCCCTGCCGGCGGAGCTGGCCACGACGGACCTGGTCTCCGTCCACGAGCGCATCCAGCGCGTGGTGCGCGAGGCCAGCGTGCCCGTGGACATCTCAAGCATGGTGGAGTTCGTCTGCGCGGACGAGCACGGCCAGGACCAGGTGCTGGCGCCGAGCCGGCCGCACCGCATCGAGTACAAGATGCGCAACTCCTGCCGCGTCATCGTCCACCGCGAGCGCCTGACGCCCGGGCAGGGCAACCAGGAAGTGGTCCTGCGCATCACCGTCAATAAGTCCAACGGCTCCGTGCGCGGCGAGAGCTCGCTCGAACAGCGGATGATCCTGCGTCCCCTGGGAGAGCAGCGCATCATCCCCATCTCCGGCAGCCTGGACCAATACGACCGGATCCTCATCCAGGTGTCTCACGTGGCGGATGAGTCGCGCTATGCCCTGAACACGACGGACCGCCCCGGGCTGCCCTCCGCGCAGTGGACGGCCATCGTCGAGGGCGGCCTCCTGCGGCTCTACACGATGGCCACCATCCCCGCGGGCCTCTTCCGGGCCACCGCGCCAAGCGGCCAGCTCGCCATCAACTTCGGCGTGCTCTCGCGCCTGGCCGTGTTGAACAGCGAGGGGCAGGAGCGCCTGGTGGGCATCGAGCTGGGGCTGATGGGGCTGGGGCTCGTGCCCCAGTCGGGCGACATCCAGTTTCCCCCGACGCTGGCCGTGGTCGCGGGCCTGGGCCTGCGCGTTCCCATCGGTCCGGGCGCCGCCGTGGGGGCCCAGGCGTGGGTGGCCCGCGAGTTCCGCGGGGACATCACCCGGAGGACCAATGGGGACCCGGCGACGGACCGGGTGGTGCCCTCCAGCAAGTGGTCCTTCATCTTCGGACCGAGCATCTCCATCGGCAACGTGGGCTTCAACCTCTGAGCCGCCGGCGCCCTCGCACCGCGAGCCAGCCGAGCAGCGCGGGCAGCACCGGGCCGGGCATGCCCTCGCAGCCGCCCGTTGCCTCCTGGGGCGCTGGGGCGGCGCACGGGGTGAAGCAGCGGCAGGCGTCCGCACCCTCGGGTTCGAGCCGGGCGCACAGCCCGCCCGCGCCGCACGCCGCGTCCTCCGTGCAGGCCGTGCCGTAGTTTCCCTCCTGAAGGGCGGGCAGCAGGCAGCGGCCGGGGGCGCCGTCGAGCGACTCGCACGTGAGGCCCGAGGGGCAGTCCGCATCCTGGGTGCAAGGCGCCTGGCACAGGGACTCGGCGGGGAGCACGGGCGGGGTGGGGGCGGGAGGCTCCTCCAAGAAGGGCTGAAGGAAGGTGTCCCAGAGGGCCTCGGTGCGGACGTGGAGCGCCTCCGTGCGGCAGGCGAGGTCTCCGCTCACCGTGATGCCCGCGAGCACCTCCCGCGCGCCAGCGTTCACCAGCACCGGGCCTCCGCTGTCGCCCACGCAGCTCATGGCGGGCGAGGGCCCGGCCCGGAAGGCGCTGGCGCTGACTTCCTGCACAGAGAGGGTTCCCTGCCTGCGGCGGCCCGAGGGACGCAGCGGGTCCCGGGTGTCTCCAAAGCCCACGGCCCGGAGCGCCGTTCCCGCCGTGAGGGGCAGGGTGCCCGGCATGGGGAGGGGAAGGGGCGCCGTGCTCACGGGCGTGGCCAGGCGCAGCAGGGCCGCGTCGAAGGCGTGGCTCTTCGGGTCATAGTCCGGGTGGCGTATCGCGCGGGTGACCCGGACGAACCGGCCCCGGGGCTCTGGCAGCAGCTCCAGGCCGAAGAAGACTTCGTACGGCCCTTCCGGGCCGAAGATGTCCAGGCAGTGCGCCGCCGTGAGCACCACGTCCGGGGCGATGAGCGCCCCCGAGCACAGCAGCGTCAGGGGCTCTCCCGTGCACCGCGTCCGCCGGGCCACCAGCGCGGCCGTGGCCTCGTCTCCGGGCGCGTCCGAGCCGTTCACCACCGGCTGCGTCCCCGTGGTGAGGGAGGGCGGCTCCTCGACGGGCAGGCAGCCCGCGAGGCTCAGCATGAGCAGGGCCGCCGTGGGGCCTGGCCTCATGGCTCGGGAGGTTCGCTCGCTGCTTGAGCCGCCAGCTTCGAGATTTCCTCCCGGAGGCTCGTCAGCCGGGCCTGCTCGCGGCGGATGAGGATGTCGAGCCGCTGGCGCTCGCCCGCGTCTCCCCGCGCCCCGGCTTCGTCCCGTTCGCGCTCCAGCCGCCGCACATCCCGCTCGAGGAGCTCCGTGATGCGCTCGGTCTTGCCCAGCCGCCATCGGGCCGTCTGGGGCTTCTCTGGCTCGATCGGATCATTCTCTTGCGGCAGGGGATGGGAGGACTCCAGCTCGGGAACCTCGTCCTCGGGTCCCAGTGGCACCTCCGTGGCGTGGGGGTGGGAGTCGTGCTCCGCCGTCACGGAGGGTGCAACGGGGGCCTTGGGCGGGGGCCGGGCCGTCCGGGCCGCCGGGGCTGCCGGTGGCGGAGGCGCCGGAGCGGCGGAGGGCCCCGCGTCCGGCGGAGGTGGCCGGGGCGTGGGCCTCGAGAAGAGAATGAATCCGGACGCCAAGAGGAGCGTGGTGCCCGCGAGGGCCCCGGCGACGAGCCGTGCTTGTTTCCGCAGGGATGCCATGCCGCTCAGTAGCAGTTGGGCGCGAACAGCTCGTCGTCGCTGGCCGAGACGAACTGATCATCGCAGTATCCGCTGGCCAGCATGTGCCCGTTGCGCACGCAGCCATCGTGGTTGGTGGCATCCAGCGTGTACTGGGTGTCCCCGCCGCAGCCTCCGCCGCAGCGGCCAAAGCAGTTGCCCATCACCTTGGGCCGCGACCAGTGGTCCGGCTCGCCGCACACCCACGCGCCGTTGCTCATGTAGAACTCGTCCCCGTCGCAGGTGCCGTGGTCCCCGAGCTGCGCGAGCTGCTGGTTGATCGCCACCTCGAAGCCGCCCTTCGCGCAGTCGTGCTTGGCGTAGGCGTACCAGTTGAAGGAGCTGCCGCAGCTGCCGGTGTTCTTGCCGTTGCACTTCGCGTAGCTGCACAACATGGTGTAGCCGCGCCCCTGCTCGCCCATCACCGTGCGCTGCATCGCCACCGTGTCCGGGTGCTGGACCCAGAGGCTGACGGTGCGCCGCAGGTACCTGGCCTCGGGCGTGGCCGCATCTCCCGAGGGCAGCTCCGCGTTCAGCGCGGCCGACAGCCCGGCCAGCACCTGGCGGTCCGCCTCCTGAATGCGCGTGTCCTGGCCCGTCGCCTCGGCGAAGCCGTCCAGCGTGGACACTCCGCTCTCCGCGTCCAGCAGGGCCCGGAACATCGTCCCGTTGAGCCGCAGCTCGACGCGGTACACGCCCGGCTCCACCTGCCGCGAGGAGAACACCGCCTCGCCGCCGGCGCCCGTGAACGCGCCTTGCGTGAGCGCCTCGGCCACCGTGAGCGACAGCCCTTCCGAGGGCTGCACCGCGCCCGGGGCCGCCGGGGTTCCAGACGTGCTGCCCGGGCTTCCACAGGCAAACAGCATTGCTGCGGCGACGGCTCCTAGAAACGTCTTCATGCGGTACGGCCCTCCGGCCCGGGCCTCCGGCGATGCCGGGAACCCGATGGTGAAATCTTCCCGGGTGCGTGAAACGTGTTCAAGGCGGGGTGCGTTGTTTTCAGTCACATCCACGGGAGACCTTCGTGACGCGGACAGGGAGCCTGCCTTCGGGTCCGAGGCACTGTGGTAGGGTTGACCCACCCATGAGCGCGTTGATGAGCAAGGCCACAAGCTTGCTGTGGAGCTTGGCCGGATTGGTCCTCGTGGCCGGTATCGGCTGGGGGCTCTACCGGCACTTCCCCTCGGATGCGGGGGCCGCGTTGCAGCAGGGGCGGCTCTACCTGGGGGTCGCCGTCACCCCGCTGTTTCTGCTGAGCGTGGGGCTCGCGGTGGTACTGGGGGTGGGGGCTTCGGCCGCCTCGAGGCTGGCCTCGCGCGCGCCGCCTCCCCTGGCCCGGCGCCCGGCGCTGTCGCCCCTGGAGGTGGTCAACGAGGACGTGGCCATCGCCGTGCGCGAGATGCTCGTGGAGCTGGGCCAGTACCTGCAGGGGCTCGCCTCCCGGCCCGAGCCGGACATCATCCTCTTCATGGACACGCTGATGGATGGGGCCATCCGCCTGGGCGCCAGCGACGTCCACATCCATCCCCTGGAGGCGGGCACGCGCATCGCCTTCCGCGTCCACGGGGTGCTGGAGGAGGTGCTGACCGTTCCCCGCGAGGTGCACCCGCGCCTCATCAACCGCATCAAGGTGCTGGGCAAGCTCACCCTCTACAAGCTCGACAAGCCCCAGGACGGGCACTTTCCGTTCTCCACGCAGGAGGGGCCCGCGGACATCCGCATCTCCATCCTGCCCACCAACCACGGCGAGGCCGTGGCGCTGCGCATCGCCCGCAGCGGGGTGCGGCTGCCCCAGCTCACCGCGCTGGGCTTTCCCCCCGCGCTGCACACGAAGTATCAGCAGCTCCTGGGCCTGCCCCAGGGCGTCATCTTCGTGGCGGGCGCCACCGGCAGCGGCAAGACGACGTCGCTGTATGCCTCGCTGGGCTACATCAAGGAGTCCCGCGGCGCGCTCACCCGCATCGCCTCCATCGAGGACCCCGTCGAGTTCGACGTGCCCCTCTTCGCGCAGACGCAGGTGAACTCCGAGCAGGGCTTCACCTTCGCGCAAGGCCTGCGCTCGGTGCTGCGCCAGGACCCGAACGTCATCATGGTGGGCGAGATTCGAGACCCCGAGACGGCGCGCACCGCCATCCAGGCGGGCCTGAGCGGCCACCTCATCCTCACCACCATCCACGCCAACTCGGCGGCGGGCGTCTTCAACCGCCTCATCGAGATGGGCGTCGAGCCCTTCCTGCTGGCCTCCGCCACGGTGGCCACGCTCTCGCAGCGGCTGGTGCGCGCGCTGTGCCCGCACTGCCGCGCCCCCTCGCCCATCAGCCCCGAGGAGGTGGCCCGGCTGGATGCGGCCGGCCTCGCCAGCGGCACGTTCTACGGCCCGGTGGGCTGCGAGCGCTGCGGCGGCAGCGGGTACCTGGGCCGCACCGCCATCTACGAGATGATGGCCGTCAGCCCCGCCATCCGCGAAGGCATCAACGAGAAGCTTCCCTCTCCCCAGCTCCATGAGATCGCCAAGGGCGAGGGCATGGTGCCGCTGCTGGCGGCGGGGGTGGAGCGCGCGCGCGCGGGGGCCACCACCCTGAGCGAGGTGTTCCGGGTGGTGGGCGGTGGGGCCTGAGACGTTGGGAGAGGACTCGTGAGCAACTCGCAGCCACCGAAGACGCCCCCAGGGCCCGCCCCCGGCTCCGATGACATGGAGACCGCCGTGCTGCGGCGTGACCAGGAGATGGCGCACGTGCAGTCGCGCACCGCCTCGGCCTCCTGGCAAGCGCCGCCGGGGGGCGCCTCTCCGGACGCGCCGGTGGGTCGGGGGGGCACGGGCGGTACGCTCCTGACGCCATCCAGAAGCGGCAAGGGAACGCTGGCCGCCGTGCTGCGGCTGGCGTCCGCCGCCTGTGGGCTGGGCGCGGCGGTGCTGTTCGTCCTGCCCGAGCTGACGGGGACGTTCGTGGTGCCTCCGCCCCAGGCGGCCACGCCGGCCGCGCAGAAGGTCAAGGTCATTGCCCCCACCTTCGAGGATCCGGAGCCCGCCGAGGGCCTGGACGGCACGGTGTCCGAGCAAACCTCCGCCTTCGACGGGGCCACGGTCCTGGTCGTCTACTCCAACCCGAGCGGCGTGGCCGTCGAGGTGGATGGGAACGACCAGGGGGGAACCCCAGTCTCCCTCACGCTCGACTGCCTGCCGGGAAAGCCCATCCGCGTGGAGCTCTTCAAGCGCGGGTATGAGCGCATCCAGCACACCGCGTTCTGCCGGAAGGACACGATGATCAAGCTGTTCGCCCCCCTGAAGAAGGCGGCGAAGGCCTCCGGCGGGAAGCGCTGAGCGCCCTGGGGCTCAGGGCGCCCGGTACACCTCGGTGCCCGCCACCACCGTGAGGCGCACCTGGGCGGTGAGCAGGGCCTCGGCCGCGCCGTCCACCGGGTCCACGGACAGCGCGACGAAGTCCGCGTCCATGCCCGGCTTCAGTTGTCCCCGGACCCCTTCCGCGAACGCGGCGAAGGCAGGCCCCCGGGTGAAGCCTTCCAGGGCTTCCTCCCCGCTGAGGCGCTGCGCGGGAAGCCAGCCCCCCGGCGGCTGCCCGGCGGCGTCCTGCCGGGTGCGCGCGGCGTAGAGCCCCGCGCGCATGTCCGGCCGCTCCACGGGGAAGTCGCTGCCGAGCGCCAGCGTGGCCCCCGCCGCCTTGAGCCGCTGCCACGCGTAGGCGCCCTGAATGCGCTCGGGCCCCACACGCGCCTCCGCCCACGGCATGTCGCTGGTGGCATGGGTGGGCTGCACGCTGGCGATGACGCCGTGGGCCCCCAACGTCTGGATGTCCTCCAGGCGCATCACCTGGGCGTGCTCCACGCGGTGCCGTCCGGCCCGCACGGCCTCGGGGCCCATCACCTTCAAGAGGGTGTCGAGCACGAGCGTGTTGGCCCGGTCGCCGATGGCGTGCGTGGCCACCTGGAAGCCGCGCGCGGTGAAGGCCCGCACCCGCGCCTCGTACTGCTCCGGGGTGAGCAGGAGCAGGCCCCGGTGGCCCGCCTCGTCGCTGTAGGGCGCATGCAGCGCCGCGCCCCGGCTGCCCAGGGCGCCGTCCGCGAGGAGCTTCACCGCGCGCATCGTCAGCCGGTCTCCCTGGAAGGGGCCTTGGGCGAGGTAGGCCTCATGCTCCGCGCCCTGGCCGTCCGCCATCGCGTAGACGCGCAGGGGCAGCCGCCCCTCGGCATCCCAGCGCTGGAGCAGCCGGAAGGTGCGCAGGTCCATCCCCGCGTCGTGGACGCCCGTCATGCCCTCCGCGGCGCAGCGGGCGAGCGCCGCCCCGAGCTGGGCCTCGTGCTGCGCGTCCGTGGGCGGCGGCATCACCGCGTAGACAAGGTTCATGGCGTTGTCCACGAGCACCCCCGTGGGCTCTCCGTCCGGGCCGCGCAGGATGCGGCCGCCTTCCGGATCCTTCGTGTCCCGGGTGATGCGCGCGCGCCGCAGCGCCTCGCCGTTCACCCACAGCGCATGGCCATCCACGCGGTCCAGCGCCACCGGGGTGGAGGCCCAGCGCGCGTCCAGCTCCGTGCGGTCCGGGAAGGCCTTCTCCGGCCAGTCGTTCTGGTCCCACCCGTTGCCGACGAGCCAGTCCCCCTGGAAGGCCGAAGGAGGGGCGGCCTTCAGGCGCTCCAGGATCTCCGCGCGGGAGCGGGTCTCCTCCAGCCGCACCGTGGCCAGGGCACGCCCGAGCGAGGCCAGGTGGCCGTGCGCATCGGTAAGGCCCGGCACCACCGTGGCCCCGCCCAGGTCCACCACCCGGGCACCGGCGCCCGCGGCGGCGAGCACCTCCTGGCGGTTGCCCACCGCCAGCACCTTGCCGTCCCGGACGGCGAAGGCCTCGGCCCGGGGCTGCTTCGGGTCCTGCGTGCGCACCGTCTGGGCGGTGTACACCGTCACGGGGGAGGTGGAGGGTTCGGCGGCGCGCCGGGCGCAGCCGGCCGCGCAAGCCACGAGGAGCACCGCCACGAGGGAACACCGGACACGTCGCATCAGGACACCTGCCAGGGGCCGCCCCCGGGCACCGGGGCGCGGGCGCGGCACTGTGGCGTACCTGGCGGGCGCTGGCTACGGCCTTGGACGCTGGCGGCTCAGGGGTGGTCCGGGTGCAGCCGGTGCCGCCACGAGGTGCGCCGGTCCGTGTAGCTCCGGTTCTCGAACAGCTTGATGAGCACCATGCCGGCCACGAAGCCGCCGATGTGGGCCCACACGGCCACGCCGCCGGACACCTCCGGCCGCAGCGTCATGAGCTGGGGCAGGCCGGTGATGACCTGGAGGACGAACCAGTAGATGAGCACCACCCAGGCCGGCAGCGAGATGAAGGTGATGAAGATGAACAAGGGCAGGAGCAGCTTCACCCGCACGCGCGGGTAGAGCACCAGGTACGCGCCGAGCACTCCCGAGATGGCCCCCGAGGCGCCCACCGTGGGCACCGGCGAGGTGGGGTCCACCAGCACGTGGGCCCCGGCGGCCACCAGCCCGCACACGAGGTAGAACACGAGGAAGCGCCCCCGCCCCATGCTGTCCTCGACGTTGTTGCCGAAGACCCAGAAGAACAGGCAGTTGCCGAGGATGTGGCCCCAGCCCCCGTGCAGGAACATGGAGGAGAGCGGGGTGAGCCAGTTGAACGGCTCGTTGTCCACCACGCACGCGAGCCCCTCGCCCAGCGGCACCGCGAAGCCGAGCTGCGCCCGGCCGCTCAGCTCGCCGGGCACCATGCCCCAGTTGCACACGCTCGAGGCCAGGGCCACGGTGTTGAATCCCGCGCCCTGGACCAGCGCCCAGACCGCCACGATGGCCCCCAGCAGGCCATACGTCATCACCGGAGTACGAAGGGTCGGGTTGTCGTCACTGATGGGAAACATGGTGGGGCGCCATCATGGGCATTGGGTTGGGCTGAGGACAGCGCCGAAGCGGTGGCGTGTATGACGCCTGACGTCTGTCCCGGAGTACGCTTTTCCTTCAGGGGCGCCTGACTAGGGTCAAGGCCCATGACCGCCCTTTCCACGCTCTCGTTGCCGTTGCCGTCGCTTCGCATGCAGGCCCTGGAAGCCGGGCCTTCGGATGGACCGCTCGTGCTCTTGCTGCACGGCTTCCCGGAGTCCTCGGAGAGCTGGCGCGAGGTGCTGCCCATCCTGGGCGCGGCGGGCTTCCGGGCGGTGGCGCCGGACCTGCGGGGTTACGGCGGCACCGACCGGCCGAAGTCCGGGTATGACATCGACACGCTGGCGCGCGACATCCAGCAACTGGCCCGCCACCTCCAGCCGGACCGGCCCGCGCACGTGGTGGGGCACGACTGGGGCGGCGCCATCGCCTTCCACCTGGCCGCCTGGCACCCGGGCTCCGTGGACCGGCTGGCCGTCGTCAACGCGCCGCACATGGAGGCCATGGTCCGCAACCTGACGAACCCGGTGCAGCTCCTGCGCTCCTCGTACATGTTCTACTTCCAGCTGCCCTGGCTGCCGGAGCACCAGCTCTCCCGGAAGGGGGGCGCCGCCGTGGCCCGGCTCATCCGCCGCTCCCTGGTGGACCCCTCGCGCGTGTCCGAGGAGCGCCTGGCGCGCTACGCGGAGAACTTCTCCCGCCCGGAGGCGGTGAGCGCGGCGCTGGCGTATTACCGCAAGGCGCTGATTGGCCTGCTCCTCCAGCAGCGGCCCCGGCGCACCCCGCGCATCCGCGCCCCCTTCCGGCTCATCTGGGGCAAGGAGGACAAGGCCCTGGGCATCGAGCTCACGAAGGGGTTGGATCCCTGGTTCGAGCAGCCCATCCAGGTGGACTACCTGCCGGGGGTAGGGCACTTCGCGCCCCTGGAGGCCCCCGAGAAGGTGGCGGCGCTCGTGCGCGAGCACCTGACCGTCAGTCCCGGAGCGGCAGCTCCACGGTGAGCCCGTCGTGGGCCACTTCCACCGGCCCCGAGAACTCCTCCCGGGCCTGGCCCAGGAGCTTCGAGGGGTCGGTGTCGTGGCGGCTGGACAGGTGCGTGAGGATGAGGCGCCGCACGCCCGCCTCGCGCGCCACCCGCGCCGCCTCGCGCGCCGTGGAGTGCCGCGTCTCCAGCGCCCGCTCCTGCTCGTCGTCGCTGAAGGTGGACTCGTGTACCAGCAGGTCCGCGTCCTTCGCGGCGCTGATCAATGATGCGCAGGGGCGCGTGTCCCCGGAGATGACCAGCCGCCGCCCGGGCCGCGAGGGGCCCACCACGTCCTCGGGCCGCACGGTGGTGCCATCCGCCAGCGTCACCGCCTCGCCGCGCTGGAGCTTGCCGAAGCTCGGCCCCTCGGGCACGCCCAGCTCGCGCGCCTTCGCCAGGTGGAAGCGCCCGGCCCGGGGGTCCTCCGCCAGCACGTACCCCAGCGCGTTGATGCGGTGGTCCACCCCCACCGCGTGCACGGTGTAGCCGTCGCGGCGCACCGAGTCCCCGTCTTTCAGCTCGTGGATCTCCACCGGGAAGGACAGCGAGTCCACGCCCAAGTGCACCGCCTGGTGCAAGAGCCGCCGCGCGGGGGGCGGGCCATACAGCCGCAAGGGGTGCTCGCGGCCCATCATGCCCAGCGTGCGCAGAAAGCCGATGATGCCCAGGTAGTGGTCCGCGTGGAAGTGCGTGAAGAAGGCGGCCTCCACGGTGAAGCCGGTGCCGAAGCGCACCATCTGCCGCTGGCTGCCTTCGCCACAGTCGAACAGCAGCAGATCCGAATCCGCCTTCACCGTGAGCCCCGAGAGGTTGCGGTGCAGCGTGGGCTGCGCGGCCGAGGTGCCAAGGAAGGTGAGCCTGAGGAGGGACATGCCGGCGCTTCCCACGGAACAGTAGTCTCCCACGCCCGCGTCCCGGCCTCCCGGGCAGGGGAGGACTCCACGGGCGCACACGCTGGGGAGGCCCTTTAGCAGGCTTGGGCGGCGCTGCGCTTCCCTCTCCGGCACGCGGTACGCTATGCAGCCGCGCCCTGTCCCATGCCTGACTCCCTGACGGTTGCCCCCACCCCGGACCCGCGCCGCGTGCGCGCCCCCGATGGCTCCCTCCTCACCCCCCCCGCCGGCTGGGCCCTGCTGCCCCCCGGGGACGCGGGCCTCACGCGCCGCGTGAAGGCCGCCGGCCCCAGCTGGACGGTGGTGGAGAAGGTGGGCCGCAAGCTCTTCTCGCGCGGGGTGTGGGCGCCCGAGGCCCACATCCTGGCGGCCCGCGCCGGGCTGGAGGCCGAGCGCGCCACCCCCGCCTACGCCAAGCGCCGCGCCTCGGACGTGGCCCGCCGCGAGCGCGAGCAGGCCGAATACGAGGTGGAGTTCGCCAACGCCGTGCTGCGCTTCCTGCGCTTCGCGCCCGCCTTCGCCGCGCTGGGCAAGCGCCTGGCCGTGGCGGTGACGGCCCATGCCATTCCCGTGGGCAGCGGCACCGTGGCGCGCACCGAGCGCATTCCCCTGGAGCGCCGCGCCGAGGCCGCCGTCATCGCCTGGCTGCGCCACCAGACGACGGCGTACGACCACATGCGCATCGCCCGGGTGAAGGGCGCCCGCCGCGAGGTGCGCCGCGAGCTGGCCGAGGTGTCCCGCGCCCTGCTCGACGTGCACCGCCGGGACGTGCCGCACGCCCCGCCCTCCTGCACCCTGTGCACCGCCGTGGAGAACCCGCCCCGGCCCCCATGAGGGGTGGCCTCAAAAGGGACACCCCCCGGTGTCCTCTTTTCGGACAGGCCGGGAGAGCCTTCAAGGCCTTGAATTCTCAGCCTCTTTCCCGGCTGACGAAGCGCGTAATCAAGAACAGGCTGGGAAACCGGTGGAGCATGGTTGCTCCAGTATTGTGAGACGCTGGTTCTCGAATCCTGAATTTACCCGCGTTTGAGGGCTGGCCTGGCCTTTGCTACGGTCGCGTCACGCTTGGACGGGTTTCAATCCCCCGGCCGTCCAGGCGTGTTTCCCAAAAGTCCTCCGTTCCACCCCCCTGCCGCTGGGGGGCTTCGTCCCCTTTTTGCCTGCCCTGGAGGCAGGCGGGCCGGGCAGAACTCTTCCGGACGGGCCTTCGGGCATCGGTGATAAGCACACCTCGGCCGTTTTCCCCGGTCCTGGTGATCACCATGTCCCCCATGAATCTGCTCACCCTGCGCGGCGCCCCTGCCCTTTCCCTGTTCCGCCGGGACAAGCTGCTCGCCCAGTGCCGCGAGCGGGTGTCCGAAGTCACCTCCGTCTACGCGGAGTTCATGCACTTCGTTGACGTGGATGGGAGCCTGTCGGCCAAGGCGTTCAGCACCCTGCTCCAACTCCTGGAGTACGGCCCGAGCATCCCGCGCGGGGACTGGCTGGGCAGCCGTCTGGTCATCCTGCCCCGGCCGGGCACCGTGTCGCCCTGGTCGTCCAAGGCCACGGACATTGCCCGCAACTGCGGCCTCACCCAGGTGCGGCGCATGGAGCGCGGCACGGTCTTCTTCGTGGCGGGCGAGGACGGGCTGCCCCTGGAGGACGCGGACCTGGAGCAGCTCAAGCCCCTCTTGCACGACCGGATGACGCAGGTGGTGCTGGGGCGCATGGAGCAGGCCTCCCTGCTGTTCTCCGCGCAGGAGCCCCGGCCGCTCACCTCCGTGGACGTGCTGGGCGGCGGCCGCGCGGCGCTGGTGGCGGCCAACCAGGCGCTGGGGCTTGCCCTGGCGGAGGATGAAATCGACTACCTGTGCGCGCGCTTCGGGGCGCTGGGGCGCAACCCCACGGACACCGAGCTGATGATGTTCGCGCAGGCCAACAGCGAGCACTGCCGGCACAAGATCTTCAACGCGAGCTGGACGGTGGACGGCGTGCCCCAGGAGGGCTCGCTGTTCCAGGCCATCAAGAACACCCATGCGGTGCACAGCGAGGGCGTGCTGTCGGCCTACAAGGACAACGCCTCGGTCATCGAGGGGTTCGAGGCCGAGCGCTTCTTCCCGGATGCCACCACCGGCGAGTGGACCTCCGTGCGCGAGCCCACGCACATCCTCATGAAGGTGGAGACGCACAACCACCCGACGGCCATCTCGCCGTACCCCGGCGCGGCCACGGGCGCGGGCGGCGAAATCCGCGACGAGGGGGCCACCGGGCGGGGCGCGAAGCCGAAGGCGGGGCTCACGGGCTTCACCGTGTCGAACCTTCTCATCCCCGGCCAGGAGCAGCCCTGGGAGCAGCTCTATGGGCGGCCCGGGCGCATCGCCTCCGCGCTCGACATCATGCTGGAGGGGCCCATTGGCGGGGCAGCCTTCAACAACGAGTTCGGCCGGCCGAACCTGAGCGGCTACTTCCGCAGCTTCGAGGTGCAGGTGCCCACGCCCGAGGGCGTGGAGGTGCGCGGCTACCACAAGCCCATCATGATCGCCGGCGGCCTGGGCAACATCCGCGCCGGGCACGTGCGCAAGGGCCAGCTCCAGCCGGGCGACAAGATTGTGGTGCTGGGCGGGCCCTCCATGCTCATCGGCCTGGGCGGCGGGGCCGCCTCCTCCATGACGCAGGGCACGAGCGCGGCGGACCTCGACTTCGCCTCGGTGCAGCGGGACAACGCGGAGATGGAGCGCCGGTGCCAGGAGGTGATTGACCGGTGCTGGGCCCTGGGCGAGCAGAACCCCATCCGCTCCATCCACGACGTGGGGGCGGGCGGCCTGTCCAACGCGGTGCCGGAGCTGGTGCACGACAACGGCCTCGGGGGCCGCTTCGAGCTGCGGGAGGTGCCCAACGCCGAGCCGGGCATGTCCCCGGTGGAGATCTGGTGCAACGAGGCGCAGGAGCGCTACGTGCTCGCCGTGGCGCCGGAGAACCTGGCGCGCTTCGTGGCGCTGTGCGAGCGCGAGCGCGCCCCGTTCTCGGTGCTGGGCGAGGCCACGGCCGAGCAGGTACTGAAGCTGGGGGACAGGCTGCTGGGCGCCGCCCCCATCGACTTGCCGATGGACGTGCTGTTCGGCAAGCCGCCGCGCATGCACCGGGACGTGAAGTCGCGCCCGCTCACCCACGCGCCGCTGAACCTGGAGGGCGCGGAGCTGGGGGACATGGTGGCGCGGGTGCTGGGCCACCCGACGGTGGCGGACAAGTCCTTCCTCATCACCATTGGGGACCGGACGGTGTCGGGCCACACGAGCCGCGACCAGATGGTGGGGCCCTGGCAGGTGCCGGTGGCCGACTGCGCGGTGACCACCACCACGCTCACCAGCCACACGGGCGAGGCCATGGCCATGGGCGAGCGCACGCCGCTGGCGCTGCTCGACGCGGCGGCCTCGGCGCGCATGGCGGTGGGCGAGGCCATTACCAACATCGCCGCGGCGCGCATCGCCCGGCTGCCGGACGTGAAGCTGTCGGCCAACTGGATGGCGGCGGCGGGCAGCCCCGGCGAGGACGCGAACCTCTTCGCGGCCGTGCGGGCGGTGGGCCTGGAGCTGTGCCCGGCGCTGGGGCTCACCATCCCCGTGGGCAAGGACTCGCTGTCCATGCGCACCGTGTGGGAAGAGGAGGGCACGCGCAAGGCCGTCACCGCGCCGGTGTCGCTCATCGTCTCGGCGTTCGCGCCGGTGCTGGACGTGCGCCAGTCCCTGACGCCGCAGCTCCAGGTGCCGGGCGAGGACACGCGGCTGCTCTTCATTGATGTGGCGGCCGGGAAGCAGCGGCTGGGCGGCTCGGTGCTCGCGCACGTGTACCGGCAGGTGGGCCACGAGTGCCCGGATGTGGAGCGCCCGGAGGCGCTCAAGGGCTTCTTCGCGGCGGTGCAGGCGCTGAACGCGGCGGGGCTCCTGCTGGCCTACCACGACCGCTCCGACGGCGGCCTGCTGGCCACGCTGTGCGAGATGGCGTTCGCGGGCCACTGCGGGCTGGACGTGGACCTGTCGGGGCTGGGCGGGGACGCCACGGCGGCGCTGTTCAACGAGGAGCTGGGCGCGGTGGTGCAGGTGCGGGCCTCGGAGGTGGCGCGCGTGCGCGAGGTGCTCGGCCAGCACGGGCTGGGCGGCCACTGCCACGAGCTGGGGCGGCCCCGGGCGGAGCTGGAGGTGGGCCTTCGCCACGGCGGGCAGACGCTGCTCGCGGTGCCCACCATGGCGCTGCGGCAGACCTGGTCCCGCGTCAGCTACGCGCTGCAGCGGCTGCGCGACAACCCGCGCTGCGCCGACGAGGAGTACGCCGCGAAGTGCGACGTGGCGGACCCCGGCCTGTCGCCGAAGCTCACCTTCGACCCTGCCGAGGACGTGGCGGCGCCGTTCATCGCCCGGGGCGCCCGGCCGCGCGTGGTGGTGCTGCGCGAGCAGGGGGTGAACAGCCAGTCGGAGATGGCGGCGGCGTTCACCCGCGCGGGCTTCACCGCGGTGGACGTGCACATGAGCGACGTGCTCGCCGGGCGCGTCTCGCTGAAGGACTTCGCGGGCGTGCTCGCGTGTGGCGGCTTCTCCTACGGTGACGTGCTGGGCGCGGGCGGCGGGTGGGCGAAGTCCATCCTCTTCAACGCCCGGGCGCGGGACGAGTTCGCGGCCTTCTTCGCGCGCCCGGACAGCTTCGGCCTGGGCATCTGCAACGGCTGCCAGATGATGGCGCAGCTCAAGGAGCTCATCCCCGGGGCTGGGCACTTCCCGCGCTTCGTGCGCAACACCTCCGAGCAGTTCGAGGCGCGGCTGGTCCAGGTGGAGGTGGCGCCGAGCCCCTCGCTGTTCTTCCAGGGCATGGCCGGCAGCCGCATGCTCATCGTCTCCTCGCACGGCGAGGGGCGGGCGGAGTTCGCCAGCGACGAGGAGGCTGCGCAGGTGAACGGGCTGGGGCTGGTGACGGCGCGCTTCGTGGACAACCACGGCCAGGTGACGGAGGCCTACCCGGCCAACCCCAACGGCTCGCCCTTCGGCATCTGCGGGCTGACGACGCCCGAGGGGCGCTTCACGCTGATGATGCCGCACCCGGAGCGCGTGCACCGCACGGTGCAGCACTCGTGGCGGCCGGACGGGTGGGGCGAGGACGGGCCGTGGATGCGCCTGTTCCGCAACGCCCGGGTGGCGCTCGGCTGATTACCGCGCCAGCGGCAGCTCCACCGTGAAGAGCGTGCGCACGTTGGGCTCGCTCTCCACGCGGATGGTGCCGCCGTGGGCCTGGACGAGCTCCCGGGTGATGTAGAGCCCCAGCCCCAGGCCCCCGTAGTGGCGCTCGGACACGGCGCGCTCGAACCGCTCGAAGATGCGCGACAGGTGCGTGGGCTCGATGCCGATGCCCTGGTCCATCACCGTCACCACGGCGCGCTCCGCCTCGGCGCGCACGTGCAGGGACACCGGGCGCCCGAAACCATACTTCAGCGCGTTGTCCAGGAGGTTGGTGAGCACCTGCTCGATGCGCGCCGCGTCCCACGAGCCCACGCACGCGTGCTCCACCCGCACCGAGAGCGTGGAGCCCGCCAGGGCCGCCGCGGGCTCGAAGCGGGAGGCCACCTCGCGCGCCAGCGCCCCCAGGTCCACCTCGGTCCGCGCCAGCTGCAGCCGCCCCGCGCCGATGCGCGACACGTCCAGCAGGTCCCCGATGAGCTCCGTCAGCTTGCTGATCTGCTTGCGGCCCGTGTCGATGTAGCCCTGCACCCGCCGGGTGAAGGGCGTGTCGGGCTGCTGCGCCACCTCGCGCGCGAGCACCTGGAGCTTGATGCTCAGGGGCGTCAGCGGCGTCTTCAGCTCGTGGCTGGCCACGGAGAGGAACTCGTCCCGCACCTGGATGGCCTTCTGGAGCGCGGTGTGCAGCCGGGCGTGGTCGATGGCCACGGCGGCGCGCGAGGCCAGCTCCTCCAGGAGCCCCACCTCGTCCGGATGGAAGGCGCGGCTGGGCGGGGCCACCACCGACATGGTGCCCAGCGTCCGGCCTCGCACGCGCAGCGGGAGGATGCACACGGCGCGGCCCTCGCGGAACACCAGGGGCCGGTCCGCGCCCAGGGCCTCGTGCCTTCGCTCCAGGGGGGCGCTCAGCGTCCAGTCCCGGTACGGCTCGTGCGCGGTGGCCGGCTTGTGGGGAATGGCCACGGCCTGCTCCAGCCGGCCCTGCTCGTCGAGCAGGTCCACCAGGCAGCCCTCGGCGAGCGTCTCCACCATCAGCCGCGCCACCTGCTCGAGCGTCTCCTTCTCGTCGAGCGAGGCGAACACCCGCTGCCCGGCCTCGGCCAGGAGCGCCAGCTGGCGGCGGGCCTTCACCTGGTCCGTCACCTCGATGAAGGTGGTGCCCACGCCGGCCACCTCCCCATCCGAGCCCTTTACGGGGAAGTAGCTGGAGAGGTAGTGGCGGATGACGCCCGGGTGGGTGGAGGACTCGGTGGAGTTCTCCTGGTTGATGAGGGGCTCGCCCGTCTCCAGCACGTGGCGCAGGGGCTTCTCCACCTCGCCCCAGACCATGGGCAGCACCTCGCGCACCGAGTGGCCCACGTGCTCTTCCTGGGGCACGCCGTTGATGCGCGCCAGGGCCGGGTTCACCTTGAGGTAGCGCAGCTGGGTGTCGAGCAGCGCGAAGCTCACGGGGCTGGCGGCCACCAGCGAGTCCACGAGCGCCAGCGCCCGCTCCGTCTCGCCCCGGGCCTGGCGCTCGCGCTCGGCGCTCTGGCGCAGCGCCTGCTCCACCTCGATGCGGGCGGTGATGTCCCGGTGGATGCCGATCCACTCCCGGAGGGTGCCGTCCTCGTTCTTCACGGGCACGGCGCGCCCCTGCATGTAGCGGTACACGCCGTCATGGCGCCGCATGCGGTGTTCCACCTGGTAGGTGGTGCGGTTGTGCACCGCCTCGTCCCAGGCCCGCCGGGACAGGGCCCGGTCCTCCGGGTGGACGGCCTCGAGCCAGCCCCAGCCCTTCAACTCCTCGAAGGGCTGGCCGGTGAAGGCGCTCCAGCCGGGCTGCTTGGTGGTGAACTGCCCCGAGGGCGGGGTGTTCCAGACGATCTCCGAGGTGGCCTCCACGAGCGAGCGGTAGCGCTCCTCGCCCTGGCGCAGCTCGGTGGCCAGGGCCTCCACCTTGCGGATGGTGCGCACCTGGGCCGTCACGTCCTGGTGGACGCTCACCCAGTGGCGCGCGCCGTCCAGCTCCGTCGCGGTGATGCGCACCCGCGTCATGACGGAGGTGCCATCCTTGCGCAGGTTGATCCACTCCCCGGTCCACTCCTCCTGGGTCTTCAGGGCATCCCGCACGGCCGTGGCCCGCAGGAGGAAGTCCTCCGCGGCGGCGTCGTACAGGCTGGAGACGTGCTGGCCCAGGAGCTCACCGGGCGCGTAGCCCAGCAGCCGTTCCAGGGCGGGATTGGCATAGCGCACGGTGCCCTGCCCATCCGTGACGCTCACCCCTTCCGCGAGGCTCTCCAGGATACGGGTGTGCAACGTAAGTTCCTCGGACGGGAGGGGCCGCCGCGCTGGGCGCCCCTCGGCTTTCTTGCGCGAGTGTTGCGCGGCCTCGAGCAGGCGCGCATCGTGGAGACGGAACGCGGCCCGGTCGGCCAGCTCCTGGAAGAGATCCAGGTCCTCCTCCGTGAGGGGAACCTCCCGGCCCACGGCCAGCACGCCCAGCAGGGCGCCCGGCACGCGCAGGGGCACCGCGAGCAGGCTCAGCGGCGGGTGCCGCTCCAGGAGCGCGAGCATCTCGGCGGGCAGGCGGTCCGCCTCGGGCGGCAGGGCGGTGTCGAGCTGGGCCCGTCCGGTCTGGACGGCCAGGCCGGGAAGGCCCTCACAGGGCGCCAGCCGGATGGGGGTGGCGCGCACCTGGAGCGCCTCGGTGAGCGGGGGGGTGACGTGCTGCGCGGCGCGGAGCACGAGGCTGGCATCCTCCGCGGGGCAGAACACGGCGGCCAGCTCCGCGAAGGGGCCCACGGAGAAGCGCGCGAGGGTGCGCAGCAGGGCCTGGGGCTCGAGCCGGGTTTCCATCAAGGCGCGCGAGGCGTCCGAGAGCCACTGGAGCCGTCCGGGCGCATGCCGCACGGGCGTTGCATCCGAGATGAGTGCCGCGAAGCCCATCACCTTGTCCCCCTGGGTGACATGGGAGTGTACTTCAGTGTGACGTGAGTGGTGCTGTCCTGCCTGTCACGCGTCCAACACTCACGCCGAGGGGAGGCTCCGTCTTGGAGATTGATAAACCGATACTCTCCAGCGGTGTGCTCGGACACGGGCAATCCCAGGTAAGGGTCTGACATCCAGCGTGACGCGGCTGCACGGCTTTCGTAGCAGACGGGAGCGACAGCCAAGCCGTGTCCGTGACGCGGATGTGAACAGGAAGACTCGGAGAACCCGGTGGCAGGGGGCGCCGCCGCGGCGACTGTGGCGCAGGACACGGTGCGCGCGGTGAAACGTTGTCAGCGAGACATTTTCTTCGGAAAAGCGCGCATGAGCGTCCGGTGGATCGCGTGGGGATTCCTGCTGATTTGGGCCAGCGCGTGTGGAAGTGCGCGCAGGGTGCGGCTGGAAACGGGAGAGGGGCCGCCGAAGGACTATACGCCGTCTTCCTGGAACACGTCCGTGTGGGTTCCAGAGGAGGCATTCGAGGAGGCACTGGCGGCCTGGGTCTTGGAGGCGCCGCTGGCGCTCCGCGCGCCTCGCGCTCGCGGGCTGGTGCGCACCTCCCACGCTGGCCCTGGGGCGGACACGCCGTGGCATGTCCTGCTGCGCAAGAGTCATGGGGGCGTTTGCGAGGCTGCTCGGCCCCCGGTGGATTGCCTGTCTCCCCTGGAGGAGGTGGGCAGGTGGGGAAGCGGGGACAGGCTGGGGGTGGCGCTGGGCCTGTCCCTTCGGCCACTCCAGAGGAGCATCGCCGAAGCGGTGAAGGAGACGCTGACCCCTCAGCTCTTCTATGCGGCGGCGGTTACCGGGATGGTGTCCTGGGTGGTGCTGGCGGCGGCACCCGAGCCGGTGTTCACGAAGACGGCCGCGGTGGTGGCCGCCGTGATGATGGCCTACCTGGGGGTGGATGCCTTCCTGGAGGTGGTGAAGGCCAGCATGGAGCTGAAGCGGGCCACGGACACGGCGGCCACCGTGGAGGACCTGGAGCGGGCAGGGCAGCGCTTTGGCCAAACCCTGGGCACTCAAGGCGCGCGGATCTTCATCCTGGCGGTGACGGTGGCGGTGAGCCATGGCACCGGCGGGGCTTCCTCGTGGCTGGCGGCCCGGATGCCGCTGCTGCCGAGGTTCACGGAGGCGGCGGCGCTGGTGGCTTCTCAGGCCGGTCTGAGGCTGTCCGCAGTGGGGCAGGTCACGGCGGTGGCGGTGGTGGAGGGGCAGCTTGCGCTCACGTTGGCGCCCACGGCGGTGGCCATGGCGGCCACGGGTTCAGGCGGCGCGGCCGCCCAGGGGCCTGGAGAATGGATCCAGGTCAACGAGAGCATGTCCGCGAGTGCCCGGAAGTACCAAGCGCAGGTGACGGGCGCTCCGGAAGGTTCGGCCTACCGGGTCAGGGGAGGAGGGGAGAAGGCGGACTTCGACGGTTACAGGGATGGCGTTCTGCTGGAAGCCAAGGGGCCTGGATACGAGGCTTTTTTCGAGAAGAATCTTGAGCCCAAGCGCTTCTTCAAGGGAGGAGAGGGGCTCTTGCAGCAGGCGCAGCGTCAAATGGTGGCGGCTCAGGGAGCGCCCATCCAGTGGATCGTCGCGGAGAAGCGCTTCGCGGAGGCTCTTCGCAAGCTGTTCACGAACAGTGGTTTCAATATCGAGGTTGTTTATGTCTCACCGGTTCCCTGAGAGGGCCAGAGCCATGGGAGAGTCCTACTACATCGGTGCGTATTGGCTCGCTCGCCGCGAGACGCCCCAGGCGTGCGCCAGCCGTGCGGAGGCGTTCTTCCGTGAGCTTGGCCCGTGCGAGCAGACCTGGAGCCGCTGGCATGAAACAGCTGGCTCGTTCGCGGAGGCCCGCGCGCTTCGGTTCCAGCCTGAGC
The DNA here is from genome assembly GCF_020103775.1 of Allostigmatella hybrida. Classification (NCBI taxonomy): domain Bacteria; kingdom Pseudomonadati; phylum Myxococcota; class Myxococcia; order Myxococcales; family Archangiaceae; genus Allostigmatella; species Allostigmatella hybrida. The sequence goes on from NZ_JAHXBH010000001.1 coordinate 99,216, forward strand.
ACGGGGCTTTCGAGGGGCTCTTCGGGCGCAAGGCGAACCGGGTGGGCGATGGCTTCAATTTCTGGCTGTGGGCAGGGGACCCTCCAGAGGAGGCGACGTCCGTCAGCGTGGCTTGCGGCAGCTCCACCCCGTTTGTGAATTCAATGTGTGTCCTCACTCCCCCGTCCGCAGGCTCCGTGGCCTCACGGGTGCAGACGGTGTCTGTCATGACGAATGCCCTGCGAGCCATGGTGCTCGCGTGGGAGCCGGAATGGGGGGTTGCCACCTCGTCAGACCACCGGGATGCGGTCTGGCCATCCCCCAAGCCGGGGACGTTCACCGGTTGGGTGACGTATGTCTCACGTCACCGAGGCACGGTCCCCCCGCTGCCCGGGCCGGTGCGGGTGGAGCCCGTGGAGGACAAGGGGGCACTCGTGGTCCTCACGCCGGAGCGGTTCACGGTCTCCAACCCAGAGCACGTGGCCCTGGCGGACCGTGTTCAGACGCTGCTGGCGGGGGCGGGACTGCTCAGGCCCTTGCGGCCTGAAAAGACGGAAGCCCGGCCTCCGTGAGGAGACCGGGCTCCGGCACTTCACCAAGAATTCCGAATCAGGCCGCGCGAACGTTCTGCGCCTGGAGCCCCTTGGGGCCGCGCGTCACTTCGAAGGAGACCTTCTGACCCTCGGCCAGGGTGCGGAATCCATCCATGTTGATGGCGGAGTGGTGGCAGAACACGTCCTCGCCGCCCCCGTCCTGCGTGAGGAATCCGAAACCCTTCGCATCGTTGAACCACTTCACAGTACCAGTTGCCATGAGCCTTTTTCTTTCGTTGCGAGGCGGCTTCCGCCACCCTTCTTCTACCCAAAAACGGGCGCCATCGACTTAGCCCGCGTGGATCGGAAAGTCGAGCCAACCCCGGGCAGGTCTGCCCCCGTGGCTATCGCCCGGTGGACAATTGGGGAAACGCCCTGGCCAGGAGAGAACATCCCGCCCCATCCTCTCCGGCCCCGGCCATGCCTAGCTTGGAAGGATACCTTCCCAAGGAGTTGCACATGGCCGATTCCCCTCCTGGCGAGCGCTCTTCCCACCTGCGAGGTGGCTCCTCGCACACCGTGCAGGGCTCCCTGCGCCACATGTGGGACCGGAGCGCGGCGGCGGGAATTCCCGCCCACCCCCTTCCCGGCGAGCTGCCCTTGCGCCGCTGGGTGCCTCAAGGCACCCACTCCCTGCTCGACTACGCCGTGGGCCTGGGCGTCGCCGGGGCCGGCTGCCTCTCTTCCGAGCCGGCCGCCCGGCGGGCAAGCGTGGCCCTGGGCCTGGGGTTCGCCGGCCTGAGCCTGCTCACGGACACCCGGCTGAGCCTCTCGCGGCTGGTGCCCATCGAGCTGCACGAGCTGGCCGACTACGGCTGGGGCCTGGCCGTGCTCGCCGCGCCCTTCGTGGGCGGCTATGCCCGCCGCGCGCCCGCCGTGGCCGCGGTGCAGGTGGTGGCGGGCGCCGCGCTGCTCGTGGCCTCCCTGCTCACGGACTACCGCTGCACCAGCGGCATGCACCTGGGCCGGGAGCGGATGACGGACCTGGGACCCGTGGGCGGATGAGCGAGCAAGTCCCTCAAGCGCGAACCACCACGGTGCGCGCCGCGCTGGAGGCCGCGCTCGTGGCCGCCCCCGAGGCGGGCCTCACCGCGCGCGAGCTGTCCGCCGCGGTGGGCATCTCCGAGAAGGACGTGGCCGAGCACCTCGTCCACCTGCAGAAGTCCCTCCAGGCCTCGGGGGGACGGCTGGAGGTGCTGCCCGCGGAGTGCCTCGCCTGCGGCTTCGTCTTCCGGGACCGCAAGCGCTTCACCCGCCCGGGCGCCTGTCCCCAGTGCCGCGCCACCCGCGTGGATCCTCCCGCCTTCCGCGCGGAGCGCTGAGCCATCCCCAGACGGCGGCGGCCCCCTGCTGCTCAGCGCTTCGGGCCGCGAATCACCGATTGGAGCGCCTGCTGCCCGGACTGGAGCCACCGGCTGCCGCGCTTCCGGACGTCGAGCAGCGAGCCAAAGAAAAGCCGTTGCGCGCGCATCCGCAGCCAGTCCGCGCGCAGCTCCATGGGCGTGGCGATGCGGAGCTGCCCTTGCACGTAGGCCTCGGTGATGGCCCGGCGCTGGAGCTTGCCGCTGCTCGTCTTCTGGATCTGCCCGTAGCGGATGAACAGCACGTCCTCCTGCGCCACCGACACGCCCACCACCGCCAGGAGCTTCTCACACACCTGGAGCTGGCTCTGGGCTCGCTGCTGGAGCGCCGCCGCGTGGCTGACCTCGGCGAGCACCACCACGCGCCCCTGCGTCTGGATGACCACGGACCTCCCAGGGCGAATGAACGGGAGCTGCTCGATGGCCTGCTCGAAGTCACTGGAGAAGTAGCTCTGCCCGTTGACCTTGATGCGATCGTTGATGCGCCCGGTGATGAACAGCTCGCCGTCCTGCAGGAAGCCCAGATCCCCGCTGGGGTAGTAGCCCTCGCCGTTCCGGAGCGGGCGCTCGTCCGTGTAGTACGAGTCCGCGAGGCTCCCGCCCTTCAGTTCGATCTCCCCCAGCTCCCGCTCGCCACAGAGCGCGCCGTCTTCGGTGCGCAGCCGCACCTCGAACTCCGCCAGAGGCCGTCCCACCGAGATGGCCTGCTGCCCGTTGGGGGCGGTGACGGCCCGCCAGGCCTCGTCCCGGCCCACACAGGCCACCATCAGCACCGCCTCGGCCATGCCGTAGCAGGGCTTGATCGCCTCGCGCCTCAGTCCCCGGGGCGCGAGCATCTCCGTGAACAGCTCCAGGTTCGGGATGTTGATGGGCTCGCTGCCCAAGTAGACGTTGCGCAGCGCGGAGAGCTCCACGCGCGCGAGATGCTTGGGCTCCAGCTCGCGCATCGTCTTGAGCGCGTAGTCGATCGCGAAGTTCGGGATGACGGAGAGGGTGGCGCGCCGCTCGGACATGAACTCCAGCCAGCCCATCGGATCCATGAGGAAGCTGACGGGCTGGCTGACGTAGGCATCGACGCCCGCGTAGATGCACGTCAGCAGGCCGATCAGCCCCATGTCATGGTAGAGCGGCAGCCACATCACGCCCCGGTCCTCCGCCGTCCGGCCGTCGTGCTGGCTGATCATCCGCAGGTTGGCGAGCAGATTGCGCTGGGTGATGGGGACGCCCTTGGGAAACGACGTCGAGCCCGACGAGAACTGCACGAAGGCCAGCTCCTCGGGCCCCATCTCGCGCAGCCGGACGCCTTCCAGGTGGGCCCCCGCGGGCGGCAGCGGCACCCGGCGCAGCGGCAGCTCCAGCTCGCCGAGGCTTGGCACGTCGAGGATCCGGTGCACCGGGTAGCGCTCGGAGAGCCGCCCCAGGAACTCGCGGTAGCCCTGCCGGGGCGTGCTGAGAATATAGGGCTTCACCGAGAGCGGGATGGCCCCCACCTCCATCAAGCCGAACAGCGAGAAGAGAGCCGCCTCCGTTGTCTCGAAGGGCAGCACGACGTGGTCGCCGCGCTGAATGCCCTGGGCCCGGAAGTGCTCCGCACAGGCCGCCACCCGGGCTGGAAAGCGGGCATAGGGCAGCAGGACCGGCGGCGTGAAGAAGTCTTCGACCAGATACAGCCCGCGGCGGGCATCGGTCTCTGCCAACCGTTGGATGACGTCGAGCATCGCCGTCCCCCTCCGCGGTCAGGCGCCGCCTGCGTGGGCGCGCATCCACTCATGGACGCGCGGGAGGACCTCCTGCTGGGCCCGGCTGCCGCGGAGGATATCGAAGTGGCCGAAGTCGCTCGCGAAGCCGTGAGAGCGCCCGCAGATGACGAGCGTCTTGTCCCCGCTGCCCAGCTTCTCCACGAGCTTCCCGGCGCGGCGCGGCGAAGCATGGAACACATCGGCCTCCCCCACGCCGGAGAACACGGGGAGCGTCACCTGCCCCAGGGCCTGCCAGTAGTCCGTGGCCCCGTCCAGGCTCCGGAACGCACCCGTGGGAGCCCAGTCGGCGAACTGCCGCATGAGCGCGGCGGGCTCATCCGCGGGGCCCTGCTTGAGCGCCTTGGCGGGGAAGCGGCCCAGCATCCCGGCCAGCTGGCTGGAGAAGCGGACCATGAGCGCCTTCTTCAGCCCTCCATCGCTGTAGTCATTCACGGCCGAGGACAACACACACACACCACTCAGCATGCGCTGGACCTCGGGCTGGAGTCCCAGCCCGGCGAGCGCCGCATAGCCGGCCATGCTGTGGGCCAGCAGAAAGAGGGGGCCGGTGTGCCGCTCCCGTGCCGCGCGCACCAGGGCCGGGATGTCCTGCTGCGCGTAGGTGTCGAAGCTCCAATCCCACACCCGCTTCTCGGGCCACCGGCTGCCTCCGTGGCCCCGAAGCTCCGCGGCGTAGACCGTGCAGCCTTGATCGATGAAGTAGCGCGCGGGTCCCGTGCCGTTCGAGCTCAGGAAGAAGCGCGCATCGGAGAACAGCCCGTGCAGGCACAGGATGCCGACCCCTGCCGCGCTCTGAGCCGTCTCGCTGCGCGCTTCCAGGACGTGGAGCTGATGGCCTCCGGTGGCCTCGGTCCACCACTCGTTTCGGATCAGCCCCGTGGCGGGCGCGGGGTGGGGGGAGGAGGGCGGCGTGCTGACGGGGGTAGGCTGAGACATGTGTGTCGAGACCTTTGCTCAGGAAGCCGGTTGCCGAGCGGAGGCGAGGAACTCCTGCACGGAGCGCACGGCGCGATCCTCCGTGCTGACGAAGGCCGCCTGCACGCGCGCCTCGACCGCTACGGTCCGCCCGGAGTCCACGAGGATCTGCTGATGGAAGCGCGCCCGGTAGTGGATCGCATCCACGTCCTCCACCTCCTCCGCGAGCGGCTCTTCCAGCCGTGTGCGCACCACCACCTCTTGTGGGGCGATCTCACGCTTGTAGTCCACCTCGATGCGCAGGGTGACGGCGATGATGCCGCCACCCCGGCGCAGGGAGTGCAAATCCATCCACGCCCACCGCCCCGCCTCCAGGTACTCCAGGGCGATCGCGTTGTTCACGTGGCCCAGGCTGTCCAGGTCATTGGGCCGGACGCGCAGGAGCAGAGACGATTCTTCGAGGCGCAAGACAGGAGACTCCCGGAGCGGGGCCAATCAGCAGCCGACCAGTTCCATCCACTTGTCCTTGACCTCTTCGGCCGAGGAGACGGTGATGCCGGTGATGCGCTTGAGCGCGTTGAAGATCAGCATCTCCTTTTTGTCGATCGCGTCCGGCGAGTACATGCCCTCGCGGTACTCGAGCTGATCCCACCAGTTGACGTGGGTGTCCCGCTGCACCACGCGCTCGCGCTTGCTGCCGTGCACCTCTCCGTCATCGCGCAGGAAGAAGTACGCCACCGCGAACGCCTCCTTCGCGTGGTACTCCCCGCTGTCCACCAGGGCCTTGGCGAACGCGACGAAGTAGTTCATGTGCTGAATCTCGTCCGCCCCCACCTGCTTGAAGAGCGCCTTGAGGCCCGGTTGTTGGATGACGCGCGCGCAGTTCCCGTAATTGACCGCGGCGACGATCTCCGAGACCGCCAGCAGCGTCAGCGTGCGGAGCATGTCGTCATCCGGGAAAATCTTCCGGAACTCGATGAAGGTCTCGTCCGAGACGCGCTCGAGCCCGAACAGGGTGGCCAGCCGGTTGAAGCTGGTCTCGTGGTGCGCCTCCTCCTCGTTCCAGTAGCGGCTCCAGGTGCCACAGGCCTGCATGATGGAGGCGACGGTGGCGTTCTTGCCCTGCCACCGGCGGCACTCGCTGTCGGACAGCCGCGCCAGCCGGTCCGCGCCGGGCTTGGTGGTGAGCTCCGCCCGTCCCGCGTTCCACACCAGCAGCCGGTCCGACTGGGACACGCTCTCCACGTCGATCGCGGACAGCGCCTCCATGACACTCCAGCGCCGGGACTCGTGCAGGCGTTGCTGCTCCCAGGTGATGTCCACCAGAGAGCGGCCCTCCTCGGTGAATGCCCGGTAGAGGTCCGCGACGATGACCGGCTTGCCGGCCTCCCGGGTGTCCTCGGCCTGCACCGGCACCTCCACGTGCTGCGCCGTGACATGGGGCTGCGGCTGTCCACTGTCGACGCGCTTGGTGTGCGTGCTCATGCCGGCCTCCCCTGCTGACGGGCGATCTCTTCCATGAGGAGCTCGAGGACCTTGGAAATCGGCGCGTCCAGCGCGAGCGCGGGCAGCCGGATGCGGATGTCGTGATCCTTGCGCAGGGCGTTGGCGGTCCGCGCGAACGACTCCATCAGGTCCACGCTGTTGGTCATCTTCTCGGAGCGGGCGATGATCTCCGCCAGCGTCAGGTCGGGCCCGAACACGGCCTCCGACGGCATCCCCACGCTCTCGCAGAACTTCTTCTGGATGTACGCCTTCAACTCGCTGGTGGCTGCGGTGTCCGCCATGGACTCCTCCTCGACAGGGAAGGGAGGCGCCTCGTGCAGCGAGAGCCCTCGGCTCCTTGACCTGCGAAGCCTCAAGCGATGACCTGGCCCCTCCCTCTGTGCAGGAGTTAACGCTCAATGCCGGGGCAAATCAATAGCGGCTCACGTCCCAATGACACACAGAAGGGACGAAGGCTCAGGGCTGCACGGGCAGCAGGAACCCCTCACGGAAAGGCCCCTGGCCGGGCCCCCGCGCCTGCACCAGGCTGCCCGCCACGTGGGCCTGTCCGGTGGCGTCGATGCCCAACGTATGGGCCCGGGCCTCGCCCCGGCTGGCATAGCCCCGGGACCACACGGACGTGCCATCCTCGGGCAAAAGTTTACTCACATAGAGGCCCGCGCTTCCCCCTGCCTCCCAATCCCTTCCACCATCGTGCTCGCCGGCCACCAGCACCTGGCCCGCGCCATCCGTGGCCAGCGCCGTGGCCGAGGCGGCGAAGGAGCGCGCCCAGCGGGAGTGGCCCTGCGGGTCATAGGCAATCAAGAACCCATCCTGCCAATCGGACTGGAACGTCGCGCTCTGGAAGAAGAAGCGGCCCGTGTACGTGCCGGACACGAAGACGCGCTCGGGCCCCACGGCCACCGCCTGGGCGGTGCCCTCCGCGCCCGTCACGTCATGGCTCCAGCGGTGGCGGCCTTCCGGCGACAGCTTGAGGAGGTACGGCGTCCGGGACAGGACGGTGGCGAACGTGGCGCCGCCGAAGCTCACCGCGCCCGAGTAGCCGCCCGCGACGAGGATGTCCCCTTGCGCGTCCACCGCCACGGCACGCGCGGAGACATCCCCCCGGAGGCTGCCCAGCGCGCGGCTCCAGCGCGGCTCGCCCGCCGCGGAGAAGCGCGCCACGAAGGCGCCGGACCGGTCCACCGGCACCGAGAGGGGGCCGGTGCCGAAGTCCCTCTGGCCGCCGAAGTCCCCCGTCATCACCAGTTCGCCCGAGGAGGGCTCCACCGCCAGCGCCGTCACCGTGAAGGGGCCCTCGCCGGGAAAGGAGCGCGTCCAGTCCAGGTGCCCCTCCGGGGACAGCCGCGCGAGAAAAGGCCCCTCGGCGAGCCATGCGCCGCCGAGCTGGAAGCCCGCGGAGGTGCCCGCCAGCACCATGCCGCCTTCGGGCTCCACGGCCACGGCCCCCACCTGGGCGCGCACGGCGCCCTTCCCAGCAGGGACGAGCCCCTGGGCCCAGCGCAGCTCCCCTTGAGAGGACAGACGGGCCACCAGCATGTGGGGCCCCGAGACTTCACGTTCGAAGGGCAGGGGTTTCCCGCCCAGGCTCACAGGTCTCTCGTAGTCAGCCGCCAGGAGGACATCCCCATTGGGTGCCACCGCGGCACGTAACGCCTGGCTGACCCCCAGCGCCAGCGCCCGCCGCCCCTCGGCGCCACCCATGCCCTCACCCGCGGCCGGCCTTACTTCCTCGAGACCCGCTCCTTCCACCCCCGCGGCAGGGGGCGCTTTCTCGCATCCCGCGAGGAGCCACCCCACCGCGAACACCCCGCCCACGCCCCGAACCCACCCCACCATCCCCCGCCCCCGCCTCACCCCACCTGCCCGCCCTGCCACCCCTGCCCTTCGAACCTGCGAAGGGTTTCATTGCATGGGGGGTGCCACCCGCGCTCCGCGCGCACTTCCGCTCGGAAAAAGGAGGCGAAGCCGGCCCGGAGGGAGGGGCTCGAAGTCCGCTGAACCTGCAAAGTTTTCTGCCCCCCTCCGCGCAAAAAGGAAGGGGTGCCCACCCAGGCAAGCGTCCCTGAGGGCAGGCAGGCGTGGGGCGCCGAACGGCTGCGTCCGGCGACCGTGACTCAATTTACTTTGACCTGGATCTCCTGGAGTACTTGATCTCCCCGGAGAATCGCGACCGTCCAGTTTCCCGGCTTGTTCAGCCGGAGGCCGGTCCACTGGCGGGTGCGCCAGCCCTCGCCCTTGAGCTTCACGTCCTTGGTCTCGCGCACGGTGGTGCCCTGCTTGGTCTGGACCATGATGTCCTCGACGACGGCACCCTGGGGGACGAGGTAGGACTGCCACAGCATCAGGCCGGTGGCATTGGCCTTCACGCCCACGGCGGGGTCCACCTCGGTGAGGCAGTCGAACTTGTTGGGGCCGTCCTTGGCCACCTCGGTGCAGACCTTGGCCTCGACGAGGACGGGGCCCTGGTCCTTGCCCTTGTAGAAGTAGTTCCAGGTGTCCTTCACGGCCTCGGCGCTCGGCTTGTTCACCGCGGGCGCCTGGGGCGCCGCCGCCGTCTCCGCATCCTGGGCCAGGGCGCCCGACGACAGGGCCAGCGCCGCACACACCACGCTCCGGGTCAGCATCTTCTTCATGGGAAACCATCCCCCTTGAGGGTGAGGGGGTGGCTCTTAGCCCACGCGCGGACGAACCGGAACTATCATGGCGCCCGTCCAAGCGGGGAGCCGTGGCACTGTGCGAGGAGGCGTGAGCAGCAAGGTGGCGTGGGGCCTGGCGCTCGCCGGGGCCCTGGGCGTGGCCCTCTGGGCCGGGGCGCGCTCGTCGCGGCCCGCGGAGGCGCCCCCGGCGGTGACGCACCGGGACGTGCCCGCCGGGCCCACGCGCCGGGAGCCCCGGGGCTTCGTGGGCGTCGCCGTCAGCGAGAGCGTGGAGATCCGCGCCCCGTTCGAGGGCCGGCTGGAGCAGCTCACCGTGCGGCCCGGCGACGCGGTGGCGGCGGGGGCGGAGCTGGGGCGGCTCGATCCGCGGCCGGTGCAGCAGGAGACGGCCATGGCGGAGGCGCGGCTGGCGGCGGCCGAGGCCGAGGTGAGCCGGCTGGAGCTGGAGACGCGCGAGGCGGGAGAGACGCTGGCGCGCTACCTGCGCTCGCCCACCGAGGCCTTCTCCGAGCAGGAACTGGCCACGGCGCGCCACCAGGAGCAGAGCGCGCGGATCCGCCTCACCGCGGCCCAGGCGCAGGTGCGCGAGCGGCGGGCGCTGCGGGCCCAGTCCCGCCAGCGGCTGGAGGAGGCGACGCTCCGGGCCCCGGGCGCGGGCAAGGTGGTGGAGCGCCGGGTGGACCCAGGCGGGTGGGTGGCCAGTGGCGCGCTCCTGCTGCGGCTGCTCCGGGAGGGGCCCGTGCAGGTGCGCTTCGCCATTCCCGAGGAGGCGCTGGGCGAGGTGCGCGTGGGCTCGCCCGTGTGGGTGGAGCTGCCGTCGCTGGGGCGCACCGTGAAGGGGCACGTGCGGGAGGTGGCGCCCGAGGTGGATGCCGCCTCGCGCATGGTGTTCGCCCAGGCGGCGTTCGAGGCGCAAGGGGAGGTGGAGGGGCTGGTGGTGGGCACCGCGGCGCGCGTGCTGCCCCACAGCGCGCAGGCCCGCTGAGGGCCCCGCAGGGCGAGAGATTGCGGGGCCCTCGGGTGGGGGCTACGCTGGACCTTTCCGGAGGAGAGAGGCCGCTGTGGAGGACGAGGGCGCGGGGCTGTTCAGGACGGAGGCGCTCCAGCACTACGCGCAGGGCGGCGAGCGCGGCGGGCTGTTGAAGCTCTCCCCCCAATGGACGGGCCCGGTGTTCTGGGTGCTGCTCGGGGCGTGCGTCTTCGCGCTCGTCTTCAGTGCCCTCGTGCACGTGTCCGAGTACGCGGAAGGCCCGGCGGTGGTGCAGCTTGAGGGGCGCATGGACCTGCCCTCGCCCGTGCGCGGCACCGTGGCCTCCGTGGAGGTGCGCTCGGGCGAGCGCGTGGCCGCGGGGCAGGTGCTGGCCCGGCTGGGCGCGGCGGCGGAGCTGGCCGAGCTGGAGCGCTACGAGCGGGAGTTCGAGCTGCTGCTGCGCCAGCGCCTGCGGTCGCCCTCGGACGAAGGGGTGAGCCAGGCGCTGGCCTCGGTGCGGGCGCAACTGGAGCTGGCGCGGGCGCGGCTGGAGCAGTGGACGGTGCGCGCGCCCGAGGCGGGCATCGTGAGCGACGTGCGCATCCGCCGGGGCCAGCACCTCGCGGAAGGAGAGCTGGTGGCCTCGCTGATGCGGGAGGACTCGGCCGCGGTGGTGACGGCCATGCTGCCCGGGGAGTACCGGCCGCTGCTCGCCGTGGGCAAGCCGCTGCGCCTGGAGCTGCGCGGCTTCCACCACCAGTACCAGGAGCTCACCATCGATGAAGTCGGCGGCGAGCTGGTGGGTCCCCAGGAAGTGCAGCGGGCCCTGGGCCCCACGCTGTCGGCGAGCCTGCAGGTGAACGGGGCGGTGGTGCTGGTGCGCTCGCGCGTGGCCTCCCGCTCTTTCCTGGCGGATGGCGAGCGCTTCCCGTACTTCGATGGGATGCTGGGCGAGGCGGATGCCCGCGTGCGCTCACAGCCCATCCTGTTGATGCTCATTCCGGGGCTCCGGGCCGTCTGGCCCTGAGGCCCGCGCCCCTTCCGTCATGTCCGAGTCCTCCCCGTCCCTCCTCGAACGGTTCCCGGTGCTGAAGCGGCTGGGCCTGGAGCCCGCCGGGAAGCGCATTCCGCACGTGCAGCAGGTGAGCGTGTCCGAGTGCGGTGCGGCGTGCCTCGCCATGGTGCTGGCCTACTTCGGCCGGGACGTCCCCATGGAGGAAGTGCGGGACGTGATGGGGGTGAACGTCAACGGGGTGAGCGCGCTGGACATCCTCGACGCGGCGCACCGGTATGGCCTGCGGGGCCGGGGCACGCGCCTGGAGATGGAGGACCTGGAGTACCTGCCCAAGGGCTCCATCCTCCACTGGGACTTCCGCCACTTCGTCGTCTTCGAGGGGCTGCGCGCGGGGCACGTGGACATCGTGGACCCGGCCATGGGCCGGCGCGCGGTGCCGCTGGAGCAGTTCCGCCGGCACTTCACGGGCGTGGCGGTGCTGCTGGAGCCCTCGGAGTCCTTCGAGCGGGCCGGGCGCGAGGCGCGCTCCTCGTGGCGCTACGTGCGCCACCTGCTGTCGCACCGGGCGCTCCTGGGGCGCATCCTCGTCACCTCGCTCATGGTGCAGACGTTCGCGCTGGGCCCGCCGGTCCTCATTGGGCTCGTCACGGACCGGGTGATTCCCCGGGGCGACACGGCCCTGTTGTGGGTGCTGGGCGCGGGCTCCGTGGGGCTCCTGCTCTTCCAACTGCTCACCTCGCTGGTGCGCTCGCACCTGCTCCTGCACCTGCGCACCGAGTTCGATGCGCGGGTGACGCTCGGCTTCATCGAGCACCTGATGGAGCTGCCCTATGCCTTCTTCCAGCAGCGCACCGCCGGAGACCTGAGCAACCGCCTCAACAGCAACACCACCGTGCGCGAGCTGCTCACCTCCGGGGCGCTGTCCGGCCTGCTGGATGGGGCGATGGTGCTGGGGTACCTGGGAGTGCTGCTCGTGGCCAGCCCGGCCATGTGCGCGGTGGTGCTGGTGCTGGGGTTCGCCCAGGTGTCCATCTTCCTCGTCTCCCGCCGCAAGCAGCGCGAGCTGATGGCGCGCAACCTGGAGACGGAGGCGCGCTCGCAGGCGTATCAAATCGAAGTCCTGGCGGGCATCGAGACGCTCAAGGCCACCGGCTGCGAGCCCCGGGCGCTGGAGCACTGGTCCAGCCTCTTCGTGGACGTGCTCAACGTGGCGCTGGAGCGGGGCCGGCTGTCGCTGCTTACCGAGTCCTTCATGGGCACGCTGCGCCTGGGCTCACCGCTCCTCATCCTGTGCTTCGGCGCGAGCCAGGTGCTCCAGGGCGAGCTGAGCCTGGGCGCCATGCTGGCGCTCAACGCGCTGGCGCTCGGGTTCCTGGGCCCTCTGTCCAACCTGGTCTCCACGGTGATGCAGTTCCAGCTCCTGGGCACCTACCTGGCGCGCATCGACGATGTGCTCGACACCCCCCGGGAGCAGTCCGCGCAGGTGCGGCCGTGTCCCAAGCTGCAAGGGGGAATCTCCCTGGAGAAGGTGTCCTTCCGCTATGCCCGCCAGGGGCCGCTCATCCTGGAGGACATCTCGCTCGACATCCGCCCCGGCCAGCTCGTGGCCATCGTGGGGCGCTCCGGCTCCGGCAAGTCCACCCTGGCGCGCCTGCTGCTGGGCATGTACCGGCCCGACTCGGGGCGCATCCTCTACGACGGGCAGGACCTGTTCGAGTTGGACCTGCGGGGCGTGCGGCGCCAGCTCGGCATCGTCATGCAGAACCCGTACGTGTTCGGCTCCACCGTGCGCTCCAACATCGCCCTGGCGGACCCCAGCCTGACCCTGGACGCGGTGGTGGAGGCGGCCCGGCTGGCGCAGCTTCATGACGAGGTGCTCGCCATGCCCATGGGCTACGAGTCGCCGCTCGTGGACCAGGGCACCTCGCTGTCCGGCGGGCAGCGGCAGCGGCTGGCGCTGGCGCGGGCCCTGGTGCGCAAGCCCGCCATCCTCCTGTTGGACGAGGCCACGAGCGCCCTGGATGCCATCACCGAGTCCCAGGTGCAGCAGGCGCTCTCGGGCCTGTCCTGCACGCGCATCGTCATCGCCCACCGGCTCAGCACCATCATGGGCGCCGACCTCATCCTGACCCTGGATGAGGGCCGCCTGGTCGAGTCCGGCCGCCACGAGGAGCTGCTCGCCCACGGGGGGCGCTACGCCGAGCTGGTAGCGGCCCAGCTCCGCTGAGCCCTCAGCGGCAGATGGCCTCCAGCAAGTCCAAGGGCTGGAGCGGGAAGGGCGGGTGCGGCGGCTTGCGCGCCTGGATGACCTGCTCGATGAAGCTGTCGCCCCATGTCTGGGCGATGCCGGGGTCCTCCGCGTAGATGGGGTCCTCCATCGCCGCGTCGAGGGTGATGAAGCGGACGCCCGCCTTCTCGTAGCTGGTGAGCAACGCGTCCAGGGTATCGGCCTGGAAGGAGCCCGCGTGCAGCAGCAGCACGTGGCGGATGCGGCGGCCGAACACCTGCTGCGCGGCGGCATCCGCCCAGCGCAGGAAGGAGCGCGCGGTCTTCTGGTAGCCCTTTCGCAGCGACTCCTGAAGCTGGGGCTTGCCCTGGGCCGCGCAGCGCGCCGCGGCCTCGTTCCACGCCCAGTCCCCGAAGTCGATGGTCACCTGCGCCACGCGGTAGCCCTTGCCGGCGAGGTGAGCGCGGATGGCGGTGCGGGACTCCGCGTCCACGCCCTCCTGGAGAAAGGGGTACCGGAACGTCTTCCACGCGCGCTCCGGGGTGCCCGGGCCCGCCAGCTCGCGCAGCAGCGGCTCGTTGCGGTCGATGTCCTGGAGGTACGCCGCGAGCCCCACCTTCCCGAGGTCCACGTGGGACCAGGTGTGGTTGCCCAGCAGGTTGCCCGCCGCGAGCCACGCTTCGAGGACGGCCCGGTCCGCGGGCTGCTGCTCCACGAGCTGGCCGTTGACGTAGCCGACCGCGGACGGCACGCCGTGCTTGCGCAGCGTGGCGTTGATGGACTCGATGACGGCCATGCGCGACACGCCGGGGAACGCCGGGCCGTGGCTGGGCAGATCATCGAACGTCAGCGCCACCTCGATGGGAGGCTTGGGCGCGGCTTCGGCCGGGGGCGGGGCGGCGGAGGGCGTCATGGGCGTTTCCGGGCGCGCGGTGGCGCAGGCGCAGAAGGAGAGCACCGTGACCGGGGCGAGCCAGCCGGCCAGGCGCCGGAGCACGGGGGACAGCAAGGACATAGGGAACCTCGGTGAGAACCTCGGCGAAGCGGGGCATGCCCGGCAGAGCCCGCCGAAGATGACACAATGGGGGTTCACGACAAGCACGGCTTGGCCCACTGTGCGCCCATGCGCGTTGCCCTGCTCGGATTCGGTCCTCACCCCTGGCCCAGCGTGGAGCGGACCCGCCGCTTCTACGAGCGGGCGCTCTCCGCCCGCTTCACCTTGGAGGTGGTGGAGGAGGGGGCTCCGGTGCCCGAGGGCGTGGAGGCCGTGCTCTCCTTCTCCGGCCGCCGGGGGTGGGAGGAGCGGCCCCGGGTCCCGGTGCCCTTCCTCTTCGCGATGCACGGGGGGCCCATCCTGGAGCAGGAGGCCCTCGCCGCGCGGCTGGGCACGCTGGCGCGCTCGGACGTGCTGCTCGTCAACTGCACCTCGGACATCGCCATCTTCCGGGAGGTGTTCGCCGGGGAGACGCCGCACCTGTGCCACCTGCCCCTGCCGGGCAACGCGGCGCTCTTCCACCCGCGCGAGAAGGCGGAGTGCCGCGAGCTGCTCGGCATCGAGTCCCATGAGCTGGTGGTGGGCTTCGTCGGCCGGCTGGTGCCGCAGAAGAACGCGCACCGGTTCCTGCGCATGCTGGCGGAGCTTCGCCGGCGGCTGCACCCGCGCCGCGTGGCGGGGGTGGTGATTGGCAACTACTGGGTGGACTACCCCGTGCTGAGCTACACCCCCGACTACCCCGGGGAGATCGCCCGCCTCATCTCGGGGCTCCAGCTCACCGACGACGTGTTCTACTTTCCGGCGAACCTGGAGGACGAGGACCTGGCCTCGGCGTACGCCGCGCTGGATGTTCTCATCCACCCCACGCACTCCATCGACGAGAACTTCGGCTACGTGCCGGTGGAGGCCATGGCCTGCGGGGTGCCCGTGGTGGGTGCGGCATATGGCGGGCTGAAGGACACCGTCGTCCCGGGAGAGACGGGGGCGCTCATGCCCACCTGGGTGACGCGCTCGGGCCTGCGCTCGGACCTCCTGCACGGGGTGGACGCGGCGGAGCGGCTGCTCACGGACGCGGCGCTGCGCCAGCGCTTCTCCGAGGCGGCCGTGAGGCGGGTGCGCGCTCATTATAATGAGGAGACCTGTGCCCGCGTGCTGTGCGAGGCGGTGGAGGGCGCGGTGAAGGCCCGTCGGGAAGGGCCCGCCCAGCCCCTGGTGCTGGCGCCTCGGCCTCCCACGCCGGAGCCCTCGGGCCTGTTGCCGCCCCTGCCGACGCCCTGGGAGTTCTACGCCCGCGAGGTGCGCCACTACGCGAGCGGCCCCGTGCCGGTGCCGGGGCCCCGGTCCCGCCTGTCCCTGGCGGCCCCGCTCACCGAGGAGTCTCCTGGGCTCTGGCGGCTGGAGGACGCGGCGTGGCCCGCGCGCTTCCGGCTGGATGCGGCCGGGCAGGCCCTGGCCGAGCGCTGCCGCGAGCCTGTCACCGTGGCGGAGCTGGAGCGCGAGGGGCTGTGGCACCGCGAGCGGGTGGAGGACTTCCTCCAACAGGGGCTGCTCCTGTGCGGAGATTGACGGGGGAGGCCCCCCGTGGCTTTGCTCCCCGGGTGAGCGCCCGTCCCGAACTGTCCATCATCATCCCCTGGAAAGACCGTCCCGAGCTCGGCATCACCCTGCGGCGCAACCGCCGCGTCTTCGTGGCGAACGGCTACGAGGTGCTGGTGGTGAGCTGCGGCGGCGCCCCGAAGCCCTTCCGGGAGCTGCTCGGCGAGCACCGCTTTCCGGGCCTGCGCGGCGTGGAGCTGCCGGACACCATGTTCAACAAGGGGCTGGCGCTCAACATCGGGGCGTCCCTGGCCCAGGCCGAGCGCCTCTTCTTCCT
This sequence comes from Allostigmatella hybrida, assembly GCF_020103775.1. Classification (NCBI taxonomy): domain Bacteria; kingdom Pseudomonadati; phylum Myxococcota; class Myxococcia; order Myxococcales; family Archangiaceae; genus Allostigmatella; species Allostigmatella hybrida. The sequence continues at coordinate 115,069 of NZ_JAHXBH010000001.1, forward strand.
CGATGCGGACATTGTCCTGCGCGGCGACTTCCTGGGCGAGTCCATGAAGCGCCTGGGCACGAAGTACTTCCTCACCGTGGACCGCGTCTTCGAGTCCGAGAAGCCCGAGACCGAGCGCAGCTCGTACCTGCGCGAGCTGTCCTACGCGATGAGCTTCGTGGACAACAAGGGCCGCACCGCCCACGTGGAGACCAATCACCTGAACCTGCGCGATGGCAGCCGCAGTGGCCCCGGCATGGTGCTGCTGCGCCGCAAGCACTTCGAGGCGGTGAACGGGATGAACTCGGACCTGTTCGGCTGGGGCTGGGAGGACCTGGACCTGCTCGTGCGCCTGCAACTGGAACTGGGCCTGTCACAGCGCAAGCACGGCAACATCGTCCACCTCTCCCACGGGGACGAGCGGAGAGATCTCGGCGGCGAGAACCGGGGCATCAGCGAGCACCGCAACCTCGCCCGCTGCCTGGAGAACTACCAGCGGGGCCACTACTGGGGCACGCGCGTGGACGACGTGCAGACGTGGGAAGGGCGCGCCGTCCGGGTTGAGCCCGAGCCCCGCAAGCGGAGCAGGAGGGGCCTCACCCCGGCCGCGTAGGCGCAGAAGCCCAGGGCCCCACCGGCACGGTCAACTGGGTGGCCGCCGTGTCGAGCGCCGAGAAGGTCTCGTCCACGAGCTGCTGGACGCCCTCCGCCACGGCCTCGGGCGCCAGCTCCTGGGGGAAGAGCACCTTCAGCCGGCCCCGGCCCTTGGACCAGTCCCCGTCCCAGTGCACGTCCCGGCCGGGGAAGCGCCGGGCCACGCGCTCCACCAGCTCCTTCACGCGCGGGCCCATGGGGCGCACCGCGTCGCTCTCCAGGTGGATCTCCACGCCCACGTCGCCGCCGTAGTCGAGCAGCTCGTAGTGCATGGCGCGTGGCCAGGACGGGGGGCCCATGCGGCGGAAGTGCGGGAAGCCGCCTCGGGCCTGGAGGTGGGGCGGGGCATGGCGTGAGTAGCGCGCGACGATGTCCTCGAACTCCGGGCGTCCCCCGGGCGCGGGCGGGGCCAGCGTGTAGAGCCCTTCCTCCACGGGCGAAGGCCCGAGCGGCTCCAGGGAGACGCCGGCCGGCAGGGGCGGCAGGGCGTCGAAGTCCACGGTGAAGCGCGCGAAGTCCTCCTGGGTGAGGGCCCGGCCCTCGGCGCGGGCGCGCTGCGCCTCCTGGAGCAGGGTGATGCCTCGGCGGTAGTGGCCGAAGTGCAGGAAGCACTCCTGGAAGTCCGTGTACGGCAGGAAGCGGGGCAGGGTGCGGTTGAGCCGGTTGGCCACGAAGGCCATGGCGTTCCAGTGCTCGGGCGCGATAGGGTAGCCCGCCGCGTGCGCCAGCCCCGCGAGCTCGATGAGGTGCCCGGCGTAGTAGCAGTGGTTCTCCAGCGGGCTCTCGATGAGGATCGCCTCGCGAAGCTGGGTCAGCAGGGTGCCCGGCCCGGCCCGGCCGCCCGAGGCCGCGAGCACGTCCACCTGCTCCAGCACCGCGCCGAGCAGGAAGAGGATGTCGAGCTGGCCCGTCAGGAAGCCCTGGGCGTCCTCCCGGAAGCCCTCCATGCCGTGAATGCGCGCCGCCGCGGCGCAGAGCCCTTCCGTGAGGTGAACCTTGCGGCAGACCTCGAAGCCGCCGTAGTGGTGCGCCTCCACGGCGCACGACAGCAGGGACTTCACGTCGTGGACCTCGTCGCCCATGAAGAAGGGCGCCTGGGCGGGCTCGGGCTCCAGGTAGGCCAGGGCGAAGAGCAGGTGTCCCAGCTCGATGCCGTCCGTCACGTTGAGCTGGCGGCTGTTGAGGGCAATCTCCCGGAAGGAGGCGCGCGCGCCGGGCAGCGGGTGGCCCGGGGAGACGCCGGCCATCACCGTGTAGGCGATGCCCTGCCAGGGGTGGAACTCGCCCTCGGGGTCTCTCTGGAGGATGAAGGGGCGCCCGGCCTCGTTGCGGTGGACGAAGGGCTCCAGGTGCTCCAGCAGGGGTCGGCCCCGCAGCCGCGCGTTGCCCCAGCCATTGAGCAGGTGGCCGGTGTGGGGCAGCGAGTCGCGCTCCAGAATTTCATCGATGTGCCGGCCCATCATGTGGGCCAGCAGGTCCGACGCCTTCTGGCAGGCGTCCACCTCCAGGGCACAGGGTTCGCGCCGCATCCGCTCCCGGAAGGCGTCGAACGCCTCTTGCTCACGGGGGGACAGCTCGAAGGGCCACCAGAAGCGGTTGTCGGACGGGGATTCGGACACGGGCTCGGCTCGGAAAGGGGCAAGAGGGCTTTCGCCCGGGAAGAGGTTCCCGGGAGAAAGCCCAGGACTGACTACTTGGACACGTCGGGCAGATGGGGCTGCTCACAGCAGCCCTGGGTGCAGCAGCCACGGATGAGGGCTCCGCCCACGGTCTTGGACAGATCCTCACGGGTCAGCTTGCGGCCAGGGGTACGGCCCTGGAACTTCTCGTTCTGGTCGATCTTCTTGTCGCTCATCGCATGCGCCTCCTTTCAAGGTCGCCCGGTGACGCTAAGGGAAGCTCCAGGAAAGGGTCAATCCGTTGACCTGGAAGACCCGGCCCGCCGAAATGCTCCCATGGACACGGAACGGCGGGACGAGCAAGCGCACCGGGCACCTGTGATGGCCTTCACCCTTATGCACGCGGCGTTCGACACGAGCCGTGCGGGAATGTTGCGGCGTCTGGAGGAAGCACTTCGCGCGGAGCTGGGCGGAAGCGACCGGCTGCACGTGGAGCGTGACACCGTGCGGCGCGGCGTCTGGTCCGTGGCGAGCGCCTGCTGGGAGTGGGGCATCGCGCAGGCCGCCCACGGTATCACCCACGTGGTGTTGCTCAACGATGATGCCGAGCCCTGTCCCGGCTTCGTGGAGGCGGTGAGGCGGGCCCTGGCCGCACGCCCCATGCACCCGGTGTGCTTTTATTCCAACCACGAGACGGCCCTCTTGGCCTACGAGCAGGGGGATGCGTGGTGGACCTCCGATGATGGCCTGGTGGGCGTCACGTGTGCGTTGCCCGTGGCGCTGGCCCGGGACTTCCTGGCGTGGGAGCGGGACGCGCTCGTGGAGCGCCCCTTTCCGGGGATGCCCGACGACACGCGCCTGAACATCTGGGCCATGGCGCACGAGCGCCCCATCTGGCACGCCCGCGGGCTGGTGGAGCATGGCGCGCCCGCCGCGAGCCTCGTGGGCAATGACGGCCACGAGGGGCGGCGCTCCCTCACGCCAGTGCCCGCCACGCGCGAGGAGGCGCTGGCCATCGACTGGAGCCAGGGCCTGGAGGCGCCGTTGCATGATTTGGTGTACGGACGCTCGCCCATCCACCTGCTCCACGAAGTGAGGCCGGAGGTGCGTGAGCGCATGGGGCTGGAGCGCATCGTCGATCAGCTCTGGGGCGAAGAGGCCCCCCAGGCCCGTGCCTTCTATGGACGGAGACGCTGAGCGTCTGCATCGAAAGCGACTCAAGAAGCGTGGGCGGGAGGGTCAGCGCTGCTTGCCGGCTCGACTGGCTGCGATGTGACGCAGCTCCGGGAGCGCTTGTTGGGTGGTGGGGTGTTTGGAGCCAAATGCGCTGCGGAGCGCGTCCATTGCCTGTTTGGCCCGTTTCGCAGCACCTTTTTTATTCAAGGCGTATTCGACCCGCGCGAGCTGATTGAGGATTTGTGCGGTTATAGGGTGTTGGTTTCCCAAGCGCTTCTGGGCTGATGAGAGTGCGCGCACAAGGATTGGTTCCGATTCTTGAGTTCTCCCTTGCTTGAAGAGGTTGACCGCCAGGATATACAGGGGCGCAATGACTTCAGGATGCTCTGGGCCCAGTTCCTGCTCCAAGATGGTGATCGATTGGCGGAGCACCTCTTCCGCCTCGGGATAGCGTCCCTGGGCATCAATCAGCAAGGCGAGCTGATGCAGGGACGCTGCGTAATCCGAAGAGGTTGGGCCAAGGGTTTCTGCCGTGAGCGTGGTGGCTTGCCGCATCAAATCCTCTGCCTCGGCGAACCGGCCTTGCCTCATCCGCACCCGGGCGAGTTCATGAAGCGATGCGGCATAGCCCGCATGCCGTGAGCCTACCGTTTGCTCGGTGATAGACTGGGAGCGCAGCAGGAGTTGCTCGGCCTCGGCGAGCTGGTTTTGTCTGATACGCAAGACGGCCAGATCGTGCAGTGACGCTCCATACGATGGATGCTGCTGTCCAAGAGCTTGCTCCTGGATGGTCAGTGCGCGCAGCAGTGATTTTTCCGCTCCATCGTATTGGCCCTGCATCTGCAAGAGCCACGACAGGGAATACAACGATTGGGCGTAAGCTGGGGCGAGTGGACCCAGCGCCCGTTCTTGGAGGGCCATGCACTTGCGCAGGAATTTCTCGGCCTCTCGATAGCGTCCTTGCTCTTCCAGCACCGAAGAGAAATCGCGAAGCAGAGAGATGTAATCGGGGTTCTGTTCTCCATGCTCGCGCTTGGTAATGGCCAGGGACTGCCGTAGCAGCTCTTCGGCCTCGGTCTGCTTCCCCTGGTGGGAAAGGACAAGGGCCAAGAGGTGAAGCGATGCAGCGGAGTCGCCGTCCCAAGCCCCTTTCAGATGTTTGTCGGCGGAGAGGAGTTGACGGAGCAGCGTCTCCGCCTCGGCGTTCTTGCCTTGCTCACGAAGTACATCGCTCAAGTGATGATGAATCCAGGCGCGATCCATGCCCGGCATCTGTTCATTGGTCGCGAGGTGGTGACGCAGGAGGGCTTCGGCTTCGGGGTACCGTCCTTCCGCATGGAGCGTCTTGACGAGAGAACTCCACCGGGAGGGGTCGGCTGCTGCGGTCCGCTGAGCCCATGAGCGGGCGGTTTCCAGATCTCCCGTGGCGATGGCGAGGGTGGTCAACGTTTCCCAGAGCAGGCCTGTCCTCTGGCGCTGCTGAAGCAGCGCCTCCGCGATTTCGGCCCGTGGCGCAACACCTTCCAGGTCTACCTGCGAGGTGCGTGCTCCCAGCCATGCGGACCACCATGCCGCGTCTTCGGCCGTCACCTTCCCGCCTTGTTTCAGCTGCTGCCCGATGCGGCTCAGCTCCGAGGCGCGCAGTGCCCGGGACTGGCCAGGGAACTTCTCAAGGGCGCGCACCACTGGCGGGGGGGCCTTCCCGCGAACCGCATCGTGCTCGGTGCTCAAGCCCCGCTCAAGGGCCAACCTACCGAGGTAGCACCCCGGATCCGATTCTTCGAGAAGTCCCTCATGTAGTGCTGTTTCGGAAACGCCCTGCTCTAGGAACTGGCTCAGGAGATGGATGGACTCGGGTTCCAGTTCCGCCAACGAAGCCAAGCGGCCGGGCCATTTCGCTCCAGCCTGCTCCAGGCGCGCCCGCGCCTCGGCGGGCCCCATCACGAGTCCATGCACGGCGAACCATCCTGGAGCGCGCACCGAGGAACTCACCAACAGGGTGGGCGTCCGGCGCCTTGCCTCCGCCAACGCCCACCGGATTCGCCGCGACTGAAAGTCTCCTTCCACATCCGTCCAAGCGAGCCACGCTCCCCGGTGTGCCTTCGCCGCCGAGAGGAGCTCCACATAGGGGCTCGCGGCGCTGACCTTCCGGAGTTTCCGGCGTGGCCGCGCTGCGGCAAAGCTCGCTTCCAGGTCACCCTCCGTCCATACGAGGCCAGGCGCCCGCGCAGCCAGCGCGGCCCGGAGGCCCGCGACGGCGAAGGGGGCGGGGCCGGAAGGACACTCCACCCGGAGCGACATCCAATCGATGAAGTCCACCGCGCCTCGTGCGAGCGCCACGGATACTTCCCGGGTGCAGAACAGCACGGCGCGCAGTTCCCGTGAGGCGAAGAGGGGACGGTTGAGGTTCAGCCAGTCCGCGTCCTCCACGCGGGGGACCAGCACCACGGTTGAACCCGGTGCGGCTTCCGCCAGCCGCCGCGCCTCGGTATGGACTTCCAGTTCCGGGGCAATGGGCAGGAGGACTCGCACCAGCTCCCCCAACCGCTCCGGGCATGCATGGTCCACGAGGAGCAGCAGTCCCGAGCGGGACAGCTCCAGCGAGACCTTCAGCCTGCGGAGCCAGCCGGGGAGGCCTGGACGAGGTGCATCGTGAGCAGCGGATGGGGGTAGTACCATTCGGAGTCGTTGGGATAGGGCAGCAGGTGCTGGTAATCGAGCAACTCATACGCCAGCGGCCCTGAAGGCAGCCGGTGCTCGGGATCCTTCACGACTTCCTCCAGCAACCGGATGTGGTCCTTGTGCAGTCCCGTCTCCTGTCTCAAACGCCACTCGTCGAGGACTTGCCCCACCCGCTCCGGATCCGCGCTCGGCGCGTCCGCATCCCAGGCCAGCTCCGCCAGAGAGCGGATGAACCGGACGAAGTCCCGGGAGCGCCCCCCGGAGCGGTAGGCCAGCGTGGTGAGGTGCTCTTCGCTCACCAGTCCTTGTGCCTCCGGGCCTAGATCGCTGACCCGCCGGGCATACAATTCCAGGAAGAATTTGACCCCAGGGCCGGGACGTTCCGGATGGTCATGATCCAGGACAGGTTCGTTGACCAGGGGCATGGGCTTGAAGCCCTGGATTCCTGCGGTGGCATGGTGGTGCCGCAGCGCGGCCGGGCCGCACACCACGACGGGACACTGGAGCTGGGAGAGAAGCTGGGACTCGACGAAGAGGGCCTTGGCGCGGGGGAGATCCCGGATGCGGTCCAGGCCATCGATGACGAGCAGCACCCTGCGGTGCTTGGACTGTACCTCACCCAGCAGCACGTTGACGGCGCTCAGCAGATTCTGCACATGGCGGTCCTGATCCGGGAGCGTCTTCTCGCTGCGACCGAGTGGCAGGTTCCAGTTGCGAAGACCACTGACCACGCTCTTGAGGGACTTGGCACCCAGGGACACGCCTTGTGCCTCCAGCCCCAACGCTCCCGTGGCGGCGAGGGTGGCGCCCAGGTCCAGGGCCTCTTTGGCGAACACACCCAGGTCGAACTGGGGATTGGGCGTGCCGGTCACGGCGGTGAGTTCCTTCCACGCCTTTCCGAGATTTTTCACCAGCTCGGGATCCAGCTCGATTCCCAGCCGCGTCTTGAAGCGGTTGATGAGCGTCAGTCCGGCCAGGAAGCAGACTTCCCAGGCATCGAGCCTTTCCAGCGCGCGCGGGTCCTTCACCACCTCGGCGAAGTGCTGAGCGAGGTCCATGAAGACGACCAGATCTGTCTTCTCCCGTTCTTCGGCGACACGGAGCAGCTCCGTGGTCTTGCCCGTTCCCACGGTGCCCATCAACAGCAAGCGTGAGGTTCCGAAGGGCCGCTCCAAGGTCTCCAGCATCTTCTTGGCCAGACTCTTGGTGCGAGTGGCTCGCCATTCGGGAGGAGCGGGCAGTTCCGGGTCGAAGCGCTCATGGAGCGTCCGCCATAAATCGCGGCGTGACATGGATGTGCTTCTAGCAGCAGTCCATGTCCTGTGCGAGCCGTACGGCGGCGGCCGCCTGCCTCACCAGCGAGTCGCTGCTACAGGTCCAAACAACGCTCCGGAGCCGCCCAATTTCCGTGCCCCCTTCCCAATGGGGTGGAGGGTGTCGATCATCGGAGCTGGGGTGCTGAGCCTCCAGAAACAGGGCTAGACTGGCCCCGCCCGGAGCAGCAGGGCGGGAGTTTCATGCGAGAGCAACCCCTGGCCGACATCTCGACGGTGGACGCGGTGGAGCGCCAACGCGGGCCGCAATCCTCTTCGCTCGTGCCCGCGCTGACCCTGGTGTCCCACCCCGTGGCGGGGCGCGCGGGAGAGCGGGTGCTGCTCTCCTCCCTGCGGGGTGTGGCCGTCTCGCGCAACGAGCCCCTCTTCATGCAGCCGGGCCAGGAGACCGGCACGCACCTGGCGGATCCGTTCCTGAGCCGCAAGCCCGTGACGTTCTTCGCGCAGCCGGACGGGCGTGTCCGGCTGGAGCCGGGCGAGGGCAGCCGCGTGGCCGTGGCGGGCCTCGTGCTCGAAGGGCCCTGGGAGTTCTCCGTCGAGGAGGTAGCGGCCGGGGTGCCGCTGGAGCTGGCCGGGCGCGTGGTGCTGCTGCTGCACCTGGCGGAGCCCGCCTCGGCGGAGGCGCCGGACGCGCTGGGCATGGTGGGCGGCAGCGTGGGCCTTCAGCGCGTGCGCCGGCTCATCGAGCAGGTGGCGGACCTGAACGTGCCGGTGCTCATCCGGGGCGAGACGGGCTCGGGCAAGGAGCTGATTGCCCAGGCCATCCACCGGCGCAGCCCCCGCCGCAACAAGCCCTTTGTCAGCGTGAACCTGGGCGCCATTCCCAAGGAGCTGGCGGCCGTGGAGCTGTTCGGGGCGCGCAAGGGCTCTTTCACGGGCTCGGTGCGGGACCAGGAGGGCTTCTTCCAGGCGGCCCACGGGGGCACGCTCTTCCTGGACGAAGTGGGCGAGGCCCCGCCCGAGGTGCAGGTGATGCTGCTGCGCGTACTGGGCACCGGTGAAATCTACCCCGTGGGCGAGCGCTCCCCCGTCACCGTGGACGTGCGGCTGGTGGCCGCGACGGATGCGCTGCTGGAGCAGCAGATTCAAGAGGGCCGCTTCAAGGCACCCCTGCTGCACCGGCTCTCGGGGTTCGCCATCCGCGTGCCGCCCCTGCGGGAGCGGCGGGAGGACGTGGGGGTGCTGTTCCACCACTTCGCCCGTGAGGAACTGGAGCCGCTCGGCGAGCTGAAGCGCCTGAGCCCGGAGGAGGCCACGGCCGAGCCCTGGTTGCCCACGGCGCTGGCGGTGCGGCTGGTGCGCCATGACTGGCCCGGCAACATCCGGCAGCTTCGCAACGTGGTGCGGCAGCTCGTCATCGGCAACCGGGGCCAGCCCCGCCTCCAGCTCGATGCCCAGCTCGAACAGGAGCTGGCCACGCTGAACGCCGCGGCCTCGGGCCGTCCCAGCGAGAAGACCGCGGCTCCCGCAGCGAGTGCCTCGCCCCGCCGCAAGCCCTCGGACATCACCCCCCAGGAGTTGCTGGCCGCGCTCCGGGAGAGCGGTTGGGAGTTCCAGGCCGCCGCAGACCGGCTGGGCATCTTCCGCACGTCCATCTACGACTTGATCGAACGCTGCCCCGGCATCCGTACCGCGGGCTCGCTGAGCGTGGAGGAAATCACCCGCTGCCACCGGGAGTGCGCGGGGGATGTGAACGCCATGGTGCGCAAGCTCGAGGTGTCCAAGCGGGCCCTGGTCCGCAGGCTCAAGGAGCTGGGACTGGGCGCCCCGGAGTGATGAGCGATGGAAAGGATGAGCATGCAGCCGAAGTGGGTGTCGAAGTGGAATGGGAGTGGTCTTCGCGCGGGGCGGGTGCTGTTGGGAACAGCCCTCTTCGCGGTGGCGGCGTGCAAGAGCGCGGGCCACTCCAGCGAACTGCGCGCGAGTGAGGCGGAGGCTTCAACGCAGCGCTGCCAGGGCAACCTGCGCTCCGCCCAGCGGCAGGTGTCCTACCTGGTCGGGTGTGATGGCTTGAGTACGAGAATGCAGTGCGCCTTCCAGGGCGCCAGGGTCGAGTTCAAGTCGGACTGCGACAAGCACGTCGACATCTACTTCAGTGAGCCCGAGACGCTGTTCACGAGCAAGAAGGCCCACATCGGCCTGAAGAACAAAGGTGATGCGCAGACGGAGACGGTGGGCTCCGACGGCGGGAACCACTGCGTGTGTGTCGGCGAAGCCCTGTGTGACAGCAATGCCTGCTTCCAGTTCGGCCGCGAGTCCAAGACGGGCAGCCTGGATGTGTACACGAGCGGTCCCGGAGACGACGACGAGCACAAGCCACGGTAGGCCGTGACGTCACGGCCGGGAGTGCCAGCGGTTCCAGCCGTGGGTGAGGTGCGGGTTGGCTTTCAGCGCCGCCTGGATGTCCTTCTGCGCTTGCAGCCGCTCGGGAGCCTCCCGATCCAGGCGGAACCCCGCCTGGAGCAGCAGGGCCTCGGGCCAGGCGGGATGGACGGCGAGCAGTTCGCCGGCCAGGGCCAGGCCCCGCGTCAGGGGCGGCAGCGGATCCATCCCGGCCTTCTTTCGCCACCGGGCCCAGTCCTGGCACAGGTGGCCAAAGGCGGCGCGGTGCTCCAGGCTCCGGGGCAGGAGCTGGAGGGTCTTCTCGAAGGCTTGCGCCGCTTGCGCGAAGGTCTCGTCCGCGGGAGAAGCGGGCTGCCGGGCCATCCACCGGGCACGGAGTCCCAGCACCTCGGCCCGGATGCGCCAGGCCTCCGGCTCCTCGGGGTTGAGCCGGAAGGACTGGGCGAGGGCCTCCTCGGCCTTCGCCAAGTCTGGCTCGGGATTTCTCGCGCGCTCCAGGACGAAGGCGGCTCGGATCGCGCGCCCCTTGGCCACATTCGCCCAGGGCGCCGCCTGGCCTGGCAGCCGCGAGAGGGCTTGCTGGTAGGCGGCCTCGGCCGCGCGAAGCTCGGCTTCCGGATCCTCTCCCAGGGAGAGCTGGTACGCGGCCCGCGTGGCGTGGATCTCTCCCACGTTGTTCTGGCCCCAGCCCTGTTGTGGGGCGACGGAGATGGCCCGTGCGTAGGCGGCCTGGGCCTGATCCAGCAGGCGGAAGGGGTCTTCTCCCCGGTCCCAGGCCTCCCGCGCTTGCCCGGCCAGGGCGATGCCCAGCCCATTGTGGAGGGGGGCCACCTGGGCGTTGATGCCAATGCCCCGCTGGAACAGCTCCGCCGCCGTGGTGAGGTCCGGCCGGGCATCGCCCCCGAGGCTCCGGCGCCGGGAGGCCAGCTCCGTGTGAAGCGTTCCGCCCAGGAACCATGCCACGAAGTTCTGCGGGTTGAGGGCTCGTGACTTCTCGAGCGCGAGCCGGGCCTGCTCCAGGTCGGCGAGGGGATCCACGGCGCGGGTGCCCGAGGCCCGCTTGAGGTAGGCCTGCCCGAGGTTGATCCACGCATCCGGCAGGTTCTCATCGAGCTGGATGGCCTGGCGGTACGCCGCGATGGCCTGGGCCTGGTGGGCCGAAGGGTCCGCGCCCGTCTGGTCCTCATGGTCCGCCCAGACGCGGAAGAGCAGCCCGCGGGTGGCGTGGAACTCGTAGTCCTGGTCCTTCGGCGGGAGGGCGTCGAAGGCCCCGAGCGCGAGCTTCAGAGACTCGCCTGGATCCTCTCCCCGGCCCTGCCGGGCGCGAGCCTGGCGCAGCAGGCTCTGGCCCAGCTCCCTGCGGGCCCGCGAGTCCCCGGGCGCCAGGGCCAACGCGGCCCGTGCGGAGGCAATCGCCTTCTGGAGGGTCTCCTCCGCGGCGCCTCCCTTGTTGAGCTGATCCTCCGCCAGCCGGTTGTGAAAGCGGGCTTCCCAGAAGCACGCCTCGGCGGAGTCCGCGTCGGCCACGAGGGCCCGCGCCACGGCCTCCAGCCCCCGCGTGTACGCGGGCAGGACGTTCCCCCGGCCATAGAGCTCCAGCACCATCGCGGTGTATTCGAGCTTGGCGGCCGAGAGGTGCACCTCGGGCAGGCTCTCCCCGGTCGCCACGGCGGCCGCGAGCACCCGGCGGCCCGCCTCCAGGTCCGCGAGCGCGCCCTCGCGGTCTCCCTGGTTCCAGCGCTGGGCGGCCCGGCTCTGGAGGATGCCGCCCCGAAGCAGGGGGGCCTCGTGGAACCAGGGCAACTGGGCGCCCATCGCATCCAACTGGGCGAGCGCCGCCTCCAGCCGGTTCTCGTGGAAGGCCAGCAGGGCGGCGACGTACTCGGTGGCGGGGACCTCGGCGCCCGCGCTCTGGCGCAGGTACGCCAGGGCCGGGTCCCGGTATTGCCGCTCGGCCTCTTGCCGGCGCGCCTGGCGCCGCCCGGCGTTCGGAAGCGCCTCCACCTCCAGGAGTTGCTCCCGGTACAGGTGGCCGATGACCAGCGCGAGCGCCCAGGCCACCCGGGGCTCCTGGAAGCCCTGGCGCCAGGCCGCCTCCAGGTGCTCACGGGCCTGCGGCCGGTCCCCAAGCGCCAGCGCCCCGCGCCCCAGCGCATAATGTCCCGGCCCGAGCGCGTCCGGGCCCGCACGCTGAATCTCCGCCTCCAGCTCCGCCATGTGCTGGCGGAGCGCCGCGCGATCGGCGCGAATGTCATGCAGCCGGGCCATGCCGGCGTACCGGGCGAGGGCCTCGATGCGCTCCACCCGCTCGGTGAAGCGGCGGGCGAGCCGCTCGCGCTGCGCCGCTTGCTGGCGGGTGAAGGCCGCCCAGCCCAGGGCGCTCAGGACGGCCAGGAGCGCCAGGGTGGCCCCTGCCACCGCGAACCGGTGCCGGCGCACCTTCTTGCGCAGCCGGGCCCATGGGCCGGTGGGGCGTGCCCGCACGGGCGCGTCGGCGAGGAACCGGTCCAGGTCCTCGGCCAGGGCATGGGCCGAGTCGTAGCGGGCCGAGCGGTCCTTCTCCAGGCACTTGAGGACGATGGCCTCCAGGTCCGGGGGGATGTCCGGGTTCAGCGCGCGCGGAGGGCGGGGCTCCTGGGTGGCGATGCGGTTGAGCAGCTCCAGCCCGTTGGCGCCCGAGATGGGAAGCGCTCCGGTGAGCAGGTGGTAGAGCGTGGCGCCGAGGCTGTAGACGTCCGCGCGGCGGTCGAGCCGCCCCACCTCGCCCCGGGCCTGCTCCGGGGACATATAAGGAGGCGTGCCGAGCACCGAGCCCGTGGCGGTGGCGGCCTGGGCGTTCCAGTCGTGGGCCAGGCCGAAGTCCATCACATAGGGCTTGAGGCGGCCGTCCGGGGTGCGCTCCACCAGGATGTTGGCGGGCTTCAAGTCCCGGTGGATGAGGCCCACGCGGTGGGCGGCGTGCACGCCCTCGGCCGCGTCCCGGAGCATCAGCGCCTTCTGCTCCACGGTGAGCGTGTCCGCGAGCTGGCCCAGCGGGGTGCCATCGATGAACGGCATGGCGATGTACGGGCGGCCCTGGACTTCGCCGACCTCGTACACGGGGCAGACGCGCTCGTGGGAGATGCGGGCCTGCGCCCGGGCCTCCGACATCAACCGGTGGAGGAGGCCGGCGTCATCGCCCCGGACGAACTTCAGGGCCACGTTGCGGCGCAGGCGCGGATCATAGGCGAGGAACACCTGGCCCATGCCGCCCTGGCCCAGGAAGCGGAGGCACTGGTAACGCTCCCAGCCGGGCACCGGGAAGGGCGGAGAGGACTCCGTGCTTGTGCCTGGAGTCGGCAGGGTCGGAGGCCCGGAGGCTGAGGCGATGCGCGGTTCCTCGTCGTGCTGGTCGTGCATGGCGCGGGGATGATCCGTCCGGGAGCGGGAGGAAGGCAACTCCTCGGGGGACTGGGGGCGTTCGACGCCAGGGCGTCGAACGTCGCGTCGAGCGACGCGTCGACGGCAGGCAAGGCCCTCCCTGTCCGAGCGGGACAGTCCGGCATGTCGATTGCTCAATGCCTGGAGCGAAGCACTCACGCTCCACACGGAAGGTCTTCCCCATGCAGCCGCACCCTCACCACCGCCCCAAGCTCGTTCGCGCTTCCCAGTCCGTTCAGGGGGAGCCGTCGCTGATCATCTCCACCACGGCCTCCTACACCTGGATCTGCGACGATGTGGGCTCCGGCGCCGACAGCGACGTCACGCTCTTCCGGCCGAACCCCGATGACACCAGCTACTGCATCCTCGGGGACTATGCCCAGGGCAACTACGGGGGGCCCACCGGTAACTCGATCATCGTGAAGGCCATCAACGATGACCCCACCGCGCCGCTGCTCAAGCCGGCGAAGAGCTGGAGCCTCGTCTGGACGGACAAGGGCAGCAGGGGCGACTACGACTGGTCGGTCTGGGCCGCGGTGGCGCCGGATGGCTATGTGGCGCTCGGCATGGTGGCCACCCTGGGCTACAGCGCGCCCGACATCCAGAATTACCGCTGCGTGAGGAAGGACCTCGCCCAGCAGTCGTCCGCCCCGGCGCAGATCTGGAGTGACAAGGGCTCGGGCGCCGACAACGACGTCACGCTCTGGGGCGTCACCGGCATGCCGAACACGTTCGTCGCGCAGGCCAACTACGACGCGTACAACGGCACGGCCTACGTGCTCAAGGGCATCTCCTAACCGTCTCCGGTTGTCTCCCCTCACTTCCCCTTCTTCCAACGGCGGCCCTCTAGGGGGCCGCCGTGCTGTGTCCTTTTTTCCTTCGAATGGATGTGTGTGATGTCCGCGACAGACTCTCTCTCCGCCGTGGGGCTGGCCCAGGGAACGTTCCAGGTCGATGCCAACGGTCAGGCCACCTACAAGCTTCCGGTTGATCTGCCGCCCGGCATCGCCAACCTCCAGCCCCAGCTCTCGCTCGTCTACAGCCACCGGCAGCCCAACGGCCCGCTGGGCGTGGGCTGGGCGCTCAGCGGCCAGTCGGCCATCACGCGCACCAAGGCCACCTATGCCGTCGATGGCTTCAACGGCGCGGTCTCCTACGGTCCGGAGGACCGCTTCGCGCTGGATGGCGCCCGGCTCATCAACGTGCAGGGCGAGCAGGGCGCGGGGGGCACCGTCTATTACACGGAGATGCAGAGCTGGAGCCGGGTGGTGGCGGGGGCCACGCCCCAGGACGGCTTCACCGTGTACGGCAAGTCCGGGGAGGTTCGCGCCTACGGCACGACGGCCAACAGCCGCATCCTCGCGCCAGGCAGCCAGAACATCCGGGTGTGGGCCCTGGCCTCCATCACGGACCTGCACGGCAACCGCATCGAGTACACCTATACGCTCTCCCCCGACGGCCAGCATGCGGACGCGGGCTCCTACTTTCTCCAGGAGATCGCCTACACGGTGCGCGACGATGGCACCCAGGCGAACCGCTTCGTCCGGTTCACCTACGAGCCGCGGCCTGACCCCATCGAGGACTACGTCGCGGGCGCTCCCGTCCACCTGTTCTACCGGCTGAAGCAGCTCTCCACCGTGCTCGGCGCGGACGAGACGGTCCGCACGTACACCCTCGGCTACCGCACCAGCACCGCCACCCAGCTCAGCTGCCTCGAGTCCGTGACGCTCACCGGGGCGAAGGCCGAGGGGGCACCGTCCCTGCCGGCCACCGTGCTGGCCTGGCAGGACGTCGCCACGCCCGGCTTCGACATCGGCGTGTCCTCGACGCTGGACCAGCACCTGGACCAGGCGGACATCCGCCCCATGGACGTCAACGGCGATGGCCGCACCGACATCGTCCAGCTCTGGAACGACGGCCAGAACGCGCTGCACGCCACGGTGTACCTGGCCACGCCAGGCGAGGAGGGAACCCCCTTCGTCCGGGCCTCGGACACCCCACTGGGTTCCTTCCCCAGCCAGCGCGAAATCTACCCCGTGGACCTCAACGGCGATGGCCGCACGGACCTGCTCGTCGTCTACCCGGGAGGGCCGGACAGCGAGCTGCGCCTCGCCGCGTTCCTCTGGAACGGCACCGCCTTCGAGGACGCGGGCGTCTTCCAGACCGGCTACGCCTGGGATGCCTCGCACCTTCAGTTCTTCGCCATGGATGCCAACGGCGATGGCCGCACGGACCTGGTGCAGGCCTACTCGCACTACGACGCGGCGACCCAGGGGCACCAGCTGTACTTCCGCTCGTTCCTGTCTCAGTTCGGCGATGCGCCGGGGGCGATGTTCACCCAGGCTCTCGTGAGCCCCACGGACGACCCGGCGCAGCCCACGCAGCCGCTGGCCTTCTGGCCGATGGACGTCAACGGCGATGGGATGGTGGACCTCGTCCGGGTGTGGCAGAGCGGCTCGGATCAAACCATCCGGGCCACGGCCTATCTGGGCTCGGGCAGCAGCCGGGACACGGTCTCCTTCACATCCTCGGTCCGCAGCAACCTGGGCACGCTCAACCTGTCCAACTCCCTGGCCTTCCTGCCGGTCGATGTGAACGGCGATGGCGTGCTCGACCTGCTGCAGATCTGGAAGACGCAGGGCGCCTCCTCCACGACGCTGCACCTCACCCCGTTCCTGTGCAACGCGGCGGGCGGGTTCGTCCCGGGGCCGGACTCGGCCTTCGAGAACGCGCAGCTCGATCCGGACAACTTCTTCCCCATGGACATCGATGGGAGCGGCCTCACCGCCATCGTGAACAAGTGGATCGGCAACGGCCGCCTCATGTTCACCGTCTACCGGGGCTCGCCCTCGGGCAGCTACCGCATGCTGGAGCCCTTCGACGCGGGGGCGGCCGGGACCACCATCCTCAACTCGAAGTTCTTCGCGTGTGACGTGAACGGCGACGGCAAGGCGGACCTCGTCCGCGCTGGCATGGACGCGAACCAGCAGTTCGTCCTTGCCCCCTACACCTCCTCTGGGGCGTTCCCCGACATGGTGTCGTCGTTCACGAACGCGCTGGGGGGCACCGTCACGGTCCAATACGCGGCACTGTCCGACGCGAGCGTCTACGGCCCCGGAGACCCGCTCACCTTCCCCGCGGGGGAGGGCTCGCGCTACCCCAATCCGATGACGCCGGGCCAGTACCCCGTGCAGGCCGTGCTCGGCCGCGCGACGTATGTCGTGTCCCGGTACGGGCAGGCCAACAATGCCTCGGCCAACCGCTTCGCCTACGGCATGACGAACACCCTGACGTACGCCGGTGCGCAGCTCGACCTGCTGGGCCGGGGCTGGCAGGGGTTCAAGACCGTCACGAACCTCTCCTTGGACACCGGCCTGGTCACGGTCGACACCTACAACCAGGACTTCCCGTACACCGGCACCAGGGTGTCCTCCCGGGTGGAGGCCAACGGCGCGTACACCACGGATCCGCGGGTGCCCAGGGGCCAGACGGTGCTGATGAACACGCTGGCCGAGGTGTACACGGCCTATCCGCGGGCCACTGGCGCCACCGCCCCGAACCCGGTGGTATACGAGACGCTGCGGGCCTCGTCCCGGTCGGAGAGCTGGAGCTACGGCACGTTCGGCTTCGCGCTCGCCCACACGTACGGCTACGACGAGTACGGCAACCAGACGCTCGACGCCAACCTGGGCTACGTCGACGCCTCCAACCAGCCGCTCGCCCCCACCGAGGCCGTCTACCAGCACCGGCAGTACCAGAATGAGCTCCTCGGGGCAGGCTGGGCGCTCGGCTACCTGCGCTATGCCAAGGAGAGCGCCAACGCCCAGGACACCGACATCACCCGGTTCCTCCCGGGCGACTACCACCTGCAGGCGTGCACCTACGCCCCCACCACGTATGACCTGCTGACCCAGGGCCAATGGGATGACACCCACGGCGCCTTCCTGACCGTGGGCTACGGGTATGACGGCTTCGGCAACAAGACGTCCGAGACCCGTCCCGGGGGCTCCATCACCACGTACGGCTACGAGCCGGACTACCACACGTACGTCATGCAGACGCACACGCCCCCCAACGCGCAGGGCACCGTGCTGGTGACGGCGAGCGGGTACGACCCGCGCTTCGGGACCCAGGTGGCCAGCATGGACGCCAACGGCGTGGTCACCCTCTCGGTGCTCGATGCCTTTGGCCGCAAGGCGCGCCTCCAGGGCCCGGTGCCCGAGGGCACGCAGGGAGATCTCAACGGGGTGACGCCGCTCGTCACCGGCTCGGACACGCTTCGCGCCGCGTTCCAGGGGGCGGCCACCGTCACGGTGCAGGCGCTCCAGTACCTCGACGACGGCCAGGGCGGGCTCTACACCGGGACGCAATCCCTCCAGGCGTTCCCCACGTCGGACGCCCGGGAGCTCCTCTGGACGCAGGGCTACGTGGACGGCCGCGGGCGGACCCGGCAGTCGGTGCGTCAGACCGGGCAGCAGGCGGGCAATGCCATCACCCTGACGGAGTACAACACCCAGGACCAGCCCACTTCGGAGAGCTTCCCCTTCTTCTCGAACACGCTCCTCGTCTCCAGCGCGCCGTTCTCGGCCACCACGGCCTACGACGTCCTCGGCCGGCCGCTTCAGCGCACGGTGCCCTCGGGCCCCACGGGGACGGAGTCCTCGGTCACGCAGTGGTTCTACGGCAGCGGGCAGGCGGTGACGCTCACGAGCGCCGCCGGCTCGGACGCGGAGTACGTCGAGGTGAGCGTCCACCATTTCTCCAACGGCAAGGACACCGTGGTCTCCGTCACGGTGGACCCCGAGGGGGCGAACGCCACCACCCGGTTCACGTTCGATCCGGTCGCCCGGCTCACCGCCGTGAAGGACCCGCCCACGGCGGACAACCCGGACGGCGTCACCA
Organism: Allostigmatella hybrida; assembly: GCF_020103775.1. NCBI lineage: Bacteria > Pseudomonadati > Myxococcota > Myxococcia > Myxococcales > Archangiaceae > Allostigmatella > Allostigmatella hybrida. The sequence goes on from NZ_JAHXBH010000001.1 coordinate 133,178, forward strand.
CCCGCCTCGCCTACGACTCCCTCGACCGGCGGCGCTGGCTGGACAACCCTGACCAGAACACCACGGGCAACGCGTCCATCCAGGCGATGGCGTTCGCCTACGACGCCACGACGGGCCGGCAGTCCGGACAGACCGATGCGGCCCAGGCCGTCACGGCCTACACCTACGATGGCCTGGGCCGCATCCTCACCAAGACGCTCAGCGACGCGCGGACCTTCACGTACACCTACGATGACGCCGCGACGGGGGGCAACGGACGGCTGTCCCGCGTGGTGGCCACCCAGGAGGATGGAACCGTGGAGTCCGCGTACGCCTATGCGTATGACGCGTACGGCAACATCCGCTCCAACACGGTGACGATCCAGGGCGAGCAGGCGCCCTTCGAAATCACCCGCGTCTTCGATCCCCAGCAGCGGACGGTGCTCCAGACTTACCCAGATGCCACCTCCCAGTCGTGGAGTTTCTCCTACGGCCAGCTCATCACCGCGTCGCTCGATGGCGCCCGGGCCGACTACCCCCTGGAGGACCACAGCCCCTCGCAGAAGGCGGGCACGCTCATCTATGGCCAGGGGCTCCTTCCCGGCAGCGGGGTGGTGACGGGCTACACCTTCAGCCCCGCTGGCCAGGTCATCTCGGAGCGCGTGCAGTCCCCGGCGGCCCAGGTAATCGGCTTCTCGTACACGTATGACCTGCTCAACCAGCTGCGCACGGTGGAGGACCTGCTGGGCACCGGCCAGTCCCAGGCGTTCACCTACCTCAACCGCCGGCTCATGAGCGCCTCGGTGCCCGGGTTCTCCGGGGGCGCCTACACGTACGACAACGCGGGTAACCTCACCTCGAAAGATGGCGTCGTCTACACCTCCCGGGCCCACTTCGCGGCCACCGGGACGCTCGGCGGAGACACCGTGTACTCGGCCACGCCCGATGCCTGCGGGCGCACGCTGTCACGCACCGCCAACGGCGTGACGCTGGGCTTCGCGTACGACGGCCTCTCGTGCTTGCGCAGGGTGACGGCGGAGGATGGCTCGACGCTGCGCGAGATGATGTCCGACCACCTCGGCAACCTGCTCCGCCAGGTGGATGCCGGGGGCAACATCACCCTGTTCATCGATCCGTGCTACCAGGTCTACCGGCCGCGGGAAGGAACCCCCACCGTCACCAAGTACATGACCGACGCGCGGGGAACGGCCGCCTCCATCACCAACGGGGCCGTGCTCTACCTGCGGCGTGACTTCAAGGGGAACAACACCCACGCGTTCGGGCCGGACGGGACCGTCGTGTCGCAGGTGGCCTACGGAGGGTACGGCGAGCGGCAACTCGTGAGCGGCGAGGGGTTCCGGCCGCAGTACGAGCAGCGCACGTTCGATGCGGACCTGGGGCTCTCCTACTTCGGGGCGCGCTACTACGATCCGGCGCTCGGGCGCTTCCTGACGCCCGACTCCCAGCCGGGCTCGGACAACATCCTGCGGCCCGATGCCTTCAACCGCTTCGCCTTCGAACTGAACAACCCCATCAACCTCGTGGACCCTACGGGCCACTCGGCCTGGTCGGTGGTGTTGGGAGTGCTGCTCGCCGCCACGCTCGTCATCGCCGGAGCGATCATCCTCGTGGCCTCGGGAGGCACGGCGGTCCCCGCGCTGGCCGCCGCGGCGGGCGCCATCATCGGCGGGGGGCTCGTGGGGGCGGGGATCAGCGCGGGCACCTACTCGGTCACGCACACGCACGAGAGCAACGCCAACTTCTGGAAGGGCTACGCCGTGAACGCTGCAGTGGGCTTCGCGGTGGGCGCCGTCACGGGAGGCCTGGCCACGGCGGCGGGCATGGGCGTCAATGCCGCTGCGGATGTCGTGGCCCAGCGGGGCGCGTCGTGGCTCGTGGGGCGGGGCATCAGCGCGCTGTCTCAGCAGACGCTGGAAAAGGCGCTCTCTGGCGTGACGCGGGCCACCCTGTGGGCGGCCTTCGGCGCCATCACCACGTCGGGCGGAGACGTCTTCTCGCAGTTCATGTCGAACGTCACCGACGAGAAGGTCCTCGACCACAGCGATGTCTCGCTGTCGCATGGGCTGTGGCTCGCTTTCGGCACGGGCGCGGCGTTCGGCGCGGCCGCCGGAGCGGCGCAGGGCATCGGTGAGGCGCTGCTGCTCAAGCCGAAGAGCTACGGTGCGGAGGGGTTCTCGACGCAACCTCAGGAGATGGTCAGCCTGCGGGGCGAGACGACGCCGCTGCTCGGCAGCAGCGAGATGGCCTGGTACACCAAGCCCAACCTGGCGGTGCAGACGACCGTCCGGAGCCGCATCATCCTCTTTGGCGTCAGCACGGGCGCGTCCCTCACGGACGCGGCCGTCGAGTCCATGGGGTACTGAGGTCAGGGCCTGGGCCGTCCCGCGAGGGGAGGGCCTGGGCCCCCTCATCCGAAGAGGAAGAAGGCCGCGGTGACGAAGGGGAAGTAGAGCAGGAACGCGAGCAGGAGGAACCCGAGGATGTCCTTGAACTCCAGCCGGGCCACCGTCAGCAGGGGCAGGGCCCAGAAGGGTTGGATGAGATCCGTGGCCATGTCGCCCCAGGCGTACGCCAGCACCACCTTCTCCGGCGCGACCCCCAGCGTGCCCGCGGCGGTCAGCAGGTAGGGCGCCTCGATGGCCCACTTCGAACCTCCCGAGGGCACGAAGTAGTTCACCACCCCGCTGTAGAGGTAGACGATGGCGGGGAAGGTCTCCTTGGTGGACATCGAGACGAACAGCTCCCCAATCTGGTCCGTCAGCCCGGTCGTCTTGAAGATGCCGTAGATGCCCGCGTACAGCGGGAACTGGAGGACGATGCCGTGCAGCACGCTGCCGGCCTCCTCGCCGGCCTTGATCAGCCGTGCCGGGGTGCCGTGCAGCAGCACCGCCAGCACCAGGAACAGGAAGTTCACCACGTTGAGGTTGAGCGCCTTCCAGCCCCCGTTGAGCGCCAGGTGCCGCGCGAACCACACGAGCCCCAGGACGCCGAAGATCAGGTTGAGCCACCGCGTGTGGTCCAGGGACACCGCGAGGCTTCGCTCCGCTGGGCGCTCCGGGGGGACGAAGTCTCCCAGCTTCTCCAGCACCGCCGGGTCCACGCGCACCGTGTGCTCGGGCTTCGGGTGCAGCGCCCAGGCGAGCAGCGTCAGCCCGGCCACCACCGTCACGGTGAGCCCCAGGTTGAAGGGGGAGAAGAGGGTCCGGTCAATGGACAGCACCCCGAGCTGCTTCTCCAGGAAGTGCCCGGGCGTGGCCACCAGCAGCGGGGCGGAGGCGGACAGCCCCGAGTGCCACGTGGCGCCCAGGCCGAAGTAGGCACAGGCCACGAGCAGCCGGTAGTCCACCTCGGGCCGTCGCCGCGCCACGAAGCGTACCAGCATGGCGCTCGCCACCAGGGAGAGGCCCCAGTTGAGGTAGGCCAGCGCCATGGAGACGAAGGCCATCAGCGCCACCGCGCCGCGAGGGCCTTTCGCCAGCCCCGCCAGGGCCTCCAGACCCTTGCGCACGGGCGCGGTGAGCGCGAGCAGGTAGCCGGTGAACATCACCAGCGCCATCTGCATGGAGAAGGAGAGCAGCTCCCAGAAGCCGCTGCCCCAGCCGCCCAGCACCGCCTCGGGCGCGGCGTCCGCCCACCCGAGCGCCATGCCCATCGTCAGCAGGCTGAGCAGCACCGCGATGGCGAAGGCACTGGGCACGAAGCGCGCGGAGAAGCGGCCCAGCCCTTCCGCGATGCGAACCAGGGTTTCCATGAAGCTCCCATCCACCGGTGTGAAAGGCGGACAAGGTTACCCAAGGTCAGGCATTGGGTCCTGCCGGAACATGCTCTTATTCGCTCTCCGGATCGTCCAAGGACTCCAGCGAGGTTTCAGCGATGGCGCGGTAGTGGGGCACGACTTCAACGGCGAGGACTTCACGCATCTGCTGGCGTGCCCCTTCAAGGTCTCCCGCATCTCGAAGACGGTACATCTGCGCCAGCGCGCGAGAGAGCCGGTGGGAGCCGTCGCGGATTCGCCGTGTCATCTCCTTTAGAAGGGCGGTCGCTTCCGGCTCGGCGCGAAGAGCCTGTTCCGCCTCATTGGCATCGATGGCTACCTCACGAGCGGTGCGGCGCAGAATGGCGCGAACCTCATCGGAGAGAAGGAGCGGTCCACCTTCTTCGAGGACTCGCCTTCCCAGTTCCCGCACATCGTTCCAGTTGAGGGCGCCGGACATGGGTTCACCTAGTCCACGACGACGATCAGACCCAGCGAGAGCGTGCGGCACAAGGCCTTCATGCGAACCACGATAGTCCAGGAGATGCCGGCACGAGGTTCGAGGAGGTCTAATGCGGAGGCGGGTAACACTCGCCAGAAGGCGCCGGACGCGATAGCCCTGAGGACACCATGTTCCACCTGCTTAAGCTGGGCCCTGTGTTGCTCTCCCAATCCCAGGAAAGCACCAACGTGTACCTGCGGGTGTCCGACTCCGGGGAGTTTGCCTCCCCTGTCTTCGAACGGGAGGACGCCGCGGGCGTGCAGGCCCTCCTCGAAGGCGTGGAGGTCTCGGAAGTGTCCTGCGAGCCCGCCCTGGAGGACATCGCCCAGAGCCTGGGGCTCCCGGTGGCACCTCCCCCGGACCAGGCCCTCTCGGCGCGGGCCGCCATCGCCACCTTCATGGCGTGGGAGCAGCGCGGCGTGGCCGCGCTCGGTGCCGACAAGGCGCTGCTCTTCGTTCAGGCCGCCACCGAGTTCTGGGATGCCCGGCCCTGGGAACATTGGGATGACAGCCAGCCCTTCGCCGTCACCCTCTCGGGTGTACACGCGCGCACCTACGAGGGCAGCGTCTTCGGCGGTGGCGAGGAGGGCGGGGAGGGGATGGCCCTCTACGAGCAGTCCGGGGCCCTCCAGGTGCTGATGGAGCTGCAGGGGCAGGGAAAGGCCCGGGCTGCTACCTCGCTGCCCGCCATCGCCGTCACCTTGGACCATCGGCCTGCCTATGCGGTGGAGGCCCTGGCTGCCGCCCACCGGGCCCCTCGGTTGCCCCTGCCGCTCAAAACAGGGCCCTCGGGGCTGTCCGTTCCCTCCACCGTGGAGGCCGTGGTGCTGATAGCAGCCTTGCGAGCGATGGCCCGGCTGACGCCTTCCCGCCGCGAGGTGGTGAGCACCCTCGTGGCCGGTGAAGAGCAGATGGCGGTCCGCGTCGTGGCCCCCGCGCCGCGCGTGCGGAACTGACCCTGCTGGGCAGGCCTGTGTTGAGTGGACAACACAGGCTGTGAGAACTGCTCCCTGCCTACCAGCCGGCCTCAGGAGAGGCCCAGGTGCCTGGGAAGCGGATCCATGAGAAAACAAGCCCGTTCAGTATTCCCGTGCCAACAGTGGGGGAGCGCTTTCTCCCGTGTGGGCCAGCCAGGGGCTCGAATGCGTACCCAGAAGAACCCGGTCCAGAAGGTCTCCGCCAAGGCGAAGGTGGTGGAGTCCACTTCGGATTCGCTCGACACCCGTCAGCTTCTCCGCGTGCTCGCCGCCGTCCAGAAGGGGGACTTCACCGTCCGGATGCCCGTGGACACGGTGGGGGTCGCCGGCAAGGTCGCCGACACGCTCAACGACATCATCGATCTCAACGAGCGCATGGCCAAGGAGTTCGAGCGCATCGGCACCATGGTCGGTAAGGAGGGCCGCATCACCCAGCGCGCCACCGTGGCCAGCGCCGTGGGCTCCTGGGCCGACTGCGTCGAGTCCGTGAACATGCTGGTGGCGGACCTCATCCAGCCGACCACGGAAATGGGACGCGTCATCGGCGCCGTGGCCAAGGGCGACCTCTCCCAGACCATGGCGCTCGAGGTGGATGGCCGCCCCCTCAAGGGCGAGTTCCTCCGCACCGCCCGCCTGGTGAACGGCATGGTGGAGCAGCTGGGCTCCTTCGCCTCGGAAGTGACCCGCGTGGCGCGCGAAGTGGGTACCGAAGGAAAGCTGGGAGGCCAGGCCAAGGTGAAGGGCGTGGCCGGTACGTGGAAGGACCTCACGGACAACGTGAACTCCATGGCCTCCAACCTCACCTCCCAGGTGCGCAACATCGCCGAGGTGACCACCGCCGTGGCCCGTGGCGATCTGTCCAAGAAGATCACCGTGGACGTGCGCGGTGAAATTCTGGAGCTGAAGAACACCATCAACACGATGGTGGATCAGCTCTCCTCCTTCGCCTCGGAAGTGACGCGTGTGGCGCGCGAAGTGGGTACGGAAGGAAAGCTGGGCGGCCAGGCCGTCGTGAAGGGCGTGGGTGGTACGTGGAAGGACCTCACGGACAACGTGAACTCCATGGCCTCCAACCTCACCGCCCAGGTGCGCAACATCGCGGAAGTCACCACCGCCGTGGCCAACGGTGACCTCTCGCAGAAGATCACCGTGGATGTGCGCGGCGAGATTCTGGAGCTGAAGAACACCATCAACACGATGGTGGACCAGCTCTCCTCGTTCGCTTCCGAAGTGACCCGCGTGGCGCGCGAGGTGGGTACGGAAGGAAAGCTGGGTGGCCAGGCCGTCGTGAAAGGCGTGGCCGGTACATGGAAGGACCTCACGGACAACGTGAACTCCATGGCCTCCAACCTGACGGCTCAGGTGCGCAACATCGCCGAAGTGACCACGGCCGTTGCGAACGGTGACCTGTCCAAGAAGATCACCGTGGACGTGCGCGGCGAGATCTTGGAGCTGAAGAACACCATCAACACGATGGTGGACCAGCTCTCCTCCTTTGCCTCGGAAGTGACCCGCGTGGCGCGCGAGGTGGGTACCGAAGGAAAGCTGGGTGGTCAGGCCGTCGTGAAGGGTGTCGGTGGCACGTGGAAGGACCTCACGGACAACGTGAACTCCATGGCCTCCAACCTCACCGCTCAGGTGCGCAACATCGCCGAGGTGACCACGGCCGTTGCGAATGGTGACCTGTCCAAGAAGATCACCGTGGATGTGCGCGGCGAGATCCTGGAGCTGAAGAACACCATCAACACGATGGTGGATCAGCTCTCCTCCTTCGCCTCGGAAGTGACCCGCGTGGCGCGCGAGGTGGGTACGGAAGGAAAGCTGGGCGGCCAGGCCGTTGTGAAGGGGGTCGGTGGTACGTGGAAGGATCTCACGGACAACGTGAACTCCATGGCCTCCAACCTCACCGCCCAGGTGCGCAACATCGCGGAAGTCACCACCGCTGTGGCCAACGGTGACCTGTCCAAGAAGATCACCGTGGACGTTCGCGGCGAGATCCTGGAGCTGAAGAACACCATCAACACGATGGTGGACCAGCTCTCCTCGTTCGCTTCCGAAGTGACGCGTGTGGCGCGTGAAGTGGGTACCGAAGGAAAGCTGGGTGGCCAGGCCATCGTTCGCGGTGTCGGTGGCACGTGGAAGGATCTCACGGACAACGTGAACTCCATGGCCTCCAACCTGACGTCTCAGGTGCGCAACATCGCCGAGGTGACCACCGCCGTGGCCCGTGGCGATCTGTCCAAGAAGATCACCGTGGACGTGCGCGGTGAAATTCTGGAGCTGAAGAACACCATCAACACGATGGTGGATCAGCTCTCCTCCTTCGCCTCCGAAGTGACCCGCGTGGCCCGTGAAGTGGGTACGGAAGGAAAGCTGGGTGGTCAGGCTGTCGTGAAGGGCGTGGGTGGTACGTGGAAGGACCTCACGGACAACGTGAACTCCATGGCCAGTAACCTCACCGCCCAGGTGCGCAACATCGCCGAGGTGACCACCGCCGTTGCGAATGGTGACCTGTCCAAGAAGATCACCGTGGACGTGCGCGGTGAGATCCTGGAGCTGAAGAACACCATCAACACGATGGTGGATCAGCTCTCCTCCTTCGCCTCGGAAGTGACGCGTGTGGCGCGCGAGGTGGGTACGGAAGGAAAGCTGGGTGGCCAGGCCGTCGTGAAGGGCGTGGCCGGTACATGGAAGGACCTCACGGACAACGTGAACTCCATGGCCTCCAACCTCACCGCCCAGGTGCGTAACATCGCGGAAGTCACCACCGCTGTGGCCAACGGTGACCTGTCCAAGAAGATCACCGTGGACGTGCAGGGCGAGATCGCCGAGCTGAAGAACACCATCAACACGATGGTGGATCAGCTCTCGTCCTTCGCCTCGGAAGTGACCCGTGTCGCCCGTGAAGTGGGTACGGAAGGAAAGCTGGGTGGCCAGGCCGTCGTGAAGGGCGTGGCCGGTACGTGGAAGGACCTCACGGACAACGTGAACTCCATGGCCACCAACCTCACCACCCAGGTGCGTGGCATCGCCAAGGTGGTGACCGCCGTCGCCAACGGCGACCTCAAGCGCAAGCTCGTCGTGGATGCCAAGGGCGAGATCGCGGAGCTGGCCGACACCATCAACGGCATGATCGACACCCTGGCCGTGTTCGCCGACCAGGTGACCACCGTTGCCCGCGAGGTGGGTATCGAAGGAAAGCTCGGTGGCCAGGCCCGCGTGCCCGGCACCGCCGGCATCTGGCGCGACCTCACGGACAACGTGAACCAGCTCGCCGCCAACCTCACCACCCAGGTGCGCGCCATCGCCGAGGTCGCCACCGCCGTGACCAAGGGTGACCTCACCCGGTTCATTACCGTGTCCGCCCAGGGCGAAGTGGCTGCCCTCAAGGACAACATCAACGAGATGATCCGGAACCTCAAGGACACCACGCGCAAGAACACCGAGCAGGACTGGCTGAAGACGAACCTCGCCAAGTTCACCCGCGTCCTTCAGGGCCAGCGCGACCTGCTCACCGTCTCCAAGGTCATCCTCTCGGAGCTGGCGCCGCTCGTGGATGCCCAGCACGGCGTCTTCTACATCTCCGAGCGCGTCGAGGGAGACCAGGTCCTCAAGCTGCTCGCCTCCTACGCCTACCGCGAGCGCAAGGGCCTGGCCAACGCCTTCAAGCTGGGCGAGGGCCTCGTCGGCCAGTGCGCCCTGGAGAAGGAGCCCATCCTCCTGTCCGACATCCCGGACTCCTACATCCGCATCTCCTCCGGCCTCGGCGAGGAGGTGCCGCGCAACATCGTCGTGCTGCCGGTGCTCTTCGAGGGTGACATCAAGGCCGTCATCGAGCTGGCGAGCTTCCACAAGTTCAGCGAAGTGCACCTGGGCTTCCTGGAGCAGCTCACCGAGTCCATCGGCATCGTGCTCAACACCATCGCCGCCAACATGCGCACCGAGGCGCTGCTCAAGCAGTCCCAGGCGCTCACCGACGAGCTGCGCAAGCAGCAGGAAGAGCTCACCGAGACGAACAAGCGCCTGGAGCAGCAGGCCAACTCCCTCCAGCAGTCCGAGGAACTCCTCAAGCGTCAGCAGGAGGAGCTGCGCCGCACCAACGAGGAGCTCCAGGAGAAGGCCAAGCTGCTCTCCGAGCAGAAGAACGAGGTGGAGCACAAGAACCTCGAGGTGGAGCAGGCCAAGCGCGCCCTGGAAGAGAAGGCCGAGCAGCTCAGCCTCACCTCCAAGTACAAGAGCGAGTTCCTCGCCAACATGAGCCACGAGCTGCGCACCCCGCTCAACTCGCTGCTCATCCTCAGCCAGACGCTCAGCGAGAACACCGACGGCAACCTCACCGGCCGCCAGGTGGAGTTCGCCCGCACCATCCACGCCTCCGGCGCCGACCTGCTGGAGCTCATCAACGACATCCTCGACCTGTCGAAGATCGAGTCCGGCACCATGGCCGTGGACGTGGGGCCGCTGCGCTTCAACGACCTGCGCGAGTTCGTGGATCGCACCTTCCGCCAGGTGGCCGACAAGAAGACGCTCCAGTTCGACATCTCCCTGGAGGGCACGCTGCCCGGCGAGGTGCAGACGGACGCCAAGCGCCTCCAGCAGGTGCTCAAGAACCTGCTGTCCAACGCCTTCAAGTTCACCGAGTCCGGCCAGGTCACCCTCTCCATCCAGCGCGCCCGCGGCGGCTGGGCGCCCGACCACCCCATCCTGCGCACCGCCCCCACCGTGGTGGCCTTCGTGGTGCACGACACGGGCATCGGCATCCCCAAGGACAAGCACCAGATCATCTTCGAGGCCTTCCAGCAGGCCGACGGCTCCACCGCGCGCAAGTACGGCGGCACGGGCCTGGGGCTGTCCATCTCGCGTGAGATTGCCCGGCTGCTCGGAGGCGAGATCCGCCTGGAGAGCGAGGTGGGCCGCGGCAGCACCTTCACCCTCTACCTGCCGCTCAAGTACGTGGCCCCGCGCCCCGCGGAGAATGTCCCCAGCACCACCATGGCGCGCGTGGCCGCCAACGTCCAGGCGCTGCCGCCCCCCGTCCCGGAGGCCCCCGCGCCGCAGATGGACGCCGGCCACCACCGGGACATCGAGGACGACAGCGCCTCCATCCTCCCCGGGGACGCGGTGCTGCTCGCGGTGACGCACACGCAGGACCACGCGGCGCGGCTGCGCGCGGCGGCCCAGGGCGTGGGCTTCAAGCTGCTCGTGTCCACCGAGTCCGAGTCCGCGCTGGAAATGGCGCGCAACGCCCGGCCCGTGGCCATCGCCGTGGACCTGGACCTGCCGGACATGGCCGGCTGGGTCGTCCTCGACCGGCTCAAGCACGATGCCGCCACGCGCGCGCTGCCCGTCTACACGGTCTCCGGCACGGACCACCGCGAGCGCTCGCTCAACCTGGGCGCCCTGGGCCACCTGCTCGCCTCCGCCGACCCGGAGGCCGCCGCCCAGGCCCTGCGCGAGCTGCGCGACTTCGTGGACCGCAAGGGCCGCAGCCTCCTCATCGTCGAGGACGATGACGTGCACCGCCAGACGCTCGTGGAGCTGTTGGGCAGCGAGGAGGTGCACACGGTGGCGGTGGGCACCGCCGCGCAGGCCCGGGAGGCCATCGCCGGGCGGCGCTTCGACTGCATGGTGCTGGACTTGGGGCTGCCGGACGTGCCGGGCTCGGACTTCCTGCGCTCGCTCCACGCCGAGCACGGCTCGACCACCCCGCCGGCCATCGTCTACACGGGCCGCGAGCTGACGCGCGCCCAGGAGACGGAGCTGCGGCGCGTGGCCGAGGCCATCGTCGTCAAGGACGCCCAGAGCCCCGAGCGGCTCCTGGAGGAGACGAGCCTGTTCCTCCACCGCGCCCCCGCGCAGCTCTCCGAGCCCAAGCGCCGCATGCTGGAGAAGGCCCGCGAGAAGGATCCGCTCCTCATGGGCCGCAAGGTGCTCGTGGTGGACGATGATGTGCGCAACATCTTCGCCCTCAACACCGTGCTGGAGCGCTACGGCATGAAGGTGGCCTTCGCCGAGAGCGGCACCGAGGGCATTGCCCTCCTGGAGAAGGACCCCGAGGTGGAGCTGGTCCTCATGGATGTCATGATGCCGGAGATGGACGGCTACCAGGCCATGCGGGCCATCCGCCACATGGAGCGCTTCGCCCACCTGCCCATCCTGGCGCTCACCGCCAAGGCGATGAAGGGCGACCGGGAGAAGTGCCTGGAGGCGGGCGCGTCCGACTACATCACCAAGCCGGTGGACATCGAGAAGCTGCTGAGCCTGCTGCGCGTGTGGCTGCACGTGCCGCGCGGCACCGTCCGCTCCGCGCGCCCGGAGGTTCCGGGGTGAGCCCCCCGGAGCGGGGCTCCGAGCTGGAGCGGCTCGAGCTGGAGCTGCTTCTGGAGGCCGTGTGGCGCCACCACGGCTTCGACTTGCGCGACCATGCCCGGCCGCTGCTGCTCCGGCAGCTGCGGCGGCACCTGCGCGAGGAGCGGATGGAGAACCTCTCCGTGCTCCAGGGCCGCGTGCTGCACCACGCCGAGGCGCTGGATGGCCTGCTCCGGGCGCTGGCGGGCCCGCCGAGGCCCCTCTTCGCCGACCCGGGCTTCTTCCGGGCCTTCCGCACGCGCGTGGTGCCGGTGCTGCGCACCTGGCCCTCCGTGCGCGTGTGGCACGCCGGGTGCGGCTCGGGCGAGGAGACGTATGCCCTGGCCATCCTCCTGATGGAGGAGGGGCTGTGGGGCCGGTGCCGGCTGTATGCCTCGGACTCCAGCGAGGGGCTGCTCGCCGACGCGCGCACCGGCGCGGTGCCGCTGCCGGACGAGGAGGAGGCCCGGCACTACCTGGAGGCCGGCGGAAGGCGCGCGCTGTCGGACTACTACATGCGGGATGGGAACTGGGCGGTGTTCGCCCGCACCTTGCGCGAGGGCATCTTCTTCACCCAGCACAACCTGGCCACGGATGGCTCCTTCAACGAGTTCCAGGTGGTGGTCTGCCGCGACACGCTGCTGTCCTACAACCGCGCGCTCTCCCACCGGGTCCACCAGCGCCTGTACGAGAGCCTGTCGCGCTTTGGCTTCCTGTGCCTGGGGCGCAAGGAGTCCGTGGCGAGCACGCCCCACGCGGCGGCCTACGAGGAGATGGAAGACTCGGGCCGCGTCTTCCGGAGGGTGGCATGAGTCCCTTGGGATTGCTGGTGGTGGGCGCGCCGCGCGAGGCGCTGGAGCGGGTGCAGGCCACGCTCGCCGTGCTGCCCGCGCGCATGCCCGTGCCGGTGGCGCTGGTGCTCCACCGGGGCCGGCACGAGGTGCTCGCCGGGCCCCTGGGGCACCGCTGTCCGCTGCCCGTGGTGGAGCCGGATGACAAGGAGGCCCTGCTGCCCGGCCGGGTGTACCTGGCCCCCGCGGGCTACCACCTGCTGGTGGATGGGGGCTTTGTCTGCCTGTCGCGCGAGCCGGCCGAGCATGGCCAGCGCCCCGCCATCAACGCCCTCTTCGAGTCCGCCTCCGAGGCCCATGGGCCCGGCGTGGCGGGCCTGCTCTTCAGCGGCCACGAGGATGGGTGGGCGGGGCTCTCCGCGCTGCGCGAGCAGGGCGGCCGCGCGGCCGTCACCCCGCCGGGGGACGAGGCCGAGGGCGTGGAGCGCGTGGCGCCGGGCGAGGTGAAGGGGTGGTTGGAGCGGCTCATCTCCGGTACACGAGGGAAGGTCCAGCCATGAGGCCGATGCCATGAGTCCGATGTCCCGGGAGAAGGTCCCCATCCTGCTGGTGGATGACCAGGCCGAGGGGGTGATGGCGCTGGAGGCCACCCTGGCGCCCTTGGGCCACCCGCTCGTCATCGCCCGGAGCGGGCGCGAGGCGCTGCGCCACATGCTCCACCAGGACTTCGCCGTCGTCCTGCTGGACGTGGTGATGCCGGGCATGGACGGCTTCGAGACGGCGCAGCTCATCCGCGAGCGCGAGAAGAGCCGCAACACGCCCATCGTTTTTCTCACCGCCCTGTCCCGCGGCGAGGTGCCCGAGTTCCGCGCCTACGCGGTGGGCGCGGTGGACTACCTGCTCAAGCCCTACGAGCCGGGAATCCTCCGCTCCAAGGTGAGCGTCTTCGTGGAGCTGTTCCGCAAGACGGAGTTGGTGCGCAAGCAGGCCGAGGCGCTGCGCGAGGCCCTGCAGCGCGAGCACGAGCGCGAGCGGGCCGAGCTGCAGCACCGCCTGGAGAGCGAGCGGCTCCGGGTGCGCGAGGAGCTCTTGCGCAAGGAGATGGAGGCCGGCCGCCACCACCAGCGCTGGCTGGAGGCGCTGCTCGCCGAGCTGCCCACCCCCCTGGCGCTGCTGGAGCCCGGCACCGGCCGCACCCTGTTCGCCAACCGCGCCGCCCAGGGGCTCGCCGACGGGTGCCTCGTCTACGCCGAGGCCCGGAAGCTGCGCCCGGACCTGGTGCTCACCGGGGAGGGGGAGGCGCCCCTTTCCGAGGAGTCCTTGCCGGCCGCACGCGCCGTGCGGGGCGAGGTGCTCGCCGGCGTCCGCGTGGAGTGGCGCATGGATGGGCAGCAGGGCGCGGCCCTCGCCTTCTCCTCCCGCCTGCCCCCCATGCACGGCCGGCCGGAGACGGCGCTCCTGGCCTTGTTCGACGTGGCCACCATGACCAAATAAGGCCCCAGTTCCGGGCAGAGGGGCCGCTCAGGCGTGAACAAGCTGGGCTGACCCCTCGAAAAAGTAATTGACCTTCAAACTATCGTGAGCAAGGTGGGCGTGTGAGTGATGCAGCCATCCCACCGCGCGTCCAACGGTTCATCGCGACGCACATCGACTCCATCGAGAAGCTGGAGGTCCTGCTGCTATTGCGGGCCCATACCACCCGGGAATGGAATGCGAAGGACGTCAGCCTGGAGCTGCGCATTACCGAAGCGTCCGCCGTTGCCCGGCTGAAGGATTTGACGGCGCGCCGGCTGCTGATGGAGCTGAGCACCAGTCCGCCGACGTACCGGTACTACCCGGCCAGCTCCGAGGATGCGCAGGACATCGCCGAGCTGCAGGCCACCTACAGCCTGCGGCGGGTGAGTGTCATTTCGTTCATCTTCTCCAAGCCGCTTGACCGGGTCCGGGGATTCGCGGATGCCTTCCGGCTCAAACGGGACAAGGATGAGGGCGATGGCTGAGGCGGTCTACATCCTGTGTGCCCTGACGAGCCTGGCGTGCGCGGTGCTGCTGCTGCGCGGCTATGGGCGCTCGCGGACGCGGCTGCTCCTGTGGAGCGGGCTGTGCTTCGTGTGGCTGGCGGTGAGCAACGTGCTGCTCTTCCTGGACCTGGTCATCTTCCCCGAAGGGGACCTGGCCGTCTGGCGCAGCGCCAGCGCGCTGGTGGGCATTGGCACGCTGCTCTATGGCCTCATCTGGGACTTGCCCTAGGAAGGGGACGGCGCCGTGGTGCTGAAGACTCTGCTGAACGGAGCCCTGGTGATGGCGTGCCTGGCGTGCGCGCTGTTCTTCGTGCGCTTCTGGCGCGAGTCGAAGGACCGGCTCTTCGCCCTCTTCGCCCTGTCCTTCACGGTGATGAGCCTCAACTGGTTCGCCCTGAGCCTGCTGCCCGTGGACGACGAGCGGCGCAGCTACGTCTACGTCATCCGCCTTGTCTCCTTCCTCCTCATCCTGTTCGCCATCTGGGACAAGAACCGGGCCAGCCGCCAGAAGCCCTCGTGATATGTCTGGTGGCCCACCGGCCAGGCAGCCGTCCGAAAAGAGGACGGCCCGGTGCCAGTTGCCGTGCCTGGAACCCATCACCATGGTGTGGCGGCTGTACGCCCGCTGGTGGGAGTAACCGCTCATGAGCGAAGAGCCACCCGTCGCGAGCATTCTGCTGGTCGACGACAACGTCCAAAACCTCGTGGTGCTGGGGGCGGCGCTGGAGCCGCTCGGCCAGCGGCTGGTGAAGGCCACCTCCGGCCGGGAGGCGCTGCGGCGCCTGGAGGAGGAGGACTTCGCCGTCATCCTGCTGGATGTGCGGATGCCGGACATGGACGGCTACCAGACCGCACATCTCATCAAGGCGCAGGAGCGCACCCGCCACATCCCCCTCCTGTTCCTCACCGCGCTGCAGCGGGAGGACCGGCACCTGCTGCGCGGCTATGCGCAGGGGGCGGTGGACTACCTGCTCAAGCCCTTCGAGTCCGAGGTGCTGCGGGCCAAGGTGGGCGTGTTCGTGGATCTGTACCGGCGCGGCGAGGCGCTGAAGCTGCGCGAGGCCAAGCTCCGGGAGCAGGAGCGCGAGGCGCTGCTGCGCCAGGGCGAGGCCTACTCGCGCGCGCTGCTCAACGCCATGCCGCAGGCGGTGTGGGCAGCGCGGCCGGATGGGACGCAGGCGTGGTGCAACGCGGCGTGGACGGCGCTCCTGGGCTCCCAGGGCACGGAGCCGGAGCCGCGCTCGCTGGTGGACTCCGTGCACCCCTCGGAGCGTGAGGCGGTGCTCGCGGGCATCCGCGAGGCCCTGCGCTCGGGCAGGCCGTGGGATGGGCAGCACCGCCTGGGCCGGCCCGACGCCTACCGCTGGCACCACCTCAAGGTGACGCCCCTGCCCGCGAGCGGCCAGGCCTGGAGCGGCTTTCTGTGCACCGCCACCGACATCGATGACGAGCGGCGCACCCAGCAGATTTCGCAGCTGCTGTCGCACGCCAGCGTGATGCTCTCCTCGTCGCTGGACTACCACGCCACGCTGGCGCGGCTCGCGCAGCTCGTGGTGCCTCGCTTCGCCGACTGGTGCACGGTGGACGTGCTGGACCGGGGCGCCTCGCTGGCGGGCCTCACGCGCGTGGCGGTGGCGCACGCGGAGCCGGGCAAGGCCGAGCGGGTGCTGGAACTGCACCAGCGCTATCCGCCCCGGGAGGACGACGTGTCGGGCGTGGCGCGCGTGCTGCTCTCCGGCCAGCCGGAGCTGCTCTCCGAGGTGCCCGAGCCGGTGCTGCGGCGCATGGCTTCGGACGAGGCGCACCTGGCGCTCTTGCGCGAGGTGGGGCACCAGTCGCGCATCTGCGTGCCCATCCGCGCGCGCGAGCGGAACTTCGGCGCGCTCACCTTCGGCATCTCCGGCGACCGCCAGCGCTATGACCGGCGCGACGTGGCGCTGGCCGAGGAGCTGGGCCGGCGCGCCGCGGTGACCATGGACAACGCGCTGCTCTACCGCGACACCCAGCGCGCGCAGCAGGAGGCCCAGGAGGCCAACCGCCTCAAGGACGAGTTCCTCGCCACGCTCTCGCACGAGCTGCGCACGCCGCTCACCTCCATCCTCGGCTGGACGCAGATGCTCCTGCGGCGCGACGACCTGGACGAGGCCGGGCGGCGCCGGGGCCTGGAGACCATCGAGCGCAACGCGCGCGTACAGCGTCAGCTCGTGGAGGACCTGCTGGACGTGTCGCGCATCACCGCGGGCAAGCTGACGCTGGAGCTGCGCGAGGTGCCGCTGCGCGAGGTGGTGGAGTCGGCGCTGGAGAGCGTGCGCCCCACGGCGGAGGCGCGCGGGGTGCAGCTGCAGACGGACCTGGACGGCGTCTCCGAGAGCGTGCTGGCGGACCCCACGCGCCTGCAGCAGGTGCTGTGGAACCTGC
This sequence comes from Allostigmatella hybrida, assembly GCF_020103775.1. Classification (NCBI taxonomy): domain Bacteria; kingdom Pseudomonadati; phylum Myxococcota; class Myxococcia; order Myxococcales; family Archangiaceae; genus Allostigmatella; species Allostigmatella hybrida. The sequence continues at coordinate 149,989 of NZ_JAHXBH010000001.1, forward strand.
TCACCAACGCGCTGAAGTTCACCGAGCGGGGCGGGCGCGTGCGGCTCCTGGCCCGCCGCGACGGCCCGTGCGTGGCGCTCACGGTGAGCGACACCGGCAAGGGCATCGAGCCCAGCTTCCTGCCCCACGTCTTCGAGCGCTTCCGCCAGGGCAACACCGGGCGGGGCCACGGCGGGCTGGGGCTGGGCCTGGCCATCGTGCGCACCATGGTGGAGCTGCACGGCGGCACCGTGGACGTGCACAGCGATGGGCCGGGCACGGGCGCCACCTTCACCGTGCGCCTGCCCCTGCGCGAGGGCCCGGAGGTGGAGCAGGCAAGCGGGCAGCCGGCCGGTGCCTGCCCGCTCGCCGGGGTGAAGGTGCTCGTCCTGGGCGACCCCGTGGACGCGCGCGAGTCCGTGGAGGGCTTCCTGCGCAGCGCGGGCGCCGAGGTGCGCGTGGTGGGCTCCCTGGCCGAGGCGCTGGCGGCGCTCGCCCAGCTCCGGCCGGATGTGCTGGTGAGCGACATCCTGCTGCCGGGCGAGGACGGATTCGCGCTGATGCGCAACCAGGAGGTGCGCGGCCGCATCCCCGCGCTGGCGCTGTGCGGCCACGCCCATGCGGAAGATCCACGCCGGGTGCTGGACGAGGGCTTCCAGATGCACCTGTGCAAGCCGGTGGCTTCCGAGGAGCTGACGGCCGCCGTGTCCGCGCTGCTGGGCCGCACCCGCGCCGAGGCGCGCGTGGACGCCCAGCCCGTGTAAATCCTTCCCGCGCGGGACTGGAGTTTCTTCTCCGGGCCCCTGCCCGGCGCGGCGTAAAGGGCCGCACCCACAGGCGCCCACGCGGGAGGCATGATTGTCGCATAGGGAATGGTGACCCGGGCGGGGAGGGTGAAAGCCTGGGAGCAGTTCCTCGTGTTCTCCTGGCGGCCTCGTGCAAGTTCCTGCGCTCCATTGCTCCTGCGCACCACCGCACCCGGACCGGGTTCAGTGCCCCACGCTCATCCGTGAGCCGGCGGCACCGGGCACCGAGCCGGCGTGGGAGGCACTGAGCGCGCCGGAGGTGGACCCGGAGGACTTGACGGGCCAGCAGTTCGGCAGCTTCCGCATGGTGCGCGAGCTGGGCCGCGGGGGCATGGGCACGGTGTGGCTGGCCGAGCACGCCCTCATCCAGAAGCGCGTGGCGGTGAAGGTGCTGCATGCCCACCTGCTCCGCGACCGGCGGCTGGTGACGCGCTTCCTGTCCGAGGCGCGCACGCTCACGCTCATCCAGCACCCGAACGTCGTCTCGCTCTTTGATTTGAACATGCGCGAGGGGCGCCCCTACCTCGTCATGGAGTACCTGGAGGGGCAGAGCCTGGCCTCGCTCGCGCAAGGGCCCCTGGCGCCGGCGCTCGCCGTGGAGCTGCTCTCGCAGGTGTGCGACGCGCTGGGCGCCGCGCACGCTCACGGCGTCGTCCACCGGGACTTGAAGCCCGCCAACGTCTTCCTCGTCCCCCAGGAGAAGGGGGGCTACCGGGTGAAGCTGCTCGACTTCGGCATCGCCAAGCTCCTGTCCTACCCGGCGGGGATGATGCCCACCCAGAGCGGCACGCTGCTGGGCACCCCGGAGTTCATGGCGCCCGAGCAGTGCAGCGGCGCGCCCGTGGATGGGCGGGCGGACCTGTACGCCGCGGGGGTGCTGGGCTACCAGCTGCTCACCGGGCAGGTGCCCTTCACCGGCAGCCACCCGGCCGAGGTGCTGCTGGCGCACCTGATGAAGCCGCCGCCCCTGGCGCACGCGCACCACCCGGGCGTGCCCGAGGCGCTCTCGCGCGTGCTGGTGCGCGCCATGGCCAAGAAGCCCGAGGAGCGCTTCGCCACGGCCGAGGCGCTGCGCCAGGCCCTGCAGGAGGCCCTGCGCCCGGCGCCGCCGCCGCCGCTGACCGTGCACGTGCGCCGCAAGGGCGCTTCCGCGCCGCTGGTGCTGCGCGGGGAGCGGGCGGGCCGCCTGGGCCTCTTCCTTTATATGGAGGGCGCGCCGCCGCCCGTGCTGGAGGACGTGGCGCTGCGGCTCCAGCTTCCCGGCGGGGAGCTGTCCTGCACGGGCCAGGTGGTGCGGCACGTGTCCGCCGAGCAGGCCCGGGCGTGGCACATGGCCCCGGGCTTCGGCCTGGAGCTGCGCGACTCCTCGCCGGACTTCCTGCACACCTTCGAGCGGCTCCTCGCCGGAGGCCCCCCGGCGCCGGCCGCGCCCCCGGCCGCCTCGGCCCAGGAGGAGGCGCGCGCGGAGGCGCTGCTGCGCAACTTCCGCGGGGGCACGGACCTCTACGCGGTGCTGGGGGTGTCCAAGGACGCGCCCACCGACGCCATCCGCCGCCGGGCGCGCGAGGCCCGCGCGGTGCTCGAGCCCCTGCGTGAGCGGCCCCTCTCGCCCGCGCTGCACCAGCGCCTGGAGGCGGCGCTCGCCCGCGTGGGCGAGGCGCTCCACACCCTGGGCCACCTGGAGCGGCGCGTGGAGCATGACGCCCAGCTGCGCAACCTGGAGGGGCTCCTGCGGTGCCTCGCCGAGGGGCTCACCGTGACGGCCCTGGAGCAGTGCCGCACGCGCTTCCTCTCCCGGCAGCGCGTGCCCCAGGGGCGCGCCACGCTCTACCTCGCCACGGGGCTGGCCTTCGCCGCCCAGGGCGAGCTGCACCAGGCGCTGGAGGCCTACGAGCAGGCGCTGCGCATCGACCCGCTCCACCTGGAGGCGCTCAAGCACTGGCGCATGCTCCGGGCGCAGCTGCGCGGCACGCCCGCGCCCTCCGAGGGCGCAGCCCGCTGAGCCAGGCCCCTGGGCGGAGGGGCGGGCACACGCCATGCGGGCATGTGGCTTGCGCCCCCACGGGGGCAGCCCGTTAAAAGACGGGGATTCCCATGGCCGCCGACTCCGACGACACCCTTCCCCCGCAGGGCCGCTTCACCCGGTTTCGCAAGCTCGCGGGGCTCTCCGCGCAGCTCGGTGCGGAGGTGCTCAAGAGTGGCGCGCGCCGCGTGGTGGGCCAGGAACAGGAGCTGCTCAGCAAGGGCATGGCCGAGAAGCTCGTCGCCACCCTGGGCGACTTGAAGGGCGCGGCGATGAAGTTCGGCCAGGCCGTGTCCATGGACCCGGACCTGATGACGCCCGAGGTGCGCCAGGTGCTGGCCCGGCTCCAGAACCAGGCCCCCGCCATGGGCTACGAGACGGTGGCCCGGGTGGTTCGCGAGGAGCTGGGCGCGCCGCCCGAGGCGCTCTTCCGGGAGTTCAGCCGGGAGCCGCTGGCCGCCGCCTCGCTGGGGCAGGTGCACCGGGCGGTGCTGGAGGATGGCCGCGCGGTGGTGGTGAAGGTGCAGTACCCCGGCGTGGGCGACTCGCTCCAGGGAGACCTGGACAACGTGGGCCTGATGGTGAAGACCGTGTCCAAGGCGCACAAGCGCATGGACGGCACGGCCTACTTCCAGGAGATGCGCGAGGAGATGCTCCTGGAGCTGGACTACCGGCGCGAGGCCCGGCAGTGCCAGGGGTTCGTGCGCGGCGTGGCGCGGCTGCCGGACCTGAAGGTCCCCGAGGTGATTGAGTCCCACTCCTCCGGGCGCGTGCTGACGCTGGAGCTCCTGGAGGGCCTCACGCTCAAGGACTGGGTGGTGACGGAGCCCTCGGCCGGGGAGCGCTTCCGCGTGGCGCGCCAGCTCATCCGCGCCATCTACGGGCCGTTCTTCTGCGCGGGGGAGATTCACGCCGATCCGCACCCGGGCAACTTCATGGTGATGACGGACGGGCGGCTGGGCCTCTTGGACTTCGGCTCCATCAAGCGCTTCTCGGAGCGCTTCGTGGACGCCAACCGGCTCATGTTCGTGCAGGCCATGAACAAGGAGCCCATGGACGTGCTGCGGCTGAGCCGCCAGGTGGGCTTCACCGTGGACCTGCCGGACGCGGAGGCCGAGGGGCTCATCCGCGAGATGCTGGCCATCGCCGGCCGGCCCATGCACCAGGAGGCGTACGACTTCGCCACCTGTGACATCAACCGTGACATGCGCCGCTATGTGGCTCAGAACGCGGGCAGCATCCTGAAGATCCGCCCGCCCGCCGAAGGGGTGATGTTCTTCCGCTCCACCGGCGGGTTGATGCACAACCTGAAGCTCATCGGCGCCCGGGGCGACTTCCGCGGCGTGTACATGGAAGTCGCCGGCCTGCTGGCGTGAGCCCGGCCCCCGGTGTTCCACGGGGGCCGCGGAGGCCTACTTGTTGAGGGCGTGTGGCGGGGAGCCCGCGGGGCTCGCCGTACGGCCGCGCTTGTAGAGGTCCGTCAGCTTCTTGGCCAGGTCCGCACCCTGGACGCTCTTGGAGATGTAGCCGTCCGCGCCGGAGGACAGCGCCAGCGAGCGCAGCTTCGTCTCGTCCGAGGCCGAGTACAGGATGAACTTGGTGCCCAGCGGCGCCTGCGCGCGCGCCAACGACAGCACCTTGTCCCCGCTCAGCGCGGGGATGTTCACGTCCAGCAGCACCAGGTCCGGCGCGGCGGAGCGCACCAGGTTGGACACGCCCAACGATGAGCGGTGCGTGCGAACATCAAAGCCGTAAGCCGAGAGCGTGCGCTCGGCCAGCACGAGCTGATCCTGATCGTCGTCCACGACGAGGATTCGGATCTTGGTTTCCGACATGTCATTCCCCCAAGGGGCAGGGTTGAGGTCAGCCCACCCGCATCTCTCCGTGAGACACGGGCGCTGACGCAACATCGAGAGTATGGCCTGTCTGGGCGAACTTATTGAAGGGGGGGTCTGAAGAAGCGCCCCCGCTTGGAAGGCAAGCCACACGTCCCGTGATAACAGTGTAACCGTTGATGCGGTAACTTTTCGTTATTTCCGTTCGACGCAGGGCCCCAGGGGGGGACTCCGGGCAGCCGAGCGGAAACCCGTTGAGGCCGGCTGCCCGGGCGCGGGGGGAGTCCCCGTCTTTGGCGTGGGCTCCAGAAGGGACACCATGGCACGGCGCGACAAGCATGAGCTCGTGCCATCAAGCGGGAAGCCGGCAAGCTCCGGGGGAGCTGGCCATGGCCAACTGACGAGCGGGCGCGGGAGGCCGAGGAGCAGGCCCTGCTCATCCGCCAGGTGGCCATGAAGGGGACACCGCCCCCGCCGAAGGCTTCCTTGCCCGCGGAGGAAATCCAGGAGCCGCCGTCGAACCGAGCCGTGGGCCTCCGGGGGCTCGCGCCTTGCCCGGGAGGACAGCCCACAGCGCCTCCCAGAGGGGCTCCAGCGCCAGGGGCTTGGGGAGCAGTCTCAGCACGTTGCTGGATCTCTTGGCCTCCGGCAGGGCCTTGGGTGGGCGGGCCGTCATGAGGTAGAGGGGCAGCCGGGGCGCCCGCTTTTTCATGCGCTGGGCCACCGTCCACCCGCTCATCCCTGGCAGCTCGAGGTCGCAGAACACGGCGTCCCAGGGGACGCCCTTGCGCAGCTTCTTCAGCGCCGCGGCCCCGCTGTTGACCGCCTCCACGCTCACCCCGAGGGATTCGAGGGCCAACCGGAGCGCCTCGCGGCTGGCGGGCTCGGCATCGATGAGGAGCACGTGGCCCGACAAGGGAGGCCGGAGGGGGAAGGCCAGGAGCTCGGGAGCGGGGGCCGGCACGGGAGCAGCCGGGGGGATGGGAAAGGTGAGGGTGAAGACCGCGCCCCCCTTGGGGCGGTTGCCCGCGGTGAGGGTGCCCCCCGTCCGCGACACGGCGCCATACGCCATGGACAGGCCCAGGCCCGTGCCCTTGTTCCCCTTGGTGGTGAAGAAGGGCAGGAAGAGCTTGTCCAGGTGGGCCTCGGCAATGCCCGTGCCCTCGTCCTCCACGGTGATGACCACCCGTGAGCGGCTGGCGCTGCCGCGCAGGTAGACCGTTCCTCCCCGGGGCATGGCATCCCGCGCGTTGAGCAGCAGGTTGAGGAAGACGTAGCGCAGGTCCGAGGGCTCGCCATTCACCGCGGGCAGCACGGGCACCTCGTTCACGAGGTGCACCTTGACGCCGGTCCGGGCCTGGTGCGCGATGCTGTCGCGCGCCAGCTCCGTGGCCTCGCGGGCCACGTCGTGGAGCAGCGCCCGCTCCTGGCTGGGCTCGGTCTGCTGCCGGGAGAACTCCTGCAGATGGCGCACGCGCAGGCCCGCGTCGGAGACGATCTGCATGAGGGCCTTCAGGTGATGGGCCTGAAGCGCCGTGACCGCCGCGTCCCGCTGGAGCAGCTCCAGCCGGAGCCGCATGGCGTTCAGGGTGTTGTTGAGATCATGCGCGATGCCCGAGGACATCTCCCCCAGCGTCTTCATCTGCTCTTGCCGGGCCAGCGAGGCGCGCGCTTGCTCCAGCTCGGCCGTGTGACGCATCTCCTGGGTGACGTCGTGGATGAGGGCCAGGGCCATCTGGGTAGGGCGCACAGGCGCCTGGGGACCTGCCCGCTCCACGCGGATCTCCAGGGTCTCGTCCGAGCCTTGCTTCTGGTAGCGCTGGACGCGGACCCCCCGGTCTTCCGAGGCGAGCAGGATGCCGGCTTCATGGCAGGCCACCTGGCGCAAGGTGGCCATGACAAGGCCCGTGGCCTTGCCCTGGCTCAGCAACTGCCAGGGGCCGGTGCGCGCCAGCGCATGCCAGCGCCGGTTGGCCTGCAGCGTGGACCCGGCCCGCAGCAGCACGAGCGCGCTCGCGGTGGTCTCCAGGGCCCAGGTGGAGAGCTGGTAGGAAGAAATGTGCTCTTCGTTCCGGGCCTCCAGCCGGTGCACCAGGGCTTCGTGCTTGGTGGTCAGCTCCTGATACTTGCGCAGCAGGGCACCCTGAGGCCCGGCCTCGGGCACCCGGGGGAAGCCCGGAGAAGAACGCGAGGGAAGGCGGCGGGGGCTCATGCCTTTAATCGCTCCTTCAGTTCCCGGTTTTCTTGCGACAGGGTGCTCAGCCGCGTCGTGTCCTCGAAGAGGATGACGGCCCCCAGGACCTGGGAGTCCAGGATCAAGGGGGTGGCCACCAGCGTGGCGCGGCCCCGGCCCCCCTGAGGGAGCTGGTAGCGGAGCTCCTCTTGGCGCAAGGGGTGATGGGCGGCCAGGTTCTTGTGGAGGCGGCTCAGCAGGGACCGGCTGAGGGCGGGAATGCGCAGGGTCCACAGCAGCTGTCCGATGGCCTCCCGCTCCGTGAGGCCCAACAGCCGCTCGGCGGCCAGGTTCCACGCGGTGATATGGCCGGTGGCGCTCAGCACCACCACCCCCGCGGAGACGGTCCGGATGAGGGTGTGCTGGCAGAAGTCCATCGCGTCGATTTCCTGGGTGCGGTGGGCCAGCTCCCGGTTGGTGGTGTCCAGCTCGGCGTTGGTGGACTGGAGCTCCTCGTTGGTCGTCTCCAGCTCCTCGTTGGTGGACTGGAGCTCCTCGTTGGTCGTCTGGAGCTCCTCGTTGGCGCTCTGGAGCTCCTCGTTGGTCGTCTCCAGCTCCTCGTTGGTGGCGCGCAGCTCCTCGTTGGAGCTCTGGAGCCGGAGGTTGGCGGTGTTCAGCTCGTCGTTGGCCCGTTGCAGGCTCTGCTCCAGGCTCCGCAGGGCCGTCACATCGTGCGCCGCGTACAGCAGCCCGGCGTGTTCGGCCGACTCGGAGCGCAGGGGGACGACCTGGGTCCGGATGGCCAGCGGTTCCGCACCGGGGACTTCCAGGATTCCGTCCCCCGACTCGCGCTCGGAGCGGCCGGCCTTCACGCGGGCGCTCTGCTCCACCAGCAGCTTCTGGCTCAGCCCGGGCAGCGCCAGGGGCACCAGCCGTTTGCCGGTGACGTCCTTCGCATGGCAGTCCCACAGCCGCGCGGCGGCCTGATTGAACAGGGTGATGGTGCCCTGGCCGTCCGTGGCGATGAGCGGACAGGGGTGCGAGTCGAGCACGTCGCGCAGGAACGCGTGTTGGGGGGATGGGGGAGGCAGTGCATCCGCGGAACGCCGGGAGGGCTCCTGGGGCTCGCTCGAGGGCACCCCCTGGTGCTGGGGCGCCCAGGGCAGCTCCTGCCGCCCATCCTTGCGGTAGATGCGCCGGGGCAGGTCCTCCGGCGCGAAGAGCTTGGCCGCGAAGGGGATGAGCTCCGAGCGGCCCAGGGCCAGCACGCCGTCCCGGCGCAGCGCGAAGTGGAAGCGCGCCAGCGCCCGCTTCTGGAGTTCCGAGTCCAGGTAGATGAAGACGTTGCGGCAGAGGATGAGATCAATCCGCGAAACGGGCGCGTCGGAGACAAGGTTGTTCACCCCGAAGATGACCGAACGGCGGATCCCCTTGCGCACTGCATACCCCCCACTGGCGGGCAGGAACCACCGCGCCAGTTGCTCCTTGCTGCACCCTTCTAGCTGCTGGAGAGTGTACACGCCCCGCCGCGCGAAAGCGATGGCGCCCTCGTCCACGTCGGTGCCAAAGACTTTCAGCTCCGTGCCAGGCATGCCGGGGCCCATGGCCTCGGCGGCGGCAATGGCAATGGAGTACGCCTCCTCGCCGGTGGCGCACCCCGCGCTCCAAATGCGCAGCTCCTGCTCGGGCCGGCGCTTGCGCACCAGTTCCTTCACCACCTTCCGGAGCGACTCCCACACCTCCGGGTCCCGGAAGAAGGTGGTGAGCTTGATGAGCATGGAGGAGACGAGGGTGTTGACCTCGTTCGTGTCCCGCTCGAGCAGGGCCAGGTACGCGGACCGGGTCCGGCAGCGCGTGGCGGCCATTCGCCGCTCGATGCGGCGCTGGAGCGTGGCCCGCTTGTAGTTCCGGAAGTCGAAGTTCCGGACCTGCCGTACCTTCTCGAGGATGGCTTCGAGTTCGTCGTCGCGGGGAGGCTTGCTGGCCATTGGGCTCGGCTGTAGCCCAGGGCGTGCGGGAGGGGCAAGGGGCCGGTGCCCCGTTGGGTTTGACCTGACAGGTTGGTCCCTTTCGGCGGGGTCTGCCATTGGACTCGGGAACTATTCGGAGCCCCCGGGGGGTATTTATTGATTTGAACAAGTTGCCGGGAGTTGAGAGAGACGGCCTCTTTCTTCCCGTAGCGGTGCATTACAGTTGACGTGATTGGTAGTGCTTGAGGGTGAGGAGAATGCTTATGGCGGACAGTTCAATCCGGGTGGGAATCCTGGAGGACCAGCAAGTCTTCCTGGAGAGCCTCGTGTCGCTCTGCGAGGGGTCGGGCTTCGAGGTGGTGGCGAGCTGTTCGAACGTCGAGGAGTTCATGGCGCGCACGCGCCAGCATCCGCCGGACGTGGCGCTCGTGGATTTGAGGCTCGAGCGCACCCAGCAGGACCGCATGACGGATGGCGTCCGGGCGGTGGAGCTGTTGCATGACTTCTTCCCGGGCGTGCGCTCGCTCGTGCTGTCCGCCAACCAGGACACCGAGGTCATCGAGCGGTGCTTCCAGGCCGGCGCCGCCGGCTACCTGTGCAAGCTGCACGTGGGCTGCACGGAGCTGGTGGAGGCGGTGACGCGGGTGGCGCAGGGCGAGAGCCTGCGTCCGCTGACGTCCTTCTCCACCGGCGCCGCAGAGACGGATCAGGCCACCGAGGACTCGGGGGTCCGGCGGCTCACCCCCCGCGAGTTCGAGGTGCTGCGCTACGTGGCCACCGGGGCGGACAACCTGAAGATCGCCGCCTGCCTGGACATCACCGAGCGCACGGTGAAGGCCCACATCACCAGCATCTACCGCAAGCTCAAGGTGGAGAACCGCACGCAGATGGCGATGCTGGCGTGCCAGCTCGGCCTGGAGCGCCCCGCCGTCGGATGACGGGCTGGTGCGCTGTTCGATGGTGGACTGAAGTCCAATGGGGGGGGAAGGGGCACTCTGGAACACTCTCGTGTGTGCAGGCTGTTGCCACTGGCCGGGATGGTGTTGGTACCCCCCCTCATCCCGAGCCGGCTTCCCTACGGCTTGGTGGCGGTGATGATCTCGAACGGCCCGGGCAGCACCTCGGCCCGCTGGAAGCCCAGGTCCTTGAAGGCCTGAAGGTAGAACTCCACCTCGCGCAGCCGGCTCACGCAGCTGTCCACGCCCATGAGGAAGTAGGTCCAGAAGAACTGGGCCGCCAGGCGCTCCTGGGTGCGGAACTCCTCGCAGACGAGGATGCGGCCGCCGGAGGGCAGCGCCGCGTACGCGGCCGTCATGAGCTGGCGCGCCGTCTCCGCGGGCCAGTCGTGCAGCACGCGCACGAAGGAGAGGGCGTCATAGCCGCCGGGCAGCGGCTCGCGCAGGAAGTCTCCGCCCACGAAGCCCAGGCGGTCTCCCAGCGCGTGCTTCTCGCGCGTGCGCGCCACCAGCCCCTCGGTGGAGGGCAGGTTGTAGACGTCCACGGTGAGCCCGGGGTGCTCCTCCACCAGGCGCGCCGCCAGCGTCCCGTCCCCGCCGCCCACCTCCAGCAGCCTCTGGCCGGGGCGCCACAGCTTGGTGCCGTGCGTGCGGAACACCTCGAGGATGGGGCCCAGCCCCGCGGCCATGCTGGCCTCGAAGCCCGCCACCTGCTCCGGGGTGCTCGGCGGCCAGTCGAAGGACTCGCGCGGCATGCTCCGCTCGCCCCGGAGCACCTCCGGCAGGTGCCCGTGCAGCGCGCGCCAGTCGTACTTCTCTCTGTCTCTCTCCAGCGAGCGCGGGCCCACCACGGCCTCCGCCGCCGCGCTCAGGCCCGGCGCCGCCGTGTAGCGCGCCTCCACGAGCGCGTCCGTGGTCTGCTCGCGCTGCACGAGCCCCAGGCTCTCCAGGCAGTCGAGGAACTTGTAGAGGCGCCCGGGCACGAAGCCCTGCTTCTCGCACAGCGCCCCGAGCGTCACCGGCCCCCGCTCCAGGGCCTCCAGCAGCCCGAGCTGGTGCGCCGTCTGCACCACGTCGAGGGCGCGCGCGCCGTTGAACAGCAGGTGCAAGAGCGCACGCGGGGAGGCGGCTTGTGTGCTCATGCCGCCTCCTTCCGGGCCTCGGCCACGAGCCGGTCCATGAACAGGTCCACCTCTTCCAGGGTGTTGTAGAAGTGCGGCGCCACGCGCAGGCCGCCGCGGTAGCTGCACACGAAGCCGCCCGCCACCAGCCTTCGCGCCACCTGCGCGTCGCCGGGGAAGCGCAGGGTGACGATGCCGGCGCGGTGGGCGTCCTGGCGCGGCGTCACCACGGGCAGGCCCGCCTCGTCCGCGCGCGCCATCACCCGCGCGGTGCAGCGCAGCGAGTGCTCGCGGATGGTGTGGATGCCCGCGGCGTTGAGCAGGTCGAGCCCCACCTGAGAGAGCTGCGAGGGCAGCACCGCCGGGGTGCCGCCCGCGAGCCGCCGCGCCGTGGGGGCCCAGGCCTTCGCGGGCTCGAAGGTGAGCGGGTTCTCACCGGCCATCCACCCGGTGGCGGCCGGCCGCAGCGAGTCCGTCAGGTCCGGGCGCACGTACAGGAAGGCGCTCTCCACCGAGCCGCACATCCACTTGTGCGCGCCGCCCAGCAGGAAGTCCACCCCCAGCGCGCTGACATCAATGGGGACGGCGCCCACGGACTGGTAGGCATCCACCACCACCTGCGCGCCCACCGCGTGCGCGCGCTTCACCACCGGCTCCAGGTCCATGAGCGCGCCCGTGGCGAAGCTGGCGTGGCACAGGCTGACGATGCGCGTGCGCTCGTCGATGGCGGCGCACAGCGCCTCCGCGTCCACGCGGCTGCCTTCGGCGGGCACCACCACGGTCTCCGCGCCGTAGCGCGAGAAGCCGCTCCACAGGAAGGGCACCGTGGGGAACTCCAGCCCGGTGATGACGACGCGGCGCCGCTCCCCCTGGAAGTCGAAGCACGTGCCGAGCCGGCCCATCAGCGTGGTGAGGTTGCCGTCGGTCACCACCGAGCCCGGGGGCCCGCCGATGAAGCGCGCCACCGCGTCCGCGTAAGCGTGCCAGTCGGCCCACCAGCCCTCCCACACCTCGTCCCGCCACTCCTGCATCGTGCGGGCGTAGCGCTGGAGCACCGCCTCCATGCCCCGGGGGAACGCCCCGGTGGAGTTGCTGTTGAGGTAGGTGCACGTCTGGAGCAGCGGGAACTCGGCCCGCAGGGCCTGGAGCGTCTTGCCGGTCATCAGAGCTGTCCCTGGGCCTTCGGGGGGCGGGTGGGCCGGGCCTCGGCCTCCGGCGAGCTGGCCGCTTCTTCCTGCGGCTCGCCAGAGACGCGGCGCGAGGTGGGCGGCTCGGGGCGCGACCACGGGTCTTCGGAGGTGGGCACCGCGGCGGGGATGGGCGGCGGCGTGGCCGTGGTCGGGTCCCCGAAGCCCCGGCGCGAGGTGGGCGGCTCGGGCTTGGACCAGGGGTCATCCGAGGGCGCCTGCGAGGGCGGCGCCGTGGACACCGACACCGTCACGGGCGGCGGGAGCACCGCGGGCGGCGGGGGCGGTGACAGGGGCGGCGGGGACGGCGGAAGCGCCGCCTGGGCCGGGGCCTGCCCGGTGCTGTCCGCGGGGCGGTTCACGCCGGGCTGGTACCCGCCGTCGCGCTTCCACGCGTTGGTCATCTCCACGCGCACCTCCCACAGCTTGCGGAAGAGCGGCAGCGTCATGCGGCCCGCGAGCACCTGCGTGGGCAGCCCGTCCAGCGCCTTGATGGAGCGGTCCACGCCGATGATGCGGCGGACCATCTGGTAGTGCGTGTAGAGCCAGTTCTGGAACAGCTCGTCCAGGTCCACCAGCTGCTCGCACACGCGCTTCAAGTCCTCGGAGCCGTAGGCGCCGACCTTGTAGACGTCCAGGAGCCGCAGCTGGCGCCGCGTCAGCACGCGCTCCAGCGCCGCCTCCAGCCCGTCCGCGGCGAGGCGCAGGGCGTTGTAGCCCGGCGACTCCTGCCCGCTGCCGTTGCCCAGGCTGCGGCGGATGATCTGGTAGGTGTCCGGAGTCATCGTCTCCAGGATGTTCATCTCCGCCACCAGGCAGCGCATGGCGCGAAGCATGCGCTCCAGCCGGCCCGTGGCGGGCCAGAGCAGGTCGCCGTCCATCTCCGCGACGACCTCCACCGCCTCCATGGAGACCAGCTTGAGCCACAGCTCCTGCGCCTGGTGCGTCAGCTGGAAGAGCAGCTCGTCGTGGTGCACGAGCTGTTCGGACGGCGTCTGCAGATTCAGCAGGGTCGGCGTCTTCAGGTAGACCTCGTAATCGAGTTCTCCTTTGCCGACCCACTTCTTCAACAGCGCGTTGAACATCGGCGACTCCAACTGGCGCCGTAGTTTTTCAGCCTCACTGTAGTCGGGGGTACGCACGACGGGGGGCCCTCCGGGAGAGCTCTGGCAATTCGAGGGAAGTCGGACAGCCGGAAAGGGGACGGAACTTCAGACAAGGACCACTGCGGGGCGCGGCTGGAGGCGGAAGGAGTGGATCTTCTGCGCCAGTTCAGCGCCCTGAACACTCTTGGACAAGTAACCGTCTGCGCCTGACGACAGGGCAAGCGAGCGCAGTTGGGCCTCATCGGAGGCCGAATACAGGATGAAGCGGGTGTCCTTGGGCGCGCTCAAGCGCGCCAGGGACACCACCTTGTCGCCCTTGAGGGCGGGGAAATTCACATCGATGAGCACCACGTCCGGGACGGTGTCCCGGACGCGGTTGGAGACGCCCAGGGCCGAGGGGTGGGTTTCCACCTCGATGCCATGGGCGCTCAGCGAGCGCGCCACCAAATCAAGCAGGTCGGGATCATCATCCACGACCAGGACGCGCAACTTCCCTTCAGGCATGGGGCTTCCCCAGGTGCTTCCGGATGGTGTCGAGCAGCTGCTCGCGATCCAGGGGCTTGGTCAGGTAGGCGTCGCAGCCGGCCGCCATGGCCTTGTCCTGGTACTCGCGGCCGGCATGGGCCGTGACGGCGATGACGGGCACCTTGGAGATGGCCGCGGGCAGCGCCCTCAGGCGCCGGGTGGCCTCCCAGCCGTCCACGCGGGGCAAGGACAGGTCCATGAGGACCAGGTCCGGCGTCTCGCGCTGCACGCGCTCCAGGCCGTGCTCGCCGTCCTCCGCCTCCAGCAGCTCGTAGGTGCCGCCGAGGTAGCGCCGGACGATGTCGCGGTTCTGGGGGTTGTCCTCCACGTAGAGGATGCGCGGGATGCGGGACGGGGAGGCGGCGCGCTGCTGGAGCAGCAGCGTCTTGGCCTGGCCGATGACGTCCTCGAGCGCGTGGCCGCCCTTGCGCACGAAGGCGATGAAGCCGTCGCGCAGGGTGGCCTGCTCCTGGGCGGACAGCGTCTTGCCGGTGAGCACCACCACCGGCATGTTCAGCTTGTCCGAGCGCAGGCGGCGCAGCACCTCGAAGCCGTCGAGGTTGGGCATCATCAGGTCGAGCACCACGAGCACCGGCGGCGACACGCGCGCCTTGAGCAGCGCGTCCTCGCCGCTGTGGGCCTCGCTGGTGGAGAAGCCCGCGCGGCGCAGGCTTCGGCTGACGAGCTCGCGCGTGCTGGCGTCGTCATCCACCACCAGCACCTCGCCGCTGGCCAGGGCCGCGGTGCCCAGGGTGCGCGTCACCACGTCCACCAGGTGGTCGGGCTCCACGGGCTTGACGAGGTACTCGCACGCGCCCAGGGAGTAGCCGCGCGCGCGCTGCTCCTCCACGGACACGAGGATGACGGGGATGCCCGACAGCGTGGGCTCGCTCTTGAGCTGGCTGAGCACGCTCCAGCCGTCGAGCTTGGGCAGGTGGATGTCCAGGATGATGGCCTGGGGCTTCACCTCGCGTGCCAGGCGCAGCGCGTTCACGCCGTCATCGGCCGGCACCACCTTGAAGCCCGCGGGCTCCAGCTGGCCCGAGACGAGCTGCTGCATGAGCGGATCATCGTCCACCACCAGCACGGTGCTGCCCGCGGCCAGGGGCGCCAGCTGCGCCGCCACGTCCTCCACGGACACCATCTTCTCCAGCTCGGGGGCGGGCGCGCCCTGCATCTCGCCCTCCAGCACCCCGGCCAGCCGCACCGTGAAGGTGGAGCCGCGGCCCAGCACGCTGGACACCGTCACGTTGCCGCCGAGCACCTTGCTCAGCTCGCGCACGATGGCCAGGCCCAGGCCCGTGCCGCCGACTTTGCGCGTGGTGGAGCCGTCCACCTGGCGGAACTTCTCGAAGATGTACGGCAGCTGGTCGGCCGGCATGCCCACGCCGGTGTCCTCCACCGTCATCACGAACTCGTTGCCCTCGGCGCGCATGCCCAGGGACACCTCGCCGGACTCGGTGAACTTCGCGGCGTTGCTCAAGAGGTTGAGCATCACCTGCCGCATCTTCAGCGCGTCCGTGTTGAGGTAGCGCGCGCGCTCCTCCACGTGCAGCGTGAGCTCCACGTCGCGGCCCTTCACGTACTCGCGCACCGTGGCGAGGCACTCCTCGCCCAGCTCCTGCGCGTCCACGCGCTCGACGACGACTTCCACGCGGCCCGCTTCAATCTTGGACAGGTCGAGGATGTCGTTGATGAGCGCGAGCAGCGTCTTCGCGTTCGTCTTGACGACGTTCAGGTCGCGGCGGCCGTGCGCGGTGAGGCGGCTGCCCTCCTCGCGCATGAGCAGGTCGCAGTAGCCGATGATGCCGTTGAGCGGCGTGCGGATTTCGTGGCTGAAGTTGGCCAGGAACTCGCTCTTGAGCCGCGCGGCGCCTTCGGCCTCACGGGCGCGCTCCTCCTCGTTGCGCTTGGAGATGGCCAGGTCCGTGGCGAGCTTGTCCAGGTCCTCGTTCTGCTGGCGGATGATCTCCATCTGCAGCGCGCGCTGCTGGTAGCTGGCCAGCGAGCGCGCGGAGACGGCGCGCGAGCGCTTGAGCTCCTCGAGGCTCTCGGCGAGCTTGAGGTTGGCGGCCTCCAGCTCTGCCTTCGAGTTGCGGAGGATCTCCTCGCTCTTGCGGCGCTCGGAGACGTCCTCCGTCACGCCCATGACGTAGAGCACCTCGCCCTGCGCGTTGGTGATGGGCACCTTGCGCGTGGCGAACAGGCGGTCCGTGTCGACGACGCGGGCCACCTCGTCGAACGTCTTCATCTTCTTGTTGGTGATGACCTCCCGGTCATCCGCCATGAAGGCGGTGGCCTGCTCCGGCGGGAAGTAGTCGTGGTCGAGCTTGCCCAGCAGCCACTGCTTCGTCGTCTTGAAGCGCTCGGCGAAGGTGCGGTTCACCATCTTCAACCGCAGGTCCTTCGCGTCCTTCACGAAGACGATGAAGGGCAGGTTGTCGAGGATGGTGTCGATGGGCAGGTGCTTCTCATCGGCGAACGTCGTGGTGGGGCGCAGCTCGCGCTGGACAATCATCGCGAGCCGCCCGAGCTGCTCCTCCGTCAGGAAGTCCGAGGCCCCGGCCTGGATGGCGGCCTGGAAGGCCTCGTCACTCCACTTCTTGGCCAGCACCACGAAGGGGAAGTAGACGCTCGCGTCGCGGCGGGCCTGCTGCAACTGCGCGAGGGTGAGCGGGGACTCCGAGCCCATCACCGCCAGCGCCCAGGGGCGCGAGAAGGACGGAAGGAGCGCCTCGGGCGTGACGACGCGCTCCACCTGGACCTTGAGGGAGGAGGCGTTCAACGCGTTCTGAATCTGTTCGGTCTCGCGATCGCTGGTGAGCAGCAGAATGCGAGGGGTCGATCCTTCGGCCTGCACGGAGGAGGAGCTCATCGGTTAATTGGACCCGAACGCCAAGACGGTCAGCGTGGTGTTGATGTGGAACCCGGAGTAGATCTCGAATTGCACATTCATTCCAGCCGCCGTGGGGGCGAAGCGCAAGGTCTCGGCCAGCTCGGGGACCTTACCTGTGGCGTGCGCGTACCACATCCGCCCACCGCAGTGGAACAGGAGGGCGGCCTGGGGGTTGGGGACGCGGCGCGGCAATTCCTCGGCGAAGAACTGCTTGGTCATCCCGGCCATGTCACCCAACTTCATCAGTTCCAGCTCGCTGCCCTCCTCCAGCAGGTTGGCGAAGAGGATGGAGTTGTCCTCGAGGATGGGCTTCCACGGGGTGCGGATGAAGTACTCGCGGCCGACCTTGAGGGCGGTCGGGCGCACGGCGAAGCCCTTCGGGGTGCCGAACTCCAGGTCGGTCGGCTCCACGCCGAGCATCTCGGCGTAGCGCAGCGCCGCGGGCTTGTTGTCGATTTCGAGCGCGCGCGTGTGCGTCTCGTCCACCTTGGTGATGGTCATCCGCTCGTTGGTGGGGATGTACCAGTGCGAGCGCAGCGCGCCCCAGGGGGCGTTGGTGCGGAAGAGGGCCACGAGCACCGCGTCGGTGGCCACCTCGCCGTCCACGTGCAGCACGGCGGACTGCTTGGCCGGATCGCGGTTGTCGTCGCTGGCGCCGCCGCCCACGAGCACCAGCGTCTGGTTCTTCTCGAGGATGCCCAGCAGCAGCTCTTCCTTCTTGTAGCGGAAGCCGTCGTCAATCACGAGGCCCACGTACTTGCGCGGATCCAGGTCGCCCTGGCGCACGCCCAGCTCCTCGCACGCGCGCTTGATGGCGGCGCCGCCGGCGGACACCGCGTCATTGGTGAGGCCGGTGCCCAGGCCGACGCCCACGTCGAAGTCGCCCCAGAGCGCGCCGAGCACCACGGTGCCGTAGTAGATGCCGGAGTTGTCCAGCTCGCCGCCGGTGGTGGAGCCCACCAGGCGGCAGCCCTTGGGCAGCCGCTCGCGCACGGCGCGGTTGAGGGCCACCTGGTCCCGCTCACGCGAGGCGTACATCATCACCAGCTTGGGGACCACACCCCCCAGTTGTTTGAACAGGTCCTCCGCGGCAGCGGCCGGCTCCTTCAACGTGGTTCGAGCCGTCTGCATCTTCACTTGCGCCATGGAGGACCTCCAAAAAGGGTGGTGCAGGAGGCGGCTAGAGGCCGCTCTGCGGGTGTGTAGTGTGGCAGGTACTGGTGCACTGCTGGAAGGATTCGCGGCCCCCCCCCACGTACATGCTCGTGATGGGGCCAAAACTCTGCTCGTGGCTCTTCGGGTAGCTCTTGTGGCACGAGAGGCACGCGGCCTTGCTGGTGCGCTGCACGCTCTGCTTCGTCAGGTGGCACTTGCTGCACTGCGCCAAGGAGGTGTCCACCCGCTCGGAGCGGCTGTGCACGAAGTGCACGCGGACGAAGACGGGGCCCTCCAGCTCGAAGCCCAGGGGCGCGTGGCACGCGGCACACGCGGCGCGGTTGTCGTTGCCGTGCAGCACCGTGGAGAGCTCCCCGCCCTCGCTGTGGCAGGTGTTGCACGGGCCCGTGGTGAGCGCCGGCTGGGTGCGCTGCTTCGTGCCCACCTGAATTTCCACCGTCTTGCTGGACGGGATGTCCTCGCCGAGGAACACGCGGCGGCCCTTGACGGTGACCAGGTAGGTGCCGGGCTCGGCGTTGGCGGGCACGGTGAAGGTCCACGTGTCGCTGACCGGGGCGGCCCAGGCGGCGTGCACTGGATCGAACGCGCCGCCGAACAGCTTGTTGGCGCTGGGAAACGTCCGGAACTGGGAGAAGACGCCATCCTGGGCCGCGGTGCTGATGGTCTGCACGTCCACGGCGGGGTCCACGAACGCGTCCATGTCGATGATGGCCCGGATGGGCTGGATGCGCTGCGCCGGGCCGATGATCTGCGCCATCATCATGCGTTCGCGGTGTTTCCTGCGGTAATACGTCGCGGTCGGGTCGAAGAAGGCGCGGTAGTACTGGATGCCCGCGTCGTTGGCGCCAAAGATGACATCATTGTACGTGGGAAGCCAACCCACTGGGTGGAGCCGCTTGCCCGACCCATCCTTCAAGGTCAGCCGGAAGGTGACGGCCGTGCCGGGCGCGTAGGTGCCGTCCTTGAGGGGCGGCGTCACGGGCGTCACGTCCATGGAGAAGCCGTAGTCATACGCCGGCTGGGCCACTTGCTCCACGGGGATGGTGTACGCGGAAAAGGGGCGCAGCGTCCAGCGCAGGCGCAGCCCCTGGGTCTTCGCGTTGAGCGCCAGGGTCTTCTGCTTGGCCTGCGTGCGGGCGTTGCGCAGCTCCAGCAGCGCCTCCTCCAGGTAGTTGGACGCGCCGGTGCAGTCGTGCAGCGCCGGGCAGTCATACGTCCACTGGATGGCGCGGAAGCGGCGCACGAAGAAATCGTCCGTGTCCTGGCGCTGGCCGTTCTGGCCGGCGTTCAGGAAGATGGGCGCGCCGGTGAGCCGGCCCGCCTCGTCCACCGGCTCCACGAAGAAGCCGCTCGGCAGGTCCATCCACGCCGCGTTCCGGTAGAAGCGCCGGCGCTTGTAGCCCTCCTCGCCGCTCAGGATTTCGAACTCCTCATCCACCTTGCGCACGCCCAGCCAGCCCAGGCCCGCGAAGTCGCCGATGCGCACCAGCCCCGCGAGCCCCTCGTCCCTCGAGGCGGCCACGCTGGAGCGGATGTCGATCTGGTTGATGTAGACCGTCTGCCCGGCGCGCACGCGCAGCGGCATGCCCACCCCGTCCTCCACCTCCAGCGCCACGCCCAGCGCCGCCTTCGGCGAGCCGCGCCGCTCGCCCTCGTCCGAGAGCGCCTGGGCCTGCGCCTCCAGCGCCTCGCCGGTGCCCAGCTCCGCAGGCTGCGCCTCGGAGAGCGCCTCGGGCCCGCCGCAGGCGGTGCTCAGCAGCAGTGCCACCAGCAGCACACCCAGCGTTGAGCCCGCGTTGCCGGGAGCATTGCCCTTCACGGTCGGTGCGTTCGTTCCACGCATGGTGGCCCCTCCTCCACTCTCACTGGGCGCGGTATGCGCCCTGGCTTCCCGGCTCCGAGGTGTCACTTTGGATGTGAGCCCACAGGGGTGGAATTCATGCCCACCAGAGGCTCCGGGAGAGGCCTTTTCGAGCCACACGGATAATATCCGCTTCTAACGGAACGACACAAGAGAATGAGAAAGAGTGCGAGCCCGCTGAACAGCAGGTTTATTCAAAATGTATTTTTGTCTTTACATGGGAATGAGACACCGTTGAGGAGACGACTTCCGCACGGGGGCCTACACCCTGGGGCCTCTGGGTTTACGTGGAAGCCGGGGAGTGGGGCAGGCGGACGGTGAACTCGGTGCCCTTTCCGGGCTGGCTGGAGACGCGGATGGTGCCGCCGTGGGCGTGGATGAGCTGGCGGACGATGTAGAGGCCAAGCCCCACGCCTGCCTGGCGCTCGGCGCTGGGGGCGCGCTCGAAGCGGCCGAAGATGCGCTGCTGGGCCTCGGGGGCAATGCCGATGCCGTGGTCCTTCACCTTCAAGAGGGTGTGGCCGGGCTCGTCGTGGACGCTCAGCACCACGGGGGCGCCGCGGCCGAACTTGAAGGCGTTGCTGAGCAGGTTGGTCACCACGCGCTCCAGGCGCAGCCGGTCCCAGGGCCCCGGGGTGCTGGGCCCCGCGTGCACGGTGAGCGTGCACCCGCTGGCCTGGGCCTGGTCCGCGTGGCGCTCCGCGAGCTGCTGGGCCAGGGCGGAGAGATTCAAGGGCTCCTTCTCCAGGCGGAGCGCGCCGCTGTCCACCTGGGACAGGTCCAGCAGGTTGTGCACGAGCTGCCCCAGCCGCCGCGTCTCCTGCTCGGCGTGGGTGAGCCCTTCCTGGAGCTTGCCTTCGGGGGTGCCCGCCAGGGTGCGCAGCCGCCGCAGCCGCAGCTGGAGCGCGCACAGCGGGTTGCCCAGGTCGTGCGCCGCGACGCCGATGAACTCCAGGGTGCGCTGGGCCTCGGCCTTCAGGCGCAGGTTGTCCAGGGTGAGGGCGGCGCGGCCCGCGAGGGCCTCCATGAAGGCTTGATCCACGGCGCTGTAGCTGCGCCGGTCGCGGATGGACATCAGCACGAGGACGCCGAGCACCTGGGGGCCCACGGTGAGGGGGAGGGCGAGGCAGGAGCGCACGGAGAAGGCGCGGAGGAACTGGCCCTCGGGCGTCTCGCGGCACAGGCGCTCCAGGGCGCCTTGGTCGAAGCGCTGGCCCTGGCCGGTGGTGAGCGCGCGGGCGATGCGGCCCTCGCGGTGCGAGGCCAGCAGGCGCGCGAACTCCTCCAGGCGCGGCTCCAGCTCGGCGCAGGCGTGCGCGGAGGCCACGGTCTTCGGGGTGCCCTCCTCGCCGGAGAGGAGCAGGAGGCAGGCATCGGCGGCCTCGGGCACGCAGAGGCGGGCCAGGGCGCGAGCGAGCAGCTCGGGGGACTGGACCGAGGGGAGGATGCGGCCGGCGGCGGTGAAGAGGGCCTCGACGCGCTCCACGCGGTGGGGCGAGGCGCTGGAGGTGGACAGGGTCAGGCGCGGGGCGGTGCCGTTGAGGACGAGGAGGCTGCCGAGGAGCAGCAGGCCGGGGACGAACGTGAGCGGCAGGGCGTCGGCGTACGTGCTGGGCAGCGAGAGCAGGGCCAGCGCCAGCGCGGTGAGGGGCAGCAGCCCGGACAGGGCAAGGGCGGACAGTCCAATCCCTGCACGTGGCATGAAGTTCCGGCGGCGCATGATGTGAACTCCCCCCCCGCAGAGACCGTGCTTCCGCTCACGTGCGGTCGAACCGCGAGCATTCCTTTGCCCGCGTTGGGGAGATATTGCCCTTTCGGCAGGGGCGTCTGTCAATAGCTGGACAGCATGAGGCTTTGCGCGGAGGGGAGCGGGGAGGGGCGTGCCTCCTCGCCCCTCCTCGGCTTGCATGCGGAGGTTCCTGCGGTGCTTCTTGCCGTATGGCCCAGCGTTTCTTCAAACTCACCGACGACGTTGAGTTTCCTCACCGCTGGCATCTCGATACGCCCATCGATGGTCATGGCCACAAGGTGCATGACTGGGATTTCAAGCGAGGGATGCCTGTACATGTCGAGGGACGGTTGAAAATCCCCATCGAGATTCCAGGCAGGCGCCTGGACTACTCCGGGGCGGGATTGAGGATCCCCGTCGTCCACGTCAAGGTGGCTTCCCTGCTGTCGGAGTTGGCCGCCGGGGATGTGCAACTCATCCCAGCGGACATCGAGGGCCAGCCGGATCAGTACCTCGTCCTTGTGGCGACGCGCCTCATCCGATGCATCGATGAACAGGCGTCCGAGGTCAGCTTCTGGACGCCGGAGGATGGGGTTCCCTCCAAGGTGGGGCAGTACATGGGCGTGGATCGCCTGCGCATCGACAAAACGAAGGTAGGGAACGCTCAGGTGTTCCGGCTTGAAGGGTGGTCAGGCACCCTGGTTGTCTCCGAGGAGATCAAGAACGCCCTGGAGCGCATGAACGCCACGGGCACATGGTTCGAGGAGGTCTAGGGGACGGCTCTCCCGGAGGCCCGCCAGGCTGCCGGGTTCCAGGGGCTGGGGATTTCCCGGTGGCCGCGGAGTGGCCATCCGCCAGCCAGGAGGTTAAGAGGCGAACCCCCTTTTTTACTCTTCCGCACCCGGACGTCCCATGTCTCTCGTCGAAGGTCTCAAGGTCCGCTACCTCCCCCAGCCCGAGTGGGGCGTGGGGCATCTCGCCGCGCTGATGGAGGAGGGCGCCAAGGCGGTCATCTTCTTTCCGTCGCGGGAGGACGCGCCGGTGCTCGTGTCCACCAAGGGCGGGGCCCTGGTGTCCTATGCGCTGCCCGCCGGAGAGCCCATCGTCACCGCCAAGGGGCGCGAGGCCACCGTGGTGAACGAGGAGCCAGGCGCCCGGGGGCTGCGCCGCTACGTCATCCGCTACACGGACACGGGCGAGGAGGACGAGATGCCCGAGTCCGAGCTGCGCGCCCTGCCGCCGCGCTCGGACCTGCTCAGCACCCTGCGCGAGGGCCGGGTGGGGGATGCCAAGGCCTTCACGCTGCGCAAGCAGGCGCTCGTGCTGGACGACGAGCGGCGCTGTGACGCGCTCGGCGCGCTGCTGGCCAGCCGGGTCATGGTGAAGCCGCACCAGGTGGGCGTGGTGCAGCGCGTGCTGTCGGCGCGGCGCCCGCGCTTCGTGCTCGCCGACGAGGTGGGTCTGGGCAAGACCATCGAGGCGGGCATGGTGTTCAGCGCGCTGCGGCTCGCGGGGCTGGCGCGCCGGGTGCTGGTGGTGGCGCCCAGCCACCTGACGGTGCAGTGGCTGGTGGAGCTGTTCCACAAGTTCAACCAGCTCTTCACGCTGATGGACTCGGACCGGTACGCCCAGTCCTTGAAGGAGCAGCCGGACGTCTCCCCGTGGGAGCGCTTCCCGCTGGTGGTGACGAGCCTGGAGCTGCTCTCGCGCACCGAGGAGCACCGGCGCGCGGTGGCCGAGGACGAGGCGTTCTGGGACCTGGTCATCATCGACGAGGCGCACCACCTCAAGGGCGAGAAGGCCTTCGAGGCGGCCCAGGGGCTGGCGGAGAACAGCTGGGGGCTCCTGCTCCTCACGGCGACGCCCATGCAGTTGGACCCCGCCGAGTACCACGGGCTGCTCACCCTCATCGACGCGGCCACGGCGCCCACGGTGAAGGGCTTCGAGGAGCGGCTGGCGAGGCAGGAGGAGCTGTCGAGCGCGGTGCGCGCGCTGCTGGAAGGGGGCGAGTCGGCCGCGGCCGTGAAGGCGCTGGCCAAGCGCTTCCCCGGGGACGCGAAGCTCCAGGGGCTGAAGGAGCGGGATGCGCTGCTGGGGCACCTGGCGGAGACCTACAGCCTGTCCGAGCGGCTGGTGCGCAACCGGCGCGCGGTGGTGGGCGGCTTCTCCACGCGGCGGCTGCACCGCCACCCCGTGCAGCTCTCCGCCGAGGAGTTGAAGACGCGGGACGCGGCGTTGGCGGCCCTGGCGGGCTCCTCGCTCCGGGGCGCGCCGCTGGCCAACGTGCTGCGGCGGCTGGAGTCGAGCTCCGCGGCGTTCGCGGGCGCGGTGGGCGCGAACCCGGTGCTCAAGGCGGCGAACCTCAAGCTGCCCGCGCGGGATGCGAAGCTCACCGCCTTCCTGGGCGTGCTGCGCGGCGTCTGGGCGCAGGAGCGGGACGCGAAGGTGTTGGTCTTCACCGAGAGCCGCGACACGCTGGAGGCGCTCCAGGCGGAGCTGGGGCGCGAGGGCATCGAGGCGCTCGGCTACCACGGAGACCTGCCGCTGGTGGAACGGGACCGGCAGGTGGCGCGCTTCCGGGACCCCGAGGGGCCGCTGGTGCTCTTGTGCACGGAGGTGGGCGGCGAGGGGCGCAACTTCCAGTTCGCGCACCACCTGGTGCACTACGACTTGCCGTGGAGCCCGGCGACGGTGGAGCAGCGCATTGGCCGCCTGGACCGCATCGGACAGTCGAAGCCGGTGGAGATCCACGTCTTCGAGCCCGCGGGGACGCTGGCCTCGGACGTGCTGATGCTGCTGGCGGACGCGGTGGGGGTGTTCGGCGAGACGGTGGGCGGCCTGGACGCGGTGCTGGAGGAGGTGGAGCCCCGGCTGTCGGAGCTGGCGCTGCTGCCGCGCGAGGCGCGGGTGGCGTACGCGGCGGAGCTGAAGGCGAAGGTGGAGGCGGCGCGGGCGCAGGTGAAGCGCGCGTATGATCCGCTGCTGGACCTGCGCTCCTTCGACAAGCCGGCGGTGGAGCGGCTGGTGGCGCGGGCCCAGGCGCGCATGGGCATCGAGGAGGACGAGGACGAGGAGACCGGCGCGCTGGAGGATGGGCTGTGGGGCGTGGCGAGAGACCTGGACGAGCGGCTGGAGGAGACCGTCACGGAGCTGGCCAAGCGGGTGGGCATCCGGGTGGACACGGACGATGAGGTAGACGCCTTCCAGTGCGCGTTCCACTTCGGCCACGCGCTCAACGTGGAGGGGCTGCCGGGGCTGGACGTGATGGAGGACCGGACGGTGCTGGGCACCTTCTGGCGCGACACGGCGGTGGAGGCCGAGGAGCTGGAGTACTTCGCGACAGGCCACTCGCTGGTGGAGGCGCTGTTCGGCTTCCTGCGGGACGGGCCGTACGGGCGCAGCGGCTTCCGCTTCATCGAGAAGCGGGGGACGCTGAAGGCCAAGGGGCTGGAGTTCCTCTACCACGTGCAGTTGCCGGAGCCGGAGGACACCTCGCCGGGCGCGCGGGTGCCGAGCCGGCAGATCGCGCGCTTCCTGGAGCGGACGCTGCTGCACGTGGCGGTGGCGGAAGGGCAGGGCGGGCCGAAGGCGGAGCCGGGCCTGCTATCCTCGCTGGAGGCGGACGGCAAGGCGCTCAAGGGCGACGAGGTGGCGCGCGCCTTCCCGGGCTTCAGCCTCTTCGTGGAGGCGGCGGTGCCGGTGGCCAAGAAGGTGGCGGAGGCGGAGCTGGGCAAGCTGGCGGCGAAGGCGAAGAAAGCCATCGAGGCCGAGCGGGACGCGGCCCTCTCCCGGATGAAGCTGTCCCTGGGCCACCAGGGACTCCCGGACGAGGCGGTGCAGGAGCAGCTCGACGCGGAGAGCCTGCACTACGACCGGCTGCTCCGGGCCCTGTCGGGGGCGAAGGTGACGCTCGACTCCGCCTGCGGCTTCGTCATCAACCGCTGATTGGCCAGGGCTGCAGCGGCTGGAGCAGCCCCGCTCCGTTCAGCACTTCGTGGACGCGCGAGGCCAACGCCAGGTGCTCCGCGGCAGAGACGGTGAACTTTTCGGGAGTGAGGAGGACAAGGGTGCCCTTGTCCTCCACGGGCTCGATGCGCACGGGAGAAGGAAGGGGCGGTACCTTTCCTCTCATCCGTGAGAAGTACATGAGCCACCCCACGAAGGTGCCGGGATGTGGAAACCCTGGGACTGCCAGCTCGCGGTGTTGATGCGAGGTGGCAATTGCCCATTCGGGTTCCCAGGCCAAGGCCATGGCGCGCAGGGCCTCCATCATGGTGGGCGCGGTCAGCATCCGCTCCGCGACAGGCCCCTCATCGTAGGGTTGGAGCACGCAAGTGGACGAAAGCCAGGGGTCTTCTGAACCGCACGTCCCGTTCACGCTGGACGTTTCTCGCAGGTTCTCCCCTGTCCACAGGTGGAAGGAAAACCCATCGCCTATCCGATGCTCCTTTCGCGCGAACAGGTTCTGGAAGCTCGCGGCGCTTGTCATGAACTGGCGTTTGCGCGCTTGCTCGAACGAGTTGGCGGTTTCATGCCAATGGGTCCAGGCCGGATCACAGCGGCTCAGGAGTTCGAAGAAATGCTCCGCACGCCGCGCGCACGCTTCGATGGACTCAGACCGGGCGCGCCAGTACGCGCCAGCGTAGTAGGTCTCAGTCATCGAGTGGCCGCTCCTCAGGGCGCTGGAAGAACATGGATGACCTCGATCGGGAGTCCGGCGTCCGCGAACATCTTCCTGAGTACACCCACGAGTTTCTCTTCAGCAACGATCCACCGGACCGGCGTTCCACGGGCCGCCCTGAATTGACGCCGTGCCTGGTCAAGCATCTTGGGACCGCCCTCGAACATCTTGAGGAAGCTCAGCTTGTTGTCGACCCACTGCGCATACCCAGTGCCTTTGACCTCGAGCAGCGCACCTTGCGCGAAGCCATCGAAGTCCACGGCTTCGTCACCGCCTTGAACGCGATAGACATGGCCCTTGGGCGCCCCCGTGACCTGGGCTTGGTAATTCCGGGCGCTCTCGGACATGTGCTCGGCCACGCGGACCCACTCGCCAGGGCCTCCGGAAGGAGGCGGTTGGGCCGTCTCTCCAGGATTGCCGCGCGCCGTCATGGCGACTGCGGTGGGGGCCAGCGAAACAATCACCCCCTCGGCATGGATGGCCACCGATTCCACCTGGGCCAATGCCGCCGCGGAAAAGCGGATGTTCAGTTGAGACTCGGCCAGCACGGCCGCTTGTCCGGCTCCCGGAAGCCCCGGCATCCTCGCCGCCATTCCCGCAGCGGTGTTCCCCACCGCCACAGCCGTCATCATCACGAGAGCCTTTGCTCCCTTGTCCCCCATGACCTGGGCGAAGGTCTCACCTGCTGCACGGATCTCTTCGAGCGTGGTGGCCTGATCCACCGTTGCGGCCAGTTCGCGCCACCCGGCGATGAGCTTCCACACCAACTCCCACCCCAGGTAGCTCACCAGGCCCACGGTCACGAGCGCGGCCACGCCCTTCGAGATGGGCTCGGGCAGGAGCCACAACATGAGGTACATCGTCATCGCACCGGTGAGGGTGGTCAGCACGGCTTCGGGATTCACCATGTGCCGGAAGGCGTTCTTCATTTCTCCGAGCACCGCTCCCTGGGCGATGGCCATTGCCAAGGCATACTTGCCATCGCCGTCCAGCACCGGGCTGTCCACCAGCAGGCGCAAGCAGTCCCTGGGCGGTGGTCCCCACGCGCGGCTACACCACAGGCCGTATTGGCGGTTCAAAGCCGCGCCAATGGGAGAAATCTCCACCTGCAGTTCGTTCTCCGCTCCCAGCGGGAACAGGCGCCGGCTCTTGCGTTCATAGTGGTACCAGCCACTGCGCTCACTCAGCCCAAAAAGATGCCGGGCGGACTGCAGAGGCCGTTCAGTGGGCGCTACCCTGCGGCCATGCTCCGCTACGGTCTCTTGGAAGGCTGTGAAGCCGACCTTTACGGGGGCAACGCCGAGGCGCGGAACATGGACGATGCGCTTGTCCTGGCCTGTGTCCAGATGGACGGCTTTCGTGGTGGCGCTGCACGCTACGAAGAAGACACACAGCACCAAGACTGCTTGGCGTGGCATGAAATGCCTCCAAAGTGTACGCCGCTTGGAGATCTTCGTGGTGACGCACCACGGGGCCCGGCACCGCGTTCACCAGGGCCTCCACATCCCCGAACTCGCGCTCGATGGCGTACGCGGAGGCGTCCCCGCTCCGTCCCCGTCCCCGCACGGACATAGGCCAGCCGGGTGCCGTCGTTTGAAAGCAAGGTCTCCAAGGTGCGCTCCTGAGAAGGGGGGCCTGTCTGACGGAGGAAGCCCGGACATTCAAGGCCGAAGCCGTGCTTCAAGAGCCCCGGTGAAGCCAGACACCGGGGCTTTGCCTGGTTCCTCCCCTGCCCTGATGCCCACCCTTCAGGCGTTCACCTGAAGTACGGCCGTCTCCGGTTGTCCCCCCGGGGCCTGCTCCCAATGTTGGGGAAGCAGAAGGATTTGCTCGTGCGGGGGAGCTGCGATGAGAACGGTCAACCTGGGGCAGGTGGGGCGCATTGCCGTCGTGGTGCTCGGCGGTTCGCTCTTGAAACTCGGCTGGGCACACCGCCGGGGCCTTCGTCCCCATACCGCGGGCCGCCGGAAGCCCTCCGAGGAGGGCGCTCCCGCCGAGGCCGTGGGCCTGGAGCGTTCCGTGACGATTGGAAAGTCCGCGGAGGAGCTCTACCGCCTCTGGCGCGCGCCGGAGACGCTGTCGCGCCTGCTGGGAGACTTCGCCGAGGTCTCCGCCGCGGGCGGGGACCGCATGCACTGGAAGGTGCATGCCCCGCTGGGCCAGAGCGTGGAGTGGGACGCGCGCATCGTGGAGGACCGCCCGGGCGAAGTGGTGCGCTGGGTGTCGCCGGAGGGCGCCGCGTGGTCCATCGAGGGCGCCGTGCGCTTCCGTCCCGCCCCGGCCAACTGGGGCACCGAGGTGACGTTCCGCCTCCACATCCGTCCCCCCGGCGGGGCCGCCGGTGAGGCCGCCATGCGGCACCTGCAGTCCGTGCCCGGGGCGCTCGTGCACAAGGTGCTCCGGCGCTTCAAGAGTCTCGCCGAGACGGGGGAGATTCCCACGCTTCACCACAACCCTTCCGCCCGGAAAAGCGCTTCGGCCTCGTGAGCCCGCGCCGGGCCAGAACCCTCAAGGAGACGTCACATGCGTGCACTCTGCTGGAATGGCATCAATGACTTGCGGGTGGAGACCGTCCCGGATCCGGAGATCGTCAACCCGCACGACGTCATCCTGCGGGTGACGATGTCCACCACCTGTGGCTCCGACCTGCACTTCATCGATGGCTACATCCCCTCGATGCGCGAGGGGGACGTCATCGGCCACGAGTTCATGGGCGAAGTCGTGGAGGTGGGCCGCGAGGTGAAGAAGGTGAAGAAGGGAGACCGCGTGGTCGTCCCCTCGTTCATCGTCTGTGGCAATTGCTGGTACTGCCAGCACGACCTCTGGTCGCTGTGCGACAACACCAACCCGAACCCCGAGCTCCAGATGGAGACGTTCGGCCACTCGACCGCTGGCATCTACGGCTACACCCATGCCTTCGGCGGCTACGCGGGCGCGCACGCCCACTACGTCCGGGTGCCACACGCGGATCAGGACTGCTTCCTCGTGCCCGAGGGCCTGAAGGACGAGCAGGTCATCTTCCTGTCGGACGCCGCGCCCACCGGTTACATGGGCGCGGACTTCTGCAACATCCAGCCCGGGTACACCGTCGCGGTGTGGGGCGCGGGGGGTGTGGGGCTCATGGCCATGGAGAGCGCCTACCTCCTGGGCGCCGAGCGCGTCATCGCCATCGACCGCTTCCCGGAGCGGCTCCGGCTCGCCCGGGAGCAGGCGGGCGCGGAGACCCTCGACTACACCCAGGTGGACAGCGTCGTGGAGGCGCTGCGGGAGATGACGGGTGGGCGCGGCCCCGATGCGTGCATCGACGCGGTGGGCATGGAGGCCCACGGCACGGGCATTGGCTATGCGTATGACCGGGCCAAGCAAGCGATGCACCTGCACTCGGACCGGGGCCAGGCGCTGCGGGAGGCCATCCTCTCCTGCCGCAAGGGCGGCACGCTGTCGATCCTCGGCGTCTATGGCCTGATGGACAAGTTCCCCCTGGGCGCCATCATGAACAAGGGGCTCACGGTGCGCACCGCGCAGCAGCATGGCCAGAAGTACGTGCCCCGCCTGCTGGAGCACGTGGCGCGCGGGGAGCTGGATCCCTCGTACCTCGTGACGCACCGGTTCCCGCTGGAGGAGGCCCCGCGGGGCTATGAAATGTTCAAGAACAAGGAGCAGGGCTGCGTGCGGGCCGTGTTCACCCCCTGAGGGGCACCCGCGGCGTCGGGAAGAGGACGCCGCCCGGCCGGCCCGGTTGAATCACTGTCCGGAACACGGATAACGGTTTCCCCCAAGGGGGGAGCCGTTCATGACACATGGGTGGAACTCGAGCGCATGCCGTGGGCTTCAGACGTTCTGCATGCTGGCCCTGATGGCTGGCTGTGGTGAGGAGGACTCGACAGACGTCCAATCCCTGTCGCTGGACACGAGAGACCCCTACGCCAATGCCGTGGGCCCGGGCTCCAGCGCGGTCGCGCACGAGGCCTTCCAGGCCGTGGGGCCCCCGGATGGGGAGTCCGCCATCATGCTGGGCCTGCTGGGCACCTCCCTGGTGCTCGACATGGGGGAGGGCGAGGAGGGCACGGGCGAGCTCTCCGTCTACTACAGCGGCGTGTCCATCGGCGTGGTGACCTCCGTGGACTTCCTCGGGGCCGACGGCACGCTGCTCAGCAGCGGCCTGCTGCACCTGGCGAAGATCCGGGGCGGCAAGCAGGTGACGCATGTGCCGTACCCTTCGGCGCCCACGCCCTACCGCTACGTCCGCATCCGGGGACTGTTGGCGGTGCCCTACGCCATCGACGCGGTCGAGGCCGCCAGCATCGTGGCGCCCCCGTCCGCCCTGTGAAGCGCCTCCTCCCAGCCTCAGCGTGCTGGGAGGAGGAAGTCCCGGACGCTTACGGCCGCTGGGACTGGGTCAGCCCCGGCAGGAGCAGCGCCTGCTTCGGCGCCACGGCCGCCGAGACCGGGAAGACGAGGTCGTCCCGGTCGTTGTAGCCGCCGCTGGTGCACGCCACCACGGTGCTGCTGGTGCCGTAGCGGAACTGGGCGCGCACGGCCTGCTGGCCCGTTGCGGTGCCGTGGAGCGTGAAGGTCTGCGAGAACGTCTTGCTGCCGGCGCCCGTGCAGGCCAGGTTCTTGACCAGCTCCGTCCAGGACGGCGTGCCCACGGCCGTCGTGTAGTAGAGGTCCAGGAAGTCCGTCGAGCCGTAGCACCACACCGTCACGTCCACCGTCACCTGCTTGCCCGGGGCGAAGGCGCCCTGGTCCACCGTCTTGATGGCGATGCGGTCGATGCTCTCGTCCGACTGGTAGGTGCCGCTGTTGCCATCGGCGCACGTGCCACCGAGGGTGTTGGGCCGGTTCAGCTCGTTGCCGCCGCTCATGGTTCCACGGCCCTTGATGAGCGTGGCGCCCGTGTCACAGCCACAGCCCGCCGTGCAGGCCGGGGTCTTCGTGGTGGTGTTGTAGGCCGCGGTCAGCGGCGTGCACTGCGTGGTGGTGGTGAACTTGAACGCGCTGCTGTAGGCGCCCGCGCCGCACGTGTCGTTGGCGCGCACCCGCCAGTAATACGCGGTGTTGCTGGCCAGGCCCGGGGACACCGTCCAGGTGCTGGCCGTGGGCGTGGCGGAGGCCACCACGCTGGTGAAGGCCGCGTCCGTGGCCACCTGCACCTGGTACCCCGTGGCGCCCGTCACATCGCTCCAGTCCAGCACCGCCGCCAGCCCAACGCCCGTGGCGTTGTTCGCCGGGCTCTGCGCCACCGGCGCCGCCAGGCTCACGCAGCCGCGCGTGGTGAAGGTGCGCGCCGCGCTCCACGTGCTCGCGCCGCCGCAGGAGTTGGAGGACCGCACCCGCCAGGAGTAGGCGGTGTTGGCCGCCAGCGCCGGGGACACCGTCCAGGTGCTGGCCGTCAGGCCCGTGGCGGAGGCCACCACGGTGGTGAAGGCCGCGTCCGTGGCCACCTGCACGTCATACGCCGTGGCGTTCGCGGCATCCGCCCAGTCCAGCACCGGGGCGGGCTCCACGCCCGTGCTCCCCGAGGCGGGTGTGCTGAGCGCCGGCACCGCCGGTCCCGCGCACGCGGGCGTCACGCAGGTGCAGGCGCTCGCCGGGCTGTAGCACGCGGCGCTCGCACCGGCCGCCACCACCGAGTAGCAGTACGAACGGCCATTGGCCACCTCGCTGTCCACGTAGCCGGTGCCGGAGACGGTGGCGATGTTCGCCTTGCCGAAGTCACAGCCCGCGAAGCCCTCGGTCTTCATCACCCAGTACTGCTTGGCGCCATCCACCGCGGACCACTTCAGGTCCACCTGGCCATCGCCCGGGGTGGCGGTGGGGGCCGGGGCCGCGGAGGGGCCGGCGGCGCAGCCCGAGTTGACGGGCGCGGGCGTGGAGCAGGCGATGCCGTGGCGGTTGAAGGCCGCGTAGAGCGCGGACATGTGCGGGGTGCCGTCGGCCAAGTTGCCGTTGTCATCGTCCGCCGCCAGCCACTGCATGTAGCCGTTGGTGGCGCCGCAGCCGTCGGAGGTGCCCGCGGTGCAGTTGCAGCCGTGCCAGGTGCCCACGTTGCCGCTGCCCTGGTAGAAGATCTTGTTGGCCACCAGGAAGGCGGTGTCCGAGTCGTAGTTGAACGGCGAGGCGCGCAAGTCCCGCGCCACGAAGTCCCACGCCGCCTGGCGGGTGGGCGAGGCCGAGCAGTGCACCTGCCTGCCGCAGGGGCCGGTGCCCGAGTTGCAGCGGGTGCACACGAAGTTGGCCGGGGTGGCGGGCGTCTTGTTGACGTGCTTCTCCCAGTCCGCGTCGCGCACGCCCGAGCAGTTGGTGTTGCACCAGGCCGCGCCCGTCTGGGCCTCGTTCTGGTTGTAGCCCGAGCCGTCCGGCGTCAGGCCGCAGCCCGTGTTCGTGGTCTGGAAGAAGCCAAAGCCGATGCACGAGGTCTGCAGGCGGTAGATGGCGGCGATGTCCGCGTAGCCCTCGCTGGAGTTGCTGAGCGTGCCGTTGGCATCGAAGTCATCCATGCCGTGGCCCCACTCGTGGTCGAACACGGCGCCAATCTCACCCGTGTTCCGGCACCCGCCGCCGCTCTTGTAGAAGTTGACGGTGGAGCCGTTCCAGAAGGCGTTGCAGGTGCTGGAGAGGTTGACGTTGGCGGTGAGCTTGCCCTGGAGCCAGGTGTTGCTGGGCAGCCAGCCACGGGCCTGCTCCTTCAGCTTGTTGAGCTCGTAGAAGCACGAGCGCGCCGCGGCCGTGTTGCCCGTGCCGCCGCCGCCGGTGGTGCAGTCATGGTCGTTGTTCTTGCCGCCCATGTCGATGAAGCCCGTGGCGGAGCTGAAGCTCGGCGTGCCGCAGCTGTCGCTGATCTTCACGTACTTGCCGTCCAGCGTGGTGGACACCGTGCCGGAGGTGTAGCTGTAGACGCCCGCGCCATCCGTGTAGTTGTTGGGCGCGGCGAAGCCCGTGTTCGCCCACGGCATGGGGGTGTTGGGCTGCAGGGTGCCGCACACGGTGTTGTCCGCGCACGTGCCGATGTTGGTGGAGGGGTAGACGCCGCCCTTGAGGGTGGCATCCAGGTAGTGGTTGTCGTCCTCCATGGAGAGGACCTCACCGGTCTGCGCGTCCACCGTCACCTTCCAGCGCTCCAACTCGCCGGGGCGCTGGAAGCCGTAGGTCCACGCCAGGTTGTAGGTGTAGCCCTGGCCGAAGGTGCCCACGAAGGTCTGGCCCCGCTGCGCGTCCGCGCGTACCTGGGGAACCACTTCCAGCGTGGGCTGCATCCACAGGGTGCTGGGCGTCTCCAGCAGGCCCAGCCGGTCACCGGCGAAGGCGATGGCCTGCTCGGCCGCCACCGTGGGGCGCACCGAGAGCCGCTGGGGCGTGGACCACGCCTCGGTGCCGATGAGGATGAGGTTGCCGTGGCTGATGGTGGCCGCCACGCGGCTGTGCCGCACCGGCACCCCGTCCACGAGCTGGGGAATGTGCACCTGCCACAGCTGCGGGGTGACCTGGGTGACGCGCGGCTCACCGAGCATCACCGGGTCCACGGCCAGCGCGTCCTGGTTCTCCGCGATGAACTGCACCACCAGGTCGGCGACCGTGGCCGCGTCCACCTGCGCGACGTTGCGGCCCAGGCGCTGGCGCAACCCCTGGAGGGTGACCTGGTTGCCCACGCCGTCGCCGGGGATGAGCGGGATGGAGCCCTGGATGGCGGTGGGCGTGCCCGTGCGCGCATCGAGGTAGACATTGAAGCCGCGGCCATGGCGCGCGAAGAACGCGTCCCATCCGCGCGAGCTCGCGGCGGACAGCTGCGGCTGGAGCTCGCCCAGGGGCACGTTGCTGATGGTCAGGGCCAGCTCGGGCTTGAAGAAAGCCTTGCTCGCCAGGGTGGCAGGACCTGACTCGGGGGGGACAATGGCCCAGCTCGCCGCTGCACCCAGCAGCGCGCAACAGGCGGTCAACTTCGCGACATGACGCATTCGAGGCTCCTACGAAACCAGCCAAAGACAATGCACGGCCGTGCCAAGCCCATGGCCATGGGCGGCGCGGTGACGATGAGAGGGAGGGTGGGGTGAACGGTGAGCGAAATCGAACTGCACCCCGGGTTCTAAAGGAGAATCCAGAAAGGCACAATGATTGGGACTATTTTGCCCTCATTGTTTTCCCTTGGATGTGTTGCAATTGAAAGATTGCCGCGACCCTGGGCGGGCCTGTCACATGGCAGGGGTTGTTTCACGGTGACAACAGCCGGACAGAGACACTGCCCTCAGAGGCAATGGCTTAGGGCAGGGGGAGGCGGAAGCGGAAGGTGGAGCCCACCCCGGGGGTGCTCTCCACCTCGATGTGGCCGCCGTGCGCTTCGAGGATGCGCCGGGCGACCGACAGCCCCAGCCCCACGCCGGGGATGGTGTCCCGGTTGCGGGTGCTGCGCCGGAAGGGCTCGAAGATGCTCTCGCGCTCCGTGGCGGGGATGCCCACCCCGGAGTCCCGCACGGCCACCCGGGCCTCGCCGGCCGTGGTGCTCAGCGCGACGTGCACCTGGCCGCCCTCGGGCGAGTACTTGATGGCGTTGCTCAGCAGGTTGTTGAGCACCTGGGAGATGCGCGTCGGATCACACCGCACGGACACCGGCGCCTCGGGAAGCTCGGCCACCAGCTCGTGCGCCGGCGAGAGCCCCTGGTGCAGCGCCACGGCCTCGTGCACGAGCCCGCGCAGATCCTGGCTCTCCAGGCGCAGCTCCAGCCGCCCCGCCTCGATGCGCGCCGTGTCGAGCAGGTCCTCCACCATCCGCTCCAGGCGCTCCACCTGGCGGGTGATGAGGGCGAAGCGCTCGCGGAGCTTCTCCTCGGGGGGCAGCGGCTGGTGGGGCCGCATCGTCGAGGCGCCCAGCTTCAGGGCGCTCAGCGGGTTGCGCAGGTCATGCGCCACGCCCGCCACGAAGCTCAGCTGCACCTCGCGCTGGCGCTGGAGCCGCTCGGCCATCTGGTTGAACTCGTGGGCAATCTCGCGCAGCTCCTGCGGGCCCACCTCGGGCGCCACCTCGGGCGCCGTGCCCGGGCGGAAGTTCACCAGGGCATCCCGGATGGAGAGCAGCGGCTGGTACAGCGAGCGGCGCACGCTCCACAGCCCCACCCCCAGGCCAATGGCCATCGCCGCGGTGAGGCCCAGCCCCAGCAGGTTGGCCAGCCCATCCCAGCGGTCCGTCTCGTCCGCCACCGCGCGCGCGTCGGCGAAGTTCACCTCGATGAGCTTCTCGGCGCTCTCCAGCGCGTGGCCGATGAGCTCGGGCCCATCCGAGAGCAGCACCCCGGGGGTGCTCTGGTGCTCCGCGGAGCGCCGCAGGTAGAGCTCCACCGCGGCCGTCACCTCGTTGACGATGACCGTCTCGGCGGGGCTGCCCACGAAGGCATGGGACTGCTTGAGCCAGTATTGGAGATCCTCCTCCGCCTTCTGCATCGCCTGGGCGTGCTTGAGGGCCCCGGTGAGCGCCAGCATCCGCTGCTCCCGGTTGTGCAGGAGCAGGGCGATCTCCAGCTGCTCCACCGCGCGCACGCTCTCCACGGCCTGCCAGAGCTGGCCGTTGTTCTGCTCCATCCGGCTGGTGATGACCATCAGCGCGGCGGCGATGAGGCTGGCCAGCACCAGGAGAATCCCCGCGAGGCTGGTGAGCAGACTCCGGAGGCTCATGGCGCGGGGCACGTGGACCACGCCCCTTATGCCTTGAGCTTCTCGCGCAGCGCCTTGGCCCGGCCCTGCATGTCGGGGTCCATGCTGGTGAGCTGAATGGACTTCAGGCGCTCGTCCAGGCTCTTGGGCACCTTCGTCTTCAGCTTGCCCTCGGCCTCCAGCGCCTCCAGCTTCGCGAGCGCCTTGTCGGAGATGCGCTCGCGCGGGTGGTCCAGCAGGCTGTCGAGGAAGTACGCGTCCTCGGGCAGCTCCGGGTACTTCTCCAGGTAGGCGATGACGCCCTGGACCCATTCCTGGCGCGTCTCGGCCTCGGCCAGCTTCTGCATCGCGGCCTTCTGGGCCTTGCGCTTGCCGTCCGGGTCGAACTTCTCGGCGAGCCCCTGGGGCAGCTCGCCCCCGGTGAACAGCGCGTCCGCGGCCGTCTTGTACTTCTGATACGAGGCGCTGCGCTCGATGCGCTGCTGGGCCGGGTCATCCTGGCGCGAGTGGCTGCGGCTCTTGCCGCGCTGCGCGTCGATTTCGCGCCAGCTCTTGTTGCGCTTGCCCGTGAAGCCGCCTTCGCTGTCGTCCTTGTCGCGAGCCATCCGTCAACGTCCCTTCCGAGCCTCCCACAGCGCCGTCAGCCCACGCCGCACCAGGGTGCGCACCTGCGTGAGTTCCTCGGGTGACAGCGGGTGCTCCTCGTCCTGCTCCGCCTCGAACAGTGCTTCTTCCGCGTATGCGGCGAGGGCCTCGGGCACCGGCGGAGTCTCCGTGCCCGCCCGCTCCAATTGCGCCGGGTCCACGCTGGCAATCCCTGGTGGCCAGCCCAGCTCCAGCATGGCGTGCAACTCGAAGAGGAGGTGCCGGGCTGCCCCGTATCCTTCGTCCGTCAGGCCCGCTGCGTCAAGAGCGCCCAGCAGCGCATCCTGCCGGTTCTCGAAGGCGTGGGTGCGCCGCGTGCGCCCCTTTTCATCGTCTTCCAGGTAACGCCAGGCGGCCTCCACGAATTCGGCATCCGGCTCGCCGGGGGCAAAGGGCCGGGGCGGCTCGAGCTTCTCCTTCTTCGGCCGGGGCGGGCGGGGGCCGTCGTCCAGGCGCGGGGTGAGCCCCTCCTCCACCATGTCCCAGAGGCCCAGCAGGTTCTGGAACAGGCGGCGGGCGACCTCCGGGGAGGGGAAGTGGGGCTCGCCCTCGAACAGCGTGGGAATCACCGCGCCGTGCGGCTGGCCCTCGGCCTGGGCGGCGCGCATCCGGGCGAGCACCTCCTCGGAGCCGTAGGGGCTGCCGGACAGCTCCAGCAGCCCGTCGAGCGTCTGCGCGCCCTCGAAGTGGTGAACGAATTCGGTCTGTTTTCCGCGGGGACGGCTCATGGAAGGCAAACGCTAACCTCATGCGTCAAGGGACGCACGCGGCGTTCACGGGGCATTCGCCGCTCAACGCACGGGCATGCCCGCTCTCGCATGCTAGGCTGGTTCGTGGGATGGACAACCCCTCGCCCGAAAAGTTGAAGGCCGCGGTCCAGGCGCTCGCCCACGTGCGGGCCGTCGAGGGGCCTCCGGGAGACAACGGCCAGCGGCCCGTCTGGCACATGAGCACCCAGGGCGTGGAACTGCTGTCGCTCGTGGACCCCGAGGGCCGCGTGCAGCGCCAGGAGATGACGCTGCTGGATGACCACTACGTCTGGTCCAGCGGGGAGGGGCTGCTCACCGGCTGGGTGGAGCGGGGCGGGGGCGCGAAGGTGAACCCCGCCGCGGCCACCATCCGCACGGATCCTCAGCTGCTGCCCTTCCGGCTGGTGCGCGGGGCCCGGGCGCTCGCGGGCTACGAGGGCGAGGACCGCTACATCCTGCACATGAAGCGGGTGCTCGCCCTGGCGCGCGAAGGGCTGGAGCTGCGCGGGGAGCCCGCCGTGCCCGTGCGGCCTCAGGAGCCCGAGGAGGCCACGGTGACCGCGGCGCCCAAGGTTCTCCCCGGCCTGCTGCGGCCGTGGACGCCGCCCCCCTCCTCCTCGAAGCACGAGGGGTTGATGATGCTGGGCGTGCTCATCGTCGGACTCCTCGTGGGCATCGGCCTGTTCCTCTGGCTGCTCTGAGGGCCCCCCGGCTCAGAACCCGGAGCCCCCGGTGGCGGGCGCGGGAGCCCTGTCCGGCGGCGTGCCAAGCAGCACCACGGGGGAGGCGCCCGACAGGGCGATGACGTCGGCGGCGGCGCCCAGCTCCTTCAACGAGACGTCCTCCGAGAGCTCCAGCCCCACGAAGGCGCCCGCCAGCACGTTGGGCACCTCGGCGGGCCGCGAGTGGAGGGACACGCGCAGCGGCGGGCCGCCTTCCACGGGGGACAGGTGCAGGACGGAGTGGCCCTCGATGTGGGCGCGCCAGGACAGGCTCAGCGGGCCCGAGAGCGCCGAGGGAAACAGCAGCCGCAGCGTGCCGGACTGCGCCGCCAGCAGGGCGAAGAGGGGCAGGCGCGCCTCGAGCCCCTGGAGCGTGGCGAGCCGCACGGCCTCCGGGGGCCGTCCCACGAACGCCACGGAGCGGGCCCCCGTCTGGGCGCTGGCCCGCAGCAGGTGGTGGAGCGCCGCGCCCGTGAGCCGGGCATCGGCCTGGAGCGGCAGCACGGGCTCCGGGGTGAGCCCCAGGGGCAGCCCCGTCCCCGCACCGTCCGAGGCGAGCGAGGGGGAGAGGGCGCCGGCGAGCGCCGGGGCGGAGGCCGTCCACGGCAGGTGCGTGCCCCCGGGGGACACCAGCCCCTCCAGGGCGGCGAAAACGGCCCCGGGGGGCAGGGGCGACGTCTGGGAGGTGCGCAGCGTCTCGAAGCCCGTGGGCGGCAGCAGCGGCCCGAGCCCCGCGGCGCGCGCCCCGTCCAGGGCCGTGCGCAGCGGGTGGCCATCCAGCACGAACAGGGCGGTGACGGAGGCCACGAGGACGAGGCCGCCCATCCACTCCTTGCCCCGGCGCCCCCCGCGCGCCACCCAGAGCAGCAGCAAGCCCCCCAGCACCGTGAGCAGCCCCATGCCCGCCCAGCGCACCGGACGCAGCCAGAGCACCTCGTCCGTGGCCTGCGTGAGGAAGTCCGCGCGCCCGGCGAGGGGCACCTGCGCCAGGCCCATGAGCGGCACGAAGAGCTGGTAGGCCTCCAGCGCGCTCACCGCCGCGACGGCCGCCAGCACCC
The DNA here is from genome assembly GCF_020103775.1 of Allostigmatella hybrida. NCBI lineage: Bacteria > Pseudomonadati > Myxococcota > Myxococcia > Myxococcales > Archangiaceae > Allostigmatella > Allostigmatella hybrida. Next base: position 188,832 of record NZ_JAHXBH010000001.1, read on the forward strand.
CGGCGACGATGACGCCGAACAGCCGGCCCGCCGGGGTGTCCTGCCCCTCCTGGCCCGGCTCGGACTCGTTCCGGGTCAGCCCCAGCCCCAGCCCCAGCCCCAGCAGCAGCGCCGCGCTCGTCCAGGCCCCCAGCATCCGGGGCGCCATGGCCATGCCGGTGCCCCGCGCCAGCAGGCTCCGCGCGTCCGCGGGCTCCAGCGCGCCCAGCGCCTCCACCGTCCGGCCCACCAGCACCTCCGTGCCCAGCAGCCCCACCGTCCACGGCAGCGTGGCCAGCCCCAGCATCACCGCCAGGGGCACCACGCGCCCCGTACCGGCCTGGCACAGCATCAGGGTCAGGAAGCCCACCTCCACCAGCCCCGAGAGGACCACCAGCAGGGTGAAGGGCCCCGCGGCGCTCACCACCCGGGAGACCGCCTCGGACCCCGCCAGGCAGCTCAGGGCCACGGTGGAGGTGAGCAGGACCGTTGCCGGCGCCGCGGCGGCCGCGAGCGTTCCCGGGGCAAGGCTGGGTCTGGCGGTGGCGAACATTCCCCGGAAATTAGGGACCCCCTTAATTCTTGGAAACTCAGGCTGGGGGACGTCCGACCAACCAATAAACAACGGTGAACAACACCCCCACAATCGGTCCCAGTAACGCGCCCAGAGTGATGAGTCCGAAGCACTTGCCCGGCTCACAGCCAATGTGCGCTCCCGCACAGAAGCCCAGCACCCACAGCGGCACCTGGAAGCCGAGCACGAACAGCCCCACCCCGCGCACCACCAGCCCCCGGTACCAGCTGCGCGTGAGCAGGCGGAAGACGATGGGCACCAGGAAGAGGGTGCCGGAGGCCGCCACGGCCACCGCGGTGTGCCGGGCCACCACCGCCCCGCACGCCAGGGCCGCCAGGGCCAGGGCCGGCACCAGCAGCAGGGTGTTGAGGTTGGGCGAGGGGGGCTCGGGCGTCATCCCACCCGCCACGCTGGCAAAGCCCGCGCGGCCGGGCAAGGCCCTCAGGCGGCCACGGCGCCTTCGCCCAGCAGCCGCGCGTAGCGGCCCTGGCGCGCGAGGAGCTGCTCGTGGGTGCCGGCCTCCACCACCTGGCCCGCCTCCATCACCGCGATGAGGTCCGCGTCGCGCACCGTGGAGAGCCGGTGCGCGATGACGAGCACCGTGCGGCCCTTCATCAGCGCCGCGAGCCCCTCGCCCACCGCCGCCTCGCTCGCCGCGTCCAGGGCGCTCGTCGGCTCATCCAGGAGCAGCAGGGACGGGCGGCGCAGGAAGGCCCGGGCGAGCACCAGGCGCTGGCGCTGGCCCCCGGACAGCCGGGAGCCGCGCTCGCCCACCGGCTCGTCGAGGCCCGCGGGCAGCGCGTTCACGAAGTCCTTCGCGTGCGCCAGCGTGAGCGCCTCCCACAGCTCCGCGTCGCTCGCCCCTGGGCGGCCCAGTAGCAGGTTGTGGCGCACGGTGCCCGAGAAGAGCACGGGCTCCTGCGGCACCCACGCCATCTGCGAGCGCACGCTGGAGGGCTTCAGCGCGTTCAGGGGCTCCCCGTCCCAGCGCACCGTGCCCCCGCTCGTGGGCAGGAAGCCGAGCAGCACCGAGAAGAGCGTCGTCTTGCCCGCCCCCGAGGCGCCCACCAGCGCCACGCGCGCGCCCACCGGCACGGTGAGGTCCACGCCGCGCAGCCCCTCGCGGCCATCCAGGTAGGTGGCCCGCACGCCCTCCAGCACCAGCGCCCCCTTCAGGGGCTGCGCCGCGCGGCCCTCGTCCGGGGGCGCGGGCTCGTCCGCGATGGCGAAGAGGCGCTCGGCGGCCACCAGCCCCGTGAGCACCTGCGAGAGGGTGCCGCTCAGGGACTTCACGGGCTGGTAGAGCAGGAGCGAGGCGGCGACGAAGGACAGCAGCCGCCCGGCCAGCGCGGGCTCGGCGGCCACCGCGCGCGCGCCCCACATCACCACCAGCGCCACCCCGGCGATGCCCAGCATCTCCACCGTGGGGCTGAAGGCGCCGCGCAGAAAGAGCGAGCGGCGCATCTCCCCGAAGTAGCGCCCGGACTCCTCGTCGAAGCGCGCCAGGGCCCGGGGCACCCCGCCGTAGGCCTGCACCACGGGCAGGTTCTGCAGCTGCTCCGCGGTGAGCGAGGTGAGCGCGCCCAGGCTCGTCTGGGAGCGCAGCGCCACCTTCTTCAGCGAGCGCGCGAAGCGGGCCACGGGCACCACCGTGGCGGGCATCACCACGAAGGTGAGCAGGAACAGCTTCGGGTCGATGAGGGCGCAGGTGACGAGCAGCGCCACAATCTGCATCCCGTCCTTGGCGTACGAGGACAGCGCCTGCGTCACCGAGAACTCCACCAGCGGTACGTCCGCGGTGAAGCGCGAGAGCAGCTCCCCCGAGTGCCGGCGCTCGAAGAAGGCCGGCGGCTGGGCAAGCAGCCGGGCGTAGAAGAAGCCGCGCAGGTCCGCCATCACCCGCTGGCCGAGCCGCTGCATCCACCCGCCCTGAAGAAATTGCGCGGTCGCTTTGAGCGCCGCCACCGCCACCACCAGCAGGGGCAACCGGCGCAGCATCTGGTCCGGGGGCAGGCTCACCCCCGCGAGCGAGATCGGATCTCCGGTGAGCACCGCGCGCAAGAGCGGCCCCACCAGCCACGCGTAGGCGGAGGTGGCCGCCGCGGCCATCACCGAGGCACCCAGGCCCGCCAGGAGCAGCCCGCGATAGGGGCGCAAGTAACCCAGAAGCCGGCGGTAGACGTGAGGCGAAGGACGGGGGGCCACGGCGGCGCGGACTCTCGCACCCCGGCTGGCAATGGCCAAGCCACCCTCGGGGGTATGAGGGCTGCTTACCTGCCTGCCCTGCCGCCTACCAACCCCTACATGTGGGCCCATTCGTTGCTGGGCCGGGAAGGGGCAGCCAACTTCAGGGGGCCATGGAGATCAACGACACGAACCAGAAAGAGGCGCTGTTCAGTCCGGGCTGTGAGCCAGTTGTGGAGGACGAGGAGCGGCGGAGGCTCCTGTGGCTCATGGCCGAGTACTTCCGGACGATCGGCTATTCGGACATCAAGGCACGGCTTCCGGGCTTCATGCCCCCACCGGTCCTGTCGGGGACCATCGAGGATCATCGCCCGGACTTCACCTGCCGGCAGACGGACTCGGGCCACACCCCCATCATCCTGGAGATTGTCACCCCGTCGATGGTGGATGACGCGCTCGCGGAGAACCGGTGGAGCCTGCTGGGCAGCGCCGCGAAGCTCTACAACGCCGAGCTGCACTTCGTCGTGCCCAAGTGGTCCCCCCTGGGGCCCGTGGACGCGGCGCTCAAGCGGCGGCTGGCCCGGATGGAGCTGACCGTGAACCGCGTCTGGACAGTCTAGCCGTGAACCGGCCGCTCCGTTGCCCCCTGGATTGCTGGCTCTGAACCCTGCGTTATAGTGCGTCGGCTCAAGACGCGGGTCGAAAAGCCAGGAAATCCAGGGGTTTGACGCGATGCCATCGGTGTCGGGACAGAAGCGCGATTATTACGAGGTACTCGGCGTCCAGAAGGGCGTGAATCCTCAGGAGCTGAAGAGCGCCTTTCGCAAGGTGGCGCTCCAGTACCACCCGGACCGGAATCCGGGGAACAACGAGGCCGAAGAGAAGTTCAAGGAGGCCTCCGAGGCCTATGAAGTCCTGAGCGATCCGGAGCGCCGGGCGCGCTACGACCGCTTCGGCCACGCCGGCGGGGGCGCCGAGGGCTTTGGCGGCGGCTTCCAGAACGTCAACATCAACGACATCTTCGGGGACATCTTCGGAGAAATCTTCGGCGGGGCCCGGGGCGGCCGCGGCCGGGGCGGCACTGGGCGCGGGGCGGACCTGCGCTACAACCTGGAGATCTCCTTCGAGGAGGCGGCCTTCGGCTGCCGTCCCAAGGTTCCGATTCCGCGTCCCAAGAAGTGCGACACCTGCACCGGCTCGGGCAGCAAGAGCGGCGCGGCGCCCAAGCCGTGCGGCACGTGCGGCGGCTCCGGCGAGGTGCGCTTCACGCAGGGCTTCTTCGCGGTGTCGCGCACGTGCGCGGACTGCAACGGCACGGGCGCGTTCATCCCGGACCCCTGCCCCAAGTGCAAGGGCGCGGGCAAGGTTCCCTCCGAGGAGGTGCTCGAGGTGGCCATCCCCGCCGGCGTGGACAACGGCACGCGGGTGCGGCTGTCGGGCATGGGCGAGCCGGGAGACCGGGGCGGCCCCGCTGGCGACTTGTACGTGACGGTCATCGTGCGCGAGCACCCGCTGTTCCAGCGCGAGGACTACGAGGTGTTCTGCGAGGTGCCCATCTCCTTCACGCAGGCGGCGCTGGGGGCGAAGATCGACGTGCCCACGCTGGACGGGAAGGTGAAGATGACGGTGCCGGCCGGCACGCAGTCCGGCAAGGTGTTCCGGCTGCGCGGCAAGGGCATCCCCCACCTGCACAGCCAGCAGCGGGGAGATCAACACGTGCGCGTGATTCTGGAGACGCCCACGGAGCTGACGGCCCGCCAGCGCGAGCTGCTGGAGAAGTTCGCCGAGGAGGCCGGCGAGGAGACGCACCCGCACTCCAAGAGCTTCTTCGCCAAGGTGAAGGAGCTGTTCGGCTAGCGCCGCCGGGCCTGCGGCCTCCTCCTTATATAAGGAGGACGGCCGGGCGGGCCCTTGGCGGGTTTCCCCCGGGGCGTGCCGTTCTTAACCCCGCCGCTCCGGGGGCCTGCTCAGCCCCAGACGGTCCCCGGTGCCCGAGTGACTTTGGGCCGACGTTCCCCCCACCTGGCGTTCTGAGGCACTGACCCCGGCGCGAGGCCATGCACATCAACACCCTCTGCACCAGCTTCGGGGGGGGCGCCGTGGGCATCTATCGACTGGTCCGGCAGCTGGCCTCGGGAGGCATGGCGGAGGTCTTCCTCGCGAAGGTGTTCGGCGCCGAGGGGTTCGAGAAGCCGGTGGCCGTCAAGCGCGTGCTGCCGTCCCTGGCGAAGGACCGGGAGTTCGTGGAGCTGTTCCTGCGCGAGGCCAAGCTCACGGTCTCGCTGCAGCACGCCAACGTGCTCCAGGTGTTTGATCTCGGCGAGGTGCGCGGCCAGTACTACATGGTGATGGAGTTCGTGGACGGGGAGAACCTGCGCACGCTCCAGCGCGCGGCCGCCGCGGCGCAGGTGCCCATGGGGCTGCGCGAGGGCGTCTTCATCGTCCAGCAGGTGGCCGAAGGGCTCGCCTATGCCCACGACAAGCTGGATGCGGCGGGCCGGCCCCTCAACATCATCCACCGCGACATCAACCCCTCCAACGTGATGATTTCCGTGGCGGGTGAGGTGAAGCTCGCGGACTTCGGCATCGCCAAGGCGGCCAACGTCCAGGGTGGCACCCAGGCGGGGGTGGTCAAGGGCAAGGTGGGCTACCTCGCCCCGGAGCAGGTGCGCGGCGGGGCGGTGGATCAACGCTCGGATCTGTTCCTGCTGGGGCTGCTGCTCTACGAGCTGCTCTCGGGCCACCAGCTCTTCTCGGGCACGGATTACTTCCGGGTGCTGCGCAGCATCTCGGCCTTCGACGTGAAGGCGATGGAGCCGCTGCCCGGGGTGCCCGCGCCGCTGTGGAGCATCGTCACCCGGGCCCTGGCGCAGGAGCCCTCGGTCCGCTTCCAGCGCGCCCGGGACATGGCGGATGCGCTGCAGGACTTTCTCTTCGAGCACCGCCTGCGCGTGGGCCCCCAGGACGTGGCCCGCCTCTTCGCGCGCTGTCTGCCGGGCCGGCGCTCGCCGCTGGAGGCGGGGCCGCACACGGAGTTCCGGGGCGAGGAGATCCGCCTCGGCGGGGAGGGGGCCGCGAATGCCGCGGAGCCCGTGCGCACCGGCGGCTGGCGTGCCGTGCCGAGGCTGGAGCCGCACCGGCCCACCCCCCCGCCCGTGGACAACATCCCCGGCACCCCCGGGGTGAGGACGGTGGCCCTCCGGCCCCAGCCCCGTCCGGATGCCGCCCGCCCGCAGGGGACGCCGCCCCCGGCCGAGCCAAGCCTCCGCGTGGCGCTGCCCCTGGCCACGCCGGTGCTGCAATTGGCCCCGCCGCGCGCCCGCCCCCCCGTGCGCAGGCCGCTGGGCGAGCTGCTGGTCTCCTCCGGGAAGCTCTCGGAGACGCAGCTCCACACCATGCTGGGGCGGCAGCGGCGCGACGGCGGCAAGCTGGGCGAGTGGCTCGTGGCCGAGGGATTCGTCACCGACGAGGAGGTGGTGGCCGCCATCAGCGAGCAGCAGGGCATTGCCTTCATCGCCGAGCACCAGCTTCGCCACCTGCCCGTGCCCACGCCGCTCCTGGCCCTGTTGCCGCTGGAGCACGCGGCGCGCTTCGAGGCGGTGCCCCTGGCGCTCCACGGCAAGGAGCTGGTGTGCGCCATGCGCGAGCCGGAGAACCTGGACCGCCTGAGCGAGCTGCAGTTCCTCACGGGCTACGCCGTGCGCGGGGTGCTCGCCAGCGATGGGGCCATCCGGCGCGCCATCAACCGCTTCTATCTCGGAGAGGAGCTTTCGATGCGCATGGACTGGGGCAGCATGGTGAAGGCCAGCGTGATGGGGGCGCCGCCCATCCCTCCCCCGCCCGTGGTGGACTCCTCCCAGGAGAAGACGGACGAGGAGCTGCCCCGGGAGCCCTCGCGGAGGGAAGGGCGGGGCGAGGCGGTGGAGCCCGGGGGCCGGGAGGCACGGCTGCTCGCGCGGGTGCTGGAGTCGGCCCTGGCGGCCCTGGGCGGCGCGGGCGTGCAGGGCGCGGTGCTGGCCCGGCTGACGCGGCAGGTGGCGCTGCGCCTGGGCGCCTCGCCCGGGGAGGCCGGGCAGGGCGCCGCCGTGGCGTATGCCCTCGTCTGTGCCGCCCGCCTGGAGGGCAAGCCGTTCCTGGCGCGGCCCACGTGCGAGTCGGTGCGTGCGGTGCTCGGCCGGGAGGCCGGGGAGGTGGCGGCGCTGATCCAGGGCTGCGCGGAGGCCGTGCCTGCCGGCCATCGGACGGCCCAGGCGCTCGCGGCGGCCCTGGCGCTCCTGGAGGTGCTGGGCGCCACGGCGCTGTCCCCGGAGGCGGCGGCGCGTGCGCTCGGGCGGCTGCGGGAGGAGGGCCGGCTGCCGGGCGGGGTGCTGGAGGCACTGTCCGTGGAGACCGCCGAGCTGGTGCTCGGGGAGGCCCGGGTGGGCAGCGTGGTGCTGGCCGAGCCGGACGCGCAGCGCTCCGCCACCCTCCAGGCCCGCTTCCTGGCCGACGGGGTGCGGGTGCTGCTGGCGGACTCGGCCGCGCGCGTGCGGCAGCTCCTGGGCGAGGGCGCGCAGGCGCTGGTGGTGGCCTCGCACCTGCCGGACGGGGACGGCGCCGCCCTGACCCGCCTGCTGCGCGAGGCGGCGGACACGGCGGCCCTGCCCATCTTCGTGCTCGCCCCACCGGAGGACCCGGCCCTGGTGGAGGCGGGGCTGGATGCCGGGGCGGACGACGTGCTGGCCTACCCGGTGAACCCGGATGTGCTCGCGGCGAAGGTGCGCCGGGCACTCCAGCCGCGCCGCGCCCTGGTGCCTGGGGTGGGGTGAGGCTTCCCGCCCTCACCCCGCCGTCCCGCTCAAAGGGCTTCTCCTGAAGTCCCGGGGGCTTGCGGGGGGCATGGGCGGTGCATATCCGAGACGTTCGCTGCGGAATCTTCTGCCCGCTCGATTGTCGACGGAGACGCACCCTCGCTGCTATGCACCCGCCCACCATGGACGTCCTCTCCCCTGCGCGCCGCGTCCTGGCGCTGGCGCTGGCGTTGTTCCTCACCGCCTGCCCGAAATCCTCCTCGCACGTGAGGCCGGATGACGGCTCCGGCGACCCCTCCGGGGGGACTTCCTCGGGCAGGCCCCGGGTCGAGGCGAAGAAGGACCCTGCCGCGGACGCCGCGCTCGCCCAGGCCGTGGAGGCCGCGGCGCGCGAGCAGGACCCCAAGCGGGCGGCCGAGTCCTACCTGGTGGTGCGCAAGACGTACCCGGAGACCACCGCCAGCCAGGAGGCCCTCTACCGCGCGGGCGTCCTCTTCTACGAGGCGGAGGACTACGTGAATGCACGCAAGTCCTTCAACGAGCTGCTCTTCGAGAACCCCATCTACCCGCAGGCGCAGGAGGTGAAGCAGAAGCTGGCCCGCTCCGCGCTGGAGGTGGGCGCCTACCGGGATGCGTACCAGACGCTCTCCAGCCTCGCCGAGCGCGCCGAGGGCGCCGAGCGCCTGAAGCTGCTCGAGGACGCGAGCCGCGCCGCGCAGGGCGCCGGGCTCTACTCCTCGGCGCTGACCATCGAGGTGGAGCTGGCCGAGGAGGCCAAGACACCCGAGGCCCAGGCCGCCGCCGCCAAGCGGCTGGAGCAGGTGGTGGAGGGCCGCGCGGACTTCGTGGACATCGCGCGCGTGGCGGAAGGGTTGTCGCCGCGCCACCCCGCCTGGCCCATCCTCACCTTCAAGCTGGCGCGCATCTACTACCACCTGCGTGACTGGACGCGGCTGGAGGAGACGCTCAACCGCTTCCTCCAGGAGGCCCCCACCAGCGCCTTCGCCCCCCAGGCCAAGGAACTGCTCGCGCGGGCCACCCGCCGCGTGGAGGTGCGCCCGCGCACCGTGGGCGTGCTCCTGCCCATGACGGGCCGCTTCAAGCCCATCGGCGAGGCGGTGCTGCGCGGGGTGCAGCTGGCGCTCAACGGCAGCGACATCGAGCTCATCGTCAAGGACACGCAGGGCGAGGTGAACCTCGCGGGCCAGGGCGTGGAGCAGCTCGCGTTCGACGAGGGGGCCATCGCCGTGCTGGGGCCCCTGGTGCCGGACGAGGCCCGCCGCGCGGCGCTGGTGTCCGAGGAGCTGCAAATCCCGCTGCTGACGATGGCGCGCCAGGAGGGCATCACCGGCATCGGGCCGTACATCTTCCGCAACATGCTCACCAACTCCGCGCAGGCGGAGGCCATCGCCGAGTACGCTCTCAACGTCCGGGGCATCAAGCGCTTCGCGCTGCTCTACCCGAACCTCTCGTACGGCGTGGAGCTGGCCAACACCTTCTGGGACGAGGTGCTCAAGCGCGGCGGCGTGGTGCGCGGCGCGGAGACGTACTCGCACGACCAGACGACGTTCACCAACGAGGCGAAGAAGCTCGTGGGCCGGTACTACCTGGAGGACCGGGCGGACTACATCGAGGGCGTGCGCGAGGTGAACTCCCAGGAGCAGGACGCGTTCCGCCGCCGCAAGGCGATGGAGAAGATGAAGAGCGGGGTGGAGCCGGTGGTGGACTTCGACGGCATCTTCATCCCGGATGACTGGAAGCGCGTGAGCCTCGTGGGGCCGGCGCTCGCGGTGGAGGACATCATCACCAACGCGTGCGACCCGCGCGACCTGGAGCGCATCCGCAAGACGACGGGCAAGAGGGACCTGAAGACGGTGACGCTCTTCGGCACCAACCTGTGGAACAGCCCCAAGGGGCAGAGCGGGCTGCCGGAGCTGGTGGAGCGCGGCGGCAAGTTCGTCACCTGCTCGGTGTTCGTGGATGGCTTCTTCATCGACTCGCAGCGCCCGGCCACGCGCAAGTTCGTCCAGGCCTTCCGCACCGCCTACAAGGCGGAGACGGGGCGCGATCCGGGCCTGCTGGAGGCCATCGGGTACGACTCGGCGCTGATGGTGCGGCAGATCATCGAGAAGGGCCGCCCGGCCACGCGCGGCGCGATGCGCGATGCGCTCGCCAACCTCAAGGACTTCGAGGGCGCCACGGGCCGCACCTCCTTCAATGATCAGCGCGAGGCCATCAAGCCGCTCTTCCTGCTGTCCGTGGACAGCAAGGGCGTGAAGGAAATCACCCCGGAGGCCACGGGAGGCACGGGGGGCTCGGGTTCATGAGCCGAAGGGCGTGGCTGCCGTGGGGGCTGCTGGCGTTCGCGGTGGGGTGCAGCCATGCGCCCGTGCTGGCGCCGGACGTGGCCGCGCAGCTGGCGGCGGCCCCCGGCGGGTACCTGCAGGGCGAGGGGCGGGGGCTGGAGCCAGGGCCCGTGCTCAACAACAAGGACTTCGTCTGGTCCCTCGCCTTCTCGCCGGACAGCACGCGCGTGGCGTACACGCACTTGGGGGCCAAGGCCTACCTGCTGGCGCTGTGGACGCTGGGCCCGCCGCCCACGCTCGTCACCGACACGCCCATCAATCGTTACGAGCAGGACCTGGAGGCGGTGGCCTTCTCCGCGGACGGCGCGCGGCTGGCCACCGCGGGGCGGGATGGCCAGGTGCGCCTCTTCGACGGCGCCACGGGCGCGCCCCAGGGCCAGATGCTTCTGGAGGAGCCGCTCACGGCGGTGGCCTTCCACCCGGAGGGCCGCTACCTCGTGGCGGGCAGTGCCCAGGGGCTGCTCACCGTGCTGACGGTGCCGCAGCTCACGTATGTGTATGAGGTGCGCGCGCACCGGGACGCGGTGAGCGCGCTGGCCTTCGCGGCGGATGGGACGCTGTACACGGGCAGTTGGGATCAGCACGTGCGCGTGTGGAGCCCCCGCGAGGAGGCGCTGCGGCCGGACCAGGTGCGGGCACGCTTCGAGCGGCGGGGCGGCTTCGCGGTGGTGCGGGCCTCCGTGAATGGCAAGGCGCAGGCCACCTTCGCGCTGGATGGGCGCCTGCCCGCCATCGTCCTGGACACCCGGACGGCGGCTGAGGCGGGCATCGACGTGGCCTTTCTGAAGGACACGCTCCCGGTGCCCACGGCGCTGGGCAACACCGTGGCGCCGCTGGCGCGCGGCCAGTCGCTGCGCTTCAAGACGCTGCTCGTGGAGGGCGTGGACATCGCGGTGTGTGACGCGTGCGTGCCCACCGGCACGCAAGGCGTGCTGGGCGCGCCCTTCACCGGCCGCTTCGAACTGTCCTTCGACGAGCAGCATGGCGAAGTCCTCCTCGCGGCCAAGGAGGCCTCGCAGGCCGAAGGGGCCCCGGTGCGCGGGCTGGTGCTGGCGCCCGGCACGGACTTCACCTTCGAGGCCCACGTGAACGACGTCACCGTGGACGCGCGCGGCCAGCGCCTGGGCGTGGCCTTCTCGGAAGCCAAGGCCGAGCGCACGCGCACGGTGTACGAGCGGGAGAAGAAGGGCATCGAGGAGCCCCAGGCGCCCTTCAACGCCGGCGCGCTGGTGGATGCCGCCTCGGGCCGCATCCTCCAGAAGTGGACGGGGCCCCGGGGCGTGGTGTCCACGGCGAGCATCTCGCCGGATGGGCGCTCGCTGGCGGTGGGCGGCTGGGACAAGCGCCTGCGCCTGTACACCGAGGGCCAGGCGCAGCCCTGGGGCGAGCGGGCCTTTGGCTGGTCCGTGCGCCGTGCGCGCTTCAGCCCGGATGGGCGCTGGGTGGGCGTGGCCGCGTGGACGCCGCAGAACCCGGTGGGCGACCAGGAGAGTGATCCCGCCGCGGCGCTCTACGAGGTGCGCTACGCCTCGCCCACGGTGGGGCGGCGCTAGACGTTCTGGTGGATGTCCCCCGCGGCCAGGCCGCGGGCCTTGAGCGTCTCGATGACCGTCTGGAGCATCTCCTTCTGGCCGCACAGGAAGGCCACGGTGCCGGGGGCGAGGTCCTCCTCGGCGAGGTGGGCCTGCACGTAGCCGGTGAGCCCCTGCCAGCCGCTGGCGCCCGGCTGGCTCACGGTGGCCACCACGCGGATGCGCGCCTGCTCCCAGGACTGGAAGTCCCGGGCGTAGGCGAAGGCGCTCGGGGTGCGCACCCCGAAGTAGAGCGTCACCCGCCCATAGGTGTCCCGGTTCTGGCGGAGGCTCTCGATGACGGAGCGGATGGCGGAGATGCCCGAGCCGGTGGCGAACAGGAGCAAGTCCCGGCCCCGCGCCTGGTCCAGCGGGAAGCCCCGGCCCTCCGGGCGCGTCACCTCCATCACGGCGCCCAGGGGCAGCTGGATGAGCGCCTCGGGCAGCGGGCTGCCGGCCTTCACGAGCAAGTCCCACTGCCCGGAGGTGCCCGGGGCCGAGGCGATGGCGAACACCCCTTCCTCATGGCCCGGCAGGCGCACCCAGGTGTACTGGCCGGGGCGCTGGTGGGCCTGGGCCAGGGGCGTGCGGGACACGTCGAGGGTCAGGTCCGTGAGCCCATCCGCGGCGAGCGCGCGGGCCGTGAGGGTGGCGGGGTACCAATCCATGTTCCCCCCTTAACCCACGCGCCAGCGCCGTGCAGCCCTGGTAGCGTGGGGGAGGTGAAGAGCGTTCTGTGGATTCTGCTGTTTCTTCTAGGGCTGGCCGGCGTGCTGCTGCCGGTGGCCTACCTCTACAACGCGAGCAAGCTGCCACAGCTGGACAGCGAATACGACGTCGAGAAGCTGCTCAAGAGCAGCATCGAAGGCGAGCGGATGAGCCTGGTGGTGGGCTTGATGGTGAAGCCGGACCGGCCCATCACCTTCACGCGCCCGGACTTCGCCCGGCTGCCGAAGGACCTGGTGGCGCTCTACATCACCCAGATGGGGTGCCCCACCTACTTCCAGACGCCGCGCGAGGACGGGGTGGCGTGGGCGTGGCGGCTGCTGCTGGGCGTGACGGTGAATGCCCGGCCCGGCGGGGATGGCCGGTGTGAGCGGCTGCTGGCCGCGCGCATCGCGCTGAAGCTGGGGGTGAACGAGTCGCTGCCCCTGGCGGTGGCCATCAACAAGATTCACGCCTCGCTCCAGAAGGATCAGCTCATCGCCTACGACTTGGCCATCATCAGCTTCGAGCGGGGCGTGGTGGGCGTGGAGGACGTGGCCTACAAGTTGTTTGGCAAGGAGCTGGACCGGTTGCAGCTGGCCGAGCTCGCGGAGCTGCAGCTGGCGCTGCCGCCGCACAACTATTACGGCGCCCTGAAGCGGTGCCAGAACGCCGCCATCATCAAGCAGAACCGCGACTACATGCTCACGCAGCTCGTGGAGCTGGACCTGCTCACCGACGAGAAGGCGCGCAACGCCATCGCCCAGCCGGTGACGTGCATGCAGCGCCGGTGAGGCGGCACGCCTACTTGCGCTTCAGGTAGTTCTTCTCCAGGAACTCGATCCCCCGGGAGATCTCGCGGCGGAGCTCGGGTTTGCCCGCGGACTGCTTCGAATCGTCCCGCAGGCGCGCGAGGTGTTTAAGGGCATCGGACATGTTCTGTCCCGCCGCGGCACGGGACTCCAGGTCGCGCTCGATCATGTCGAGGTTCTGGGTCAGATCCGTCTGCGAGGGGGTGAACTCCTGCTGCGCAGGGGGCTTGTTGCGTACGGGGGGCACCGCCTTCGGGGCGTCTGCCCGGACCGCGGGCTTGTCCTTCTCGGGCGCGGCGGGCACCGGGGCCTGAGGGGGCGGCACGGGCGCCGTCTCGACGGGCGCGGGAGGCGTGGGCGCCGGGGGCTGCTGCGCCGGGGGCGGCGTGGTCACCGGCGTCCGGGGCTCGGGCTCGGGGCGGGGCTCCTGGGTGGAGTCTCCCCCGCGGAGCAGCAGCAGGCCGCCCGCGGCGAGCAACGCCACGATGCCCACGGCCACCGCCACGGTGCGCGGCCGCAGGGGCGGACGCAGCCCCGCAGCCCGGGCCTCCTCGGCGGTGAGCGTCGAGGGGTGGGGCAACGTGGGCGTGGGCCGTCCCCCGTACGCGGGGGACTCGGGCACCTTCACCGTCTCGTTGGGAGCGGTGGGCGCCTCCTGTTTCGTGAGGGGCGCGGGCACGGGCGGCGGCGGCGGGGCCACCGGCAGGGGGGCGGGCGCGGGAATCTCCGGCGGGGCCAGCTGGCCGAGCGCCCGGGCGGGCGGAACGGCGCTGTTGGGCGCCACCTGGGCGCGCGTGGGCCGCAGCAGCGTGCGGCGCAGCCGGTGGAGCTGCTGGCGCAGGGCGTCCGCGGAGCCGGGACGGGCCTCCGGGTCCTTCGTCAGCATCTGGAGGATGAAGGCATCCAGCGCCGGGGGCAGCTCGGGGACGAACTCCGAGGGGCGCGGCGGCCGGGCATCCACGTGCTTCATGAGCAGGTCCACCGGGGAGCTGCCCGTGAAGGGCAGCCGGCCGGTGACCATCTCGAAGGTGACGACGCCCATGGCGTACAGGTCCGTCATGGGGCCCACGGCCTGGCCGCGGGCCTGCTCGGGCGCCATGTACTCCGGGGTGCCCACCACCATGTCCGTGCGCGTCTGGGCGGTGCGCGCGGTGGGGCCCTGGCCCTGCTTGGCAAGGCCGAAGTCCAGCAGCTTCACGTAGCGGGAGTTGCCCGGCTCGCGCACGAGGAAGATGTTGCTCGGCTTGAGGTCGCGGTGGACGACGCCCGCGCCGTGGGCGGCGCCCAGCGCGGCGAGCACCTCGTCGAGGATGGAGAGCGCCTCGGTGGGCGCGAGCCGGCCCTTCTCGGCCAGGTGGGCATCGAGCGGCTGCCCATCCAGGAACTCCATGACGATGTACTGGCGGCCGTCGGGCACCTGGCCGAAGCCGAAGATGTCGATGATGCCCCGGTGGCGGATGGCGTTGACGGCGCGGGCCTCGGCGAGCAGGCGCGCCACCTGCTCGGGGGCCTGGGCCAGCTCGGGGCGCAGCACCTTCACGGCCACGCGCTTGCCGATGAGCGGTTGGATGCCGTCATAGACGAAGCCCATGCCGCCCACGCCGATGCGCTGGCGCAGCTCGTACTCGCCGAGCTTCATGCCGATGAGCGCGTCGCGCGTGGGGGGCTCCTCGCCCCAGGGAGAAATGGCCACGGTGACTTCCGGCGAGGAGGACGGGGAGCTGCTGCGCAGGGGAGGCTCCTCGCCCCAGGCGAAGGGGGAGGCCTTGCCGCCGCGCGCAGGAGGCTCCTCGCCCCACACGTTGCTGGGCGTGCCGATCTGCGTCACCTCATCGTCGTGCGCCGCGTAGGACGCAGCGATAGCGGTGCCGTCCCGAGGGCACGTGCCCAGTCCGGGCGGAACTTCTAAACCACAGGTTTCACAGGTTCGCGCGGAAGCCATCGGAACGCAGGGCTTGCAGCCTAGCAGAATGGAGGACTGTCGCCGATCTGTCCTTTCCAGGAAAGCAGCCCTTCGGACAGGCGCTCAGGCGCGCCCATCCATCCCCCCTGATGCGTCGGCCTCCAGGGGGTGACCTAGAGGGGAGGATTACAGTCCCGGCTGAGAGCGCTTTCCCCCGTGCCGCCATCCAAGCCTCCCTCGCCGCCGGCTCCCCCATCGCCGAGTTCAGGCACGAGGGTGGTGCTGGAATTGGTGATGCTGGCGCCTGGCTGACACCACACGCCCACGGAAGGACCCCCTCCGCCGCCGCCTCCCACGCCGCCATTGCCGCCCGGGCCGCCCTTTCCCCCGTATCCGCCCGCGCCGCCCAGGGAATTGTAGGTGTTGGAGGCATTCGTGGAGGTTTGCACCCCTCCGTCTCCTCCGGGGCCCCCCTCTCCGCCGGTGCCCCCATCGCCTCCCAGTCCTCCCTTTCCGCCCCGTCCCCCTCCCGTGGTGCGCAGCACCGTGTCGCCTTCCAGGGTGACGGTGGAGCGAATCAAGAGCACCGCGATGGACGCGCCGCCGCCGCCGCCCCCATTCCCACCTCCACCCCCACAGCCCCCCGCGCCGCCGCCACCGCTGGCGCCACTCGCGGCCCCCGTCAGCGCCCCGAAGGGCGCACAGCTACCGCCCGCGCCGCCCCCACCGCCTCCGCTGCCGGGAGTCCCCCTCCCACCATCTTCTCCGCCGTGGGTGGCCACCCAGGTGCCTCCCTGCAGGGAGCCCCAGCCGGTGCCGCCCTTGCCCACGGGGCCCCCAGCGCCGGGAGCGCCCGGGGTGCCCTCGCCCCCGCTCGCCGCCTCGCACGAGATGAGCCTGCCGGTGCCGGAAGGCTGACCGCCTGGACCGCCGGTGCCGCCATCGCCTCCAAATGGAGGATTGGGCGCCCCGGGGTCTCCACTGAGCCCAGCGGTGCCCCCCAGCGTGCCGACCTTGCCTGCCCCGCCGTTGTACCCACCCCCCACACAATTGCTCTCGCCTGCAATGCCAGGGACGGTTCCCGGGGTGGCGCCCTCCGCGTTCCCTCCGGCGGTGCCCACACCGCCATCGAACCCCTGCGCACCCGTGGCGCCGGCCTGGCCCAGCGCGCCACGGCCCGCCCAGAGGGTGTCGTTGCGCAGCCGCACCGCCTGCGAGTCGATGACATGCAGGGCGATGGAGGGCGTGCCCGGCGTGGTGGGCTCCGAGGATGCAACCACGAGCCGGTCCAGGACGACGCCCGCGTCCTCCTGCAGGTTGCGCACCGTCAGGCCGACCGCGCCACCCTGGATCCGGGTGACGTTGGCGGCGGCGCGCAGCCAGTTTCCCGCGCCGTTGTAGCCGCCGTGCAGCGACACGGGCACATCCAGCACCAGGCCGGTCTCGGGGTAGGTGCCTTGGGCCAGGTACAAGAAGGACGGCCGGTTCGGGCCCGTGTTGTCCCGCAGGCGCTGGAGCGCCTCGCTCAGGGTCTTCAAGGGCGCTTCCTTCGTACCGGTGGCCCCCTCGGTGCCGCTGGCCGGATCCACGAAGAGGCCGGCGGCGGCCAGGCCGTCGACGCCATCGCAGTTGGAGTCCTCGAACGTGTCGTCCGGCTCGTCGGTGTCGCGGGTGGGCGTGCAGTCATAGCCCGCGTCGGGCGGGCCGGCATCGGTGCCGCCCGGAAAGCACCGCCCCTCGCCTTCGCAGTCTTGCTGGGCCTTGTCGAAGTCGAAGCAGCCCACGGTTGTCAGGACCGCGCCCATGGCCGTCCAGCCCAGGCGCAGCTTCCAAGTCTTCAGCATAGATGTCCTCAAGGCAGCGTTCCGGCCACGCCGACCATGCCGCCCCCCGGGCCCACGGAAACGGTGGGCTTCACGTCGCTCTTCCCGGGCGGCAACAAATACAACACGGTGCTCGTCGCGACTCCCGCCACGCCCAGCCCCAAACCAATCCGGCCCAGCAGCTGGTGGCGCTTGCCATCCTTGGCCACCTGGTCCGCGTTGAACAGCGGGTTGTCCACCGTGCTGTTCTTCAGCGCATCATGCTTCTTCTGCGCCTGCAGCAAGAAGTACGTGCCCGCCCCCGCGGTCACCGCGCCGCCCGCCGCGGGCATCCAGATCCACCAGGGCCGCGAGGCCTTCACGCCCTGCGTGGGCGCGTCCGGCGTCACCTCGGGCCTCACCGCGGGCAGGGGCTCGGGAGGCTTCACGGCCAGGGGAACGCCGGGCTTCACTTCGGGCGAGGGCTCGAGCACGGGCGCGGGCGTCTGCTCCATCGGCACCGAGGGCCTCGGCTCGGGGGGCGGCGTGGGCACGGAGCCCGGGCGCAGGCTGGCGGCGACCTTGGGCGACACCACCTCCAGGGACTGGGTGAGCGCATCGAGCATGCCATCCTCGCGCACCCCGGGAATGAGGTGCTCGGCGATGAGCGCGCCATCCTTCGAGTTGTAGAGCTTGGTGCCCACGCGGTACCCGTCCGAGCGCTGAATCAGCTCCGCCACCAGCACGGCCTCGGTCTTGCCGGCCTGGCCCAGAGAGGTGAGGCACCGCAGATCGGTGCGCTTGCACCGCAGCAGGGCGCGGCGCCGGGCCGCGGGCATCCGGCGCAGGATGTCCTTCATCCGCTTGACGGTGAAGCCCTTGGCGCGGGCCTGCTCGGTCACGTGCTCTTGAGCGAACTCCACGATGTGGGTCGGCACACCGACGGTGTCGGAGGGCGCGACCAGCACGGTGATGGGCTCTTGAGGCGCCTCGGGCGCTTGGGCGAGCAGGAACAGGGTAGAAAGCAAAGGCATCAGCACGGGGCGACTTTCTCCTCATGCCGCCCCATGAGCAAGGCCGCCTCACGGTCCCCTGGCGATCATTTCACCTCGTACGGCTTTGGAGCGCCCCTTCCGTCAGGTCTCCCGGCACCCACCGGTCCATCGGGGTGGTGGGACAACTGCCCACGTACCGCCCGGAAGAACGTCCGGAACAGGAAAGCCGGGGGCCGCGCTTCAGCGGCGGGGCCGCTCGGGGACCGCGCGGATCTGCGTCTTCTCGCCGGGGGCCTGGCCCTCGGCGGGCGCGTCCTCCTCGTCCTCGGCGGCGGGGCGTCCCGGCGCGGGCCTCCGGGGCGGGGCGGCGGCGGGGCGCATCATGGGCACGGAGCCCGAGGCCTGCTTGGGCGCCGTGCCCAGCGCGGGCCTGCGGGAGGGGGGCAAGGTGGCCTCGGCGAGCAGGTCCTCGGAGACCTCCACCTTGGGCTCGTCCTGGGGCGGCATCCCCGCGTGGGTGACGATGTCGGCGGGGGCGCTCAGGTCATCCTCCTCCTGAACGAAGGGGTTGCGGGTGGGAGGCGGCGTCTTGTCCTCGTCCGAGAGGGGCGGGGGCGGCGGGGGACGGACGGCGGAACGGGCCTGGACGGGAGGCGGCGGGGGGCGCACTGCGGGCGGAGGCCGGGCGGCGGGCACCTGCACCTGCACGGGGGCGGCCTTGCCGTCCTGGGCGCCCCGGGCGTCCTCCTGGAGCTTGCGCTCGAAGTCGGCCCACTGCTTCTTGTACTCGGCCGGGTCGGGGTGGCCGCGCTCGCGGTGCTTGAGCGAGGGGGCCCAGCGCACCTCGTAGGAGGAGCCCACCTGGAAGCTGGGCGGCGGCGGCAGGCCATAGGTGGCGGGGTCGAAGAAGGCCTCGTCCAGGTCGCTGAAGCCGTAGGCGCGGGCCTTCGAGACGAAGGTGGGGATGATGCCGGTGGGGGCGTGGTAGCCCAGCACGTGGCCGTCCGCGTCCTTGGTGACGGGGGTGAAGACGAAGATGTCCTGGGTGCGGTAGTCGCCCTTCTCGTTGAGGGGCAGCACCTCGGAGAGGGCAATCGTCTTGCGGCTGCCGTCGTGGAGGCGCTCGCAGCAGATGATGAAGTTGATGGCGCTGGCCACCTGGGCGCGCACGGCCACCATGGGCAGCTCCACGGCGGACATGAGGCACAGCGACTCGATGCGCCGCAGCGTGTCGGTGGGGGTGTTGGCGTGGCAGGTGGCCAGCGAGCCGCCGTGGCCGGTGTTCATCGCCTGCATGAGGTGGAAGGCCTCGCCGCCGCGCACCTCGCCCACCACGATGCGGTCGGGGCGAAGCCGCAGCGCCGAGTGCAGCAAGTCGCCCATGTCCACGCCGCCCTTGCCGAACTTGTCCGGGGGGCGGCTCTCGAAGGAGACCAGGTGGGACTGGTTGAGCTGGAGCTCCGCCGAGTCCTCGATGGTGAGGATGCGCTCGTCGTCCGGGATGAGGCCCGAGACGATGTTGAGCAGCGTCGTCTTGCCCGAGCCGGTGCCGCCGGACACCAGCATGTTGAGCTTGGTGTGGATGCCCGCGTCGATGAGCCGCGCCATCTGCTGCGTCAGCGACTGGTACTTGATGAGCGCATCGATGTTCAGCTTCTCGCGGAAGAACTTGCGGATGGAGATGGTGGTGCCGCGCCGGGCGATGGGCGGGATGACGACGTGGATGCGGCTGCCGTCGGGCAGGCGCGCATCGAGCCGGGGGCGCTCGTCGTTGAGGAGCCGGCCGACGAACTGGGCCATGTTGCGCGCCGCGCCGATGAGCCCCTCCTCGGAGAAGGTGGCGTCGGTCTTGGAGAGCTTGCCCTTGCGTTCGATCCAGACGTCCGCCGGACCGTTGATCATGATCTCCGAGACGGACGGATCATCCAGGTACGGGAGGACCGGCTTGAGAAAGGCGCGGAGGGACTCGTTGTACATGGACATGGCACCCCCGAGGCTAGCGCGAGCCGTGCCATGAACCCAAGACTTCGCCGGAGACTCCCTGGCGGCAGGGCAGGCAGCCATTTTCCCTCCCAACCCGGCACGTGGGTATGATGGTATCGGACCCAGGAGGGAGGATTCATGTGGGAACGGCTGCCGAAGGGTTGGAAGAAGGTCCTTGAGGGGGCGCTGGAGACGCCCTCCGCGGAGGCGCTGGAGCGCTTCGTGGACGCGGAGCGGAAGACGGCCACCGTCTATCCCCCGGAGGACGAGATGTTCTCGGCGTTCCAGCTGACGCCGCCGGACGGGGTCCGGGTGCTGGTGCTGGGGCAGGACCCCTACCATGGGCCGGGGCAGGCGCATGGCCTCGCCTTCTCGGTGCGCCCCGGGGTGCGGCTGCCGCCCTCCCTGCTCAACATCTTCAAGGAGCTGCGCAGCGACCTGGGGCTGCCCCCGGGCATGGATGGCTCGCTGGTGCCCTGGGCGAAGCAGGGGGTGCTGCTCCTGAACGCGGTGCTGACGGTGCGGGCGGGCACCCCCAACAGCCACGCGGGGCACGGGTGGGAGGCGTTCACGGACGCGGTCATCCAGGCGGTGAGCGCCGGGCCGCAGCCGGTGGTGTTCCTCCTGTGGGGCAGCTACGCGCGCAAGAAGAAGAAGCTCATCGACACCGGGCGGCACGCCATCCTCGAGTCGGCGCACCCCTCGCCGCTGTCGGCCTCCCAAGGCTTCTTCGGCAGCCGCCCCTTCAGCCGCATCAACCAGACGCTGAAGGAGTGGGGGCGGGAGCCCATCGACTGGCGCTTGCCGGCGTAGGCCCCGGGGGCCCCGCATCTGCTAGCCTGGGGCGGTGCGGCTGCTCTGGGGCTTCCTTCATGTGCTGTGTGCGTTGATCGCCGCCGTGGGCGTGGTGTTCCTGGGGGCGGGGCTGAAGCAGCTCTGGCGGGCCTCGCGCACGCGGCGCTGGCCCACCGCGCCGGGCAAGGTCATCTCCACGGACGAGCTGATGCACCTGCGCAAGGTGCCGGAAGGGGAGGGCGGTGGCAGCCGCCTCCTCTATGAGGCCCAGGTTCACTACGAGTACACGGTGGGCCGGGTGCTCATCGGCTCCACCCGCGTGCGCGTCACCCCCTCCGAGACGAGCAGCGAGGCGCGCTCCCAGGCCACCCTGGCGCGCTACCCCCCGGGCCAGGAGCTCCGGGTCTTCTATAACCCAGAGGACCCGACCGAATCGGTGCTCGAGCCGGGCGCACACCCCCTGGACTTCGTGCGCGCGGGGGTCGGCGGGACCCTGGTGCTCGTGGCCGGGGCCGCCCCGCTCATCGCCCGGTGGTTCGCCGCGCGGCTCTGAGGCTTCTCAGAAAATGAGAAGCAGCGGGGCTGATCGCGGAATCTTGTACCATTACGCAACCTGGCGCCGCCCCCCGGCGATAACCGGATCAAGACTCTCTTTCGAATGAGGTTGCTGTCATGTCCGTTCGTTCCACGAACTCCTCTGGCCCTGGTCTGGCGAACCGCTCCGCTCCGCAGGACAAGCCGGCCGCGCCGCCCGCGAAGCCCGCCACCCCCAACGTCGTGGACCGGGCGCTGGCGCGCCTGCCCAAGGACGTGGACAGCCACTTCGAGCGCAGCGGGGAGAGCACGCGGACGTTCAGCAAGACGGGCGGCACCGAGCGCGACATGTTCACCCCGAAGCTGGGGGACAAGGGCGCCGCGGGCCTGCTGGGCACTGCGCTGCGCAACCTGCCCGCCATCACCAAGGAAGGCTCCTTCGCGAAGAGCGCCTCGGTGTTCAGCGCCGAGGGCAGCGTGTCGGACCCGAGCGGCCGTGCGTCGGCCTCGGGCCGCGTGGCGGTGCTCGAGGCGGACGTGAGCGGCAGCGGCTCGGTGGGCCTCGAGGGCGGGGCCCTGAAGGCGCGCGGCGAGGTGAAGGCCGAGGTGACGCTGGTGGAGGCCGAGGGCCGCGCGCAGGCGGACCTGGGCATCCTGAAGGCGGAGGCCGAGGGCCGGGGCTACATCGGCGTGCAGGCCAAGGCCAACGGCGAGCTGACGATTGATCCGCTCAACGGCGTGTACAAGGCGCAGGTGGGCGGCGAGGCCTTCGCGGGCGCCAAGGTCGGCGGCCGGGCGGCGGTGTCGCTGGGCGAGTTCGGCGGCGCGGGCGTGAAGGCGGAGGCCTGGGCCGGTGTGGGTGTCTCGGGCCGTGCGGAGGCCAGCCTGGAGAAGGGCCGCTTCAAGGCGCGCTTCGAGCTGGGCGCGGCGCTGGGCGTCGGCTTCAAGATTGGCTTCGACGTGGACATCAACTTCGGCAAGATTGCCGACGCGGTCAAGAACGTCATCAGCAAGCCGGTCGAAGTCATCAAGGACATCGGCAAGTCGGTCGGCAACTTCTTCAAGAAGCTCTTCTAGGCCGCGAAGAGCTTCTCCAGCGGGTACGGATGAGCACGCCGCGTTTCGAGGCACTTCTCAAGTCGGGTGATGTGCAGCAAGCGCGGGAGGAGGCCGAGCTGGCCTTCCGCCGCAACCCCGCCGACCGGCGGGCGCTGATTGCGTTGGCGAAGCTGGCCTCCCTGGACGGAGATGCGGCCAAGGCGGAGTCCTACCTGCAGAAGGCCGCGGGGGGCACGCCCGCGGACGAGGTGGACATCGGGCTGGTGCGCGCCTCGCTGCTCATGCAGCGGGGTGAGGCGGGCCCGGCACAGGCGCTCTACAGCAAGCTGACGCAGTCCCAGCCGCCCCGCGCGGAGGCCTTCTACGGCCTGGGCTTCCTGCTGGCCGAAGCGAATGACAACACCGCGGCGTGCGCGGCCTTGGAGCGCGCCGTCCAGCTGGAGCCAGAAGGCGCGGTGTACCACTTCCAGCTCGCGCGGGTGCTCTTCGCGCTGGCGCGGCTGAAGGACGCGTTCCACCACCTGGAGCAGTCGCTGCGGCTCAACCCGGGGCACGTGCCCACCTACCTCGTCTTCGCCATCGCCCTGCAGGCGGGCGGTGAGCTGGAGGCCGCGGAGGACATGCTGCGCCAGGGGCTGAAGGTGGCCGCGGACGAGCCCCACCTCTTGAAGGCCCTGAGCAACGTGCTGGCCGCCAAGGGGGACTTCCCCGGGGCGGTGGAGGCCGCCGAGGCGCTCGTGCGCGTGCAGCCGGACCACCCCTCGGCCCTGGGCAACCTGGCGCGCTTCCGGATGGCGCAGCGCAACTACGCCGACGCGCTCTCGCTGTGCCGCAAGCTCTCCGAGCGCGGCCAGGCCACCTCGCTGAGCCGCTCGGTGGAGGCGATGATCTACGAGACCCAGGAGCCGCCCGACCTGAAGGCGGCGGTGGCGGCATGGCGCTCGGCCATGAAGCTGGATCCGCAGGACTGGGGCGCGGCCAACAACCTGGGGCTGCTGCTGCTCACGCGGCTGGAAGGCCCGGACGTGAAGAAGCAGGCGAAGGAGGCGCTGGAGGAGGCCATCCGCCGCGCCCCGGAGCAGCCCGAGCCCCAGCTCAACCTGGCGCTGGTGTGCGCGCAGCTGGAGGACACGGCCCGGGCGAAGGAGCTGACGCAGGGGCTGCTCGCGCGCGGCGCGGCGCTGGCCCCGGAGCTGAAGGAGCAGGCCGAGCGGCTCATGAAGCAGCTCGGCTGAGCCCGGCTCAGAGGGCGAACTCGATGCCGAGGGTGAGCCCCAGGCGCAGGCCGAAGGTGCTCCAGTTCTTGTCGAACTGGACGCCGTTCACGTCCTGGCTCGTCTTGAAGAGGTAGAGCTTCTCGAGCTGCGCGGACAAGTCCCCGCGCGCGGCGAAGTGGGTGCTGAAGTGCCAGCGCCCTCCCACGTTCAGGCCCACCAGCCAGCCCAGGCGCGGCACGTTCCACGCATCCACGTCATTGTCCCGGAGCCGTTGAATCTCCTGGCTCAGGTCCTTGCCCGGGATGAGCAGCGACAGGCCCCCGCGCGCGCCGAACAGGGCCTCCACGTTCTTCGCCACGGGCAGGCCGTACTCGCCGAGCACGAACAGCTGATTGAGCACGCCGAAGCCGAACACGCGGTCGCCCCCGGAGCCGTAGTTGCCAAAGGCCCGCAGGCCCGCGCCCAGGCGCGTGCGCTGGCTGGCGATGGGCGCGGGGAAGCTCAGGGTGAGCGTGGCGGACAGGAGGCTGTCGCTGCTGTAGTCGAACGACTCGTCCCGGCGGGCCCCGTTGATGATCTGCTCACCCGACAGGTGCGAGTTCTCGCTGTAGAAGTCCAGCCCGAGGCCGATCCGCAGCGGCGTTTGCGGCTTCTCGGGGGGACGCGCCTTGGCCTTGGCCTGCTCCTGGGCGCGAGCCCGGACCCGGGCCCGGGCCTCCTCTTCGGCCTTGGCCTGCTCACGGGCGCGCTCCAGGGCCTTGGCCTTCTCCTGCTCCCGGGCCTTGGCCTGCTCCTGCTGGAGCTTCTCCTGGCGGGCCTTCTCCTCGCGGGCCTGTTCCTCCCGGGCCCTCTCTTCCTCGGTGGGCTGCGGCTCCGGGGGCTTCTCTTGCGCCTGGAGCTTCTCCGGGGGGGCCGGTTTGGCTTTGGCCTTGGCTTTGGACTTGGCCTTGGCTTTGGACTTGGCCGAGGACTTGGCTTTGGTTTTGGCTTTGGTCTTGGTCTTGGCCTGCGGGGTCTGGGCTTCCACGGGGGTGGGAAGCACGGCGGACACCAGCATCACAGCGAGAAGCGCCTTCCAGAGGAATGGAGCGACGGACGAGGGGCGCATAGCGGGTGGCGGCAAAATGGGTAGGCGCGGAGCTTAAGCCATCGGCCGGGGGTTGTGTCCCGGATGTCGCGGGGGCCTACGGGAGGGGCGGCACGGTGAAGGTGCCGGCCAGCACCCGTCCATCGGGGATGGGAGTGCCCCCGGGCGCGAGCGCGGCGATGCGGCTGCCGTCCTCCCGCATGTTCCACAGCCCCACCAGGACGCGCCACGTCCCCGGAGGCAGGCGCGGGGCGCTGACGGTGAACGCATCCCGGAGCAGCGGCCCCCGGGGCGCGTTCTTGAAGAAGAACGTCCCCCCCAGGACTTCATGGTCCACGTTGATCATCCGCCCGTGTTCATCCACCACGTGAACGAACACGCCCACCGAGCGAGGCACGCTCCCGGTCACCTTCCAGAACAGCTCGAACGACAGCAGGCCGTTCGCGTCGGGCCGCGGGGGCACGAGCGCCCCGTGCAGCTCCACGGGGACCCCGAAGTCCGCCCGCGTGGGGCTCGCCTCCGGGGGCAGGGCGTCCACCAGCAGGGGCGTCCCGTTGGGATTGGTGAGGACGGGGGGCGCGGCGGGCTCGCGCCAGGCCACCCCGAGCAGGGCCCAGACCACGAGCGGCCCCGCGGCGAGCGCCCCCACCTTCCACGCGGCGATGGGCCGCCGCCGGCGGTGCCACACAACGAGGACGCCCAGGCCCCCCCACGCGAGCAGGGACACCAGCGCGCCCCCGATGCCCGAGCGGGGAAGAAAGCGCAGCGTGACGGTGTGCTCCCCGGCCGGAAGGCTCACGCCCAGCAGCCCCTCGCGGGAGACCACCTCTCCCACGGAGCTCTTCCACCCGGGGTGCCAGTTCTGATTGACGCGCAGGTGGACGGGGCGCGTGGCGTGGACCGCCAGCTCCAGCCGGTTGGGAGACCAGGCACGGCGGTGGACCTGCCCGGCCGAAGGGTCCTCCAGGTACTCCTCCTGGGGCAGGTCTCCCCGGAGCTTCGCGGACATGGGGACGGGATAGGCCTCGCCGCAGGCAATGGAGCCCCGGTTGAGCGCGACGAAGTACCCCAGGGCCCAGCGGTTGCCCCGGGCCTGGGCAAAGGGCTGCTCCACCCGCACGGGCTCGGGGACGACACCGGTCCGCTGGACGATGGCCTCGAACCCCTGCCGCGCCATCACCGTGCCCCCGAGCGCCGCCGCGCACAGGCCCACCACGCCCCACGCGGCCAGGGAGGAGCGGCGCGCCCGGACCCACAGCACGCCCAGCCCGGCGGCCCCCAGCACGGCGAGGAAGAACGCCAGGAACAGGGCGAAGCGCTCCGGGTAGCGGAGCGTGTCGAAGAAGGGCAGGGCCCTCAGGGCCTCGAAGAGCGAGACCCGGAAGTGGTACCCGGCCGCGAGCCAGGCGGAGAGCCCCGCCGCGAGCCACGGGTAGCGCGCCCGCCTTGAGAAGAGGCTGGCGGCCACGAGCAGGAGCACGGGCGGCGCCAGGAAGAAGTAGCCTTCCCAGCGCCCCGGGCTCCCCAGGAGCATCGTGGCCAGGTGCTCGGGCGAGGCGCCGGGCTGGCCGGCCATGATGCGGGGCGCGCTGCGCATCGTCTCGAGCAGCGGCCAGAGCCGGAAGGCGCTCGTGCCCAGGGTGAAGAGGGCCGCGGCCCCCAGCCATCCGGCCACCCGGAGGCGCTGGGGCCAGGTCCGTGGGGCGAGCAGGCCGCTCACGGCCTCGAACGCGACGAACAGCGCCGTCATCGGAACGGGATAGGTGCCCCCGAACCCGAGCATGACCGCGAAGGCCCCCGCGAGGAGCACGAGCCCCACGGGCCGCCTCCGGCACACGAGCGCCGTGCCCAGCAGGCACCAGGGCAGGAGCAGGAAGCCGAAGAAGTTGATCCACCCCTGCAGCCACGACATGGCGAACAGGCCATTGAGGGCAAAGAGCGGCGCGGTGACGAACGCCCCCAGCACGGAGCCCGTCCGGAGCCGGGCGTAGCGGAAGAAGCCCTCCATGCCCAGCACGAGGAACAGAAAGAGCAGCACGGGCTCCGCGCGCCGGGCGCCGAGCAGGAGCGAGAACAGGAAGGGGGGCGCGGCGAATCGGGTTTGCGGGCTGCCCAGCGCGTACAGCCCCCCGCACGTCCACGGCGTCCACAGCGGCCACTGGCCATGGTCCAGCACCGTGCGCACCGCCATCTCCTCATAGGAGTGGATGACCTGCGAGTCGCGGAAGTCGTTCATCCCCCCGGCCTGTCCCAGGGGGCTCCACGCGGCCCAGAGCGAGACGGCGCAGAAGACCATCAGCCGGAGGCTGGCCATGGCCGCCACGCGGTGGGCAAGGCGCAGGAGGCGGAAGGGGAGCACGGCCATGGCGCGGAAGCTCTCAGTCGTAGAAGGGGCGCGGCTTGCTCGGGCTCGCGCTGGCCTTGCGCGGCGGCGCCACGGGCTGGGCGTGGAGCTCCTCGTCGATGGCGCGGAAGACTTCCGTGGGCGAGACGCCCTCCCGGCGGGACAGCTCCAGGGCCCAGCCTCGCTCCGAGGCATGGAAGTCATCGTCCTGGGACCAGTGGTCGCCGGGGAAGCGGTGCATCGTGCTCAGGCGCCACCGGGGCTCTTCGGCCGCGCACAGGCGCCCCACCGTGGTCCGCTCGGCCTCGGACAGCCGCCGCGGGGGCACGGGGTGGGAGGCGCTCATCGCCCGCACGAGCGCCCCGGCGAACGCGAGCCCGCAGGCCCCCCATCCCAGGCGGGGCAGCCACTTCGAGCGGAGCAGGGGCGGGGGCAAGGCCATGGGGGTGGGCCCATCATGGGATTGCCCGCGCGGGGCTTCAAGCAAAGCCACCGGCTGGCCGCCCAGCCGTGAAAAGACAAGACGCCGGGAGGAACGAGTCCTCCCGGCGTCCTGGTGCGGCGCGCCGTGGGCGGGCGCCCCGCGAAACGGCTAGTTCTGGATGGTGATGGACACGGGCTGGGACGTGGTCTGCTGGCCCGCCGAGTCAATCGCCCGCACCGTGACCGGGTAGGTGCCGTTGGTGAAGTTCAGCGAGTTGAACGTCAGGGCGTACTCATCCCCGGTGCCCTTGGTCTTGTAGGAGATGTACCTGCCGCCCACGTAGAAGTTGACCTGCTTCACCTGCTTGTCGTCCGTCGCGCGGGCGTTGATGGTGACCTGGCCCAGCACCTGGGCGCTGGCCGCCGGCGAGAGCACCTCGGCGGTGGGCGGCGCGTCCAGCTCGCCCACGGCGAAGATGAGATCGTCGTGGTCGTCGTAGCCGCCCGTGGAGCAGCTCACCACGGTGGTGCCGCTGTAGCGGAAGAGGCCGCGGATGGCCTGCAGCGAGCCGGCCGGCAGCGTGAAGGTGGCCGTGAGCACCTGGCTCTTCGCCTGGGTGGGCGCCAGGGTGGCCAGGTGCGTCCACACAGGGGTGTTCGCATCCGGCGCGTGGAACAGCTCCAGCTTGTCGCTGCTGAAGGTCGTCCAGGCCCACACGGTGGCCGAGACGGTCACCTGCTTGCCGGGCAGCAGCGGGCCGCCGTCCACGGTGGCGATGCTCAGCCGGTCCAGGGACTCATCGACGTGGTAGGTGCCGGAGTTGCCGTCCGCGCAGCTGGAGGCAATCGTGTTCGGCGCGTTGGCCTCGGGCCCCTTGGTGCCCCGGCCGTTGATGAGCCCGCCCGTGTCGCACCGGGCGCCCACGTTGGCGCAGATCGGCGCCAGGCGCGTCGAGTCGTAGCTGGCGAAGCCCGGGTTGGTCACCGTGAGGCTCAGCGGGGCGCTGGAGGCGGCGTTGTAGGAGGTGTCGAACGCCTTGGCCACCAGCGTGGCCGGGCCGTTGAAGGACTGCAGCGTGTCCCACGACAGCTCGTACGGCGCGGTCTCATCGCTGCCCAGGAGCTGGCCGTTGAGCCAGAACTCCACGCGCTTGATGGCCACGTCGTCCGCGGCGTTGGCCGCCAGCGTCACCGTGCCCTGCACGGCCGCATCCGGGGCCGGCGCGGTGAGCGCCACCGTTGGGGCCGTGACGTCGCCGCCCGGCTGGATGAAGCCCGAGAAGAGCAGCTTGTTGGGCGAGTTGGGGCGCGCGTCCGTCACGCGGCCGTCGGTGGCGAAGCCCACCAGCGCGGCGCCCACCGTGGCGGGCGAGGCCGTGGGGTTGCCCTGCAGGTAGAGCGCCGCCGTGCCGGCCACGTGCGGGCTGGCCATGGACGTGCCGCTGATGGTGTTGGTGACGGTGTCGCTCGAGTGGTAGGCGGAGGTGATGTTCTGGCCCGGCGCGAAGATGTCCACGCAGCTGCCGTAGTTGGAGAAGGACGCCCGGGCATCGGTGTTGGCGGTGGCGCCCACGGTGATGGCCTCGGCGGTGCGCGCCGGCGACTTGGTGCACGCATCCCCGTTGTCATTGCCCGCGGCCACCGCATAGACGACGCCCGCGGTGATGGAGTTGCGGATGGCCTGGTCCAGCGCATCCGACACGCCGCCGCCCAGGCTCATGTTGGCCACGGCGGGCTTCACGTGGTTGGCCGTCACCCAGTCCACGCCCGCCACGACGCCCTCGTAGGTACCCGAGCCGCCGCAGTCGAGCACGCGCACCGCGTGCAGCTTCACGCCCTTGGCGACGCCGTAGGTGGCACCGCCCACGGTGCCCGCCACGTGGGTGCCGTGGCCGTTGCAGTCATTGGCCGTGCCGCCGGTGGTGACCGCGTCGAAGCCCGTCACCGCGCGGCCCTGGAACTCGGTGTGCGTCAGGCGGATGCCCGTGTCGATGATATAGGCATTCACCCCAGCGCCCGTCAGGTTGTAGCTGTAGGTGCTGTTGAGGGGCAGGTCCGTCTGGTCAATGCGATCCAGGCCCCAGGTGGCGCCCGCCTGATCCGCGGAGATGCGCACCACGGCGTCCTGCTCGATGAAGTCCACGCGGGGATCCTGGCGCAGCGCCTCGGCCTGGCGCTCGTCCATGCTCGCGGAGAAGCCTTGCAGCGCGTGGG
Organism: Allostigmatella hybrida; assembly: GCF_020103775.1. Taxonomy (NCBI): domain Bacteria; kingdom Pseudomonadati; phylum Myxococcota; class Myxococcia; order Myxococcales; family Archangiaceae; genus Allostigmatella; species Allostigmatella hybrida. Next base: position 218,169 of record NZ_JAHXBH010000001.1, read on the forward strand.
CGTAGGTGCGGGAGACCTTCGCGCCGTACTGCCCGGCGACGCTCAGCGCGAGCTGCTGCACGTCCGCGGCCGCCAGCGCGCGCTGCGCGGGCTTCTTGAGGACGACGATGTAGCGGTTGGGAATGAGTTCCCGGTCAGCGTTGGAGCGCTTCAGCTCGAACGCGGCGGCCTGGGGCGCCTGGGGCTCGGGTGGGGAGGATTCGGTTCCACAACCGGCCAGCACGAGGCCCGTGAGGGCGCCCGCGAAGAACTTCAAACCAGTCTTGTGCACTGTTCACCTGTTCCGTCTTGGGGGATTAGGCCGGGATGTGGGTCTATCAGCACCTTTCCCGGTTAACGGCTTTATAACTGAAACATCTGACGTTCACGAGCCCCCAAATGCTCGCTTCAAGCATTAGCGTTTTCTCAAGTCACGGGTGTGATGCGTTTCACACCCGTGGCAGTTCCTGGACGAGGATGAAGAGGCCGAGCACCACGGTGAAGAGGGCGAATCCCCGCCGGAGCCCCTCCGGGGAAAACCTCCGGGACAGCGACGTTCCCAGAAAGGATCCGGCCACGGTGGCCAGGGACATGCCCGCGGCGAGGCCCCAGTCCACGGGGGCCCCCGTGAGCCACGCGCTGAGGAACCCCGAGGCGGAGTTGAGGCAGATGACGAGCAGGGACGTCGCCACCGCCTCCGGCATGGAGAGCCCGCCCACGAGCGCCAGCGCGGGGACGACGATGAAGCCGCCGCCTGCGCCCACGAGGCCCGTGAGCACGCCCACGCCCAGGCCGTTGCGCAGCACGGAGGCCCACGGGTTGCGCGGGGGCGGGGCGGGAGGCTCACTCGGGGCCCGGCGCGGACGCAGCATGGCGAACGCCGTGACGAACATCAGCCCCGCGAAGACAATGAGCAGCAGTTGAGAGGGAACGGCCCGGCCGAGCCTGCCGCCGAACGCCGCGCCCGCCATCCCCGCCGCGCCAAAGAGCAAGCCTTCCCGCCATTGCACTCGGCGCTGCTTCGCGTGAAGGAGCATGCCCACCAGGCTCGTCACCCCCACCACGGCCAGGGAGGTGGCGATGGCCCCCCGGGGCTCCATTCCCAGCACGTAGACCAGGATGGGGACGGTGAGGATGGAGCCTCCGCCGCCCAGAAGGCCCAGCGTGAAGCCCGCCACCAACGACAGACACGCTCCCAGCAGGAGCGCCGTCATGCGCGGGGCGCTCCATCCTGCGCGCGCTCTGCTTCCCTCACCGCGAGCATGCCTCCCTCCAGGTTGTAGAGCTGGAGGAAGCCCCGCTCCGCGAGCAGCCGCGCGGCCTTCAGGGAGCGGTTCCCCGAGCGGCAGATGAGCAGCAGGGGCTCGGAAGGGGACCACGATGCGGCGGCGGTGAGAAGGCGCTCCAGGGGGACCAGCTCGGCATCCGGCAGGTGGCCGAGGGGGCCCTCGAACTCGGCGGGCTCGCGCACGTCGATGCGGCGGGCGGCGGTGGCGGGGGGCAAGTCCGGGGGGCGCACGGCATGAATGGGAGCCGGGGACACGGGGAGTGGCGAGGGAAGCAGGCCACAGGCCCGGTTGGCCGGCACCGCGATGGCCAGCTTCCGGGGAGGCGGCAGGCGGAGCTGGGCCATCAGCGCGATGAAGTCCGCGCGGTCCTTGCCCGCCAGGCGTGGGTTGAGGCGCTGCTCCTCGCCAATCGTTGTCACCGTATGGCCATGGTAGTCATGCCCCGGGTGCACGAGTGTCTCCTCGGGAAGCGCGAAGAGCACCTGGGTGATGGAGTCGTGGAGCTGCCCGGCGTCTCCATTCTGGAAGTCGGTGCGTCCCGTGCCCCGCACGAGCAGCGTGTCGCCGGTGAAGACGTGCCCCTCCACGTGGTAGCTCAGGCTGTCATCGGTGTGGCCGGGCGTGGCGAGCACCTGGAGCTTCAATCCCCCCACGCCGATGTGCTCGCCATGGCGGACATGCAGATCCGCACAGGAGGCCCCTTGCGCGCTGGCCACGAGCTGGCAGCCGGTCCGCTCGCGCAACCGGCCCGCGGCCGTCACGTGGTCGGCGTGGACGTGGGTTTCCAGCACATGCGTCAGCGTCAGCTCCAGCCCCGCCAACAGCGCGAGGTCCCGCTCCGCCTGTTCCAGCACGGGATCAATCAGCGCGGCGTGCCGGGTGGAGGGATCCGCCAGCAGATAGGTATAGGTCGAGGATTCGGGATCAAAGAGTTGCCGGAAGAGCATGTGCCGTGTCTCCAGGCCTGGGGGCTTGTGCGAGTCCCATGCCAGTCCTGGCGTGCCTGGGATGCCGGGCACAGCCTCTCCAGGGGAGAGGGGGGCAAGCGTTTCACGGCCGTTTCCTGAAACGTTTCAGCGTTCCGCACCTTTGGAGGCCTGGCGCAGCCTGCGCCACAGGGTGATGCGGCTGATGCCCAGGAGGGCGGCGGCCTTGGCCCGGTTGCCCTGCGTCTGGGAGAGCGCGCGGTGGATGTCTTCCACGCCAACGGGGGCCGTGCTCCGGTGCGACGCTTCGGACGCCCTGGGCGCAGGGTGCGCCTGCTCATTGAACTCCGGGGGAAGCTCCGCCTCGGAGAGGGCCGGGCCCTCGCCCATGACGTGGGCGTACTCCATGACGTTGCGCAGCTCCCGCACGTTGCCGGGCCAGGGGTACTCGTGAAGCTGGCGCTGGGCCTGGGGGGAGAAGCGCAGCACCTGGCGTCCTCCCCGCGCGTTGAGGTCCTTCAGGAACCGGCGGGCCAGCGGAAGGATGTCCCCGGGCCTCTCCCTCAAGGAGGGCAGGAAGAGGGGCACCACGCGCAGCCGGTACATGAGGTCCGCGCGAAAGCGGCCCTGCTCCACCTCCCGCCGCAAGGCGCGGTGCGTGGCGGCCACGATGCGCACATCCACCGAGATGGGCTCGCGTCCTCCCACGGGGATGACCGAGTGCGTTTCCAGCGCCCGGAGCAGCTTCGCCTGGAGCTCCAGGGGCAGCTCGGCCACCTCGTCCAGGAAGAGGGTTCCCCCGCCGGCCAGCCGGAAGTGCCCGGGGCTGTCCCTCACGGCGCCCGTGAACGCGCCCCGGACGTGGCCGAACAGCTCGCTCTCCAGGAGGCTGGGGGACAGCGCGGCGCAGTTGATGGCCCGAAAGGGGCCCTTCGCCCGGGAGGAGAGGGCATGCAGGGCATGCGCGGTCAGCTCCTTGCCGGTGCCGCTCTCGCCCCGGACGAGGACGCTGGCCTCCGTGCGGGCCGCCCGCTCGATGGTGCGAAAGAGCCGGCGCATGTGCGGATCCTGCGTCCACAAGCCATGAAAGAGCTCCTCCGCCGCCTCGGGTTCCGCCGGGGCCAGGGAGAGGTGAACCGCCCAGCCCACGTCCCGGGGGCCCTCTGTCAGGCCCGTGGCGCGCAGGCGCAGGGCCCGTGGTGCGCCGGGGCCCGCGGGCTCCCGTAAGGTGAGCGAGAGCGCCTCGTTCGCGCTCAGGGCCGTCCGGAGCTTCTCGGTGGGGTCCGCCTCGAAGGCCTCCGAGAGCCGCTGGCCCGGCTTCAGACGGCTCTTCAGGAGCGAGGTGGCCTGGGCCCCCAGGGCCAGCACCCGGGTCTGGGCATCGAGCAACACGGTGGGCCCGGCGAAAGCCTCCAGGGCCCGCAGGGACTGTTTCAGCGCGTCTGCCAATGGCACGTCGCCCCCCAGGTTCATGAGCGCTTCATACCGCGACGCCGAGGGGCAAGCGGCCCGGCGTTTCACGGCGTTTCATTCGCCCGCCTCCAGGCAGGTCTTCCGGGAGCAGGCCCAGGAAGGGAAGGTTGGCATGGGCCATGCTCTGAGAGAGGGCATGACCTTCCAACAGACGGCTTCTCCCGCTTCGGCGGCCCTGGTCCGAGTCCCTGCGCGCGAACACTTCCGTGTCGTCCTCATCGGTGGAGGAACGGCGGGCATCACGGTGGCGGCGCGGCTGCGGCGCCGGGGGGTGACGGACATGGCCATCATCGAGCCCTCGGCCAAGCACTACTACCAGCCCTTGTGGACGCTGGTGGGGGCGGGGGTCTCGCGCGTGGAGGACAGCGTGCGGGACGAGGCGGACTTCATCCCCCGGGGCACCCGGTGGATCCAGGAGCGCGCCGAGGAGGTGGATCCCGTGGCCCGCGAGGTGCGCACCACGTCGGGCCTGCGCGTGGGGTATGACTTTCTCGTGGTGGCGCCGGGCATCCAGCTCGACTGGGATAAGGTGCGCGGCCTGCGCGAGGCGCTCCAGACGCCCTGCGTCTCCAGCAACTATGACTTCCACCTGGCGCCGAAGACCTGGGAGATGATCCGGGGCTTCCGGGGGGGCACGGCCCTCTTCACGCATCCGGCCACGCCCGTGAAGTGCGCCGGGGCGCCCCAGAAGATCATGTACCTGGCGGCGGACCACTGGCGGCGCACGGGCCTGCGCGAGCAGGTGAAGATCCTCTTCGGCTCGGGCGGAAAGGTCATCTTCGGCGTCAAACCCTTCGCCGAGGTGCTGCAAGGGGTGGTGAACCGCTATGGCATCGACACGCGGTTCCAGCACAGCCTGGTGGAGGTGCGCGGGGACCGGAAGGAGGCGGTCTTCGAAGTGCCACGTTCCGAGGGAGGCACGGAGCAGGTGGTCATTGGCTATGACTTGCTTCACGTGACGCCGCCGCAGAGCGCACCCGACTTCATCCAGAAAGGCCCGCTCTCCCACGCGCAGGGGCCCAACAAGGGCTGGGTGAAGGCAGACAAATACACGCTTCAGCATCCGGATTATCCGGAGGTGTTTGCTTTGGGAGATGCCTCGGACCTGCCCACCTCGCGCACGGGCGCGGCCATCCGGGACCAGGCGCCCGTGCTGGTGGAGAACCTCCTGGCGGTGATGGCGGGCCGCAAGCCCGAGGCGCGCTACGACGGCTACGCCTCGTGCCCGCTCACCACCGCCTACGGCAAGCTGCTCCTGGCCGAGTTCGACTACGAGGGCAAGCCTGCGCCGACCTTCCCCTTCATCAACACCTTCCAGGAGCGCCGGGACATGTGGCTGATGAAGAAGCACGGCCTGCCCCGGCTCTACTGGGGCTTCATGCTGCGCGGCCTGGCCTGAGAGAAGGGAGGGCCGCTCAAATCGCCGTGGCGCCGCCGTCCACCGGCAGGGCGATGCCGGTGGTGAAGCCCGCCCCATCACTGCACAGGTAGATCACCGCCGCGGCGACCTCCTCGGCCTTGCCGATGCGCCCGATGGGGTGCACGGCGGCGGCGAACTGGGCCTTGCGCGGGTCGGCCTCGTGGGCGCGGCGGTACATCTCGGTGTCGATCACCGCCGGGCAGACCGCGTTGATGCGGATGTTCTTCTTGGCGTACTCGACCGCCACCGACTTGGTCAGCCCCAGCACCGCGTGCTTGGAGGCGGCATAGATGCTCATCTTGGGCGCCCCGCCCAGGGCCGCGACGGAGGCGGTATTGACAATCACCCCGCCGCCCTGCGCGAGCATCACCGGAATCTGGTGCTTCATGCACAGCCAGACGCCTTTGACGTTCACGCCCATGATGGCGTCGAACTCCGCCTCGCTGCCGTCGGCCAGCTTGCCCTTCTCGATTTCGATGCCCGCGTTGTTGAAGGCATAGTCGAGGCGCCCATAGGCCGCCACGGTGCCCTGGACCAGCGCGTGGACCTCGGCGGCCTGGGTGACATCGCAGCGGATGAAGCGGGCCTCGCCCCCCGCGGCGCGGATCTGCCCGGCGGTGGCCTCGCCCCCGGCTTCATCGATGTCGGAGACCACCACCTTGAGGCCCTCGCGGGCGAAGGCCAGGGCGGTGACGCGGCCAATGCCGGCGGCGGCTCCCGTGACCAGGGCGGTGTGTCCTGAAAGTAGGCGGCTCATAACGGACTCCTCGTAGAAAGACAGGCGTGAGAACGCTCCCGTGGGTTTCGCAATCGTTTGTGCCGGAGGCAAGCCCTATTCCGATGAGAAGGATGGGGTGCTCATCCGACGTACCTCGAGTTCCACACCGAGGATGCTTCACCGTTGAAGACTTCCGCCGCCCCGCGTTTTCCCGGTCGCCTGGACAGCACCTTTGCTCGCCGCTGAGCATTGTGTTTTCCATGCAGGGCGCGGGTCATGCGCGCGCCAGTGAGTCGAGACATGAGCCGAGCTTCCACCCTCAGTCCTGCCCTCCCCCGGATCTCCTCGAGCTGGACGGCCGACCTGTCGTTGTTGCTGGTCGCCGTCGTCTGGGGATCGTCTTACCTGGCCGCGAAGACGGTGCTGGCGTCGGCACCGGTGTATCTCTTCCTGTTCGCGCGCTTCGGGCTGACGGTGGTGCTGATGCTGCCGTTCGTCTGGAAGCACCTGCGCAACTCCACCCGCGAGGAGTGGTTCGTGGGGGGCATCCTGGGGCTGTTCCTCCTGGCGATCTTCTCCCTGGAGACGCGCGGGGTCAGCCTGACCACGGCCACGAACGCCGGGCTCATCATCTCCCTGGCGGTGGTGCTGGTGCCGCTGGTCGAGGGGGCGGCCTTCCGCCGCTTCCCCGGCTGGGGGCTGTTGGGGGCCGTGGGGCTGTCGTTCGCGGGAACGGCGCTGCTGACGGTGCGCGAGGGCTGGAATCTGCAATTCAATGCAGGCGATGTGCTCATCTTCGGGGCGGCCCTGGTGCGCGCGTTCAACATGACCTACACCCAGAAGCTGACCGCGGGCAAAGAGCTCAACTCGCTGGCGCTCACGGTGATTCAGTTCATCGTGGTGACGGTGGGCACGGGCGTGGTCTCGGTGGCGACGCTCGACTCCTCGGCCTTGCGGTTTCCGGTGGATGCGCAGTTCTGGGTTTTGACCCTCTACCTGACGCTGTCTTGCACGCTCTTCGCCTTCTATATCCAGCTCACGATGATTCGCCGCACGTCCCCGTCGCGGGTGGGGCTGCTGATGGGCACCGAGCCCATCTTCGCCGCGCTGTTCGCGATGCAACTGGGCGGGGAGCAGCTCTCGTGGCAGGGGTGGTTGGGCGGGGCGATCCTCGTCGGGGCGACGTTCTGGGGCCGGAAGGCCGAGGAGCGGCGGAGGGTCCTGACGCAAGCGCAGACCGCGCCGGCGTGAGGTTTGAAGCGCTCCATGGGGAGTGATTGCGCTCGGATTGCCCGGACGGCTCTCCGGATGGGGGCCGCAATGCTCCCGAGACTGTCTTCATGCGGGGCGGAAGCTGCATCCTCGGTCCGGGGGGACAGGTGCTGGCCGGGCCGGTCTATGGCCAGGAGGTTGTTCTGACCGCGGAGGTCGACCTGGCGGAGATTGCGCGCAGCAAGTACGACTTCGTGGCGCGCAAGGCGTAGGCAGGGCGGGGCGCCTCAGACCCGTTTGTAGAACAGGGTGGTCCCGGAAGGCTGGCCGTCGGGCATCAGGGCGTAGTCTGGGATGACCCCAACGCGGGTCCACCCGAGCTGGGCATAGAGCTGCTCGGCGGCGGAGCCTGTCACGGTGTCCAGCACGAGCAGCGTCCGGTTCAGCCGGTGGGCCTCCTGTTCGAGCTGTTGCACCAGGGCCTGCGCGATGCCCCGGCGCCGGGCCCGTCGGTGGACGAGCAGCTTCTTCACATCCGCCCGGTGCTGCTGGTTGTCGGGCATGTGGAGGTCCATCTGCACGGTGCCCTGAATGCCGGAGCCGTCCCGGGCCACGAGGAGCACGGTGGTGCCGTCCCGCACCGCGCCGAACACCTTCCGCCAGAAGGCCTCGGCGCGCTCCCGGGGCAGCCCGGCCATGAAGCTGACGGACGCGCCCCCTTCGACACAGTCCATCAGGACCTCCGTCAGCGCGGGGACAAGCTCCGCCTCGCCGCTGGCCGAGGCCCGTTCGATGCTGAAGTCCATGGCGCCATGGTGCGCGGCTCACGCCTTGGCGTGCAATGGCTCCGGAGGCGAGGTCTCGGGCCGTCCAAGGTCCCACGCGCCATCGAGGACGCGCTTGTTCACGTGCGTGCCGAGCCGCAGCGCCTCCAGGGCTGCGGCACTACCGCGACCGCTTGGCCCTGTCGGCCCTGGCCTTGTCGTCCTCCTCGGCGAGGATGGCCCCCGACGCGGTGGCCGGCAGGGTGGCGCAGCCTGTGGCGAGCAGGCACAGCAGTGGGAGTGCGGTCCTCATGGAGACAGCCTATGCCGGCAGCGGCAAGGCCACCTGGCCCGTGGGAATGGGCAGCTGCTTGCCGCTCAGGGCCGTGAAGTCCAGGGTCTTGAGATCGATGCTCCACGCCAGGGGGCTGCCATAGACGCGGATGTTGAGGAGCCGGTTCGTGAGGTCCTTCACCACCGCCCACTGCGTATAGTCATACTCTACCCCCTCGGGGTTCGTGAGCGTCGGCTGGGTCTTCGCGCGCACGGTGCCCAGCGGGATGTCCACGCTGTTCAGCAGGTGGAAGGCCAGCACCGCCGTCTCCGCCGCCGTCTTGGGTTGGAGGGCGAATTGTTTCAGGTACGCGGCCCGGACGAAGCGGGCGGGCGGCGTGGCGTGGCCCGGCAGCCCATCCATGCCCGTGCCATGGCCCGTGGGGGCGAAGGATTGGCTTCCCAGCGTGATGCTCTCCTTGTCCCAGGGGGTGAGGTTCACGTAGTTGCGCAGGTTCTCCAACTGCCAGGGAAACACCGGCCGGTTGGTCAGCACGCCCACCGGGTTGTTGCTGATGACCGGTTTGCCCTCCAGGAACTCGATGACGATGCTGTTGCCCTTCGCGTCGTGGACGGGGAAGTGCAGCGGTCCCGCCTTGGCCACCCACTGGCCGCCCACCACGTGCACCGAGCCGCTCTCCAACGCGTGGCGGACGTCGTCCGTCGTGGCGCAATGGCTCAGCATCCAGTTCACGAAGAAGGCGCAGAAGACATTCTTGTGAGACAGGCTGATCGGTTGGTACTCGGTGCCCGGCAGCCACAGGGCCCCCGTGGAGAGCCCCGCGGTGTTCAGGCCATCGGTCACCACGGGCAAGTCGAAGGACGACGTCCCCACGTAGCCGTAGTCCGGCGTGGTCTCGAACGCTTCGCCTTCCAGGCCTCGCAGCACGGCCTTCTGCTTGGGCGCTTGCACGTAAATCTTCGTGCGCAGGTCCGCCCCGAATTCCATGCTGCGCCCATTCACCCAGGCGCCATCCGCTGACTGAATCAGAAAGTCCGTGCACATGAATTCCCCCCCTTTGGCTGCGTGCGACGGCCCATTGTAGTCAGAATTGTTTCTGCTGGTAGGGTGCCCGGTCCATGAGCTCGCCTTTTCTCGCCGCCACCCTCGTGACTCCCCTGGGAGAGGGGCGTTACCGCAGCCGCTTCGATGCCTCCTGGTACCAGGGGCGCGGGGCCTACGGGGGCGTCGTCGCGGGCCAACTGCTGCGCGCCATGGAGCACCAGGTGGCAGACCCCACCCGGCCCGTGCGCTCGTTCACCGTGCACTTCTGTGCGCCCGCCGTGCAGGGAGAGGCGGAGCTGGAGGTGCGCCTGGAGCGCGTCGGCAAGCTCATCACCCACGCCACCGCCCGGACCGTGAACGCTGGGGGCGTGGTGGCCGTGGCGAGCGCCACCTTCGGCATTGCCCGCCCGGGCCTCGAATACCTGGAGGCACGGCCTCCCCCGGTTCCTCCCGCCGATGATGTGCCGGTGCTGCCGGAGGACGTGCCCATGCCCGACTTCTGCCGGTTCTTCGAGTACCGCTACTGCCTGGGCGGTGCCCCGTACTCCGGCGCTTCGGAGGCCCGCACGGGCGGATGGATTCGCCCGAAGGGCGAGCCGCTGACGCTCGACGCGGCGCTGTGCGTGGGGCTGCTGGACGCCTATCCGCCCTCGGTGCTGTCACGCCTGGAGGGCTTCCGGCCCGCGGCCAGCGTGGACTTCACGGTGCACTTCTTCCAGGCTTTGCCCCGGTCCTCCGGGACTCCCGGAGAAATCTTCCTGCGCACCGGAATTTCCCGCCAGGCGGGCGAGGGGTTCTCGGAGGATCTCCAGGATCTCTGGAGCGCCGACGGGGTGCTGCTGGCCCAGTGCCGGCAGCTCGTGGCGGTGCTCGGCTGAGAGCGAGCGAACGGGGCGCGGCTGGCCTAGAGTGCGCCCATGGCGAAGACTCCTCCCCGTGGTAAGTCCCCGGCGAAGAAGCAGCCCCCCCGCGCGGCGGCTCCCAAGCCTCGCAAGGCCCCCGTGAAGGCTCCGGTGAAGGCCCCCGTGAAGGCGGCCCGGCCGCCCCCGGCGCCGGTGCCCGAGGGCCCCGTGGCTCGCGCCCCCGTGGCCCCTCGCCGCATCGCCGTCGAGGTCGAGCCCCCCGCGCCGCCCCGGCCCGCCCCCAAGGCCCTTCCTGCGGGCGAGCCCGTGGACAAGGGGGCCACGTTCCCCCTGGAGATCGACCCCAAGCGCATCGAGGAGGGGCTCAAGAAGCTCCAGAACGAGGTGGCCCACTGGGCCAACAAGGGCCGCTACACCAAGGTCCGCTTCAAGTTCCGTGGAAAGCAGCTCCTGCCGGACCTGCCGCTGGCCGCTGTGGCCGCCGCCGAGGGGCTCACGTTCTACTGGGGCGGCGTCCTGCGCCTGCTCATCGCCAACGTGGTGGGCAACAGCGTGCTCCAGGTGGAGTTCGTCAACGACGCCGACAAGCGCGTCCAGGCAGGCAGGGAGGCCCTGCTGTCCGGCGACGTGGAGCAGGCCCTCTCACTGTTCCGGGAAGCCCTGGTGATGGACCGGGACAACGCCGCCGCGCACCTCAACGTGGGCGTGGCCCTGAAGCTCAAGGGAGACCGGGAAGCCGCGCTTGTGGCCTTCGAAAAGGCCCGCAAAAGCGATCCCGAAGGTCCCACCGGCGCCGAGGCGGAGCGGCTCGCCGCGCCCCTGCGTCCCAAGGGCGTCGCATAGCCCACCCCCTGCGGCCGAGCAACCCTGCCGACACCCCCTCGTTTCCCTTGTTGACGCTCGGATATCGGGGGGTTACGTACGCTCCTAGCTTTGGCGGATGCCCCCTTTCAGGCGGGCCCGCCACCCTGCCTTGCCAACCTGAAAAGCCATGGCCGACGACACCACCGACAAGCCGGCAACGCCCCCCGCTTCTCCGCCTCCGCCGCCCCCGGGGAGCGCCGGAGAGCTCATCCCCGTCAACATCGAAGACGAGATGCGCCGCTCGTATCTCGACTACTCCATGTCCGTCATCATCGGGCGCGCGCTGCCCGATGTGCGTGACGGCCTGAAGCCCGTGCACCGCCGCGTGCTCTACGCGATGCACGACCTGGGCAACACCCACAACCGCGCCTACAAGAAGAGCGCGCGCGTGGTGGGCGATGTGATCGGCAAGTATCACCCCCACGGTGATGCCTCCGTGTACGACGCCATGGTGCGCCTGGCCCAGGAATGGAGCCTGCGCTACCTGCTGGTGGACGGCCAGGGCAACTTCGGCAGCGTGGACGGCGACTCGCCCGCGGCCATGCGCTACACCGAGGTGCGCATGGACCGCCTGGCCGAGGAGCTGCTGGCGGACATCGACAAGGAGACCGTGGACTTCGGGCCCAACTACGACGACTCGCTCACCGAGCCGCTCGTGATGCCCACGAAGTTCCCCAACCTGCTGGTCAACGGCTCCACCGGCATCGCGGTGGGCATGACGACCAACATCCCGCCCCACAACATGGGCGAGATCATCGATGGGACGCTGCACCTCATCGATCACCCGGAGGCCACCGTCCGGGACCTGATGCAGTTCATCCCCGGGCCGGACTTCCCCACCGCCGCCATCCTCACCGGCCGCGAGGGCATCGTCCGCGCCTACGAGACGGGCCGCGGGCAGATGACCATCCGGGCCCGCACGGAGATCGAAACCAGCAAGAAGGGAGACCGTGAGGCCATCATCGTCACGGAGATTCCCTACCAGGTGAACAAGGCGCGGCTCATCGAGAAGATCGCCGACCTGGTGCGCGAGAAGAAGCTGGAGGGCATCAGCGACATCCGCGACGAGAGCGACCGGCAGGGCATGCGCATCTTCATCGAGCTCAAGCGCGACGCCATCGCCGGCGTGGTGCTCAACAACCTGTTCTCGATGACGCCGATGGAGACCACCTTCGGCGCGGTGATGCTGGGCATCGACGGCGGACAGCCCCGCACGCTCAACCTCAAGGAGCTGCTGGACCGGTTCATCTCCCACCGCCGCGACGTCATCACCCGCCGCAGCCGCTACGAGCTGCGCAAGGCGCTCGCGCGCCTGCACATCGTTGAGGGCTTGCTCGTCGCGCAGGACCTCATCGACCTGGTGGTGAGCCTCATCCGCGCCTCGAAGGATCCGGACGAGGCGCGCTGGGGCCTCATGCACATCCTGTCCTCGGAGCTCTACGAGCACGAGCGCTTCGGCAACCTGCCGCGCATCGACTACGCGCAGGCCAAGGCGCAGATGGAGAGGCTCGTCAGCCGCGCGCGCGCCGAGGAGCCTGACTACTTCGGCCTGGAGCACAAGTACGAGGGCCAGGGCTTCAGCGAAATCCAGGCGCAGAACATCCTGGAAATGCGCCTGCAGCGGCTCACCGGCCTGCAGCGCGAGGAGCTCTTCAAGGAGCTGCTGGCGCTGGTGCGCGACATCGCCCGGCTGCGCGACATCCTCGCCCACGAGAGCAGCCTGCTGAACGTCATCAAGACGGAGCTGCACGACATCCGCGCCCGCTACAGCGACAAGCGCCGCACGGAAATCACCGGCGCGGTGTCGGAGATCACCAGCGAGGACCTCATCGCCGAGGAGGACATGGTCGTCACCCTGTCCCACACCGGCTACGTGAAGCGCTCGCCGCTCACCGAGTACCGGGCGCAGAAGCGCGGCGGACGCGGCAAGACGGGGGCGACGACGAAGGAAGACGACTTCGTCACCGACCTGTTCGTGGCCAGCACCCACGCGTACCTCATGCCCATCACCACCAAGGGCAAGCTGTACTCGCTCAAGGTGCACCAGATTCCCCAGGCCAGCCGCACCTCGCGCGGCAAGGCCATCGTCAACCTGGTGAAGTTCGAGGAGGACGAGAAGCTCGCGCAGGTGCTGGTGACGCGGGACTTCCCGGAGAACCGCTTCGTCTTCTTCGTCACCAAGAAGGGCGTGGTGAAGCGCACCGACCTGAGCGCGTTCGCCAACGTGCGCGTCAGCGGCATCATCGCGCTGGGCATCGAGGAGGGCGACGAGCTGGTGGCGGTGAAAATCACCGACGGCAGCAAGGACATCCTCCTGTCCACCGCCCAGGGCATGAGCATCCGCTTCCCCGAGGAGGAGGTGCGCTCCATGGGCCGCCAGGCCTACGGCGTGAAGGGCATCACCCTGGTGGACGGCGACGAGGTGGTGGGCGCCGACGTGGTGGAGAAGGACGCCACCATCCTCACGGTGACGGAGAACGGCTACGGCAAGCGCACCCAGGAGACCGAGTACCGGGTGCAGGGCCGCGGCGGCAAGGGCATCATCGACATCAAGACCACCGAGCGGAACGGCAAGGTGGTGGGCCTGGTGCAGGTGAAGGATGCGGACGAGGTGCTGCTCGTCACCAACGGCGGCATGCTCATCCGGATGCGGGCCCGGGAGATCTCCGTCATCGGCCGCAACACGCAGGGCGTGCGGCTCATCGCCCTGGAGAACGGCTCCGAGAAGGTCACGGGCATCTCCAAGCTGCCCGAGTCCAGCACCGACTCCGAGGAGGTCCTGGAGGGCGAGGGCGAGGGCGAGGCCCCGGTGGCCGGCGAGCCCGAGGCGCAGGCCCCTGGAGCGCCCTCCGAGGAGGCTTCCGAGGAGCCCTCCGGCGGCTCCGAGCCCGAGGGGGGAACGTCCCAAGAAGAGTGAGCCACTCCCAGTCTCTGCTCTCCAAGACGGAGAGCAGAGACCTCGGTTGGGAGGGCGTCTGCCGGGCCCTGGCCAGCCCAGAAGGGCTCCGAAGCAGCACCGGGACGCGAGGTGAGGCAAGATAAGAGCACTCCCATGGGTGACTCCGCTGGCCGGGGGGCTGGCACGCCCCCCCCTGAAGATGACGCAGCCAAGCGCGCGCTGGAGGCCGCCGAGCAGCGGCTTCGCCAGGTGCTGGGCAGCACCGATGGCATCGTCATCGAACTGGGCCTCGATGGACTCTGCCTGGCGGTCTGGACCCGCGACGACGAGCTGCTGGCTGCCCCCCAGGCCACCGTGGTGGGCCGCACGCTGGTGGACATCCTCGGCCCCGAGGTGGGCCCGCCCATGGTGGAGCGCGTTCAGCGCGTGGTGTCCACCGGGCAGTTCGAGCGCTTCGAGTATGCGATGGAGGTGGCCGGGGGGCGCCGGTGGTTCTGCGCCGAGACCTTGAGCCTCTCGCCGCGCCCCAGCGCGACGTTTCTGATCCGCGACATCACCCTGCAGAAGACCCTGGAGCTGCGGTTGATTCAGGCCGACCGGCTGGCGTCGCTGGGGACGCTGGCCGCCAGCGTGGCCCACGAGGTGAGCAACCCGCTGGGCTACATCTCTGCCAACCTCAACTTCGCCCTCAGCGGCATGGCGGAGATGCGCAAGGCGCTGCTCGGCGCCAACGGCGCGGCGCCGGACCTCTCCTTCCTGGCATTGACCCTGGAGGAGTGCCGCGAGGCGCTCGACGAGGCGCGCGAGGGCACCGTGCGGCTGCTCCACGTCACCGGGGACCTGAAGATGTACGCGCGGGGCGAGGACTCCATCGAGGGGTGGGCGAACGTTCAGCAGGCCTTCGAGAGCTCGCTCAACATGGCCCAGGGGACCCTTCAGCTCCGGGCCCGGATCCTCAACCACCTGCAGCCGGTGCCCCCGGTGCGCGGCAGCGAGGCCCGCCTGGGCCAGGTGTTCCTCAACCTGCTGCTCAACGCGGCCCAGGCCATCCCCGAAGGGGCGCCCGAGCAGCACGCCGTGGAGGTGCGCCTGGGCGTGGAGGCGCAGTGGGTGGTGGCCGAGGTGCGCGACACCGGGGTGGGCATTGCCCCCGAGCACCTCAAGCGCATCTTCGATCCGTTCTTCACCACCAAGCCCGTGGGCGTGGGCACGGGGCTGGGGCTCTCCATCTGCTACAGCATCGTCAAGGGGCTCGGCGGGGAGATCTCCGTGGAGAGCACCGTGGGCAAGGGGACGTGCTTTCGAGTGGTGTTACCCTTGCGGGACGGGGCCACGCCGCTGCCCGAGCCCATCTGAACGTCCCCCTCGCTCCGGGCAGGGGATTGGTGTACGCGCGGGGGCGCGATGCCGTTGCTCTCCCTGGACCAGCTCACCTTCCGTTACGCCGCCGGCGGCCCCGCCGTGGTGGACGGGCTCTGCCTCGAGCTGGCGCCGGGCGAGACGCTGGCGCTGACGGGCCCCTCGGGCTGCGGCAAGACGGCGGCGCTGCGGCTCGTGGCCGGCTTCGAGCGGCCCCAGGCTGGCACCGTCACCCTGGAGGGCCGCCTGCTCTCGGGGCCGGGCGTGCGCGTGCCCTCGCCCCAGCGCCGCATGGGCATGGTGTTCCAGGACTTCGTCCTCTTTCCCCACCTGTCCGTGCTGGAGAACGTCACCTTCGGGCTTGATGCGCTGCCGCGCCCGGAGCAGGTGGCGCGTGCCCGGGGGCTGCTGGAGCTGTTCGGGCTGGAGCGCTTCGAGGCGCGCAAGCCCCCGGCGCTCTCGGGCGGCCAGCGGCAGCGGGTGGCGCTGGCCCGGGCGCTGGCCCTTCAGCCCCGGGTGCTGCTGCTCGATGAGCCCTTTGCTCAGCTCGACGCGGCGCTGCGGGCCGTGGCCCGGGGCGAGCTGCGCCGGGTGCTCCAGGCCCAGGGGACGGCGGTGCTGCTGGCCACGAAGGATCCGGCGGAGGCGCTGGCCCTCGCGGACCGGATGGCGGTGATGTGGTCGGGGAAGGTGGCGCAGGCCGGGCCGCCCGAGGCCGTCTATACGGCGCCGCGCAACGCCTCCGTGGCGTGGTTCCTGGGCGGCACCAACCTCGTGCCGGGCACGGGCTTCGGCAAGGGGGCGCGGACGGCGCTGGGGATTCTCCCGCTGCGCTCCGAGGCGCGGGGGCCCGTGCTGCTGTCCCTGCGGCCCGAGAGCCTGCGGCTCGTGCCGGACACGGACACGGTGGCGGTGGGGGGCGCCCTGCGCGCGGAGGTGCTCGCGCGCGAGTTCCAGGGGCACGGGGTGGAGTTCACCGTGGGGTGCGCGGGCATGGAGCTGACGGTGCGCGGGCCCTCGGACTCGCCGCTGCGGCCCGGGGACCGGGCCCGCCTGGAAGTCGTGGGCAAGGCCGCGGTGCTAGAGGATGCGCCGCCCCATGCCCGCCCGCCCTCCTAGGGGCGAGGCACGGCCGGTGCAAGATGCAATGGGCCGGCCCCTCCTGCGTAGAGAGGAGCATGAACGTGATTGGGCTTCGAGGAATGGGTACCCGTTTCTTCGGATACCTTCGGGATGACCGCGTGCCGCTGTGGAAGAAGCTCACCGGCGTGCTGGCGGTGCTGTACTTCCTGTCCCCCGTGGATGTGATTCCGGACGTGCTGCCGCTGCTGGGCTGGCTGGATGACCTGGGCGTGCTGTCCGCGGCGGCCTTCTACATGGTCCGCCAGGTGCAGCAGCACCGCCCGGGGGTGGACGCCCCGGGCGTGCCCAAGGGCGCGTTCTGACCCCCGAGTCCTGAGCGCCTCACCGGGTGGCGAGGGCATCCACGTGCTGGCGCAGCGCCGCCTCGTCGCCCATGCGGGTGCTGAGCCCCGCGAGCGGCTGGGCCGCCTGGGCGATCCGCCCGCGCGTCCGGGGCCCGGCGGCCACCAGCCAGGCCACGCCCAGGGCGAGCTCCACCACCGCGGGCGCGTGGCCCAGGCCCGGGGTCAACTGGAGCAGCGCCTCCACCGCCTTCTTCACCTGCGCGCCATGGAGCGGGTGCTGGCTGGTGATGCCCTGGCGCAGCAACTCCAAGAGGGCGAGCGCGGTGGCGCGGGCCTGGCGCTCGGCCTCCGTGCCCGGCCCCGCGCCGTCCCACAGCCCGCTGGCGAGCTGGCGGGACAGCAGCGTGGTGACGTCCTCGGGGCCCTGCGGCTCCGGCGCGGCGGCCGGCTGCTCGCGGCGGGAGGACTCCTTCACCAGGACGGGGGCTTCGGCCTTTCCAAAGAGGCCGTCGAGGAGGCCCTTCTTCTTGGCGGGCGCGGGCGCCGGGGCCGCGGGGGGGGGCGGCACGGGGAATCCCCCGGAGCCCTCATGGAGCGCCAGCTCGGGCGCCTCCGAGGCATCCAGCGTGGGGAACGAGCCCGTGGTTTCCTCTTCCCGCTGAGCCCGCGAGCGCGAGGCCGCCATGGCCGGGGCCGGGGCGGGGATGCCTCGGGGGGCGCCTCCCCGGGCCACGGGGCTGGGCTTGCGGAGCGGCTTGGGCGCGGCGCCGGGCGGGGGCACCGCCATGGCTCCGTCCTGCTGTCCTTGAGCATGGGCCGTTCCGAGCATGGCCCAGCCCGCGGGCGCATGGACGGGAACCACCCGGGTCTCGGGCTGGCCGGACGCGCGGCGCTCCCCGGTGCGCTCCTCCACCACCACGAAGGAGGTATGGCGCGTGACGAGCTGGTGCTCCACGGCGAGCTGGACGATGCGCTCCTTCATGCGCTGGGCGCGGCGGCTGTCGAGCTCGGCGGCCTCCCAGCCCCGGATGCGCTCGGCGGCCCACCACTTCTCCACCGCGGGCCGGTCCGAGACGGCGGGAAAGTCCACCGGCACGGTGAGGACGAAGGGCTCCGTGCCCGAGCGGCCCCGGAGCGTCACCTTGCCCTGGCCTGGCGTGGGATAGCGGCCCAGCAGCGTCCAGGGCACGGCATCCACCAGCGGGGGCAGCTCGGCGGGGGCCAGCTCCACGCCCTCCACGCCCTCGAACTGCGCTTGCAGCCCGGTGATGCGCGGCGCGAGCGCCCGGGAGAACTGCGCCACGACCTTGTCGTCGATGCGCTCGCCGGGGTGGATGAACTCCACCGCGCCGCCCGTCTGCTGGGCCAAGTCTCGCAGCAGCGCATCGCTCACGTTGGTGCCAATGCCAAACGAGTAGATGCGCGCCGTCTTCCGCGCGCCGAGCACAGCCTGGAGGATCTCCGCTTCGTTGCCCACCTGCCCATCCGTGAGCAGCACCACGACGCCGTCGGGCACGCCCTGCACGGCGGCGAGCATCGGCTGGAGCAGCTCCGTGCCCCCGGCGGCGCTCAGCGCGGCCACCCACCGGTCCGCCTGCTCCAGGGTCTTCTGCGTGAAGACGGCCGGCTCCGGGGCGAAGGTCTGGAAGGAGGTGTCGAAGGCGATGATGTTGAAGCGGTCCCCCTCGCGCAGGTGGCGCAGGCACAGCCGGAGCGCGCCCTGGGCCTGGGGCAGGCTCTCTCCGTCCATGGAGCCCGAGGTGTCCACCACGAACACCACCTCCTGGCGCTTGGGCCCCGCCGCCAGGCCCAAGAGGTCCGGCACCACGGTGAGGGCGAAGGTGCCCGGCTTCTCGCCCTGGCGGTGCGTCACCAGCGGGGTGAGCTGCGTGCTCGTGTCCGGGCTGCGCACGGTGAGGACGAAGTCCCGGTCCAGCGCCACCTCGTCCCGGGCGAACTTCACGCGCACCCGCGTGCCCTCCTTCTCCAGGCTCAGCGCATGGGAGGGGCTCTCCACCACCACCTCCCGGCCCAGGTCCACCTTCAGGTCCAGCTTCAGCCCGTAGCCCACGTTTCCCATGGGAGGCGTGATGCGGTCCGCGTCCGGAACGCGCGGGGTGGGCGAGGCCGTGCCGTGGGCGGTGCGGTCCCCCTGGGGCGCCCCGGGGATGTAGCGCGGGGCCACCAGCGTGGGCAGCATCCACCGCACGCTGCCCTCCTCCACCTGGATGGCCTGGAGGAACTCCACCTCCACGTACGTCTCCTCGTCCGGCAGCAGGTTGCCCACCTGCGCGGTGAAGACGTTGGCGCGCTCCTGGTCGAGCAGCGCGGCGCCGTGGCCCGCGGTGATGGCGTCGTCATACGTGCGGAAGGCCTCCTCGCGCTCCTTCACCACGCCCTGGAGGCGGCGGCCGTTGCACTCCAGGCTGAAGCCGGTGAGCGTCCCGTCCGAGGGCAGGGGGAAGACGTAGACGGCCTCCACGGGCCGGCGCTCGGTGTTGAGGTAGCGCTGGCGGACACGCACCCGCGCGTGGCTTCCGAGCAGCTCGCCCGTCACCTCCACCCCTTGCAGGGGGACCTTCGCCCCGTCGCGGGTGTACAGCCCACAGCCTGGCAGCGCAGTGTTCATCTGGCCTTACCTTCCTTCCGCTTGTTCGATGAGGGCGCGCATGCGTTCCGCCAGCGCGCGGGTCTTCTCGTCCGCCGAATCCGACAGGTGCAGCTCCAACCCCGGGGCCAGCTCCCACCGCTGGTAGCCCTTCGCCGCCGTCCGCCCACCCGAGGCGCCCGGGAGGGACACCGCCGGGGGGGCTTCCGGTTCCGGGGCCACCGGCGGCGGCAGGAGGGCCGTGGGCAGCTCGGCATCGGCCAGCTCCCGTAGCGCCTCGGGGCTCAGGCGGGCCAGCTCCGCCTGGATGGCATCCAGCGGGAGAAACCGCGCCTGGAGCACGCGGATGGCCTTGAGCCGCACCCGATGCTCCTCGCCGTACACCGTGTCCGGTCCCCGGAACGGTGGGGCGGGGAGCAGCCCGCGCTGGACGTAGTAGCGCACCGTGCGGGGCGAGACGCCCACCGCGGCGGCCAGCTCCGCCAGCTTCCACTCGGTCTGTGCGTTCGTCGTGCTCACAGCCCTGACAGTAAGACTCGACAGTTCGAGTGTCAAGATGACAGTGGCTGGAATCTGCCACTGGCGGGTCGGCTTGCCGCGAGGGGCGGGGGAGTGGGAGACAGGGGCATGGACGCACCCCTGGACGTCGACCTCTCCTCCATCCGGGTCATCGGCGCGGCGGTGACCCCCGCGGTGATGGTGTCCGGGTGCGGCATCCTGGCGACGGGCCTGGACAACCAGGTGGCGCGCATCACCACGCGGATTCGGGACATGGTGCGCGAGTGGCGGACGCTGCCCGAGGGGCACCGGCGGCGCGGGGTGCTGCGCCAGGAGGTGGCCATCATGGACCGGCGGCATGCGCTGCTGGCCCGGGCGCTCATGCTGGACTACGCGGCGATCCTGTCCTTCGTGGTGACGTCGCTGCTGTACCTGCTGCAGCGGCGCTTCGGGGTGCCCGAGGTGGCCCCGGTGGTGTCGTTCTCCCTGGGCGTCGTCCTCCTGGGCGGCATCGCCGTGTTCGCCCTGGCCTCGCTGCGGCTCAGCCGCCGGGCCCTCATGCTGGAGAAGCAGGAGCTCTTCGAGGAGCCCTCCCACCCCGAGCCGCCGTGAGGCCACCCCCGGGGGGCATTCGCTGGCGAACGGATGCGGAGCGGGCCGGTTGCCGGGCCTGGGGGCGCTCTCTAGGGTCCTCCCTCTCTCTCTAAGGAGAACCATGCGCCGCCTCGTGCTCATCGCTGCCGCCCTGGCCGTCACCGTCTTCGCCTGCCGTACCACCCAGCCGCCCGGAACGGAGAACCAGGTCCCCATCGACGCGGTGGGCCCCGAGCCGATCCAGACGGTGCCCTCGGAGCCCGCGGGGCCCGCGGGGCCCATCACCGCGCCCGGAGAAGACGGCGGCACCCGGTAAGGGGCAGACTGCGCCCCGTGAAAACGACCATCTACGTCGCGGAGCGGGTGCGGACCCTGGATGCGGCCCGGCCGTTGGCCGAGGCCCTGGCGGTGCGCGGAGACAAGGTGCTCGCGGTGGGCTCGCGCGCCGAGGTGCAGGCGGCCGCGGGGGCGGGGGCCCGGGAGGTGGATCTGGGCGCCGCCATCCTCGTGCCCGGCCTGGTGGATGCCCACGCGCACATCGCGGGCCTGGGGCTCAGCCTGACGACGGCGCGGCTGGAGGGGGCGGGCTCGGTGGAAGAAGGGGTGCGCCGGTTGGGGGCCGCGCCGGACACCTGCTTCCAGGGAGACTGGCTGCTGGGCAAGGGCTGGGACCAGAACGCCTGGCCGGGGCGGGTGTTTCCGGGCCGGGCGGAGCTGGACGCGCGCTTTCCCTCCACGCCCGTGTGCCTCATGCGGGTGGACCACCATGCCTTCTGGGTGAATGGTGAGGCGCTGCGGCGCGCGGGCATCGGCCGGGGGACGGTGGATCCGGACGGCGGGCGCATTGTCCGGGACGCGGCGGGCGAGCCCACCGGGGTGCTCATCGACAACGCGATGGACCTGGTGAGCGCGGTGCTCCCCGAGCCTACGGATGCGCAGCGGGAGATGCGGCTGCGCGTGGCGCTGGAGCGCTGTGCGCAGGTGGGGCTGACGGGGGTGCACGACGCGGGGATGGACTGGGAGTCCTTCCGGAAGCTGCGGGAGTGGGACGCGGCGGGGCACCTGCCGCTGCGGGTGTACGCGATGGCGGCGGGCCAGGGCCCGGAGCGCCACGCGTACCTGGAGAACGGCCCCCACGAGGGGCGGATGCTGACGATGCGCGGGGCGAAGCTGCTGGCGGACGGGGCGCTCGGCTCGCGCGGGGCGGCGCTGCACGAGGATTACAGCGACGAGCCGGGGCAGCGGGGCCTGCTGCTGCTCTCCCCCGAGGAGCTGGAAGCGCGGGCGCGGGCCTTCATGTCGCGGGGCTTCCAGGTGTGCATCCACGCCATCGGCGACCGGGCGAACACGCTGGTGGTGGACGTGCTGATCAAGTGCGCGCAGGAGACGGGGACGCGGGGGCTGCGCCACCGGGTGGAGCACGCACAGATTCTCCGGCGGGAGGACATCCAGCGGCTGGGGGCGGCGGGGCTGGTGGCCAGCGTGCAGCCCACGCACGCCACGAGCGACATGGGCTGGGCGGAGACGCGGCTCGGGCGGGAGCGGCTCGCGGGGGCCTACGCCTGGCGGAGCCTGAAGGACGCGGGGGCGTGCCTGGCGTTGGGTAGCGACTTTCCCATCGAGAACCCGGACGTACTGGCGGGGCTGTACGCGGCGCGGACGCGGCAGGACGCGGCGGGCCAGCCCGAGGGCGGCTGGTGGCCCCACGAGCGGCTCACGGCCGAGGAGGCCCTGGAGGGCTTCACGGTGGGGCCCGCGTGGGCCTCGTTCGCGGAAGGGCGGCGCGGCCGGTTGATGCCGGGGATGGACGCGGACTTCGTGGCGCTCTCGGTGGATCCGGTGGAGGGGCCCGCGGCGGCGCTGTGGGAGGCGAAGGTGCTGGCCACCGTGGTGGCGGGGGCCGAGGTCTTCCGGGCCTGAGGGCTCAAGTGCCGAAGAGGCTGGAGCGGGCGGCCTCGGCAATGGCGACGACGGCGGGGTGGCGCAGCTTGCGCTCGACGGTGATGGCGTAGAAGCAGGTCTCCACCTCCTGGGTACGGCCGACGACGGACACGTCGAACTGGCGGACCACCTCGGCCTCGATGACGGAGGGCATGGCGAAGACGCCGAGCCCCCGCTGGCCGAAGGCCATGAGCAGGGCGCTGTCGTCGAAGTCCCCGGCGACGGCGGGGTGGACCCCCTGGACTTCGAACCACCGGTCCAGGGCCTGGCGGATGGAGCTGGTCTCCGAGGAGAGGAGCACGGGGGCGCCCTCCAGGGAGCGGGGGAAGTCCTTGCGCAGATAGGCGTGGGGGGCGGCCGCGAAGAAGGAGACGCCGCACTTGCCCAGCAGGTGGTTGAAGGTCCGGACGCTGACGGGGTCGGTGCTGGGGGCGTCGGCGAGCACGACATCCAGCTCGTGCAGGGCGAGCGCGGAGAGGAGCTGGGGCAGGGGGCCCTCGCGGCACACGAGGCGCAGGGGGCCGGCGTCGAGGGCGGGCTGGAGGAGGCGCTCGGCGACGACCTTGGGGAGGACGTCGGCGACGCCGACCTGGAGGCGGAGCTGCTGGCCGGGGGGGAGGCCACCGACGACGTTCTTCAGCTCGTTGCCGAGCCGGAAGATTTCATCGGCGTAGCGCATGACGGTGCGGCCCACGTCGGTGAGGACGAGCTTGCGGCCCTGGCGCTCGAAGAGCTTGTGGCCGAGGGACTCCTCGAGGAGCTTGATCTGGCTGCTGATGGTGGGCTGGGCGAGGTGGAGTTCCTCACCGGCCTTGGCGAGGGAGCCCGCGCGGGCCACGGTCCAGAAATAGAGGAGGTGGTGGTAGTTGAGCCAGCTCACACGAACCTCGCCAAAGGGGGCTCCCTGTTATGTCCGGAGAGGGGGCCGGACACCCGGGAGTATGCGGCTTCCGCCCGGGCAGGGGTGGAGAGCAGGCGGGCAGGCGGAAAAAGGGGGGCGGGCGCAGAAGCGCGAGAACGGGCTTGACGGGACCGAGGAGTCCTCGTAAATCGGCGCTGCTTCTCGCAGCGGCCGTTCGCCCAGGTAGCTCAGTCGGTAGAGCAGGGGACTGAAAATCCCCGTGTCGGTGGTTCGATTCCGCCCCTGGGCACAGAAAGTCGAAGAGATTTCAGGGCCTTGGACTCCGGTTCAAGGCCCTTTCTTTTTGCCCGCAGAGCGCCGTGAGCAAAACAACGGCGTGCCCTTCAACTCTCGCCTGTCTCAAGCTGCCCTCGAAGCAGCCAGTCCCCACGTGCGCTCCTTCTGGTTCAGAGCACGGTCTATTGGAATGGTCAGGTCGAGACGCCAATGCGTGACGCGAACAAGCCGAACTTCTTGCTGTGACCCTCGCGCCGGCACCAGTCCTCGATGACGTTCAGGTCCACCTCATGGGCCCGTGCGTGGAAGACGGCGATCGCCTGTTCCAGGCCGCTGAAGTCGTTCCAGAAGAGAAAGGACGCGAGCCGGTCACGGCATGAGTCGGTGGGCGACAGGACGTACAGCACCTCGCCGTCGCGGCGAACGGTGCTCCAGTTCTTGATCAAGTCGTCACCCACCGCCAGCGGCCCGTTCGGAAACTCCAAAAGGAAGTGTGAGAGTGGGTGACGGTAGAAGTCTCCCTTCCTGGTGAAGCCGAGCGCAGCCAGCGCCGCTTCGCCTCCCGTTCCTTTGAGGGTGATCACGAAGTCGAGGTCTCCTGATTGGTACGCCTCCGGCGCATAGTAGGTCGCCGCGCTTCCGCCAGTGAGCACTGCGTGGAAGCCTTGGCGATCCAGTGCTGTGCACACGGCGAAGGCAACGTCCGTGAGCGACGACGTAGGCCCGATCACAAGAGCCCCGGCTTGCCAGCGCGGCGGGGGCGACGCCGTCGCGCGGCGAGTTTGGCCTGAAGGTCCATGTCGTGCGTTCCGAGTTTCCAAAGCAGCGCGCTGAGTTCAGCGTGCGCGAAGTACCGAGGGTTCAGGGAGACCGTACGGGTTCGTCCCATCAACCGGCTGACGATGATCGCCTCCGGCTCGAGCGACGCCAGAATGGATTGGACGGTGTAAGGGCGTACTCCAAGCAGAGCCGCCAACTCGCTGGGATAGGTCTCTTCGAGCAGACGGATGGCTACGAGCACCGCCGTCCGGGTGGAAGTACCGAAGATCCGAGAACCCTCTTCGAGCATGACACAAGTCTACCAATTTTCTTGGCGATATTGCCAAGACTGTTGGCGAAATCGCCAAGTATCTTGGTGATACGGCGCTGATGTCACGAGCGGAGCGGGCAGGGCTGCGACTCAGGACGTTCCCCGAAGACAGCCCCGTGAGCTTCGTTAGGTAGGGCCACAGGTTGCCTACCTAACGGGAAGGAGGGAGCCTCGCTTGGCCGGCGCCTAGATTCTGGCACGGTGCGACCCGATGCATTAGGTTGGATGCCAGAGACCCAACGTCATGGGGTAGGTCATGGAGCCAAAGGTCATCACCATGTTGGAGCGGGCGGGCATCGATACCGCCTCCCCGGAACTGCTCCGGGTGGCCATCGTGCTGGGCGAGCAGGGGCGCATCCTCCCGCTGTCGCAGGATTGGCCCGTGCCCATCCTGGACGGGGAGGATCAGGCGGTCTGGGTCCCCCTGCGCACCATTTCCCAGCTCTGGAAAGGCTCCCGGGTGCCGCCGGACTTCTCCTTCGCGCCTCCCCCCGAGTACGAGCCCTTCTTCACCCTTCTGGAGGCCACCGCCGCGGACTACTGCAGTGCGTTGGGGCGGCCGGAGCGGGACAAGGAGTTCGAGCGGATCTACCGGCGGCTCCGGCGCAAGCCGGACGGCGAAGATGCCCATCCGCTGTTCTCCTATCTCCAGGCCGCCTCGCGCCTCTACCTGTCCTTGTGTGAGGTGAGCCAGGCCGAGTTCGAGGCGGTGGTCAGCCGCCTTCGCCGTTCAGCGAGAACCTTCGCCTTTTCCCTCTTCAGCACGAACTACCACCGGCTCGTGCTGGAGGACATCTACCACGCCTGAGCACCGCATGAGCGAGTACCAATACTACGAGTTCCGGGCCGTGGATCGCCCGCTCACGCCTCAAGAGCAGCGCGAGTTGCGGAAGCTCTCGACGCGCGCGGAGATCACCGAATATCAGTTCACCAATGTCTACCATTGGGGAAACTTCAAGGGCTCTCCAGCCCGGATGATGGAGCAGTACTTCGACGCCCACCTGTACATGGCGAACTGGGGCAGAACCCTGATGCTGCGCTTGCCCCGGAAGGGTTTCGAGCTGGGGGACGCCCTCCCCTACCTGACGGACAAGAGTCTGTCCCTGAGGAAGAAGGGCCCGTGGGTCATCGTGACTTTCAAGGCCGATGACGAAAACGGCGAGGATGTGGAGGGCGAGAAATGGCTCGCGTCCTTGTTGCCTTTGCGCGAGGAGCTACTCTCTGGGGACTTGCGCTGTCTTTACCTCGGGTGGCTGGCGGGCATCCGGGACGAGGAGGCCCCCGAGGAGGCAGAGGCTCCGCCCATTCCCCCAGGTCTGCGCTCCTTGAGCAGCGCACAGGCCGCGCTGGCGGATTTCCTGCTCATTCCTCCGGACGTGCTTGAAGCGGCGGCTCAAGCCAGTCCGCCGTTGGCGCCCCGCGCGCCGAGGCAGGCGCTGGAAGTCTGGGTGAAGGATCTGCCCCTCGCCGAGAAGAACACGCTGTTGGTGCGAGCCATGGAAGGGCAGGAGCCGCATCTGGGGCGGGAATTGCTCCGGCGGTTCCAGAAGGCCACTCGCGGTACCGCGCCGGCCCAGGAACCCGGGGCCCGGAGAACGGTGGAGGCGTTGCGGCGGGAGGCCGAGGTCCTCGGAGGACGGCGGCGGCGGCGTGTGGAGCAGGCGCACGCCGCGGCTTGGACGCGGCGGCTGGAGGCGCTCGCGGCGCGCGAAGAGGACGCCTGGAAGCAGGTGGCTCAGCGGTTCTCCTCCCGGAGTCATACGGAGCACGGCGCTGGGGTTCAGCTCCTCGCGGACCTGAAGGAGGTGGCCCGCCGCCGTGGAACCGAAGAGGCGTTCACCCGCAGGATCCAGCTCTTGCGAGAGCAGAACGCCCGGAGGCGCGGCCTCCTGGCCCAGATGGATCAGGCGGGTCTCTTCCGTTCTTGAGGCTGCTGGCCGCGCCGGGCCGCCTTCGGTGTTCATCGCCCTCTTTCCAGAAATCACATCATGTCCGTTTCATCCTCTTCGCCTGAGAAGACCTCGACACCCCCGTTGGATTGGTTGACCCATGGAATGCTGCAGGAGGCCGCGGGGCCCCGCACGTTCAAGCGCGGGGAGCTCTGCCTCGCCCAGCGGCGCGTTGTCTCGTACGAGGCCGCCGGGGAGGAACTGCACGGCAAGGTCTTGAACCGGCACGGCAAGCCGCAGGAGGTGATCCTCTCCACCGATGCGGATGGCCTCTCCTGCGAGTGTGAATGCACGGCGTTCTGGAGCCACGGCATCTGCAAGCACATCGTGGCGCTGGGGCTCGCCTTCCTGTCGTCCCGGCAGCCTCCGGCAGAGGCCGCCGAGGCGCCTCCCGCGAAGACCGGGCGGCCTCGCACCCCCAAGGCCATCGAGGCCTGGCTGGAGACCCATCAGGTCACCCACGCCCGCCGCGAGTCCGTGTCTGGGGTGTTGCCCCTGCTCCCCTCGAACTTTCGCGGTCCACAGTGGCTCTTGGAACTGGGGCACCTGCCCATCACGGCGGTCCTGGATGGCACGTTGGACTTGAGCCGCCGCGCTCAGGGGAGCCTGCAGCAGGCGCTCCTGGTGGAGGCCGCCTGGAAGTGGCTGGACCTGGAAGCCCGCCGCGTCCGCCTGGGCCTGGAGCATGAGCGGGAGCAGGCCGGTGCGCCTCCTCCGCCCCTCACGGATGCGCGGTTGGAGCCGTGGCGGCAAGTCCTGGCGCAGGAGCGTGCGCGCGTGCGCGCACAGGCCGTTCCGCGTCTTCTGTCGAATCCTTCTACCGTGACCTTTCATGAGCGGCCCCTCCGGCTCTATGTGGAAGAGCCTCGCCGTGTCCCAGAGGCTTCCTGGAGTTCGATGGGGTTTGTCCCCAAGATGCGTGTCTCCGTGGATCCGCGCGCCCTGCTCGAAGGCCGGGCGGGCCTCACCTGCTGGTGCATGCCGGATCAGGCGGCGGCGTGCTGTGTCCATGCCCTCTCGGCCCTGGACGCCTTGCTGGGCTCGCTCTCGGATCCGGAAGCGGCGGCGCGCAACACGCGGCTGGCGGAGCTGCTCTTCGTCGAGCCGGCCCGCCAGCTCCTGGGAGCCATCGAGAAGGTCTCCGCGGAGCCTTCCTTCGAAACGGCCGGGCAGACCCACCGCATCGCCTTCCGGCTGGAAGGGCTCAAGCTGGGCGAGCCCCGATTGCAGCCCTACCTCCAGCGCCGCCTCAAGAAGGGCGGCTTCTCCTCGGGGACCTCCGTGAAGTGGGCGGATGCGCCCGAGGTGCGCGCGGCCCTCTCCTCTCCCGAGGAGGGGGAAGCCCTGGAGTTGTGCGGGGTGCTCTCCCGGCTGCCCCGCTTCACCGAAGGGTATGCGCTCTTGCTGCGCGCGATCCGGTTGCTGGCCCCCGGTGAGCATCTGTTCCTTCCGCCCCGGCTCGATGCGCCCCTGGTGGTGCGCGAGGCCCCCCTGGGCTTCACCTTCGCGGAGGCCGAAGAGGGGTTCTCCGTTCACCCCGCCATCGAGGGCACCGTCATCAACGCCCAGGAGCTGTTGCCGCCGCCCGCGGGCCATGAGGGCCAGTGGCCCTGGATGCTGGCCGAGCCCCTCGTGCCGCGCCTCACCCTGGTGTCCATTCTGCCCGGCGCGCAGGGCCTGCTCGCCACGCTGCGGGAGTATGGCACCCGGCTTCCCGCCCAGGCGCGGCCGGAGCTCTTGCGTCACCTCTCCCGGTTCGAGGCCGCTTTCCCCGTGAGCCTCCCCGAGTCCCTGGAAGCCCGCGCCGTGCCGCCCACGCCCGGGTTCCTGCTGCGGCTCGCGGCCGGGAAAGAGGATCAGCTGGAGGGCAAGCTCCTCGTGCGGCCCTTGCCCGAGGCGCCCCCGTGGCCTCCGGGGGAAGGTCCTCCGGTGATCCGGGGGCTGCGGGCCGGGGAGCGGGTGATGACTCACCGGGACCTGGAGGCGGAGCACGCGGAGGCCCGGGGGCTGCGGGAGCGTCTCGGGCTTCCGGTGGACGGGGCTGCCCCCGGGTTCGTGCTGGAGGGCTCGGAGGCGGCGCTGGACTTCCTGGAGCGCCTGGAGCCGCTCACGGGCTCCTCGCTCCGGCTCGAGTGGGCACATACGCCTTGGAAGGTGTCGAACGCCCCGGATGCCGAGGGGCTGAAAGTCGAGGTGCGGAAGAAGCGCCATTGGTTTGGGCTGGAGGGCTCCGTGAACGTGGAGGGGCTGGCGGTGGAGCTGGCGCCGTTGCTGGAGGCCGTGCTGAACCACCGGCGCTTCGTGCCCTTGGGCAAGGGGCGCTTCCTGCGGCTCTCCCAGTCCTTGCGCGACCGGCTGGCCCCCCTGGCGGATCTCGTCCACCCCACCCGCGAGGGCCTGGAGGTCAGCGCGGCCGCCGCGCCCGTGCTGGACGCTCTGGCCGAGGCAGGGGTGGAGGTGCACGCGCCCCTCGACTGGCGCAAGCTCGCCACGCGGGTTCGCAGGGCCCAGGAGATGGAGTTCCCCGTTCCCCCGGCCTTGAAGGCGGAGCTGCGGGACTACCAGCGCGAGGGCTTCACGTGGATGGCGCGGCTCGCGGAGTGGGGCGGGGGCGGGTGCCTCGCCGACGACATGGGGCTCGGAAAGACTTTGCAGACGCTCACCCTGCTGCTGCACCGCGCCAAGGAGGGCCCGGCGCTGGTGGTGGCCCCCACGTCGGTGTGTTTCAACTGGGCCCGGGAGGCGGAGCGCTTCGCCCCCTCCCTGCGGGTGAAGTCCTACCGGGATGCGGACCGCGAGCGGCTGCTCACGGGTCTGAAGGCGGGGGATGTGCTGCTCGTCAGCTATGGGCTGCTCGTGCGCGACGCCGAGCGCTTCGCCGGCGTGCCCTTTGCCACCCTCGTGGTGGACGAGGCCCAGGCCGCGAAGAATCCGGACTCCGCCCGGGCCCAGGCGCTCCAAGAGCTCCAGGCGGACGCGAGGATCGCGCTCTCCGGCACGCCCGTGGAGAACCGGCTCTCGGAGCTGTGGAGCCTGTTCCGCATCGTCTTTCCCGGGCTCCTCGGCGGCCGGGAGGTGTTCCGCAAGCGCTTCGCGGCGCCCATCGAGCGGGAGGGAAACCGGGAGGCCCGGGCCGCGCTCTCGCGCATCATCCGCCCCTTCCTGCTGCGCCGCACCAAGGCGGAGGTGGCGCGCGAGCTGCCCCCGCGCATCGAGACCGTGGTGTCCGTCGTCCTGTCCGAGGGGGAGCGCCAGCTCTACGAGGCCGCCCGCGTGGCGGCGCTCCTGCAACTGGAGTCCCGCACGGAGAAGGACAAGCGCTTCATGGTGCTGGCGGCGCTCACCCGGCTGCGGCTGCTCGCGTGCCACCCGAAGCTCTGGGACGAGGACTCGCCGCTGTCCTCCTCGAAGCTGGAGCGCATGGTGGAGCGCGTGGAGGTGCTGCGCGCCGAGGGCAGCCGGGCGCTCATCTTCAGCCAGTTCGTCCGGCTCCTGGAGTTCGCCCGCGAGGCGCTGGAGGCCCGGGGCATCACGTGCAAATACCTGGATGGACAGACGCCCGAGTCCGAGCGCCAGGCGCAGGTGGAGGCGTTCCAGCGCGGCGAGGGGGATGTCTTCCTCATCTCGCTCAAGGCGGGGGGGACGGGGCTGAACCTCACCGCGGCCGACCATGTCCTCCACCTGGACCCCTGGTGGAACCCCGCCGTGGAGGACCAGGCCACGGACCGGGCGTACCGCATCGGGCAGACGCGGCCGGTGACGGTGTCGCGGCTGGTGTCCGAGGGCACCATCGAGGAGGCCATCCTCGCGCTGCACGCGGAGAAGCGGGAGCTGGCCCTGAGCCTGCTGTCCGAGGCGGATGGGGCCGCCGCGCTCAGCCCGGAGCAGCTCATGGACCTGCTGCGCTTCACGCCCGGCGCCTGAAGCCCAAGACAGGCGCCCCCCTTTCCGGGAAGATGTGCCCTGTCCGCCATCGAGAGCGCGGGCACGTGGAGGCAGGGCGGATGTGGGCTCAGAAGTGGCTTGGGGTGGGAGCGGCAGTGCTCCTGGCCGGAACGGCCGGAGCGCAGCCCCGGAAGGGCAAGGCGGAAGCGGCCCGGCCGGGCGCTGAAGTCGAGGCGCGGACGTTGAAGAACGGGCTGAAGGTCATCGTCTGGCCGGATCCGGATCTGCCCACGGTGGCGCTCTTCAACTGGTTCCGGGTGGGCAGCCGCAACGAGCACCCCGGCATCACCGGCCTGTCCCACTTCTTCGAGCACATGATGTTCAACGGCGCGAAGAAGTACGGGCCCGGTGAGTTCGACCGCGTCATGGAGGCCGCGGGCGGCAGCAACAACGCCTACACCTCCGAGGACGTCACCGTGTACCAGGACTGGTTTCCCCGCACCGCGCTGGAGACCATCTTCGACCTGGAGGCGGACCGGCTGGCCCACCTCGCCTTCGACCCCAAGGTCATCGAGAGCGAGCGCGGCGTCGTCTACTCGGAGCGGCGCTCGTCGGTGGACAATGACCACACGGGCTCGCTCGCGGAGCAGGTGCAGGCCACCGCCTTCGTGGCGCACCCGTACCAGTTCCCCGTCATCGGCTGGCCCTCGGACATCGAGTCCTGGCGGATGGAGGACCTGCGGCGCTACTTCCAGACGTACTACGCCCCCAACAACGCCACGCTCGTGGCGGTGGGCGCCGTCACCCCGGCGGAAGTGTTCGCCCTGGCGGAGAAGTTCCTCGGGCCCCTCCCCTCGCAGCCCGCGCCCGAGCCGGTGCGCACGAAGGAGCCCGTGCAGCAGGGCGAGCGCCGGGTGACGGTGCGCCGGATGGCCCAGGCGCCGCTGCTCCAGATGGCCTGGCACGGGCTGGCCGCGGCCGATCCGGATGCGCCCGCCCTGGAGATGCTGGTGAGCCTGCTCACGGAAGGGGACTCCTCGCGGCTCCACCGCAAGCTGGTGGAGGAGGAGCAGGTGGCGCTCCACGTGGCGAGCCACTTCGGCCCCTCGGTGGATCCGTCGCTCGTCTGGATTCTGGTGGACCTGCCGCCGGGCGGGGACGTGGCGCGCGTGGAGGCGCTGCTGGACGCGGAGCTGGCGAAGCTCGTCCAGCAGGGCGTCACCGAGGCGGAGCTGCGCAAGGCGAAGAACAAGACCGTCGCGGACTTCTGGCGGGGCCTGGAGACCAACAGCTCGCGGGCCCAGCTCCTGGGCAGCTACGAGGTGTTCCAGGGCGACTGGCGCAAGCTCTTCGAGGCGCCCGCCCGCTACGAGCAGGTGACGCGCGAGCAGGTGCGCAAGCTGGCCGCGCGCCTCTTCGTCCGGGACCACCGCACGGTGGGGGTGCTCGTGCCCACGGACGGCGCGGCGGAGCAGGCGGGTTCAGAGCAGCAGGGGGCAACACCATGAGGACGTGGCTGGGCAGGGTCGTGCTGGCGGTGCTGCTCGTGGCCACCCCGGCGCTGGGGCAGGGCGTGAAGCTGCCGAAGGCGACGGTGCTGGAGCTGAAGAACGGCGCCCGGGTGCTCCTCGTCGAGAAGCGCGGGATTCCCCTCATCTCCTTCAGCGCCTGGCTGCGCGGCGGAAGCCTGGGAGACCCCGTGGGCAAGGAGGGGCTGGCGGCGCTCACCGGCGAGCTGCTCCAGAAGGGCGCGGGCGCGCGCGACGCCCAGGCCTTCGCGGAGGCGGTGGACGGGGCGGGCGGGCTGCTCACCGTCACCTCGGCGCGCGAGGCCTTGCAGGTGGATGGCCAGTTCCTGGCGAAGGACTCCGCGCTGATGGTGGAGCTGCTGTCGGACCTGCTGATGCGCCCGCGCTTCGAGGCCGCCGAGTTCGACAAGGCGCGGGAGCGGATGGCGAGCGAGCTGGCCGCCGCGAAGGACGGGGATCCGCGCCTGCTTATCGGCTCGTACTTCCACGCCTTCCACTTCGCGGGCCACCCCTACGCGCGGCCGCCGAACGGCAGCGAGGCCTCGGTGGCCACGCTCCGGCGCGAGGACGTGCTGGCGTACGCCAAGGCCCAGCTCGGCGGGGACCGCCTCCTCCTCGCGGTGGTGGGCGACTTCGACACGAAGCAGCTCTCCGCCCGGCTGAAGGCCGCGCTGGGTGGGTGGGCCCGGGCGGGCACCGCGGCGCCGGTGGCCCCCGCCTCCCCGGCGGCGAAGGGCCGGCGCGTGCTGCTCGTCGACAAGCCGGACGCCACGCAGACGTACTTCTGGCTCGGCAACACGGGCATTGCCCGGAGTGATCCGGCCCGCGTGGACGTGGGGCTGGCCAACACGGTGCTGGGCGGGCGCTTCACCTCGCTGCTCAACACGGAGCTGCGCGTCAAGTCCGGGCTGACCTACGGCGCCAACTCCCTGGTGCTGCGCGACACGCAGCCCGGCGCGGTGGTGCTCAGCTCCTACACGAAGAGCGAGTCCACGGCCCAGGCCATCGACCTGTCGCTCCAGATTCTCGGCCGGTACCGCGAGGGCGGCATGGACGCGGCGATGCTGGCCTCCGCCAAGGCCTACGCCCTGGGCCAGTTCCCGCCCACGCTGGAGACGGGGGGCCGCGTGGCCTCGAAGCTCGCGGAGCTGGCCTTCTACGGGCTCGACGCGAGCGACGTGGATGGCTACGCGGACGCGGTGCAGGGCGCCACCCGGGAGCGCGTGCTCGCGGCCATCCAGCGCGTGCTCCCCCGGCCGGAGGACCTGACCGTGGTGCTCATCGGCAAGGCCTCCGCCATCCGGGAGGTGGCGCGCAAGTACGGGCCGGTGACGGAGATGAAGCTCTCCGACAAGGGCTTCTCGCCGCCCGCCGCCAAGCCCTGACGGCCGGCGCGGCCCGCTACGGCCCCGGGGTGCGGTGGTGGGCCAGGCAGCGCTGGTAGCGCCGGTCCACGGACTGGGCGAACCACGCCGTGGTGCGCTCCCGGCTCAGCTTCGGGCTCTGGAGCGTCACCTGGGGCAGGCGCGCGTAGGCGGGCGTCTCGCCCGTCACCCGCGCGTAGGTGCTCTTGAGGGCGCGCCACGTCTCGGTCTTCTCGAAGGCGGCCTCCTTCTCCTTGCGCACGTCCTTGCGGAGCTGGCGCTCGCTCAGCTTGGGCGCGTGGCGCTTGCGGAACAGGAGCAGCGCGGAGAGCGTCTGGCTGTCCTCGTCCCGGGGCTCGCCCTGGTCATTATAAAGGAGGAGGTCTCCGTCCAGGACGAGCTTCTTGCCGGTGAGCCGGCCGAGCTGCGCCTGGAGCGCCGCGTTGCGCGAGGCGTAGAAGCCCGCGTTGTAGTCCGCGAAGCGGTAGAGCGGCTGCGCATAGCCGGCGCTGTAGCCGAGCAGCCGTGAGGTGCCGTGGCGCACCCCGCCGCCGCGGGTGTACAGCGAGGCGCGCACCTCCTGCTCGGAGTGCTCGCCGTCGTCCTGCTCCACCGCGTAGCGCACGCTCACCTGCATGGAGCCGGCGGTGGTGATGGGGTTGAGCTCCGCGAGCCGCTTCGAGGTGAACAGCTCGCTGGCCAGGTCCGCCGCGCTGTAGAGCGCCGGGTAGTGGCGCTCGTAGGCCTCCAGCAGCTCGTGGAAGAACTGGTCCAGGTCCTTCTCCGTCTTCAGCGTCTTCAGGCGCTTCTCGAAGGAGAGCTTCTGGCCGGGCGCCTTGAGCGCGAGCAGCGCTCCCAGCGCGCTCCGGCCCACCATGCCCAGCTTCCCGGCGTACGCGTCCAGGCGCCGGCGGATGATGCGCGGCAAGTCTTTCACCGTGGGGTTGGCCAGGAAGCCGGACTCCTGCTCGATGACGGCGAGCACCTGGCACGTGGGCTCCACGGTGGGGGGCACCTTCTGCGCCTCCAGCGCCTCCAGCACGGCCTGGGCCCAGGCGGGCCGGTCCTTCACATGGCTGGGAATGAGCCGCGCCACGCGGGGCGCGGTGAGCAGCTCGGGCTGCGGCGCCGGGGGCTCCGAGGGGCGCACGGCCGGGCCACTGCAGGACTCCAATGTCAGCAGGGCTCCCACCAGGAGGGCCCCTCGCACCGCCCAGGCTTTCATGCCGCCTCGAAACGCGGTGCCCCCCAGGGCGAATTCCGGTGGGCAGTTCCAGAAAGCGTAAGCGCCCGGAAGCCTTCGGCAATCCCGGGACTGTTCTCTGGCGGCTTGCCATGAGGGTGAAATTTTACTGTTCACTGGTAGGGGTAATTGCCCGTGTCTTCGCTCACGTGTCACAACCATCGCGCGGTTCCTGGGGGGAGGTTGCACGGTGAGAAGGAAGATTCTGAGTGCATTCTGCATGGCGTGGTTGGGCGTGGTGTCCGGAGCGTGTGGGGACGGGGAGCGGGGAGCGGCGGTAACGGCCTCTCCCGGAGAGAAGGACACGCGGGCGGATGTCCAGGCCGCGATGCAGGCGCTGAAGCGGGTGCGGGTGCTCGCCACGCACGAGGACCGGGTGCCCGCGTTCATCCAGGGCGACTTCGGCCAGGCCTCGCGCGCGGGGAAGGCCCTGAGCCTTCAGGAGGCCCACGAGGGCGTCCAGGAGGTGCTGCGCCAGGTGGCCCCGGTGTTCCGCCTGAGCCCGGAGGCGCTCTCCCTCCGGCGCATCTCGCGGGACGGGCAGGGCCACCAGTACCTGCGCTATGGCCAGCGGCTGAATGGCCGCGAGGTGGTGGGCGCGGAGCTCCTCCTCTTCCTGGATGCGGAAGGGAAGGCCTACGCGGTCCACAGCTCGGCGCGGGGAGGCTCCCGGGAGCTGGCGGCCGCGCAGCCCAGCCTCGCGGAGGAGGCGGCGGTGGTGGCGGCGCGGCGGGCCACGGGGGCGCGGCGGATGGACGCGCGGAGCGGGGGGCTCGTCTACGCGCGGGGCGAGGACGGGCAGCTCGTGCTGGCGTACGCGGTGCGGGTGACGGGCGTGAAGGACGGGCTGCCGGTGGATGACCGGGTCTACGTGAACGCGATGACGGGGGACATCGCCCTGCGGGATGCGCGCGTCCACACGGCGCTCAGCCGCGCGGTGTACAGCGCCAACAACGGCTACCAGCTGCCGGGCACGCTCAAGCGCGCCGAGGGGGGCACGGCCACGCAGGATGCCCACGTGGACATGAACTACGAGCAGCTGGGGAAGACCTACCAGTGCTACCAGGAGAACTTCGGCCGGGACTCCCATGACGGCGAGGGCGCCCCGCTCAAGAGCTCCGTCCACTACTCCGAGGACGGGAACGGGTACGTCAACGCGTACTGGAACGGCAGCCAGATGGTGTACGGGGACGGGGATGGGGAGATGTCCACCGAGCTGGGCAAGGACCTGGACGTCACCGTGCACGAGCTGACCCACGCGGTGACCGAGGCCGACTCGAACCTCATCTACTCCAACGAGCCCGGCGCGCTGAATGAGGGCTGGAGCGACATCTTCTCCGCCTACTGCGAGAGCTGGACGCGCGGCTGGGCCACCGACGCGGACGTGTGGCTCATCGGCGAGGACGTCTGGACGCCGGCCACCCCGGGCGATGCGCTCCGGTACATGGGCAACCCCACGCAGGATGGCTCCTCGAAGGACTACTACCCCGAGCGCTACCGGGGCTCGGCGGACTACGGCGGGGTGCACTCGAACTCGGGCATCGCCAACCTGGCCTTCAAGCTGCTGGCCACCGGCGGCGCGCACCCGCGCGGCAAGACGTCCGTTCAGGTCGCGGGCATCGGCGTGCAGAAGGCGGGGAAGCTCTTCTACGAGGCCAACGCGAACTGCATGACCGCCTCCTCCAACTTCGCCGCGGCGAAGCTCTGCACGGAGCAGAAGGCGGAGCAGTTCTATCCTGAGGACAAGGGCGCGGTGACGGATGCGTGGGCGGCGGTGGGGGTGAGCGGCGTGGTGGAGCCTCCCCCGGAGGCGGTGGTGCTCAGCAACGGCATCCCCGTGAGTGGCGTGGCCACGGCCGAGGGCTCGAGCCGGTTCTACAAGCTGACGGTGCCCCCGGGGCAGGCGAGCCTGTCGTTCGTGACGAGCGGCGGCTCGGGGGACCTGGACCTGTATGTGAAGCGGGGCGCGGCGGGGGACATGGGCAGCTATGACTGCAAGTCCGAAGGCCCCTCCACCGCGGAGGAGTGCGTCATCGCGGAGCCGGCGGCGGGGGACTGGTACGTGACGGTGTTCGCCTACTCGAGCTTCACGGGCGTGACGGTGACGGGCCGCTACAGCAACTTCCAGGGGGGCACGAATGTGCTGCTCAATGGGGTGAGCTCGGTGGCCTATGGCGGCGCGGCCCGGACGTGGACGTGTTGGACGCTCCAGGTTCCGGATTCCCTGCCGCGGGTGGTGTTCTCGCAGACGGGCGGCGCCCGCACCTCGGGCGACGCGGATCTCTACATCCAATACCAGGAGCAGCCGACGACGCACCGCTACCTGTGCAAGTCGTCGAACAAGGGCAACCACGATGCGTGCACGCTCCCCCGGCCGGTGGGAGGCCTCTACCTGGCCTGCTCGTTCAGCTACAGCGCGTACACCAACGTGACGATGAAGGGCACGTACTGACGGCGTCCTGAAGTGCGCAGGGCACGGGTTCCGGTGAAGGCGTTCAAGCAAACGCCCTTGCCGGAGCCCTTGCCTTTTTCCCCGGCGGGTTATGACTGAACCATATGTTTCAGTGTTCTTCGGGCCTCGACGCGGCCTTTGCCGCGCTGTCGGACGCTACCCGCCGGGGAATCCTCGAACGGCTCGGGCGGCAGGACGGGTCGATCAGCGAGCTGGCCGAGGCCTTCTCGATTGGCGCTTCGTCGAGCACGCCGCCGATGGCGCGCATGGCTTCGAGGGCCGGTTCCGCGAGGTGACGGCCCCCGAGCGCATCGTCCGGACCTTCGAGTGGGACGGCATGCCCGGCCACGTGTGCGTCGAGACGACGACGCTGGAAGACCTGGGCAACGGCCAGACGCGGATCGTCTCGGTGTCGCTGTTTCATACCCAGGAGGATCGCGACGGGATGCTAGGCTCGGACATGGAGACGGGCCTCAGCCAGAACTACGCGGCGCTGGACCAGGTGCTCGCCACGCTGACGGTGTCCTCGATGTCCCGATGATAGCTCGGATGAAAAACACGCGGTGGACGCTCCTTCTCTGGTTGCTGGTGCTCGCAGGCCTCACTACGGGGTGCGCCTCAGGGGCGCATTCCACCGCGGGCCAGTTCGCTGACCCAGGCCAGCCCATCTACCTGGCTCAAATCTCATGCTGGGACACAGAGAGCTGCTGTATTTTGAGGGATCCTCTGTCCGCAGCCAACCGCTGTATGGTCAGCCCAACGAGAATTGCTGAAGTCCTCAACAGCGTGAAGACGGTCTATGGGACGACGCAAGCCGGAACGGCGAGGCTTAAAGAAGAAGCCCAAGCAAAAGAGGACGCCGAGTTTGCCGAAGCTGCCGAAGCCATAGGAGAAGCCACGCCTGAGCCCCCCAACTGCGAGGGGCAAAATCATCACGTCATCTCCAGGCCTATCGCCGAGAAGCTGAAGGATCATGAAACCCTCAGCGGACTTTACGAGCCAAGGGATGAGCGCTACGTGGCCAAGGCGAAGAACAAAGAGTCACACTGCGGCTACCAGCACTGGCACCGCGATGTGGACCTGGAGGTCATCAAGTGGCTCAGGGCCAACAACAAGGCGAAGCCAGAACAGTTTGAAGCGTTCTTACGCGAGATCTACAAACGCCCAGACATGATCAAGAGGTTCCCCCGTGGCTTCGGACCTGCCATCTGATCCGCGCTTCTTCGTGCTTGAGGCTGATGTAGGGGGAGTTCATGACACTCAGTTTGACAGGGTTGAGCCCATCAACCGTGGCAATGCCCCCCATTGCCCCAAATGTGGCGATCCCATCGGCATGAAGGAGTGGTTGCCACCCTACCGTGTCACCCTGGAATTGTATGGCAAAGACCTGGGGGACTTCGCCGATGGAGCGGGTGGTAACAGCTTCCTCCTCTCTGAACGAATGGTGGAAGCATTCCGGACGGAAGGGCTGACTGGGCTTTTGGGGTTCGCCCCCGTCGAGGTTGTGGGAGTCCGCAGGAAACGCAAGGGCTCCCATCCGGCTGTCGTGCCTCGCTACTTTGCTGTCACTGCCTGCCTCGGCCAGGGTGCCGTGGATGAGGCGCGCAGTCGCATCCGCCGATCAGGACCGGTGACATGTCCCGAGTGCCTCTCTACCGGGATGGACTCTGTTCATGGCTTCGCCCTGGATGTGGGAACTTGGCAGGGCGAGGACGTGTTCCGCCCTCGTGGCAAGCAGGGCAGCATTCTCATTTCCGAGCGCTGCGCTGAGTTCGTCAAGCAGCACGGCTTCACAAACGTGAAACTCATCCCCACGGAAGAGTACGTCTGGGACCCGCTCCGCAAGGGTCCACCGGCCTCTCCTTAGCACTTCCCCCCTGACCTCCACACGCAGGAGCGTGCCAAGCCCCTGCGCGCCCAATGTCTCAGGGGAGTGCTAGCGGCGGACCTCAATGTCGCGGGCGATGCTGCCGCCCCCGACGAGATCAAACGAGGCGCGCACCGGCGTGCCCTCGTCCAGCTCCTTCAGGGGCACGCGCTGGCCCTGGCGCAGGCCCCGGCTCTTCTTGTCGATGCGCAGCTGGTACACGTTGCCCTCCGGGTCGCGCACGTGCACGGTGCCCTGGCTCACGCGGCTGATCTTCCCGTCCACGCTGCCCGTGGCGATGACGACCTGCTCCAGCGGCTGGGAGTTGTTCTCCTGGAAGGCCTGCGCCGCGCGGGCCGCGCCCTTGTACCAGTCCTCATCCTCGTTCGCCTGGATGGCCTCCGAGCCGATCATCACCCGGCCCTCTTGGGCCTCGGGGGCCGCCTGGGTTCCCGGGGCCGGTGCGGCCCGCGGGGCCGTGGACGTCACCAGGCCCGGCGCCGCGCCGGGCACCGTCGTGCGGCCCACCGTGGAGGCCGGTGGCTGAGCCACGACCACTGGGTTGGACGGGCTGGCCGTCTGCTCCGAGGACGGCGTGGCCGCCGGCCGGGTGGGGGCCGGGGTCCTCGCGGAGGCCGTGGCGGCCGGTTCCGCGCGATCGCGCCCCTGGCAGCCCGTCAGCAATGCGCACACGCCAATCACTCCCATCCACGCCCGACGCCCCATGCTTGCTCTCCCTGTGTGAAATGCCGTGATCGCGGCAAGGAGCAAGCAGCGTGCCTGGGCCGCTCCCGTCCCGGGTGCCGGGAGAGTGCGGACTGGTGGACAGCCGGTGGGAAGGGTTTTTCCCTCCTGTGGGAGGTAGGGCGCCCTGCTGGAGAATTCAGCCCTCCGGAGTGGGCGGAACGGGCTCCGGCGCCCGCCAGCGGCGAAGCAGGGAGGCGGCGCTTCCGCCCCGGTCCAGCCGGGCGGTGCTCAGCGCGCCCTGGGCATCCAACTCCAGGATGAACTGGAGCGTGGGCTCCCCGCCCAGGTGGTAGCGCAAGTCACCGATGCGCAGCTCCGTGCCGCCCCCGGGCCGGCGCAGGGTGGAGACGAGGGGAAAGCGGGCCCAGGCCAGCGCCTCGCGCACGGTGGCGAGGTTCCGCGCGGACTCGGGCACGGCCCCAGGGCCGGGCCTCGGCCAGCGGCGCTGCTCGTGCGGCGGCTCGCCCAGGGCGACGGTGCCGGTGACGTACTCGCCGGGCAGCACCACCACGTAGCGCCAGGTGGTGAGCGACAGCCAGGCGGGGAAGACCTGCACCTGCTCCGCGCCGGGCCAGGTGCCGCGCACCCGGTGGCCCAGGGCGGCCTGGAACGAGACGCGCAGGCCCAGGTACGCCGCCGCGCCCACCAGCCCCAGCACCAGGGCCCGCCGCCACTGGGCCCGCCGGCGCCACGCCCAGAGCGCCCCCGCGAGCAGCGGCAGCGTCACCCACGGGTCCACCACCATCGACCAGTCGAGCGTCCAGCGCTCCCGGGAGAAGGGCAACAGCACGCGCGTGCCCCAGCCCGTCCACAGGTCGGCCAGCAGGTGCGCGAACAGCACCGAGCCCAGGCTGTAGAGGAACACGGGGCCCACGCGGGCCGGGCGGAAGACGGCCTTGGCCACGAGCGTGGCCGCCGCGGCGATGACGGGGGTGAACACCAGGGCGTGCGAGAGCCCCCGGTGCGCCTGGAGCGCGTGCACGACGGAGTTCTCCGAGGGCAGCAGGTTGTCCAGGTCCGGCAGCTCCGCGGCCAGCACGCACCCGAGCAGCACGGCCTTGTCCGTGGCGGACAGCGGCGCGCCGTTCGCGTCCGGCCGCCGCAGGGCCCCGAGGGCCAGCCCCATCAATCCGTGCGTGAGGTTGTCCACGCGTCAGTCCGAGAGCGCGCGGGACACGGCCCGGACGTGGAGCCGCACGCGCTCGCGCGCCGCGGTGAGCTCCTGGGCATCGGCCGGCATGTAGCCCAGGCACAGCACCACATCGTCCTCGGGCGAGGCCCGCACGCCCAGGCGGGCGTAGTTGAGCGTGCGGGAGGTGGGCTCTCCTTCCGTGTCGGGCGTGAAGCGGCCGAAGATGGGGGCGTGCTCGCCGCGCTCCGGCGCCGTCTCCTTCAAGGCGAACAGGCGCCGCATGGCCTCGAGCGCCGCGGGCTTGGCCATCACGGCCTCGGGCTTCGCCGGGCCCCCCAGCTCCCGCTCGATGAGGCGCAGGCAGCCGCGCACGAACTCCACATCCGTGATGACGAGCCCATAGAGGTACCAGTCCGCGCACGCGGCCAGGACGAGCCGGGCCTGCTCATCGGTGAGCCAGCTGAAGGAGGGGCAGGTGAACGTCTCGCAGATGGAGGAGCGGTAGACGCCGCAGTCGCGCAGATCCACCCCGCCCGTGGCCTTGGGGTGCCCCAGGCACCCCACCTGCCGCTGCCCTTCATCCAGGAACCCGAGCAGGGGACAGACGCGCACGGCGGGGAACAGGGGCGCCTCCCGCCGGGACTCGACGAGCTGCCGGGCAGCCCCCCGCCAGGCGGCGGGCTCCTTCGGGGTGTGGCGGAAATGCTGGGTCTGCTCGGCCAGGCGTTCGGTCAGGGCCGCTCGCGAGTGGTCGCGGAAGTTATAGAGGCCGCAGCAGGCGCCACAGGAGGCGCCCCGGCCGGGCTGACAGAGGTGGAACGAGACGGACACACTTCTTCTCTACCCGGCTCCGCCGTTTAGAACCACTCAGGACGCATGCCCGTGTACGAGTCCTCGCCCGAGCTGCACAGCTTCACCAGGACCTTGATGCGCGGCACCTCGGTGGCAAACCAGTACTGCGCCGCGCGCAGCTTGCCTTCATAGAATTCCTGGCTTTCTCCGCCGCGGGCGAGCCCCTCGCGGGCCGCCGCCGCCTGCGCCAGCCAGCGCCAAGCCACCGCGAGGATGGAGAACAGATCCATGTAGTCCGCGCTGTGGCGGAGCATCGTCTCCACCTCGCCCGCCATGCCCATGGCCCCCAGGGCCATCGTTAGCTCCAGCACCGACTCCAGCGAGGCCTCCAGCGCCGCGCACCAGGGCCCTGGGACGCCGGCCTGGCGGGCGCGCGCCACGGTGGAGAGCACCTCGTCCGAGAAGGCCTGGAGCGCCGCGCCCCCGCCCGCCACCGCCTTGCGCCCCAGCAAGTCCAGGCCCTGGATGCCCGTGGTGCCCTCGTGGATGCTGTTGAGCTTCTGGTCCCTCAGCCAGGCCTCCGGCAGGTACTCGCTCGAATAGCCGTAGCCCCCATGCACCTGGAGCGAGAGGACGTTGGCCTCGAAGCCCTTCTCGGCGGGGAATGTTTTTGCCACCGGGGTGAGCAAATCCAAGAGCAGCCCGGCGCGCTTCCGGGTCTCCTCGTCCGGCGCGTGCGCCGCGAGGTCCGCCTGGAGCGAGGTGGCGGCCAGCAGCGACAGGCCGCCCTCCACGATGGCCTTCTGGCGCAGCAGCATGCGCCGCACATCCGCGTGCTCGATGATGGGCGTCTGGTGCTGGCCGTCCTTGGCCCCGGCGGCGCGCCCCTGCGGGCGGGTGCGCGCGTACGCGAGCGCCTCGTGGTACGCCACGGAGGCGGTGGCCACGCCGTTGAGGCCCACCATGATGCGTGCCTCGTTCATCATCTGGAACATGCAGGCGAGGCCCCGGTGCTCCGGGCCCACGAGCCAGCCGTGACAGTCCCCCTCCTCGCCGTAGTTGAGCGCGAGGCTCGGCATGCCGCGCCAGCCAATCTTGTGGATGACGCCGGCCACCCGCACGTCGTTGTCCACCAGCCGGCCACCTTCCGGGCGGCGCGAGGGCACGGCGAACAGGGAGATGCCGCGCGTGCCCGGCGGGGCCCCGTCGATGCGCGCCAGCGTCAGGTGCACCACGTTGGGGGCGAAGTCATGGTCCCCGCCGCTGATGAAAATCTTGGAGCCGGAGATGCGGTAGCTGCCATCCGCCGCCGGCGTGGCGCGCGCCTTCACGTCCCCGAGGCTGCTGCCCGCCTGGGGCTCGGTGAGGGCCATGGTGCCCGTCCACTCGCCCTGGTACAGGGGCGTCATGAACTGCTCGCGCAGCCAGGGCGTGCCGAAGGCCTCGAGGAGGTGCGCCGCGCCGATGGTGAGCCCCACGTAGGCGTAGGCGCTGAGGTTGGCCGCCATGAGGTACGCGGAGGCCATGGAGTAGAGCGTGAGCGGGAGCTGCTGCCCGCCCACCTCGGGGGGGCGCGAGGCCGTGAGCAGCCCCAGCTCCACCAGCTGCGGGTAGAGCGTGCGCAGGAGCGGGTGGGTATGGACGCGGCCGTCCCGGAAGACGGGGGGCTCGGCATCCATCATCCGGTAGGTGGGAAAGAGCACCTCCCGGGCGAAGCGGCGCACGTTGCCGAGCACCAGCCCGAACGTCTCGCGCGAGTGCTCGGCGAAGGCGGGCAGG
This sequence comes from Allostigmatella hybrida, assembly GCF_020103775.1. Classification (NCBI taxonomy): domain Bacteria; kingdom Pseudomonadati; phylum Myxococcota; class Myxococcia; order Myxococcales; family Archangiaceae; genus Allostigmatella; species Allostigmatella hybrida. Next base: position 261,309 of record NZ_JAHXBH010000001.1, read on the forward strand.
GCGCAGAGCGCCGGCGCATCGAGCACCTCGTAGAGCTGGAAGTCGACATCGCGGTCGGACAGGAGCGGGTTGGCGCTGACGGTCATGGCGCCATCTTAAGTGTTCACCAGACCGCCACCAGCCACAGGCCGAGTGTTCTCCACCACATGACATCTGGGCACGGCGGTGGCTCCGGGCGCCCCGAGCGGCGATAGGGGGCACACCACCCGCCGTTCCGGGAGCTCTTTGATGAGGACTGTCTCTTTCCGCCGTGGGCGTGCGCTGCTGCTGGTGGCCTCCGTGGCCGCCTGCAGCTCGGATTCCGACCCCAGCACCCTCTTGCCGCCGAAGACCGAGGTCCCCGGGGAGGGCAACCCGCAGGAGGACACCGCCATCAGCAACACCCTGCGGCCGGAGCTGCTCCCCTTCACGCCGGACCTGCTCCAGCGGCTGACGGTGGCCCCTGGCTTCCAGGTGTCCGTGTTCGCCCAGGACCTGGGCGACCCCCGGATGATGGCCGTGGCCCCGGACGGCGCCGTCTATGTCACGCGCCCCAAGAAGGGCGACGTGGTGCGGCTGCACGACGGCGATGGGGACGGGCGCGCCGAGGCGCCGCTCCCCGTGCTCTCCGGCCTGGAGAACGTGCACGGCATCACCCTGCACGAGGGCATCGCCTACGTGGCCACCCCCACCGAGCTGTATGCCGCCGATGTCCAGGCGGATGGCTCCTGGGGGCCCCGCAGGCGGATTGCCAGCGGGCTGCCCGACGGGGGACAGCACGCCAACCGCACGATGGCGGTGGGGCCCGACGGCAAGCTCTACGTCTCGGTCGGCAGCAGCTGCAACGCGTGCGCCGAGACGAACCCCGAGCACGCCACGATGCTGCGGATGAACCTGGATGGCTCGGGCCGGGAAGTCTTCGCCAAGGGGCTGCGCAACACCATCGGCTTCGGCTGGCAGCCGCAGACGGGCGAGTTCTGGGGCTTTGACCACGGCAGTGACCACCGGGGCGACGACATTCCCCCCGAGGAGCTCAACCGGCTGCTGCCGGGCAAGGACTACGGGTGGCCCTACGCGTACGGGAAGCAGAACGAGGACCCGGTCATCGACAAGCCCAAGAACATGACCAAGCAGGAGTACGCCCAGCGCTCCGAGCCCTCGGTGCTGGACTACCAGGCGCACAGCGCCCCCATCGGCATGGTGTTCTACACGGGCACCCAGTTTCCTCCCGAGTACCAGGGGGATGCCTTCGTCGCCATGCGCGGCTCCTGGAACCGCAAGCCCGCCACGGGCTACAAGCTGGTACGCGTCAGTTTCGAGAACGGGCAGCCCACGGGCTTCAGCGACGTCGTCTCGGGCTTCCTGCTCGAGGGCGGCCGCGCCCACTTCGCCCGGCTGGCCGGGGTGGCGCAGGCGAAGGATGGCTCGGTGCTCCTGGGGGATGACACCGGCGGCGTCATCTACCGGGTGGCCTACCGGCCGTAGCCCCCCTGCGGGTCCCGGGTGCCCCGGGGGATTGGACCCAGGAGCGATTGTCGGCTGGCGGAAAAGTCGTGCTAGGGAGAAACAGAGGGCCTGGACCACACTGTTAGCGTCCAGGGCCCGCCATGAAAGCCACCGAACCGCGCCTGCCAGAGATGGACGTTTCCGCTCTCCCCCCCGGGGAGCTGATGGGGGAGGGCGCCGCGAGCGAGACGTTCCGGCTGCTGGCCGAGACCATTCCCCAGATGGTGTGGACCACCCGGCCGGACGGGTACTTCGACTTCTACAACCAGCGCTGGTACGGCTACACCGGCCTGACGCCCGGCGAGTCCCATGGCGAGGGCTGGCAAGGGCCCTTCCATCCGGACGACTTGCCGGAGGCGCTCCGGCGCTGGCAGCACTCGCTGCGCACCGGCGAGACGTACGAGGTGGAGTACCGGTGCCGCCGCCGCGATGGCGTCTACCGCTGGTTCCTGGGCCGGGCCTCCCCGGTGCGGGATGGCACCGGGCGCATCCTCCGGTGGTTCGGCACCTGCACGGACATCGACGACCAGAAGCGCGCCACGGAGTCGATGCGCTTCCTGGCCGAGGCCAGCTCGCTGCTCTCCTCCGCGCTGGACCACGAGGTGACGCTGGAGGCGCTGGCCCAACTCGTGGTGCCGCGCCTGGCGGACTGGTGCTCCATCGAGCTGTCCCAGCCCGATGGCACCCTGCGCCAGGTCAGCGTCGCCCACGTGGACCCCGCCAAGGTGCGCCTCGCCCAGGAGATGCGGCGGCGCTATCCCAACTCGCCGCAGGACACCCAGGGCGCCATCCACGTGGCCCGCACGGGCATCCCGGAGTTCGCCCCGGAAGTCACCGACGAGATGCTGGTGGCGGGCGCCCGCGACGCCGAGCACCTGCGCCTGCTCCGGGAGCTGGGCCTGCGCTCGGCCATGTCGGTGCCGCTCACCGCCCGGGGCCGCACGCTGGGCGCCATGGTGCTCGTCAACGCCGAGTCCCACCGCCTCTTCACCTTCGAGGACCTGGCCCTGGCCGGCCAGCTTGCCGCCCGTGCCGCCCTGGCGGTGGACAACGTCCAGTTCTACGAGGAGGCGCTCCTCGCCCAGCAGCGCTTCCGCTCGCTCATCGCCGCCACCGCCCAGGCCGTGTGGGTGACGGCCCCGGATGGCACCGTGATGGAGGACTCCGTCTCCTGGCGCGCCCTCACCGGACAGACGTACGAGGAGTGGCGGGGCAGCGGCTGGCTCAACGCGGTGCACCCGGACGACCGCGAGCGCATCGGCGTGGTCTGGCGCGAGTGCATGACGCAGCGGCGCATCTACGAGGTGGAGTACCTCATCCGCAGGCCGGATGGGCGCTACAGCCCGACGCTCGCGCGCGCGGTGCCCGTGCTCAAACCCGATGGGACCATCCGCGAGTGGATCGGCACCCACACGGACCTGGAGGCCCAGCGCGAGGCCGAGGCCGCCGCCCGGCGCCACGAGGCCGAGGCCGCCGCCCGGCGCCACGAGGCCCTGCGCGCCGATATCAGCGCGGCGCTCGCGCAGCCCGGCTCCTCGCTGCAGGTGCTCCAGAGCGCCTGTGAGGCGCTGGTGCGGCACCTGGGGGTGGCCCGGGCCCGGGTGTGGCTGCAGGACCGGGAGGATCAGCTGCTCCACCCGCGGGTCAGCGCGGGGCAGGGAGCCGCCCAGGAAGAGCCCGCGCCGCTGGCGCTGGGCCACACGCCCATCGGGCGCATCGCCCAGTCGCGCAAGCCCTGGGTGGTGCACGATGTGCGGCACGCCTCCAGCCTGGAGCTCGCCGGGCTGAGCCTGCCCCAGGAGAAGGTGTCCTTCGCCGGCTATCCGCTGGTGCTGGGCGAGCAGCTCATCGGCGTGCTGGCCCTGTCCAGCACCCAGCCGCTCAGCCGGGACATCGTGGACGTGCTCGCCGCGGTGGCGGAGATCATCACCCAGGGCGTGGAGCGCCGCCGCGCGGAGGAGGCGCTGCGGCTGCACGCCCAGGAGCTGGCGCGCTCCAACGAGGAGCTGCAGCAGTTCGCCTACGTGGCCTCGCATGACCTGCAGGAGCCCCTGCGCATGGTGGCCAGCTACACCCAGCTCCTGGGCCGGCGCTACCGGGGCAAGCTGGACGCGGACGCGGACGAGTTCATCCGCTACGCGGTGGACGGGGTGAACCGCATGCAGCGGCTCATCCAGGACCTGCTGGCGTACTCGCGCGTGGGCACCCGGGGCCGGGAGTTCAAGCCGTGCGAGATGCTCCAGCCGCTGGAGCGCGCCCAGGAGAACCTCCGGGCCATGCTCCAGGAGACGGGCGGCGCGGTGGAGGTGGAGGGCCGCCTGCCCACGGTGCTCGCGGACGAGTCCCAGCTCGTGCAGCTCTTCCAGAACCTGGTGGGCAACGCGCTGAAGTTCCACGGCCCCACCCCGCCCCGGGTGGTGGTGCGCGCCGAGCCGCAGGGCCCCGAGGGCTGGCGCTTCACGGTGAAGGACAACGGGCTGGGCATCGATGCGCAGTACTTCGAGCGCATCTTCATCATCTTCCAGCGCTTGCATGGCCGTGAGGAGTACCCGGGCACGGGCATCGGGCTGGCCATCTGCAAGAAGATCGTCGAACGTCACGGAGGACGCATCGGCGTGGAGTCGCGGCCCGGCGAGGGCTCCACGTTCTGGTTTACCCTTCCGGCAGCGCCCCCCTCTTCCCAGGGTTCCCCGTCATGACGAGCGAAGACACCGGCAGGCCCATCGAGATTCTCCTGGTGGAGGACAACCCCGGAGACGTGCGGCTGACCATCGAGGCCCTCAAGGAGGGCAAGGTGCGCAACAACCTCTCCGTGGCGCGCGACGGGGTGGAGGCGCTCGCGTTCCTGCGGCGCGAGGGGCCCCACGAGAAGGCCTCGCGCCCGGACCTCATCCTCCTGGACCTGAACCTGCCCAAGAAGGACGGGCGCGAGGTGCTGGAGGAAATCAAGAAGGACTCGGTGCTGCGGCGCATCCCCGTGGTGGTGCTCACCACCTCCAAGGCGGAGGAGGACATCCTGCACACCTACGACTTGCACGCCAACTGCTACATCAACAAGCCGGTGGACCTGGAGCAGTTCATCTCCGTCGTCCGGTCCATCGATGATTTCTGGCTGTCGGTGGTGCGGCTGCCCTCGAAGGTCTGATGGCGATGAGCGGCGAGGAACGTCCGATGCGGCTGCTGCTGGTGGAGGACAACGCCGGCGATGCGCGCCTCATTCAGGAAGAGCTCAGGGAGGTGGACGCCGCGCGCTTCAAGGTGCTGCACGTGGAGCGGATGGTCCAGGCCGAGAAGGCCCTCATTGAGCAGTCGCCGGACGTGGTGCTGCTGGACTTGTCCCTGCCGGATGGGCACGGGCTGGGCAACATCTCGCGCCTGCTCCAGGCAGGCCCCTCGGTGCCGCTGGTGGTGCTCACCGGCACGGACGACGAGCGGCTGGCGGTGCAGGCCGTCCACCAGGGTGCTCAGGACTACCTGGTGAAGGGCCAGGTGACGGGGCCGCTCCTGGTGCGCGCGCTGCGCTATGCCATCGAGCGCAAGCGCGTGGAGGAGGGGCTCAAGCGCGAGGAGGCCCAGCGCCAGACGGCGCTCTTCCGCGAGCAGTTCCTGGCCATCCTCGGCCACGACTTGCGCAACCCCCTGCAGGCCATCTCCGGCAACGCGGACCTGCTCCTGCGCTACGGGGGGCTGGCCGAGCCGCAGCGCAAGGCCGTCAACCGCATCTCCATCTCCGCCGAGCGCATGGCGCGGATGATCAACGACGTGCTGGACTTCACCCGGGCGCGGCTGGGCGGGGGCTACCCGGTGACGCGCGCGCGGGTGAACCTGCACGACGTGCTGCGGCAGGTGGTGGAGGAACTGGAGGTGGCGCACGCGCAGCGGAACTTCGAGCTGAGCCTGTCGGGCAACGGATGGGGCGAGTGGGACGCGGACAGCATCGCCCAGGCGGCCTCCAACCTGGTGGGCAACGCGGTGCAGTACTCCCCGGAGAACACCCCGGTGTCGGTGGCCGTGCGGGACGAGGGGGAGGGCATCCGGGTGGAGGTCCACAACGAGGGAGCGCCCATCCCGGAGGAGCGGCTGCCGTACGTGTTTGATCCGTTCGTCCGCGGCACCGAGGGGGCGAGCAAGGCGCGCACGGGGCTGGGGCTGGGGCTCTACATCACCCACGAAATCGTCCGGGCCCACGCGGGCACCCTGCGCGTGACGTCCACCGCCGCGGAGGGCACCTGCTTCTCGATGTCCCTGCCCCGGGCGGCCCCGCCCGCCTGAGCGCGGCGCGCGCCCGGCCAAGGGGCAGGCAAGGGAGCATCCGAGGGGCAGGCGCCGTCCTGCCCGGGGATGACCATGTTGGGGAGGACGGGGATCGCGGAGATCCTCCTCTCTCGAACGGAGGTCACGGCATGATCATCATGGGTTTGGTGGTCTTCAGCTTCCTCATTCTCATGGCCGTCCTGCTGGCCACCATCCTCTTTGGTGCCGCGGCGCGGGAGTCGGAGAAGGACATGCAGATGCGCACCGAGTGGGCACGCCAGGAGGCGCAGAAGTCCAACGTCAGCCTCACGGATGAGCCGTACCGGGACCACACCGTCCCGGTGTAAGTCCCCGGGGAGTCTCCCCGGGAAGAGCTTCCCGGGGAGCGCGGGCGCCTAGCGGGGCCGGGGGCTGTAGTAGCGCCGCAGCCAGCGGCACAGCCCATCCAGGCCCGGCATGAGCACGCGCTCGGTGACGTTGATCTGATCCAGCTTGTCCCGCACTTCCCACTTGAGGGAGGCAGGGATGATGAGCCGGCGCACGCCGCGCTCCTGCTTCTCCAGGAACGTGTCCAGGCGCAGCTGCGGGCCGTTCATCACCGAGAAGAGCGCGAACTGGTTCACGATGCGCTCATCCAGCGAGGGCGGCTCAAGGAAGAGCACGAAGGGGTGCTGGGCCAGCCGGTCGAAGGAGGCCAGGTCTCCCGCGCCTTCCGCGAGCATATCGGCGGTGAAGACGTCCGCGCCCTCGGTGCGCAGCTGCGCCTGGAGCGGCTCGGGCAGCAGCCGGTTCGTCTCGTGGTAGTCCACGCACCACATGGCCCCATCCACCTTGTGGAAGTCAGGGTTCTCCGTGATGAAGTGGAGCGCGACGTAGGGGCTGAACGTCCAGTCCAGCAGCCGGGTCGGCAGCCCATGGTGCTGGGCCAGGGCCAGCCAGTCCCAGACGGTCTCACACGACGGGGCGAAGTGGCCGCGCGCGTACTTGCGGAAGGCGCGCAGCAGGCCCCGCTCGTGGTCCGAGAAGGAGCCCTGGTCCCGGTTGAGCGAGGTGGACAGGTCGTGGTTCTCGTCCGGCACGCCCCGGAAGGCGAAGCGGGACCGGAAGCGCCCGATGGACTCGTTCCACGACTCGGCGAACAGGGCCTCTTGCAGTTCCGTCCAGTTCTTGACCCGGTGCTCTTTCATGACGCGAACGGGAGTGGGTACCGGGTGCCGGGAAGCCACTTCGGCGCTCCCCGCCAGCACCGGTGCGCGGGGCCGAAGTGCTGCCGGAACCCCTCGGTGCTGAGCGAGAGGAACGACAGGCCATCGGCCTCTTCGAGCAACGCCTGCCGCCGGCCGTGCGGGGAGGACTCCGGGGCGCTCAGCAGCTCCCGGACGGCCTCGCACGTGGCCGCGTCCACCCCGGCCTCCGTTAGCAGCGCGTGCGTCTGCTCCCCGGCGCCCGGCGACGGCACGTCGAGGTCATGAAAGAGGGCCGCCAGCTGGGTGGCCAGGTCCGCCTGGGGCTCCAGCCATAGCACCCACTGCCAGGTGTCCAGCGCGTGCTGGTAGCGGGCGCACGCCTGAGGCTGGTCCAGCGCGTACTGGGCGCGGTGCCGCTCCAGCAGGTGGTCGAACAGCGAGCCGGCGGAGTCCGCGTTGCGCTGGCCGACGAGCCCCTGGTAGCGGGTGAGGATCTCCAGCGCGCTCCGCGCGAGCCCCGCATCCTCCGTGCTCACCAGGTGCAGGGCCATCCGCTCCGTGCCCGCGGCGGTGAAGACCCGCGGATCCCACGTGAAGGGGTCAAACCCCGGGGCCCGCCACTCCTCCACCTCCAGGCGCAGCACCTGGGCGCCTTCGCCCGAGGCCAGCGCCTGGATGGCGACGGCCGGAAACCGGGCGGCCAGCTCGGCCCAGCCCCGCTCGGCCTTCAGTGCTTCCACATCGAGTTCGGACAGCAGCAATTGGCGCAGCATCCCGCCTCCCTCCAGGCCCCCCCGATGGGCCACTCATGCTCATACTGGGCGTGCCTACGTGTGACTACAACGGACCCTGCTCCGGAGAACGGGGCGAACGTAATGCAGCACACAGGCAACGCCCGGAACATTGTCCTCAAGGGCGGGGTGGGCGCGGCGGCCTGCCGGCAGGCTCAGGGCCGTCCAGTATCCGACGGTTGGTTGAAGGCGTAGGCATCCGCGCCGGGGGCCTTGTCGGCCTGCATGAGCGGGCAGCGGGTGCAGGTGAAACTCTCCCAATCCTTGCGCACGGCCACGTCCACACAGCCGCTGTAATGGCGGCAGTAGACGTTGCGGTGCTCCTCGATTCGATCCGAATGGAGGGACTGGTGAAAAGCGGTGGGCCGCGGTTGAGCGCAGGGCATGTGGCGTCAATCCAGGAGGTAAGGGGTCGCCCCGTTGAGTACCGACTACAGGCTGTGGGGGGACCTCATTCCCAGGCAGGAAGCCCTGCCGGCCGAGGCCACCGCGCAGCCTGCTTCATGTAATGACGGTGGGGCGGTCCTGCCGCTGGCTCACACCCGGGGCGTCGCGCCTGCCCGCAGGACGGCCGCTGCCAGCACCTCGTACGGCTGGCAGCCCACCACCCGGGCTTCCCCGATGAAGAAGGTGGGGATGCTCTTCACGCCCGTGGCGGCGGCCTCCGCGCGCACGGCATCCACGCGGGCCAGGAAGGCCGGCGAGTCCATCACCGTGCGGGACTCGTCGGGCGGCAGGCCCGCCTGGGCGGCTAGCTGGGCCACGGACTCCGGGTCCTCCAGGTCCGCGTTCCGCCGCCAGTAGGCCTCGGTGGCCACCTGGTGAAAGGGCTCCAGCAGGCCCCGGTCGCGCGCCCACTCGGTCACGGCGAGCACCCGGCGCGTGTTGTTGACCCGCTCGGGCACCTGCATGTTCTTGAGGCCGAAGCCCTCGGCGAAGCCCTCCACCTGGGCGCGCATGGCGCGGGAGCGGCCCGGGAACAGCCGCTCCATCGTCGTGCCGCCGGGGGGCGTCTCCGGGTGCAGCTCGAAGCCCCGCCATTCGACTTCCACCGCGTACTCCCGGCGCAGCCGCAAGAGGGTGCTCTGCTCGGCGATGAAGCAGAACGGGCAAATGATGTCCGAGTACATGCGGATGCGCAGGGTCATGCGGTTCTCCGATGGATGAGAGCGCAAGGTGAGGGGAACAGCATCGCGCTCCGGCCGGCGCTCCAGGCGGGGGCCGCCCTGTGGGGACAGGGACGGGTTGCCTCTGGGGCGCCGAACCTCCAGGGGAGGATTCTTCGCACTGCCAGGCAGCCGCTGTCTATGCCTACCTGCTGGGACATGCGGCCGCGGCGCGGACAATCCTTCACCCGGGAGGCACTTTCCCAGAAGATGCGGCCCGTGTCCGCGCCCGTTCGACTCCGCCCGATGGTTCCTGCTCCGCCCCGCGCTCTTGCCGCCCTGGCCCTGTGTGCCCTGCTCTTCATGAGCGGCTGCACCGCCTATAGCCGCGCCGTGAGGGAGGGCGACGAGAAGACCTCCCAGCGCAAGTGGACGGAGGCCGAGGCGGCCTACCAGCGCGCGCTCGCGGCGGACCCGGGCTCCTCCGAGGTGACGGTGAAGCTGCGCGCCATGCGCAAGGGCTGGAGCCAGGAGGTGTTCGAGGAGGCCGGGCGGGCGCATGCCAGCGGCAACCTGCCCCTGGCCCAGTCCCACCTGGTGCGCGCGCTGGAGCTGGATCCGGAGAACGAGTCGGCCCGGAAGCTGCTCACCCAGACGCTGGAGGCGCGCGTGGCGGTGGCGCAGAAGGCGCTCCAGGAGGACCGGCTGCAGGAGGCCCGCGCCGAGTTCGACGCGGTGCTCGCCGTGTCGCCGGAGCACCCCGTGGCGCGCAAGGGCGTGGACGCGGTGCAGGTGGCGTGGGCCAAGCGCTGGTTCAAGACGGCGCAGCAACTGGAGGAGGACGGCAAGCTGGGCAACGCGCTGCTGGCGTACCTGCGCGCGGACCAGGAGCGGGTGGGGGCCACGGCGGCCCGGGAGCGCGCGGAAGGCGTGCGCCAGCGGCTGCGCGACGAGGTGGCCTACCTGGTGGTGACGCCCCAGGTGGTGGACAAGGCGGAGTCGCCGGACGTGGCGCAGCGCCTGGCCGGCGGGCGCCTGGCGGCGATGCTGCCCAAGCAGGTGCCCATCCGCGTGGTGACGGAGGTGCCCGAGTCCCGGGTGGGCGTGAAGCTGGACGTGGTGCTGGAGCGCGTGCTGCCGCTCAAGGCGGTGGAGCAGTCCCAGCGCAGCCACCGGTACCTGGCCGGCAACCGCTCCGTGCCCAACCCGCGCCGCAAGCAGTTCGAGGAGAAGCTGCTGCAGACGGAGCGGACGCTGGAGGAGGTGGAGCGCAAGCAGTCCGGGGTGCTGCGCGAGTACCTGCGCCACCAGGCGGAGCTGACCACCCTGCGCATGGCGGCCGAGCGCTGCCGCGAGCGCGAGCGCCAGAAGTGCCTGGAGGTCATCCAGGACTGTGGCAAGGCGGCCAGCGAGCTGGACAAGCCGGGCCAGGTGCCCAGCGAGTGCAACCCGGCGGAGTGCGCGAGCGGCGCGTGCCGGCAGGAGGAGTCGCTGCTCGCGCAAAGCACCACCGCTGTGAAGGCGCTAGAGGTGGGGGTGCAGGTGGCGCTGGAGAAGTCGGAGACCCAGCGGCGCGAGGTGCAGCGCGGCCGGGACACCGTCTTCCGCGAGCCCATCACCGTGGAGGAGCCGATGTACTCGGACTTCACCTACGACGTGGAGCTGCACCGGCTGACGGTGAAGGCCACCGTCACCTCGGTGCTGAGAGACTTGACGGCGCCCCAGGCGGTGCAGGCCCCCGTGACGCAGGACTACGACGTGGTGCACGAGGACCTGGCCCACAAGGGCTACGACCGCTATGGCGTGCTGGCGGACCCCGTGCAGCTGCGCGACGAGCTGGAGCTGCGCGTGGAGGTAGGGGACAAGGCCATGGAGGACCTGTCCAAACGGGTGCGCGAGCGCTTCGATGTCTACCGGCAGAAGCGGGTGGAGGACGCGCGGCGCGGCATGGTGCGCCCCGGTGCGGAGGATGTGGTGGAGACCGCGGTGCGCGTGCTCCTGCTCACAGCGGATGCGCCCCCGGCGGACATCCTCCAGCCCATGGCCCAGGCGCGCGGCCTGAAGCAGCCCGAGGCCCTCTTCGGCAAGTAGGCCCCTTCCCCCGCGGCCGGCCCGCCGGGCGGGTGGAATCTTCTCACGTCCGGGCATCCAACGCGTTAAGTAGGGTGGCAGAGGCCCTACGTGACACGACCGATTCCGCCGCCCGGCCCGCGGGATGAACCGCTGGACGACACCACCATGTTCGAACGCTTCGTCCTCTTCGAGGAGGAGGTGCTGAACATCGGCCGGCGCTACTTCCAGGCCCTGGGCGTGGCCCAGGGCGTGAGCGCCCTGGTGGAGGACCTGAGCGAGGGGCGCCTGCCCTGGGAGAAGGGCCGGCGGGTGCTGAGCCACGTGCCCTACCTGCTCATCGAGTCCATCGTCCAGCGCACCGGCTTCGCGCGCTTCGGCGCCCTCACCGCGGATCCGGCGTTCGTCGCCCTGCGTGGCCAGAGCCTTGCCCACGTCCTCCAGCGGCGGGGGACCTTCCCCCCGGCGCTGTACCTGAAGGCGCTGGATGCGTTCACCTGGAATGCCCTGCGTCACTGGCAGCTCGTGGCCCATGACCTGGGCGGGCGCCACGCCTACCAGGTGACGCCTTCGCTCGCCGCGCTCATGCGCCAGCCCGAGCTCCTGTCCCGGCCCTGGCGGACGCCCCGCCTGCCGGTGCCCGCCCTGCTGCTGGTGGTGCCCCCCGAGGCCGGGCTCCTGCTGACCCAGCGGGGCTTCCGGCCGCACGCCGTCACCGAGCTGTACGTCATCGAGTCCCCTCCGCCGGAGCACCGCTGGTCCGTGTGGATCCACGCCCCCATCGACGCGAACTTCGCCGAGTCCCTGTATCTCGAACTGCCGCTGCCGCCCGGCGGCTCGCTCGAGGCGGGAATCGCGCACGCGAAGGATCTCTTTCTGGACCGTCCCCCCCGGGCGCTGGGCTGGCAGGAGTGCGTGCGGTGGCTGGCGGCCACGCTGCGCACGCTCGCCGAAGGCGAGGCGCGGCTCCAGCCGGGCCCTTCTCCGCGCAGGGGCCTGCTGAGCGCGGTGAAAGGGCTGCACTGACGGGCCCAGGCAATCGTTTGAGGCGGACGCCGTAGACCAGGGTGAATGCTTTGAAAGAGGGCGTCATGAACTTCAGCTACCTGGAACACGACATCGACCCTAACTACATCGCGATGTTCTTCGTCATCGCCGCGTACCTGTCTCTCCTGACGGTGTTTGTCGTTCCTTTCTGATCAATCCTCGTGGGCGCTCACGCCCTCGAACTTCAACCGCAGGGCTTCCAGGTGGCGGCGCCGGTCCTGGGCCACGGCCAGGTGCCACCCCGCCACGATCAGGCCCAACACCAGACAGCCGCCCCAGAGGGCGTTGCGCCCCAGGTGGTCCAGCACCCAACCGCCCACCGCGGGGGCCGCGCAGCCGGCCAGTCCCCACAGCATGTAATAGGCGCCCTGGTAGCTGCCCCGCTGCTCGGGCGGCGCCAGGTCCGCCACCACCGAGAGGGACACCGCGCCGTGGAGAATCTCGCCCAGGGTCCACACCGCCACGGCGAGCGCGGCCAGGGGCAGGTTGACGGACAGGGCGTGCAGCCCGAAGCCCACGCCGATGAGCAGCCCCGAGGCGGCCAGCACCGCCGAGCGGCGCCACCGGGTCACCCACGTGCTCACGAAGGGCTGGAGCAGCACGATGAGCGTGCCGTTGACCGACATCACCAGGCCGAACTGGGCCGTGGTGAACCCCCGGTCCTTCAGGTCCAGCGAGAGCGACACCATGCTCTGGAAGAAGATGAAGGCCCCCAGGAAGGTGGGGAGGGCAAAGCCCCGGAAGACCTTGTCCTTCAAGGGCGCCAGCATGGGACGCAGCGAGGGCAGGAACGCGCGGGCGGACGTGCCGCGCGGGGCACCGCTCTCGGGCACCCGCCACCAGACGAGGCAGCCGTACACGAAGGTGGTGGCGGCATCCGCGATGAACAGCAGGCGGAAGCCGGCCTGGGAGGCCCACCCCGCCAGCGGCAGGGCGATGGCGAACCCGATGTTCACCACCCAGAAGAGCAGGCCATAGGCCCGCACGCGGTCCTCGGGGCGCACCACGTCCGCGATGGTGGTGGAGACCACGGGCCGGTACATCTCGCCCAGGACGCCCAGCGTGAAGGCGGCGAGGTGGATCCACAGGAACGTCTCCGCGAAGCCCAGGAACAGCATCCCCACGCTGCCCAGCCACAGGCTCAGCACCAGCGCGGCCCTTCGCCCGAGCCGGTCGGCGATGGCCCCGCCCAGGGGCCCGGACAGCACCGCGCCGGCGCCTTGCAGCGAGGCGACGAGGCCCGCCTGCTCCGCGGAGAAGCCGCGCTCGCGCGTCAGGTAGATGGCCAGCAGGGGCGTCACGAAGCTGCCCAGGCGGTTCACCAGCGTCCCCGTCCACAGGAACCAGAACGTCGCGGGGAGGCCTCCCGCGGCGGCACGTACCTGGGCGGTGACGCGGGCGGCAAGGGAGGGGGAGGCCATGGCGGTGCGCAGCATGGTCCGCCGCCTCCCGGACCTTCAAGCCTCACGCACGGGCAGGGCTTTGCTGCCCGGAAGGGCGGCCGGGTGACATGGCACTGGATGTTCCGGGCCAGATGCAGCACAACGCGCCCGTGCTCCCCCTGTCCGGACTCCATCCCCTGACGCCCGGGCGCCCGGAGGCCGCGCCATGGTGACCGTTCTCTCCCTGCTGGGCGTGTGCCTGGTGCTCGGGGCGCTCGCCCGCCGCAGTGGCCGCTTTCCACCGCAGACGGCCGCGGTGCTCAACGCCTTCGTGCTCTTCATCAGCCTGCCCGCGCTGGTGCTGGGCGCGGTGCACCGGCTGGAGTTCCAGCCCTCGCTGCTGGTGGCCGCCCTCACCCCGTGGCTCCTCTTCCTGGGCGCGTGGGGGCTCTGCCATGCGGTGGGGCCGCGCCTGGGGCTGGGGCGGACCTCCATCGCCTCGCTGGTGCTCACCGCGGGCCTGGGCAACACCGCCTTCGTGGGGCTGCCCATGGCCGAAGCGCTGCTGGGCCGGGAGGGGCTCTCCGTGGCCGTGGTGGTGGATCAGCTGGGCTCGTTTCTCGTGCTCGCCACGCTGGCCACCTTCGTCGCCGCCCGCGCCGCCGCGGGCGAGACGCCGCCGGACCTCACCACGCTCCTGCGCAAGGTGGTGGTCTTCCCGCCCTTCGTGGCGCTCGTGCTCGCGCTGGTGCTGCGCCCCTGGGCGTTTCCCGACTGGGTCGAGACGCTGCTGGGGCGGCTCAGCGCCCCGCTCACCCCGCTGACGCTCTTCTCGGTGGGCTTCCAGCTTCAGCTCCGGGGCCTCCGCTCCCGCCTGGGCGCCCTGGGGCTGGGGCTGGGCTACAAGCTGGCGCTGGCGCCCGCCCTGGTGATGCTGGGGATGTGGTGGGTGCCGGGCATGGCGCCCGTCGTGCGCGAGGCCACGCTGCTTCAGAGCGCCATGGCGCCCATGGTCAGCGGCGCCATCCTCGCCTCCGAGCACGACCTGGATGTGGAGATCGCCGTGCTCATGGTGGGGCTGGGCATTCCCTTGAGCTTCGCCACCGCGCCGCTCTGGCTCTGGCTGGCGCGGTGAGAGGCCCCAAGGGCACTACGCGTTGGCCACGGCGGAGTAGGACAGCTCGAGCCCCTCGCCGCGCACCTTCATGCGCGGCCGGGACAGCCAGTGGCACGTGGGGCAGTAGCTGTGCGCGCCCGAGGGGGTGGCCCGGATGCTCACCTCACCACCACACAGCAGGCAACCTTCGGACAGGGTGAATTCCGCGAAGCGCCCTTCGCCGATGAGATCTGGGATTGAAGTCATGCCCTTGACGTAACGCAGGATTCGCACTTCACAAGCTGAACAATGTTCCTTCCCCCTGGGCTGGGGGCAGGCGGCCAGGCGAGCGCATCGGCAATTCTTACGCCCTGGGAACCGCAGTGCTCACCGGCGCACACCCCAAGCCCCTGGAAGCCCGTGCGCGGCTTGGCACGCCTCTTCCATGGAGGAGCCCTCCAAGGAGGGGATGGTGCGAATGGTCGACATCGAGCGGGTGGCGCTCCTCCATGACGGGGATGGGTGGGCGGTGGACGTGGTGCTCAAGGGGGGCGGGGAGCGGCGCTACCGTTACGGCAGCGAGGCCCAGGCGCGCTACTTCGCGGCCGTGTTCTCCATGGGGCCAGGCGTGCTGCCCCCTGCCTCGCACCATGTCTTCCGGCGGCGGCCGAAGTCCCGGCGGAGGGCGCTCCCGGCGCGGGTCGCCGGGTAATTTCCGCTACCCAGGCGCGGGGGATTTAGAGAGGCTGGAGATCCGTTCGCAGGGAGAGAAGCCCATGAGCAATCAACCCAAGCCTTTCGTCATCCCCAGCCGGCAGCCGGTCACCAAGGAGCCGGATCCGGGGGGCCGCTGGTCGCCGCAGTTTCCGGACATGATGGGCTACAAGAGCCAGGGCGGCGGCAAGGTCCCCGACGACTACCAGTGGAACACCAACCCGAAGCAGTGGCAGGAAGAGCTGACGGTGGAGTCGCTGGCCCGGCGCTACGACGCGCTGCGCGTGCTGCCCCCGAAGCCCGCGGCCCCCGCGCTGCCCGAAGGCACCAAGCCCGAGGGCTCCAAGTAGTTCAATGAAAGGGCAGTGCGGCGAGGCGCTCGCGGAACAGCTCCAGCGTCTCGCGCAGCGCCGCGTCCTCCAGGCCATCGCCGGAGGCCCGGCGGTGCTTGCGCAGGAACGCGTCGAAGGTGGCCGAGCGGCCGGAGAGCGCCCCGGCCCGGTCCATCGCCTCCAGGAGCACGCGCTCGGCGCCCGGTGAGCCCAGGGCCAGGTGCATGGAGACCTGCTCCAGGCGCGCCCCACAGGCGGCCCAGACGCCCCGGTCATGCGCGGTGAGCAGCTGGGTGGTGAGCGCCTCGGCCACCTGCTCCAGCATCTCCAGCAGGGGGTGAATCCACCCGGCCAGGGCGCCGTCCTCCAGGCGGGGCTGGCCCCCGGCCTCGCGGAGCTGGGCGCGCAGTTCCACCACGCGCTGCTTGTCCCGGGTGCGCAGGGTGAGCGAGGCGGGCATGGCCGAGAACGCCCCCAGGCTGTCCTCCAGCTGGCGCGCGAGGGCGGGCAGCCCCTCCGGGGGCGTCTTCGCCGCGCGCTCGAGCCGGCCCTGCAGCGAGCGGCGCAGATCCATGGTGGCCCCGCGCAGCGCCACCGCCGCGTTCACCTGGTGCGTATGGCCGGGCACCACCTCTTCCCGGCGCACGTCCTCGAAGGCCGCCGCCGTCAGGTAGACGAGGTCCCCGATGCGCGAGCGGAAGTCCAGGCGGAAGGTCTGCAACTCCGTCATCAGCCCCCACCGGTTGCTCACCACCTCCGGCAGGCGGACGCGCTCGCCCAGGTCCGCCACCCGGCGCGCCAGCCGCGCGGCGCTCGCCTGGAGCAGGGCTTCGACTTCCTGGGTGAGCCGCTCGTCGGCGCTGGCGGGCGGGGGCCTCCAGCCCTGGCCGGTGCCCGCCGCGCGCGCCTCCCCGGGGAACTGCTCGCGGATGACGGCGATGAGGTGGTTGACGCCCAGGAGCGTCTCGCCGATGGCGGGCGCCATCGTCTCCCAGAGCGAGAGATCCGCGCCGTCCGGCTCCACGCTGGTGGGCTCGTACTTGACGATGTTGAGGTGGCCCAGCCGGTCAATGGCCCGCGCCGCCGCCCGGTAGACGCGCTCCAGCCGGTCCGCCAGGTGGCGGTCCGTCAGGGCATCGAGCAGCGTCTCCAGGCGGGCGGGAAGCGGCTCCAGGGGGGGCGGGGTCCGGGCCGCGGGCATCTCAAGGACCGCCGTCGGTGGCGGGCGTGGGGGCTGGGGCCTCCGCGGGCTCGCCCGAGACGTCCATCTCGGAGAGCTGGCCGTGCTCTCTCAGGAAGGCCTGGACGAGGCTGTCCACCTGGTCGGGCTCCTTGTTGAGGAGCATGGCGCTCGCCGCGCGCGTGCGGGCCTCCAGCGCCGTCTCGCCCAGGGCCTGGTGGATGCGGGTGAGCGCCACGTGGACCTCGGGATCGAACGGGTTGGTGGACAGCGCCTCCTGGTAGGCCGCCTTCGCCTTCGGGTAGTCCTTGCGGAACAGCAGGATGCGGCCCAGGTGCACGTTCGTCTGGGGCGAGCCGGGGTGGACCCGCAGCGAGCCGCGCAGCACCTGCTCGGCCTCCTCCAGCCGCTTGAGGTGCAGCAGCGCCAGCGCGTACTTGTTGGACACCGATTCGTACTTGTCCCCGACGATGGCGTGCGCCTTGGCGTACTCCTCGGAGGCGGCCAGCATCCGGTTGCGCTCGCGCAGCAGCTCGCCCAGGTGCGCGAACTTGCGCGCGGGCACCTCCGTCACCTCGACGAAGTCGCCGAAGGAGATCTCCTTGCCCTTCTTGGGGTCCTCCTTGTCCTTGCCCTTGTCGTGCTCCTTGAGCACCACTTCGTCGCGCGGCAGCAGCTCCTTGGGGAAGGGCTGCTTCTTGATGTGCGCCAGCCAGGACTTCTCGAACAGGGCAAAGGGCACGCCCATGGCGGCCTCCACCGCCTTGCGGTCCTGCTGCCCCTTGCGCAGCTCCTGGATGATGGTGCGCAGCCCCGCGGTGCCCTTCGTCTGGTGCACGTAGTCGATGGCGTAATAGACCTCGGCGAACGCCGTGGCCGCGTCCTCCGCGGTGGGCAGCATGGCGATGGACGGGTGCATCTTCTCGAAGGGGATGAGCGTGTCGGCCTTCACGCGCCGGCCCAGCAGCGCCAGCGTGGAGGGCGTCATCGCCATGCCGGCCTTGCCGCGCCAGCGCGACTCCATGAACTTGGCCAGCCCCTCGTGCAGCCAGATGGGCACCGTGTTGTGGCTCATCTGGCTGACCACCAGGTGGATGTACTCGTGCGCCAGCGTGTCCTGCCAGTCGTAGCCGCGCGCCACGGCCTTGGGGCTCGTGAGCATCAGCTTGCTGAACTTGCAGATGGCGATGGTGCCCGTCGTTTGAATCTGCTCGTAGGTGAGGGTGCTGACCTTGGACAGCTCGCGGGCGTTGTTCACCAGCTCCACGCGCACCTTGCCGGGCGGCGTCCACCCCAGGTCCTCCACCATGGCCCGGTAGGTGGCCTCCAGCGTCTCCAGCGCGTAGGGCACGAGGATCTCCTCCTTGCCCTTCGGGTAGAAGAGGATGAAGTGGTCGCTCTCGGTGCGCTGGTGGTTCTTGAAGATGCGCTGCGTGTCCTTGGCCAGCCGCAGGTAGCTGCCGGGCTTGTCCTCCACCCGCGCGGCCTGGAGCAGCTCCACCGCCTCGGTGTACTGCCCCTCCTCGAAGGCGATGCGCCCCTGGAAGTACTTCAGCGGCTCGATGTCCGCGGGGACCAGGTCCTCCAACTGCGTCAGCTCGCGGCGCGCGCCCACCACGTCCCAGCCGTCCAGCGACTCCTCGATGCGCGTCAGGCGCGATTTGACCTCGCTCTTGAGGTCCTCGTCCGCGTGGGCCGGAGGCGTGGCCAGGAGCAAGGCCAGCAGGGCCAGGGTGGCCCCGAGCCCGTGTCCCCGCCCGCCGCGGTGGCGCGCCTCGCGCGCGGAAGCATCCCGGTTCCGGCTCACTTCACCAGCTCCTCGTAGTAGCGCTTCACCTGCTCCCGGTAACGCTCGGGGGCCCCTTGCTTCATCGCGTCCAGCAGGTCCTTGCGGAACTCCTTGGGGGCCTGGAAGGCGTCCTCGTCGGGCAGCTCCACCTTGTCGCGCGGATCATTGCCGTTGCCCTCCCGGCCCCGGCCGCCGGCGCCCATGGGCAGGGGCAGCCCGCCCTTGCCGCCGCCCTGCTGGCTCTCGCGCATCTGCTTCTGGAAGCGCCGCAGCCCATCGAGCGCCGCCTGCTGCTCGCCGTAGCCCCGGCCCGGGTCCTGCCCCTGCATCCGCTGGGCGGCCTCGCCCATGCGCTGGCCAATGCCCTCCATCTGCTCGCCGGCCTCCTTGCCGAACAGGGGCGCCGTCTGCTCCATCTCCTCCATCTGCTGGCGCAGCCCCTGGGCGCGCTGCTCCAGGGACTGCTGCTGCTGGCCGAGCTGCTGGAGCTGCTGCCGGTCCTGGGCGCTCATCTGCGAGCCCGGCTGGGGGAAGAGCGACTGGAGCTGCTGGTTCACGTCCTGCACGCGGTTCGCGTCGCGCTGGAGCCGCTGCGCCTTCTGGGCGGACTGCTCGCGCGCGTCGGGCGGGTTGCCGAACATCTCGTCGAGCTGGCGCTGGCGCTCGCCCAGGGCGGCGAGCTGCTGGGCCATCTCCTCGGCGCGCTGGGCGGCCTCCGAGGCCAGGTCGAAGTCGTCCTGCTTCAGCGCGTTCTTCAGGTTCTCCAGCTGGGACTGGGCCTCGGCCATGGGGGCCGCGGAGCGGCTGTCGAGCTGCTCGGCGCCCAGCTCCGAGTAGCTCTTCTGCACCTGCTCCACCTGGCGCATCAGGTCGTCCTTCATCGCCTTGCCGCGCTCGGAGATGCGCTCGCGGTTCTGCTGGCGGGCCTTGTCGCGCAGGGCCTTGGTGGCCTCGGAGACCTGCTGCTGCTCCTGCACCGTCTGCTGCAGGTCCTCCATGAACTTGCCGAACTTCTCCGTCAGCTCCGGGTACTGCTCGCCGCCGAACTCCTGCTGGGCCTCGTTGAGCGACTCCATCATCTGGTCCATCTGCATGGAGAGCTCCTGGAGCTTGGCCATGGCCTCGTCCACCTTGCCCTCGCGCATGAGCCGCTCCACGTCGTCCAGCGCGCTGGAGACGTCCTGGTCCTTCATCATCTCCTCGAGCGCCTCGGCGTTGAGGTGCTCGTCGCGGATGCTCTTGCGCAGCTCGGCCATGCGCCGCACCAGCTCCTGGATGCGCTCGCGCATCTGCTGGATCTGCTGCATCACCTGCTGCCGGGCCTCGTCGCTGGGGCTCTTCTTGTACTCCTCCAGGAGCTGCGTCAAATCTCTCCGCTGGCTGTTGAGCTCCTCGGCCAGCTCGCGCAGCGCCTCCAGCTTCTGCCGGTCGAGCAGCGACTCCAGGTAGAGGATGTTCTTCTCCGTCTCGGTGATTTCCTCGTTCACCGCCCCGGTCAGCCGCGCCCCCGTGCCCCAGTCCTCGCCGCGCATCTTCTGGGTGCGCAGGTAGATGCGGCGCAGGTCCTGCGTGGTGGTGAGCCTGCGGACCATGCCGTCCGAGACGTTGTTCAGCGCCGAGACGAGCTCCACCGGGACGTCGCGCTCGCGCGACAGCTCCTGGGCCAGGGCGCGCATGTCCGAGACGAGCTGCTGGCCGCTGGCATCCACCGCCTGGCCCGCGGCGATGCGCTCGATTTGCTTCTCCTTCGCCCGGTCCGGGCTCTCCAGCCGCTCGGCGAGGTGGTCCACCAGCCGGCCCCACATCGCTTCGATCTTCTCCAGGGCGGCGCGGCGGTGCTCGGCGGCGCTGTAGATGCGCAGCGCCAGCGTGCGGCTGACCCCGCGCTTGGGGCCCTCCACCGCGTCGTTGTCCTTCGCCTCGATGTAATAGGTGATGCGGTCGCCGGGCTTCGCGTTGAGCGTGTGGACCTTCCACGCATGGAGCCCCTGGGTGCGGCGGCCATCCTCGCGCTTGAGCGGAATGCGCTGCTCCTGCGCCGAGCCGGGCATGCGGTAGACGAGCGCCAGCTCTCCCAGCCCGTAGTCATCCGAGGCGGTGTACTTGAGGGAGACTTCCTGGTCCGGGTCCACCTCCAGCTCCGTGGCCGGGGTGAGCAGCGCGACTTGAGGGGCCGCGTCCGCCTCGACGGTGAGGGCGATGCCGGGCCCGACGGCCAGGGGCTTGGTGCGCGAGCCGTAGAAAATGAAGTGGTAGGTGCCGGTCTTCTTCGCCACGAAGGAGCCCGTCAGCTCCCGGTTGCCCGTGACGGTGAGCGGCAGGGTCTCCCCGTTGATGCTCAGCTCCGCGCGCTCCACCTCCCGGTCCGAGCGCGTCTTGAGCAGCACCTCGGTGCCGGACGGGGCGCTCACCTCGCCGTTGGTCCCGGCCACGGTGCGCGGCGCCAGCCCCGTGTAGGCCGGGTAGCGGTACGTCAGCTCGATGTCGCCGGTGATGGGCTCCAACTGGGCGGAGGCCTCGACGTCCCGGCCCGCCTCCCACGCCTTCACCGCGCCCGTGCGCCAGCGGCCTCCCGCGAGCGCCAGCACCACGCCCACCACCAGCACCAGGGCGCCCAGCCCCTGGCCGGCACGCTTCACCCGGGTTCCGTCCACGACGCTGGCGGGGCTGACCCGGCGCGTCCGGACATCCATCTGCGAGAGGAACGCGTCCGCGAGCTCCGCGGAGTGGTGCTGCGCGCCGTCCCCACGGCGCAGCTCCACGGCGGCGAGCACGTCCAGGGACAGCTCCGGCCGCCGCTGCCCCACCAGCCGGGCGGTCCGGACATCGTCGCCCACCATCTTCCGGGCGAACCCAAGGCTCCAGGCGCACGCCGCCGCCACGGCCGCGGGCAGGGTCAGCAGCAGCACCCACCGGCCGAGCAGCGGCCACACGAGCGCGAGGAAGCCGCCCGCGAGGGCCAGCACCAGCAGGGTGCCCGTTCCCAGCAGGGCCCCTTCGAGCCAGAGCTGGCGGCGCTGGTGCGCACGGACCCCGGCCAGCAGGGCCTCCACCTCACGTCCGCGCCGGCTCCTGATGGCAGGGGCGGGTGGCGGCGGCGGGAAGGGGGGCGAAGGGGGAAGGTCCGGGCCTGGGCTCTGCGGGGTTTCCAGGTTCAATGTCTCGTCCGCTCAGTGGCGAGGCAACCCGTGGGGAGGGCGCCTATTTCCCAAATCTCTATCAACGTCCCCCCGCGCGGGCCGCCCGGCACCCCTCCCGGTGTCCAATGCGGACAGTGCGGCGGGCGGGATGTTCAGCCGGCGTCCGTATCCGTCCGCGTGGACGGCTCCAAGGGCATGGCGCCGGTGGAGAGGCCGCCCAGCTCCGTGGCGAGCGCGGTCAGCATGTCCTGGGTGTGGAGGATGTGCGGGCGCGACATGCGCGACAGCACGCGCTGCACGGCCGACTCCACCGTGCCCGTGGAGGGCACATCCAGCGTGCGGCCCGCCTCGGTGAGGGCGAAGAGCGCCTTGCGCCCATCGAGCGGATCCGACTTGCGCTCCAGCAGGCCCCGCTTCTCCAGCCGCTTGAGCACGCCCGTGAGCGTGCTGGGGTGCACGTGGAGAATCTGCGCCAGCGCGCCGGCGGTGATGCCCGGGAAGCGGCCCACCAACCGCAGCACGAGCCGCTGCGGGCCGGTGACGCCCAGGTTCGATTCCATCCGCTTGGAAGTCGATTGCAGGCCGTGATCCACCGCCCACAACAGGCGCATGAACTCGAGCACCTCTCCCAACGGAGGCCCCTGGGTCTTGGCCCGTGTCTCCGATTCCGTCCCGCCGCTCTCGTCCAGCTCCTTCATGCCCTCAGTTTCCTTCAACTCCGCCTCCATGTCGCCCGTTGCAGACATGTAGCTCAGGCGCCCTGCACCGGTTCGAAGATTCACTACCTGCCGGGCCGGTACAAGCCTGGCCGCTTGTCGCCCGATGGGCCCGGAACACATCCAACGGCCAGGATCATCGTTTTGACTCAATGCGTCAAAAGCAAGAGGGCTGCCAGGAGACAGCCCTCTCGCACCCTCTTACCCCTTCGGCTTCGGGGGCGGGGGCTCGGCGCTGGCCTTCTGTTGGGTGAGCGTCGAGGGGCCCGTCACCGTCAGGTACGGCTTGAGCTTCTGGAACTTCTTCTTGCCGAAGCCCTTCACCTTCACCAGCTCCTCGGGCCGCTGGAAGCGGCGCTTGGCCCGCTGCGCGAGGATGCGCTGCACGGCCTTCATCCCCACGCCGGGCAGCCGGTCCAGCTCCGCCTCCGTGGCCTCGTTGAGGTTCACCACGCCCGTGTACTGGGTGCGCGCCTTGCCGCGCGCCTCCGCCACGCTGGAGCCGAGCAGTCCCAGCCCCAGCACCACCCCCCACGCCATCCGCCGCACGGGCCCCCTCACGGGTGGCCTCCCATGAGCTCCGGCTCGAGCCCCGGGCCGGGCGCGTACCGGCCCCCCGGCGTCTGCGCCCCGTCCCGCCGCTCCGCCGCCTCGCGCACGTGCAGCTTCCCATCCAGCGGCAGCACATCCAGCAGCACGTTCAGCGAGCCGTCCTTGTTCACGAAGGCGCTGCCCGCGCGCACCCAGATGCTCCCGCCCTTGCCCTCCCGGATGGAGAACACCGCCAATCGCTTCCCTGCCGTCAGCATCGTCCGCCCACTCCTTCACGCCCGCCGGGCCACCCATGGCCCGGCCGCCTCACCGGCTCTGGCCGCCTGAGGCCACCGGCGCCTGGAGCACCCTTCGTGCCAGGCCGTGCTCCCTCGGGGCAGGGCGGAAGAACCGTCCCGCGCGTGGCCTCTGCGTCCACGAAACGGGATGCGAGGTCTGGACGGGGCGCACCTTGCCGCACCTTTGTCCTCTCCCAGGAAGCGCCATCACCCTTTTGGACAAGGGCGGGGCTGGACGCTCCCTTAGGGCATGCACAGCTTCCGGCCTCCGCTTCGACCGAAGGGTGTGCCTTGGCGCTCAAGTTCTCCATCTTGGCCTCGCAACTGCTCGCCGATCGGCAAACGGTGCTGCGCTCCGTCTCCTGGCCTGTGCTGGTGTGGGAGTCGCCCGTGCAGCGGTGGGATTTCCAGGCCAACGCTTGCCCCGTCACGCCGGCGCGGGCCCGCGGGCCCCAGGGGGCGCTGGAGCTGCACGTGCTGGAGCTGCGCGAGCGCTTCCCGGCGCGCAACGAGCTGAAGCTCGGCCGCAGCCTGGACAATGACGCGGTGCTCGAGGACCTCACCGTCTCGCGCACCCACGCCTTCTTCCGCAAGGAGCCGCACACGGGCGTGTGGCACGTGGTGGATGCCGGCAGCCACAACGGCACCTTCGTGGGCGGCGTGCTCATCGTCCCGGGCCGGCCCACGCCCCTGTTCGACCGCTCCGCGCTGCGCTTCGGGCGCGTGGAGGTGAGCTTCCTCCAGGCCGCCGCCTTCGAGCAGTACGTCCACGCGCGCCTGACGCCGCCGGCGGCGCGCTTGACGCACGTGGGGTGAGCCCCTACAAGGGGCACGCCCTTGGGTGCCCACACCGGGCACGCAAGAGGGAAGCCGGTGGAAGACCGGCGCGGTCCCGCCACTGTGAGTGGGCAGCCGAGCCCATGAGCCAGGAGACCTGCCCAGGGGTCCGGGCGCCCCGGTGAGGGCTCCGGTTGGCCTTCTCTCTTCGACAGAGAGAGTGGAAGGCGGAGCATGGCGTGGCCCGCGCGCGCCGGGCTGGCAGTGTGCCTGGCGCTCAGCATGAGCAGTTCCGTGAAGGCCCAGGAGACCGCCGCCCCGGCCGGTCCCGAGGTGCCCGTTTTCTCCGTGCCCGCCGTGGAGGTCCACGCGGCCCCCGTGTCCGAGCCTCCGGAGTCGGCGGCCCAGCGGGACCCCAGCGGCGCGCTCACCGTCATTGAGACGGCGGACTTTGGCGGGGCGGCCCGCGACGCCGCCGAGGTGCTCGCCACCGCCCCGGGCGTGGCGGTGCAGGACAGCGGCGGCTACGGCCAGAGCAAGAGCCTGGTGGTGCGCGGCGCCGCGGCCAACGGGACGCTCGTGCTGCTGGATGGCATTCCCCTGAACGGCGCGGGCGGCATCGCGGACCTGTCGCGCGTGCCGCTGGCGCTGGTGGAGCGCTTCGAGGTGCTGCGCGGGGGCGCGGGCGCCCGCTACGGCTCGGGCGGACTCGGGGGCGTGGTGAACGTCGTCACGCGGCGGCCCGGCCACGAAGTGCAGGTGGCGGGGGAGGCCAGCTATGGAAGCTGGGACACCGTGCGTGGGTGGGGGATGGCCTCGGGGCCGGTGGGGGAGGGCGAGGCGTTGCTGCTGCTCCATGGAGGCCGCTCCACGGGGAACTTCCGCTTCCGCTTCGATGCGAGCCCCGCGCTGCCGGGAGATCCGCTCGTCGAGCGGCGCCGCGCGAACAACGACGCGCGGGGGGCCGGCGGGCTGCTCCGGCTGAGGCACGGGCTGGGCGAGACGCTGGAGCTGGATGCGCTGCTGGAGCTGTCCGCCGATGACCGGGGGCTGGCGGGCACCGCGCAGAACCCGTTGCCGGACGCGAGGCAGGAGGCCGGGCGGGTGGCGGCCAGCGTGCGGCTGTCGGGCGAGTCCAGCGGAGTGCAGGGCTCGGCGCGGGCGTGGTTCCGAGGGGACCGCATCGGGCTGTCCAGCGGGCCCTTGGTGACACAGGGCCACCAGGTGCAGCGCGTGGGCGGCGTGGAGGCGGAGGCGCGCACGCAACTGGGCGAGCGGCACGGCGTCTCGGCGGTGGTGACGGTGTCCACCGAGGACGTCACCGGAGCGGAAGGTGCCCCGGGAGAGGACTCCCGGCCGGGCTGGTGGCGGGCCAGCGCCATGCTGATGGACGAGGTGAGCCTGGCAGGAGAGCTCCTGCGCCTCATTCCCTCGGTGCGGTTGGAGCGCGCGGGGCCGTACACGCTGCTGTCCCCGAAGGTGGGCGCCACGGTGAAGCTGCCGGAGGGCTTCGCGCTGCGGGCCAACGTGGGACAGGCCCACCGTGCGCCCTCCTTCCAGGAACTCTACGTGCGCCAGGGGTTGCTGTTGCCCAATCCCTCCCTGAAGCCCGAGCGGGTGCTCTACATGGACGCGGCGGTGGTGCACCGCACGGAGCATTCGCTGGCCTCGGTGGGCGGCTTCTACAGCCTCTACGAGAACCTCATCGCCTACGAGCTCTATCCCCCCTTCGCCGCCAAGCCGTACAATTTCGCCTCGGCGCGCGCGGTGGGCCTGGAGGCCGAGGGCGAGTGGCGCCCCTTCCCCTGGCTGGCCGGGGCGTTCAGCTACACCCTGCTCGTGTCGCGCAACCTCCGGGATGATCCGCGGTACTACCTTAAGGAACTGCCCTACCGGCCCCGCCACAAGCTGAGCGCCCGCGCCTCGGGAGGCCCCCGTTGGCTCACCGGCCGCGTGGAGGTGGCCACGCAGGCCGCGCAGTTCGTCAACCGCACGGAGGAAGCGGTGCTGCCCGGACGGACCTTCCTCCACGCGGGCCTCTCCAGCACCTTCGGCCGGACGCCCGAGCTGACCGTGTCGCTGGAACTCAAGAACCTCCTCGACGCCCAGGCCGAGGATCTCGACGGTTACCCCCTGCCCGGCAGGGCCGCCTACGTGACGGTGGCGGCCTCGTTCGGCGGCTCCTCGAAAAGGACCCAGACCCCATGAATGGCCACGAAGCGATGGAGCGGAGGCGGCCCCGGCGGTGGGCCCTGGTCGCGGTGCTGGCGGGGGTGCTGGCGGGCTGCCCGGACCAGGGGGCGGAGTGCGGCGAGGGCCTCTCGCTGTGCGGCTCGGAGTGCGTGGACCTCACCAGCGAGCCCAACCACTGCGGCGCCTGTGGCGTCACGTGTGGCCGGGCGGGCGTGTGCACGGCCTCGGCCTGCGAGTGCGGACCCGGGGCCACGCGGTGCGGCGGGCAGTGTGTCCTCACCGCTTCGGATGCGGCCCACTGCGGGGGCTGCGGGGTGGCCTGTGCGGCGGGCCAGGTCTGTGAAGCGGGCCAGTGCCAGGCGGCGTGTACCGGGGCCACCACCACGCGCTGCGGGGATGGGTGCGTGGACCTCCAGGCGGATCCTTATTACTGCGGCACCTGCGACACCTCCTGCGGGGGCGTGAAGAGCTGCCGCACGGGCGTGTGTACCTATGATGTCGTCGCCGCCTGCTTCAACACGGGGCAGGTGGTGGGCCTCCAGGCGGGCACGGACTTGAAGGGGCCCAACGTGGCGGTGGGGGAGCGGCCCCAGACCGTGACGCGGATGCAGGACGTGCTGCTGGTGCTCGACGCGGCGAAGCGGCTGCGCGAGGCCCGGCTGTCGGACTACGGCCCCCTGGCCGAGGCCCCCGAGACGGGCAACGCCCCCAACCAGGTGCTCGTGGACGAGCCCTTCGTCTACGTCATCAACTCCACGAGCAACACGCTGCTGGTGCTGCGGCGCCGGGCCGAGCCCCTGGCCCAGCCCCAGGGCGGAACGCGCTTCCCCAACGGCCTGGGGCTGACACCGGTGGCCAGCGTGGACTTCGGGGCCAACACGAATCCCTATGCAATGGCGAAGCTCGGCACGGACCTCTGGGTGACGCTGTACGGCAACCTGGGCGGGGATGTCTCGGCGGGAGGGCGGCTGGCGCGGGTGAACGTGGCGAATCCGCTGGCCCCCGTGTTGGACCCGAACCCCCTCGTGCTTCCCGCCGAAGCCTTCCCCGGCGGCTCCGCCGAGTCCACGCCCACGGGCATCGCCGTCCACCAGGGCAGCCTCTACATCGCCCTCAACAACCTGGATCCGGCGACGTACCGCCCCGGAGGGCCCGGCAGCCTGGCGAAGGTGAACCCCCGGACGCGCCAGGTATCCCCGGTGCCGCTGGGAGACGGGTGCCTGAACGCGGGATGGGTGGCCTCTCTGGGCGATCGGCTGCTGGTGAGCTGTGGAGGCCATGCCGTCTATGACAACGACTTCCACCTCACGGCGGTGGAGAAGACGGGGCTGGTGCTGCTCGATGCCCAGGACGCGGTGGTGTCAACGTACACGCTCGCGTGCCCGCCGGGCGCCACGGACTGCCCGCTGTCCTCCGCGGGGCGCTTCGCCGTGGTGGGCTCCCGCGCCTACGTGGGGGACAACAACGCGGGCCGCGTCTTCGTCATCGAGGCCGTGGGCCACCAGCTCATCGAGCGGCGGGGCCCCGGTCCCGGCGCCCAACCCCCCATTCTGGCCTGTCCGAGCAATGGCTTCTCCCTGGTTGGAGATGTCGTCGCCCTGCCGTAGGAGCTTCTCCATGAGGACACCCTTCATCTCGCTGTGGCTGCTCGCCGTGCTGAGCCTCTCCGGGCCCGTGGAGGCCGCCGCGCCGGCCCCGGCGCCCCGCTTCCTGGGCCCGAAGCGCGAGGGCAAGGCGCGGCGCGTGGTGACGCTCGCCCCCTCGCTGACGGAGATGGTGCTCGCCATGGGGGCGGGAAGCACGCTCGTGGGCGTCTCCCGCTTCGACGAGGACAAGGCCGTGGCGGCGCTGCCCCGCGTGGGGGGCTTCGTGGATCCGTCCGTGGAGGCCGTCGTGGCGCTCAAGCCGGACCTCATCCTGGTGC
This sequence comes from Allostigmatella hybrida, assembly GCF_020103775.1. Classification (NCBI taxonomy): domain Bacteria; kingdom Pseudomonadati; phylum Myxococcota; class Myxococcia; order Myxococcales; family Archangiaceae; genus Allostigmatella; species Allostigmatella hybrida. The sequence goes on from NZ_JAHXBH010000001.1 coordinate 289,322, forward strand.
AGCCCGGGCCGGGCAACCAGCGGCCCGTGGAGCGCATGGCGGAGCTGGGCGTACCGGTGCTCCTCTTGCCCCTGCACTCCGTGGGGGACACGCTCGCCGCGTTGCGCGCGGTGGGCCAGGCGCTGGGCCAGACGAAGGAGGCCGAGGCGCTCATCTCCCGCTTCGAGGCCACGCAGGCCCGCATCCGCGAGGCGGCGAAGGCGTTGCCCCCGCGCCGGGTGCTGCTCGTCTATGGCTTCGAGCCGCTCGTCGTCGCGGGCCCCGGCTCCTTCGCGCACGAGCTGCTGGGGGATGTGGGGGCCGTCAACGTCGCGGCGGACGCGGGCTCCGCCTACCCCGTGTACTCCATGGAGCGCGTGGTGCGGGCCCGGCCCGAGGTGGTGGTGGACGCGGCCCACGTGGACGTGGGCAAGGACAAGCTCCAGGCGCTGCCGGGGCTGGCCTCGGCGCGCTGGGTGGAGATGCCTTCGTTGGCGCTCCTACAACCGGGGCCCTCGCTGGGCAAAGGGTTGGAGGAGCTGTTCGGTCTGGTGCATCCCGGGGCTGCCGCACGCTGAGCCGCTTCCGGCACGGAAAAACAGGGATTAGATGCTAGGCCGAGCGTTCTCCTCACCGGAGTGCATCCATGGACCGTCGTTCCGCATCGCTCCTTCTTCTGGCGGGTCTCGCCGCCGGTGCCCTGTCGGCCTTCCTGTTGCCCCAGGCCGCCCAGGCGCAGGCGCCGTTCCTCGATGCGGTGGAGTACGAGTCCCTCAAGCGCGAGGGACCCGAGGAGGATCTCGCCCAGCTGCGCAGGCTGGGGGCCGAGGGGTGGAAGGTGGCGGCCACCGTGGAGGTGGACGGCACCACCAAGCGCTACGTGCTGATGCGCACGCGGAGGTGAGGTGAGCGCCGGGGCCCCGAGGCTGCGGGCCTCCCGCGTGCTGGGGCTGTGCGCCGCGTTCCTGGGGCTGACGCTGGCCGCGTTCGCCCTGGCCGTGCGCTTTGGCGAGCAGCCCATCTCCCTGGCCGCGGCCCTCGGGGACGCGGATTCCTCGGACGCGGTCATCTTCTGGTCGCTGCGCCTGCCCCGGGCGCTGCTGGGCGTCATCGTGGGGGCAGGGCTCGCCGCATCCGGGGCCACGCTCCAGGGGCTGCTGCGCAACCCGCTCGCGGATCCGTTCGTGCTCGGCGTGTCGGGTGGGGCCGCCCTGGGGGCGACGCTGGCGCTCGCGCTGGGCCTGGCCACGGTGGGGCAAGTGGCGCCGGGCATGGCCGGAGGACTGGAGCGGCTCTCCGGGCCCGCGCTGCTCGCCTTCCTCGGGGCCGGGGGCTCGGTCCTCTTCGTGCTCGCCGCCAGCCGGGGCCACGCCGCGCGGGCGCCCTACGCGGCCCTGCTCACGGGGGTGGTCTTCAACGCGTTCGCCTCCGCCGCCATCACGCTCGTCAAGACGCTGTCGGCGCCGGACCGGCTGGGGGAAATCCTCTACTGGCTCGCCGGGGCGCTGGGCTACGAGCGGGGGGCCACGCTCGGGCTCGCCGCGCTGCTGCAAGGGGGCGCCCTCGCGGTGATGCTGGCGCTCTCGGGGCAGCTCAACCTGATGACGCTGGGCGACGAGGACGCCCAGACGCTCGGGGTGCCCGTGGTGCGCACGCGCCGGCTGCTCCTGCTGGCCACGAGCGCCAGCGTGGCGGGAGCGGTGGCCCTGACGGGGCTCATCGGCTTCGTGGGGCTCATCGTCCCGCACCTGCTGCGGCTGGCCTTCGGACCGGACCAGCGCCTGCTGATTCCCCTGTCGGCCCTGGGCGGGGCGGCGTTCCTGGTGCTGGCGGACCTGCTGGCGCGGCTCTCCTTCGCCCTCTTCGGGGCCGAGCCGCCCGTGGGCGTCATCACCGCGCTGCTCGGGGGCCCGCTCTTCATCGCCCTGCTGTCCCGGCGTGGGAGGGACGGTTCTCCCGTCTAAGGCGCTAAGGTGCGTAGACCGCGCCGGAATCTCGTGCGTTGAAGCAGTCCAGAGGAGACGAAACGCCGTGTACGCCACCCTCCGAATGCTGCTGCTGAGCACCCTGCTGATGCCGGTCCTGGCCTCGGCGCAGGGCATGTTGCTGCCCACCACGCCAAGTGCCCGGCCCCTGGCCATCAAGAGCCAGCGGGTGACGGTGGCCATCCAGGACGGCACGGCCGTCACCCGGGTGGAGCAGACGTTCCAGAACGATGGTCCCTCGCAGCTCGAGGCCCACTACATCTTCCCGCTGCCCCGGGGCGCCGCGCTCTCGGAGTTCTACCTGTGGGTCAACGGGAAGAAGACGAAGGGCGAGCTGCTCGAACGCGACAAGGCCACGAACATCTACGAGGGCATCGTCCGGCGCCTGGCGGACCCCGGGCTGCTGGAGTACGTGGACTCGGATGTGTTCCGGGTCCGGGTCTTCCCGGTCCCCGCGCGGGGCGAGCAGAAGGTGGAGCTGGCCTTCAGCCAGGTGCTGAACTTCTCCGCGGGCCTGTACCACTACCATTACCCGCTCGGGGCAACGGCCCAGCAGGGGCAGCCCGCGGACTGGCGGCAGGTGGGGGGCACCGCGAAGAACGACTTCACCTTCAGCGCGAAGGTGTCCTCGAAGGTGCCGCTCAAGAGCATCTACTCCCCCACGCACCCGATGGACGTGTCCCGCCGCGGCGAGACCGAAGCGGTGGTGGGGCTGGAGCAGGTGAACGGCGCGGACCTCTCCAAGGACGTGGACCTCTACTTCTCGGTCTCGGACAAGGCGGTGGGGCTGTCGCTGCTCACCTATAAGGAGGCGGCCGAGCCCGGCTACTTCGTCGCGCTCATCGCCCCGAAGACGGAGGTGAGCCCCAGCGAGGTAGCCGCCAAGCGCGTCACCTTCGTCATCGACACCTCGGGCTCGATGCAGGGCAGCCGGATGCAGATCGCCAAGGACGCCCTGAAGTACTGCGTCACCCGGCTCAACCCGAAGGACACCTTCAACGTGGTGCGGTTCTCCACGGACGTGGAGGCGCTCTTCCCCGCGCTGAAGGCCGCGAACTCCGAGAACGTCCAGAAGGCGGTCTCCTTCGTGGAGGGGCTGGAGGCCATCGGGGGCACGGCCATCGACGAGGCCCTGGTGCGCGGCCTCCAGGACAACGACGGCACATCTCCCTCGCCCCACCTGCTCCTGTTCATCACGGATGGCCAGCCCACCATCGGCGAGACGGACGAGGGCGCCATCGCCCAGCACGCCAAGGCAGGGCGCAAGGCGAAGACGCGCCTGTTCACCTTCGGCGTGGGGGAAGACCTCAACGCGCGCTTGCTGGACCGGCTCGCCGATGATGGCGCGGGGAGCTCGGACTTCGTCCGGGACGGCAAGGAGTTCGAGACGAAGATCTCCAGCTTCTACGACAAGGTGAGCCACCCGGTGCTGTCGGACCTGGCACTGGACCTGTCCTCCATCGACGCGTACGACCTCTACCCCCGCAAGCTGCCGGACCTCTTCAAGGGAACGCAGCTCGTGGTGATGGGCCGCTACCGCAAGTCCGGAGACGCGAAGGCGGTGCTCACGGGCTACGTGAACGGCGAGAAGCGGACCTTCGAGTACGGCACCACCGCGCCCAAGGAGGCCACGCGGGACGGCTTCATTCCCCGGCTGTGGGCCATCCGCAAGGTGGGCTTCCTGCTGGAAGAGATTCGCCTGCGCGGCGAGCGCCCCGAGCTGCGCGACGAGGTGATTGCGCTCGCCAAGAAGTTCGGAATCGTCACGCCCTACACCAGCTACCTGGTGGTGGAGGACACGCCGCTGGTGGCCACGCCGTCACCCGTCATGCGTCCCGAGCCCGTGAGCGAGGGATCCGCCTCCGGCGCTGACTTCGCGCCGCCGCCGCCCAGGGGAGGACGCGGAGCCCCGGCGCCCGCGCTCGCCGCGCCCGCCGAAGCGCTCGCGAGGGCGGACGGAAAGGGCAGTGTGGCCGTCTCCCGCGAGATGAAGAAGATGAAGGAGGAGGAGCGAGGCCCCTCGGCGAGCGAGCCGGTGCGGGTGGCTGCGGGCAAAACCTTCCTCTACCGGGACGGAGGCTGGATCGACTCCGAGGCCCTCGCCCATCCAGGCAAGCAGCTCCAGGTCAAATTCCTCTCGAAGGGCTACTTCGCGCTGCTCCAGGCCCGTCCTGACCTGAAGGCCGCGTTCGCTTTGGGAGACCGGGTGGTGGTCGTGGTGGCCCCCGGTAAGACCCTGCGCGTGGGACCGGAGGGAGAAGAAGACGAGGGCAAGGTCCGCGCCTTCCTCAAGTAGCGTCAGGTCAGGGCGGTCAGCGCGCCGGGTCTGTCAGCGCGCTTGTCCACTCGGGGGACCACCGGAAGGTCAGCTCCGCGGACGCGGGCCGGCGGCTGCCGGACACAGGCGCAATCTGGAAGCTCCAGCGGCTGATGCCTTCTCCAACCCCCAGGTGCTGGCCGGAGATGAGCACCTCTTGCCCCAGCGCGATGGGCGAGCCGAACTTCAGGTGAACGGACAGCAGGCGCGCCTCCTCCGCCTTGGCGCCCAGCGCGGGCTGCAGGAAGGAGGACAGGGCATCCGTCATCCAGCGCAGGTAGAAGCCATTGTTGACGTGCCGGGCCATGTCGATGTCATCCGGCTGCACGGGCCGCTTCACCTGAAAGGACATGGGCTCCGCGGCAGGGGTGACGGCCACGGGCTGGTAGTGCGTGTAGAAGGATTCCCCGTTGGGCTTGAACCGCTCGGCCAGCTCACCCCAGGGCGTGGGAGACCGGGTGCCCATGTCCACCAGGATGATGTCGGTGCGGCCCCGGAGCACCCCCTTGCCGTCCTTGGCCCTGCGCAGCTCGAATTCCCGGTGGGCCAGGGAGCCCTCCATCGACGAGAACCACGTGCGGGCAAGGATGCGATCCCCGTAGCGGATGGGGTGCTCTTTCTCGAAGCGCGAGACGCTGAAGACAGGCGCGACGTTGCGGGCCAGAAACCACTGGGGCGGTACGCCGCCGGCGGCGGCCGCTTCCCAGGCAATCTCCTGAAGCCAGTTCATGTACGTGAGAGGCTTCAGTTCCAGGGACGCATCCACCTCGTAGCTGCGGACGGTGAGCTCCAGCTCCGTGATCAAAGTCTCTGGCATAAGGCCTCAAGCTACCGCTGGGATCTGGCGGGTGCAACACGCGCTGCCGAGGGGAAGGCGGCTGGAACCTCAGGCTTCCTGGAGGAAGCCGCGGAGGAGCTCGCAGTACTCCTGGGGCGCCTCCAGCTCGGGAGAGTGCCCCGCGTGCTGAAACCGATGCCACTGGGCCCGGGAGAGCTGGCTGCCGATGGATTCCTTGTCGCTGCGCGCGTGCGTCCGGTCCGCCATGCCCCAGCTCACCAGGGCGGGCTGCTCCACCCGGACCGCTGGGGGCGTGTACCCATAAAACCATTGCTGCCACAGCGAGCCCAGACAGCAGAACGCCCCCTGCGTGAGCGCCTGACTCAGCGTGGGCATGAAGTCGGAATAGCGGTTCTTGGCCAGTGAGGCCCTGTACCAGCCGAGCCCGATCTGGTCGGGCTTGAAGGCCGTGGAGAGCTGGCCGAGCACGGGGCGCGACAGGACCTTCTTCTTGTCCACCTCCCGGGCCCACGTGACTTGCTGCTCCCAGGAAGGCGATTGCCAGAGCATCAGCCGGGTCACCAACTGTGGGTCCTTCGCCGCGATCTGGAGCGCGATATGGGCCCAGACACACGTGAAGGCCAGCACATAGGGCCCTTCGTCCAGCTGCCGCAGCAAGGCTTCGATACAGGCCCGGTACTCCTCGAAGGTGAAGCGGAAGGAGGCCCGGGGGCTCGAGAAGCCAAAGCCAGGCGGCTCGAAGAGAACCAGCCGGTGATGCGGCGAGAGCAGCTCGAACACCGCATCGAAGTGCTCGATGACGTTGGGCGGATCGCACACCATCACCACCGTGGGCTCGCCCGCCTTGCGTGTTCCGCCGGTCCTCACCCGCAGCGTGGCTTGCGGCAGCTCGTGAAAGGTGACCGCCGGACGCGTCCGCGCGGCCCAGCCTCCCTGGAGGCTGCTCGCGCGAGCCCGGAGCCGGAAGCTGTCGAGCCAGGTGACGTTGATCATGCTTTCTCCAGAGCCAGGCGGCTCAGCGGGCTGAGTCGAGCACCATGCAGGTGGCGCGGCCCGAGGCGACGGGCTCGCCATCCGGGGCCAGAATGGTGGCATCGGTGACGACGATCTTGCGCCCTTGATGGACGGCCACGCCCTCGCACCGCAGGAGCCCCGTGGCCTCCGTCACCATCTTCACGAAGGAGACGTTCAGGTTGACCGTGGTCCACCGCGTGCCATACGGCAGCAAGGACATACAGGCGATACCACAGGCGCTGTCGATGAGCGTGGACAGCATTCCGCCATGCACCGTGCCCATGGGGTTGTAGTGGTACTCGGCCGGGGTGCCCGTGAACACCGCGCGTCCCTTGCCCACCTCGATCAAGCGAATCCCCATGGAGTCGCAGATGGGAGGCGCCGGGTAGCGGCCCTCGGCCCAGCCTTGCAGGTAATCCTCCTTGGTGGCGTGCTTCCCAATCTCCCGGATGTCCGCCCAAGAGACCGTGCGGCTCTTGCTTCCAGGCTTCGTGTCCTCTGGCATGGTTCCTCGCGAAGGTGTGTGTCTGAAGTTGCGTGCGCCTGCTGTCAACCGCGTCGCCGCCATGCACCGAGCATGGGCAGCTCACCGCCAAGGTACAGGTCCTTGCAAACCACCCGGCGGACCTTGCCACTGGAGGTCTTCGGCACGGTTCCGGGCGGGACCAGCACGACCCCTGCCGCGGAGAGGCCATGCTTCGCCGTGATGGCGGCGCGCACGGTCTCGCAGAGCGCCGCGATGTGCGCCTCGGACAGGGCTTCCTCCCCGCCGTCTGGCTTTCGCACCTCGATGACCACGATGAGATCGGCGTCATCGTTCGTGACGAATGCCGCCGAGCAGCCCCGGCGGATCATCCGGGGCTCGCTGTCCTCGGCCGTCACCTCGATGTCGCGAGGGAAGTGGTTCTTGCCGCGGATCTTGAGGACTTCCTTGATGCGCCCGGTGATGAAGAGCTCTCCCTCCTGGATGAGCCCCAGATCGCCGGTCCGCAGGTAGCGCCGGGAGTCCTCTCCCGCGAGCTGGGCGCCAAAGCTCTCCTGGGTCTGCTCGGGATTCTCCCAGTAGCCTCGCGCGACGCTCGGCCCGCGTGCCCAGATCTCACCCACCTGGCCCTCTTCCAGGGGGGCGCGTGTCTGGGCATCCACGATGAGGATTTCGCTGTCCGCGCCTGCCCGGCCGCAGCCGACCAGGAGATGGGGCTCGCCGCCGCTGCTGGCGGGCGCGGGACGGACCACGGGGGCCGCGGCCTTGTCTCCTCCGGAGACGAACAGGGTGGACTCCGCCAGGCCGTAGCACGGATAGAAGGCCTCCATGCGGAAGCCGCAGCGGGCGAACTTCTTCGCGAAGGCGTTCAGCCCCTCCCAGCGGACCATGTCGGAGCCGACGAACGCGACGCTCCAGGAGGAGAGATCCAACGTGTCGAGCGCGCTGTCCGGCACGCTGCGGGTGCACAGGTCGAACGAGAACGCGGGCCCGCCGCTCGTGGTGGCCTGGAACCGGGTGATGGCCCGCAGCCAGTGGAGGGGCTTCTTCAGGAAATCGAAGGGCGACATGAGCACCACGGGAAAGCCCGCGTACAGCGGCTGCAGGATGCCGCCGATAAGGCCCATGTCGTGGTACGAGGGCAGCCAGATCACCCCCTGGCTCTGACGGGTGTGCTCGAACCGCTCCTGGATGACGGCCAGGTTGTGGAGCAGGTTTCCATGGCTCAACGCCACGCCCTTGGGCGCGCCCGTGGACCCCGAGGTGTACTGCAGGAAGGCGAGGGTCTCCTCCGTGGGAGGCCGGGGGCTCCGGGCCTCCGCCGCCCCGGCCACCGTGTCCGTCGCGAGCCAGACCTTCCCGTCCGCGCCCTCGATGTCGCCCGTCAGCATGCGCGCCAGCTCCAGCGTCATGGAGTCGCCGAGAATGGCGCGCGGGTTGGCGTTGCGGATGATCCCCATCAGCAGCGGCAGCGACTTCTCCAGCCGTCCGGGCTCTGGCGGATACACGGGCACCGCCACCACCCCCGCGTAGACGCACGCGGCGAACCCGACGAGGAACTCGAGCCCGGGCGGATAGAGCAGCAGCGCCCGCTCACCCACGAGCTGTGCCTCCACGAGCTGCTGGGCAATGCCCCGCACCCGGCTCAGCAACTGCCCGCTGGTGAGGCTGGCGACGACGCGGTCCCCATCCTCCACGAAGCGGTAGAGCTCCAGGTCTGGCTGCTCCCGGCCGCAATGCTCGATGACCTCGGCCAGGGACCTGAACCGCGGCAGGTGGCTGTCCGTCTTCATGTGGGGCGCTCCGTTTCAGCGGGTCCGAAGAGCTGGGTGGCGTTGTCCCAGAGCACCTTGCGCAGCACATCCTCCGGCAGGTAGCGCTCCAGCTCGCGCATCTCCAGGTCAGGGTCATACGGCAGGTTGGGGAAGTCGGTGCCGAACAGGAACCGGTCCGGCCGTTCGAGAATCTGCGGGACGAGCTGCTCGAGCGCGGGCTTCCAGGGTTCGGGCAGGCGAGGCTTCCGGCCCTTCTCGTAGCGCGTCATCGAGAGTGGCCGGACGTCCGGCAGCGCCTCTCCGCGCGCCACGCGGTACCCGCCAAACGCCATGGCGGTGTCCAGGTAGAGGTTCGGGAACTCGTCGAGCATGTCCAGGTAGAGCTGGACCTCGTCGTACCCGATGTGCGGCACGATGACCTTGAGGTGGGGCGTGCGCCGCATGGCGCGCAAGAAGCGGGGGACGGCGCACAGCTCGTCGATCTCGCTCTTGTGCGCTTTGCTCTGCGAGACAGGGCCGCAGTGGATCTGCAGGATCTTGCCCGTCTCCGCGAGGGTGTCGAACACCGGCAGCATGCGGTCGTCGTCCGGGGCGATCTTCTGCACGTGGCAGTGAATCTTGATGCCCGAGAGCTGGAGCTCCCCGAGCGCCCGGCGAAGCTCGTCCTCGAAGCCCTCTTCACCGGGGAGGACGGTGCCGAAGCCGACGAGCCGCCCGGGGTGGGCGGCCACCAGCTCCGCCATGAACTCGTTGAGCATGCCCGCCACGCCGGGCTGGTGCGTGTAGCAGAGCCCGACCATGCGCTCGATGCCGTAGCGCTCCAGCAGGCCGAACGTCTCCTCGGGCGAGGGTTTGTGCCGGATCGGCCAGGAGTTCTCCTCGAACCACTTCCAGATGAAGCGCGCCAGCATGCCGGGAAACAGGTGCACGTGCACATCGAAGGCGCGCAGGGGACGGGGAGCAGCGGCGGAGGGGTCTTGCGTGGCCATGAGGCTCAGGTCGTCGCCAGGGGTTTTTTCTTCTTGGCCTCCACGGAGGCCGTGTTGGGCAGGTGCACGTCGCGCGTGAGCCGGAAGAACGCCAGGGCCCGGATGAGCAGGCCCGTCAGGTCCACCTGCCACCAGCGAAGGGACGTGACGGCGTAGGAGGGGAAGGTGTGGTGGTTGTTGTGCCAGCCGGCGCCGAGCGTGACGATGGCCTGCCAGAACGAGTTGCGGCTGTGGTCCCGGGTCTCCAGCGGGCTGCGCCCCCCGAGCGCATGGCCCACGGAGTTGACGCTCCAGATGGCGTTGGTGGCCAGGAAGACGCGCACCGTGCCGCCCCAGAGGAAGCCCAGCAGCACGCCCTGGAGCGAGCCATGGAGGAGGCCGCCAATGGCCGCTGGAATCGCCAGGCCAAGCACCAGCCAGTAGTCGTACATCATGTGGAACTTGAAGAGCACCGGGTCCTTGTACAGGTCCATCGCGTACCGGCCCCACTGCTCCGGCCGCGCGCACCGGGCATCCAGGAGCCACCCCACGTGGGCGTGGTACAGCCGCCGGAGGCGGCCCGGGTGCTGCGGCCACCAGGGCGAGTGCGGATCGCCCTGCTGGTCCGTGTTCTTGTGGTGGATGCGGTGGATGGCCACCCACCAGATGATGGGGCCCACGTACGAGAGGGAGCCGAGCACCGCCAGGGCCAGCTCCACCGCCCGGGGCGCCCGGAAGGACCGGTGCGTGAAGTAGCGATGGTACGCCAGCTCCATCCCCAGGATGTTCAGGACGTAGAACACCCCGAGCAGGAGGAAGTCCACCGCCGTGGGCACCGCCAGCCCGCTCCACCACAGGCCGAGCGCCACCAGCGTTCCCACGACGGGGAAGAGGATGACGAGGCTGTGGCGCAGCAGGGACGACTTGGAAAGCCGCTCATGCCCCCCTGAGCCAGAAAGGGCCGCGGCCTGAAGATTCTCGCTCATGGGGCACGGGGGTCAGTCTTTGCCGAAGCGGTTGGGTTCGATGCGCCGGAAGGTGATGCGGTAGAGGTGGAAGGCGCCCAGGTCGAACGAGTAGCTCATCGTCCGGTACATCCGCTCGTAGCGCTCGACCACCTCAAGCGGCACCAGCTTCAGCGCCTTCTCGCGGTTGCTGCGCAGGTTCTCGAACCAGGCCCGCATCGTCTTGACGTAGTCGTGCCGGTCATTGCGCAGGAACTCGACCTCGAAGAGCATCTCGCTGGAGCGGACGATGTCGGCCAGGTACGGCAGGTCCGACTCGGGGAACACCTCGCGGGCGATGAACAGGTCCTTGTGCTTGCGGTCGCGGGGCACGTCGCCGTAGGCCATGGTCTGCAAGGACATGCGGCCGCCCGGCTTGAGCAGCTCGTAGCAGCGCTGGAAGTAGCGCCGGTACGCTTCGATCTTGTCCTCGTTGATCTTGGCGAAGTGCTCGAAGGCGCCCAGCGAGATGATGCCGTCGAACGGCTCGTCCGGCCGGTAGTCCTGCCAGTTCTCCAGCCGCACCTCGATCTGCGGCAGGTTGATGGCCTGGTGGATGTACCGCTTCTGCTCCTGGCTGAGCGTGAGGCCCACGACGTTCTGGACGCCGTGGTTCACCACCAGCCGCTTCACCAGCGAGCCCCAGCCGCAGCCGATGTCGAGCACGCGCTGGGCGCCCTTCGCGCGGATCTGCCCGATGTGGTAGTCCAGCTTGCGGATCTGGGCCTGCTCGTGGGTGTCGCCCTCCTCCCACATCGCGGACGAGTACGTGCGGGTCTCTTCCTGCGCGAGCGCCAAGAAGTCATTCCCGATGTCGTAGTGGTACTGGATGGATTCTTTCGAAGCGCCCACCTGCGCCTGTGCACCGCTGGTTGACATGGCTCGGTTCCTGTCCCGGTAAGCGAAAGGGAAATGCGCTCAGCTCTTGCCCGCATCCAGGTGCTGGGAGAGCGCCTCGATGGTGGGGTACTTGTAGGGGAGGCTGGGGGACAGCCGGCGGCCCACGAAGTCCTCCAGGTCGCCGACCATGCGCACGGCCTCCGCGGAATCGAGTCCGAAGCTGTCGAACGTCCTCTTCGTGTCCACCTCGCCGGGCGAGACGCCCAGCTTCTTGGACAGGTAGAGGCACATCCAGTCACGGCTGCTCGTGGACGGCTGCTGCTGCTGCGCGGTCGCGGGATTGCTCAAGGTGTTTCTCCCTGGGTGGTCGGTTGGGTGTAGAGCTCTTTGAGGGCAATCATCTCGGGGGTGGGTTTGCGCACGTCCCAGACCAGCCTGGCCGATTTCAGTCCCCAGACGACCCACCCCCCGAAGTCGATCTGCCACCACTTGAGCCCGGTGTACGCGGAGCTCGGAAAGGCATGGTGGTTGTTGTGCCAGCCCTGGCCAAAGGTGAACAGCGCCAGCGTGAAGCTGTTCTTGCTGAAGTCCCGGGTCCGGAAATAGGGCTTCCCAATCAAGTGGCACAGGGAGTTCAACGACCAAATGCACTGATTGACGAGGAAGATCCGGACCATTCCGCCCCAGAGGAAACCCATCAGGGCGCCGAACAGGCTGCCGTGCGCGATGCCACTCACCACGGTGGGAATGAGCAGGCCCAGGAACAGCCATACATAATATTGCAGGTGCATCCGAAGGATCAGGTCATCTTCATAGAGATCCCGGACGCGGTCGCGCCAGTTCTCGGGCCGGGTCGAGCCCGCTGTGAAGAGCCAGCCCATGTGGCTGTGGTAGAAGCCCTTCAGGGTGCCCCAGGCCCCGCCGCCCGACAGCCGGGGCGAGTGGGGATCTCCCTCCAGGTCGCTCAGCGTGTGGTGGCGGCGGTGGATGGCACACCACCAGATCGCCGGGCCATGAAAGGCCATGGAGCCCGCCGCGAGCAGGGCCGCGCGCAAGCCCTCACGCGCCTTGAAGGAGCGGTGGGCCAGATGCCGGTGAAATCCTACCTCCAGTCCAATGACTGTGATGATGTACAGGATTGCCGCCGTGACGAGCTCGGAGGCCGCCGGCGCATGGCCGGACCACCATAAAATTCCTGCCGCAAGAGTTCCCAGGGTTGGAACGACCGTTACAATGACAGCCAAAATCTGATCGAGTCGAGCGTGCTCGGGGAGGTTCGCCACGGCATTCCTCTTTCAATCGTCATATAGGCGACGGCTGATTTGGGCGTCAAGCAACGATTCTCAGATGAGCAGCGGTTGCCATTGATGAAATGTGTGGCGTGGCTGGAATCTGAGTGAGGGCACGGTCCACGCGGCGCACTTGCGGAAACCCTTGCTTCCTGCGCCTTGATTCCAACAGGAATGGGGTGGATTTTCCTGTGCGTGCATGCTGGGCAAGCGGGCTGCGCTCCAGGGAGGCCGCGCGCGCGGCCCACCGGGTCTGCCTGAGCTTGGTTACAATGTTTGTTTGATACACATTGCGCCGTTGATAATTCTTGTTCACGGCAGGGCTGATACGGGTGTCTTCACACCCGTGATGTCAGGATAACACCCTGAGCGTGTCTTCCTAGGCGCCGGTGAAGCGCTCTTCCACGACGAATGGCTCGCAAGGGCGGCCGTCGAGGTCACGGAAGGCGACATGGCGTTGGATCGCCTTGCGCTGATCGCCGTCCTTGCCGTAGTCGCTGCCGTTGCGCCACACGTGCAGGTACATCGCATAGAGGCCGTTGCCCTGGTTCACGAACGCAGGGTGGCCCGGGCCATTCCACTGCCCTCCGAGCGCCGGGCTCTGGCTGTCGATCAAGAGCCGCTCGTCCCCCACGCTTCCCGCGAGCAGGTCGAGCTTGGCGATGTACGTGCGGTACTCGGAGTTCCCGAAGAAGCCCGCGCTGTAGATGAGGTACGACTGGCCGTTCTCGGTCACCACGAACTGGCCTTCGATCAGGCCATCATGGTGCGGCCCATTGCTGAGCAGGACCTTCGGCGCGCCCAGAAGCTCGATGCGTCCGTCCGCGTCCTGCCTGAACTCGTGCGCGAGGATGGGCGTGGGCGCCTTGTGCGTCTGCTGGGTCACCGGGTCCTTCCACTGCAACCCGTTGCCATCCACCTTGGTGAGCAGGAACGTCCGCTCGCGGCCATCTGGGCCCAGGGCCGCGGCGACGTGGCCGTCGATCATGCCGACGAGAGGGTTCTCCCCCGCGGGGCCTCCGGGATAGCCGGGCGCCACGTCCTTCACCCGGACGTTGATGTCGAGGAAGCCATGGTCCTTCCACTCGCCATCGATGGCCGAGGCGGTGGCATAGGCGGAGCGCAGGATGCCGGCGCGATCCCGGGCGGTGTAGTGCAGCGTGAGCAACCCGTTGCGCTCGTCAATCTCAGGAGCCCACCGGGCCAGGACGAGATCCCTGGGAAGATCGGGCGCCAGCGGATCGAGCTCGCCCCCATTCCACCACGCGGGGAGCTTGCCCTCGGGGAAGATGGCGCGGTGCTGGCCGTCCACCGTGTGCGGCACCCAGGTGCCATTCACGAAGCGGTACAGCCGGAAGGCGAAGGGCTGATCGTTGGTGGTCGCAATCAGCCAGAGGCCCGCGGTGCGCGCGCCACCCGGGCTCTTCGCCGTCAGCCGCAGCACGAACGGATCGGGCATGGGCTCGTGCAGGAGCGGCTCGGGAACGCGCTGCAGGTTCGCGACGATGTCTTGGAGCGTGCGCGATTCCCCGGGCGGAACCTCAAAGAGGCTCGCCGGGTCCTGCACGGTGTTGCCACGGAGGCGGTTGGGCTCGAGCCGCTGGACACCCGGGGTGGCGGCAGGGGGGGACTGGGAGTCGGAGGGAGAACTCATTCGAGCGCGCAACGCTACAGGACGCTCGCTCCGGGGTTCCAGCCTGGAAACCAGGAGGCCCTGCCTCCTGGCTCCCAGGGCATCCGGGCAAGCCCGGGGCTGGGTTACTTACGGGCGCGGCGCAGGATTTGCGAGGCCCGGCGCTGAGCGTCGGACAGGGCTTGGTCCGGCTTCTTGTTGACCAGCCAGGTCGAGTTCAGCTCGTTCACCAGCAGGTCCTGGATGGCGCGCTGGTTCTCGATGGCCGGCACCGCCTTGGCGATGGTGGCGGTGCGGGTGTACTCCGACCGGTGCGGCAGTGCCTGCATCTCGGCGCTCTTGAGCACCGAGGTGCGCACCGGCAGGTGGCCGGTGCGGGCCCACTGGAAGTTGTTGTCATTCAGGAACTTGAGGAAGGCCAGGGCCGCCTTCTGCTTCGCCGGATCCGGCTTCGGCTGCTTCGGCAGGACCCACAGGTGGCTGTCGGACCAGACGGCTTCCTGGCCGTAAAGGGCCGGGATGTCGCGCACGGCGTACTTCTTGAGGGCGGTCTTCGGATCCTTGGACTGCGCCTCGTAGGTGTCCACGCCCCAGGTGCCGTTGATGAGCACCGCCGCCTCGCCGCCGATGAAGGCCTGCTGCGCGCCGGCATAGTCGTGCTTGCTGTTGGCATGGCCGGCCGCGTAGAGCGAGTGGAGCAGGCGCAAGGCCTCCTTGCTCTCCTTCGACTCCAGCTGGGCCTTCTTCTCGGCGTCGATGATGTTGCCGCCCTGCTGCCACACCCAGGTCAGGTACTGCCAGGACGGCATCGGGTCGGCCGAGGAGGGGATGGCGAAGTACATCTTGCCGGTCTTGGCCTTCATCGTCTGGGCGTGCTGCATCAGCTCGGCCGGGCTGGTGGGCATCTTCGGCTGGCCCTTGGCATCGACGAGCCCCGCCTTGGCGAACAGGTCCACGTTGACGTGCCACACGAGCGCGTGCAGGTCGAACGGCAAGGCCCACATCTCGCCCTTGGAGGTGACCGCGTCGCGCGCCACCGGCAGGAAGTCGGCGGCGTCGATGCCGGCCGTGGTGAAGCTCTTGCCGAGCGGCTGAACGAGCCCACGCGTCAGGTAGTTCGGTAGGACGCTGCGGTGCATGACGGCGATGTCGGGCGGGGTGCCGCCAGCGATGGTGGAGCTCAGCCGGTCGTAGTAGACGCCCCACTCGATCGACTGGGTCTTGACGGTGATGCCCTCCTTGTTCTCCGCGTTGAACTTGTTGGTCAACACCTGGATGATTCCGCACTCGCCGACTGCCTTCGACAGATCGGTGACGTTGCCGTACTCATCGCTGCAGCCGCCGAAGAAGCGGAACAGCGTGATCTCCGTGGCGGATGCCGGGGTGGAGCCCAGGGTCACGGCCAGCAGCATCGCGGCCGGGAGTAGTGCCTTCATCTTCATGGATCTTCCCTCCTCTTGCGGGTGGTACGAGGCTACTTGCCACCGGTCATGGCGATACCTTGCACGATGTACCGCTGGAACACGGCATAGATGATGAGCATCGGCGCACTGGCGAACACCGCCGAGGCCATCAGGAAGCCGAGCCCCTCCGACATGGCGAAGTTGCCCTGGAGCGAGCCGAGGCCGACGCTGAGCGTGTACATCTCCGGCTGGGCGGCCGTGACGACCGGCCAGAGAAAGTCGTTCCAGGCATACAGGAAGGTGAAGATGCCGAGCGTCGTCAGGGCCGGGCGGGACAGCGGCAGCATCACCGACCAGAAGACCTTCAGCCGGCCCGCGTTGTCGAGCTCTGCCGCCTCCTCCAGCTCGCGCGGCACCGCCTTGAAGAACTGGGTCATCAAGAACACGCCCATCGGCACGGCCAGGCGGGGGGCGATCAGGGAGAAGTAGGTGCTGTGCAGGTTCCAACCGGCGAACATGGCGTGCAGCGGCACCAGGACGGCCTGCTCCGGAATCATCAGCCCGGCCATCACCAGCAAGAAGACGGCGCGGCGGCCGGGAAAGGCGATCCGGGCGAAGGCGTAGCCCGCGAGCGACGACAGCACCAGCGTCAGGGCCGTCATGCCCACGGCGACGATCAGGCTGTTGAACAGCCAGCGCGGCGTCAGCGACACCCGCATCAGGGCCGCGAAGTGCTCGAAGGTATGGGGCCATGGCAGGACGCCGGAGGTGGACTGCACCAGCATGGCGTTGGGCTTGAGCGCCATGGCCAGCACCCACAGCATGGGCAGCATCCAGACGCACGCGGCGGCGATCAGCAGGGCGAGGATGAGGTGGTCACCGAAGGTCCGCTTCATGGCCTCAATTCTCCCGCCTGGACAGACGCAGCTGCAGCAGCGCCACGAAGAACATCAGGACGAACAGCACCAGTGACATGGAGGAGGCATAGCCCGAGCGCCAGTCGCGGAAGCCGGTCTCGTAGATGAGCTGCACCAACGGCCGGGTGGAGTTGGACGGGCCGCCGCGCGTCATCAGCAGGGGCTGGCCGAACACCTGGAGGTGCATGACGGTCTCCAGCACCAGCACGAGCAGGATCGTACGTTTCAGCGCGGGCAGGGTGATGCGCCACAGCACCGCCCAGCGCGAGGCATTGTCGAGCCTGGCCGCCTCGTAGACCTCGGGGGGAATCTGCTGCAGCCCGGCGAGAAACAGCGCCATCGGAAAGCCAGCGGTCCACCACAGGCTCGTCACCACCAGCGCGGGCATGGCCCACTCCTGGTGGGTCAGGAAGGCAATCGGCTCCAGCCCCACGGCACGCAGCCCGTTCGCCACCAGGCCCTGGTTGGGGTTGAGCACCATCGTCCACACCAGCGTGACGACCGTGACCGAGAAGATGCTGGAGGCGAAGAAGATCGCTCGCAGCGCGCCATGGATCCGCCCCGGCCGGTTGAGCGCCAGGGCCAGGACGAAGCCAAGCACCGTCGCCGCCGGGACCGTCATGGCGGCGAACTGCAGGGTGCGCTTCAGGGCCTCCCAGAAATAGGGATCATCCCAAAGCTCCTCGTAGTTCAGCCAGCCGATGTACTCCCGGTAGTCCCCGACGATCTCCCAATCGTGAAGGCTCATCCACAGGCCGAGGCCAAAGGGATAGAGCAGGAAGAGGGCGTAGACGGCGAGGAACGGGGCCAGGAAGGCATAGCCCGCGAAGGCGTCGCGATAGCGCGTCCGCCAGCGGCGCGGGAGGGCAGGAGCGGGATCACGGGTGCTGGCCATGGTGTCCCCCTCAGGCGGCGGTGGCTGCGGGTGGCGGCAAGGCCATTCCATCACCGCCGAACAGCCGGCCGCTGCCGGGCTCGATGGCCAAGGACACGGTGTCGCCAATGCGGACCGCACTGTCCCCGGTGTCCGTGGCGATGAGCGTGGGGCCCTCCGCGCCGGCGACGTGCAGCAGCGTCTCGCGGCCCAGCCGCTCGATGGCCCTGACCTGGCCGCGCAGGATGCCCTCGCCCGTGGCCAGCCGCAGGTGCTCGGGCCGGACGCCGAAGGTGACGGGGGCGCCGGGGGCCAGCCCGGTGCCATTCGCCGCGGCCTCGGCACGCCCGCCCGGCAGGGTGACCGCTACCTGACCAGGGCTGACGGACATCACCTGGGCTTCGATCAGGTTCATCTTCGGGGTGCCCATGAACCCGGCGACGAAGGTGTTGGCGGGGTGGCGGTAGATCTCCATCGGCGTGCCGACCTGCTCGATTCGTCCGTCGCGAAGAACGACGATGCGGTCGGCCATGGTCATCGCCTCCACTTGGTCGTGGGTGACGTAGATCGAGGTGGCCTCGAGCCGCTGGTGGAGCTGCACCAGCTCAACGCGCATCTGCACCCGCAGCGCGGCATCCAGATTGGACAGGGGCTCGTCGAACAGAAAAACGTCGGGCCTGCGGACGATGGCGCGGCCAATGGCGACGCGCTGGCGCTGGCCACCGGACATGTCTGCGGGGCGGCGATGGAGCAGGTGCTCGATCTGCAGCGTCTTGGCGGCCGTGGCCACGCGGGCGGCGATCTCGGCGCGGGGCGTGCCAATGTTGCGCAGGCCGAAGGCCATGTTCCCCGCGGCCGTCATGTGCGGGTAGAGGGCATAGTTCTGGAAGACCATGGCGACCCCTCGCTCGCCGGGCGGTGTTCCGTTGACCTGGCGTCCGCCGATGAAGAGCTCGCCGCCACTGATCTCCTCCAGCCCGGCAATCATGCGCAGGAGCGTGGACTTGCCGCACCCCGAGGGGCCGACGAAGACGATGAATTCCCGGTGCTTCAGCTCGAGCGAAACGCCATGGACGACCTCTGACGAGCCGTAGCGCTTGCGCAAATCCCGGAGCAACACATCGGCCATGGGTCACCCTCCAGCTCAGTCCGCGAAGGGCTGATAGACGCCAAGAGCGTGGAGCGCAAGGGGCTCGGGGAATTCGTGGCTTGTGGGCCGCCGCAGCGGCCCGGCGTTGCCGCAGTACGTCATCCACGCGGGATATCGCTTCCGCGGAGAGGCCCAAGTCCCCAGATTCAGGCAACTTGGGGGGAGCCGGTAAAAAGAAAATAGGGCATGTCGATCTCCCCCACCCTCGTTCGTCGCGCAAGTAAGAGGCGAGGACGAGACCTCTGCCCCTCACCTGAAGGAGACACAACGATGCGATTCATGATCCTGGTCAAGGCCGACAAGAACAGCGAGGCAGGCACCCTTCCGGACGAGAAGCTCATGACCGAGATGGGGAAGTACAACGAGGAGCTGATGAAGGCCGGCGTGCTGCTCGCGGGCGAGGGACTTCACCCGAGCGCCAAGGGCGCGCGCGTCAAGTTCTCGGGCACCCAGCGCACTGTGGTGGATGGGCCCTTCGCCGAGACGAAGGAGCTGATTGCCGGCTTCTGGATCTTCCAGGTGAAGTCGAAGGAGGAGGCGATCGAGTGGGTCAAGCGCTGCCCCAACCCCATGCCGGGAGAGAGCGAGATCGAGATCCGTCAGATCTTCGAGGCAGAGGACTTCGGTCCCGAGTTCACGCCCGAGCTGCGGGATGCGGAGGAGCGCCTGCGCGCGCAGCTGGAATCGAAGAAGTAGCCGCGACACGTCCCGGTCTTGCGCCGGAGGGGGGGAAGATGGTTTTTACCGTCCTCTGTGACGGCCCCCCCGGTACATCGAGCGATCCAGGCGGTCTGGAGAATCGAGTCGGCCCGGTTGATCGCCGGTCTCGCGCGGCTCGTGCGTGACGTCGGCCTCGCCGAGGAGCTCGCGCAGGACGCGCTCGTCGCCGCGCTGGAGCGATGGCCCGGGTCGGGCATCCCGGAAAACCCGGGGGCCTGGCTCATGGCCACCGCCAAGCGCCGGGCCATCGATGAGCTGCGCCGGAACCAGCGGCTCGTGCGCAAGCACGAGGAGCTGGGTCACCAACTGGAGGCCCTGGCCCCGGGCACGCCGGATCTCGACACCGCGCTCGACGATGAGGTCGGCGACGACCTGCTGCGCCTGATGCTCACGGCCTGTCATCCGGTCCTCTCGGCCGAGGCGCGTGTCGCGCTCACGCTCCGCCTGCTCGGGGGGTTGACCACCGAGGAGATCGCTCGCGCGTTCCTCGTCCCGGAGCCGACGGTCGCTCAGCGCATCGTCCGGGCCAAGCGGACCCTCGCCGAGGCGCACGTCCCCTTCGAGGTTCCCCGGGGAGCCGAGCTTGCCGAGCGGCTGTCGTCGGTGCTCCAGGTCATCTACCTCGTCTTCAACGAAGGCTACTCGGCGGCCTCGGGGGATGACTGGATGCGGCCCGAGCTGTGTGAGGACGCTCTGCGTCTGGGCCGAATCCTGGCGGGGCTCGTTCCACGGGAGCCCGAGGTCCATGGCCTCGTCGCGCTCATGGAGCTTCAGGCCTCCCGCTCGCGAGCGAGGCTCGGTCCGTCCGGGGAGCCCATCCTGCTGCTCGAGCAGAACCGCGCGCGCTGGGATCGCCTCCTCATCCACCGGGGGCTCCGGGCACTCGAGCAGGCCGAGACATTGGCTGGAGCGCGGGGGCCGTACACGTTGCAGGCCGCAATCGCCGCTTGTCACGCCCGGGCGGTCACAGCGGCGGAGACGGACTGGGTCCGCATCGCGGCGCTCTACGCGGCGCTCGCCCAGGTAACGCCCTCTCCCATCGTGGAGCTGAACCGGGCGGTCGCGCTCTCGATGGCCTTCGGCCCCGCGGCAGGTCTGGAACTGGCCGACACGCTTCTCTCGGAGCCATCCCTCAAGGGGTATCACCTCTTGCCGAGCGTGCGAGGCGATCTGCTCGCGAAGCTCGGCCGCTTCGATGAGGCCCGTGCGCAGTTCGAGCAGGCGGCGTCGCTCACGCGAAATACCCGTGAGCGCGCGCTGCTCCTTGAGCGCGCTGCGGCGTGCGCGCACGCATCGCCCTGGAATCGCTAGCTCTGTCGCGCCGCTGGCGGCGTCAGGTGCGCGAGGAACTCCAGGGCCTTGACCCCAGGCAGGAAGAAGTAGCCTCCGCCCTTCATGGTGACGAAGCTCTGGAGGTTCATCACGCACCGCCGCAAGGGCTTGGCCGGAAGGGTCATCATGCCACGGGCGTGCCCTGATGCGACCGGATCCCGCTCGTTGTAAAGCCTGCCGGCCTTCTCATGGTTCATCCAGCTCTGCTGGATGAATTCGAACTGCCGGCCGATGTTGGCGTTGAGCGCCATGAAGATCAGCCCCCTCCCGGCAGGAGGCGCTCCACCCTCCTTGGGGGAGGGCCCATAGGCGATGCCCCGGCGGAGGATCCGGTGCCGGCGGCTCATCTTCAGGGAGAGGTCTGGGTTGGGCGCCAGGGCGTCACGGGGATTGGTTCGCCGGACGTGGGACGTCACCGGACATCCCAGCCCCCCTCCATCTTCCTGGGCATAGCGGAACGCGTTCGAGGGCGGGTGCGCCCCCAAATCGGGGGCTTCGTGCTGACCCGGCTTCAAAGGGGCTCCGTTGGGCCAGCGCCCCAGAAGCTTGGCCTTCAGCCACTCCTTCTTTTTCTCATCGTCCCTGCAGCCGGTGGGGGCGAGCGCCTTGTTCTTCTCCAGGAAGGCCTGGAACCCTTCGACGTCCTGCTCGAGCTTGCGCAGCACGAGGTAGGTCCCGTTGAGCCCCAGATCCTTGCGGCCCGGGCTCTCCGCTGGCGTGAGCCGGGCCTGGGGATCCTGCGAGGCGGGGACGCTCGGGGAGAGGGGCTTCTCCTGGTATTCGTTCTCGTGGCCGAGGATGAACTCACCCTCGGCGATGGGGCTGTCATAGTCGTCCGCGTCCCGGGGGGGCTTCATGGCGCCTCGAATCACGGGCTGGGAGAGCGAGTCCCGGAAGCCGAAGTGCTCCCGGAAGAAGAGGTGTCCGTCCTTCTCTTCCCGGAGATGGGTGGCGTGCTGGCAGTAAAGCTCCCGGAATCCCTGGGCCGCCAGCCGTTGGCGCTGGCGTGACAGCACGGTCCGCAGGAGCTCCTCGCCGCGGGCATAGAGCAGCAGCAGCAGGTGGATGTCTTCCGGAGGCGGGCTGCCAGGCCGCTGGCCACCGAAGTCCCAGTGCTCCGGAGCGTTCGGTCCTGTATCCCCGAGCACGTGCGCACGCCCGGCCATGCCTTGGCGGAACTCGTAGGGGAAGGTCTGCAGGGATGGCTCGTCCAGGCCCAAGGCCTTCAGGCCATGCCAGGTGAAGGCGGTGTTCAGGCACGCGTGCCGCCGCTCACGCTGCTCACGAGGGATCTCCTCCGCGGTCGTGAGCTCCCCTTTCAGGATCTCTTGAAGCCATGCCCGGGCTGGGCCTGCTTGCTCGATTTTCAGCAGGAGAAAAGCGGCGGCCGTCATGTGCCGGTAGCCATGGACGAGAAGTCCCTGGACGTCGTCCAACCTCACTGGGGAGTGCGCTGGGGCGTGGGAGAGCCATCTTCCGGGGAATGACATGGGGGGTGCTCCTGGAGAGGGTGGGCTTGAAGCGGAGGGGCGACAGGGCCTGATTCAGGAGGAGAGAAGCGGCTTGCCTGGGGCTCAGGAACTTCTCCGGATACGGAAACCGGCCTTGCTCCAGGAACGTTTCCAGGGCCTGCCGCTCCGGGCCTGTCTCTGGAGACGCCAGGTTTTCCTGCGTGAGGGCCTGGCGCAGTGCGAGGAACTCGTGAAGATCCGTCAGCGCCAGCGGGGCCGGAGCCGCCTCTCCATGGAGGAAGGCGCTGTAGTGGGCCAGCGTGGGGCACTGCACGCTGCGGATCCACTCCTTGAAGGGTTCGACGAAAGGTAGGCCCGGGGGAAAGCCCGGCGAGCCGCCCCAGATGAGCTTCAGGAAGGTGCTCACATCCTCCTGATCGACGAATGAGTCGATGTACGCCTCCCAGCTCTCGTCATAGGTCACGACGAACAGCAGTTGCTGCTTCGTCCCGCGCCGGAAGTGAACCCACCGCGCGAAGTGAATGGCACGGATGTCGTTCAATCCCACCAGGTTGCGCTTCAGCCGCCAGTTGACGAGCCTCATGATGAACCGCTGCCGGAGCTTCCCCACGAGGTTGGGGGGAAGGTCCGTGACGAGGATCATCGAGTTCTGGATGGGCCCCTGCCGTGCCTCGCATGCCTCCCGGGAGGCATCCGGGGAGGTGACGGTGGCCACCGTCTGGAGGGGCTTCTGGAGCCAGTTCTTGAGCTGGATGAACAGGCGCAGGGGCGGGTCGATGAGAAGGAACGAGAGCGTCGCGAGGGCCGCCTCGAGGCGAGAGGACATCAGGCTCTGCTCCCACCGAGGGGTGCTGACCGCCCGAAGGCCTGGGCTGAGGTGCTCCTTCAGCGCGTCATGCACCGAAGCCGCACCCATCCGCTCCAGGAAGGGGGCCCGGTGCCGGTCATTCAGGTAACGATCGGTCCGTGTCCGCACGTCCGCGAGCGTCCGGATTCCGGGGACGGTGGCGGCGCGGTAGGCGAAGTCGACATGCCGCGTATTGCAGGCCACTGCATGGCGCTTCAAGTACGCCTGAACGGCTTCGGGTTCGTTCAGCCCACTTGCGGGATAACCCTCGCAATGCCCATAGAGGGCATCGAAGGTCTTGTCGCCCGTGCGCGCCGCATGGAGGCTGAGCCGGTCAACGAGCAGCGTGAGCGCGGCGCGCACCTGCTTCTGGCCGTGAAGGGTGTCTGACAGACGGAGGTCCGCGGCGAAGATCAGGTAACAGTCATCCGGAGGAGCGGGCTGCTGACCGTCCCAGGGCAAGCCCGCGCTGATGCCCCAGTGCGCGAAGTAGAGTTCCTCGATGGCCTGAAAGGGATGAGGCTCGCGTGCCTGGAAGGCGCGGTCGAGCCCGCTCAGGAAGGCCGTCAGGCTCCCGATGGCCTCGGGATGGATCTTCGTGATGACGGTCAGTGTGCCGTGGCGCATGCAGCTTCCCCCAGGCCGAAGAGCAATGTGGTGTGCGAGAGGCGCGAAGACGGGCGTGCCGCTTGCGGCGGCGCGGCCCGCTGCACGTGGGTGCTGGTGAGCACCCGGTTCACCAGGCTTCCGAACTCCTCCAGCGTGCAGCTCTTGGGGACGAACTGGATGCCCGGCTCATGCGGGTTGCCCGAAGAGCTGTGGAGGATGATGGGGATGTCATGCAGGCGCGCATCCGCGTGGAGCTGGTGACACAGCTCCAGCCCGTCCATGCGCGGCATCATCCAGTCGGTGACCACCAGGTCGGGCGCCTTCTGCCGGGCGATGGACAGGGCCTCTTGTCCATCGTGAGCGGTGAGGACACGGTGGTTCATCTGCTCCAGCACCTCCATGAAGAGGTCGAGCAGATCTTGTTCGTCGTCTACGAGGAGAATCGTGCTCATGGTGTCGCCCGCTTCCTTCTCAAGGTCTTTCCATACAGAAGGAGTGTGGTGTGCCCTGGTGTGATGTGTGCAGGGGCATGGGCCGGCGGGACGGCAAGCGCTTTCATCCGCCCGCCCAGGGCAAACCCATTCAGGGAGGGGTTGCTTGCCAGCTGTTGCGAGGGTGGACGGGCCTTAACCTTTCATCAGGCGCCACGCCGGATGGTCTGTCAGGACACGCCAGAGGGCGAAGTGATGCGTCAAGACCGCATGGAATCCGATGAAGCAGGGGAGCTCGACGACGCCTTTCTGAGGCAGGTTGCCCATGTCTCCGTTCCCTTGCGAATGCCGGTTCGTGGGGAGTTCCTGGGTGGGCAGGATGGACGCCGGTTCGAGATTTTCGAGCAGCTAGGCGGGGGCTCGATGGGCGTGGTTTTCCGTGCCCGGGACCACGAGCTTCAGCGCGTGGTGGCCCTCAAGTTCTTGCATCCCCGGGAAGGAGTTCCCGAGGCGCCGATGAGTGCCCTGCTCCGGCAAGAGGCGAAGGCCATCGCGCAGCTCGATCACGAGAACATCGTCCGCATCTTCGATGTGTCCGAATGGACGGGAGAGTCCTGGGAGTCCAAGGTTCCCTTCCTGATCATGGAGTGCTTGAGCGGCGAGCCTCTCTCCGCCCTTGTGTCGAGAGAGCCGCTCCCCTTGCGCCGCTGCATCGGCATCCTGCGGGAGGTGGCCGCGGGCCTGGCCCATGCGCATGCGCACCACATCGTTCACCGGGACCTCAAGCCGGGCAACGTCTTCATCACCCGGAACGGGCAGGTGAAACTGCTCGACTTTGGGCTGGCGTACCTGACGGCAGCCGTCTTCCCGTCTGCCCCTCACCTGCCCGCCGCGGGGACCCCCGCGTACATGGCTCCAGAGCAGTGGCGGGGGCAGGAGCAGGACGCACGGGCCGACATCTGGGCCGCGGGCATCATGCTGTTCGAGTTGCTCACGGGGGAGCTGCCGTGTCCGGAACAGAGCCTCGCGGGGCTGCGGGAGTGGGCCCTGTCCGAAGCGCCGGTGCCTTCGATTCGAGGGCGGCGTCCGGAACTCCCCGAGGAGATGGATCAACTCCTGGCCGCCATGCTGGCCAAGTCTCCCCAGCAACGGCTTGCCAGCGCGGCCAAGCTCGAGGAGCGCTTGCTTCACATCGAGGCGGGGATGACGCCTTGGAGCGTCGAGCTGGCGAGCCTGGGACCGCAGCGCCGTCAGGTCACGCTGGTGGCGTGCTGGCTGGCGGACCTCTCGGGCCTCGCGGAGCACCTGGACGCCGAGGACTTCAGCGAGCTGGAGGGGGCTTTTCACCAGGCCAGTTCAGAAGTGTTCCTGCAGCACGGCGGCTCCATCACCACGTGCGTAGGAGACGAGGTGCTGGCCTGCTTTGGATATCCCCAGGCCCGGGAAGATGACTCGGAGAAGGCCGCCCGCGCGGGCCTTCACCTGGCCATGCACCTGGGGACCGCCATCCAGCAGAAGCTGCCGTACTTGCCTCGCCGGAAGCTGACCGTGAAGGTGGGGCTTCACACGGACACCGTGGTGTTGGACAACCTTCCGCCGGGGCCTCAGGGCCGGGCCGCCGCGCTCCAGGGCGAGGCGCCGAAGGTGGCCTTCTGGCTGGCCCGGCAGGCCGCCCCCGACACCGTGTGTCTCAGCCACACCGCCTGGCTCCTCGTGAGGGCCGCGTTCCGGACGGACGCGATGGGCGTCCGCTCCTTCCAGGGACTGTCCGGAGAGGTGAAGGGCGAGCTCTACCGTCTGGCCGAGGAGAAGCGCACCACGAGCCGCTTCGAGCGGGCCCACGAAGCAGGAGGGCTCACGCCCCTGGTGGGCCGGGAGGAGGAGCTCCAGCGGCTGCTCGGGTATTGGGAGCGGGCCCGGGAGGGGGAGGGGGCTTTCGTTCTCGTGCAAGGGGAGGCGGGGATTGGCAAGTCGCGCCTCCTCCAGGAGCTGCGTGAGCGGATCCACCTGGAAGAGTGCAGCCATTTGCACGTGCAATGCTGGGCCCAGTTCAGCAACAGCGCCTTGCGTCCCATCATCGAGCTGCTGCAGACCATGCTGAAGCTTCAGCCCGAGGGCAATCCTCAGTCCAGCCTGCGCAAGCTGCGGGGGCGCATGGGCGCGGTGGGGCTCCCCGCCGAACATGTGCGGCTGTTGGCGGCCTTCCTCTCGCTGTCGGCCGACGAGCCGCCCCCCCACCTGCGCCTCACTCCCGAGCGGCAGAAGGAGAAGACCTTCGAGGCCTTGGTGACGTTGCTGTTGCGGATGGCCGAGGACCATCCCGTCGTCGCCGTCGTCGAGGACCTTCACTGGGCGGACCCTTCGACCCTGGAGCTGCTCGGGGCCTTGCTGGACCATGTTGGGACGGCGCGGCTCTGCGTCTTCTTGACCACGCGCCCGGACTTCAATCCCCGGTGGGCCACGAATTCCCGGGTCTATCCGGTGCTATTGGAGCGGCTGCCGCCCAAGCTGACCGCGGAGCTGATCCGTCACTCCACCAGCGGGAAGCTATTGCCAGAGGAGACGGTCGAGCAGCTCGTGGCGAAGACGGATGGGGTCCCCCTGTTCGCCGAGGAGATGACGCGCATGGTGGTGGAGCAGGTCCCTGCGGGAACCGCCCTCAGCCCTCCGTTCACCATTCCCGTGACCTTGAGCGGGTTGCTGCTGGCCCGCCTGGACCTGCTCCCCCGGCAGCAGAAGACGCTGGCCCAGCTCTGCGCCGTGGTGGGCCGTGGCTTCAGCCACGCGCTGCTGACCACGCTCTCCGGCCGGAGCCAGGACCACCTCCAACAGGATCTCACCGGCCTGCTCCAGGCGGGCCTGCTCCAGCAGGAGGAGGGAGCGAAAGAGCCCCGGTACCGCTTCCGCCATGCGCTCATCCATGATGCGGCCTACCAGTCCTTGCTGCGCCGCACGCGGCGGGAGTACCACCGGCGCATCGCGCAGACCCTGGCCCTGCAGGCGCCCGAGCTGGCCGAAACGCAGCCCGAGCTGCTCGCCCACCACTACACGGAGGCCGGGGCGAATGAGTCCGCCATCCAGCTCTGGGCGAAAGCGGGAGAGCAGGCCAGCTTGCGCTCGGCCAATGTGGAGGCCATCCGCCACCTGCGCCAGGCGCTCGAACTGCTGGGGACGCTGCCGGATACCCCCGCGCGCTCCGAGCAGGAATTGCAGCTGCGGGTGGCACTGGGCATGCCGTTGATGCAGATGAACAGCCTCCGGTCCCGTGAGGTGGAGAAGACCTATTCCCGGGTGATGGAGTTGCTTCCCCTCGTGGAGGACTCCCTCTCCAGACTGCACGTCTCCACCTGGGGGGCTTACGCCTATACCTTCGCGCGGGCGAAGTTCGAGGCGGCCCAGGAACTGGCGGAGTTGACCGTGAGGCAGGGAGAGCGTCAGCA
This sequence comes from Allostigmatella hybrida, assembly GCF_020103775.1. Taxonomy (NCBI): domain Bacteria; kingdom Pseudomonadati; phylum Myxococcota; class Myxococcia; order Myxococcales; family Archangiaceae; genus Allostigmatella; species Allostigmatella hybrida. Next base: position 316,604 of record NZ_JAHXBH010000001.1, read on the forward strand.
CAGCCGCGAGCTGCTCGCCTTGGGGCACCGGATGATCGCCACCAACCACTTTACCTGGGGCCACATGTCCACGGCCTTGGAGCACGTCGAGCACGCGCTGGAATCCTCGAACTTCGATCTCTCGCAGCACCGGGCGCTCGCCGTGAAGGAGTGGGTCAACCCGCGCGTGGCCGCGCTGGCCTATGGCTCCGTGGTCCTGTCTGTTGTCGGGCGGGATGCCCTGGCCCGCCGGTATGGCGAAGAGGCGGTGGTGTTGGCCGGGAAGATCGGCCACCCCCACACCCTGGCATTCGGGCTGACCTACGTGGCGCTGGGCTGTCAGCTCCGCAGGGAACCCGAGTGTGCCCGGCAGTGGGTGGAGCAGTGCATCGCGGTCTCGTCGGAACACCACTTCCGGCTGTGGCTGAGCTGGTCCGTGTTCATCAAGAGCTGGTTGCTGTCCGAGCAAGGCCGGGTCCAGGAGGGGCTCGCGCTCCTGCAGACCAACCTCGCTCAGTGGCGCCAGGCGGGCCTCCGGGCGGGCATGCCGTTGTTCCTGGGCATGTTGGCGGACCTCCACCTGAAGCGAGGCCAGTTTCAGGAAGGCTTGACCGTGGTGGCCCACGCCCTGGGTTGGGCCGAGACGCTCGGGGAGCGCTCGTATGAGGTGGAGCTGTACCGCCTCGAAGGCGAGCTGCACCGGGCACTGGGTCACGAATCGCTGGCCACGGAATCCTTCTTGAAGGCCAGGAAGGTCGCCCAACGCCAAGGCTCCGCGGGCTTTGGCAGACGGGTGGAGGAGAGCTTGGATCGCCAGCGCCAGGAGCAGGGGGGAGATCGGAGCAGCGCCAACCCGCGATGAATCCTGCGTCACAAAAGCGGGCAGGACACTCCATGAAGAAGGACAGGCCTGTGGACGGGTGGGAGCAACAATGGCGATCGATCGCGAAAAGCTGGAGCGGGAGATTCGAGTGCTGTGCGAGCGCAAGGACACGGGCAGGGCCGTGGAGCGGGCGCTGCAGGGCTATGGAATGGAGATCATGCGGTTGATGGCCTCCTTGCTGCGCAACCCGGAGCAGGCCAAGGATGCGTTCAGCCTCTTCTGCGAGATGCTCCTCAAGGGCCTGCCGGGATTCCGGTGGGAGAGTTCCTTCCGGACGTGGGCCTACCGCCTGGCACGCAATTCCTGCTACCAGCTCACCCACACCTCCTCCGAGCGCGAGACGCCTGTCACGTCCTCCGCGTTCCCGGATCAGGCGCAGGGGCACCGCTCCGACACGCTCCCCTGGCAGAGGACTTCGGTGAAGGAGCGCTTCCGGGCCCTGCGCGACAGCCTGGAGCCCGACGAGCGGATGCTGCTGATGCTCCGGGTCGACCAGCGGCTGCCGTGGACCGAGGTGGCTCACGTCATGTGGGAGCTGGATGCGCCTCCCACGGATGCGGACTTGGCGCGCAAGGCCACGGCCTTGCGGCAGCACTTCCAGCGCGTCAAGACCCACTTGCGCACCCTGGCCATCGAGCAGGGTCTCATCGAGCAGGACGAGGCCCCCCACGCGAAGATGCCCTCGCAGGAGCCGGGGGCGGAGCGCGAGCCCTAGGCCTACCCGGCCAGCAGTGCCAGGGGAAGCACCGTGATCCGCGAGGCCTCCACCCACGGGGCCCATCGGCGGCCCTCCAGCACACCCCCGAGGCCTCCCAGCGAGGCGAGGAACCAGGCCGCGAACGCGAGCTTGACCGGCCAGGCCAGCGAGGCCCCTCGGAAGAGGAAGAGGACGGTCACCAGCAGCGTCAACACGCCCACCCCCGACAGGTAGAGCACCCTCCGGTGCGAGGGCCGCACCTCGAAGCGGGGACGGCGGGACACCTCGTCCATGTGCGGGGCTTCCACGCCGGGCGGATGCCACCCCGGGGGCATGAACCAGAAGCGCAGCTTGTCCCGGAGCCGTGGCGTCTGGCGCACGAGGCTCAAGGCGGCCTGGAAGGGCATCCAGGCGGCCCACAGCGGGTTGAAGGTGTTCACCGGTTTGACGGTGCCGTAGACGACGGGCTCGCGCTCGGACTCGAAGGTGCCGAACAGCCGGTCCCAGACAATCAGCATGGCGCCGTGGTTCTTGTCCAGGTAACGGCCATTGCAGGCATGGTGCACGCGGTGGTGGGAGGGCGTGACGAACACCCATTCGAGCGGCCCGAGCCGGTCAATCAGCTCGGTATGCACCCAGAACTGATAGAGCGTGTTGAGTGCCACGGCCGTGGCGAACATGGCGGGGGGAAAGCCCAGCAACGCCAGGGGCAGGTAGAAGGCCCGCGAGAAGAAGGGCTGGACGGGGCCCTGCCGCAGGGCCACGGACAGGTTGAAGTCCTCGCTCTGGTGGTGGGGGGCGTGCGCGGCCCAGCCCAGGTGCGTGCGGTGCGAGACGCGGTGGAACCAGTAGTAACAGAAGTCCGTACCGAGCAGCAGCAGGGCCCACGCCCAGGCCGAGGAAGTGGGGATGTCGAAGAGGCGGACCGAGTAGAGCAGCACATAGGCCCCCGCCAGCAGCCCCCCGGCCACGGTGGTGAACACCGTCTGGGCCGCGCCCAGGGAGAGGTTCGCGAAGACGTCCGTCCCCCGAAAGACACGGCGGCCCCTCAGACGCCCCGCCAGCCATTCGAGGCCCATCAGGACGAAGAACAGGGGAATGGAGAGGACGATGAGGCTCATGGGTGAACTTTCGTTTCTGGAAGCCTCCCGCACTCTAATCTTCCCCAGGTTCTCGAAGGAGTCATGGCATGAGCGGGAAGCGGGAAGGGGCGGTGCCCCACATGAGCGCGGAGGAGTTCCGGCGGCTGGGGCACCGGGTGGTGGACTGGGTGGCGGATTACTGGGCCCGCCTGGAGTCCTTCCCGGTGCGCGCGGCGGTGGCCCCGGGGGCGGTGCTGTCGAAGTTGCCTGCTCACCCTCCTGAGGAGGGGCTGGATGGGGAAGCGGGCTGGGAGGCCGTCTTCCGCGACCTGGAAGACGTGGTGCTGCCGGGCATCACCCACTGGCAGTCGCCCTCCTTCTTCGCCTACTTCCCCTCCAATGCCTCGGGGCCCTCGGTGCTCGGCGAGCTGCTGTCGGCGGGCCTGGGCGTCCAGGGCATGCTCTGGTCCACGAGCCCCGCCGCCACCGAGATGGAATCGCGCGTGCTCGACTGGCTGGCCGAGCTGATGGGGTTGCCGGCCTCCTTCCGGATGGCGTCGGACACGGGCGGTGGCGTCATCCAGGGCACCGCCAGCGAGGCCGCGCTGGTGGCCATGGTGGCCGCGCGCAACCGGGTCCGGCGGACGCTCGGCCGGGAGGCGGAGTGGGTGGCCTATACCTCCACCCAGACGCACTCCTCGGTGCTCAAGGCGGCCCTCATCTGTGGTGTGGCGCGGGAGGTGGCCGACAGCGTGCACCTGCGGCAGATCGACACCGACGCGGGCTATGCGCTGCGTCCGGACGCGCTGGAGCGCGCCGTGCGCGAGGATCTGGCCGCGGGCCGCCAGCCCTTCTTCGTGTGCGCCTCGCTGGGCACCACCTCCTCGGGGGCCATGGATCCGGTGCCCGCGGTGGTGGAGGCGCTCGGCCGCACGGGCTTCACCGCCGCCGGCGGGTGGGTTCATGTGGACGCGGCCTGGGCGGGCTCCGCGCTCGTGTGCCCCGAGTTCCGCGCCCTGGGCGCGGGGCTGGAGGGGGTGGACTCCTTCGCCTTCAACCCGCACAAGTGGCTGCTCACCAACTTCGACTGCAACGCCTTCTACACGCGCGACCGCCGGGCGCTGCTCGATGCGCTGAGCGTGATGCCCGAGTACCTGCGCAACGCCGCGAGCGCGAGCGGCCAGGTGGTGGACTACCGCGACTGGCAGGTGCCGCTGGGCCGCCGCTTCCGGGCGCTGAAGCTGTGGCTCGTGCTGCGCCACTACGGCGCCCAGGGCCTGCGCGCCTACCTGCGCGAGCACGTGCGGCAGGCGGAGCTGTTCGCAGGCTGGGTGGAGGCCGACGCGCGCTTCGAGCTGGCCGTACCGCGCTCGCTGGCCCTGGTGTGCTTCCGGCTCAAGCCCCTGCCCGGCGAGGCACCCGAGGCCACGGATGCGCGCAACCGCGGCTTGCTGGACCGGCTCAACGCGAGCGGGAAGGCCTTCCTCACCCACACGGTGCTGCCCGGGGTGGACGGCGCGCCCGCACGTTTCGTGCTGCGGTTGGCCATCGGTTCCGTCCGCACCGAGGAGCGGCACGTGCGCGCCGTCTGGGAGCAGCTGGGTGCCCTCGCCTGAAGGTCAGGCCGGCTCGAACCGGCTGATCTCCAGGCCACTCCCCACGGGGAGCAGGACGCTGGTCATTCCGGGCTTCGCACGCACGGCCCGGCCATAGCGCTTCACCCCTTCTCCGCCGGGATAGATCATGTTGTCGGCGACGATGATCGCGCCCGGATTGAGCTTGGGATAGAAAGCGTCCAGACACGGCTCGTAGAGGTCTTTCCAGAGATCGACGAGGACGAAGTCGAGTCCGGACGGCAGGGCTGCGATCAGCTGAAGCGCATCGCCCACCTGGAAGTCGATGCTGCCGGCCAGCCCTGCCTTTGCCGCCATGTCGCGCGCGTAGGCCGCTTTGTAATCCTGCAGCTCCAGGGTAGTCACCCGGCCACCGGTCGCCTGTGCGGCTTCCGCCAGCCAGATCCCGGAGTAGCCGTAGGAAGTGCCAATCTCCAGGATGTTGGGCGCTTTCAAGCTGCGCACGAGGATGTTGAGCAGCTTGCCCGTGTCCGGTCCCACGGAGAGCAGAACCTGATCAATCCAATTCTCGTGGCTTCCCGTGGGCGGCGCTTCCCGCCAGCGCCGGTCCTCTTCGCGCATGCGCTCGTGATAGGCGTCGAGCACCGCCATGACCTTCTCATCCATGGGTGGATCCTGGGTTGGAGGGGGAAACATCGCTGTCATTCTCGCCACGGTGCCAGTAGGCCGCTGCCTTGAGCCAGGCGCTCGGGTGGCGGCGCTCCTCGACGAAGTGAGTCCGCAGCTCGCGGACGGCCGAAGCCTCACCGGCGATCCAGACGAAGCCGTCTCCGGCGGGAGGCGAGAACGCGTCGAGCGCACGGCGCAGCCATGCGCCATCATGCACACTTGGCTCTCCGCGCACGGCCCATGACGGCCGCCAGGAGGCCCGAGTGACCCACGTCTGCTGTTCGTCCTCGTGTGCCACGGCCACCACGGTCGTCACGGGCACGCCGGGGCGTAGCATCTCGACCCAGCGGCCGATCGCGGGCAGCGCGCTCTCGTCGCCGACCAGCAGGTACCAGTCGAAATCGTCGGGGACAACGTTCGAGCCTCGCGGTCCGCCAATGTCGAGCGTCTGACCGGCCTGCGCCCGCGCTGCCCATTCCGTCGCGGGCCCGGAGCCATGCAGGGCGAAGTCGATGGTCAGAGTCTTCGCGGCGTTATCGAAGGCGCGTGGCGTGAAGTCGCGCATCGCGGGCTCTCCCGCCTGGCCGTCAGGCTGCGGGAAGAACAGCTTGATGTGGTCGTCGGGCGAGGGGCTGTGGAAATCCCCGAGCTCGGGAGAGGTGAAACGAATCCGCCGCATGAGGGGCGTCAGGGACTCCACGCTGCTGACGGTGAGCTTGCGCCGCCGGAGTTCGTGGCGCACGCGAACGATCTGGTGAAGCGTGCCCGGGACACCGGCGTTGGCCTCAGAGGACGGCTCCGCGCCAGCAGGTTGCGATGGAGGATTCATGCGCGGAGCCTCTCGATCTTCTGGGCGGCCTCGTCGATCAGGGCCGCCACCTCAAGGACAGTTTTCTCGCCGGCGCCGGCCGACAACTTGTCGAACAGCACGCTCTTCAGGTTGTGCATGGCGCGCCGGACCGGGGCCGCATCGGTCCGCTCGCGCGCTTGCCCGGCGTCCCCGAGCCGCTGGAGCAAGGCTTCCACGGCCTTCGCATTCCCGGCGAGCAGCTCCCGGCCCTGCGGGGTGATGGAGAAGAGCTTGCGCTGGTTGTCGGTATCCGGCTCGCCGACCAGGCTCATGTCCCGGAGCAGGGTGAGCGTCGGGTAGATCACCCCGGGACTGGGCACATACACGCCGCCGCTGAGCCCTTCGATCGCGCGGATCAGGTCATACCCGTGGCGGGGCTCCTGCGCGATGAGATGGAGCAGGACGAGGCGCAGCTCGCCGCCCTCGAACATGCGGTGACGCCCGCCGCCATGCCCCCTGTGGCCCTCCCGCTCGCTGTGCCAGTGCTCTGATTCGTCCCGTCCTCTGCCGTGCTTGCCTCGCATGGATGCATCCTCCAAGATGTTTCTTAGATATATCTCAGATGCATCTGCGTCAAGGCAACCTCGGGAGGTCGGTGGGGTGGGAGGAGGGCGTGAGTCCAGCGCCTAGGACGGCCGCCTGCTGCCTCAGCGCTTCAGCTTGTAGCGCAGCCAGAGCAGGTCGCCCTTGCGCTTCTCGAAGGAGACCAGCTTCAGGTGGCGAGCGGGCCCTTTTCCCTCTTTCGCGTCGAAGAGCGACGGGGTGCCGATGGCACCGTCCGCAATGGGGGCCACCAGCACGCTCAACTCGTCAATGAGGTCCGCAGCCAGGAAGGAGCCGTTGATCTTCCCTCCGCCCTCCAGGAGCAGCTTCCGGATGCCGAACTCCTTCCTGAGCTTCTCGAGCACCCTCTTCAGGTTCAATTCCGTTCTGCCGCCAAACACGTAGGAGACGCCCTTGGATTGAAGGAAGGCCAGGTAGTCGTCCGGGACTTGCTCGGTGAGGACCGTAATCACGTGCTCCTCATCGATGGCGCCCGACTTCCAGGTGAGCTTGCCGGAGGGGTCCAGGGCGATGGCGTAGGACTCCGCATCGCGCCTGGCGATGAAATCCGTCCTCGGAACCGGGTGCGGCACCTTGCGTGAGGGAACCCGTGCCTTGCCAGCATAGGGCTCCATCGAGATCCGGCCGATCATCCACGCATCGGCGTTGAAGGTCTGGGCCGTCCGCTCGTACTCGCCCAGAACGCTGGGTGGGAGCTTCCAGCCCGTGGTGACGATTCTCCCATCGAGGGAGGGAACCATGTGGCACACCACGTACGGCCGCTTCGCTTCATTCATCTGCCAGCTCCTCATGAGTGTGGATTGACCGGGAGTATCGTCCTCGATCTCGGCTCGGGGATGCCAACCCAGGGCCACTTCCATTCGGTCATGCCCAATGCGCGGATCCTCTACAGCGACAATGATCCGGTCACGGTCGAGTATGCCCGGACCCTCATCGGGGACAATCCGGCCGTCGCCTATCTCGAGGCGGATGTGCGCCAGCCCGAAGCGCTCCTTCGCGCCGCCGAGCAGCATTTCCACGGAGCACGCAAAGTGGCCATTGGCTTCATCGGAGTGGCCTATTTCGTCGATGACGCAAGCCTGACGCGCGTGATGCGGACCCTCCATGACTGGGCCGCGCCCGGCAGCGTCATGGCGCTCTCTCAGACCGTCAGCGGTGAGATGACGGAGACGGGCCGCCAGCAAATGGAGTCCTTCAAGCGCGGTGGCGTCGAAATCCTGCCACGCAGCGAGGCCGCGCTCCGCTGCCTCGTCGAGCCTTGGGAGATCCGCGAGCTCGCCCCACTGGAGCGCTGGCCCGGTATCGAGACCCAGGTCCAGGCGTCTGACCGCGGGGATGCCAAGGCGGGGATGCTCGGAGTCCGCCTCGTGCGTCCGGGCTGACGCGGGTCAAGGCCGTGAGGGCCAGGGTTCCTCCGCCACCTTCGGGCGCCGCTCCGGGGTGGGGGCGCATCCGCCCAGCCACTCCCAGGCCGCTCCCTTCCAGAGCTGCTCGCGCCAGTTCAGGCGTGCCGCGGCTTCACGCGCCTTGGCTTCGTGAGCGAGCAGCGCCCAGCCCACCCGGGACTGCTTGCTGTCCCCGCTCTTGAACTTCAGCAGCCGTCGCTGGCCGCGGGCCTCCTCGAGGTCCGCGGCCCAGAGGGCCTGATGCCGGGTTCCTTCTCCCTGGCAGTCCACCTGATGCCGGTCACACCAGGCGAAGAGGTCTCTCGCCCGGACCAGCTTGGTGCCCTTGGACAGCTCCGTGACCGCGGCCACGAGGAGGTCGGCGGTGATGACACGCATGGGAAGACCACCGGATGAAGTGATGGTGGTCAACCTAATGCGTGTCACCAGGCGAAGGGTCATGAGCCCTTCATGGCTCTGTCATGGTTTCGTCATGGCCGCCGGCCTAGGCCTTCTCTGCGTACTCCTGGCAGCAGCAGAACTCGGTCGTGGTGGTCGTGCTCGACTTGCTGCCGCAGATCACCTTCTCCAGGAGCTCCTGGAAGCCGTTCAGCGCGTCCTTGGAGGTGAACGCCTTGCCGCCGGTCTCGGACGCGGCGCGCGCGAACTCATTCTCCAGCACCTTTCGCTGCTTCTCCTTCGCGCCGCTCGTGCCGAGGTACGTGTGGATCCGGACATCGCTCTTCTTGGCGGCGTCGATGGCGCGGTTGGCGGCGTCGATATCCTCTTGATTCACGTCGCTGCCGCCGCCCTCGAACGCCTCGTCGCCGAGGAAGAAGACCGCGCGCTTGGCGGAGGGCCGCCAGTCATAGTGCGCGATGACGTCCTCGATGGCGCGCGCCCCGTCCTCCTGCGCGCCGCCGCCCGCCACCGTGCCCTTCTTGCGCCCCCGGAGCGTGGACTCGTCCGCCTTGGCGGTGCCGGTCAGGTAGTTCTTGACCGTGGTGTCGAAGCGCGTGTTCTTGAACGTTCCTTCGATGCCCAGGTACGTGACGCGCAGGTCCGAGGGGCACTTGGTCTTGGCCGTCTCGATGGCCGCGCCGACCGCCTTGTTCAGCGCGTCGGCCTCGTCCTTCATCGAGACGCTGGAGTCGATGACCACGACGAGATCGACCGCGGGAGTGGAGGTGCTCTCTTCGGTGACCGTGGTCCCCGTGGCCAGCTTGGGGAAGTCCAGCGTCTTGCCGAGATAGCTCTGCGGGCCTTCGCCGCCGATTCCGGTGAGCTGCGCCGGCAGGGTGGTGTCCGCGGTCAGGCTGCAGATTCCCTTCGCCGGGGTGCCGGTCACGAACGTGAAGCGCGGCTCATCACCGTCCTGCTTGAAGTAGAACGTCTGGACGTTGGCTTGGTTGAGCGTGCCGACGGTCTTGTCGTGGTAGTAGAACGCGGTCAGCTTGGGCTCCCCGCCACCGGCCGGGGTCTCATAGGTGAAGCAGCCCTTGCCCGCGATCGAGCCGTCCGGGTTCTTCACGGCGAAGGTATAGCTGGTGGTGCTCCCAGACTGCTTGCCAGGGGTGTCCTTGATGACAATGGTGGGCTTGCTTGGCGTCGCGGGCTTGGAAGGCTGATCGGCCTTGGGTGGCTTGGAAGGCTGATCGGCCTTGCGAAGGAAGGCGGTGGCGACGTACAGCCCCGAATTGTCGATGCGCGGCGCCCGGTTGTTGCCCACGGGGAAGATGTCGTAACGCAAGTGCAGCGTCTTGCAGCCAGCCGCGTCGAGCCGCACCAGGCCCATCACCGTATCGATCGAGTTGGCCATGCCGCCGGGAGCCGGCTTCGAGGTGCCTTGCAGCACGCCGTTCGTGAGGCTCAACTGCGCGCTGGGCTGATTTCCCCCGGCGGTGGCAGGTGCCGCGCCGCCGTTGAGCAGCTTCCAGCCCGCGGGGCTGGCGGCGCTGCCGTCGGCGAGCGTGCCGGTGATGGTGACCGTCGTCCTGGCGTAGGTCAGGCCGGCGTAGATGTCGCTCAAGCCGATGAGCGTATGGGCTCCCGCGACGCCGTCCTTGCCCCCGGCCTTCGAGCCCTTGTACCGGGAGAAGTCGAACTCGACGGTGAAGTTGTTCTGGGCGCTGGTGAACTGCCTGTTGGCCTGCATGCGGATCGCGTTGACGCTGGTGGCCGTCAGGCCCGCCTGCTCATTCTTCCCGAACGAGCTGGCGCCGGTGCCGTCATTGATCGAGCCGTACGGGGCCACGCCCCCGTTGTTCCAGTCAAAGGTGCCGAAGCCAGAGCTGACGCCGAACCGGATGCCGATCTCCCCGCCCAACCCGTCGGGGATGTAGCGCCACTGGTTCCAGTCGCCGGGACCATTCCACTTGTACCCAGAGGGGTCCCAGAACACCAGGTCGAACGTTTCGGTGGAGGGGGGGGGGAGATTGGGCGTTTGTGAAACGTTGGGTTGTAACATGAGTCAGATTCCTTTCACGAAAGCAGGATGCACAGCGGCCAGGGAAAGCTTCAGGTCCAGATGACGCCGGTCTTCAGCCCCACGAGATTGCCGGCGGAGTCGGTCCCCACGATGTAGAGCGGGTGCTCCGCGCCCAGTTCCGGATTGTCGCGGCCGAGGAGCGCCGCATGGATCCCGCGCAGGTGGGCCTTCATGAACCGGACGAGCTCCTCGGCTTGCTCCTGCTCGGGCATGTCGTAATGCGCATTGATGAGCGCCTGGAGGCACGAATCCGCGGACTCGAACCTCGCGACCTCGTGCTCCGGCCGGTTCGTGAGCTTGAGCGTGGAGCGGAGGACGTCCGGGGTGAGTTGGGAGAGCTTTGCCGCGGCGTGGAAGGGCTGGATGGGCACCCCGCCCTCCGTGCCGTAGTAGCCGTCGAAGAAGAGTCCTTTCGAGAGCTCGCCGATCTTCTTCGCGAGCGCTTCGCCCGTGGGCGCGGTCGCCGCTTTGAGCGATCGCGCGAGGGTGACGGCGAGCTTGCCCAGCTCGGACATGCGCGCGATCTCGTCCTCGGAGAGGCCGTTGTTGTCGAGATCGAAGCGATCGACGAGGTCGGTCTGGATGAACTTGAGCGCGGCGCCGATATCGGCCTTGGTCACCCGGGCCGAGCGAGCGCTGTCGCGGCGGTCGATGAATCGATAGAGCGTGTCGACGAGCGCCCGCTCCGTGCCCTCCAGCGAGAGGAGCCTGGCGCGGATGTCTTTCCGGCTGACGATGCCATCGGGACCCGCGGCGCCGAGGAGCTGCTCCGCCGCGCGATTGAGCGCAGCGTGGACATCCGACGTGGCAATGGTAGGCATGGGTTCATCTCTCCTTGCGAAGATGCCCCGGGAATGGGGGGCTTTCTCCGGTGCGCCAGGGCATGGGTGGGCTGCGACGTTTTGTGTCGCCTCAGATAAACCCAGCGGGCAGCGTGAGATATGGACCCAGAGGCTTGGCCAATGAGCGTTGGCTGACGTTCTACAGCCGCCCTGCTCCGGCCACGGCGGCATCCGCTGGGACGCTCTGCCAGGCACGGGCGGGCGCGCCGGGCAATGCCCGGGCGCGGGCTCCCGCGGGACGGCCGGAGGGACCGGCGCATCCCGCGAGAACCGGGGTTAGAACTGGACGGTCGCGGTGTAGGCGAAGTGGTCGGAGCCGTACTTCTCCAGGCGTTCGGCGGGACCGGTGCCGATGCCACGGGTGACGTAGATCTGGTCGATGGGCACGCCGGCGACACCCGCCGTGTTCAGGTGGTTCATCCCCGGGATGTCCTGCGCGAGCGGACGGTTGAAGTCGCCGACCAGGACGACGGGCAGTCCCCGCGAGAGCAGCTCCGCGACGACCTCTCGCACCACGGCGTTGTGCGTCCGCCAGCGCTCCTGGCGCTCGGGGTGCTCACCGTTCCAGGCGCCGGAGATGTAATGGGTGTTGATGAACGCCAGCTTCGCGCCGGTGTCCTTGTTCTTCAGCACCACCCAGTTCACGAAGCGCGAGGGCGTTACCCCGGCCTCACCACCGTGCGTGAGCCGGGAGCCGTCTCCCGTCTTCTCGTACTTGTTCTTGCGCCACGAGATGGCGATGGAGTTGCGGGCGTCCAGCCTGCCTTCGCCAGGACGGAAGTGGTCGTAGTACTCGAGCGCGCCGAGCTTGGAGTGGCCCTCGTCGGTGTCCACCTCCTGCCAGCCGATGACGTCCGCGAGCGGCTTGAGGGTCGCGCTCCCGTGAAGGGTGTTGTGGGTCGCGACGGTGGCCGTCGTGACCGCGAGTGCCTCCATTTCCTCTGGATGGGTGGAGGGCATGAGCCCCAGGGAGATGAGCAGGCTGAGGACGGCCGAGGACAAGAGTTTGAGCATGGTGTCTCAGGGGCAGGCGCCGGGGTGTATCCCTGGCGCGTTGGGGAAAGGGGGAACGGGTCACTCCGGGCTGAGGAACTTGTTGACGACCGGGTTGTCATTGGAGTCCCAGCCCAGCACGCCCAGGTACAGGCCCCGGTGGCCCCGGTCGTCGGTCTGAGCGTCGAAGTTGATCGGGCAGGGGCTGCCACCGCACAGCCAGCCGTGGAAGAAGATCCGCTGCCCCTCGTCAATCGCCGCGGCGATGTCCGCGCCGCCGGGGCCGCACACGCCGCCGGTGTTTCCATCCGTGAGCAGGGTGTGCTGCGTGACGCTGTTGAAGGCGTTGGCGCCCACGCCGTTGGCCCGCATCCAGATGGTCTCGTAGGTGCACTTGTTGTACGGGCCGCGCGAGGCGAACAGGATGTAGTCCCCGGCGCGCTTCACGAGGACCGGGTTCTCCACGATGCGGTCCGAGCGCAGCAGCTGACGGCTGGTGGCGCCGCCGGCCACGTGGGTGCCGGCGGCGTTGAGCCGGACGATGCGCAGCGACGAGGGCAGCTGCTGCGTCTTGTAGAGCAGGAAGCGCGCCCCGTCGCTGTCCTTGAATCCGGACGGGTCGATGACGCCGGCGTTCGCGAGGGGGCGGCCCGGGACGGGGTCATCCGGGGTGGGGACGTTCGCTGCCCCCGGGCAGACGAGCGGCCCGCCCGCGACCGGGGTGAACGGCCCGAGGGGCGAGCTGGCGGTGGCCGCCCCGATGCAGCGCTGGTTGGCGTCCAGCCCGTTCACAGGGGCGGCGAAGTAGAGCACCCACTCGTTCGCGCTGATCCGCTCCAGGTCCGGGGCCCACATGCCGCCGCCCGTGGCCCACGAGGGCTTCGCGGTGAGGGCAGGCCCCTCGGCCCCCCAGGGACCGGAGGCGATGTTCCCCTGGGCCGAGGGAACAAGGCTTCCGGTCGCCATGCCGTAGAACTGGTCGTTGTGGTTGACCACGGACGGATCGGCGAACCCACCGCTCGGCGCATACACGGGCCGGGGAGCGGCGCCTGCGCTGAAGGAGACGCTGAGGCAGGCGGCGAACGCGGCGGATGCGCCAAGGGCGCGACGGCGGGGTGGCATCAAGGGGGAATCCTCCTGGATGCTCTATACATGTATTTACGGTTAAAATGAATAGGTGCGTATTCCTGCTTTGAGCGCACGGGACGTCAAAGAACCGGCGGAAGCAAAACCCTCAGCCCCACTGGAGGGCGTCCTGGGGGCACATGCGGCCCGACAGGTGCTCTCACACCGGATGGGACTGTACGCGCATGACGCGGTTGCAGCGGCTGGCCCTCCCCTGCGGCCAGCCAGTCACGGCGCAAGGCCCACCGCGGCATGAATCCAGCACCAGAGGCGGGCACCGCGTGGCCATCCAGGACGGGCGGCTCTGAGAAAGAGTGGAGAGCAGACATGAGCGGCAACGAGCATGACATGCAGCATTCGGCGTCGGGCGGGCAAGGGGAGACCGGGGGGCACTCTTCGGGTCTCCGGGATGACAGACATTGGCACGGCCCTGGGCATGAGCATGGGCCTGGGCATGAGCATGGGCCTGACCATGGAGGCCCCTGGGGGAGGCCGCTCGCGCGCGAGGTGTACCATGAGGTGGTGGTCAAATACGCCACCCACAAGATCCGCCGGGTGCTCGCTGATGGCAGTGAGCAGTTCGATCTGGTGAACCTCCGGTCCTACAATGGGAAATTGGTGGGACAGACCATGGAAGTTCGTCCAGGAGATACGCTGAAGGTTCTTCTGAAGAATCAGCTTCCCTTCAAGGAAGACTTGGTAGGCGACCATCCGCACGACGGCCCGCATGGTTTCAATGTCACCAACCTCCATTTCCACGGGATGCATGTTTCACCCGCCGGAAATTCGGACAACGTCTTGGTTGCGATTGGCCCCAATCAGGAGTTCGAGTACGAGGTCAAGATTCCGAGTGACCACCCGGCTGGCACCCATTGGTACCATGCCCACAAGCACGGGGCTGTGGGCATTCAACTGGGCAGCGGCATGGCGGGGCCGTTGATCGTCCGCGGCGGCATCGACGAGGTCGAAGGGATCCGCGGAGCCCGGGAGCGCATCATCGTCCTGCAGCAGATTCCCTACAAGATGGTCACGGACCCCTACGCACAACCTCCCAAGCAGGCGAACATGGTGGAGGAGTTCGGTCAGCTCTTCGAATTCACCTGGCTGAGCGAGCTCGTGCCCCAGGGACGGCGCGTCACCCTCAATGGAGAGACGCTGCCGTCCTTCCAGATGAAGCCGGGAGAAGTGGAGCGCTGGCGGTTCATCCACGCGGGCATCCACTTCCCCTTGCGGCTCCGGCTGGTCCGCGAGGGCGGCAACCCCGCCACCGAGAGCATTCCCTACTACTTGATTGCCATGGACGGCATCACGACGGGGCGCCTCGACAAGGTGGAGGTGACCGAGATGCATCCTGGATACCGGGAGGATGTGCTGATCCAGGCGGTGGGCCGGGATGGGAAGCCCTTGGCGAAGGGGACCTACCTGCTCATCGACGAGGTGGAGCAAAACCCCACTGCCAGGGTCTTGGCACGCATCATCGTGGACGGGCCGGTGAAGATGATGAAGCTGCCCAAGCCGCAGGCGCTGGCACCGTTCGCGCCGTTCAAGCCCATCACGGACGACGAGCTCACCAGCGACATGCCGCAGCCAGCACATTTCGAAGTCCAGATGGTGGAGCCGCTGCCCAATCCGGTCTTCAAATTCCTGCTCAACGGCGTCGAGTTCGATCCCCATGCGCCCCCTCGCAAGCTGACCCTGGGCGCGGTGGAGGAGTGGCACGTCACCAGTACGGGCGTCCCGGAGTTCTTCCCGGGCCATCCTTTCCATATCCACACCAATCCCTTCCAGTTCACGGATGAGCAGGGAAGGATCGTCTGGAAGGACACGCTCTTCGTGCCCGTTGGAAAGGAATTCCGGCTGCGCACCCGGTACAAGCGCTACATCGGCCAGTTCATGCTGCACTGCCACATCGTGTCCCACGAGGATGAGGGCATGATGGAGCTACTGGAAGTGGTTCCGCCGGACCAGGATGCCGGTGGCGGTCACGGCCCGCACCACCATTAATTCACTCTCCAGTTGCTCAGAAAGCGCAGGATTCTGATCCACCCTGTCTGCGTCTTTGGCAGGCGGGGTGCCGCTTGTGAGAGGGGGGCGGTGTCGTCGGCCGGAGCCTTGGCCAGGTGGCCTGTCTCGTTCCACCCCAGGTAGCCCGCGATGGTCTCCCGGCCCCCAATGGGCACCATCAAGCCGTAGAGAAGGAGGGACCCCAGAAGCAAGATGGAGATGAGGTACACGTCCCAGGCCCAGAGCTTGCCCTGGAAGTGGACGTAGATGCACGAGGTGAAGATGAGGAGTGCGATGAGCAGGCCCACGATCCACTGGGCCAGGGATGCCTTGAGCTGACGCCAGAATGTCCAAGGCCGGAGTTGCTCGAAATTGCGCGGCATGACCTTGGAGTGCTCGGAGACCTTCAGCGTCAGGCCCACCACGGGGCTCTCCGTCGTGGCCTTGACCACCACGACGCCTTCTGCGGGAAACGCCGAGAGCGTGAAGTAGGCGGTCTTCCCCTGGATGCGGGGGGGCTCCTTGACCCAAGGACCCGCGAACACTTCCACCTCCTGGATACGGCCGTAGGCGTGCAACTCGAGCACCAAGGGGCCAGGGACGGGGGTGGACTCGAAGTTGCGGATGACGAAGCGCTGGTGACGGGAGTCTCCGCCGAGCTGATGACGCTGGAACATGATGTTGGGCTTGGCGTAGTGCTGGATGACGTAGGGCACCAGGGAGCCGACCGCCGCGCAGAGGACGAGGATGAAGTGCAGCGAGACTTCATTGAGGACGTTCGAGAGCATGATGGCCCGTTTTCTCGTCAGGGGTGTTCTGCTGCTTTTCGAGCGTTCTCTGCCCTACGGGCTTTCTCCAGCAGGATGCGCGTCTGCTCATCTGCCCGCTCGAACATGCAGAAGACGTGACCCTTGCCTCGGGGGCGCAAGATGGGCGAGCCGATGATGCGGAACCAGGAAACCTTCGCGGCGCCATCCGTCACGTCGAGCCGCGCCCAGTACTCCCCCGTGGTGCCTTCCCGGCGTTGAGTCCGGAGTTTTTCGAGGGGGCCCGACACGAAGGTGGACCCGCGCCGGAAATAGACCTTGCCGTCGCAGACCAGGTCCGCGAGCTGAAGGTTCTCGGAAGGCGGGGTGGGGAGCCAAGACGACGTATCGTGTACCCCGAACTTGGGAATCGGCCTGCGCAGGAGCTCCTCGGCCCGGTCATTGGCGGCGATGATGCGCCCGTCCTCGGTGAAGCGCACCACGCCCACGGGCAGCCCTCGGATGAGGGCGGAGTCCCTCCGTTGGTCCTTGAGGAAGAAGCAGCGGAAGGTGAGCGCTGTGATGCCAAGCAGGCAGGCGACGACGGCGACGAAGCTGACCCAATCCTTGATGCCGCGCGGGGCCGGTTTGAAAAATGCGATCTCATAACGGTCGGCATTTCCCAGCCCGCTGTGGTGGATGGCCGCGGCGAAGTGGCCTCCGGAGGTGACGGTCAAGTCCGAAGCGCCCGAATAGGAGGGGTGCCCGGAGAATTCCCGCCACCATTGCAGGGCTGCGGCTCTGGCTTCGCGGCGCTCGGGATCACTGGAAACTTCGAAGGCGCGGCCTGGGCAGGGAAAGCCTGGCTGCCCACAGACGGTTAATTCGGGAAGGTCCTCCTTCGTGGAGGGCTCCTTCACCCGGACCAGCGTCGTCTTGAAGAGGCGCTGCTCCCGGAGCGACTGCTGGATGAGCCGAGGCGGGAGGCTGATGTCGGTGCAAAAGGCGCCCAGGCGGCCATGGCGATCCGAGACGCGGTAGCAGAGGGTGGTGACGATGCCATTGCCGTTCAGGTCGATGTGAGGGCGGGAGTGGTACCGCTCCTTCGGATAGTCGCGGCTCACACACGGCTGCTCTGTGGTCGGTAGCAGGGTTTGCTGGAACGCGTTGCTTTCCGTGAAGGCATGATGGGCGACGAGCGGTGTCCTCAGCGGGACGAGGGAGCGCAGGGCGCCGTCCATCGAGATGAAATAGAAATTCTTGAAAACGGGAACGTCCAAGGAGAGGTCCACGTGAGAGGGACGGTCCGAGGGCAGCTCAATTGCGGGCTTGTTGAGCATCGGGCGCAGGGCTTCGATGCTCAGGGAGCGCCAGAGACTGGCGTGAAAGGAGGGCTGCTGGCCGGATGAATCGGAGAAGGACACGAGCGGACTGGGAATCCGCAGGGTCGAGCTCTCGCGGCCCTTGTCCTCGAACGCTCTGGGGAAGGGTTCGACGGGGCGCGACCAGCGGCGCTGTTCTTCTGGGGTCGTGAGTGCCTGGAGGGTGCTGAACCGTTCATCCCCGGGCTTGATGTTCGCCTCTTCATGGAGGTGAGCCATGAACAAGGAGTAGGTCTGGTCGGGAACCGTCCCGCCCTCTTGGATCCTTGATTTCTCGGGCGAGGAGTCGGGGCCTTCTTTCAGAGCCTTCGCCTCTTCCCAGGATTCTGCCTGGCACACCGTCCAGGTGAGGTGCTTGCCAATGATGGCGGCCGGCATGGCGGGACGCTGGGCCGAGGAAGAGGGTTCCTGCTCCACCTTGAAGATCCGCTTCAGCTGCGTCATTCCCTGTTCCACTGGGAAAAGCATCTGCCGGGCGAAGAAGCAGGCCACCGCCAGCAAGGCCATGGAGGTGGTGTAGCTCCCGAATCCATTCCGCAGCGCCGCGCGAATTTTGGCCAGAAACCTGGGGCCTAAGCTCCAGCGAGCGCTGGATGGGGCCTCGCTGTGCTCCGACATGCCCTTCCTCCCAGGCCTGGGTCATCCCCAGGGTCATCTGAGTCTGAAGGCGAGAGGTTCCTTTGTGACGGAGGTGAGAAGACGGGAGGCCTCCTCGCATGAGGCAGGGATGGCCAGGCACGGGTGTGCTTGGCCGAGAGGCGCCGTGCATGGCTTGGCAGTCATCGCAATGACAGGACAATTGCACCAAGGGCTTGCTGGTGAGTTCCAGCTGGAGCGCTCCACAGTCAATGGACACATGTGCCGCGCTCCTGGGTGTCTGGTCCTTTCCCGTTGCCGGGGAAAGCTTCCGGGAGGGGGTCCTTCATGATTGTCGCTGTCCTGGCACTCGTCGTGGCGCAGGCTCCAGAGCCCTGTTTGGAGCGTTACCAATCCCTGCACCCCAGTTGCCCTGGACTTGAGAACTGCCCCTCAAGTGAACAGGAAGCATGTTCGCTCTTGGCCAGTCCCTTCCTGGTGGATGAATCACGTCTTGGGCAACTCCTTCGGGAGGACGAGGCCGTCGAGGTCATACATCGCGAGGCAGTCCCGCAGGCCCTCGGTGCTGGAATCGCCGGAACGCCCGGCCAGATCGATGCCACGGCCCAGGTCCAGACGGTAGGGCTCACGGGGGCCTCGCTGGGCATCGTGGCCAGCCGTAATGGCCGCTTCAGTCTCTTTTCCTTCTCCGCCAACCCGCTCGCCCTTTCCAGCGAGGATCTGAGTTCTTTCGTGCATCTCTCGCGTCTCTTCGATGTCAGCGTGGTACTCCCCGCGCCCATCGAGACGCCCCCGCCAGGATTCTTTGGGCTGAGGGCCAACCTTGACTTCATCGGCGCTGCAGTGGCCCGCAG
This sequence comes from Allostigmatella hybrida, assembly GCF_020103775.1. Taxonomy (NCBI): domain Bacteria; kingdom Pseudomonadati; phylum Myxococcota; class Myxococcia; order Myxococcales; family Archangiaceae; genus Allostigmatella; species Allostigmatella hybrida. Next base: position 335,318 of record NZ_JAHXBH010000001.1, read on the forward strand.
CGAGTTCGAGACCCTGTCGGCCACGGTGCTCCATGCTCAACGTGAGGAGTTGAAGCGCGCGCTCGATGGGCTTACTCCCGAGCAGCGGACCCAGTGTCTCGAGCTCCTCCTCCGTCCTGGCACCACGCTCGATGGGCTTGCCGCCTGCTCCCCGGAACTTCCTGCCCGCTTCCGGGCCGCAGTGTCCGCGTCTCCCCTGCTCCGCAAAGCCCTCAACGGCTTCCAGGACGCGGCCGACGCGTCCCATGGGGGGCTCAATGTTCAGATGGACATTCCAACGACCCGGTCCAGCGCCGTGCCCTTTCGCGCAGCGCTCCTGGGCTCCGGGACGTACGGCCTCGTCAGGGACATGAGTTCCCCATGGCGGCTCGATGCCATGGCCTCGCTGGGGCCGGACTACTTGCTCCAATCCGGGAATGGCGCCCTGGGGGTTACCCTGGCGGCTGCCCTGGCCGTGAGGGTCCGGCTCCTCCGGGGCATGCCAAGACTGCATTCGAGCCTTGGGTTGAGAGGCCATATTGGCCAGGACTCGCAGGTGCGTGTTCTCAGCCTTGCGAGCCGGCCCGGGAACTACCTGCAGGCTCAATGGGGTGCCAGCCTTCCGATCGGGCGGAGCGGCGTGGCCGTGTCCGGTGGCATGAACTGGGCCCTCACGGGCGAGGAGACCGGCCAGGTGGGGGTCTCCATGAACCTCCTCTATTCGCTGCCGGGTCAGGGACGATGACCGCGGAGATCTCTCGCCCGGAGGGTGGCATTACCCTGCCGGAGCAAGGAACAGGTTGCCCACCACCGCGTCCGCCAACAAGGCCGCCTGGCCTTGCGGCAGGTTGAGCCTGGAGGCACTTTGAAGGGCCGTCTCGCGTATGCGGGTGAGCAACTCGGGAGTCAGCGAGATTCCCTTGGACTGAGGCTTGTCCATGGGCTCCCTGAACTTCTTGAACATTCTCTTCACGAGTTCTCCCACGAAACCCGTGCTCTCCGTCCTGATCTGTTTCTTGATCTCCACCCCAAGGAACGTGACGACCTGGGTGGCGACCGTCAGAATGACGGGGGTCATCTGGGTCAATAGCTCTCCCATGCCGAAGCCGAGGATCTCATCCTGGGGCGAGCTCCCTCGCAGCACCTTGTCCGGATCCTCGAAGTAAGCAGTGCGAGCCGCCTCGAACCGTGGCAACTCCGCGGGAGCTATCTGGCGGACCAGATCCCGTGAAAGCTCCGAAATAATTTGCACCTGGTCTTGGTCAATCACGGTGTGAACCTCCCGTCTCTCAGGCATAGACAGCGCTCTGCCTTACGTTGAAGAGGCGAGCTTCAAATGGGAAGGGGCGCACCAAGAGCGCTGTCAATCGCTCAGCCCTCCAGCCCCTTCCATCGTGCCATCCCCAGCCAGGCCTCCCGATATCTGAGAGAAGTGGAACGTCATGGGCATGCGACAACCCCTCTCCCCGCTGGAACCCCTCGAACTCCTGCTCGCCAGGGCCGATGACCATCAACCGGTTCTACCCTCCGGTCTTGAGCCAGAGTCCGTCCAGGGTGCCCCTCGGCCCGAGCGGTTGCCGCGCCGGGCGGAAGTGCCCCTGCTTGAGAGGCTTGATGCGGACCCGAACGCCCTTCCCGAGCAGCGCTGGGGAGTGCTTGCGCCCGAGGGCCACGAAGGCAGCCTGCTGCTGCGAGCCATCGCGCCGTTGGTGGAGCACCGGGCACGGCAGCAGGACGCGGAGGTGATGGTCTACCGGGTGCCCCCGGACATGGACGCAGCCCAGGCGGTCACCTGGAGGGAGCGGGTATACCGGGATGAGCGCCTCCCCCAGGAAGAGCGGCCCAGGTACCTGCTGATGCTGGGGGGGCCGGAGCAGCTCTCCCTCGAGCTCCAGCACGTGCTGGCGCAGGGGGCCTTCGTGGGCCGGTTGCACTTCGCAACGCGGGAAGGGACACCGGACCTCGCCAGCCATACCGCCTATGTGGAGAAGGTGCTGGCCCATGAGCATTCTGCTGAAGAGGCCGAAGCTCCCGACGTCTTGCTCTACACAGCCGCTGATGGCTCGCGGGCCACCGTCCAGGGCCACCATCTCCTGATGGAGCCCTGCCGGAAGGTGGTGGAGGCGCGATGGCTCCCCAGGCATCTGGCGAGGCAGCTCCAAGTCCTCTCTGGAGAGGAGCCAGAGGGGTTACCCCGTGTGGCCGGCGCGGCGCGCACGGGGATGTTGCTCTCGGTGTCGCATGGGCTGGGAGCACCGAGGGGGGGATGGGCCTCCGCCGAGCAGCAGCGGGCAAAGCAGGGAGCCCTTTGTCTGACGCCCGGGTTGGAGTTCACCGCAGACGAGGTCCGGCAGCTCCCGTTCCTTCCGGGAGGCCTCTGGTTTTGCGTGGCGTGCTTCGGGGCGGCCACTCCAGGCAAGAGCGCCTTCCATGCCTGGCTGTCCATGCTAGCGCGGCAACAGCTCTTCCCTGGCCGCCCAGAGGCTGTACTCGACAGCCTGCCCCGGCCTGGAGAGTCCCCCTTCCTCGCCGCGCTCCCCCAGGCGTTGCTGGCCAATCCGCTCGGTCCCCTGGCGTTCCTGGGACACAGTGATTTGGCCTGGAACTTCGGATTCGCCAGCCCGGACAACCTCACCGAGAGCCGCGCTTCTCGCATCCTCTCGGCACTCGAGGCCCTGGCGAAGGGCAGCCGTGTGGGGGTTGCGCTCGATGCACTGATGCGCTCCTTCCGGGACGTGAATGATGGGCTGATGTCCGCCTACCAGGATCGGCAGGAGGCGCTGGAGGAGGGACGGCCAGATCCCACGGATCCCAAACGGCTGGGATACCTCTGGATGCTCCGCAATGACTTGAGAGGCTATCTCCTGCTGGGAGATCCGGCGGTCCGGCTTCAGCTCCGGCGAACCACGGGAAAAGAGAACCCTCCGCACGTTCAGGAGGGCGTCCGGTCATAAGCGCGCTCACAGCGGGTATACCGCCTGCGGGCCTGCGCCTCGTGCTCACGCAGATAGGTCTTGCGCAGGTCCGGCGTCAGGCAGTCCTTGTTGTCATGACGCAGATGTTGCTGGAACTCGGGAATCGAAAGGAGGGTCCAACTCTTCGCTGTTCCGTCGTTGCCGGCGGTAACGAGGTGCTGGCCATCCGGACTGAAGGCAATGGATTGGACCGGTCCGGTGTGTCCTTGCAGGAGGAAAGGTTCATCTGCGCCATTGGCTGGCCACACCCGGGCCGTCCCATCGTCTCCCGAGGTGGCGATGCGCTGGCCCTCCGGGCTGAAGACGGCGGACCGGACCGGCCCTTCGTGCCCCCGCAGCACGAGAGGATCGCCCCTCCCATCCGCCCCCCATACGCGTGCTGTTCCATCATCTCCCGAGGTAACGATGCGTTGGCCGTCCGGGCTGAACGCGGCGGACGTCACGACGCCCGCATGCCCTCGCAGCACGAAGGGTTTGCCGGTCCCATCGACTCGCCAGACGCGCGCCGTCCCGTCCCACGAGGCGGTGACGATGCGCTGGCCGTCCGGGCTGAACGCCGCAGTTTGTACCTGCGCCGTGTGTCCCTTGAGCATAACGGGGGGGCCCGTTCCATCCGCCTGCCACACGCGTGCCGTCCCATCGGTGCTCGCGGTGACGATGCGCTGGCCATCTGGGCTGAAGGCGGCGGAAACGGCCTGGCCCGCATGTCCCTTGAGCACCACGGGCTCGCCGGTCCCATCGGCCCGCCAGATGCGCGCCGTCCCGTCCCACGAGGCGGTGACGACGGACTGGCCATCCGGGCTGAAGGCGGCGGTTTGCACCTGCGCCGTGTGTCCCCGCAGGACCACGGGCTCGCCCATTGCATCGGCTCGCCAGACGCGCGCCGTCCCGTCCCACGAGGCGGTGACGACATGCTGCCCGTCTGGACTGAAGGCGGCGGAGGTGACTGGCCCCGCATGCCGCCGGAGTACCCTGGGCTCCGCTGGGCCTGCGGCTCGCCAGACGCGCGCCGTCCCGTCCCACGAGGCGGTGACGACATGCTGCCCGTCTGGACTGAAGACGGCGGACATGAGCAGCCCCTTGTGCCCCTCCAACTCCACGGGTTGGCCGGGTCCATGGGCCCACCACACGCGCGCCGTCCCATCCCAGGAAGCGGTGGCGATGGACCGTCCATCCGGGCTGAAGACGGCGGACTGAACCTGCGCCGTGTGCCCCTTCATCACCCAGGGCGTTCCCGTTCCATCGGCCCGCCAGACGCGCGCCGTCCCGTCCCACGAGGCGGTGACGACGGACTGGCCATCCGGGCTGAAGGCGGCGGACACGACTGCTCCCTCGTGCCCCGTCAGCACGACGGACTCTCCCGTTCCATCGGCCCGCCAGACGCGCGCCGTCCCGTCCGGGCTGGCGGTGACGATGCGCTGTCCGTCCGGGCTGAAGGCGGCGGATTGCACCTGCCCCCCATGTCCCTTGAGCACCACGGGCTCGCCGGTCCCATCGGCCCGCCAGACGCGAGCCGTTCCATCCCCCGAGGCGGTGACAACGGACTGGCCATCCGGGCTGAAGGCGGCGGATTGCACCTGCCCCCCATGTCCCTTGAGCACCACGGGCTCGCCGGTCCCATCAGCTCGCCACACGCACGCAGTCCCGTCCCACGAGGCGGTGACAGCGAACTGTCCATCCGGGCTGAAAGCGGCGGACACAACCGGCCCCGTGTGCCCTGTCAATTCCACGGGATTGCCCGTTCCGTCCGCCCGCCAAACACGCGCTGTCCCATTCCATGAGGCGGTGACGACAAACTGGCCCTCCGGGCTGAAGGCCGCTGCGGTGAGAAGCCCCTCTTGTCCCTTCAACGCCACGGGCGGGCCCGTCCCATCTGTTCGCCACACCTGTGCCGTGCCGTCCGCGCTGGCGGTAACGACATGCTGGCCATCTGGGCTGAAACGGGCCGCGTAGATCGCTCCTGGGGCACGAAATGTCACCTCTGGAGAACCCCGCGCGAGGGTGCCGTGAGCGAGCGTCTCCCACCCGCGAATTCGCGCTGGCCGATGGATTTCGAGCAGCAGCTTCATCGCCATCGCGGATTGGCCACGCTCGAGCAGTTCCCGCGCCCCCGACATCAAGGACTGGTTGCGGGCCTGCTCTGCCTGCAACAACGCCCACAAGAACAGCCCTCCCATCGCCACGGCCACCGCCAGCGCCATCCCGGAGACGAGCCGCAACCTGCGCCAGCGGACACGCTCCCGCTGTGACGCCTCTTGCCGCAACCGCTCCTGCTTGAGTTCGAAGACCTTCTTCGCCAGCCAGTCGTGGCCGAGTTCGAAGTAACGGCTGCCGTGGTGCTCTCCGGCGAGCAGCACCGAGCTTCCCTCCAAGGTGGCCAACACCCGCTCCGCTTGCCCTGGCGGGAGCGCGGCACGTGCCTGCTGCTCGGTCAGCAACGCCCGGCTCCCATCGCTGGCCACCAGGTGGTCCTCCAGCAACCGCCGGGCATCTGCCGCCAGGGGCTCCAGTCCTTCCAACGTTGCATCCAGGTAGCGGTGCAGGATGGGCTCGGCCGCGACCGGCCCTTCCTCCGTCTTCCCGGCGGCGCGCTCCTCCCAAAGCGCGCGGCAGACAATCTGTGCGAAGGCCGTCTGTACCTCCGCCACGTCCGTGGCGTCCTGTCCCGGTGCCCGTACCTGGAGCATCAGCTCAAGCACCTCTGGCGGGGGCCAATGCTGCGCGGGGATACCGGAGGCCGCCAGCTTACGCGCCACGTCCACCATCTCCCTCACCGTCAGCGGGCCGAGGCGGAGGCCTTGCTCCAGCAACTCCGTCGAGCCGCGCAACCGCTCCCGGAATCGTCCCAGATAGTCCTCGCGCAACAGCAGCACGAGCTGCAATCCCCGAAAGGGGTTGCGTACCAACCGCACCAGTCCTTTGAGCAGTGCGTCCGTTTGTTCCGGATCGCGTCCGGGAAAGAGGAGCTGCTCGAGTTGGTCCAGGTAGAGCAACACCGGCCGGCCCGAGCGCCGCTCCGTCAGCCGTACCGCTTCATCGAGCGCCGCATCCGGGCTCAGCCCCGCGGGCACCGCGCCAAGCCGCAGGTCCGTGAACATCGCATGGACAAGCCATTCCAGGGGCACGTGGCTGGCCAGCCACGTGTCGACGCGGACCACGCGGAACTCATGCTTCTCCTCCAGCAGGGGAATCACTCCGGCCTGCATGAGCGAGGATTTGCCTGCTCCCGAGGGCCCGAAGAGAAGGAAACAGGGCCAGGCGAGGATGCTTTGCACCAGCTTGCGCGTGGACTCTTCCCGGCCGAAGAAGCGTTCCCGGTCGCTCGTGCGGTAGGGCAGGGGACCCAGAAAGGGATTGGCGAAGCCGCTCATCCTTTCCCTCCAGCGGTCAGCGCTTCGAGCCATGCCTTCAGTTCCTCATCCGTCGATTCGAGCGCCCTTACCCCCATCTTCCCAGGCAGCCCCCTGCCTTCCTCCCACAGCGCCCGCTCGTGCCTCCCGGGAGCAGCGATGGCCAAGCTGCCGCGCATCAACGTGCGTCCGCCAAAGAGCTGGTAGAGCAGCACCCGGTGGCACCAGTCCAGAATGGACAGTCCAATGAGAAGGAGCGGACGCAGGCTCAGGGCGCTCTGGATGGACTCGACCATCTCGAAGGGCAGCAGGCTCGACATGCCTCGGCTGCCCATCAGGTAATCATCCTCGGTGAGCAGGGGTTTGCTGAAGAGGTGGGCTGGCAGATAGCCGGAGCAGAGCCGGAGCACCACCCCCTCCCGCTCCGTGTCCAGCGACGTTGGGAGCTTGCGCAGCCGTTCCCAGCGGCTACTGCCCGCCTCGCGCCGCATCATTACGGCGCGTCCGTCAGCGCTTGATGAAGGCTGGATGGCATGGATCGTGAGTTCCGGATGCTGCTCGGAGAGCGCCTGCTCCAGCACGGGCAATCGCAGGAGTGTGATGTGGACGCCGGTCCCGAGCCGCTTTGCCAATAGCTCGAGCAGGGGCGGCATGAAATCCGTCTGGCCGAATACCTCCTGGAACTCGTAGTTCAGCTCCTCCTGACCAATGCGCAGCGCGAAGTGCTGCGCCAGGGTGCTCAGTGGCATCTCGTGTGGCACGGAGCCTGTCTTCTGCGCGAGTTCGCCCTGCAGCCGCTCGCGCAAGCTCCGGAAGGTGGGCGCCTCCACCTCCCAGCGATCTCCCAGCATCAGCGTGAAGGGCTGCTCCAGGAGCCGCACCAGGGCCTGAGGCGGAGGGGCCGTCTCCAGCCGCGTGGCCGTGGGCAGTGGGGGCGAGACCTTGCGTGCCTTGAAATCGAACAGCACAGGGTCGCAGCCGCGCAGGAACAACACGGGAGAGAAGGCCTCGGCACTGCCCTCCAGCTCCACCAGCACGCTGCGCCGGGCCTCGTTGAGGCTGAGCGCCACATCTCCCTCCTGCTGGGCCGCACGGGTGAGCGCCCGGTAGAAAGCACGCGAGCAGCGAAGGGCCATGTCCATCCGTACCGGCCAAAGGTAGGCGACGACGGCATCCGCCGCGGTGCGCGCCAGCAGCTCCGCCGCGCTCGCCAAGGTGCCGGGGTTCGCTCCCTCACAGGATTCCAGGACGATGAGCCGGAGGGGGCCCTTGCCCCAGGCATGGTGGAGCTGCTGCGCCAGCAACTCCACGGGAACCCAGCTCTCTTCCTCCCCCTCCTCGTCCGCCAGCCGGAGCACAGGCTTTCCCTCGTGCAAGCCTCCATGTCCGACGAAGTGGATGATGTGCGGCTCAGGCTGGCGCCTCAGGCGTTCGAAGAAGGCGGCTTTCCGGGCCCGTGGGCCTGTGAGGGGCTCAAGCCACTCGATTTCGCCCGAAGCGAGGCTTTCGTGGAGTGCTCCCTGCAGCCTGGGAAACACGTGTGGGTGCAGCGGCGCGATGGCAAGGAGCCTCACCGCGCTTCGCACCTCGCGCGGCTGCCAGGGCTCGGGCGAGCGCACGCCGCGCACCGGCAGGAGGCTTGCCGAGTTCCCCAGGAACTCGAAGTCCCTGCCGGGCTCACAGAGGGCCTCCCAGGGGAAGCCTTGAAGGTCCGCCCCATGGAGCATGAAACGAAGCAGAACGGGCCTTCCACCCGAGGCCTCGCGCAGCCGCGCGAGCACCTGCTGAAGGTCCCCCTGAAAGAGGGCGCGATGGAGTGTCTGGACCTGCCGTGCGAGTTCGGGCTCGAGGGGCCTGCCTCTCTCGGCCCCCGCCTTCAGGCGCTTGGCGAGCGCCTGCAAGGTTTCCTCGGTGATATCAGGCCCTAGCAGGTGCAGACCAGGTTGCTCGTGGCGGCAGCCGAGCCCCCGCGCCCGCAGCCCAGCACCACTCCACTCGACATCGATTTCCAACCAATTCCTGTCAGAAATGGCCCTCTCCCGCGTGGCTCTCTCCGGAACAACACACGGACTGTTCGTGGAGATGGATCAAGCCTTCGGAAGGCTGAACAGGCTCGGGGACTGCGGAGGAGTTCGGGGCCGCTGAGCATCCAGGTGTAGACGTCGTGACCCGCTGATCCGCAATGGCCCTCTCCCGCGTGGCTCTCTCCGGAACAACACACGGACTGTTCGTGGAGATGGATCAAGCCTTCGGAAGGCGAGCGAACCGTGGCGTTGCAGGCCTGTGGGGTGAACAGGCTCGGGGACTGCGGAGGAGTTCGGGGCCGCTGAGCATCCAGGTGTAGACGTCGTGACCCGCTGATCCGCTGCAGGTGCGCGACCAGGAGTCATGCCCCACGCCCGGATAGAGGGTGAGCAAGGCGGCGAGGTTCGCCACGGGGGAGCAGGTAAAGAAAAACCCAGCAACCCTTTCAGGTTGCTGGGCTTCCCGTGACGGAGGGGCCTTACCAGCCGCTGTTGCCGGACACCTTGTTGAAGGTGAACCGGTTGCTGGGGTTCAGCAGGCCCCCCGAGGCCGCGCCGGTCACGGTCACGTTGGTGCAGGTGGCCGTCCCGGGCACGTTCTGGGTCTCCAGCCCATAGGTCCCCGCGCCCTTGATGGTGACGTTGGTCAGGGTCACGTTGGAGATGGGCTCGTTGTTCACGGGCGGCTGGGTGGGCGGCGGGGTCTGGCCGAAGCTGAGCTTGACGCCCGAGAAGGTGCTGTCGTTGAGCTCCACGCCCTCGACCAGGATGTGGCCCGTGATGGCCCTGCGCGCCGCGTGGATCCACACCGCCCCGGCGGTCATGGCGAAGTTCACCTTCTGCTCGCCGCCGGTCCGGTTCAGCGTCACCCGCTTGATTTCGGTGGTGCCCAGGAAGGGCAGGTCCGCGAACCAGTCGGTGAGCAGCACGCCCGACGAGGCGTAGTGCGTGTCCGAGCCCACGCTGTCCAGGAGCTTGTTGTCCCGGCCGTTGTAGATGGCGAAGGTGTTGGCGAGGTTGGGAATCTGCGCGGTGTCGTAACGGAACGTGCAGTTCTCGTTGATGTTGCCGTCGGACCACATGGCGAAGGCGTCATCGCCCGTGTTGCGCGCGTGCACGTGGCTGACCGTCGAGTTCTTGATGCCCGCATGGAGGTTGATGCCGTCCGCGTAGACGTTGCGCACGCGGCCGTTGACGATGAACAGGCCGTCGGTTCCTGGTTTGATCCAGTAGCCGACCTTCGCGTGCTCGATCCAGACGTTCTGGATGTGTGAGCCCGTGCCGAAGTTCCCCTCGAACGCCGCGCGATCCGGGCCATCCTGGCGCTCGACGATGTCACCGAAGTACGCCAGATCGAACACCTGGACGTTGTTGCCCGTGCCGGTGAAGTGGTCTCCGTAGTGGGTGGCCTGGATGCGCGTGTACCAGGGGCCCGCGCCGCGCAGGTGGATGGTCTCCAGGTCCACCCGGCTGTTGAGGTGGAATACGCCCGGGGGAATCCAGACCCCCACCTTGCCGGTGGACTTCGCGCTGCTGATGGCACTGCGCAGGGCCTGCGAGTCATCCACGTTGTCGTCCGCCCGGGCCCCGAAGTCCGTGATGCTCACGAAGTTCATGGGCATGGTCAGCGCCGGGTCCACCTGCTCGAGATCGATCAGGTCGACCGTGTAGTAGGCCGCCGTATCCCCGCTGTCCTTCTGCAGCTTGACGGTGGCCCCCGCAGGAATGGCGGGCAGCAGGAACCGGCTCTCGTCATAGAAGCGGTGCGGACCCGGATCCCACTCGCCCGGCTTGGAGGGCGTGCCCGGGCTGTTGCCGTAGGGGTAGCCGCCGTAGACCCAGGCGTGCTTGGAGCTGAGCGGCAGCGCCTGGACCTTGCTGCCGTTGACGTAGAGGCTCAGCGTTGCGTTGGTGCCGGTGCCCGTTGCCGTGTCCGGCATGCTGTAGCGCACGACGAGCGAGTTGGCCGCCTGGGGCGCCGTCCACTGCACGTAGTGGCCCGTCTGGGTGAGCTTGACGGCCCGGCGCCCCGAGGACTCGGCCTCCACCGTGCCCGGCGTCCGGTTGGGGCTGAGCACCGTGGCGTTGGTCGAGCCCGCTTCGGCCTCCAGCTCCTGGTAGGGCAGGGTGGCGCCCCGGGCCGCGAGGGCCTTGCCATCGACGATGGCCACGGCGTTGATGTTCACCCCGCCGGTGGTGCCGGGATCATACTGATAGGTGATGGTGTTGAGCCCCCGGCGCAGGGTCAGGCTCTCCGTCTTCAGCGCCCAGCCCGAGGTGCTGGTGCTGGCCAGGTTCGTCGTCGCGAAATACAGGCCGTTGACGTAGACGTTCAGGGTCTTGGCGGTGCCCGAGGGGTTCGCGTAGTGCAGCCCCACGGTGTGGTTCTTCGCGGTGTCCGCGTTGACCGTGAAGATGGCGCGCGCGCCCACGGCGGCGAAGTTCCGCAGGTGGGTGGACTCGCGGATGACGCCGCCGGAGAAGAACTGCTCCTCTGCTTCATACACGAAGCCTGAGCCCGCGGGCGGAGCGGGGGGCGGAGGCGGCGGCGGGGCCACCGCGCTGACGTTGATGCTGTCCAGGTTGACGTTGCCCGAGTCGGAGGTGTCGAACTTGTAGCTCAGCGTCTGGGCGCCCGCGCTCAGCGCGAGGGTCTCGGTCTGCGTGCCCCACGTGTCCCAGTTGGCCGTGGCCTCGAGTGAGACTTGCTTCAGCTTCGTGGTGCCCCGGTAGAGGCTCAGGGTCTTCACGCTGCCGGTGCCGTTGGCGTAGCGCAGCGCCACCTCGTAGTTGCCCGCGGAGGCTGCGGTGACGGTGAAGCGGACGGCGGCATTGCCCTTGTTGCTGTCGGTGAAGCCGCCCACGAAGGCGCTACCGGAGGCGCCGGTGTGGTCGGTGGCCCGCACCGCGCCGCCCAGCAGTTCCGCGTTCTCCGCCTCGTAGAGGGGGCCCGAGCCCTGGGGCGGCGGCGTCACCACCGCGTTCACGCTGAGGCTGTCCAGGTTGACGTTGCCCGAGTCGGAGGTGTCGAACTTGTAGCTCAGCGTCTGGGCGCCCGCGCTCAGGGCGAGGGTCTCGGTTTGCGTGCCCCAGGTGTCCCAGTTGGCCGTCGCGGCCAGGGTGATCTGCTTGAGCTTCGTGGTGCCCCGGTAGAGGCTCAGGGTCATTGGGCTGCCGGTGCCGTTGGCATAGCGCAGCGCCACGTCGTGGTTGCCCGCGGCGGCGGCGGTGACGGTGAAGCGGACGGTGGCATTGCCCTTGTTGCCGTCGGTGAAGCCGCCCACGAAGGCATTGCCGGAGGCGCCGGTATGGTCGGTAGCCCGCACCGTGCCGCCCAGCAGCTCCGCGTTCTCCGCTTCGTAGACCGTGGCGGCCGACTGCTGTTCCGACGCCCCGCTGTCTTCGGGGGACAGCGCCTCAGGGGACAGGCATCCCGCGCCAGCGCTCAAGCTGGTCATCAGGAGCATCCGCGAGCCCCACGTTCTCCATAAGCTCTTCATCCGGGTCCTCTCGTTTTCCCGGACGCAGGTGGCGCCCGGAATCGGGAGGATGGCCCAGAATTACCTGGATTTAACGAAAAATGAGGATTGTTGCTTTTGATTGAAAATCAACGGAACTCCGCGCTGAACACCGCTTGCAGCAGGTCCATCAGCCCCGGCCAGGCTTCGGCCGACAGCCAGAGCCCCTCGCCATCGTGCTCGGCGGAGAGCACCAGCGAGGAGGTATCGAAGAGCCGCGCGGGCACCACGCCGTGGGTGGGGAGCTTGCCCTCCACTTCCAGCATCTGGCCGTTCCAGCGCAGGCCGGGCGGCAGCAGCTTGTCGGCCAGCACCCGCGCCGCCGCCTTCCCAGCCCCCGCGCGCAGCACCCCCATCAGCGCGGAGGCCGTCAGGGATTCCTCCAGCTCGACCTTGCCCGGCGTGCGCAGCCACAGCTTGTAGCGGCCGGAGGACAGCTCCACCTGTTCCAGCGTGGCCTCCACGCGGAGCCGCCAGCCGCTCACCGCCAGGCGCACGTCGTACACCTCGGGCCGGGACTCCCACGCGCGCAGTTCCAGCGCCTTCACGTGGCGCAGCGCCTGGCGCGTGAGTGTCTCCACGCGCGCGTGCGACAGCCGCATCCGCTTCTGCCCCACGTCGACCGTCACGTCCTTCGCCAGGGCCGAGGGCAGCCGTTTCACCCAATCGAGCGCACCCTCCAGCACCTTCGTTGTCCGCGATTGCCCGGCCATGGCGTGTCCTCCCCAGCGGGACTTTGCCTGGATTCCCGCCGCGCGGCGATCCCCCGCGGGCATTCGAGGGCCCGTCGAAATCGTCACCGGGGGCCGGGCCGGGCGTTCGTGGATGCCTCGCCGGTCGTGTAGGCTTGGGGGAACGATGTGGCAGATCATCATCAACGGCCCGGGTTATTTCGATACCCCCTATGACTTGCCGGAGGGCATCACCTGCCTTGGCCGCGCGGATGAGAATGACATCGTGCTGGGCGGAGACCTCGTCTCACGCCGGCATGCGCGCCTGCATGTGGAAGGTGACACGCTGCGCATCGAGGACATGGGCAGCCGCAATGGCAGCCGCGTCAATGGCACCCCGTTGCAGGGCAGCAAGCCGCTGAGCCCTGGTGACACCGTCACCCTGGGCGAGAACACCCTGACCATCCGCCAGCCCCACACGGTGGAGAGCGCCGCCACGGAGATGGTCGACCTGGGGGCCGGTGGGGTCCGCCGCTTCGGCCACGGGGAGGATGTGGCCCCCGCCGTCATCCTCACCAAGAACATGAAGGACCTCGACGTGCTGCGCGCGCTCGACAACTTCACGCCCTTTCCCTTCGAGGAGAACCTTCAGGCCAGCCCCATTGGCACCGCCGCCCCGCGCGTCTCCTACGAGACGCTCGTGCTGATGCTCCGCGCCGCCGAGGCGCTGGCCTCCTCCGAGACGCTCGCCTCCTTTCTCGACAACGTCATGGACCGGGTGCTCGAGCGCACCGAGGCCACCACCGCCGTGGTGTTGCTGCGCCACCCCACCGGCGCGCTCGTGCCCGCCGCGGTGCGCCACCGGGGCAAGCTGACCGCCGGCGAGGTGCCCGTCTCGGATGCCATCGTCGAGGAGGCGCTGCGTCAGGGCCGCGCCCTGGCCGTGGGGGATGTGCGCGATGACCGGCGCTTCGCCAGCCGCGAGAGCGTCATCCTCTATGGGGTGGACCGGGTGCTCTGCATCCCCATTGGCCGGGAGGCGCCCTTCGCGGGCGTCCTCTACGTCAACACGCCCGCGAGCGGCGAGACCACGCTGGAGGTCATGCTCGATGCGTGCTCTGCCGTGGCCCACCTGGTGGCCAGTGGCGTGCAGCGCTTTCACCCGAAGGAGGGGGGGGGCACCTCCGCGCTGCGCCGCACCCTGGATCGCTTCCACGCGCCCGAGGTGGCCGAGCGCCGCGCCACGGAGGCCCTGCGCAGCGGGGGCCGTCTGCCCGGACTGGAAGAGCGCACGCTCACGGTTCTTTACGTGGAGATGGTGGGCTTCGCCGCCCTCTCCACCAAGCTGGGGGCCCTGCGCGCGGGCGCCGTGCTCTCCGAGTTCCATGCCAAGATGAGTGGGCTCATCTTCAGCTTCGAGGGCTCGGTCGAGGCCTTCCTGGGCGAGTCCGTGCGGGCCCTGTTCGGGACGCCCTACAGCCAGCCGGACGATGCGGTCCGGGCCGTGCGGGCCAGCCTGGCGCTGCGCATGGACTGGGAGCGCGCCATGTCCCGCCGTCCCGCCGAGGAGCGGTGTGGGCTGCGCATTGGCTTGCATACCACCAAGGCGCTGGTGGGCATGGTGGGGGAGCAGAGCCGCCTGGACTTCTCCGCCGTGGGGGAGGGGATGCCGGTGGCCCGGTGGCTGGCGGCCACCGCCACGCCCGGGCAGGTGCTCATCACCGGCAAGACGCTGGCCTCCATCGGGGCCCGGTTCGACGTCGTCCCCCTGGGAGAGCGCGTCATTCGCCCACCGAGGGACCGGACGGCCGCTTTCGAGGTGCTGGAGGAGGACCTCGCCCAAATCACCCGGCCGGGGGTCAAGTAAACAGACCCGGGAGGCCCTCCTGGGGGCTCCGGCCGGTTGACGGGTTGAGAGCAGGCGCCGAACCGGCTTGAATGCGGTCCCCGTGGGTTTCCACACCGCATGAACTCATCCTTGCCCTCAGCCCGGCTGCGTCCTTTCCGTCCGCAACCGTTCGGCCGCTACACCCTGCTGTCGCAACTGGCGACGGGCGGGATGGGAGAAATCTACCTGGCGCGGCTGGAGGGGGCGCAGGGCTTCGAGAAGCTCTGTGTCATCAAGCGCATCCTCCCGCAGCTGGCCGCGGACTCGGAGTTCGTCGAGCGCTTCGTGGGCGAGGCGCGGGTCCTGGTGAAGCTCAGCCACGGCTCCATCGCCCAGGTGCTGGACATGGGGCTGCACGAGGGCGATGCGTACATGGCCCTCGAGTACGTGGACGGCAAGGACCTGCGCAAGGTGGCCGGGCGGGTCAGAGACCGGCAGGCCCCCCTGCCGCTCACCTTCGTGCTGTACGTCATGACGCGGGTGCTGGATGCGCTGGCGTACGCGCACCGCAAGCGGGATGACGACGAGAAGGAGATCCACCTGGTCCACCGGGACATCTCCCCGCAGAACATCCTCATCTCCTATGAAGGGGAGGTGAAGGTGATCGACTTCGGCCTGGCCAAGAGCCGGCTGTCGGCGGCGAAGACGAACCCGAGCATCATCCTGGGCAAGTTCCTCTACATGTCGCCCGAGCAGGCGCGGCACCAGCAGGTGGACCGCCGGAGCGACCTGTACGCGGTGGGGCTGTGCCTCTACGAGCTGCTGTCCGGCAAGAACCCCTTCGACAGCGTCCCCCCGGGCGAGCTGATGACCGCCGTGGCCCAGCCCCGCGTCGCGTCGCTGAGCGAGGTGGAGCCGATGACGCCACCCCAGGTGGCGCAGGTGGTGATGAAGGCGCTGGCGGTGGACCCGGCCCAGCGCTTCCAGTCGGCCGAGGAGTTCCGCGGCAAGCTGACGAGCTGCTTGCAGGAGATTGATCCGCAGGCGGGCCCGGAGAGCGTCAGCCGCTTCATGCGCGAGCTGTTCGCCGTCGAGTACCAGGGCGAGCGCAAGCTGCTCGCGCAGCTCAAGGAGGTGCCCCGGATGGCCGAGCCCTCGGCGCGCCCCGCCATTCCCTCGGACCCAGCCCTGGCGCGCGTGCCCAATCCCGCGCTGCCTCCCCGGACGATCCGCCTGGATGGGCCCGTCGAGCCCCTGTCCTTCCAGCCCACGCCCCGCAGCCGGGATGGGGCGCCCGTGGACGAAGGGGAGACCCGGCCCGGCGTGGTGCTGGATGAGTCCACCCGGCCCGGCGTCTACCTCGAAGAGATCGACGAGGCGGCCGCCGAGCGGTCCCCGCCTCCGGTGGAGCTGCGCAACGGGCCCCCGCCGCCTCCGCCTCCGGACATCGAGGCGGTGATGCCCGGGAGTGGGCCGGTTCCCCCGCCCCCCGTGTTCTCAACGCCTCCGCCGGTGGCCCGGGCCCCCGAGCCGCCCCGCGCTGTCGCCGCCCCGGCCGCGAGCAGCCCCCCGCTCCGGCCCGCGGAGCCTGTCCGGGCCTCCCCGCCGTCCTCCGCCGCGTCCCGGCCTGCGGGGGCGGCCTCGGCCACGCCCGCCTATGTCTCCCTGGCCATGGAGGTGAGCCGCTCGATGATGGCGCAGGCGCCTGCCCGGCCCTTGGCTCCGCCCCCCGAGGAGGCTCCCACCGTGCCCGAGGCCGCGCCGGCGGCGCCCTCCTATTCGGAGTTCGAAGCTCCGCTGACGCCTCCGCCGTTGGTTCCGCCCTCGCGCCCGCCGGTGGCCGCCTCCCCGTCCGAGCAGAGCCGGCGCGGCCTGGACGACACCCACCCGAGCTACCAGATGCTCACCCCGGCCCAGCACGAGGACACCCATCCGCGGGTCGTGCTGGATGAGGCCGCACTCCAGGAGGACGTCCGTCCGGAGGAAGAGGCCTCCGTCCGGGTGTCCGCCAGCAGCCTGGAGGAGGAGCCTCCCACCACGCCCGTCCGCCCGAGGACGGCGACGTCTCAGCGCACGCGTGTGTCCACCACGGGGATGCCCTCGGTTGCCCGGAACGGCAGTCCGCGCAGCGGCCCGGTTCGCACCGTCTCCGTCGAGTTCCCCATGGTGGAAGAGGGGCAGGGCCGCGACCCCCGCGAGGAGACCCGCCGGACGGCCGCGCCGCCGCCAGGGGACGCGCCCCGCCGCATCCACCGGGAGGACACCCGGCGCACGGCCATGCCGCCCCGCCCGCGCAAGTCCTCGTGGGTCCGGCTCGCCCTGGGATTGGGGCTGCCGCTGCTGCTGGTGGGCGCGGTGCTGGTGGCCCTGCCCCGGCTGAAGCCGCTGCTCCAGGAGACCTTGAAGGAGCCCGTGCGGCCGGTGCCCGCGCCGGTGCCCTTGAGCCCCGCGCGCTCCGCGTCCGCGCCGAAGCCGGCCTCTCCTCCCTCCGAGGCGGCTGCGCTCCCGGAGGCGGAGGGGCGCAAGGAGGCGGTGGCTCCCGCGGCGCCCTCGGAGATGCCGGTGGCCTCGGACAAGGGCCCGGAGGCGGCTCCTGCCCCGCCGCCCGTTGCCAACCCGGGCCTCACCGCGGTGGAGGTGGCGGAGAGCGAAATGTTCGTCCCCCTGACGCCCCCGCCCTCCGAGCCCCCGGCGCCCGCGGCGCCCCCGGCCAAGAAGCCCGCGAAGAACGCCGCGCCCGCGAAGAAGGGGACGCGCAAGGAGCTCTCGGAGCTCCAGCGGGATTGGAATGCGACGCGCAACGCCTTCTCCCGGCTCACCCACGAGCAGTCGTGTGACAGCCCCCGGATCGGCATCCTCTGCAACCGCTTCGAGAACCTGCAGGGCGATGTGTTGGAGCTCGGGGATGGGTACGACAAGCGGACGCATGACCGGGTGAAGGACCTGCGCCGGGCCCTTCAGCAGGCGGCGGACTAGGCACCGCCGGTCTGTGGAACCCCTCCTCGCCACCCAGGGACTCATGGCCGGGTACGGGCCTTCGCCCGTGCTCCGGGGCGTGGACTTCACGGTCCACGCGGGCGAGCTGTGGGCGGTGCTCGGGCCCAATGGCACGGGGAAGAGCACCCTGCTGCGCGGGGTGTTGGGCGTGGTGCCGTGGACGCGGGGTGGGGTGCGGCTGCTGGGGCGCGAGCGCCCGGCGTGGGAGCCGCGCGCCCTGGCCCGGCAGGTGGCGTGGGTACCGCAGACCTTCGAGCCCGCGGAGGGCTTCCGGGGGCTGGAGCTGGTGCTGATGGGGCGCAGCCCGCACCTGGGCCTGTGGGGGCTCACCTCCGAGCGGGACGTGGCGCTGGCCACCGCCGTGCTGGAGGAACTGGGCGTGGGGCACCTGGCGGACCGGCCGGGCGAGGCGCTGTCCGGGGGCGAGCGCCGGATGTTGCTGCTGGCCCGGGGGCTGGTGCAGCAGCCCGCGCTGTTGCTGCTGGACGAGCCCACCGCCTTTCTCGATGTGGCCCACCAGGTGAGCGCGCTCGCGCGGGTGCGCGCCCGGGTGGAGGCGGGGCTGGGCGCGGTGGCGGTGCTGCACGATGTGAACCTCGCCGCCGCGTTCTCCACCCACGCGCTGCTGCTGCGCGATGGCCTCGTGCTGGCGCAGGGCCCGGTGGAGACGGTGCTGGAGCGCGAGCGGCTCGAGACGCTCTACGGCCTGCCCCTGGAGACCGCCCTCGCGCCCTCGGGCGTCCGCCTCTTCGCGCCCCGGGCCCGGTGAGATGTGGGGACATGGTCCCCATCCTGCGCTTCACCCTGGGCCTCAACAGCCCTTGGGCGCGCCTCACGCCCTGTGAAGCCCAGAGGTCGTCCGCTGGACGCTCCGGCTCGGCCGGACGTGGATGGTGCATGCCATCCGCCCGAGGGTGTGCGAGGGTGTCAGGGATGGCGGCTTCCGTGAAGCTCCTCGTCCTGATTCGGGACCTCGTCCAGCGATTGCTGCAAGCGGCCCAGCGGCTCCGGCTGCCAGGCCCCTCGGTGTTGCCCGTGGCCGGCGCGGTGGTGGGCGTGTACAGCGGCCTGGCCGCGGGGCTCTTCGCCAACCTCATCGCGCTCGTCAGCGGGGTGAGCTTCGGCCTGCGCACGCTGGTGGAAGCGTTCCGGCCCGATTCGGCCGTGCGCCATCGGCTGGGAGAGGCCTTCGCCGAGGCGCACTGGCACTTCGAGTTCATCATCGTCATCATCCCGCTGGGGCTGGCGGCGCTGGGGTTGACCCGCCTCATCGCCCCCGGTGGGCCCCGGGACGTGGTGAAGCGCCGCCTGGAGGTGCTGTCGCTGCTCATCCTGGGCGCCCTGTCGCTCTACTACCCGCTCGTGGCGCTGGCGGCGGTGAACTCGGGGCTTGGCCACGGCCACGACGCGGGGCGCGACCTGCACCACATCTCTCCCTTCTTCGTGGTGCTGGCGCCCATGCTGGGCGGCGCGGTGGTGGGGCGGATGCTGCGCAACAAGCCGGAGACGCACGGCCACGGCGTGCCGGAGGTGGTCGCCGCCGTGGAGAAGGAGGGTCGGCTGCCGGCGCGCAACGGCCTGCTCAAGCTGGTGGCTTCGGCCGTCACCATTGGCACCGGTGGCTCCGCGGGGCGCGAGGGGCCCATGGTGTACGGCGGCGCGGCGCTGGGCTCGGAGGTGGGGCGCACCCTGGGCTTCACCCAGCGGGAGCTGTCCATCCTGATGGCCAGCGGCGCCGGCGCGGGCATCGCCGCCTCCTTCAATGCCCCGGTGGCCGGTGCCATCTTCGCGATGGAGATCCTCCTGCGCGAGTTCCAGCTCCGCGTCTTCTCGCCCATCATCCTCGCCAGCGTCACCGCCACCATGGTGGGGCGCGGCGTCATGGGCAACGCCGCCATGCTGGAGCGCGTGGCGTACACGATGCGCAGCGGCTGGGAGGTGGTCTTCTACGCGCTGCTTGGCCTGCTGTGCGGGGCCCTGGCGTACGCCTTCATCCAGGCGCTGCACGGCGTGGAGGAGTTCTTCCAGGGCCACCGCCCCGGCAAGGTGTCGGCCTTCCTCGGCAAGAAGCCGCTGGCGGTGCGGGCGGGCCTGGGCGGGGCGCTGGTGGGCCTGCTGGCCCTGGCGCACCCGGTGGTGTGGGGCACGGGGCACGAGTATGCCAACGGGGCCCTGGTGCGGGAGCTGTCGATCGCGCTGCTCGCCTCGGGGTGCATCCTCAAGCTGGCGGCGACGGCGTTGACGCTGGGCTCGGGCGGCTCGGGCGGCACGTTCTTCCCCGCCACCGTCATCGGCGCGATGGGCGGGGGCGCGTTCGGCGAGCTGCTGCACGTGCTGCTGCCTGGCGTCTCCGCCTCCAGCGGTGCCTACGCCATGGTGGGCATGGGCGGCGCGGTGGCGGCCATGACGCGCGGGCCGCTGACGGGGATGATGATGATGTACGAGCTGAGTGGGAACTACGCCATCATCCTGCCGCTCATGGTGACGTGCACCCTGTCCTCCGCGCTCTGCCACGCGCTGGTGGAGCGCCGCGCGGCGCGGCTGCGGCTCGAAGGACAGATGTTGCGGCGCACGCCCATCCGGCACCTGGTGCTCTGGGAGGAGCCGGTGCTTCCGGAGACCGGGGTGGAGGCGCTGAGCGAGCGCCTGCGTGCTTCCGGGGCGGCGGCCTTGCCGGTGCGGGACGCGGACGGAAAGCTCCGGGGCGTGGTGGAGGCCGGGGCGCTCGGCGAGCGCTGGCGCCAGGCGGGGGTGGACGCCCCCGTGGCGGCGCTCCTGGACGAGGCGCCCGCGCTGTCCGCGGAGGCGCCGGTGGGCGAGGCCCTCGCGGCGATGGAGGCCCGCTCCTTGGCGGTGCTGGCGGTGGAGGACGGCACGCGCGTGGGGCTGGTGACGCGGGCCGGGCTGGAGCGCTTTCTCCGGATGGGATTGCACGCGGCCCTGGTGCCGCCGCCTCCCTTCACCGTCACCGAGATGCAGCGCTGAGCCGACCCTCGCCCCGGAGTAGACCCCAGCGGGGCTCAGCGGCGGGGAAAAGCAGAGTGAGTACGGCCGCTTAGCCTCTCTCCCCGTCCTGGGGCCCTCGCGTCACGGTGGGCCGCCCGGTGGACAGGGCAGGGGCCCCCTCTGTGGCTTTTTGAAGGGACGTCTTCGGCGCAGCTCTCGGTTGCTGGTCAAAACAAACGCTTTCGTCTCTGATGGAGGGGGCGAGCGTTGGAGAAGGGGCATGCGAAGCCGTCTGCAGGGTGGGCTGGTGATGGGCGTGATGGCGGCCGCCGTTGGCTTGGCGCTCTATGGCCAGGCCGAGGAGCGCAAGGCGTTGCGCGAGGACTCTGCCTCTTCCTCCGAGGCGGCGAAGGCCGCGGGCGTGGCGTGGGAGGCGGCCTCCTGGGATGAGCTGCCCGTGACCGTGCCGAGAACCTTGCCCATGGCCGAGAGCGCCAGCGAGGCGGACGGCCTGCTGGACCTGCGGGTGACGGAAGCTGGCCGCCCCGTCTCCCGGGCCCAGGTCCGGCTCTACCAGCGCGGGGGGCGGTTGCCCGAGACGGGCCAGGTGGACTGGCGGCTCGCGGGCGCCGGGGCCACCGGGGACGATGGGCGGCTCCTGATGCCCGCGCGGGCCGGGGCCTACCTGGTGGCGGCCCATGCGCTGGGCGCGGCGCCGGCGTGGCGGGAGCTGATCCACCCGCTGAGCGGTAACCGGACGCCGGTCCACCTCAGCCTGGTCACCGGGGGAAGCCTGGCCGGGCGCACCATCGAGCAGGGCTCGGGGCAGCCCCTGGGGGGCGCGGAGCTCGTGCTCACCCCCCATGTGAGCGTGTGGGAGCCGGACGCGCGCGCGGACGTGCCCCCCGAGGAGCGGGTGATGGGCCAGAGCGATGCGTCCGGCCGCTTCTTCTTCGATGGGCTGGCGCCGGGCGTCTACACCGTGGCGGCCCGGGCGCCAGGCACCTCCCGGGTGACGGAGTGGAGCGTCCGGATTCCCACGGATGAGGCCCGGCTGCTGGCCCTGCCGGACCCGGACGACCGGGTGGGGCGGCGCAGGCCGCGCAAGGCCCCCTCCCAGGAGCTGCGCTGCGGCATCTGAGCGCCTAGCCTGGAGGCCAGTGCAGCGGGCGTCCGGCCAGCAGGTGCAGGTGGATGTGGAACACCGTCTGCCCCGCGTCACGGTTGCAGTTCATCACCAGGCGGTAGCCCTGCTCGGAGTGGCCGCGCTCCCGGGCCAGCTGGGCCGCCGCCGTATAAAGGTGGCCCACCGTCTGCCGGTCCGCGGGGGTGATGTCGTTCACCGTGGCGATGTGCTGCAGTGGAATGAAGAGCACGTGCGTGGGCGCTTGAGGGTTGATGTCCTCGAAGCCCAGACACACCTCGTCCCGGTAAATGACCTTGGCGGGAATCTGACCATCGCGAATCTTGCAAAAGAGACAGTCCATGGGGGCGGCTTAGCAATGCCACCCGTTCCTGGAAATGGTCTCGTGCGTTTGAGTGCCAAGGACCACACAGGGGCATTTCAAACGGGCCGCCGGGTGATATCCACACCTTCGCCGATGAGCTCTCCCCGCACCATCCGCATCTCCGCGCTCCTCGAGGATCGCGACTTCGACTTACAGCTCACCCTCGTCGCGGGGGACAAGGGGCTGGGCCGGACCCTGACCTCCCCGCGCATCCAGAAGCCCGGCCTGGCGCTCACCGGGTTCACCGAGCACCTGCACCCACACCGCGTCCAAGTCTTTGGAAACACGGAGATTTCCTACCTGCGCACCCTGACGGAGGAGGTGCAGCGGGAGGTGCTGACGCGGCTGTTCATCCAGGACCTGGCGTGCGTGGTGGTGACCAAGGACCTGGAGCCCCCGCGGGTGCTGGTGGAGTCCTGCGAGCGCTCCAAGCTGGCGCTGATGCGCACCCCGCTGCTCTCCAGCACCTTCATCCAGCAGGTGCAGGCGTTCCTGGAGCAGGCGCTCACCGAGCGCAGCAGCCTGCACGGGGTGCTGATGGACGTGTTCGGCGTGGGCATCCTGCTCCTGGGCAAGAGCGGCATCGGCAAGAGCGAGATCGCCCTGGATCTGGTGATGCGGGGCCACCGGCTGGTGGCCGACGACATCGTGGACGTGGCGCGCCGCAAGGCGGGGGCCGTCTACGGGGCGGGCAACCCCGTCATCCAGCACCACATGGAGATCCGCGGGCTGGGCATCATCAACATCAAGGATTTGTTCGGCGTGTCGGCGGTGCGCGAGCAGAAGAAGATCGAACTCGTCATCGAGCTGCACGAGTGGGACCCCGAACAGGAGTATGACCGGCTGGGCGTGGAGGACCGGTTCCTGGACATTGTGGGGGTGAATGTGCCCCTGTCCGTGGTGCCGGTGCGTCCGGGCCGGAACATGGCCACCATCATCGAGGTGGCCGCGCGCAACCAGTTGCTCAAGCACCAAGGCCATCACTCGGCGCGCGAGTTCGCCGAGCGGCTCAACCGGTCCATCGCCGAGGGAGCGATGCGCCGCACGCTGGGAGAAGAAGTCGAGTGAGTGCGCCTGCCAAGCAGATCATCATCATCACGGGCATGTCCGGCTCGGGGAAGTCCACGGCCATCCGGGCGCTGGAGGACTCGGGGTTCTTCTGCATCGACAACCTGCCGGTGCTCCTGCTGCCGAAGCTGACGGAGCTGGCGGGCAGCGGGCAGATCGAACGCATGGCGCTGGTGGTGGACGTGCGCGAGGGCGTCTTCCTCAAGGAGGCGCCGCGCGTGCTGGACGAGGTGCGCCGGGCGGGCCACCAGGTGGAGGTGCTCTTCCTGGATGCCAGCGACGACAGCCTCATCCGCCGCTTCAGCGAGACGCGGCGCCGCCACCCCCTGGCGCCCACCGGCTCGGTGGCCGAGGGCATCGCCGCCGAGCGCGAGAAGCTGCACGACTTGCGCGAGCTGGCCGACCAGGTCATCGACTCGTCGGTGCTCAACGTCCACGACTTGAAGCGCATGGTGCAGGCGCGCTTCAGCCCGGAGCCCGCCGCGGGGCCCTCGCTGTCGGTGATGTCCTTCGGCTACCGGCACGGGGTGCCGCCGCAGGCGGACCTCGTGCTCGACGTGCGCTTCCTGCCCAACCCCTACTTCGTGCCGGAACTGAAGGGGCTCACCGGGAAGAACCCGAAGGTGGCCGCCTACGTGCTGGACCGCGAGGAGACGCAGCAGTTCCTCGAGAAAGTGGTCGACCTGTGCCGCTTCCTCTTCCCGCGCTACCAGAAGGAGGGCAAGGCGTACCTGACGGTGGCGCTGGGGTGCACGGGCGGCAAGCACCGTTCGGTGGCCATCGCGGCGGAGCTCACCAAGCGCCTCCAGGCGGACATCCCACGCATCCAGCTGTGGGACCGGGACGTCGAGAAGGAGTAGCGCGTCAGGGCCGCGTCACGTCCCACCAGCCGAAGTACATGGTCCGCTGCTCCGTGAGGTGCACCCACCCCGGGGCATGGGCATAGCGGTGGGGCAGCAGGCCGTTGTCCGCGAGCGCCCGGGCCGTCTCCTCGAACGAGGGGAAGGACAGGGACACCGAGGGGCCCGCAGTGCGCACCTGCCGCTGGGGGACTTCGTGCCCGTCGAGCCCGTGCCGGCGCTCGAGCACCGTGAAGAGCATCCGCCCGCCGGGCTTCAGCGCGGCGGCGAAGTGGCCCAGCACCTCGTGCAGGTTGGCGCAGAAGTCCAGGCAGCCAATGGCCAGCACCACGTCGAAGTGCCCCAGCGCCGGGGGGACGGGCTGGTGGTAGCTGTGCACGTGCCACTGGCCGGACGGGCGGCCCCGGCGCGCCAGCTCCAGCATCTCTGGGGAGAGATCCAACCCCACCACCTCCACGGCGGGCTCCAGGAAGCGCGTGAGCAGGCCCGGGCCACACCCCACGTCGAGCACCCGGCAGGGCGGCAGCGCCACCTCGGCGAGGAAGCCCTCGACCCGGTCCCCGTACCGGTGAAGCGCCGGAAAGAGGGCCTCGTAGGAGGGGGCAATCTCCTCGTAGACCTGCCGGACGTGCTGCTCGTTCGGGTTGGACCCCATATGGGCGCGGCAGCCTAGCCAGAGAAGCGCACGCGAGTCATCCGCGTGTACCCCGGAATCACCGCCAATCCTTGCATGGCCGGGCCGGGCCTCTGGACGAACCGGCGGGCGGGCGCTCTCTTGCCCTGTGAATCCGTCCCGCACCTCGAAGACAATGGCGGGGCGGGTGTTTCACCCGGTCCTTTGTTGCAGCGGCCTCCTGTTCGATGGACGCTCTGGGCACCTGGAGGAAAGAGGAACGATGAGGGCCAGCATCGGCCGGCGGCTGTACGTGTCTTTTGGCTTGCTCGTGGTGGCCTTCGCCATTCTCGGTGGTGAACACGTGGTCTCCTCCAACCGGATGGCCTCGGAGGTGGAGTCCTCCATGGAGAGCACCTTCTCCACCGTCTCGGCGCTGCTGCAGCTGCGCTCCCTGCAGCAGCAGGTGGTGGCCCTGGTCTACTCGGTGGAGGAGGGCCGGGGCCCCGGAACGCTGGAGCAGCTGGCCACGCTGGAGGAGCGCGTCTCCGCCCAGCTCTCGGTGCTCCAGTCCCAGGGGTACGCCGAGGACAAGTTCCACGAGGTGAGCCTGCGCTTCCAGGGGATGCTGCGCGAGGCGCGGCGGCTCCTGGAGGCGGAGGCGAGTCCCCGGCAGGCCCCCGGGGCGGCCGCGGTCCGGCGGTTCCACGAGCACACGGGCCGGCTGGTGCCGCTGCTGGAGCGCTCGGTGGTGCAGGAGGGGCAGACGGCGCGCGATGCGCTGCACAGCCTGCGCTCGGACTTCCTGTACAGCGCGAGCCTCTTCGGGGGAAAGATTCTGGGCTGCATCGCCCTGGCGCTGATGCTGGCCTTCTGGGTGCGCCACTCCCTGGTCCACCCGCTGCGCGAGCTGACGCGCGTGGCCCAGGACATCAGCGTCAACGGGGACCTGTCGCTGCCGGTGCCGGTGCGCTCCACCGACGAGGTGGGGCAGCTCGCCGGGGCGTTCCGGGACATGGTGGAGCGGCTGCGCACCATTCACAGCGAGCTGCGCTCCTCGGGCGACAAGCTCGCCGAGTCCGTGGCGTACATGCGCAACTCCTCCGAGCAGCAGCAGGAGACGGTGAGCAGCCAGGCCGCCGCGCTGTTCCAGACGCGCACCACCGCCGAGGAGCTGCGGCGCACCTCGGCCCTGGCCGCGCAGAAGGCCGCCACCGTGCTGGAGGTCGCCGAGCGCGCCGACACCCTGGGCCGCCAGGGCGAGGCCTCGCTGGCGCTCACCATCGAGGGGCTGGCCACGTTGGGCGAGCAGGTGCAGGAGATTGCCCAGCGCATCCGCAAGCTGGGCGAGAGCACCCAGCAAATTGGCGCCATCACCCAGACGGTGAAGAACCTGGCGGACCAGTCGAACATGCTGGCGCTCAACGCCGCCATCGAGGCGGTGCGCAGCGGCGAGCACGGCAAGGGCTTCGGCGTGGTGGCCCGCGAAATCCGCTCCCTGGCGGACCAGTCCATCGAGGCCACCGTGCGCGTGCGCGAAATCCTCGAGGCGGTGGGCCACGCGGTGACGGAGACGGTGAACATCACCCAGAAGGGCGCCGAGCGGATGCAGAACGGGCTGGCCCAGGTGAGCGCCACCGGCGAGAGCCTGAGCGAGCTGTCGGCCATCATGCGCGACAACGCCAACGCCGTCCGGGAGATCGCCGGCGCGGTGAGCCAGCAGGACGAGGGCATCGCCCAGATTTTCGGCGCCGTGAGCGAGCTGTCGCGCATGATGGACGACACCGAGCAGCAGCTGGGCGCCACGCGCAACGCGGCGATGACGCTCGATGACGTCTCCCGCCGCCTGACCGAGGTGGTGACCCGCTACCGCACCTGACGTGTGGGACTTATGCCTGCACGCCTGCTGGGCGGGCGGCGGACACCCACAAGTTTTCGAGGCGGGAGCAGGCCGCATCGTCCCCGGTTCATGCACATCTCAAGAGCAGAAGGCGCATGGGGGCGTCTTCCCGTCCGGTATGCAACGGCGCCCTGCCGCCCGGAGCGAAGGAATAGTGGGCGTTCGTTCCGAATCGATCTTACCTTTGGAGACAACAGGGTAGATTGGAGTAGGTCGCAGGCGCGGAACCTTTCAACAAGGTTGCACGTCGCATCATTCAGGCGTAGGACGCAGAAGCCTGGAGGGTGGTCAGGAGTGAACATGGTCGGCCTCGTCATCGCAGCTCACGGGCGTCTGGCGGAAGAACTGGTCTCCACCGCGGAGCAGATCGTGGGCAAATTGTCCGCGGTCGCCACCTGCAGCATCGAGCCGGGCACGTCCGTCGAGGACCTGCGCGCGAAGATGAAGCAGGCGGTCGCCCGGGTGGACGACGGAGAGGGCGTCATTGTCATGGCGGATCTCTTCGGAGGTACCCCCTGCAAGGAGTCGCTGATGATGTGTCAGCGGGGGAACCTGGAGGTTCTCGCGGGCGTCAATCTTCCCATGTTGCTCAAGGCCAACTCGCTCCGGGGCGAGCACCTGCCCCTTCCGGAGCTGGCGAACCTGCTGGCGTCGTACGGCCAGCGCAACATCACCTGTGCCTCGGCCCTGCTGCGCGAGGCCCAACAGCCGTCACGAACTTGACGGCGTGGCCCGGCTCGGCCATTCGAGGCGGTTGTGATTTCCCTGGTCCGCGTCGACAACCGTCTCATCCACGGGCAAGTGGTCGAGGCCTGGTTGCCGCACCTCAAGGTCTCGCGTCTGATCGTCGCGGATGACGAGGCGGCTTCCAGCCCGCTCATCCGTGCCGCCATGGCCCTGGCGGTGCAGAGCGCCATCGAGGTGCAGATTCTCCCCCTGGCCGAGGTGGACTTCGCGGCCCTGTCCAAGGACGGGGTACGCACCCTGGTGCTCCTGAGGGATGTGGCCTCGGTGCCCTTCGCCCACGCGCACGGGCTGGCGCTGGAGCAGCTGAACCTGGGCAACGTGCACTTCGGCGCCGGGCGGCGGCAGGTGTCCCCCTCGGTGTTCCTGGCGGAGGCGGAGCTCCAGGCGCTGCAGGGGCTGCAGGCCCAGGGCGTCCGGGTGGAGGCCCGGGCGGTGCCCTCGGAGAAGCCCATCGACCTGGGAGAGCTGGCCGAGCGCTGGACCAAGGCCGGGTGAGGCGGTGAGCGTGGCCTGGACGCAGGTGGCGCTCGCGGGGCTCTGGGGCGGCATGGTCGCCGTGGAGCGCAAGGCGTTCCTCCAGGCCATGCTCTCGCGCCCGCTGGTGTCCGCCACGGTGATGGGGCTGCTGCTGGACGATATGTCCGCCGGCCTCTACATCGGCATGCTGCTGGAGCTGTTCTACCTGGGCACGGCCAACCTGGGCGCCTCGCTGCCCGAGAACGACACGCTGTCGGCCACCGGCACCGCGGCGGCGGCGGCGGGCATGGCGGCGGCCACCGGCGCGGACTCCACCCAGGCCATCTGGTCCGTGGCCGTGCTGCTCTTCATCCCGCTGGGGCGCATGGGCCGCTATGCGGACCGGCTGCTGGAGGGCTACATGGCGCGGCTCGCCCGGGTGGCGCTCGCCTCGGCGGAGGCCGGCAACCTGTCGCGCGCGGTGCGCCAGAACCTCTGGGGCATGTGGCCGCACTTCGCCATCTATGGCCTGGTGTGCTCGGCGTGCGTGGTGCTGGGCGGCGCGCTCGGGCCGCTGGTGGGGCTCCTGCCGCTGTCGCTGCTGCGGGGGCTGGCGTGGGCGTTTCCCGCCATGGCCTCGGTGGCGGCGGTGCTGGCCGCGCAGGGCAGCCACGCCCGGCGGGCCCCCCTCTTCGCGGCCCTGGGCGCCGCCGGGGTGTGCCTGGCCCTCCTCCTGGCGCTCTCGCGGGAGGCCGCATGAGCGCCCCGGCCGACCTCTCCCGGGGCGTGCTGCTGCGCGTCTTCCTGCGCTCGCTGCTCCTGCAGGCCTCGTGGAACCCCAAGGGCATGCAGAACCTGGGGCTCGCCTACACCGTCTTCCCGGCGCTGAAGTCGCTCTACCCGGAGAAGGAAGCCCAGGAGGCCGCGGTGCGCCGGCACCTGGCCTTCTTCAACACCCACCCCTACGTGGCCGCCGCCATCGTGGGCGGGGTGCTCTACCACGAGCAGCGCATCGCCCGGGGCGAGGAGCCCCCGGACAAGGTCATGGCCTTCAAGGCCGCGCTCATGGGGCCCCTGGCGGCGCTGGGGGATGGGTTCTTCTGGCTGTCGCTCAAGCCGGCCGTGGGCGCCATCTGCGCCGGGCTCGTTCCCCTGCTGCATGCGTGGGCGGCCGTGCTCTTCCTCGTGCTCTACAACCTCGTGCACATCACCCTGCGCGCGCGCCTCTACTGGATGGGGCTGTCGCTGGGGGACCGGCTGGTGGAGGCGGTGGCCCGGGACAAGCTGCCGGCGCGCGGGGCCCGGCTGCGCTCGGTGGCCGCGGCGTGCTCCGGCGGGGTGGCGGCCTGGCTGGCGGTGGACCTGGGGCGCACGGCGGGCGGGGCGCCCGCGCCCTGGCTGGTGGCCGGGTGCCTGGTGCTGGGCGTGGTGTCCTATGTGCTCGTGCAGCAGCGGGTCCCCAACTATGTGGTGCTCTACCTCGCGGCGGCGCTCGCCTGCGTGGCCGGAGCGTTCCTTTAAGCGGTGGGAGTCGAGGAGTTCATGGCAAACGTGGCCGAAGGAACATTCGAAATCGTCAACGCGCTGGGGCTGCACGCCCGCGCGGCCGCCCAGCTGGTCAAGGTGGCCAACCGCTTCAAGAGCGACACCACCATTGAACATCAGGGCCAACGTGCCAACGCCAAGTCCATCATGGGTGTGCTGATGTTGGCCGCAGGGCTGGGCTCCCAGGTGAAGCTCACCTGCAAGGGCGAGGACGCGGCGGCGTGCCTGGAGGAGCTCCGGCGCCTCATCGCGGACCGGTTTGGGGAGGCGCAGTAACACAACCCGCTGAACGGAGGACCCGTGAGCACGCAGGCCACACCCACCTTGAGTCTGAAGGGCATCGGCGCGTCCCCGGGCGTCACGGTGGGCAACGCCTTCATCCTGGACCGCAAGCGGGTGCGCACCCCCAAGCTGCGGCTGGCCGAGGCGGAGGTGGAGCCCGAGCGGCTGCGGATGAAGACGGCGCTGGAGCTGTCGGATGGCCAGCTCGCCGAGCTCAAGGAACAGATTTCCCGCGCGGAGGGGCATGACCACGCCCTCATCCTCGAAGCGCACCGGATGATGCTCCAAGACCCGATGCTCGTGGACGAGGTGGACCGGCTCATCGTCGAGGACCGCATCAACGCCGAGTGGGCGGTGCGCCGCGTGGCGCGCAAGCTCAAGCACCTGTTCGACAACATCCCGGACGAGTACTTCCGCGAGCGGCGCTCGGACGTGGACTACGTGGCGGACCGCGTGGTGCGCAACCTCATGGGCCAGGAGGTGGACGAGGAGGTGGCGCTGCCCGAGGGCGCCATCGTCGTGGCGCATGACTTGTCCCCCGCGGACGCGGCGATGATGGCCCGCTCGGGCCGGGTGGGCGGCTTCATCACCGACCTGGGCGGCCAGACGAGCCACACCGCCATCGTGGCCCGGGCGCGCGAGACGCCCGCCGTGGTGGGCGCAGGGCGGGCCAGCGAGCAAATCTCCCCCGGGGACCTGGTGGCGCTGGATGGGGAGACGGGCGTCATCCTGGTGAACCCCACCCCGGAGCAGATCGCCCTGTTCCAGGAGGCGCGGCGGGCGCGGCAGGAGAGCGAGCAGCTCGCGCTGAGGACCAAGGACTTGCCCGCGGTGAGCACGGACGAGTACCGCATCCGGCTCAACGGCAACATGGAGTTCCCGGAGGAAATCCCGTCGCTCCTGGCGCACGGGGCGGAGGGCATCGGCCTGTACCGCACCGAGTTCATGTTCCTGGAGCGCAAGACGGTGCCCACCGAGGAGGAGCACTACCGGGCCTACAAGCAGGTGCTGGAGTCCATGGGCGGCCGTCCCGTCACCATCCGCACGCTGGACCTGGGCGGCGACAAGGTGCCGGGCAAGACGAAGCACGAGAAGGAGCCCAACCCGGCCATGGGCCTGAGGGCCATCCGCTACTGCCTGGCCCACCGGGAGCTGTTCCGCGCGCAGCTCCGGGCGCTCCTGCGCGCCAGCGCGCACGGGAATCTGCGGATCATGGTGCCGCTCATCAGCGGGGTGAGCGAGCTGCGCGAGGCCCGGAGCGAGCTGGAGGCGTGCCGCACGGCGCTCAGCCGCGCCGGGGTGCGCATCGGCAACCGGATTCAGGTGGGCATCATGGTGGAGACGCCCAGCGCGGCGCTCATCGCGGACCGGCTGGCGCAGGAGGCGGACTTCTTCTCCGTCGGCACGAACGATCTCATCCAGTACACCATGGCCATCGACCGGCAGAACCGGGACGTGGCCTACCTGTACAAGCCGCTGCACCTGGCGGTGCTGCGCTCCCTGCAGAACATCGTCGGGGCGGCGAAGGCGGCGGGCATCCCCGTGTCCATGTGCGGCGAGATGGCGGGCGACCCCATCTACGCCCTGGTGCTGCTGGCGCTGGGCTTCGACGAGCTGTCCATGACGGCCGGCCAGGTGCCCATGGTGAAGAACATCCTGCGGCGCTCCAGCCGCGCCGAGGCCGTGGAGCTGCTCAACGCCGCCATGGAGCTGACCACGGCGGAGGAAATCGAACGCCACATCCGCACCGAGATGGAGCGGCGCTTCCTCGCCGCCGAGCCGTGAGCCGCTCCGGGGGTTGACGCGCAAGCGCTGAATCCCTGATTTGAAGAGTGTTGAGTTTAAGCGGGAAATTCTGCATTCTGTGTCCTCCGTGCGACACCCCGGAGGACACCGGATGATCCGACGTACCGCCCTTGCCCTCGCCTTGTGCGCGACGGCCTGCGCCCCCGAGGAGTTCCCGGCCGATGAGCACGCGGCCGAGGCGCTCCGCCAGGTAGAACAGGCCGCCGAGCCGCTCGACACCCCCACGGAGCGCAACGCCATAAGGTTCCTGGAGCAGGCCACCTTTGGCCCGCGCCTGGCCCGGGGGGCGAGCCCCCGGCCCATCGACGCGGTGGAGCAGGTGGTGGCCGTGGGCATCACCAAGTCCATCACCGCGCAAGTCAGTGCCCCGCGCTCCCTGTTCGATGGCACCAACGACAGCAAGGACCTGGGCTCCCAGTTCTTCGTCAACGCCGTCACGGGACAGGACCAGCTCCGGCAGCGCGTGGCGTTCGCGCTGAGCCAGATCTTCGTCGTCTCGCCCAGCGGCATCGCCAACAACTCCGCCACGCCCGAGTCGGAGCCCAAGGTGGCGATGGCGGGCTTCCTCAACATGCTGTCGGCGAACGCGTTCGGGAACTTCCGCACGCTGCTGGAAGCGGTCACCAAGGACCCCGCCATGGGGAACTACCTGGACCTGGTGAACAACCGCGCGTTCGACACGGCCGGCAAGGCCAAGGAGCCGAACGAGAACTACGCGCGCGAGATGCTCCAGCTCTTCACGCTGGGCCTGCACAAGCTGAACGAGAACGGCACCGTGCAGCTCAACGCCGAGGGGCTGCCCACGCCCGCGTACACCGAGGCGCACGTTCAGGCGTTCTCGCGCGCCCTGTCCGGATGGACCTTCGCCGCGGCGGCCGGGTGCCCCACCATCGGCCGCACCAACCCGGCCAACTACACGCAGCCCATGATCGGCTGTGACGCGAACCACCTGTCCACGTCCCAGACGCTCCTCCGGGGCGCGGTGACGACGGCGGGCGGGGGCGCCGCGGCGCACCTCAAGCAGGCGCTGGACAACGTCTTCGCCGACCCGAACCTGCCGCCGTTCATCTGCAAGCAGCTCATCCAGCACCTCGTCACCAGCAACCCGAGCCCCGACTACGTCAGCCGGGTGGTGGCGGTCTTCAAGAACAACGGCAACAACGTGCGCGGCGACCTGGGCGCGGTGGTGCGCAAGATTCTGGAGGACGACGAGGCGCGCGGCCCCCAGCCGCCGGTGCCGCTCTACACCACCTACGGCCACCTGCGGCCGCCCGCGCTGTTCATCACCTCGGTGGTCCGCTGGCTGGGCGGCACGCTCGACACCTCCGCGGGGCTGGATCCGGGGGCGAAGCTCAACGGGTGGAGCCGGGCGATGGGCCAGGACGTGCCCCGCCCGCCGTCCGTCTTCAGCTACTACCCGCCGAACGCGGCCGCGCCCGGGGGCATGGGGCTGCTCGGCCCGGAGTTCGCCATCCTGGACACCGCGACGGCCACCGCCCGCGCCAACGTCATGTACGACATGCTCTTCGCGAGCTCGACGGCCAGCGCGGGCGTCCTCCTCGACGTGAGCACGCTGCCCACAGAACCCAGCGACCTCGTGTACACGCTGGGCCGCTACTGGATCCACGACGCGATGTCCTGGAGCCTCCAGGTCGCCGTCTACAACGCCATCACCGACACCCGCGCCGGCAACACGCTGCGCAAGCAGCGGCTGGCCGTGTACCTCACGTCCCTCTCCCCCGAGTACCAGATCCAGAGGTGAGCCCCATGAAGCTTTCCCGACGCCACTTCCTTCGCGACGTCTCCCGGGGCCTGGGCTGCCTGGCCGCCGCCTCCGCGCTTCCACGCTGGCTGGGAGAGGCGGAAGCCGCCTCGATCAGCGGATACGCGGGCTACCGCGCCGCGGTGTGTGTCTTCCTCCTGGGAGGCAATGACTCCAACAACCTGCTCATCCCCAAGCTGAGCACGCCGTACGCGCAGTACAAGGCGGCGCGGCCCAACATCGGCATCGCCAATGCCGACCTGCTGACGCTCAACCCCATCGGTCAGCCGGCCGCCTCGTACGGGCTGCACCCCTCGCTCGTGAAGCTCCAGGCGCTCTTCGAGCAGGAGAAGGCCGCCATCGTGTGCAACGTGGGGCCGCTCGTGCTGCCCATGCGGAAGACCGACTACGTCAACGGGACCGTGGTGCGGCCGGACAACCTGTTCTCCCATGCGGACCAGCAGGACGCATGGGCGAGCTCCATCGCCAACCCGTCCTCCATCTCGCTGCCGGTGGAGCTCATCGGCAAGGTGACGGGTTGGGCGGGCCGGACCGCAGACAAGCTCTTCGCACTGAAGGACACAGACTATCCCAGGGTGACGTCCTTCGGGGGCAAGGCGATCTTCTCCGCGGGCGGTTCCAAGCAGCCGATGATCGTGTCGTCGAACGGCACGCTGGGCTTCCGGACGTCGAGCGATGCGGGCTTCAACGCCCTGTACCAGGAGTCGCTCTCCGAGGTGCTCAAGATCCACAATGACGTCACGCTGCAGGCCTCTTACGGCGGCACGTTCACCACGGCGCAGAGCTTCGCCTCGGCGAGAACCACCGCGCGCGAGGCGGCATGGGGGCTGCTGCCCCAGGCGACGCGCGAGGCCATCGACGCCCTGTTCGTGCTGCCCGAGGGCGGCTCGGGCTGGGGGTTGCCGGGCCAGCTCTACCAGGTCGTCCGGGATCTCGTGGCGGGCGCGACGCCCGCGGCCAGCGGTGGCCTGGGCCTCAAGCGCCAGGTGTTCTCCGTGGGGTTGGGCGGCTTCGACACCCACACGGGGCAGGACGCGGCCCAGAGCTCGTTGTTCAAGCAGCTCGACTTCGCCCTTGATGCCTTCCACCAGGCGCTCACGATTCTGCGGGCCACCACGAACTTCGGCGCCACGCCTCCGCAGACCACGCTCTTCACGATCAGCGACTTTGGCCGCACCTTCGTGGAGAACTCGGACAAGGGGACGGACCACGGCTGGGGCAGCCACATGATCGTCCTGGGGGACCGCGTCGCGGGCAAGCGGCTCTACGGCGCCTTCCCGAGCCTGGACCTGACGAACGGCGGGGCGAACAACCCGGACACCACCGACTCGCGGGGCCGCTGGATTCCCTCGCTGACGGTGGACCAGTACGCCTACTCCGTCGCCGCGTGGCTGGGCCTGTCGACCACCACTGAGCGGGACTACGTGTTCCCGAACCTCACGGCCTATGTCACCGCCGCGGCAGCCAACAAGTTCCCCGCGGATGCACAGAAGACCAAGATCGGCTTCCTGCTCGCGGACGCCTGACCTTCCATGGGTTCAACCGGGTCTGGGTGAGCAACGAGAAAGGCAGACCGGTGGGGATTGCCCCCACCGTGTCTGTCCCATGCTCAAACGGCGAGCGTGGCTCTCTGTCCTTGCTACGCGCCCGACTCTTCAGCCAGAGCGTACGTGGTGAACGGCCCCGAAGCACTCACCTTGCTCGCGGCACTCTTTTTGCCCTCGGTGCGGGCAAGATCCTGAATGAACAGCTGCTGGGTCCGCTGGGCCTTCTGCTCCTGATTCTCGCGCTTCATGACAACCTCCTGAAGGCAGAAATGCCGTGGGCCTATCCCACGGGGATAAGGGACAGCACTCTTTTCCGCCGTGCGCCCTTGAACAGAAGCTGGGTCCTCTCCGGCCCTCGGCCAAGGGAAAACCGGATATTTTTGGAAAGCGTTCGAAGGGCCTACGGGGAGGCCTGCGCTTGAGTGTCTGCCTACTCAGGGGCGCGGAGCGCGGGCGGCCTGGACGAGGCCCCGGGCGAGGTGTCCTAGGATGTCCGTGCCCGCCCGCGCATCGAAGCCCAGGAACATGGGCGACTCATTGAGCTCGAGGATGCGCAGGGTGCCTTCGGCGTCGCGCTTGAGGTCCATCCCCGTCCAGCGCAGCCGCAGCACCTGCGTGGCGCGGAGACACTGCGCTGCCACCTCAGGCGGCAGCGCGAAGGACTCGACGCGCTCCTCGTTCTGCCGGAAGTCGATGGCCTGGGAGAGGATGCGGATGCTGGCGATGACTTCCCCATCGAGCACGTAGACGCGCACGTCCTCGCCGGGCAGGAGGGCCTGGAAGGTCACGGGCGCGGCCCCCAGCGCGGCGAGCCGGTCCTCGGACAGGTCCTCGGGGCCCAGCGCCCGCGTGGCCGCGCCGCCGCCCACGGGCTTGTAGGCCACGCGCCGGCCGGCGGCGAAGCGGCGCACCGCCTCGGCGTCATTCGTCCAGAGCGTCTCCGGCACGGGCAACCCCGCCTGGGCGAGCAGCGCGAGCTGAAGGGGTTTCTGGATGCGCCAGCTCGTGGACTCGGGGTTGTAGAACGGCACGCCCAGCGCTTCCCAGCGGCCCAGCAGGCCCCG
This sequence comes from Allostigmatella hybrida, assembly GCF_020103775.1. Lineage (NCBI taxonomy): Bacteria > Pseudomonadati > Myxococcota > Myxococcia > Myxococcales > Archangiaceae > Allostigmatella > Allostigmatella hybrida. Next base: position 370,785 of record NZ_JAHXBH010000001.1, read on the forward strand.
CAGCAGCGTGGCCTTCTCGCGGAAGGCCACCAGCGTGGTGCGCCAGTCCGCGTCCATGTCCTCGTCCGCGTCCACGCCAAAGGCGAGCGGGTGGGTGTAGACGCTGCGCAGGTAGACGGCCCCGGGAACTCCGAGCCGCTGCCCATTCACGGTGATGCCGTCGAGGCCCTCCGTGAGCGCCAGGCGCGTCTGCCCGGGGAAGGCGAGGGTGTCCACCACGAGGGTTTCCACCCCCAGCGCCTCGATCCGGCGGGCCAGGTGCGAGATGTGCTCGTCGTCGCGGGATCCGACGAGGAACACGGGGCGGGCGGTGGCGGGGGGCGTCATGGAGCGATGCTCCTTGATTCCCGCTGTCCGCGCCATCGTGCCGCGGACTACCAGCCGCCTCCACCGCCTTGAGTCGGGGGGCTTCTCGGCGCGAACGCACCCTGAATGCCCTCGACGGCGGACATTCCAACGCCGCCAATGAGGTTGATCGTCGCTCCGAAGAGCTCCATGTCCGCCTGGAGGGGCCTGCCATTGATCAGGCTCTGGAAGGCGTCCCGGGCGAAGGTTCTCGCCTCCCGGAAGTGGGCCTCGGACTGGGGCATGGTGCCCTGGCTGACTCCCCGCAGGTTCTCCATGACGCTCCGCTGGGAAGCAGGGGAGATGCCGTACCCTCCCGCCTGCAGCATGCCGTTCACCGTGCCCACGAGACTGCCGTAGAGGCTGGGGTTGTTCTGCGCCTGAACCCCAATCTCCGTGCGCAGCCGGTCTGTCTGGGTGAAGTCGGACAGGTGGGGGTTGGCCGGCTCGGTGGTGACGGCGGCGGGGACGGCGTTCGGCGCGGGGGCGGCAGGGGCTCCTGGCTGCACGCCGGCGCTGGGGGGAGGACTGATGGGACGGCTTCCGGAGGCTCCGACCGGTGACGTCATGGTTCTTCTCCTGGCGAAAAACAGCTAAGACGCGGATTTTAGCGCATCCGGAAAAACCGTCCATCCCGGGAAGTTTTCCCAAGGAATGAGAGGGATTTCCTCGCTGGGTGCTTGAGCCCCGGCCGCGTGAGCGAGGGAGCGGCATGACACACGCCTTGAGGCAATTGCTGGAAGAGGGCCGCATTCGCGAGGCGAGGGAGGCCGCCACGCATCAGCTCTCTCAGGATCCGGAGGACGAGGAGGCCCTGCTGGCGCTGGCCAAGGTGGCCCTGGTGGACGCCCGGCCGGAGCAGGCCGAGCAGCTGCTGTCGCGGGTGAAGTCCGAAGGCGCGCAGCGGGAAGTCACCCTGTTGCGCGGCGCCGTGGCGATCCAGCACCAGGACTTCGTCCGGGCGCGGGAGCATTACGAGGTGCTCCTCCGCCAGCCCACGCCTCCGGCCGAAGCCTGGCACGGCTTGGGCGTCGCTCAGCTGGCCCTGGGAGCGGTGGCCGAGGCCCGCGAGGCGCATGAGCAGGCCGTGGCGCTCAGACCCCAGCAGTCTGGCTTTCGCTTCGAGCTGGGCATGGCGCTGGTCATGGAAGAGCGGCCCCGGGCCGCGGCGCGGGAGTTCGTCCGGAGCTTGCGGCTGGATGCCCGGGACGCTCGTGGCTACTGGGCCTTGGCCCAACTGCTCGGGCAGCGGGGCAAGGTGCGGTCGGCCCGGCGCATTCTGGAAGCAGGGCTGACGCAGGCGCCTCAGTCCCAACTGTTGCGCGAGACGCTGGCGGCGAACCAGGAGCCCTCCGAGGACCGCGAAGAAGCACCGGACGTGGCGCTGTTCCATGAGGCCTCGAGGCTCGTGGATCGCAAGCGCGGCCGGGAGGCCCTGACGCTCCTGCGGGAGGGCTGGGAGCAGGGGACGCGCTCCCTGCCGCTCAAGCTCTTGGAGGCCGAGGCGTGCAAGGTGCTCCAGCCTCCGGACATGCCCGGCGTCATCCACGCTTACGAGGAGGCGATTGCCTTCGCGCCGGAGCACTGGGAGCCCTACACGCGCCTGGGGGTGTGCCTGTTGAAGGAAGGGCATCGGCACGAGCCCCGCGCCATCGAACTGCTGGAGACAGCGCGGCGGCTCGAACCTGGAATGCCCGAGACCTCGCTCAACCTGGTCCTGGCCTACGTCAAGGCCCAGCGCATCGCCGAGGCACGCGCCCTGGCGCAGCAGGTAGTGGAGGGCCTGACGCCTGGGCATTCCCTTTACGAAAAGGCCACGCGGCTTCTGGAAGTCTTGCGCAAGGTGTGAGGGGCGCCCCAGCGTGGCACCGCTGACCCCGGGAGCCGTCTGGTAAGGTGGTGGCCCCGGGAGCTGCTGGCGTGCGAGGGCTCCTCTGGAGATTGCCCATGCCCTTCGTTCCCGCCGACCTCAATGCCGCTGCGTACTGGGCGGGTAACTTCGTGGGAGGCGCTGTCCCTCCGGCCCTCGCCGATGCGGCGGGCAACGCCTGGGTGCCCGGAACGGTGAACCCTCCGGATCACCACTTCATCCTGCCTGCGGGGGTGGGCTCGCACTTCTCGCACCATGTCGGGGCCCTTCAGGCGGACCACCACCGCGTCGTGAATTTTGGCGCGCTGGGCGCGGCGAACCAGTCGGTGTTCCTCGAGTTCTACCCCAACCAGATCACCTCGTGCCGGCTCCCGGCGGGGGGGCTCGTGAGCTACTTCTTCACGGCCCAGCTCTCGGGCTGTGCCATCTTCGTGGATCAGCTGCCCGCTGGAGATGTGATCGTCTATCACGCGAACGCGATGCGGTTCTCGTTGCCCCAGGCGCAGGCCCAAGCGCAGCCCCTGGACTACGAGACGCCCAACGCGGTGAACTACCTGAACGCCCTTCATGCCCATGCACGAGCCCATTATCCGGGCGCGGTGAACCTGGGCAGCACGTTCAAGTCGGCCTACAACGCCGCGGTTGCCACGGAGGCGCAGCGCAAGCGCAACCAGCTCCGCTCGAACGTGGACTTCGTGGGCGGGACGAGCGTCTTTGGCTTCAAGGTCGCGGGCGTCTGGGAGTTCTATTACCAGACGTGGGGCTACGTGACGTACAGGCGCCCCTTCTGGAAGGGGCTGGGCGACGTGGCCGCCGGGACGAACAAGCAGAACGCCGTGGGTGGCCCCATGCGCATCTTCGACGTCACCCAGTTCGTCTGAGACCAATCCTCGGATCAGGAACCCGTTGATCTGACGCACTGGAACAGTTCCCTCGTCCTGGGGGGAAGCTGATCAGGCGTGGCCGGGAGCCCTGACACGTCGGTGCCACGTCAATGGCACGCCGGCAGAGCGCGCTGGCAGGAACTCCCGAGGTGTTTCCTTCGATCCCGAAGCTGGCACGCGCCGTGCTGTCTGGCGGTGTGCCTCGGCCATCGTGCTGGCCCGGAATTCGACAGAAGGATCCTTCGTGTCCATGCCTCTCTCCTCCCACCCGACAAACACACTCACCCGCAGTGAGGGTTTAAATGTGTCCACACACTCCGTTGTTGCTCCCGAACGGCGCATGGAGCAGGCGCAGTCCCTGCACCCAGAGACCTGGGGCCTGACGCGAGCTGAAGAAGGGTTGTGCCTGGAGGGCAAGGCGCTGGCGGGCCTGGCGGATCGCTGGGGCAGCCCTCTCTTCGTCGTCCACGCCGGCCGGCTCGCCGAGAACGTCCGGCGCTTCCAGCAGGTGCCGCAGGGCCGGACGCAGGGGGCCGAGATCTTCTATTCCTACAAGACCAATCCGATTCCGGCCGTGCTCCAGAAGCTGTCGGAGCTCGGCGCCGGAGCCGAGGTGGTCTCTCCGTACGAGCTGTGGCTCGCCCTGCGGCTCGGGGTTGCGCCCGGAAGGATCATCTACAATGGCCCGGGGAAGACGCCGGGCATCGCGCGCACCATCGTCCAGAGCGAGCTCCTGCTCACCCACCTGAACCATCGCGAGGAGATCGCGCTCGTCGCTCAGGCCGCGGAGGAGCTCGGCAAGAAGCCCAACGTGGGCCTGCGCGTGGCCACCTCCGATAGCTGGTCGGGCAAGTTCGGCGTCCCGATCGCCGGAGGGCAAGCGCTGGCGGCCTACGAGGAGGCGCTGGCACACCCTTCGCTGCGGGTCGTCGGGTTGCACGCGCACCGCGGCGTGGCCATCGAGGATGCCGGGACGCTGGAGCGCTTCGTTCGAGAGGTGCTGGAGTTCTGCGACACGCTCCACGCCCGGCTCGGCCTTGCCGTGGAGATGCTCGACCTTGGCGGGAGCCTGGCGGTCCCCACGGTGCTGCCGCTCGACGCCTCACCGCTTCCGCTCGCCGAGCGGGTCCGCCGCAGGCTCTCGATCGAAGGCTACCTCGCGCTGCTCTTCGAGCGGGTTGAGGACCACTTCCGCCGCGCCGGCCGTCCCACCCCGCGCATCTTGTTGGAGCCCGGACGGGCCATGACCGGGAACACCCAGATGCTGCTGTGCCGGGTCAGCAGCCTCAACGAGGCCGGAGCGGGGCCCTCGCACGCGATCCTGGATGCGGGCGAGAACATCGCCCACATCCTGCACCGCGAGTATCACGAGATCTTCCACGCCGAGCGGTGGGGCGAATCTCCGGGGGGGATGTACACCCTCGACGGACCCACCTGCAGCCCGATGGACTCCCTGCGCACCACGATCGAGCTTCCCAGGCTCCGTCCCGGAGACACGCTCGCGATCATGGACGCAGGGGCCTATCTGGTCTCCTTCTCGAACTCCTTCTGCTTTCCCCAGCCGGGCATCGTGATCCTGGACCAGGGCCGCGAGACGCTCGTCCGCCGCGCGGAGACCTACGAAGACATGATCGCCAGGGACCTCCACGCGGGCGGGGCCTCCTGATGCGGTCCTCTTCGATGGCCGCATGCCCGCCGCAGGATGCGCCGTCCTGCGTGCTGCGTGGCGATGCCACCGGGCTCTCGCTTGGACGCATCGAGGTGATGTACCCGGTGCCCGGTGAGCCGCCTCGGATCTCTGTCGCTGGGCAGCCGCTGTCGATCGAGGATGCGCTGCCAGCCCAGGGGACGGCGGCGTTCGCCCTGGCCGCCGGTCCGGACAGCATCCTGGTCTCGGATCGCGATGCGAGGCTGGCGATGCTCGTCCCGCGCGATGGCTTGCCGCTGCGGGAGTCGCAGGCCCCGCTCTATGTCACGGGGCCGGATCCCAGGCGCGAGGGCCAGTTTCGCGTGACGGTCCACCGCACTTCGGCTCACACGGGCGTGCTGTACGTGGCGCAAGCCTTCGGGCACACGACGGGCTGGGTGCCGGCCGTGCACGGCGCCCTTTCCAGGCTCCCGGACCCGATGCCGTTCACTGCGGCGATCCGGCGGCAGGAAGACGCGGCGTATGCGCGCCGGAAGGCAGGGGGCTCGGTGGGGCTCCACGTGGTGCCGCTCTATTACAGCGACTCGGAGTCGGCGACGATCACACCCGCCGATACCGCCAACCTTTCGCGTCCGGCGCTCCTGAACCGCGAGGCGGCCCTCTTGTGGATCGCGGACAACCGCGAGCTTGCCCGGGCAAGCGCGGGCACGGCCGCCATCGTGAACGATTGCCGACCGGAGACCTGGATCCTGCACCAGCTCGCCGAGCATGCGCAGCAGAAGGAAGTGCCCCTGCATGCCGTGCGCTATGCGTTTGAGGAGTTCGCGTGGCTCAGGTGGCTGACACGCCAGGTCCCGCCGGTGAAGGAGGCCATGGGGGTGGCCGGGCTTCTGGCGGCGTCCGCGCAGGCCATCCACACGCAGGACGCACTCAGGGACGCGCTGCGCGCGTCGAGGATCGATCCGGAGCGCAATCCCTCGGTGGACTTCGAGGCCGCGAGCCGGGAGATCATGGACGCCGTGCCGGAGAGCGGCACGATCTGGTATCAGGCCGTCAACTGGCGTGACTGGCTGTCGCTGGAATCGGGCAAGCGGCCCTACGTGGTCATTCCGCCGCTCGGCCAGGCCAGCGTGCTCTCCCCGGAGCAGGCCGCGGTGCAGGCCGGAGCCCACCTGGCCCAGCGCGCGCCGGCGCTCCAGCACCTCTTCACCCCGGAGGATCCGCGTGGCGTCGTGCTCGTGTCTCAGGGCAACGGCTTCTCCGCCTCCAGCCGGCGGCACTGGCGCGCCATGCTGGCGCTGGCGGCGCGGATGGAGGAGACGCAGTTCCTGTTCGCGGGCGGGAGTGTGCAGGAGCGCGCGTGGCTGTCGCTCGAGCTGGAGCACTCGCGGCTGCCGAACGTGACGCTGCTCGGATGGATCGACGAGCACTGGAGTACGTTCCTCCGGGCGCTCCGCGCCAAGCCGCAAGCGGCCTTCGTCTGCCGCCCGGGCTTGAGCAGCATCGGGGCCGCGCTCGTGAACGGCATCCCTCCGCTCCTCATGCCGCCGGATCCCCTGGAGGGACCGGACGGAACCGTGGATGCGATCACCGCCGAGGTGGCCATGGAGCGTGCGCTCTATGCGTTCCAGCTCGATCGGCTGTATGCCACCCAGTGCGCCACGCACCGCGAGTCGCCGCTGCCGATCCTGGTCGACACACTGGGCGGCAATCCCGAAAAGGCGCTGGCCACGCTGCGCCGTGCGGTGGATCCCACCGTTCAGCTGCGCCAGCGGGCGGCGATCGACGGGTACTGCCATTGGCCGCGCGTCGCGCATCTGATCGCGAGCGTGCTGGCCCGCGAGGCAGGCTCCGGCGCGCTGCCCATCCAGCTCAAGCGGCTGTTGCGCGACCAGGAACTTTCGGTTCACCGGCCCCTGGGCGCGAGCGCCCTGGAGCGTGACCGCGGCAGCACAGGTGTGAGCCCCAACCCAAGCCTATGAGGACGATGATGACCGAGCGGTTTATCCCCCCCCGAGACGTCTACGAGCTGCAAGTATCGCGAATCTGGGCGGACACCCTGCGCAGAGACGCCATCGGGATCGGCATGAAGGATGACTTCTTCGGCCTCGGTGGCAACCGTGCCAGCGCGGAGGCGGCCCTCGCCGCGACGGTGGCGCGGTTCGATGCCCCGCTCGCGCTGGAAACATTCCTCCAGGAGCCAACCATCGAGCGCATCGGCTGCCAACTGCGTGCTCACTCGGGGAAGCTCAACGCGGAGCCCATCGTCCCGCTTCAGCCGCGCGGCTCGAAGCGCCCCTTCTTCTTCCTGCCGGGAGGTGAGGGGACCACGGTCACCTCCTATTCGATGGTGCGTTGGATGGGGCCGGATCAACCTGTCTACGGACTCCAGAGCCGGGGACTCTTTGGCGATCACCCCCCGTTCGAGCGCGTCGAGGACATGGCGGCTGACCACATCAAGACCATGCGTTCCGTGCAGCCGCACGGCCCCTACCTCCTGGGGGGCCACTGCACGGGCGGCATGGTTGCCCTGGAGATGGCCCTGCAACTGCAGCGCATTGGGGAACGGGTGGCCGTGCTCGCCGTGGGCGATGCCTGGTCGCCCGCCATCTTCCGCCTCCGCATGCAGTCCGAGACCTTCCTGGAGGATCTCGTCGAGTTCTATTCCATCATCGGGGCCGGCTACCGGTACTGGTTCGATGTGGACATGGGGCTGAACAGTGACGACATGCGCGCCCTCGAGCCGAGGCAGCGGATCGCACACTTCATGAACCTCGCCAGGAAGCACGGAGCTTATCCGCCGGACGAGCCCGACGAGCGCATCGAGCGTATCCTGGCGCTCTTTCGCTCCGTCAGCTACGCCGGCTACGAGCCCTCCGAACGCTTCCAGGGGCCGGTCACCTTTCTGCGCGCGAGCGACAGCAAGTTCTGCGAGACGCTCACCGAAGGCTGGGAGGACGTCTCGGTGCAGCCACTGCGCTTCCGCATGGTTCCCGGGAACCATGTCTCGCTGTTCACCGAGCCGAACGTGAAAGCGGTGGCGAACGAAATTCTCGCCGCCATCGCGGAAGCGCAGGTGTCATAGCGGGTAAGCTCTCGCGGCGTGAGTCCGGTCTTGGCTGTTCCTGGAACCGAGGTGGGCACCTGGCGCGTGCTGGAGCAGCGCGGGCAGGGCTCTTATGGCACCGTTTACCGGGCTGAGAAGGTGGGGCAGCCCGAGGCGGGGTCTTTCGCGTTGAAGCTGGCGCTTCACTTGAACGATCCCCGGTTCGAACGCGAGGCGGAGCTGCTCTCCCGGCTCCAACACCCGCATGTGCCCAGGTTGCTGGAGCAGGGCACCTGGGAGGTGCCGGAGGGCGGAGGCTTTCCCTTCCTCGTCATGGAGTGGGTGGAGGGCGTGCCCTTGTACCAGTGGGCAGCTCAGCAGTCCTTCACCTCGCGTCAGGCTTCGAGGCTCCTGGCGCAGGTGGCCTCGGCCCTGGCTGCGACGCACGAGGCCGAAGGGGTCCACCGCGACGTGCGGGGAGACAATGTCCTCGTGCGGACGGGGACGCCCCAGGCCGTGCTGCTGGACTTCGGCTCGGCGTATTACCGGCGGGCCCGGGTACTCACGCACCAGTTTCCGCCTCCCGGAACTCCCGAGTACCAGAGCCCCGAGTCCCAGCGCTTCCAGTGGGAGTACCGGCACCAGCCGGGCGCCCGGTATGAGGCGCAGCCCTCGGATGACCTCTATGCCCTGGGTGTGATGGCCTACCGGCTCGTCACCGGCGGGTATCCGCCAGCGGCCTTGGAGCTGAAGGTGACCGGAGAGGGATTCGAGTTCTTTTCGCCTCCTTGGGTCCCTCCCGAGAGCCGGGTGTCCGTATCGCCAGCGCTGGCAGGGCTCATCCGGCAGTTGCTTCACGAGGAGCCTGCCGCGCGAGGAACCCCCGGCGAGGTGGCCGAGGCGCTGGACCGTCTGGCGAGAGCGGCCGGGCCTCTGGAGGATCGCCTCATCCGCCCGGTGGCGGCGCCCGAGGAGCTCTCCCAGGTTCACCCGTCCGAGTCAGGGAGGGTGGAGGCACCCTGGCTGGCCATGGTGGCGCTGGTGTACCTGGTGATAGGGGCTTGGTGGGTGCAGCACAGGACCGTACTTCCCGCTGGGGGCCTTCAAGCGGAGCCGCCCAGCGCAGGGACAGCCGGGCTTGGGCAAGAGGTGCTCGCCAGCCCCGCCCTGATGGGGCCTCAGGAGGCCGGCATCAAAGGACTGGGGCTCGACATGCCCAAGAAACCCTTCCCGGGCCAGCAGCGCCCGCCCTGTGAAAAGCCCTTGGTGGAAATCAATGCGGGGTGCTGGGGCCGCCTGGGCGATGCCCTTCCTCCCTGTGGCGCTACCTCCTATGAGTGGAAGAAAGGATGTTACTGGCCCCATATTGATCCCCGGCGGCCTTCGACTTCGAATCCGCCGTAGGTCGGCCCTGCCTCAGGAGAAGCCCCGTGCTCAAACTGCACCACCTCGTGAACTCCCGCTCGCAGCGCATCCTCTGGCTCCTGGAGGAGTTGGGGCTCGACTACGAGCTGGTCGTCTACCCGCGTGACCCGAAGACGAACTTCGCGCCTCCCGAGCTCAAGGCCATCCATCCGCTGGGCAAGTCCCCGGTGCTGGAGGACGGAGGACGGTTGCTCGCCGAGTCGGGGGCCATCATCGACTCCGTGGTGCGCCGGCACGGCCAGGGCCGGCTGGCGCCCGCTCCGGATTCAGCCGATTACGACACCTATGTGCATTGGCTGCACTACGCCGAGGGTTCGGCCATGCTGCCCCTCATTCTCAGCGTGTACATGGGACGTCTGGGCGAGGCCGGCGCGCCCCTCCAGCCCCGCATCTCCGGTGAGGTGAAGAACCACCTGGGCTACATCGCAGGAGCGCTGGAGGGACGGGACTACCTGGTGGGCAACACCTTCAGTGCCGCAGACATCCAGGTGAGCTTCGTGCTGGAAACCGCGAAACACCTGGGGGCGCTGGCGCCGTTTCCCAACATCGGTGTCTATCTGGAGCGGCTGCACGCCCGTCCCGCCTACCAGCGGGCCATTCAGAGGAGCAGTTCGGCGGACCTCGGCGGTCCGGGAAAGCGCTAAAGGAGCAGGGCATGTTCGACATCCAAGGCCGATGCCATTGCGGGAACATTCGCGTTGCGATTCGCCTCACGCGCGCACCCGGGTCCTACTCACCCCGTGCTTGCGACTGTGGCTTTTGCCTCAAGCACGCAGCCGCGTATGTCTCGGATCCACAGGGGGCTGTCGCGTTCGACGTTCGCGACTCGCTGCAAGTCGGAAGGTACAAGCAGGGGAGCCAAACGGCGGAGTTTCTCTTCTGCAAGGGCTGCGGCGTTCTGGTGGGGGTTGTCTATCCCTCGCGCGATGGGACCTTCGCCGCCATCAACAGCCGGATCGTTGAAGACGCTCAATTCGGCCCCGAAACGGCGGTGTCTCCCCAGAAGCTGTCCGCCGGTGAAAAAGTCAAACGGTGGGAGGAGGTTTGGTTTTCGAACGTGGTGATGCCTGTGCTGCGCGATTGACGGTGCTTGAAAAGAAGCTCCTGCCGGAGGGGTGTTTCCGGCAGGAGCTTCTTCGCGCCCGGGAGGGCGCCTATCTCCGGTGGGTTGTCAGATGCAGTTCGCGCCCGAGGTGCGGACGTAACGGACGTTGCAGCCCGGTTGACCGCAGGACTGAATGGACCGGTTCGGGTTGCCGCAGCCATTGTTGTCGGCGTCCTCGTACCAGGTCTCCGTTACGAAGGCGTTGCTGTTGGAGTCGTTGCAGTCATCCGGCGGCCCAGCGAGGTAGGCACCCTGGACGATGACATTGTTGTTGGCATCCTTGAAGTCGGTAGGGTTGGTGCACCAGCGGAGCTTGAAGGTGGTGCCCGCGTGACCGTCCCGGTCGCCGTCGCCGTACCAGAGCGGCGCCCCACCCTGGGACACGTCAGTGCTCGGGTCTACGTCGTTGGCATCGCCGTCACAGTCGTTGTCCACCTGGCTGGTGCTCGGCTCGCACCGCTCGGTCTGGCCGGGATTGACGTTCGCCGCGGAGTCGTTGCAGTCGCGGCCAGTGGCTACGTAGCCCGAGGGCTGGGCGCAGCGCACGAGGCTGACACTCTCGTTGCCGTAGCCGTCTGCGTCGGCGTCACGGTACCACGAGGATGCGTTGATGGCGTCATCCACGCCCCCCGCGCAATTGTTGTCCACCTGGGGCTGGCCTGAGGCCTCGCAGATCTCCACCTGCACCGGGCTGATCCGGTTGGAGGTGTCGTTGCAGTCCGTATTGTTGCTCACATGGTTCCCGCTGGGGGCACGGCAGGCCACCACGGCGGTGCTGCCCTGCGCGCCGAAGCCGTCCCGGTCGTTGTCCGGGTACCAGCTGGAGGTGGCGACGCCCTCATCGATGCTGCTGTCGCAGTCGTTATCGAGGCCGTCGCAGACCTCGGGAGCACCGGGGCGGATGCCGCTGGCGCCGTCGTTGCAGTCCAAGCCGGTCGTCACGTAGCCCGTGGGCGCCGTGCAGGCGCTGATCCGGTAGTTGGGGTTGGTGGTACCCGCCCCATCGCCGTCCACGTCGGCGTAGAAGGTCACCTTCACGCCCTCGTCCACTTGGAAGTCGCAGTCGTTGTCCAAGTTGTCGCACACCTCCGTGGCGCCTGCCTTCACGGCGGGGCTCGAGTCATTGCAATCCGTGTTGTTGGTCACGTACCCGGTGGGCGCCACGCAGGCCAGGACGGAGGTATACGGACTGCCCTGCGTGTCCCTGTCCGCGTCGAGGTAGTACGCCGTCTTCACGCCTTCATCGGTGTCGAAGTCGCAGTCGTTGTCCAGGCCGTCGCATACCTCGGCGTTGCCTGGGTACATTCGCGAGCCATTGCTGGCGGCGTCGTTGCAGTCCGTGCTGACGGTGGAGTAGCCGGTGGGCTTGGTGCAGGCCTGCGCCGTGGAGCCGGGCACACCGAAGCCGTCACCGTCGGCATCCAGGAAGTAGGTGGTCTTCACCCCCTCGTCCACGGTGCCGTTGCAGTTGTTGTCCTTGTTGTCGCACGTCTCGGTGGCCCCCGGGTAGCTGCGCAGGTCGGCATCGTCGCAGTCCGTGTTGGTGCTCACGTGGCCGGTGGGCGCGGTGCAGGCCTTCTGGGGCGAGGCGTTACGGCCAAAGCCATCGCCGTCACCGTCCGGGTACCAGTTGGGCCACTGGGACTGGTCTTCATCCACGGTGCCGTCGCAGTTGTTGTCCTTGCCGTCGCACACCTCGGCCGCGTTTTCGTGGATGGAGGCGTCGTTGTCGGACGGGAAGCTGGGCGCGGTTTCGCACTCGTAGCCGAGGAGCATCGGCTCCTCGATGTAGTCACTGTCCGGGGCGACACAGCTCTGGTGGTAGGTGGAGAGGTACACGAAGCGGTCGCCGTCCGTGTCCTGGTACCACGTCTTCGGATCCTGGACGTCGGAGTTGGGCTCGTCGTCCATCAGCCCGTCGCAGTTGTTATCCTTGCCGTCGCAGATCTCGGAGGCGCCGGGATAGACGGCCGGGTCGCTGTTATCGCAGTCCCCCTCCAAGGCGGACCAGCCACTGGTGGGCTCTCCACAGCGCCGCTCGGCGCCCGTGCTCACGCCAACGCGGTCATTGTCCCCGTTCGGGTACCACCAGCGCGGGCCATGGCCAAGGACCAGGTGGACGGCGCTCGCGTTGGAGCCGGTGCCCGGAGCGCCAACAGCGAAGTCCGCGGACCCGTCATTGTCGATGTCCCCCAGCCCCACCAGCGCGCTGCCTGTCTGGCTGCCCGCGGCGCCCACGTAGCGAGGACCGGCGCTCAGCGCCGTGGAGCCCGTGAAGCGCGTGGCACCGCCGTACACCACGTACACCGCCCCGGCGCCCGAGGTGTGGCCCGGCGCGCCGATGAGCAGGTCACGCCTGCCGTCGCCGTTGATATCGCCCGGGCCCGCCACCGCCGTGCCCGCCTGATCCCCGGCGATACCGGTAAAGACCGGCTGCGAGCTCAGTGCCACCGTCCCGGTGAGCCCGCCGTAGACGAGGTACGTGCGTCCCGGGGAGGCGCCGGGCGCGCCGATGAGCAGGTCTGCCTTCCCGTCTCCATCCAGATCGCCTGCGTCCGCCACGGAGGAGCCCGCGAGCTCATTGACGGACGCACCGGTCAGGATGAGGTCCGCGCTCGTGAGGTTGAGCGAGCCCGTCAGCGTGGCGCCTCCAAAGAAGACATAGACCGCGCCAGAATCAGTGCCGGGCGAGCCATCGAAGCGTGGCACGCCCACGGCCAAATCCCCTCGGCCGTCGCCGTTGACATCCGCCACGGCGAGCACCGTGCCCGCCCGGATGCTGGCCTGGCCATTGCCGAAGATCTTCACGGGCGCCGTACTGAGCGAAGGGGCCGTTCCTGTCGTCACCGGCCCCGGAAAGATGTAGATAGCGCCCGCGTCGGTCAGGCTCGCGGGGTCATTGTAGGGCGCGCTGACGATGAGGTCCGCGCCCGAGCTGCCCGTGACGTCCGCCACGGCCACGGCCGACCCGGCCTGATCGTTCCCTGCGGCGCCGCGGAAGCGATGGTGGGTGCTGGTCAGGGTCTTGACTCCTGCGATTTGCGAGGAGTCCAGGGTGTAAGCCGCACCCGCCCCAGGAGAGGGAGAGCCAACGGCTGGAGCGCCCAGGACCAGCTCCGCGCCCACCGCGTTGGTGTAGTCGCCAACCGCGACCGCCGCTCCCAACCGGCTGCCGGCCGCTTCCCCATCGAAGCGGCTCGTCTCCGAGGTGATGTTGGGTGTGCCGTTCGCCATGACCGGCACGATGTGAACGCTTCCCCTGACGGTGCTTCCGCTGACCGGGCCTGGCGCGCCAATGATGAGTTCTGGCTGGCCGTCACCGTTCATGTCTCCGGCTGCGAGCGCGGAGCCCGCACGTGTGCCCGCCGCGCCGGTGAATTGCCTGTCGGAACGTGTGGAAAGTGGGGTGGCCGTGCCCGTGGGCAGCTTGCAAATGGGGTCTCCGGGAAGCTCATCGGTCCGCTCCGCCAACGTGCCGTCAGGAGCGGAAACCAGCGGGTCTGTTTTGGGAGGAGGTCCCTCGCATGCGGCAAGCGATAGAACCGAGACAACGGCTGCCAATCTGAAATTCAAGAAATACTCCACTAAAGAGAGGGAAGGCTGGCCCGGAGAGGGCTTGCGCCTACTTCCACATTTCCCAAGCCTTATCGTCAATGGAATGCTAGATCTCTTGCTTTATTTGATTTCAAATAATTGTGAGGCTTAATCTTTATCTTGTGACGAGAAGGTGAACCCAGAAGAGCCACGGATGAAACGGTTACTGGTGTCGATGTTAGCGATTCACGCGTAGGCTTGGGGCCGCTCACCGGCGTCTGGCCATGCGCCGCAGGTAGAGCGGGGCCACGAGGAAGATGAAGAGCACCCGCCCGACCTGCACGGCGAGCACCAGCGTGAGGCTGGCGGGGGTGCCCAGGGCGATGGCGAGCACCGAGTCCGCCCCTCCGGGAGACGTGGCGAAGTAAGCGGTGAGCACGTCCACGTTTCCCAGGGCCGACCAGCCCCAGGCCAGCAGGGCACACCCGGCCACGAGGGCCATGGCGGCCACCAGCGCGGCCAGGGCCACGCGCTTCAGCTCGCGCACCGCCCCCTCGTCGAAGTGGCTGCCCACGCGCGTCCCAATGGCCCAGAGCGACAGGGGCAACAGCCCCAGGGGCCACACCCCCACGGTGACGCCCAGGGCCGTGAGCGGGATGCCCACCAGGAGCGGGCCCAGGAAGGCCCCCGCGGGCAGCTTCAGCCACGTGCCCACCGCCGCGCCCCCGGCGGCGACGAGCGCGGACACGCCCCAGGCCATCCACGGCAGGGCGGGCGGGGGGAGCCCCTCCACCGGGGCGGGGGCCGTGGCGGGGGTTGTCCCGGCCCAGCGGCTCACCCCCACCGCCACGAGGATGACGACCCCCAGGCGCAGGTACTGGAAGAACGTCACCAGCCGCTCATCGGCGCCCACCTCGCCACTCAGGGCCGTCATGGCGGAGGCGCCGCCGGGCAGCAGGCCAAGGGTGGCGGTGAGGGAATCCACGCCCGTCCACCGGCTGAAGAGGAGTGCCACGGCCTGGGAGACCCCCACCACGCCCACCACGTTGAGGAGCGCGATGGGCCAGTTCTCCGCGAGCGTGGCCCAGGCCTCGGGCGTGAGCGAGGCGCAGATGGCGGTCCCCAGCACCGCCTGCGCGCCCAGCAGCAACCCCCGTGGGACGGGCACGTGGACCGACAGCGTGAGGGCCGCCGTCAGGGACACCGCCATCCCGCCGAGCAGGGCGCCCGCGGGAATGTGGGCTGCATGGGCCAGGGCCGCGCCCAGCAGCGTGGCCCCGGTCAGGGCCCTCACACGGAAGCGAGCGCGGTCTTCGGTCCCGGAGGGCGGCGTCATCAGGAAGGGGCCACGGTAGCGCAGCCCCCGGGGCTCAGGTGCCGTCGATCAGCCGGATGGCCAGGTCCGGGCTGAACTGCCCGGCGGCGGCGCCCGGGGCGATGCCGCAATAGCCGTCGGATTCACCGACGGACTTCACCCACAGCAGCAACTCGGCGCCCGTGCCGGTGTTCACCTGGGACGTGGCGCCCAGCTTGCGCCCGCCGGGATTACACCACTCACCGCTGGAGCCGTTGCCGTTGCGGCTGGTGTCCACGACGAACGTCTTCGTGTAGCCGTAGCGGCTGGACAGCGCGTTGCTGACCGACGTGCCGTACGTGTTCGACTGAGCCGTGGTGTAGAAGTTCGACACGTTGAGCGCGAAGCCCCGGATGTTCTTCACCCCGGCGGAGTCGAGCCGCTGCGCCATCGTGTCCGCGGCGATCCACTGGGCGTTCCCGCCGTCGAGATACGTCCACGTGTTCACCGCCTTGTCGCGCAGTTGCTCGGTGGCATGGCGCAGCAGCCCCAGGCGCACCTGTCGCTCGGAGTCATTCGACAGGCAGTCGAGCTGGGCCACCGCGTCCGGCTCGATGATGACGATGGCGGGCCGGTTGCCGATCGCCGTGGCGAACGCGGAGATCCACGCCCGGTAGGCCTCGGGGCTGCCCGCGCCGCCCCCCGAGTGGCTGCCGCAATCCCGGCCGGGGATGTTGTAGGCCACCAGCACCGGCAGCTTGTCGGCGGCATCGGCCGCCGAGACGTAGCTGGACACTGCCGCGCCGATGTCCCCGCTCCAGTTGCCGAACCAACGCGCACCCGGCTTGCTCGCGATGGACGCCTGGATGCGCGAGGCCCGCGAGTCCCCGCCGTTGGCGCGCACCCAGCCCGCGGCCCCCGTGTTGGGATCCACGTAGAAGCCGCTCGTCATGGCGATGGGGCCCGAGCCGCCGGGCGGGGGCTGGGTGGTGCCGTCCGTGGTGAGGGAGATGTCATCCAGGAAGAAGGTGGCCGCCGCGGAGCGCCCCCCGAGCTGGAAGGTGACCTGGCCCTGGCTTGTGCTCAGCGACGAGGTGAAGGGGAACGAGAACTGCTGCGGGGTGGTGGTGACCGAGAACTGCTGGGTGAGCACCGAGGTGTAGGGGGCGCTCTCCTGCTGCACCGTCGTGCGCACGGTGAAGTTGGACGAGGCCGAGGCCTTGAAGGACAGCGTGTACGCCTTGCCGCTCACCAGCGGAATGCCGCTCTGGCCGATGATGGCGTCCCACAGGTTGGCGGTGCCGGCGACATCGACCCGCAGCCGGCCGTTCTCGACGCGGACCTGGGTGCTGGCGTTGTTCCACCAGGGGGCCACCGCGCCGCTGCCGAAGGTGCCGTTGGTGACGAGCTCGGTGGTGGCGGTGGGCTGAGGCGCGTCCGACAGGGCCGCAGCCGACTGCGCCGTCAGGGGGGCTCCCTCCTCGGGCGCCGGGCCGCAGGCCAGCGCCAGCCCCGAGGCGAGCGTCAGTGAGAGGGAACAGCGGTGCCAGGTGGAACGGGGCCGAGGGGAGCCACGAGCTTGCACGGGATTGATCCTTTCACGTGAACGCAATGTTTCATGCGTGCCGCACCGAGGGACGGGCGGCCTCCTATCGACCCCCCAACACGGCAGCGTCAGTCTGCATTCTCGCCAGGAGTTCCGGCAATCGGGTTTTCACTGCTTTGGCGGGCTGTGCAGGACCCGGATTGTGTTGACTTCACCCTTCACGGAAGGGGCCACGCTGGAGTCCCCTGGGGAGCGGTGCCAGAGTGCGCGCCCTTCTCATGACTGCACAACTGCTCGACGGCAAGGCGATCGCCACCCAGATCCGCCAGCACATTGCCCAACGCGTCAGCGAGCGGCGGCAACAGGGGCTCCGCGTCCCGGGGCTCGCCGTCATCCTGGTGGGGACGGATCCGGCCTCACAGGTCTACGTCTCCCACAAGCGCAAGGACTGCGAGGAGGTCGGCATCCTGTCGGTGGCGCATGACTTGCCCGCGGAGACGCCGCAGGCCGAGCTGCTGTCGCTCATCGACCGCCTCAACGCGGATCCGGCCATCGATGGCATCCTCGTGCAGCTGCCGCTGCCCGCCCACCTGGACGCCTCGCAGCTCCTGGAGCGCATCCGGCCGGACAAGGACGTGGACGGGTTCCATCCCTACAACGTCGGGCGCCTGGCCCAGCGCATCCCCCTGCTGCGCCCCTGCACCCCCAAGGGCATCATGACCCTGCTGGCCAGCACCGGGGTGGACACGTACGGCCTGAACGCGGTGGTGGTGAGCGCGTCCAACATCGTGGGCCGGCCGATGGCGCTGGAGCTGCTCCTGGCCGGGTGCACCGTGACCGTCACCCACCGCTTCACGCGGGAGCTCGCCCGCCACGTGGGCCAGGCGGACCTGCTGGTGGTGGCCGCGGGCAAGCCCGGCCTCGTGAAGGGCGAGTGGATCAAGGAGGGCGCCATCGTCATCGACGTCGGCATCAACCGTCAGGCGGATGGCAAGCTGGTGGGGGACGTGGAGTTCGCCCCGGCGCTGGCGCGCGCCGGGTGGATCACCCCGGTGCCAGGCGGCGTGGGCCCGATGACCCGCGCCAGCCTGCTGGAGAACACCCTGTACGCGGCGGAGACGCTGCACCGCCCGCCCGGCACCCCGGGTTGATCAGGGGGCCGGGGGCGGGGGCAGGGCGCACACGTAGCTGGCCATGCCCGAGCACGTCACGTCGTTCCAGGTGCCGGCCGCCCCGTAGAGCTGCGCGCAGTCCTCGGCGTTGTCCTGGTTGTTGGGCTCGCTGGGGGCCCACAGGGTGAAGTTGACGGGCGTCTTGTCGCTCCACTCGAAGGTGCCCTCCTCGGCCAAGTCGTTCAGGCCAAACCACCAAGGGCCAATCGACAGCGCCCGGGCCCCCGCGCGCACGGCGTCCTGGGTCGCCCGGTCGTGGATGGAGGCGAGGTGCCCGCCCTGGGCCACGCAGTCCGACTCGGCCGCCGCCCAGCTCACCGTCTCCGTGCAGAACGCGAGCTGGCCGCCCGTGGGCGCCGGCGTCATGACGCACCGCTCGCAGTTCGCCGGATCAATGCACCCGAGCCGCAAGCGGACGTCGGTGGGCCGGTTCTTCAGGAAGTCGATGGCCTCGGTCATCTTGTTGAACACCGTTCCCACATCCACTTCCTTGCGCGAGTCCTCGTGCACGTCCGCCCAGAGGAAGGTGGCCAGCGCCACGGCCTGGTCCACCATCGCCAGGTCCGAGACCCGCTGGAGCACCTGCTCGTAGGCCTGGGCCAGCCGCTGCCGGCAGGGGAGCGACTCGACACACATCCGCTGCAAGCGCCCGTGCGCCGCCCACGTGTCGGTGTACTGGCCGAAGGTCTGGTCGATGCCCCAGGGGATGAAGACCCACCGCGAGTCCGAGGGGCGGCGGTAGATCATGAAGTTGTTCCGGTAGGAGACGTAGCCGTCCCAGTGGCCGATGAAGAGCTCCGTGGCTGCGAAGCGCAGGTAGCTGTCGATGTCGATGACCTGGGCCACGTCCTCCAGGAACGTGGCCGGGTTGGTCATCTGGTCGAGCGCCTGCGCGAGCGCGGCGATATCGGCGAAGTTCACGTCCTCGCCCTTGTCCAGCTCGAAGGTGGCCTCCATGCCCGGGTAGAAATCGCTGCCGTACTGGCCCTCGTACAGGTTGCCCTTGTGGCTGCCGAACCAGCGCTTGAGGAAGACGGAGTTGTCGGTGGATTCGATGACGGCGTAGACGCCATACAGCGCGCCGTTGATGCGGACCGTGGCGTGCGCGGCCCGGGGGGCGGGCACCTCCATGGCCCGGAAGAGCGCATAGCCGAGCCGCTCGTGAATCATGCTCGGGTCCTGCACCATGTTGTTGAGGGTCAGCTTCTTCAGGCCGAGCAGGGCCTGGTCATCGTCAAACTTGTCGAACTTGAGCACGAAGGCGGCCTTCTGGCTGAGCGGGCGGAAGGAGCCGAGCTGGCCCTTCAGGCGGAAGCCAATCTCCGGCAGGTCCAGGGTCTGCGGTCCAATCTGCATGCGGAGGGCCCCCTTCACATACGTGTCGGGGTCTGCCTGAAGGGCCGCGAGGGCCTCCTGCGAGGCGGTGATCTCGATGCGGGAGATGTGAGCCCCCGAGAACAGCGGCTCGGCGGGATCCGCCGAGGGCGGCCCTCCATCCGTTCCGCCGCCATCGCCCGCGTCGCCCGGCTCGCCTGCGTCGGCCGGCCCGCCCGCATCGCCTGGCTCACCCGCGTCGCCCAGGTCTCCCGCGTCGCCCGGGCCGCTGGGGTCTCCCGCGTCGCCCGGGCCGCCTGCATCCGGGAGGTCCCCCGCGTCGCCTGGGTCACCTCCTGCATCGGCGGGAGGGTTTCCTCCGGTTTTGTCCTCCCCGCAGGCAGCGGGAAGGAGGGCCAGGGACAGCACAAGCGAGAGCAGCAAGAGAGGGCGGAAGGCAGTCATCACGGCGCGGAGTGTACGGATTCGAACGCATCGGTCGACCTCAAAAACACAGCATTTGAAATTGACGGCAATTGAATTGCGCGCAATTAAGTTAAGTGTTCTTACCAACCTGCGCCCTGAGCGCAATCACAGGAGCCCATCTCATGAAGTTGTCTTCCCTGGCGGCCGCCGGTCTTCTGGCGGTGTCCGCCCCCCATGCCGTTGCCGCGCCGCTCGAGCCCTCCACGCAGGCATTCGTGGACAGCCTGGCCAAGGCGGGAGGTCCTCCCATCTACACGCTGCCGCCGAAGGACGCCCGCGAGGTGCTGCGTGGAGCCCAGGCTGGGGAGGTGAAGAAGCCGGACGCGGCCATCGAGGACCGGACCATTCCGGGCGGGGGCGAGCTGGGCAAGGTCTCCATTCGCATTGTCCGTCCGAAGGGTGTCTCCGGGGTCCTTCCCGCGGTCATCTACATTCACGGCGGTGGCTGGGTACTGGGGGACAAGGACACCCATGACCGGCTCGTGCGCGAGCTGGCCGTGGGCACGCAGGCGGCCATCGTGTTCGTCAACTACAGCCCTTCTCCCGAGGCCCGCTTCCCCGTCGCCATCGAGCAGTCCTATGCGGTGGCCAAGTGGGTGGCCGAGCATGGCAAGGAAGCGAAGCTCGACGGCTCGCGCCTGGCCATCGCCGGCGACAGCGTGGGCGGTGACATGACGGCCGCGGTGACGCTCATGGCGAAGCAGCGGGGCACGCCGAAGTTCCGGTACCAGGTGCTCTTCTATCCGGTGACCGATGCGGCCTTCACCACGGACTCCTACCGCGAGTTCCAGAATGGCCCCTGGCTCACGAAGCCGGCGATGGAGTGGTTCTGGGCGCAGTACGTCCGCGATGACGCGGACCGGGCGAACATCCTGGCTTCCCCGCTGCGTGCCTCCCTCGACGAGCTGCGCGGCCTGCCCCCCGCCCTGGTCATCACCGATGAGAACGACGTGCTGCGCGACGAGGGCGAGGCGTATGCCCGGAAGCTCTCGCAGTCGGGCGTCCGCGTCACCGCCACCCGGTACCTGGGCACGATTCACGACTTCGTGATGCTCAATGCCGTCGCGGACACCCCGGCGGCCCGGGCTGCCATTCAGCAGGCCAGCCAGGCGCTGAAGGAAGCCCTGAAGAAGTAGCCAATCATATTGCGCGCAATGAATCCCGGGACCATCGTTGTCTCCAGGGGCTTCCAGCCCCGGGAGGCCGAGTCCCATGCCCAAGAAGCGTTCAGATCCCCTGCACCTGAGCGAGCAGCTCTGCTTCTCGCTCTACTCGGCGGTCCATGCCCTGCAGCGCACCTACCGCTCCCTGCTGGAAGACCTGGGCCTCACCTACCCGCAGTATCTGGTGATGCTCGTGTTGTGGGAGGAGGAGGGCCTGACGGTGAAGGCGCTGGGCGACCGGCTGCACCTGGACTCCGGGACGCTCACGCCGCTGCTGAAGCGGCTCGAGGCGGCGGGCCTCGTGGTGAGAGCCCGGGATCCCCAGGACGAGCGGCAGGTGCGCATTGGGCTGACGGCCCCGGGCCGGGCGCTCCGCACCCGGGCCGAGTGCATCCCACGCGCGCTGCTGGAGGCCTCGGGCCGCACCCCGGGGGAGATTCAGGCCCTCAAGGGCGAGATTCTCCGCTTCCGGGATGCGCTCCATGCGCGCCTGGAGTCCGAGTGACGGAACGGTCCCCGCCGCCTGTCTGAACCTGCACCACGCCCTTGCCCGCCTGGAGGTAGACCCACTCGCCGGAGCTCTCGGCGTTCATCTGCAGCTCCGAGGCCCCCGGGGCCAGCACCGGGCCCCAGCGGAGCTGGAGCATGCCGGGCGTCCCGGCCGTGTCGTAGTAGCTGGTGAACTGGAGCTTGAAGAAGGCGCCCGCGTCCGAGCGGACGACGTAGACCTGCGTGCGGGGCGTGAGCTTGTGCGTCCCCAGGTCATAGCTGTACCAGCCCTCGCCCACCTCAAAGGGAGTGTCCGGGTGGGTGTCGGCATCCTCGCCGTCCACCGCGTCGACGGCGTAGCCGGCCTGGGGCGCCTGGAGCACCTGCGTGAGGTCCGCGCCGGCCAGCATCGCCACCTCTACCCCGCCTGTGCCGCTCGAGCCCCCGCGCGAGCGGACATGGAAGCGCTGGAAGGCCACGTCCCACTTGGCGTCCTCGTTCGCGTTCTCCTGGCGGCGCGTGTCCAGGTCCAGGCCGATCCACTCCGTCTGGTTCGTGGCATCCACCGTGGTGGTGAAGGTGCCATCCCCGTTGTCCACGTGGCGCAGGTGCGTGTCCTGGGGGTTCTCCGGCGGGTCCTCGGGAGGAGGCTCGCCCGGCTCGGGCTGGAGGTCGGGGCCGCACGCCACGACCCAGCCCGTGAGGAGCAGGGCGGAGGCCGCGCGGCGGAGGAGGGGGAAACGGGAGGCGAAGACGGTCATGCGGAGAGAACCTCGGGGGAAAGCGCGTCAGAGCTGGGCCGAGAGGCCGGCTTGGAGGACGCGGGGGGGAATGGGCAGGTCCGTGGGGTTGCCTGCATCCAGCAGGTTGGAGCCCGCGATGAAGACGCGCAGGCCCGCGGGCAGTTGCCGGGAGATGCGGGCATCCAGCGTGACGTAGGACTTGGAGCGGTAGGGGTCGGCCACGCCGTCGCCATCGGTGTCCGGGTAGAAGGGACGCGAGCCCACGAGCGCGCCGCGTACCCACGTCTCCAGTCCCCAGGGCCGGAAGCGCCACGTCACCTGGCCCGTGAGCCGGTGGCGCGCCTGGCCCTCCAGCGGCTCATCCGTCTCGCGGTTGCGCCCGTCGGTGAGCGTGTAGCCCAGCTCCAGCTGCACGCTGCCGGGCAGCTTCTGGCGCACGCCCACCTCGCCCCCGCGCACGCTGGCCCGGTCCAGGTTGGCGTAGACGAAGCGCATGCCTTCCGGGTCCTGCTGGAGGCTGTAGGAGATCATGTCCCGCAGCGAGTGCTGGAAGAGGTTCAGCCACAGCAGCGAGGCGCTGGCGGGCCGGACCTCCGCGGACACGGTCACGCTGCGCGAGCGCTCCGGCTTCAGGTCCGGGTTGCCGCGCACGGTGTAGCCCACGGCCGGGTTCTCGAAGTCGAGCAGCAGCTCCTGAAAGCTGGGCGCGCGCAGCCCCCAGCCGTAGCTGGCCCGGAGCGTGAGCTTGGACAGCGGATCCACCCGGAGCGCCAGCCGTGGCGTCACGGCCGTGCCGAACTGGGAGTCGGCATCCAGGCGCACGCCGGGCACGAGCGCCAGGTTCGGCTGGGCCACCACCGTCCAGGTGTCCTGGGCATAGAAGGAGAGGCGGCCCCGCTCGCCGCTGGCGTCCTCCAGCCGGTCCGAGGTGAGGTGCTCGCCGAGCAGCTCCACCCCGGCCACGAGGGCGTGCCGCTCCCCCAGGCGCGCGTCGAGCTGGCCGCCGAGCCGGGCGAGCTGGTCGCGCGTGTCCTCCACCGTGTCGAGCGCGGAGGCCTGGCGCTGGTCGTTCACGTAGCGCCGCTTGAAGCCCGTGTAGTGCCCATCCGTGCGCAGCGTCACCGCGTCGCCCAGGCGCCACGCGGGCGACAGCCGCACGGTCAGCTCGTCGTCCCGGCTGGCGCGGTCGAAGATGGCCCCGGTGGCCCCCAGGTCCACGCCCCGCTGGACGCGCCGCTCGTAGGACACCGTGCTCGACAGCTCCAGCGGGCCCTCGCGCTTCAGGTCCCCGCGCGCGGACACGTTGAAGCCCGACAGGCTGCTGCCCGTGGTGCTGAGGTCCAGGGGCTCCAAGTCATACGCATCCCGGCGCTGGAGGCCTCCGCTCACCCGCAGGCCCCAGTCCTCGCGCCGGGCCTCGGCCGTGGCGTCCAAGTCAATCCACTGGAGACTTCCATAGGAGAGGCGCAGGTCCGCCCCGAGCGGCTTCCGGGCCTTCCGGGTGATGAAGTTCACCACGCCGGCCACCGCGTCGCTGCCATAGAGCACCGAGGAGGGGCCCTTGACGATCTCCACCTGCTCGATGTCCTCCATGGACAGCCGCGACAGATCGATGGCCCCGTTCACCCGGCCGGTGACGCGCTCCCCGTCCACGAGCACCAGGGCGTACTCGGAGCCGAGCCCCTGGACGCGCAGGTTCGCGCCCGCGAACGTGGAGGCCACCTCCAGGCCCGGGTGGGCCGCCAGCAGCTCCGCGGCATCCCGTGCCCCGCTGGCGACGATCTCCGCCCGGGTAATCACCTCGGTGGCCACGGGGGTGTTCTCCAGCCGCTCCGGGCTGCGGGCGGCCGTCACCACCGTCTGGGCCACGGGGGTTTCCTCGGGGGCTGCTGTGGCCTCCGCGGGGGGCACGGGCTCCACGGATGCGGGCGCCTCAGGAGGGTCCTGGCTCCAGGCCACCCCCGGCAGGGCGCACAGCGCGATGAGGAAGCTCCACCACCCGGACATGCCCCGTCCTCCGCCCTTGGGCCGGTGGGCCCTCCGGAGGGGGAAGGACGCGCTACTCCCGGCTGCGAATGGCGCGGACGGTATTGATATTCATTATCAAAGTCAAACCTTCGGTGCCGCGCTGCGGCGAGGCGCCTTCGGGAGGGGCGGGGCTAGAGATCGTAAACGAGCGCGGCCTGGAGAATGGGCGTCTGCCGGACGTAGCCGTTCAGGCGGTTGAGCACGGGCACGCGCACCCCGGCCTGGAGCACCATGTCCGTGGTGGGGCTGAAGAGGACATCGGGCGAGAGGAAGCCGATGAAGCCGCTGCCCTCGGTCTCGGCCACGCCGAGGGTGTCGCTGTTGCCCTCCAGGCGCGTGTCCGCCGCCAGGCGCAGGGCCCACCGGGCCTTGGGCTGGTACTGGACGGCCAGCGTACCGCGCAGCGAGGAGCCGCCCCGGAAGTCTTCCCGGCCCCGGGTGGGCAGGTAGCCGGTGGCGCTCACGAGGAAGGACCACTCATCCTGGAAGCCGGTGTAGGCCACCCCGGCGAAGGGGTCCACGGAGCCGCTGCCGAGCTGGGCGTCCAAGGACAGCGGGCGGCCCTGCGTATCCTTTAATGTGCGGGCCGTGGGCAGCTCCGCGCCGGCAATGAGGCTGAAGAGGTGGTTGGGGGCGAAGTTCCGGTCCCGGAAGAAGGTGGCCCGGGCGCTGACCTCCACATCGCCGATTCCCCAGCCCCGCTCCCGCGCCAGGCTGACCTCGCGCACCGTGCGCGTCTGCAGCGGCACCGTCACCGCCAGGGTCAGCCACGGCAGGGGCACATAGGCCGCGGACACGTCCATGCGCAGCTCCCGCAGGGAGATGGCGCTGTCCTGGCTGGCCCCGGAGGTAATCCCCCAGGCGCGC
This sequence comes from Allostigmatella hybrida, assembly GCF_020103775.1. NCBI lineage: Bacteria > Pseudomonadati > Myxococcota > Myxococcia > Myxococcales > Archangiaceae > Allostigmatella > Allostigmatella hybrida. The sequence goes on from NZ_JAHXBH010000001.1 coordinate 395,744, forward strand.
ATGGTGCTGGCCAGCCGCAGGCGCCCGGCGAAGGGCTGCTCGGTGCCCATGGAGGTGAGGGTGGGGTCCCCACAGGCGCAGGTGGCGCATGCGGACGCCTTCACCGGCGTCAGGAGGAGCAGGGCTGCGGCAAGGGCGAGACAGGGCTTCCACATGGCGGGAGGCACTGTAACGGGCTGCCTTCCGCCGCCCCTGCGGTGTGTTGTCGCGGTGTCCTCTTCCGGGCAGCCCTCCGGGGCGGGACAGGTGACGTCAGGCGGACAGTTGGGGCAGGTGCCAGAGGAAGGCGTCCGACAGCGAGCGCACCCCGACGTGGCCGCACACCTCGGGAATGGTCCCCTGGTCCAGCACCCGGCCGCGGTGCAGCAGCACCACCCGGTCACACAGGGACTCGGCATCCCCCAGCGCGCTCGAGGACAGCAGCACGGACAGGCCCGCCTCCCGCGCCGCGCGGATGGTGATGTGCAGGAAGCGCGAGCTGAGCATGTCCAGCGAGTGCGTGGGCTCGTCCAGGATGAGCACCGCCGGGTCCTTCATGAAGGCGCAGGCCAAGTTGGTGCGCTGCCGCTGCTCGGCCGTCAGCGTGGCGCACGGCAGCGCCGCGAAGCGCTCCATCTCGAAGGTGTTGATGAGGTCTTCCAGGCGCCGCTCCATCACGTCCTTGCTCAGGCCCTGCAGCTGGCCCTGCTGGATGAGCAGCTCACGCGGCGTGGGGTGGGGCGGCAGGGGCTGGTCCCCGGACACGAAGCCCACCCGGCTCTTGATGCGGAAGGGCTGCGCCGCGGTGCTCACGCCTGCCACGATGGCCTCTCCCGACGAGGGCGCCAGCAGTCCCGCCAGCATGCGCAGGAGCGTGGTCTTCCCGGCCCCATGGGGGCCCACCACACCCACCACCTCGCCCGGGCCGACGTGGATGCTCACGCCCTGCACCGCGGTGGTCGTCGGATAGCTCTTGGACAGATCCTTGGCCTCGATCATGACGCATGACCCCCTGCAACGGTGAACACACCACGGGACACAGTCCCGCGCTGGCCCTCGCACCGCGCGGGGCCAGAAGAACGGTTGGGAGCGCCGGTCCATGGGACCGGCAAGGCGCGGGGAAGGGCGGCTCACCTGCTGCCAACGCCCTGTCCGCGAATGGCCGAGAAGTTGCTGATCTCGAGACGCCCGAGCGATCCTGCTCTCGTCCCAAGTGAGATCCGCTTGTGAGACCCATGAACAGGGTAATGCCATCTTTTTTTTGCGTCAACGACCGGCTGGCGCGGATCCAACCTTCCTACTAGGGAGGAATTGTCGAGGCTGACGAAACAGCGTGAGCTGTTTCACTCCGGCGCTCCCGTTCAGAGGGGAACCCTACTCGCCCAATTCGATCTTCTCGTCGATGTCCTGCTCGGTGAGCTTCGGGTTGGGCAGCGTGGAGAGCGTGGCCATGAGCAGCTTGTAGGAGGGCACGACGTAGGGCTCCACGGTGGGGCCCAGCTGCGAGACGTACTGGTCGGTGCGCTCGCGGAACTTGTCGTCGCGGGAGCTCCAGCTGCCGCCGGCCTCGGCGCTCCAGACGTCCTCTCCGTCCCCGCAGCGCACGAGCCGCGCGTGGACCGCGGCCTCCGCCCCGTCCTTCGTGCGCTTCACCTGCGGGTGCAGCCAGAGCACGCCCTCGATGCCCTCGACGCACAGGGCCTGCACGCCAGCGTCGTCCAGCGGGTCCGGCGTGGCGACGTTCTCCTTCACCAGGAAGTCGCGGTTCTGGTTGACGTACTGGCGGGCGATGAGGCTCCACAGCTCGCCCACCGCCTGCTGGCCATCCGGCAGCGGCTGCGTCACCACCACCAGCCGCTTCACGCGTTGCTGGTCCACCTGCGCGTAGTCGGGGCGGATGGTGCTCTTCTTCACCGCGGAGCAGCCCGTGAGCAGGGCCAGGCCCAGCGTGAGCGCGATTCGCTTCGTCGTCATGTTCTCCCTCTCCCGGCCCCACCGCGCACGGTGGGGCCTCCATTCACAACTCAACCGTGTCCCGCGAGGGGCCGCCCGGGCTCAGGCCGCCCGGGTCTCGCCCTTGGAGGCGCCCGGCGGCAGGGAGTCCCCGGGGGACTGGCCGCCGCCCTTGCGCACGCGCCGGTCGTGCAGGAGCTGCATCACCGCGGCGAGCACCGTGAAGGACACCACCAGCGTGGTGATGAGGCCGATGCACGCCACCAGGCCCATGGAGCGCAGGCCGTTGTGGCTCGCCGCCAGGAGGGCGCCGAAGCCCGCCACCGCCGTCAGCGTGGAGGAGGCCACCGCGGCCCCCACGCTGCGCAGCGCCACCACCGGGGAGGTGCCTTCCAAGAAGCGGTGCAGCAGGTACAGGCCGTGGCTCACCCCGAAGCCCAGGAGGATGGGCAGGATGATGACGTTCATGAAGTTCAGCCGCAGGTCGAACAGCGACATGAACCCCAACATCATCGCCAGGCCCACCGTGAGCGGGATGACCGAGGCGAGCGCCAGCGGCACGCTGCGGAAGTCGGCGAAGTGCATGACGAGGATCCACAGCGTGGCCAGGAGCACCGTGAGCCGGCCATCCGCCAGCACGATGCGCGCCAGGCGCGAGTAGAGCTGCGCGGAGCCCGAGGCGCGGAACGTCTTGCCCGAGGCGGTGTGGATGACGCTCGTCTCGTCGGCGAACTGGAGCATGAGCTTGCCGTCCCACAGGTCCACGCCCGGGTAGATGAACGTCAGGTAGCCGTGGTTCTCCGGCTTCGTGCTGGGCAGGTGGCGGAACTGCTTGGCGTAGAGGTCCGGCACGCCGTTCACGTCGAAGGGCCGCGCCGACAGCATCTTCATGAAGATGCCGGCCTTCTCCTGCATCTCCGGCGGCAGGGACTCCACGTCGATCTCCTTCAGCTCCTCCTGCCACTCCTCGAGAATCTTCGCGTTGGCCTGGGCGATGTCCGGCGGCGGGACGAAGGTGTAGACGCTCACCACCTGGTCGATCGTCGGGTACTTCTGGCGGTTCTGCGTCAGCTCGTCGTAGACCTCCTTCGCCTCCTCGCGCGTCTTCGTGTAGACGGCGATGGGATCGCTGGAGATCTGGAACCGCTCGTTGATCTCATCCTGGAGGCGCACGGAGGGCTGCCCCGCGGGCATCAGCGCGCGCGTGTTGTAGTTGAAGCGCACGCCGTACTGCAGGCGCTCGAAGAAGCCCATCTCCTTGCCCTGGGGTGGCTCCGCCGGGTTCCAGGGCACGGCGGCGGCGCACACCAGCGCGACGATGACGGTGCTGATGCCCAGCATCAGCCCGGGGCGCGGCAGGCGGATCTCCTTGCCCGTGGCGCTGCTGGTGGCCGGGGGCTTCATGGTGCCGATGAGCTTCTCGGGAAGGGCGGGGTTGAGCCGGCCCGCGAGCGACAGCAGCGCCGGGCTCCACGCGAACAGGGTGAAGCCCAGGATGAGCGTGCCGCAGCCGGCCAGGAAGCCGAACTGGCTGAAGCCCCGGAACTCGCTCACCATCAGCACGAAGAAGGAGCCGGAGGTCACCACCGCGGAGACCAGCGCGGGCCGGCCCGCGTTGATGATGGCATCCCGGATGGCCACGTCGTACGGCTTGCCCGCGCCCAGCTCCAGCCGCGTGCGGAACACGAAGTGGATGCCGTAGTCGATGCCGAACCCCATCAGGATGCCACCCAGGATGCTGGTGATCATGTTGAGCTCGCCCACCGTCGCGTAGGTGAAGCCCAGGGTGATGAGGGTGCCAATCACCATGCCGCTCACCACGATGAGCGTGGGCGCCCACTTGCGGAAGAACACGATGGTGATGAGCAGGATGGAGACGAAGGCGATGAACGCCACGGGCGTCAGCGACTCGTCGATGGCGTACGAGTCATCCAGCGACGTCTTGTAGGAGCCCGTGTAGCCGTAGGCGACCGTCTTCGCGTCGCCCATCAAGTCGTAGTCCTCCACCAGCTTCACGCCCGCGGCGTTGGAGGCCGAGTACTGCGCCAGGTCCCGGTTCAGCTTGTCGACGTAGTCCTTCGTCCGGCCGATCTCGTTGGTGTCCCACATCGGCTTGATGAGCATCATGATCATCTTGCGATCGGGCGAGATGTTGTAGTCGTCGCGGATGCTGCGCTTGCCGACGCTGGAGTACTTGTCGACCAGGTCCTGCAGGTCCAGCTTCACCGGCTCGGTCTTCTTCAGCTCGATGAAGAACGGGTTGTTGCGGCGCAGCTGGTCCTTCAGGTAGGTCATGATGCGCTTCTTGCCCTCGGCCAGGTCCTCCGTCTTCACGAAGAGGACCATGTTCTGCTGGGCGAACTCGACGGGCAGCTTGTGGCTGACGGAGCGGACGTGCTCCTTGTCCGCGAGAATCATCGCCGCCAGGTCATCCGAGACGCGCTTGAGGGTGGCCTCGTCCGAGGAGCGCAGCGCGAGCATGAAGTGGCCGCTGCCGCCCACCATGTCGATGATGCGCTTGACGTCCTTCACCTCGTCCAGCTCTTGGGAGATGAGATCGAGCTGGTTGGAGTTGATGGTCAGCTTCAGCGTGCCCCACACGGAGGCCGCGAGCAGCGCGAGGATGACGAGCAGCACCGTGCCGGGGCGGCGGACCATCAGTCCCGCGTAGGCAAGGGCGAAGCGGTTGGGAGGGTGGGGCGAGGCACTCATGTGCGCGCGACCCTACCGGCAAACCGTGCGGCCCGGAAGCGTTGCCAGAGTGCCCGCCCGCTGGGGCAGCCAACATCCTCAGCCCTCGGGCTGGGCAGGCGCGGCCACGGGCTCCGGGGGGGCCACGGGAGCGGGCGTGCTGGCGGGGGGCAGGAGGAACGAGCGGGGCTCCTTCAGCAGGCGCAGCCCCACCCACCGCATCAGCCGCCAGCTCTCCTGGGAGGAGATGTCCCTCGCCCGCAGGGCCACCGTCAGGGCCAGGGCGAAGGAGACGCCGATGTTGAGCACGGCGATGCCCAGCGTCCCCAGCAGGGCGGCGAGAAAGCCCCAGGTGAGCACGGACTGGGCGCCCAGCGCGCCTCCGGCCAGCGCCAGGGAGCCCAGGGAGAGGGTGGCGTGGCGGACTTCCAAGGGCAGGCCGAAGAACGAGCCCACCTCGGGCACCAGGGCCAGCAGCAGCCCCAGCGTCACCCCGCCGCCCAGGCCGGCCACGTGGCGCAGCATGAAGCCCGCGAAGTCATGGGCCCCGGTGTCCCCCAACAACTTCTGGAGGCCCCGGTGGTGGGCCAGGGCTTCCGGCAGGCGGCGGTAGACGAAGAAGTTCTCCAGCCAGCCCGAGGCCAGGCTGGAGGCCCACAGCAGCACCCCGGTCAGGGCCGCCCAGGCCAGGGTGGCGCTGCGCCACGGGTGGAGGGAGTCCATCACCGCCTGGGCCTGCCCGGGCTCCAGGAGCGGGCGGCCCGTGAACTGGTGGAAGACCAGGGTCAGCCCCACCGAGGCGAGCAGGACGCAGCTCAGGTTGCCCAGGAGCGCCGCGAGCTGGGAGCGGGTGAGGCAGGGGATGAGCTCCTCCAGCCGCTCCATGCGCCCCGGCCGGGGCCCCTTTCCGCCGATGGCCCCCGCGAGCATGGCGGCCGTCATCGACGGTTGCCGGGCAGCCAGCGTGAAGCCCAGGAACTGCATCGCCACGAAGCTGCTCGCGTAGTTGAGCGTGGCGAGCAGGCCCTCGAAGAAGGGGGCCAGCGACAGCTTGCTGATGAAGAGGGACAGGGCGGCGGTGACGGCGGCGAGCAGGCCTCCTCCGGAGGCCGAGTGCACCATGCCGTGGAACTCGGTCCGCGTGGAGATGAGGGGGTGTTCGCCCGAGTGGCCGACGCGCTCGATGGTGGTGCGCGCCATGAGCCGCAGGCGCGTCTTCGCCAGCTCGCGCAAGGAGCGCTCCTCGTGGGCCTGCCGCAGCAGGTGGAGGATCAACGTCAGCCCCTCGCGGCAGCGGTCCTCCCCGGGGGCGGCGCCCAGCACCCGCGCGATGGCCTCCATGCGGTCCAGCCCGCCCTGGATGGAGTCCAGCCGGTACACCAGCTTCACGCTCAGCCCGGAGGCCTCCAGGTGCTGCGTCACCGTGTCCGTCACGCTCCGGCAACCGGCCACGGCGGTTTCCAGCTCCTGGAGCGTGTCCGGCGCCGCGTTCCGGGCGAGCACGCTGTCGCAGGCGCGGCGCAGGCGCAGGAAGGGCGAGGCGCGGAAGGCCATGCCCGGGCTGCGGTCGCGCACCTCCTCGGTCAGGCCCTGGGCGGCGATGCGCGCGCCCAGCAGCGTGAGCGCATCCACCAGGTAGGACCGGAACACCATGCCCGGGTCGGGCAGCGGGGGCGGCGGCTCGCCCACCATGGCCAGCAGCCGGGCCAGGGGCCCCGCGGGCAGGGACTCCAGCCAGGTGACGTCCCCGGGCTTGGGAAACAGGTGCAGCAGGTCCGAGAAGCGCTCGGGGTCGGGCGGCGTGGGCAGCAGCCGGTGCAGCACGCGGTCCGCCAGCTCGGAGAAGAAGCCCGGGTGGTCCCCCAGCCCCACCTGGGCGAAGAGCTTCAGGCCATGGGCCTCGGCGCAGACGGCGCCCACCAGCCGGGACAGGGCCAGCCGCGTGGCGCGCTCGCCCTCCAGCACGCGCACCAGCAGCTTCAGCCGGGAGGCGGCCAGGGGCTGCGGCTCCTCTTCCTCATGGAGGCCCGAGGCGGAGCGCGGCTCGCGCAACCAGGCGATGCAGCGCTCCACCCACGCATCCCGGGCCTCCCGGTCCTCGCTGGGGATGACGTACAGCAAGCGGCACAAGTCCCGTACCGCCGCATGCCCCGGGGCACGCGGGGCGTACCTCACACAGAAGGCATCCATCTCGCGGCCGGAAGGCTCGCTGCGGAAGGGAAGGGAGAGGGACGCGGAAGCGGACATCACCAGCCGAGGTTCGAGGGAAGCCAGAGCCTACACGGCGCACTGGCTGCCTCCTACGCCCGGAGGCACGGCAGGTGGGGCAGGAGGCAGTGGAGCGCGGGGTTACTTCAGCGGGACCTTGGACAGCTCCTGATCCTTCTCGCGCATCGCCTTGAGCAGCGCGTCCCAGCCACCCTCCTTGAGGAGGGGGCGCACCTGGTCATCCCGGATGCCGGTGAGCATGGAGTCGCCCAGCACCACCACGTCCACCACCTTCCACGCGGCCTTGTCCTTGGCCAGGCTGTACTTGAGCTTGATCTCCTGCTTCTTCATCGGGTGCTCGATGACGACGGTGGAGGCCAGCTTGGCGCCATTGCCCGTCACCTCGGGCTCCGCGTAGTTGATGGCGGCCAGGTTCTTGAAGTTGTCGCGCACCTTGGGGAAGGCAATCTTCGCGAAGAGCGTTTGAAACAACTGGAGGAACTCCTTGCGCTGGGCCTCCGTGCCCTTCTCCCAGTCCTCGCCCACCAGGAAGCGCGCCTGCTGCTCGCCATCCATGAACTTGATGGCGGCCAGGTCCTTTCCGTAGCGGACGGACTGGACCATGCTCTTCACGGGCTTGGCCACCTCCTCGCCCGGCGCGGCGAGCGCGGGGACGGCCAGGAGGAGGGTTGCCAGAAGGGGGACGGTGCGGGAGCGGACGTTCATTCGGATCCTCGGTTCCTCTCGTCAGAAAGCGGGCGCTTCCTGTAGCCCAAGGGAACGCGCCCTGCCGTGCAAAATTCACGCGGTTGTGCCGCCGCCGCGCCCGGCCGCCTGGCCCCGGCCCCCGGGGTTCCCGGGGACTTCGTGGTGTTTGACTCGCCAAGTTGCTCACGTCTACTGTTCAAGCCTGCCGTAGTTTTCGACGGCCCGTCCTTTTCGAGAAGACATGCCTACCGACTTCCTGTTCACGTCCGAATCCGTCACCGAAGGCCACCCGGACAAGATCGCCGATCAGATCTCCGATGGTGTGCTGGATGCCATCATCTCCAAGGATCCCCAGGCGCGCGTCGCCGTGGAGACCCTGGTCAAGACCGGTCTCGCCATCGTCGCGGGCGAGGTGACCACGAACTGCTACGTGGACATTCCGAAGATCGTCCGGAGCACCATCTGCCGCATCGGCTACACCGACAGCTCCATGGGCTATGACGGCCACACCTGCGGCGTCATGGTGGCCATCGAGGGCCAGAGCCAGGACATCGCGCGCGGCGTGGACAACAAGAAGGACCAGGGCGCCGGCGACCAGGGCATGATGTTCGGCTACGCCTGTGACGAGACGCCGGAGCTGATGCCGGCCCCCATCCACTACGCGCACGCGCTCACCCGGCGGCTGGCCGAGGTGCGCCGCAAGGCGCACCCGTGGATCCGTCCGGACGGCAAGAGCCAGGTCTCGGTGCAGTACATCGACGGCCGCCCGGCGCGCATCGACACCGTGGTGGTGTCCACGCAGCACGCCGAGGAGATCTCCAACAAGAAGATCCACGAGGCGCTGCGCGAGGACGTCATCGCCCGCGCGCTGCCGGCCAAGCTCATCGACAAGAAGACCAAGTTCTTCATCAACCCCACGGGCCGCTTCGTGGTGGGTGGCCCCATGGGCGACTCGGGCGTGACGGGCCGGAAGATCATCGTCGACACCTACGGCGGCATGGGCCGTCACGGTGGCGGCGCCTTCTCCGGCAAGGATCCGTCCAAGGTGGACCGCTCCGCGGCGTACATGGGCCGCTACATCGCCAAGAACGTGGTGGCCGCGGGGCTGGCGCGCCGCTGCGAGGTGCAGGTCTCCTACGCCATCGGCGTCGCGGAGCCCGTGAGCGTGATGGTGGAGACGTTCGGCACGGCCACCGTCCCGGAGGAGAAGATTGCCCAGGCGGTGCGCCAGGTGTTCGGCCTGCGTCCGCGTGAAATCATCGAGAACCTGGACCTGCTGCGGCCCATCTACCAGAAGACCGCCGCGTACGGTCACTTCGGCCGCGCCGAGAAGGAGTTCACCTGGGAGCGCACCGACAAGAAGGATGCGCTGCGCGAGGCCCTGGCGGGCCGCACGCGCCTGAAGGCCGTGGGCAGCCCGTAACGGTCCTGTCCGCCTGCTGAGCCCGCGCGCGGTCTTCCCCTGGGGAGGCCGCGCGTTGTGTTTGGGGGCTCAGGCGGGGAAGGTGGCCAGCGTGAGCTGCCCGGGCGGGCAGGGCAGCTCCCGCAGCTGGAGCAGGTGCCCGGAGACGTAGCGCCACCCGGTCCCATCGTGGCGGAAGTCCGACCGCTCCACGAAGGAGCGGTCCTTGCCGCGCTCGAAGACCTTGGCGAAGAAGAGCACCTGCGCCACGCCCTGGGCATCGGGCGGCCTGCGGTCCAGCACGGCGAGTCCCGGGTACTGGTGGCTCTGCGCGGAGGTGCGCAGCTCGCGCAGCATGTCCGCCTCGGGGCGGGCGCGGTCCGGGTGCTCCGGGTGCAGCGTCCTCCACAGGTAGGCCACCTCCCGGAGCGCGAAGGCGCTGTAGCGCGAGCGCATCAGCGCTTCGGCGTCCGGTGGCTCGGCCTGACCCCGGTGGTAGGGGGCACAGCACTGGCGGTAGCGGAGACCCGAGGAGCAGGGACAGGGGGGCGCGGGGGGCATGGTCGGGGCACGAGCCTAGCCCCAAGCGGCCCTGCCCACCGCCGGACGATTCGGCGGGGAACCCTTCCCGGGCCCCGGACATGGCCCTTGCGGGCAGGAGGGGGAGGGCATACATCCGGCACCTTCCACTATGAGCCTCATCGAAGCCATCGTCCTGGGACTGGTCCAGGGCCTCACCGAGTTCCTCCCCATCAGCTCCACGGCCCACCTGCGCATCGTGCCGGAGCTGTTCGGCTGGCAGGACCCGGGGGCGGCGTACTCCGCCGTCATCCAGCTGGGCACCGTGGCCGCCGTGCTCATCTACTTCCGCAAGGACCTGGTGCAGCTCACCACCGCCTTCTTCCAGGGGCTCGTGCGCCGCCAGCCCTTCGCCACCCTCGAGTCCCGGCTGGCGTGGTTCGTCCTGGTGGGGACGCTGCCCATTGGCGTGTGCGGCCTGGCGCTCAAGAAGTACATCGAGAGCTCCCTGCGCTCGCTCTACATCATCTCCGGCAGCCTCATCGTCCTGGCCCTCATCCTGCTCCTCGTGGAGCGGATCGCCTCGCACCAGCGCACGCTGAAGGACATGCGCTGGAGGGACGGCATCATCATCGGCCTGTGGCAGGCGTTGGCCCTCATTCCGGGCTCCTCGCGCTCGGGCACCACGCTCACCGGGGCGCTGTCGCTGGGGCTGCGGCGGGAGGATGCCGCGCGCTACTCCTTCCTGCTCTCCATTCCCGCCACCTCCCTGGCGGGCCTCTTCGAGCTCAAGCACCTGCTGGAGGCCGATGCCCGGCCGTCCGCCCTGGCGCTGTGGACCGGCACGCTGGTGGCCTTTGGCTCGGGCTGGGCGGCCATCGCCTGGCTCATCCGCTACCTGCGCACCCGCACCACCCTGGTGTTCATCGTGTACCGGGTGGCCCTGGGGCTGGCGCTGATTGGCCTGCTGGAGGCCGGGGTGCTCAAGCCGCTGTCGGGTGTGGAGAACGTCGCGCCCCCCGAGCAGCCGGTGAAGGCCCAGGTGGAGAAGCAGGTGACGGACTGACGTGACCGCGCTCTTCGACGCCCTGGAGACCCGGCTCTCCACGCTTCCTCCCCGGGCCCTGAACCTGCCCGGGCTGGTGCTGCGGGAGTCCGCGGTGCTCGTCCCCCTCTTCGAGCGCGAGGGCGTGACGCACATCCTCTTCACGCGCCGCCCCGCCCACCTGCGCAACCACGCCAACCAGTTCTCCTTTCCGGGCGGACGGAGAGACCCGGAGGACGTGACGCCGCTGCACACCGCGCTCCGGGAGACGGAAGAGGAACTGGGCATTCACCGCTCGCGCGTGCGGGTGCTCGGCATGCTGGACGAGGTGCCCACCACGACGGCCTTCCGCATCCAGCCCTTCGTGGGCGTCATCCCCGGGGATGGGCAGTACCAGCCGAACGCCGAGGAGGTGGAGTTCATCCTCGAGGTGCCGCTGCGCGGGCTGCTGGAGCCCAGCCTGTACCGCACCGAGAAGCGCACGGCCCAGGGCATCGAGTACGACGTGGACTTCTACACCTACAACACCCACGTCGTCTGGGGGGCCACCGCGCGCATCCTCCGGAGCCTGTTGGCGCTGGCGTCCGAGGTGGGGCCTCAGAACTGGAGGTAGACGTAGGGCCGCGTCTCCACCGCCGAGAGGTGGCGGATGCCCAGGCCGATGAGCACCAGCACCACCGCGCGCACCGGCACGGGCATGCGCACGAAGAGCGTCCCGGCGTCATGGAACAGGCGCATGGGCAGCATGTGGCTCACCACCGCCACGCCCAGCATGGCCCACACCAGGCCGCTCACGTTGTCCAGGCCCGGCATGCCCAGGGCCATGCGCGCGTAGAACTCGCCCGCATGGGCCAGGTCCGGCGCCCGGAACACCACGCGCGTGAGCACCACCACCGTGAAGGTGACGAGGATGCCCACGCCGATGCGCACCGGGCCTGCGTCCTCGGGCCTTCCGCCGCGGAGCCACCACCAGGTGCGCAGCAGCCCCAGGCCCACCCCGTGTGCCGCGCCCCAGATGGCGAAGCGCCAGTCCGCCCCGTGCCACAGGCCGCCCAGCACCATCACCGTCATCAGGTTGAAGAGCACGCGCGGCTTCGAGCGCCGGTTGCCGCCCAGCGGAATGTACAGGTAGTCCCGGAGCCAGCTCGACAGGCTCATGTGCCAGCGGTTCCAGAACTCGAACAGGTTGCGCGCCAGGTAGGGCCGCTGGAAGTTCTCCGGGAACTCGAAGCCGAAGAGCGCCGCGGCGCCAATGGCCACGTCCGAGTACCCCGAGAAGTCCAGGTACAGCTCGAAGGTGTAGGCCACCGCCGCCACCAGGCACTCCGCCGAGGTGTAGGCCTCGGGGTTGCCGAACACCGGGTCCACCAGCCCGCTGCCCAGCACGTCCGCGATGACCAGCTTCTTCACCAGGCCCACGGCGATGCGGTACAGCGCGCGGCCCCCGGCCTCGGGCGAGAGCGTGGGGACGTCCTTGAAGCGCTCCAGCAACGCCGAGGCCCGCACGATGGGGCCCGATACCACGCGCGGGAAGAAGAGCAGGTAGAGCAGGTGCTCCAGGTAGCTGTGCTCCGCGCTCGCCTTGCCCCGGTACACGTCCACCACGTAGCTGATGGCCTGGAAGCACAGGAAGGAGAGCCCCACGGGCAGCAGCCACCCGAAGGGCTCGGCCCGGATGTGGACTCCGAGCGGCGCCAGCAGGTTCTGGGCCGTCTGGCGGAACAGGTCCGCGTACTTGAAGCTGCCCAGCAGCCCCAGGTTGAACACCACGGACGCCGTCACCAGCGCCTTGCGCACCCGGGGGGACTGCGCCCGGGCGAGCCCCTTCACCACCAGGTGGTCGAAGCCCGCGCCCACGAAGAAGACGATGATGGGCAGCGGGGTCCACGCCACGTAGAAGCACACGCTCGCGGCGAGCAGCACGCCCAGCCGCGCCCCGCGGTGGCGGTGCACGGCCCAGTACAGGGCGAAGGTGAGCGCGAGGAAGACCAGGTACGGGATGCTGGTGGACTGCATGTCAGCCGCCCTCCGCGGCATGGGCGGTGGGGGCGGCGGGCACGGGCAGGGTCCCCTTCGTCTGGACGCGGGCCTGGCCTGCCTCCGCGGACGTGGCCTTGGAGGCGTCGTAGCCTGCCAGCAGCTCCTTCACGAAGGCGCTGGCGAGCCGCTCGGCGCCCTCGGGCGTCAGCTGGGCGCCATCGCCGAGCGCGGGCACCGCGCGCTGCCAGCGCAGCATCGAGCGCTCGCCGCCCATGGCGGCCCGGGCTGACCAGTAGGCGCACCCAGCGTCCCGGGCCACCCCGGGCAGCGTGGAGAGCACCCGCTCCAGGGCAGGGGCCTCGGTCCAGCGGCCCTGCGTGTCCTGTTGCAGGGGGTCCGTGGGGCCGATGAGCAGACACTCGGCCCCCGTGGCGGCGCGCAGCCGGGAGATCGCCGCCGTGTACGCCTTGCTCAGTGCCTCCGGCTCCAGGGAAGGCTCGCCCGCTTCGAGGGCGCCATACCGGAACACGAGCAGCTGGGGCTTGCGCGTGGCGAGCTGCGCCTCGAGCGTCTCCAGCTCCGGGCCGTTCAGCGTGAAGGCCGTCGCGCCGGGCGTCTCGAGCGTGTCATAGGTGATGCCCTTGCTGGCCGCGCCGGAGCGCTTGGCGAGCGCCCCCTGCACGGCGCGGGAGAAGCCAGGGAGGGGCCGGTCGGAGGGGCCAAGCTGAACGATGTCCAGCGGCTCGCCCTCTTTCGCGTCTTCCATCGCCCGGAGGCGCGCGAACGTGCTCCGCAGCGAGGTGCCGCTGTCGAGGAGACCGGCGGGGTCCTCCACCTGCAAGTGCGGGTGCTGCCGGGCATAGGCCCGCTGGAGGGCGAAGTCGAACAGGTGGCCCATCAGGTCCGAGCCTCGCGCGCGGGGATGCACGAGGTCCTCGTTCAGCAGCTTCAGCGGCAGCCAGCGGATGGCGGCGCCCTCTCCCCCCATGGCGGCCAGGGAATCCCAGAAGGCGCAGCCGCCGTCGCGGGCCACCTCGCGGAGGATGCGGCCCACCTCCTGCGTGCCCCGGCGCGGCACCAGCTCGCCGCCCATGGTGCGCACCGCCGCATCCAGCGGGGACATGACGAGGCAGGCCGAGTCCGGGACGGACTCCCGCACCCACTTCACCAGCTCCACCGCCGAGGCGCGGATGTCCTCGGGCTTCGTCCGGTCCCGCGAGAGGTAGAAGGCCTCGTTGCCGCCCACCATCAGCACCACGAGCGAGGGCTTGCGGTGGCGGAGCTGGGCGCGGAAGGCCTCCCGCTTGGCGCGCAGGAACACCTCCGCGGTGGCGCCCGGCAGGCCGATGGTGTCGTAGACGATGCCCGGCTGGCCACTCTCCATCGAGACGCCGTGCAGCTCCACCTTGCCGGTGGTGTGCAGCGACAGCGTCTGGGTGCCCTCGGGCAGGGCCACCCGCGCGAAGGCCATCTGGGGCGACTCGAAGTGGGTGAGCAGGCGCTGCAGCGGCTTGCCGTCCGCGCTGAACATCACCGTGCCGCCCTGGGGCTGGGTCTGGAAGAAGAGCTCCGCGGTGCGGGCCCCTTCGGCCGGGAAGCGCGCGCTCGGCGAGCCCTGGCCCGTGGAGGCGAAGGCCACGCCGGTGAAGCCCAGCCGCTCCTTGGGGTAGTTGCGGTCGATGATGCGGGTGATCTGCCAGCCCTCGCTGGCCGTCCCTGCGCGCACCGTGCGCCCCGCCCCGGTGGGCCGGTCGATGTAGAGCAGCCCCTTGCCGCCCGAGCCGTGGCGCTCCTGGAGCCGGTCCCGGATGACGTCGGTGATGTGGTCCGAGGCGATGAGCGAGTCCCCCAGGTGCACCACGCGCACGGGGGAGCGCCGCGTGTCCTCGCGCAGCGCACTCAAGGCGCGGAAGAAGGGGGCCAGCCCGTTCTCCTCGCACCCCGAGGGCCCCGGGCGGCGGCAGCCCAGCTCGATGTCCACGTGCTGGGAGGCCACGCGCTCGCGCAGGCTCTCCAGCGACAGGGCGCGGGCGCGCGTGAGGGTCCCCAGTCCCTCCAGGTCGGACGGGGGCGCCATCACGGTGGGGGCCTCGGCCTCCTCCGGCTCGGGGGCCTCGTCTTCCTCGGGGGGCAGCGCGTCCGGGGTGCCCGGGGCGGCCACGGGGGCGGCGGTCAGCACGTCCTGGGGCGGGGCCGCGGCGGGGCCTCCGGTCAGGATGCGGGGCAGGAACAGGGCCGCCAGCCGGGGCGCGACGGGGCCCTCCTGGCGCAGGCGGGGAATGGGACGCAGGGACTCGGGCAGCGGGGCAAAGGACAGCCCAAGCGCGAGCGCGCCGGTGAGGACGATGGTCCACCCGGTGGATGTGGCCTTGAAGTTCAACTCAGCGGCATGAGACTGGCTTTTCGGCCTGGGGTCAAAACTCCGCCCTCGGCACGGGTGCCTGGTGGACGGTAGGGGGAGCAAGCAGGCAAAGCCCCGTCCTTCTGTTCCGGGAGACGCTATGGTGCGCCGCCCATGGCCCTCTATCCCGTCATCATGGCCGGTGGTTCCGGCACCCGCTTCTGGCCCCTGTCCCGTCAGGCCCGCCCCAAGCAGTTCCTGCCCCTGGCCTCGAAACTCCCCCTCATCACCGACACCACCGCCCGGCTCAAGGGGTTGGCCTCGCTGAAGGACACCTTCATCGTCTGTGGCCCCCTGCACGCCAAGACCGCCGCGAAGCTGGTGAAGGGGCTGCCCCCGAAGAACCTCCTGGTGGAGCCCGTGGCCCGCAACACCGCGCCGGCCATCGCCCTGGCCACGGTGCAGGTGGCCGCCCGGGACCCGGAGGGCATCCTCCTCGTCCTGCCCTCGGACCACCACGTGGCGGACCCGGCCGGCTTCCGCAAGACGCTCGCCGAGGCGGCGAAGCTCGCCGGGCGGGGCCACATCGTCACCCTGGGCATCCAGCCCCACCGCCCGGAGACGGGCTACGGCTACATCCAGCTCGGCGAGCCCCTGGACGGGGGCGGCCGGAAGGTGAAGGCCTTCAAGGAGAAGCCGGACCTGGAGACGGCGCAGGGCTACCTGAAGTCCGGCGAGTTCCTGTGGAACGGCGGCATCTTCGTCTTCCGGGCGGATGTGATGCTGGCGGCGCTCGCCGAGCACATGCCGGAGATGAAGAAGGGGCTCACGGCCCTGAAGGGCGCGGTGGGCAAGCGCACCTTCCCCTCCGTGCTCAAGAAGGTGTTCCCCAAGCTGCCCGCCGTCTCCATTGACTACGGGGTGATGGAGAAGGCCTCCAACATCGCCGTGCTGCCCGGGGACTTCGGCTGGTCCGACGTGGGCTCCTTCGCCGCCATCCCCGAGGTGCGCCCCGCGGATGCCCGCGGCAACGTCGTCTCCGGAGACGAGACCGTCGTGGTGGACTGCGACAACTGCGTGGTGCTGGGCGACACGCGGCCGCTGGCGGTGGTGGGCCTCACGGACGTGGTGGTGGTGGACGCCGGGGACGCGGTGCTCGTGGTGCCCAAGGACAAGAGCCAGGATGTGCGCAAGGTGGTGGAGGCCCTCAAGGCCCGCAAGCGCCAGAAATACCTCTGAAACAAGGTTCAGGGCCCTTTAACGCATTGCGTGAGATAGGCGAGGCAACGCCCTGGCAAGCCGGCTATCCTGCCGGGTTGGGAGGGCAACCTCGGTCTCATGAACGTCGTCTTTATCTCTCCTCACTTCCCGTCGCACTACATCCACTTCGTCCAGGCCCTGCGCGAGCGCGGGGTCAACGTGCTGGGAATTGGCGATGCACCGCACGACGCCCTGAAGCCGGAGCTGCGCAACGCGCTCAGCGAGTATTACTTCACGCCCAGCCTCGACAACCACGAGGCGCTCCTGCGGGCGGTGGGCTACCTCACCTGGCGCCATGGGCGCATCCACCGCATCGACTCGCTCAATGAGTCGTGGCTGGAGTCCGAGGCCCGGCTGCGCGCGGACTTCTTCGTCCCGGGGCTGCTGCCCGGGGACATCGCCCGGCTGCGCTCCAAGCTGGGCATGCATGATGTGTTCAAGAAGGCAGGGATTCCCCACCCGGACGCCATCCCCGCCACGGATGCGGCCCAGGTGAAGGCCTTCGCCCAGCGGGTGGGCTACCCGCTGGTGCTCAAGCCGGACGTGGGCGTGGGCGCGGCCCACACCTTCAAGGTGAAGAACGACGGCGAGGTGGAGGCCCTCTTCACCCAGCCCCTGCCCACGAGCTACGTGGCGCAGACCTTCGTCCAGGGCGCCATCGTCACCTATGACGGCATGGTGGACGCGGAGGGGCGCATCGTCTGCACCTTCAGCCACGAGTACAGCAACGGCATCATGGAGTCGGTCATCGAGCAGCGCGATACCGTCATCTGGAGCCTGCGGGACTTGCCCCCCGAGCTGGATGCCCTGGGCCGACGCATGGTGGAAGCGCTGGGGCTGCGCGAGCGCTGGTTCCACCTGGAGTTCTTCCGGCTCGACAACGGCAGCTTCGTGGCGCTCGAGGCCAACCTGCGTCCGCCCGGCAGCGTGCTGACGGACATGATGAACTACGCCTGTGACATCGATGTCTACCGGCTGTGGGCGCGCATGCTCACCGGCGAGTCCGTCACGCCCTTCCCGTACACGCGCAAGTACCACGTCTGCCACACCGCCCGGCGCGCCAGCCGCCGCTACCTGCACGCGCACCGGGAGGTGGTGTCGAAGCTGGGCGATGCGCTGCTCCAGCACCTGGAGATGCCCGCGGTGTTCCACAGCGCGCTGGGCAATGAAATCTACCTCACGCGCCACCAGAACCTGGACACCATGAAAGAGGCCGTCCGGCTCATCCAGATGACCTCTTGAGCGGGGCGGTGCGTCAGCTCAGCAGCCAGCGCATGGCGAGCGGCAGCCGGCGTTGCCAGTCCAGCTCGTGGTGGAGCCCCTCGGGTTCCAGCACGAGGAACAGCTCGTGGTCGGCGTACCCCAGGCGCTTGAGGTGGAAGTAGAAGTCGCGCGTCGCATCGCCGTAGCGCATCGGGTAGCCCACCGGATCGATGTTCTCGTGGACGCCGGCATCCAGGTAGATGCGGCTCCACTTGCCCGTGTGGCGCTTCCACTGCTCGAACATGCGGCCGTGGCCCCACATGACCGAGGGGGACATCCCGCCGATGCGGCCGTACAGCTCCGGGTGCGTCCAGCCCAGGTGCAGCGCCATCAGCCCGCCCAAGGACGAGCCCATGACGGCCGTCCACTCGGGCCCCTGGCGCGTCTTGTACTGGGAGTCGATGTACGGCTTGAGCGTCTCGACGGCGAAGCGGACGTATTCCCCGCCCCGTGCCACCACCTGGCTGCGGGGCTCGTCCCAGGGGGAGTACTCCGCGAGCCGGTGGAGCGTCGAGTCCACCGCGACGATGATCCACGGCTCCAGCCGGCCCTCGCCCACCAGGCGGTCCAGGGCCACGTTGGCACACCAGGTGTCGTAGATGGAGGATTCAGGGTGCGCGAAGACGTTCTGCCCGTCGTGCATGTAGAGCACGGGGTAGCGCCGGTCCGAGGACGCGTCGTAGCCGTCGGGCAGGTAGATGCGCAGCGTGCGGGCGAAGCCTTCCGCGGGGGAGGAGAAATCTCGGAGGATGTGGATGGAACCCATGGTGTCGTTCGACGGAACGCACCATACCTGACGGCTCCCCTTCCGGGGCCGCCGCTTTGGTGCAGTGCGTTGGTTTCCCCGGACGGGGGAGCCGTCACTCCTCGTCCGGAGGGGCCTCCATGTACTCGGGCGCCTGGATTCCCAGAAGCGCGAACGCGCTGCGCAGGGTCTGCTTGAGCGCGGCCACCAGCCCGAGCCGTCCCTGGGTCTTCTCCGCGTCGGCGCTGATGATGGGGTCCGTCTTGTACTTCGTGTAGTAGCTGTGGAAGTCGCTGATGAGTTCCTGGCAGAAGTAGAGCACGTGGTGGGGCTCCAGGCGCTCGGCGGCGCTGGCCACCACGTCCGGCAGCTGGCTCATCTTCTTGAGCATGGACAGCTCCTCGGGGAGCGTCAGGCGCGCCAGGTGGGCCTGCGTGAGCCCCTCCAGCCCCACGAACGGGGTGCCCTTCTCCTCGGCCTTCTTCAGGATGCTCGCGCACCGCGCGTGGCCATACTGGAAGTAGAAGACGGGGTTGTCCTTGGACTGCTTCTTCACCAGGTCCAGGTCGAAGTCGAACCGGGAGTTGGCCGTCTTCACCAGGAAGAGGAAGCGGCACACGTCGGCGCCCGCCTCCTGGATGAGGTCCTCCAGCTCGAACACCGTGCCCTTGCGCTTGCTGACTTTGACTTCCTCGCCCCCGCGGGTGATGCGCACGAGCTGCACGAGCAGGAACTCGAGCTTCTTGGTGTCCAGCCCCAGCAGCGCCATGCCCGCGTGGATGCGGGGTGTGTGCCCGGCGTGGTCCGCGCCGAGCACGTCGATGATGCGGTCGAAGCCGCGCTGGTACTTCTCCTGGTGATAGGCGAGGTCCGCCGTCAGGTACACCGGGGTGCCGTCGTGCCGCAGGATGATGCGGTCCTCGTCATCTCCATGCTGGCTGGTGCGCAGGAAGGTGCCGCCCCGCTGCCGGTCCGTGTACTGGGCCGCCTTGCTGTCCTCGTGGCGGACCTTCTCCCCCTGGCGCTCGGCCTCGGCGGCCTCGTAGGTGACGCCGCGCGCCTTGTACTGGTCGACGATGGCGTGCACCTTTCCCGCGGCGTGCAGCGAGGCCTCGCTGAAGAAGATGTCGTGGCGGATGCTCGCCTGCTCCAGCGTCTCGCGGATGGCCTTCAGGTTCTCGCGGATGCCCACCGCCATGGCCTCGGGCAGCCACTCGGACTCGGGGGCGTTCAGGTAGCGCTCGCCCACCGCCTCCTTCCAGGTCTTGGCGATGTCGATGACGTACGCGGCGGGGTACTCGCCCTCGGCCAGGTGTACCTGCTGGCCGAAGAGTTCCCGGTAGCGCTTGTGGACGGTGCGTCCCAGCGTCTCCACCTGCTTGCCGTAGTCATTGATGTAGAACTCGCGGGTAACGTCATGGCCCGCGGCCTCCAGCAGCCGCGACACCGCGTCGCCCATGAAGGCCCCGCGGGCGTGGCCGATGTGGACCGGGCCCGTGGGGTTGGCGGAGACGAACTCCACCATCACGCGCTTGCCCGTGGACTTGGGGGGCTGGTGGCCGAAGGTCTCCCCGGCCTGGAGCACCTCGCGCGCCACCTGCTGGTGGACCTGCTCCTTGAGCGTGAAGTTGAGGAAGCCGGGGCCCGCTACGTCCACCTTGGTGACGATGCCCTGCGGATCCACCAGCCCCTTCACGATGGCCTGGGCGATGTCGCGCGGGGGCTTGCCCTCGGACTTGGTGAGCATCATCGCCACGTTGACCGACCAGTCGCCGTGGGCCGGGTTTTTCGGGGCTTCCACGGTGTAGCCGGGCACCTGCTCCAGCTTGAGCGTGCCGGCGGTCTTGAGCGCCGCGAGCGTGTCGTTGATGAGGACGCGAACCTTCTGCCGCATGGGTACGTCTTCTCCAGCTCAGGAAATGAGGGGGCGCAATGTAGGGGGAATCCGTCCCCGCTTCACGGCTTCTCTCACGCTTCTGGTGGCTGGCGTACGCCTGACCCCTGCGCGGTGTAGGCGCCCTGCTCACTTCCGCTGGGCATCGTTCAGTCGCGCGGCTTGCAGCAGCAGGTAGTCCCGCTCTGGGAGGCTCGCCGTGAGGCGGGCGGCTTTCTGGTAGTGCGCGATCGCGGCCTCCGGCTCGCCTGCCCGCTCCAGCAGGTGGGCCCGGACGGCGTCGAGGCGGTGCGTCCCAGCGAGGCGTGCGTCGGCATCGAGCGCCTTCAGCCGCTCCAGCCCGGCGGCGGGGCCGTGCACCATGGCCGTGGCGACGGCGTGGTTGAGCGCCACCATGGGATTGTCGGCCATCCGCAGGAGCACCTCATAGAGGGCCAGGATCTGGGGCCAGTCCGTGTCCTCGGCCCGTGCCGCCTCGTCGTGCACGGCCGCGATGGCGGCTTGGACCTGGTAGGTGCCGATGGAGCCCTTTGACAGCGCCTCGGTGACGAGCGCCACGCCCTCGGCGATGGCCCGTGAATCCCAGAGCCGCCGGTCCTGGGCATCGAGGGGAATCAGCTCTCCCGAGGGACCGGTGCGTGCCGCGCGCCGCGCATCGGTCAGGAGCATGAGCGCCAGCAGCCCGGCCACCTCGCCGTCTTCTGGCAGAAAGCCACGGAGCAGGCGCAGCAGGCGCAGTGCCTCACCCGACAGGTCGATGCGTTGCAGCTCGGGGCCAGCGCTGGCCGTGTAGCCCTCGTTGAAGAGGAGGTAGAGCACATGCAGCACGGTGCCCAGCTGCTGGGCGCGTTCCTCTGGCGTGGGCATCTGGAACGGCACGCCGGAGGCCTGGATGCTCTGCTTGGCCCGGCTGATCCGCTGGGCCATCGTTGCCTCCGGGACGAGAAATGCCTTGGCGATCTCGGCCGTCGTCAGGCCTCCCACGGCCCGCAGGGTCAGCGCAATGGCGGAGGCCGGTGTGAGCACCGGGTGGCAGCACATGAAGAGCAGGACGAGGCTGTCGTCCCGCCCCGAGGCCCCGTCATGATCGGCGGCGAGGACGATCTGTAGCTCGGGGGGCACGAGGCTGACCACGAGCGCTTCACGGTGACGGCGGGCCGCCTCGGCCCGGGCCTGGTCGGCGATGCGCCGGGAGGCGACCTGGAGCAGCCAGGCGCGTGGCTCATGGGGAATGCCCTCGCGCGGCCACTGGAGCGCCGCGGCGATCAAGGCCTCCTGGACCGCGTCCTCCGCGGCCGCGAAGTCATGAAAGCGCCGGACCATGACGCCGAGCACCTGCGGCGCGAGGCCGCGCAGCAGGTGCTCGGTATGAGCCTCCAGGGACGGGGGCATCACGCCATGTCAGGGGGAGGGCCGCTCGGCACCTGCCGGACTTCGATCGCCATGTTGAGGGGCTTGCCATCGGGGCCGGGCGCGGCGGAGGCCTGCGCAGCAATCTCATAAGCGCGCTCGGGGCCCTCAACGTCCACGATCCAGAAACCGGCGAGGAACTCCTTGGACTCTGGGAACACGCCGTCGGTGATGGGCTTGCCGTCCTGCCCGGCGCGCACGCGCTTGGCCTGGTCGGGCCCAGCCAGGCCTTCGGCGGCCACCAATTCCCCCGAGGCGCCGAGCTGCTTGGCGAAATGGATCATGAAGGCGATGTGCGCCTTGAAGTCCTCCTGCCGCCACTGGGAGATCTGGTACGGCCCTGCGGACGGGGTGTGCATCATCAGCATGTACTTCATGGTCGGCTCCTGGTGAGCGCCAGCGCCCCGGGATGGAGTGGGCGGTCACAGGGAGGTCGGAGCCGGGCGCGGTTTCTCGACATCCTGCATGAAAAGAATCGATGGCCCCCGGCCGCCCGAAGAGCATGCGAGCGTCGTGCCAAGCCCCCAGGGCTTCTCGTCTAAACTACGGCTGCCAAGTCCGGAGAGTGGGTCGTTCGCCGAGGGGGGGAAGTGCTCAGGCCGAGTGGTTCAGACGGGAGTCATTCTCCAAGATGCCGGTGACCTGAAACCAGGGCGGCTCGGGATAGGGATTCTCCTCGATCCGCATTCCCAACCGGCGCATCACGCTGATCGAGGCGGTGTTGGTGCGTTCGGTGCCCGCGAGGATCCGGCCCAGCTTCAGGGTACCGAAGGCATGGTCCACCAGCGCGCGGGCGGCTTCCGTTGCATGGCCTTGACGCTGCTCGGAGGGGGAGAGCGCCCAGAAGAGTCCAACCTCCGCGGAGAACCGTGCTCCTTGCACCCCTCCCAGAGAGGGCAGCTGGCCAAAGGGGGCCAGCAGCGGCACGAGGCCCACGAGGCCCATGAAGCGGCCACTTTCCCGATGCACGATCGCCCGGTCTCCGTAAGGAGGTTGGTAGAGGAGCGCCAACTGCTCATAGTTGCGGACGGTCCATTCCAGCCACTCACGGCGCTGCTTCAGGTTCTCTTCCTCGCTCACCTCCTTGTTCGCCCAATCGATGTCCAGATAGAGCCGGTGGCAATCATTGAGGTCATCCCGCTGAAGCGGGCGAATTCGCAGTCTCTGTGTTTCCAATGTGGGCAGATGCATGTCGGTCCAGTCCCTCGGGGCAGTGCCTGCTGCGGCTCGCCGGCAGGACATACAGGACCGTTCGCTCAAGGCATAGGCTGCTTGCCGCGCCGCAGCCTTTTCTGTGACGGGCCCGCCGGGCGGCTACTCGCGAATCCTGCTCAGGAGGGATCCTATCATTGCCTCCACCTGGAACTGCCCAGTACCCTGCGCTCCAACACACCATGAATTCACTTCTCAGCCGAGCACCGTCCGCGCGTCACGAGACCTTGGCCGATGTCCTCCGGGGGTGGAGCGAGCGTCAGCCGGACGCCCTGGCCTACACCTTCCTGGTGGACGGCGAGCGTGAGGAACTCCAGATCACGTATGGACAGCTCGACCGCAAGGCCCGCACCATCGCCAACGTGCTTCGGACCCGGCTTCCCGCCGGTGGGCGGGCGCTGCTGGTCTATCCTCCGGGCCTGGAGTTCATTGCGGCGTTCTACGGCTGCCTTTACGCGGGTAGGGTGGCGGTGCCCGTCTTCCCCCCCCTGCCAGGCAAATCCCCCGCGGGGCTCGAGCGAGTGGCCGCGGACTCAGGTGCAGCCGTGGCCCTCACCACCTCGGCCATTCTGGGATTCGCCGAACCGCTGCTGGGGTCCTCGGAGGTGCTCAAGACGCTGGCGTGGCTGAGTACCGATGACCTGGAGGACGACAGCGCCCGCTGGCATCGGCCCGAGATCGAGGGCCGCTCAGTGGCTTTTCTCCAATACACCTCGGGCTCCACCCGCGCTCCCAAGGGGGTGCGCGTCACTCACGACAACCTCATGGTGCAGGAGGACTTCATCCGCAAGGCCTTCGGGCACGGGGAGAAGACGGTCGTCGTGGGGTGGCTGCCGCTCTACCACGACATGGGGCTCATCGGGAATGTGCTTCAACCCATGTATCTGGGGGGGCACTGCGTCCTGATGTCGCCGTTTGATTTCCTCGGCTCGCCCCTGCGGTGGCTGGAGGCCATCTCGCGCTACCGGGCGACCACGAGTGGGGGGCCAAACTTCGCCTACGAGCTGTGCGTGCGCAGATTTCAGCCCGAGCGGGCGGCGGCGCTCGACCTGAGCTGCTGGCAGGTGGCCTATAACGGCGCGGAGCCCTTGCGTGCCGCGACCCTGGAGCGCTTCGCCCGGGCCTATGCTCCCTCCGGCTTCCGCGAGAACAGCTTTCTGCCGTGCTACGGCCTCGCCGAGGCGACGCTCGCCGTGTCCGCGGGCCGCCCGGTGTTCGTCAGCTTTGATCGGCGGGCGCTGGAGCGGCGTGAGGCCCTGGCGCTTCCGGCGGGCTCTCCGGAAGCTGTGACCCTCGTGAGCAGTGGCAGTTTGATGCTGGGCGACGTCCGGGTGGTCGAGCCGGAGACGCGGGTGCCATGCGCCCCGGGCGGCATTGGGGAGATCTGGATCTCCAATGCCTGCGTCGCCGATTCCTACTGGCAGTCCGCCGAGAGCGCGGCCACCTTCGAGGCGCGTTTGGCGAGCGGGGAGGGGCCCTACCTGCGCACCGGAGACCTGGGCTTTCTGCGCGCCGGCGAGCTCTTTGTCGTGGGAAGGCTCAAGGACATGCTCATCGTCCACGGGCGTAACCACTACGCGAATGATCTCGAGGCCACGGCCGAGTCCAGCTATCCGGGATTGCGCTCGGGATGTGGGGCCGCGTTCGGGCTGGAGCGTGACGGAGAGGAGCAGGTGGTCATCGTCCAGGAGGTGGCCGATCCGGCCACCTCGAATGCCGCCGAGGCGGCGGAGGCAATCCGCCAAGCCATCACCACCACCCATGCCATCCCGGTGGCGGCCGTCGTGCTCATCGAGCCCAAGAGCATCCTCAAAACGTCCAGTGGGAAGATCCGGCGGCAGGACTGCAAGAAGGCCTTCCTCGCGGGCACGCTCAAGGCCGTGGGCGAACTGCGCTTCGATGCGCACGAGGCCAGCGTGGCCCAGGAGGCTCCCGGTACCGAGACGGAGCAGGTCATCGCCGGCATCTGGGCGGAGCTGCTTGGGCTGCGCGTCGAGCAGGTAGGCCCCGGAGCCAGCTTCTACGCACTGGGCGGTGATTCCGTGCTCGCCGCGCAGTCGGTCAACCGGCTCGGGGAAGTGTTTCAGGTTCAGATCAGTCTGGAGGAGGCGATGGCGGACCTGACCGTGCGAGGACTGGCCCGCGCGGTGGATGCTCAGTTGTTGCGCAAGCTGGAGGGGTTGTCGGACTCCGAGGCCGAGGCACTGCTGGCGCGCATGAGCAAGGTCCAGGGCTCGTGAGCCGCGGCGGCCGGAGGACCGGGTGAGCCTGATTGCGTTCCTCCTGCGCCGGGCCCCGGCCGGGGTACTGCTCTCGGCCTTGGCCGGGCTGGTCTCGGGGCTCATGACCGCCGGGCTGCTGGCCCTCGTGGGGCGTTGGGCCTCCCGTCCGGAGCCGGGGGGCCTTGCGTTGGAGGTCTTCTTCGCCCTGTGCGGCGCGATGTTCCTGACGAAGGTGGCCTCGGAGCAGCTCTTCATCCGGAGTTCGCTGAAGGCGGTCTTCGACCTGCGGATGCAACTGGGCCGTCATCTGCTGGCCGCCCCCCTGCGCCAGCTCGAAGAGGTAGGGCCTGCCCGGCTGTTGTCGGCCCTCACCGAGGACGTCACGCTCATTGCTCAGGCGCTGTCCTTCGTCTCCTCGCTGGTGGTGAACCTCGTGCTGGTGGCGGCCTGCCTGCTCATCCTGGGCATGGTGTCCCTTCCTTTGCTGATGGTCCTGTCGCTCGTCCTGGCGCTGGGGACCGTCACCTACCGGGCGCTTGCATCCGAGGGCGTCCGCCGCTTCGAGGAGGCCCATCGGTCCCAGGGGATCCTGCACGAGCACCTGCGCGCGCTCGTCGCGGGCAGCAAGCAGCTCAAGCTCCATGCGGGCCGGCGCGAGGCCTTTCTCCTGGGCCGGTTCGGGGACAACGTGCGTGCCCTGCGCGACCAGCTCTGGGCTGCCATCCGCCTGTTCGTGGCCGGAGGACAGTGGGGCTCGCTGCTGTTCCTGGGGAGCATTGGCCTGGTGCTCTTCGTGGCACCCCGGGCAGGCTGGGTGGAGCCCCCGGTCAGGGCCGCGGCCACCGTCACGCTCTTGTACCTGATGCTGCCACTCGGAGAGGTGCTGCTCGCCGTGCATCAACTTTCGCGTGCTTCCGTGGCGCTGGACAGCCTTGAGCGGCTCGGCCTGTCGCCGGCCCCGTCCGCAGGCGCGCCTCCGCCCCCCGTGCCTGGCGCATCGTGGCGGCGGCTCGAACTTCGCGGGGTGTCACACGGGTACGTTCAGGGGGGCGAGCGCACCTTCGTTCTCGGCCCCATCGATTTCACCCTGCACCCGGGCGAGGTCGTCTTCATCGCTGGCGGCAACGGCAGCGGCAAGTCGACGTTGCTCAAGCTCCTCACCGGCCTTTACCGTCCCGAGAGCGGCGAGATCGTCTTGGATGGCCGGCTCATCACTGATGCGGATCTCGAATGGTACCAGCAACACTTCTCGGCCGTCTTCTCTGACCACCACCTCTTCGATGGCCTCTACGGAATCAGCGGCCCTTCACTGGAGGAGGAGGCGCGCACGCATCTGACCCGGCTGGGGCTTGAGGGAGAGGTGCGGCTGCATGGGCGCCACTTCTCGACGACGCAGCTCTCGCAAGGGCAGCGCAAGCGCTTGGCCTTGCTCGTCTCCCTCCTTGAGGACAAGCCCCTCGCCGTCTACGACGAGCCCGCCGCCGAGCTGGCTCCAGGCTTCAAGGATTTCTTTTACCGGCAGCTCGTCCCAGAGCTGAAGGCGCGCGGCAAGGGCGTGCTGATTGTCACCCACGACGACCGTTATTTCGCCAACGCGGATCGCGTCCTGACACTCGAGAATGGACGTTTTCGCGAAGCATCGATCGCATCCCCAGCGAGGCAGTGACCCATGAACGTGAATGATCCCGGAAGGGTGCTCATTCTTGGTGCCGGACCCACCGGTCTTGGAGCGGCCTACCGGCTCCAGGAGTTGGGCATGACGGACTTCCAACTGCTCGAGCAGGGCCCCGGTCCCGGCGGACTCGCGGCGAGCCACGTGGATTCCCAGGGCTTCACCTGGGATCTGGGCGGCCATGTGCAATTCAGCCACTACGCCTATTACGACTCCGTCCTGGAACTGGCGCTCAAGGAGTGGCTCTGGCACGAGCGCGAGTCGTGGGTATGGCTCAAGGAGCGGTTCATTCCCTATCCCTTCCAGAACAACATCCACAGACTGGATGCGCAGGACCGGGAGCGGGTGCTCGACGGCTTGCGGCACGCCGCCCGGTCCCGCGTGAGCGGCGTGCCGCCTGCACACTTCGGGGAGTGGCTCGAGCGCAACTTCGGCCGGGCGCTCTGCGACCTCTTCATGTCCCCGTACAACACCAAGGTCTGGGGCTGCCCGCCCTCCGCCATGGGGGTGGGCTGGATGGGCGAGCGGGTGGCCGTCCCGGACCTGGAGCGCATCGAGCGCAACATCCGTGAGCAGCGGGACGATGTCTCCTGGGGGCCCAACAACCGCTTCCGCTTCCCGCTGCGCGGCGGCACGGGCGCCATCTGGAAGGGGGTTGTCGGCCTGATCGGTCCGGAACATCTGTCCGCCGGGTGTCATGTTGTGCGGCTCGAACTCGACGCGCGGGTGGCCGTCCTGGAGGACGGCAGGCGCTTGGGCTACGACACGCTCATCTCCACGCTGCCCATTGATGTCCTCTCGCGCATTTGCGAGCCGCTGCCGCCCGAGGTCCGGCGGGCGGGGAGCCAGATGCGCTACAGCTCCGTGCACGTGCTCGGCGTGGGCCTCCGGCATGGCAAGCCGGAGAGCCTCACGAACAAGTGCTGGATGTACTTCCCCGAGGAACACAGCCCCTATTACCGGGTGACGGTGTTCTCGAACTACTCGCCGCACCTCGTGCCCGAGGGGGACGGCTACTGGTCCCTCATGGCCGAGGTCTGCGAGTCCGCGGACCGGCCGCTGCCCGCGCGCGGCCTGATGGAATGGACGGTGGACGCCATGCGGCGCGATGCGCTGATCTCACCCGGTGCCGAAGTGGTGAGCCGTTGGCACATGCGCCTGGAGCACGGCTACCCCACGCCCTTCACCGGCCGTGACGAGGTTCTCGCCCAGATCCACCCGGCGCTGGAGGCCCGGCGCGTGTACTCACGCGGGCGGTTCGGCGGTTGGAAGTACGAGGCTGGCAACCAGGACCATTCCTTCATGCAGGGCGTGGAGCTCGCGGACCGGCTCATGCTGGGCAAACCCGAGGTGACCTACCCGGACCCAAACCGGGCCAACTCCGGCATCTTTCTGGCGAAGGGCTGAGGGCAGGGCTCAAGCGCTGCGGCGGCGAGCGATGAGCCGGTGGAAGAAGTCCACGAGCGGTGGCAGCTGGTCATCGAAGCAGAAGGTGCTTCGGGCCTCACGCATGTTGCGAGACAGTTGCTGGAGCCGTGGCCGGTCGCGCAGCTGCCGCGCCAGGTCCGCTCCGTTGTTGACGAAGATGCCCACGTCGAGCCGCCGGGCCAGCGTGTCGAGGGCTACCCGCGAGTGGCTGTTGTCCCTGAGGATCCACGGCAAGCCCGCCGAAGCGTAGGTTCCCAGGCGCGCCGGCAGGTTGAGGTCGATCCAGTCCGCGCGGCGCAGCTCTCCCTGGTTGGAGCTCGTGAAGATGTGACACCAGGCGGCGTCATACTGGGAGAGCACGCGCACCCAGTCCGCCGGGCCCACGGGGGGGTGCGTGTGGACCAACCCGCTCGCCCTGAGTTGATCGAGGAACTCCCGGGGCGCGTTCTGGAAGAAGGCTCCTCCGTACAGGTGCACATGGATGCCTGCCTGGAGAATGGACATGACGAACTCGCCGGCCTTGGCGCTTTCGCGAGGATCCAGGCCGAGGGGGCGGCCCGTGCACACGGTGTGTAGCTGTCCATCCTGGTCCGACAGCTTCGGCGCCCATTCGTCCGTCATCCATTCCCGCTTGACCAGGTCTCCGTCCTGGATGAGGACGTTGTCGCGCTGGAGCATCCCATCCGTGGCGTACTGGTACCACTCGAAGGACTCCTCATTGATGAGGATCTGCCCGTCGCTCTGGGAGAGCACGCGCATCAGCGTCGGCCAGAGCCCCCGCTGGTAGCAAAAGAACGGTGCCTCCTTGAAGTGGAACGCCATGGGGATGCCCAGCCGCGCGTCCAGCACGGTGTCAATCAGGGGCAGGGCCTGCCAGTTCAGCAGGGCGTAGATGATGTCGGGCTGAATCTCCCGCACCCGCTCGCGCCAGCGCGAGTCGGCGGGGATGTTCTCGATGTGGCCATACGCGGTGGTGCCCGCCGTGTCCCAGATCTCCGCGCGCGACCACAAGGCAGACAGCGTGTGGCCTTGCTCCTCGAACGCGAGGATCCGCTCGGCGTTGAAACCGAGCTCTCCCACCAGGAGGATCTTCAGCCCCCGGCGTGCAGGCGGCGGGCGGGGCGTGCGCCAGCGCGCATAGGCCACGCGCTCGTCCACGGGGAAGCCCCGGGAAGGCTGCCAGTTGAGGGCCTCGCCCTGGGCGATGCCGTAGTGCTCACGGTAACGCGACAGCCCGCCCTGCAGGACGTTGAGGATGAGGTTGCTGTGGTTCTCCGTGTGCAGCACCCGCTCGCAGCTGACAGCGCCCGAGTAGGCGAAGCGGGCGCCTCGCGACAGCAAGCCCCGCCAGAAGTTGGCCTCGAGCCGGTCGGAGACAATCTCCGAGCGTGGCGGCCAGTGCTGCGCTGATTCCAGGGTTCGCCGGTGCATCACCTGGACCAGCGCCAGCAAGTTGTTGTCCTCGGGCTGATCGCTTACCCGCTCGAGGACATCCGCCTCGGTGTTCTCCGGCACGGAGCCCAGGAGCGTGGGCTCATGGCGGTCGTTCGTCCAGTACTGGCCCCGGCCGATCTGGTCGCTGTACGCGGAGCGGACGGTCCAGTGCACGCCGCCATAGGCCAGGTAGATGTCCGGGCGCGCATCGAGCACTGCCGCCAGCCGCTCCAGGTGCTCTGGGTAGTACACGTCGTCAGACGGCAGGTATGCGATGTACTGGCCGTGCGCCATGGATGCCGCCAGGCCCAGCGCATGGCCCAGCCCGCTGTTGCGCTCCAGGCGGTGGTAGCGGATGCGTGGCTCGCCGAGGTAGGGCTGAAGCACCTGCTGCGTGTCATCATCGGAGCCGTCATCCAAGATGATGAGTTCCCAGTCCTGGAAGCGTTGAGCGCGCAGTCCCTCCAGTGCCCGGCGAATGAAGGACGACTGGCGGTACGTCGGCATCAGAATCGAAACGCGAGGCGTTGGGGCCGTTTGCATGCGCCGCAGCCTAATGGACAGGACCCAGAAGGGTGAAGAAGCGCTCAGGAGCGCTCATGCAGTGCTCCGTCCACCAGTTCCAGGAGGCGGTCGGCCAGATGGAAGTAGCGGTCATCGTGGCTGATGACCAGCAGGGTCTTGCCCTGCGCCCGCAGGGCCGGGAGGATGTGCTCGTAGAAGGTCTGCTTGAACACCGGATCTTGCTCGGCGGCCCACTCGTCGAGCACGTAGAGGGGCCGGTCTTCCACCAGCGCGGCGGCGAGGGCGAGCCGCTTGCGCTGGCCTTGAGACAGCGCCGTGGTGGAGAAAGTCCCCCCGCGCACGCTCACTTTGGACTCCACGCCGAGAAGGGCCAGGTACTCGCGTGCCCGGGTGTCGAGCGCCGCGTCGCGCGCATGGAGATCCTCGAACAGGTAGTGGTCCGAGAAGACCACCGAGAAGTGTTGCCGGTACCACTCGCGGTTGTTGGCGGTGATGCGCTCGCCATCCAATGCGATGTGTCCGGCATCCGGGATGTAGAGGCCGGTGAGGATCTTCCCCAAGGTCGATTTGCCGTGGCCGTTGCCTCCCACGAGGAAGACCAGCTCGCCAGGGCGTAGCACGAGATCGAGGGGGCCGAGCTGGAAGCCTCGCTCCCGGGCTTCAGGATGGCGCAGTTGGATGCCGCGCAGCTCCAGCTGGCGCCAGGCGAGGCGAGCCGGGGATGTGAGCGGCCGGGCTTCGGGCGCCGCGTGCTCCAGCGCGGCTTCAATGCGCCGCAGGTTTCGCAGCGAAACCTGCGCCTGCGCGAGCAGGGGCAGGCCGGAGAGTGCGCGCCGGAGCGGCTCCAACGCGAACATGAGCACCATCAAAGCCATGGGCAGCACGCTCTCGCGGACTCCGGGAAGACGTCCACCCAGGGAGATGAGCAGTCCGAGGCTGATGAAAAAGAGCAGTTGGGAGCCCGCATCCGCGGCCGCGTACCACCCGCGCGCCCGCTGCAGGTGCGCCCGGGCACGCTCGGCGGCGGGCTCCACCGCCATCGAAAAGAAGTCGTCGCGGCTGGCCCGGCTCAGCTTGAGCTGCCGGCTGCCCTCCGTCAGCCCTTGTAGGGCGTGGTGCAGGGCCTCATTGGCACCGTGGGCGAGCTTGAGCCGGGACTGGGCCCGGCTCATCACCCACCGCCAGAGCCCGGCGCCCCCGATGCCGAGCAGCAAAAGCAGTCCCAGGAGGCCCGGTGACAGCAGGGCCAGGTAGAGCACGCATGCGAGCAGGAAAAGGGCGGTCATCAGGAGGACGCATGCGTGGGGCACGCCTTGCGAGATGTGGATGACATCGTCCGTCACGGAAGCGAGCAGCGTGGGGGCGCCGAGTGCCTCGATGGCTTGAATGGGCGCGGCGGCGAGGCGGCGGGCGAGGCGCTGGCGCAGCGAGTGAACCAGCTCCAAGGTGCTCCGCTGGATGTAGAACTCCGAGAGGAGCCGGGTGCCGGTGGAGACGGCACACAGGCCCGCGAATGCCCATCCGCTCCACGCCGGGGGCTCGGGGGTGGCAAGCGCCTGGTGGATGAGCTCGAGCAAGCCTGCCGTGGCCGCACCGGCCACCAGTCCGCCCAGGGTGGAGAGCAGCACTTGCCGCCGGGATTCGCCGAGGAGCAGCCGGAGCATGTCCAGGCCAGGGGATTACGCGGCCCGCGGCTGCAGGTACGCCGGGACGTTGCCCAGGGGATAGGGGGTGAACTTGTTGTTGGGCCGGGCCTCGTAGCCCGGCTCGAGGGTGTACGTGTAGCGCTGAAACAGCATCGCCACGATGGCCGTGCTGAACTGGCGCGCCAATGCGCTGCCAATGCATTCGCGAGCCCCCTTGCCAAAGGGCATGAAGCTGTAGGGCGGAATGCTCGCTGGATCCGCGAAGCGCTCCGGCTGGAATTCGTGCGGCCGGGGCCACAGCTCTGGATCCTGATGGAGGACACACGAGGGGACCACGACGTGGGTTCCGGCCTCGATGGGATGGGCGCCAAGCTCATCATGGGCCAGGGCCTGGCGTATCAGCAGGGGAGAAACCGTGAACATTCGCATCCCCTCGTCGACGCACATGCGCACGTATTGCAGGCGCGGCAGGTCCTCCATCTCCGGGGCGCGCTCGCCCAGCACCTGCTGGACTTCCGCCTGGATGCGTTCGGCGGCATGGGGGGACTTGCCAATGAAGTAGAGCGTCCACCCCAAGGTCGGTGTCTCGTAGGCGGCCAGCAACAGCACGACGAGGTTGCCGAGCAGCTCCTGTTCGGTCATGGCGTGCCGGGGCTCGGCGTTCTGGGCGGCCAGCATCTGGCCGAGCAGGTTCATCCGGGCCTGAGCCTCGGCCCCGTGCTCATGCAGGATGCGCGCAAGCAGGGCCTGGAGTTCGTCCAGCAGACGGCGATAGCGGACGTGCGTGGGCGTGGGCAGCCACAACGGCAGCTTGAGGGGGACGAATGCGCGCGCGCCGGCGATGTCGGTGAGTTCGGTGAGCAGTGCGCCCATGCGCTGGACGGCCGGGCCGGGCAGTACGCCGAACCACTTTTCACACAGGATGCGCATGATCAGCGACCGTACCCCCTCGTAGAGCGGGAAGGATTCGCCCGTGCGCGAGCCTTGCGCGTACGAGTCGAGCAGCGCCCGCGTGTGGTGGACGATCAGTGGCTGGTAGTGCGCGAGGTGGCCTGGGTGGAACTCGGCTGCCACGACGCGGCGATGACGTGCCCAGGCCTCGCCATGCGATGCGAGGAGGTTCTCCTTCCCCCACAAGGGCTCGAACTCGGTATACTGGGTGCCCTTGCTGTAGTTCTGGTGATTGTCCTTGAGCACGCGCCGCACGCTGCTGAGCTCAATGGTGGAGACATATTCTCCGCCCCGGATGTGCAGCGCGACGGTCTTCCCGTACGTGGCGTGCATCCACCGGAACGCCTCCTGGGCGTTCCCGGCCATCCGGCGCATGAACTCCAGCTTGCGCCATCCTTCGAGACGAAATGCTGCGCGTGCGGGGCCGGTCATGCGGTCTCCTGGCCTCTGAAGTTACATGCCCGCTCAGGTCCGTTCAATGTCCGGTGCCTCCAGGAGGGGCCACCCCGCTCACCGCTGCTTCATTCCACCGGCCGCCGCCCGATCACCGCCGCGCAGCGACTTGTCGAAGATGGGAAACAGGTAGTTGAGCGCTTGGATCTCCACTTCGGTGAGATCCGGGTGCCAGATATCCCACAGGAGAATGGTCCGCACCTCGCTGCCCTTGTGCCACACCTCATGGATGAAGCTGTCGTCGAAGATGAGGCACTTGCCCGGCGTCCAGCCACGGATGTCATCTCCCACGCGGATGGAGCACCCCTCGGGGATGATCAACCCCAGGTGGCAGGTGAGCACCACGTTCACGCCACCCGTGTGGGGCGTCAGGTGCGCCCCTGGGTTGAGGCGCGTGAACATGCCTTGGCGTACCCCGCGCGGTGATTTCTCCAGCAGCTGAATGGTCTGCGGACAGCGGGCGGCGTTCTTCTCGTGCCGCTTGCCTTTACGGTAGAGCGTATAGGTGTCCCAGCCCTTCCAACCGAGCTCAAGGGTGTAGGGATCCTCGTAGGGGTAGAAGCCTGCCTTGCTCTCCTGGAGGCCTTGGAGTTCGCCGAGGACGGCTTGCCACGAGTGCTCGATGTCCGCCACCCAGGGAAAGTCCGCCGTGTCGTGCCACGCCTTGGCACTCAGGCCGGGGAAGTAGAGCCGGGTGGGCTCTTGGTGTGGGTGGGGATAGACCGGGGTCTTCTCACCACTCATGTACTTGAGACACTCCTCCACCCGCTCCAGCCCCTGGCTGGAGAAGCGGCGCGTCAGCTCTTCGAGGATGTTCTTAGTGTCCATCGTTGTCGTTCCCGGATTTGCCCTTCGAGGGGGGAGAGGCGCGCCGCTCCATCAGTCTCTTCATGGCGGCACGCCGGTTCTCCGCCTGGCTCTGGTGCTGCTCCACCCTGGGGGGCGGCGGGGCTTGCGTGCACCACCGGGCCAGCGCGCTGACCGTGGGGTGTTGCAGCAGGATGACGAGCGGTACCGGCTGCCCCAGCGCCCGCTCCAGCCGTCCCTGGACCTGGACCAACAGCAGCGAGTGGCCTCCCAGGTCGAAGAAGTTGTCGTGCGCGCTCACCCGTTCCAATCCGAGCACCTCCTGCCAGATTTCAGCGATCCTCCGCTCGTAGCCGGCCGAGGGGTCCACCCAGCCCGCCTCCTGGCTGGGGCTTGGCAGGGCCGGCGCGGGAAGGGCGGACCGGTCGATCTTGTGGGTGCTCGTGCGGGGCAGCTTCTCCAGCGGGATGAAGAACGAGGGCACCATGAAGGCAGGCAGTTGACGGGAGAGGTACTCGCGCAGTTCCCCCGTCGCGAGTGCCCGTGTGGCCACGATGTAGGCCACCAAGCGCGGCTCCTCCGTCTTCTCGGCCAGCCGCAATACCACGGCGCACTCCACCACCGCCTCGTGGCGCGCGAGCACGGTCTCCACCTCGCCCAGCTCCACCCGGTTGCCCCGGATCTTCACCAGGTGATCCGCGCGCCCGAAGAACTCCAGCGTTCCATCCGCGCTCAGCCGCGCGAAGTCTCCGGTCCGGTAGACGGGATCGTCTTCTCGCCCCGTGAGCGGATTGCGCAGGAAGACCTTGCGCGTTTCCTCCTCGCGCCGGAAGTAGCCACGCGTGAGGTAGCGGCTGCGGATGTAGACCTCGCCCTTGGCCCCAGGGGGCGCCGGGCGCTGGTTCGCGTCGAGCAGGAGGATCTGTCTGCCGCCGATGGCCTCGCCCACCGGGATGGATCTCGCGTGGGCCGCGACCTCGCGCACGGCGTAATGGGTGGCAAGCACCGTCTCGGTAGGCCCATACAGGTTGATCAACGCGGGCCGCGGCCCCAGCCGCTCCAGCCACGCGCGGGCGAAGGGAACGGGCAGGGGCTCTCCCGACAGGAGCACATACTGGAGTTCCGGGAACGCGGCGCCTGCCGCGGCGGGCTCCAACGACTCCAACAAGCGCGTGGCGAAGCTTGGCACCGTCTGCAAAAGATGGATGCGCTCGCGGCGCAGCCAGTCCTTCATGGCAGTAGGGCTGACGCGGACCTCCATCGGAGCCAGGACCGCCGTCGCGCCGAAGCACAGCGCGCCCAGCAGCTCGCAGTAGCAGGCGTCGTAGGTGATGGGCGACCAGATGGCGATCCGCTTCTGGGCCGCCATGCTGAACTCGGCGGACTGCCATTCCAGGAACTGGCGGAAGCTGCGGTGGGATTGCTCGATTCCCTTGGGGCGGCCCGTGGAGCCCGAGGTGTAGACGAGATAGGCCGCGTCTTCTGGCCGGGCTCTCCCGGGGGGGCCCGCGGCGCCGGCCGGACCGGTCACCTGCGTCACGTCCAGCACCCATGGCACCCGTGCCGCCAATTCTGGGTGGGTCGCGAGCGCCGAGGGCGTCGAGAGGAGGCCGGCCGGCTCCACATCATCGAGGATCTGCCCCAGACGGCCCCCGGGGTGAAGGACATCGAGGTACACCATGGCGCCCCCCGCCTTGAGCACCGCGAGCCCCGCCGCGACCTGCTCGAAGCCGGTCTCCAACAGGAGCGCCACACGGGCCCCCGAGGCCACGCCGCGTTCGATCAGCGCGTGGGCCAAGTGGTTGGCGCGTGCCTCAAGCTGGGCGTAAGTCCACGAGCGCTCTTCGAAGCAGACCGCAAGGGCGTCTGGCGTTTGCCGAGCATGTCTCTCGAAGAGTTCATGCAGGCACAGGTCACCCAAGGTGCTTTCCGGCTCGGAAATGGGTGCAAGCAAGCGGTCCATTTCCTGAGAGGAGAGCAAGGGGAGTTCGGAAAGCCGGGATGCAGGCCGCGCCACCACCGCTTCGAGCAGGACCTGGAGCTGCCCCACCCAGCGGCGAATGGTACGCGCCTCGAAGAGGGCCGTATCGTAATTGAGCCAGCCACTCAGGCCCTCGGGGGTTGGCTCCAGCATCAGGGTCAGATCGAACCGGGCGGTGGTGACGGGCACCTCCAGCCGTTCCACCTGAAGCGCCCCCATGCGCAGTTCGCCCACGGGGGCATTCTGCAGGATGAGCATCACCTGGAAGAGCGGTGAGGTGCTCAGGTCCCGCTCGGGCCGGAGGGCCTCTACGATCCGGGCAAACGGCGTCTCCTGGTGGGCGTAGACGCTCAGCGCGGTCTGACGCACCCGTTGGAGCAGCTCCAGAAAGGTGGGCTCTCCCCCCAGCTCTCCCCGGAAGACCAGGGTGTTGACGAAGTAGCCGAGCAGCCCCTCCAACTCGGGGCGGCCGCGGTTGGCCACGGGGGCGCCGACCCGGATGTCCTCCTGGCCCGTAAGACGGTGGAGGAACGTCTGGAATGCGGCCAGCAGGGTCATGAAGAGCGTGGCCCCCTCGCGCTGGCCCACTGCTTCCAGCGATGCCACCAGCGGGCGTGGCAACTGGATTCGCTCGATGGCTCCCTCAAGGCGCTGCTTCGGCGGACGCCGGTAGTCGGTGGGCAACTCCAGCCGGGGAGCCTCGGGCAGTTCGTGGCGCCAGAAGGCCTGCTCCGCCTCCAGGTGCTTCCCCGAGAACACCTGGCGATGCCAGGCCGCATAGTCGGTGTACTGGAGCGGCAGGGCGGGCAGCGGCGAGGGCCGGCCGGCAGCGAACTCTTCGTACAGCGCCCCCAGCTCACGGGCCAGCACGCCCGCGGACCACCCATCCCAGATGATGTGGTGGATGACCAGCAGCAGGACGTGCTCATGCGCGGCCAGCCGGAAGAGGGTGAAGCGCAGCAGGGGGCCGTGGGCCAGAGAGAAGGGCCTGCGCGCCTGGAGCACAGCGGCCCGTTCGAGTGCCTGCGGACGCTCGTCCGTGGGCACCTGGGAGAAGTCCTCCCTTGCGAGGGGGACCTCCATGTCCGCACGCACCACGGGCCTCACCTGATCCTCATCGCGGGTGAAGAGGGTCCGAAGCACCTCGTGGCGGTGGACGATCTCCTGGAGGGCACGCTGAAGCGCCTTCTCGTCGAGCGGACCCGCGAGGCGGATCATCACGTCATGGTTGTAGAGCGGGCTGTCCGGTTCAAGCTGGTCCAGGAACCACAGCTGCTCTTGGCCTGGGGAGGGCACGGGGCGGGTGTCCGGGGGCAGCCGCCTGGGCGAAGGGGGAGACGACGTCTTCCCGGCCGCCTGGAGCGCTGCGGCCAGCTCTCCCAACACGGGCTTCTCGAAGAGCAGCGAGAGGGGGACATCCACCGCGAGTGCCTCGCGGAGACGCGCCATGGTGCGGGTGGCGAGCAGCGAGTGTCCCCCCAGTTCGAAAAAGGAGCTGGTCCGGTGCACACGCGGCAGGTGCAGCACTTCCGCCCAGATGCGCGCCACCACCTCTTCGGTAGGGGTTGCCAGGGGCTCGGAGGCAGCCTCGTCTGGAACCTGCGGGACGGGAAGCGCGCGCCGGTTCACCTTCCCGTTGTCCGTGAGCGGCAGCTCCTCCAGGCACATCCAGACGCTGGGCACCATGTACTCGGGGAGCCGTTCCCGAATGAAGGCGCGCAGCGCCTCGGGAGAGGGGGGCTCCCCCGTGGGCGCGTAGTAGGCCACCAGCCGTTGTTCCCCTGGAGTGTCCTCGCGCACCAGGACGGCTGCCTGCCGCACGCCAGGGTGCTGGCCCACCACGGACTCCACCTCGCCCAGCTCAATGCGAAAGCCCCGCAGCTTGGCCTGGTGATCCACCCGTCCGAGGAAGTCCACCCGTCCGTCCGGGCGGTATCGCGCGCGATCTCCGGTCCGGTACATCCTTGCGCCGGCCCGGCCCGAGAACGGCTCCGGGACGAAGCGCTCCGCGGTCAGCTCTGGCCTCGTGGAGTACCCCCGTGTCACCCCCGCTCCGCCAATGTACAGCTCGCCCACGGCCCCGATGGGCACTGGTGTCAGTGCTGCGTCGAGGACGTAGAGCTCGGTATTCGCGATGGGCTGGCCGATGGAGATGGGCTCCTCTGCGGCGGCCACCTCGTGTGTGGACGACCAGATGGTCGTTTCGGTGGGACCGTAGGCGTTGAGGATCCGCGCCCGTGTCCACTGGCGCAGCTGCGATACGAGGGCGGGGGGAAGGGCCTCTCCTCCCAGCACGAGCGTGCGCAAGCCCCCGAGCGCATGCGCGGTCTTGGAGTCCTCCAGGAGGAGAGAGGCGAGCGAGGGCGTGCACTGCAAGTGGGTGACGCCGTGGTTCAAGAGGAGTTCGGGCAGAGGCGCATGAGGGACCCCTGGGCGCCGGGCGCGGCCATTCTGTTCGGGGGCCAGCACCACGGTGAAGCCGCGGGTGAGACTCCAGAGCAGCTCCAGCCCCGCGATGTCGAAGGCAATCGTGGTGACCGCCAGCCACACCCCCGGGCCCTCCCTTCGAAGGCACCTGTCCATGGCCGGGAGGAATGCGGCGAGGTTGCGCCGCGTCACCATCACCGCTTTGGGCGTGCCGGTGGAGCCAGAGGTGTAGATAAGATAGGCGAGGCTCTCGGCAGGAATCCCGGCAGCGGAGCGCGTGGACATCCCTCCGTCGAAGCGGTCCGGCGCGTCCAGCAGCAACACGGGAAGGGAAACCTGGGCAAGGAGCGGCTTGAGCGCGTTCTCCGTGAGGAGCACGGTGGCGCGGCTGTCTTCGAGCATGAAGGCGAGCCGCGCGGGCGGGTAGGTGGGATCCAGGGGGAGGTAGGCCGCGCCTGCCTTGAGCGTGGCCAGCATGCCCACCACCATCTCCACGGAGCGGTGGAGGCAGAGGGCGACGATGTGCTCGGGGCCCGCGCCGAGCTGTACGAGCAGGGCCGCGAGGGTGCTCGCGCGCGCATCCAGCTCACGGTAGGTGAGCGCCTCGTGTCCAAAGCGCAGGGCCACCGCACCGGGGGTGGCGCGTGCCTGGGCCTCGAACTCCTGGGCCACGTCGGAGGCGGGAACGGGGGCGGCGGTAGCGTTCCAGTCAATGAGCTGCTGCTGGCGCTCGGCCTCCGAGAGCAGGGGCAGCTCGAGGAGCCGGCGTCTGGGGGCGGCCACCGCCGCCGTGAGCAGGCGCTGGAAGCCCTCTGCCAGCCGGGCCACGAGGGATGCTTCCAGGATGTCCGTGCCGTACTGGAACACGGCCCGCATTCCACCCGGAGCGTCTTCCACCTCCAGGCACAGGCTGAACTGCGAGGTGGTGGCATCCAGCTCCACCCGGCTCACCTCCAATCCTTCGGCGGAGAAGGCCGCGGAGGGCTGGTTATGGAAGATGAACATCGCCTGGAACGGCTGCCGGCCCGCGGTGCGGACACGAGGAAGTGCCTCCACCACCTGTTGGAACGGGAGTTCCTGATTCGCCAGGGCTCCCGCGAGCCGTTCGCGCACCCGCGAGAGGAGTTCACGGAAGGAGGGATTGCCTGAGACGTCCGTGCGCAGGGCGAGCGTGTTGATGAAGGGGCCCAACACCTGCTCCAGGCCAGGGTGCAGGCGCCCCGAGACGGGCGTGCCCACCACCAGCTCTGCCTCGCCGCTGAAGCGGTGCAGCACCGCGAGGAATGCCGTGAGCAGGATGGCGAAGGCCGTGGTGTTCTCCGAGCGGCCGAGCGCCTTCACCTCGGCAGCGAGGGCTGCGGGTACTTCGAAGCGATAGAGCGCTCCCGCGAAGCTCCGTGCCGCGGGCCGCTGTCCCGGCAGCTGCAGCGCGGACCCCCCCCCGCCCAACTGCTCGCGCCAGTAGGACAGTTGCCGCTTCAGCGCCTCGGGGCGAAGGGTGGTCCGTTGCCTGTGGACGGCCTCGACGTAGCCCCGCCCGGACTCGACCGGTGGGAGTTGGCCTGCCGTATACGCCCGGTAGTACGCGCTCAGCTCCTGGAGGAAGAGGCCGAGTGACCAGCCATCGAAGATGGTGTGATGCGCCACCAGGAGCAACCAGTGCTCGTGTGCCCGCGTCTGCCACAGGATGATCCGCGCCAGGGGGCCGCGTGTGAGCTCGAAGGGGGCCTCCGCGTGTTCGCGGGCAAGCCGGAGCAGCTCCTCGTGCGTGGGCGGCGAGGCCAGCTCCACGACGGCCACCTTCAGCCGGGGCGCCGGATCCACCACAAGGGTGGGATGGCCGTCTTCGAAGGCGAAGCACATGCGCAGCGCATCATGCCGCTGGGCAAGTGCCTCCACCGCGCGCTGGAGCGCCGCCACTTCCAGTGGGCCCGTCAGGCGCCAGAAGCTCCAGAGGTTCTGCACGCTGGTGCCAGGGTGGAGCTGCTCGAAGAAGAGCAGCCGCTCCTGGGTCGAGGAGAGCTGTGGGCGAGCCTCCGGAGCGGGCGTTGGCACGGTGGCCTGCGTCCCCGCGAGCTGTCCGCGCTGCATGGCACGCAGGAGCGCGAGCTTCGTCGGAGAGAGCTTGGAGCGAGGGTCTTCGGACATGGGTCTCTGGCTCTGGAGCGTGGGGCTCGAGCGCTTCTATACTGGTTGTGGGGTATTCCAGGGCAGGTCCACCTGTCATAAAACCATATCTGCCTGCCCTCTGTCCGAGCGCGGGGGCTTCAGGGAGAGCAGGGACATGCGGCTGCTGAAGATCGTCACGGGCCCCGATGAGGAGAGTCATTTCGAGGAGGCGGAGGTCTCCTTCGAGCCCATGGGTGCGCTCGCTTGTTCTGCGCTCTGGCCAGCACTGGGCGCTGGCTTCCGTCATTTTCCGCCTGGCTTCGCGAGCGATTTCCACGCCGTGGGGATGAGGGAGTTGACCATCCTGATCGCGGGCGAAGCGGACTATGAGGTGAGTGATGGGGAGGTCCGGCGGCTGGGGCCGGGCAGCGTGCTGCTCATGGAGGATACCTCCGGCAAAGGGCATCGCAGCCGCAATGTAGGGGCGGCGGAGCGCATCACTCTCTTCCTTCCCTTGGAAGAGGGTTCGGTGGGCGCCGTTTCCTCTTCAGAAGCGCTCAAGGGCGTCTAAAGTCGAGGCGGAAAGCCCTTCTGTCAGTCTTTTTTTGCCACGAAGTGGCCAACATCAAGGAAGGCGAAGGTCCATGGGTGTGGCTCGCGAG
The DNA here is from genome assembly GCF_020103775.1 of Allostigmatella hybrida. Taxonomy (NCBI): domain Bacteria; kingdom Pseudomonadati; phylum Myxococcota; class Myxococcia; order Myxococcales; family Archangiaceae; genus Allostigmatella; species Allostigmatella hybrida. Next base: position 436,671 of record NZ_JAHXBH010000001.1, read on the forward strand.
CCAGTCGCGATTATCGGAATGTCGGGACGCTTTCCCGGAGCGAATACCCTGGAGCAGTTCTGGGAGAACCTCCGCACCGGGACGGAGTCCATCCAGCAGATTCCGCAGAAGATCATCGACTCCCGCAAGGATCCACGCGGCAATCTGCCGCCCCACTTTGTCCCGCGGGGGGCGTTCCTGGCGGACACGGAGTGGTTCGATCCCCAGTTCTTCGGACTCTCGCTGCGGGACGCGAAGGTGATGGATCCGCAGCAGCGGCTCTTCATTGAGTATGCCTGGACGGCGATCGAGGACGCAGGCTACGAGCCGGAGACGTTGGGCGAGCGGGTCGCCGTGTATGGAGGGGGTGGGCCGTCACGGCACATCCTCGATGCGCTGGATGCCTTTGGGCACGACTACGGCACCATGTTCGAGGTGGTGGCCACCGGGGTCGCCAACGCCATGGCGATGCGGGTGTCGCATCTGTTCAACCTGCTGGGTGAGTCCATCTACGTCTACACCGCTTGCTCCACGACGCTGGTGGCCATCGACATGGCATGCCGGGCGGTGCTCGATGGGCGCGCCGATGTGGCGCTCGCGGGGGGCACCGCGCTGTGGCTGCCACAAATGGAGGGCTATGAGCATGTGGAGGGGATGATCCTCTCCAGAGACGGGCACTGCCGCGCCTTCGATGCGCGCGCCAGCGGAACAGTCTGGGGCAATGGGGTGGCGGCCCTGGTCCTCAAGCCGCTGGCCCAGGCGCTGCGCGACCGGGATCCCATCCGTGCGGTGATCTCCGGCTCGGCGGTCAACAACGATGGACGCCAGGGTAAGCTCAGCTTCGCCTCGCCGAGCGCTGACGGTCAGGCCCGGTGCATCCGGACAGCCTACGCCGAAGCGGGTATCCCTCCCCAGAGTGTCTCCTTCGTGGAGGCGCATGGCACCGCCACGGTGGTGGGAGATCCGCTCGAACTCGAGGGCCTGCACTTGGCGTTTGGCAAGGGTGTGGGGCCGAAGACGGTCGCCCTGGGGTCGGTGAAGACGAACATCGGCCACCTGGATCCGGTGGCGGGGATCGCGTCGGTGATGAAGACGGTGCTCGCGCTGGAGAACGAGGCGATTCCGGCCAGCCTGCACTTCGAGCACCCCAATCCGGCCATCGATTTCAACTCGGGCCCCTTCTTCGTGAACACGAGCCTGCATCCCTGGCCGCGGACGGAGGGAGCCCCCCGGCGCGCGGGGGTCAACTCCTTCGGCGTGGGCGGCACCAACGCGCACGTCATCCTCGAGGAGGCGCCGGAGGCCGCTCCGGTGGTGCGCAGCGCGCGGCCCCGGCAGCTCATCACGCTGTCGGCCCGTACCGAGAAGGCGCTCGAGGCCATGACGGCGCAGCTCGCGGCGCATCTGAGGCAGCACCCGGAACTGGACGTGGCGGACGTTGCCTTCACCCGCGCGCTGGGGAGGCGCCAGTTCGACGCGCGCCGCTTCCTGGTGGCCGAGGATGTGCCCTCGCTGCTCCAGGCGCTGGAGTCGCCTCCACCCGCGGTGAAGGTGCGTCCGCGCGCCGAGACCCAGAAGGCCGTTTTCCTCTTTCCAGGCCAGGGCTCCCAGCACCCGCGGATGGCGCAGGAGCTGTACATGGCCGAGCCCGAGTTCCGCCGGGACGTGGACGACTGCTGCGAGGCCCTTCAGGGACTGCTCAAGCGGGATGTCCGGGAGGTCCTCTTCCCCAAGCCGGAGAAGCTGGCCTGGGCCGAGGAGCAGATTCAGCAGACGTCTCTCACCCAGCCCTTGCTCTTCGTCGTGGAGTACGCGCTGGCGCGGCAGTGGATGCGCTGGGGAATTCAACCCGCGGCACTGATTGGCCACAGCGTGGGCGAGTACGTGGCCGCGTGCCTGGCGGGCGTGTTCAATCCGGGAGAGGCGCTGACCTTGCTGGCGGCGCGCGGACGCTGCATCCAGGATGCTCCCACGGGGGCGATGATCGCCATCACCCGTCCCGAGGCGGAGGTGAGCCCGTTGCTCGGAGAAGGCCTCGGCATTGCCGCGGTGAACAGCCCCACGCAGTGCGTCGTCTCGGGCCCTCACGCGGCCATCGAGTCCTTGGAGAAGGTGCTGGCTGGCAAAGGGATTGAATCCTTCCGGCTGCGAACGTCACATGCGTTCCACTCCGCCATGCTGGAGGGAGCCGCGGAGAAGTTCCTGGCCGCCGCCCGGCGCATCAAGTTCCGCGCCCCGAACCTGCCTTTCATCTCGAACCTCACCGGCACCTGGATCACCCCGGAGCAGGCCACGGATCCCCAGTACTGGGCCAGGCACTTGCGGCAACCGGTGCGCTTTTGGGAGGGGCTGCAGACGCTGCGCTCCTCGGGCCACCGCACGTTCCTCGAGGTGGGCCCTGGCCATACCCTGAGCCGGATCCTCCTGGACAATCCCGTGGAGGGCGGAGGACAAGAGCTGGCGCTCGCCTCGCTCAAGCACCCGAAGCAGGTGGACTCGGACTACGGCGTGTTGCTGCGGAGCCTGGGGACGCTGTGGGCGCATCGCGTGTCCGTGAAGTGGGCCGCCTACTACGGCAATGAGAAGCGCCGCCGCGTGCGCCTGCCGCACTATCCCTTCGAGAAGATCTGGTGCGCTCTTTACGAACCGGGCGAGGAGTTCAAGCTGGTGGAAAAGGCGCTGGGCGCACAGCGGCTCGGCGCCTCGCGCTCCGACGCCCCTCCGGCCGCCGAGAGCCCTGCGCCGCCCGCCCTCTGGGAACTGGAGCGTCCCCCCGGGGGGGAAGCCGTGGGTGTTCCCGCAGCCCGGGCCTCTTTGGCCGGTCCTCCCCTTCAAGCGCGTCCCAGTTCGTACCAGCGGGACTTCGTTGCCCCCAGTGGTGAAGTGGAGGTCCGTATCGCCGAGGTCTTCGGCCGGGCGCTTGGCATTCGAGAGGTGGGCGCGGACGATGACTTGATGGAACTCGGGGGGCACTCGTTGATGCTGGTGGCCATCACCAATCACCTGCGCGCCATGTTCGACGTACAGATCAGCACCCGTGCGGTGATGGAGAACCCCACTCCCGCCACGCTGGCGCGTAAGGTGGAGAGCCTTCTCGCCGAGAAGACTGCGGCCGCCAACAAGTGACATACCGTCATGGAGAGACAGGAGCCGACACCATGAGTACCGCCGACGACAAGCTTGCCATCCTCGAGGTGATGACCAGCTACTTCTTCGCCCTGGATGCCCTGGCGGATCCTGCCGCGCTGATGAGCCACTACGCGCCGGATGCGGTGTGGGAGTGTTATAACTACGGTGAGAAGGAGCCCGCGTTGCGCTTCGACTCCCGCGAGCAGATCGAGATGGTGGTCGCCATGGAGGCGGCCAAGCCCAACCCGCAGCTGCTGCGCCACCACCCGAGTGGCACGTTGTTCCGCGAGCTGACGGCCACCACGGCGGTGACGCGCACCAAGGTGCTGGTCACCGCGCAGCATCCGGAGGACCCGGCGCCCCGCGTGCGCAATACCGCCACCTGCGAGGGGCGCTGGAGCAAGCTGGAGCAGGGGTGGAAGCTGTCCCAGTGGACCATCTTCCGGGACCCTGCTGCCTGAACCCTTCCCGCCTTCCGCGGAACAGATCCATGCCCCTTGAGAACCATAAGAAGCTCGTCCGCCGCTACTTCGAGGAAGTGATCGACGGCCGGGCCGATGTGCTGGACGAACTCTTCACCTCCGGCTGTGTCATCCACCGGTTGGAGCTGCCCGAGCCCATTCAAGGCATCGAGCAGATGCGGATGTTCCTGGAGATGTCGCGCTACTCCATCCAGCAGACGCGCACCACCCTGCACCGGCTGGCCGCCGAGGGCGACACGGTGGCCGCATACCTGACTCACCACGTGACATTTGCCGGGATGATCTCCACGCCCTTTGGCGCGAAGGACGTGGCCGGGCAGTCCGTGCAGTGGTCCGCGATGGTCTTCTTCCGGATCGCGGACGGGAAGATCGCCGAGGAGTGGGTGAACCGGGACGAGCTGGGCATCCTCGCCCAGGTGGGGCTGGTCCAACGCCCGTAGGCCTGTCCGGGCGGGACCGCCCCTTCTTTGCAAGGGGTCAGGGGGTGGAGGGCTTGCGCAGGCTCTCGGGAGAGATGGCGTAACCGGTGGGGTTGAGGGCCACCTTCATGCCGTTGGGAAGCACACCCAGCTCGAAGCGGCCCGCCAGGTAGGCGGCGTGGTCCGGCTTGATGGCCATCAACAGGCCTGCCTGCGCATCCCGGAACAGGCGCTCGATTGGAAACGCGCGGCTCAGGGACTTGGCCCCCGCCACGCGGATGGCCTGCTGGGTGACTTTGGCCGCCGTCTCGCCGACCACGTACTTGGCCTCGGCCAGGCACCAGGTCCGCTCGAAGGAACCGACGGGCTCCGTCAGCGCCGCCCGCTTCAACATCAACCAGGCTGGCTCAAGGGAGATCTTCATCTCTCCCACGGTGGTGAAGAGCCGGCCCACGTCCGGGTGTCCATGTCCGGTTGGTGTGGCCAGCAGGCGCTGCATGTTCTCGCGGGCAATCTCGCGGGCGAAGCGGTACGCGGACTCGGCCACTCCCAGGTAGGCGGCGCACAGGCCCACGCCATACTCCAGCTCCAGCAGCAGGGTGAGCGGGGTGGTGATGACGTTCTCCGTGGGGATGAAGGTGTCCTCGAAGTCGATGCTGACGCTCTGGGTCCCCCGCATGCCGAGGGTGTTCCAGTCCCCGTGGAAGCGGACGTTCGCCGCCCGGAGGGAGACCACCACGCCCACCACTGCCTCGCCCAGCATGGCGTTGACGAAGGCGAAGTCCGCGTTGGGCCCCCAGGAGCAGAACACCTTGCGCCCGCGCAGCAGGTAGCCGCCCGGGGCCTGGGTGAGCACGGTCTTGGGCAGGTCCCCCGAGAAGGTGCTGGCGGAGGGCTCCGAGCCGAGCGCGCTGAACTTCGCGCCCTCTTTCACCACCCAGCCAAAGAAGCGCTCCTTCTGCTCGGGGGTGGCCAGCAGGGCGATGAACGTCATCGCCGTGTTGTGCATCGTGTAGCACAGCGCGGTGGCGGGATCCCCCTTGGCGACTTCCAGGGTCGCGGCCGCCAGGGCCAGGCTGCTGGCCCCCTTGCCGCCGTACTCCTTGGGCACGCGCAGTGCCATCAGTCCGTGGTGCGTGAGATCCTTGAAGTTCTCGGTGGGAAACTGGTTCTCCGCATCGAAGCGCTCCGCGCGCGGGCCGAAGTTCTCGTAGGCCAGGCGCCGGGCCACGGCGATGAGCTCTTTCTCCTCGGCAGACACCTCGAGGTTGGAGTGATCGATCACCTCGGGGCCCCGGTTCAACATGCTCATGTGCTCATTTCCTCGCTGCGCGTGCATTGCGTGTTGACGAAGACCTCTAGCGTTGGACCAGGGCGCGCTGGCCACGGCTGGCCTCCAACCGCTCGGCCAGAGCCGCCACCGTGCGCCCCTCGATAAAATACCGCAATGGCACCTCCATGCGGAGCGCCGAGCGGATCTTCGCGACCAGCTGGGTGGCGAGCAGCGAATGGCCCCCGAGTTCGAAGAAGTCGTCGTGGATGCCTACCTGCTTGATGCCCAGCGCTTGGGCCCACAGCCCGGCGAGCTGATGCTCGAGCGCGGTGCGCGGCGCGACGTACTCGCCCTCCAACGCCGGGCGGGCAAGCTCCGGCATGGGCAGCGCCTTGCGATCTACTTTTCCATTGGGCGTCAGCGGGAAGGACTCCAGCGTGACGAAGATGGAGGGGAGCATGAAGTCCGGGAGGCGCTCCTTGAGGAAGGCGCGGAGCTCGGACTGGGACAACTCCACGCCCCAACGGGTGACGAGATAAGCCACCAGGCGTTGATCCTCTGGGGGGCCGCGGACCACCACCACTGCCTCGCGGACACTGGCATGCTCGCCGAGTGCGTTCTCGATCTCCCCCAGTTCGATCCGGAAGCCGCGCAGCTTGATTTGATGGTCATTGCGGCCGAGGAATTCGACCGTTCCCTCGGGGAGCCAGCGGGCCAGATCGCCGGTGCGGTACAACCTCGCCCCGGGGGTGGAGGAGAAAGGATCCGGCACGAAGCGGGAGGCGGTGAGGTCCGGGCGCCCGTGGTAGCCCCGGGTGACTCCCGCGCCCCCGATATACAGCTCGCCCGCGGCCCCAATGGGCACCAGCTCCAGGTGTTCATCGAGGATGTAAAAGGAGGTGTTGGCGATGGGCCGGCCAATCGGCACCGTCTGGCTTCCCGGGCGCACGTGCTGGGTGGAGGACCAGACGGTGGTCTCGGTCGGTCCGTACATGTTGAGCACCTCGGGCACCCGCGAGGAGAGCTCGCGCGCCAGAGGAACCGGGAAGGCCTCACCGCCCACCAAGAGCTTGCGCAGCTTGCCGAGCCCTTCGAGTTCCTGCAGCAGCAGGCGCCCCAACGACGGGGTGCACTGGAAATGGGTGACACCGTGACGGGTCAGGTTCGACAGCAGCGAAGGCTCCCGCTGGAGCGCACGCGGCGCGTTCATGGCCCGGCGCAGCTCGTCCAGCTTGGGAAGACTGGCCAACACCCTGTCCGCGTCCACGCCGAAGTCGATCAGACAGCCCAGCTCGTCGACGCCAATGGCGCGCAGCCGGTCCACCATCTGTGAGCAGCTGTCCACCGTTCCCATCAGGCTGCTCGTACCGAAGTAGCGCTCGAAGGCGTGGCCCAGCAGTGCCTCCATGTCGTCCTCGGTGAAGCCCTGGGCCTTCACGTCCACCCCCATGCTGCGCGCCAGGTTCTGGATGAGATCCAGGGACGTGCGCAGGTAGTTGCAGAAGGGGCCGCGCACGTGTCTTTTCACCTCCTCAAGGTTGTCACCCACGAAGGTGTGGAGCATGAGCGTGACATGGCCTGCCCCGGGGTGGCCCGCCTTGGCCCGGGCCTCGCGGTAGCGGGCAATCTTCCCCGCCAGCTCCTCGACGCTCTGGCCCAGCAGGTGCGTGAGGATGCCCGCGCCCGCCTCCCCCGCGGCCTCGAACGTTTTTGGATCCCCGGAGGCGGTGAGCCAGAAGGGCAGCTCCTTCTGCACGGGACGGGGAAGGGGCCGGACCTGGATCTCGTTGCCAGCTCCGTTCTGAAAGGGGAGTGCCTCGCCCCGCCACATCCGGCGGACAGCGTCGATGTCACGCAGCATGATGGCGCGGCGATCGGCGTACTGGCCCTTCTGCAGGACAAAGTCGTCAGCGTGCCACCCCGCGGCGAAGGAGATGCCCACCCGGCCGTGGGAGAGGTTGTCCACGACGGACCATTCCTCCACCACCCGGATGGGATTGTGCAGGGGCAGCACCACGCTGCCGGCGCGAATCTGGATGCGCTGGGTGGCGATGGCCAGGGCCGCGCTGGTGATGGCGGGGTTGGGATAGAGCCCGCCGAAGGAGTGGAAGTGGCGCTCGGGCGTCCACACGGCGGTGAAGTGGTTCTGATCCGCGAAGCGCGCCGACTCCAACAGCAGGCGGTATTTGTCTCCAGTCGTGTGCTCCTCCGCGCTCGCGAAGAAGAACAGGCTCATCTGCATCTCGTGCTGGCGTGCCGGTTCCGGACTCTCCTCGGCCACCTCGTCTTCGCGGGGGACCACCACGCGGAAGCCACGGGCCAGCGTCCAGAGGAGCTCCAGGACGGAGATGTCGAAGGCAAAGCTGGTGAGGGCCAGCCAGGTGCCGCCGGTGGCTTCCACACGCGAGTCCATGGCGTGGAAGAAATGGGCGGCATTGCCGTGCTCCACCAGGACGCCCTTGGGACGGCCGGTGGAGCCCGAGGTGTAGAGGACGTACGCGGTATTGCCCCAGCGGGCGCGGGCAGGCGCGTCCAGGGGGCTTTCCCCGGCAAGCGCGGCTCCCTCGGACCTGGGACAGAGCACTTCGAGTCCCGGTACGGCGAGCCGTTCCCGCAGCGGCTCCTCGGTGACCAGAAGGGTGACACGCGCATCGTCCAGGACGAAGGTGAGGCGCTCGTGGGGGTAGTCCGGATCAAGCGGGACGTAGGCACCGCCCGCCTTGAGGATGCCCAGCATGGCTACCACCAACTCCGGGCCATGCGTCATGCACAGGCCCACGCGGCTTTCCGGGCCCACCCCTCGCCGCTCGAGCAGGCGTGCGAGGCGGTTGGCCTGCTCGTTCACCTCGCGGTAGGTGAGCTGACGCTGGCCCCCGATCAGGGCGGTTTCGCCCGGAATGCGGCGGGCTTGCTCCTCGAATTGCTCGACGAGGGTGGTCTCCGTCCCCAACGGGGACCGGGTATCGTTCCACTCCTGAAGGAGCAACTGGCGCTCCGAGCGCGATAGGAGCGGCAGCCGTGACACCCGCTGGCCCGGGTTTGCCACCACCCCTTCCAGCAACGTCAGGTAGCGCGTGGCGAGCAGCTCCACCATCGGAGCGTCGAACAGGTCCGTGTTGTACTCGAGCTCCGCGCGCAACCCCCCCTCGGCCGTGGGAATGATCTCGAGCGTGAGATCCAGACGCGCGGTCCCGGCGTCCACCCGGCCGGGTTCGAGGGCGAGGTGGGGCAGTTCCAGGCGGGCGGTGGGGACGTTCTGCAGGGTGAACATCACCTGGAAGAGCGGGGCGCGGCTGGGGTCCCGTTCGGGACGCAACTCCTCCACCAGCTTCTCGAAGGGCAGCTCGGCATGGGAGAAGGCCTCCAGGGTCACCTGACGCACGCGCCCGAGCAACTGCTGGAAGGAGGGCTCGCCTGACAGGTCCGTGCGCAGCACGAGGCTGTTGACGAAGAAGCCAATCAGCCCTTCGGTCTCCACGAAGTGACGGTTGGCGGTGGGTGAGCCGACGATGATGTCCGTCTGTCCGGAGAGCCGGTACAAGAGCACGTCGAATGTGGCCAGCAGCACCATATAAAGCGTGGCGTTCTCGGCACGGGCAAGCGCCGTCAGCCGGTGTGCGAGCTCGAGCGGAAACGAGAAGGCGTGGACGGCCCCCCGGTACGTCTCCGAGGGAGGACGTGGACGGGACGTGGGCAATTGCAGGGTGGCCCGCGGCGCGGCGAGCTGCTGCTTCCAATAGGTAAGCTGCTGCGCGAGCACTTCTCCCTGAAGCCATTCCCGCTGCCAAGCCGCGAAGTCACCGTACTGGATGGGCAGCTCGGGCAAGGACGGCTCTTGTCCCAGCGCATACGCCCCATAGAGCGCCATCAACTCCTTCACCAGCACCGTCCGGGACCAGCCGTCCGAGATGATGTGGTGGTTGGTCAAGAGCAGCACGTGCACGTCTTCCCGCACCTCGATCAGGAGGGCGCGGAGCAACACGGGCTGGGTGAGATCGAAGGGCTTGCAGACCTCCTGGCGGGCCAGACGGGTGACTTCCGCCTCACGGGAGTCCTCGGGAACCTCGGTCAGTTGCACCCGTTCCAGCGGAAGCTGCGCAAGCAGGGCGATACGTTGCACGGGCCGCTCGTCCTCCAGGACGAAGCGGGTGCGAAGGATCTCATGGCGGCGGACGAGCTCCTCCAGGCTTTGGTCCAGCGCCTCCACGTTCAGCGAGCCGCGCAACCGCAGCAGCACGTTCTCGTTGAAGGCGGGGTTGCCGGGCTCGAGCTGGTCCAGGAACCACAGCCGCTCCTGGGAGAAGGAGAGCGGCGCCCGGCCTGGATCCTCGCGGCGCCGGATGGTGGGCCGTCCCGTTCCGGCCTCCCCCCGCAGGCGCCGGGCGAGGAGCTCCTGCTGTTGCGGAGAGAGGTTGGCGCGGCGGCGCGCGAGGTCCTTGGGGTCCCTGGGATTCGTCATGAAGGAGGTTCAGGCGGTCAGATGAGGTTGAACTCGCGGGTCCACGCGCGGCGCTGGGACTGGATGAACTGGTGCGCGGCGTTGATGTCCGCGTCCATGGGCCGGTCCCGCTCCAGGAAGGAAACCTGCTGGCGGAACGCCTTGTGGATGCGCTCGGTGACGGGCGACAGCCGCAAGCCCTCGTTGAAGTCGATGGCCTGCGCGGCGGTGAGCAGCTCGATGCCGAGGATGTACTCGCAGTTGGCGGCCACCGTTTCCAGCTTGTAGGCGGAGGTGCCGCCCATGCTGACGTGGTCCTCCTGGAGCTGGCAGGTGGGAATGGTGTCCACGCTGGCCGGCGTGCAGAGGACCTTGTTCTCGTTGAGAAGGGCCGCGGAGGTGTACTGGATGACCATCAGCCCCGAGTTCACCCCGGGGTGCTTCACCAGGAAGCTGGGCAGGCCGCGCTGGCCGGAGAGCAGTTGGTAGGTGCGCCGCTCGGAGATGTTGGCGACCTCGCTGGTGGCAATGGCGAGGAAATCCAGCACGAAGGCGGTGGATTCTCCGTGCAGGGCCCCGCCGAAGAGAACGATGTCCTGCTCGGGGAAGAAGAGCGGGTTGTCCGAAACGCCGTTGTATTCCTTCTCCAGTGTGTCCTTGGCGAAGCGGAAGGTCTGCCGGATGGCGGCATGCACCTGCGGCATGCACCGGAACGAATAGGGGTCCTGCATGGATTTGTTGCAGGTGGGCAGCTCGAAGTGATTGCTGCCCTCCAGCAACCGCCGCAGGTTGGCCGCGACGATCCGCCTGTCCTCGTGGAACGAGGTCTGGTGGTAGAGGTCCTGGTAGAAGGTGCGCGAGGCGCTGAAGCCCTGGAGGCTCAGCGCGGCGATGACGTCCGAGGTGGCGATGAGCTCCTCGATGGTCATGAGGGCGTTGGCACCGAGCGCATTGATGTATTGGACGCCGTTGGTGAGGGCCAGACCTTCCTTGGCCTTGAGCCGCAAGGGCTTCCAGTCCCTCTCCGTAAGGGCCTGCATGGCGTCCACGATCTGGCCGCGCAGATACACCTTGCCCAATCCCAGCAGGGGCATGGCCATGTGCGCCAGGGGCGCGAGGTCACCGCTGGCCCCCACCGTGCCCTTCTTCGGGATGGCAGGGATGATGCCGTGGTTCCAGAAGTCCAGCAGCCGCTGCACCGTCTCCAGCGAGACGCCCGTGTGGCCCGTGCGGAAGGTCAGCAGTTTGATGAGCATCACCAGCCGCGAGATGCGCTCGGGCACGATCTCCCCAACGCCACACGCATGGGAGACGACATGATTGTATTGCAGCAGCTCCACCTCTTCGGGCGTCACCCGTGTCTCGCACAGGGAGCCGAAGCCCGTGTTGACGCCGTAGATGTAGCGGTCTTCCTGGGCCTTCTTCTGGACGTACTGGGCGCCCGCGGCGATGCGCTCGGCGACCTCCGGTGCCAGGGTGAGCTGGGGTTGCTCCTCCACGAGGGCGCGGAGTTCATGAAGCGAATAGAACGCGAGGGAGAGGGCGTGAGTGGCAGCAGGGGGCATGAGGCGCACAAGCTACCCTCGACGGGAAAGCTTCTTCAAGAGTACGGGGCAAAGGCGAAGCGTGTGTAAGCCTATTCCCCTGCTCCCAGAGGGCACGTGCATCGAAGGAAAGACGCGGCGCGGCGCGTGGGCTCTTCTGTGTATGGGGAGACTTCTGTAATAGATGGCGCACATGACAGCCGCGCATGAGTCCCCTCCCATGGTGAGCCAGCCCTCCAGCGGCGAGACCGACATCGCCATCATCGCCATGACCGGGCGGTTTCCCGGGGCTCCCGGCGTCGACACGCTCTGGGAGAATCTGCTCGCGGGCAAGGAGTCCATCTCCTTCTTTTCTCCGGAGGAGTTGGTGGCGGCCGGGGTGGAGGACGCGCTGCGGAAGAATCCGCGCTATGTGGCGGCGAGAGGCCTCGTGGAGGGGATCGAGGACTTCGATGCGGGGTTCTTTGGCTTCAATCCGCGCGAGGCGGAGATCATGGATCCCCAGCAGCGGCTCTTCCTGGAGTGTGCCTGGGAGGCACTGGAGGCTTCGGGCCATGCAGGAGAGCGGGCGAGAGGCCGGGTGGGGGTCTACGCGAGTGCTTACCTGAGCACGTATCTGCTGCGCAACGTGTACCCCCAGCGGGGGACGCTCCGGGAGCTGGGGCCCGCGCTCATCCACCAGGGGAACGTGAGCGATCAGCTCGCCACCCGTGTGGCTTACAAGCTGGGACTGACCGGGCCTGCGCTCACCGTGCAGACCGCCTGCTCCTCCTCGTTGGTGGCCGTGCACCTGGCGTGTCAGGCGCTGCTCGTAGGGGAGTGCGATCTGGCGCTCGCGGGCGGGGTCTCCCTGGTGGTGCCGCAACGCGCGGGCTATCTCCACGAGGTGGGGGGCATCGTCTCGCCCGACGGCCATGTGCGCGCATTCGACGCCCGGGCCCAGGGCACGGTCTTCAGCGATGGTGCCGGCGTGGTCGTCCTCAAGCGGTTGGCAGACGCGCTCGCGCAGGGCGATGAGATTCACGCGGTCATCAAGGGCTCGGCCATCAACAACGATGGCTCGGCCAAGGTGGGCTTCACTGCCCCGAGCGTGGAGGGGCAGGCGGAGGTGATTTCCAGCGCGCTGGCCATGGCGGGTCTGGAGCCCGGGGACATCGGGTACGTGGAGACGCATGGAACGGGCACCGAACTGGGGGACGCCATCGAGGTGCAAGCGCTCCAGCGCGTCCTGGGCGGCTCGCGGCGCCCTGGAGGCTGCGTGTTGGGCTCGGTGAAGACCAACCTGGGCCATCTGGACAACGCTGCCGGCGTGACCGGGTTGATCAAGGCTGCGCGGATCGTGGGCGAGGGGCGGATCCCTGGAACACTCCATTTTGAGACGCCCAATTCGAAGCTCGGCCTGGAACAGGGGCCCTTCCAGGTGTTTTCCTCGGCCCGGGACTGGCCTTCGCAGGGGGAGCCCCGCCGCGCGGGGGTGAGTGCGTTCGGCGTGGGGGGGACGAATGCTCACGTGGTGGTCGAGCAGCCTCCGGCGCGGGAGGCCTCGGTGCCATCCATCCGCTCGCACCGGCTCCTGGTGCTCTCGGCGAAGACGCCCTCGGCGCTGGATGCGGCCACCGAGCAGTTGACGGGATTCCTCGCGAAGCGGCCCGAGGTTCCCCTGGATGACGTGGCGTACACCCTGGCGGCCGGGCGGCGGGCGTTCGCCCACCGGCGCGTGCTGGTGTGCCGGGACATGGCCGATGCCGCGGCCGCGCTCCGGGGCGGCCCTTCCAGCCGGCGGGTCATCAGCGCGCACCTTGAGGGCTCCGCGGCCGAGGTGGTTTTCCTCTTTCCGGGACAAGGAGCGCAGCACCCAGGCATGACGCGGGTCCTCTATGAGACCGAGCCAGTCTTCCGGGCCGAGGTGGATCGCTGCGCGGGGCTGCTACGGCCCCTGTTGGACGACGTGGACTTGCGTCAGGTGCTCTACCCTGCGCCAGGCACGCCTACGGACGCCCTCCACCAGACGGCCTTCACCCAGCCGGCGCTGTTCGTGACGGAGTACGCGCTGGCCCGGCTGTGGATGCACTGGGGGGTCCAGCCGCGCGCCATGGCCGGGCACAGTCTGGGCGAGTACGTGGCCGCGTGCCTGTGTGGGGTGTGGACACTCCCCGCCGCCCTGGCGTTGGTGGCCACGCGCGGCCGGATGATGCAGGCGCTCGCACGAGGGGCCATGCTGGCCGTCCCGCTCGCGGAGGCGGAGCTGCGTCCACTGCTTGGGCCCTCCCTCTCGCTCGCCGCCGTCAACGCGCCGCGGTTGTGCGTCGCCTCGGGTCCCGACGCGGACATCTCGGCCCTCGAGCAGAAGCTTCGCGGCCAGGGGTTGAGCCCCCGGCGGCTCTCCACGTCCCATGCGCAGCATTCCGCCATGGTGGAGCCGATGCTGCGGGACTTCGAGCACGAGGTGCGCAAGGCGGCACCCGCCGTGCCCCAACTGCCCTTCGTCTCCAGCCTGACGGGGACGTGGATCACTGCCGGACAGGCCACGGATCCCGCCTACTGGGCTCAGCACCTGCGCCAGACGGTGCGCTTCGCGGACTGCGTGGCGACGCTTGCGGCGCGTGAGGACGCCGTGCTGGTGGAGGTGGGGCCGGGCACGACGCTCACGGCCCTGGTGCGGCAGCAGCCGCGGCCGCTCCGGTCATTCGCTTCCCTGCCGCATCCGCAGGAGCCGAGAGCCGAGTCCGAGCAGCTGCTGGAGACGCTGGGGCAGCTGTGGCTGGCTGGGGTGCCGCTGCGGTGGGAGGCCTTCTACGAGGCCGAGAGGCGCCAGTGCGTGAGCCTGCCGGCATACCCCTTCGAGCGGAGCCGCCACTGGGTGGAGTCCGTGGAGGGCGATGCTCCGGTGCAGGGCCGCGCGGAGGACGTGGCGGAATGGTTCCACGTGCCGTCCTGGCGGCAGGGGGCGCCTCTGGAGGGCTTGGAGCGCGTACTTCCCGCGCACAAGCGCTTCTGGCTGCTCTTCTCCGACGGCAGCCCGCTCTCACGCGAGTTGGCCCTCTGCCTCGAACGTCACGGCCAGGCCGTGACCCTCGTCACCCCGGGCGAGCAGTTCCAACGGCTCGGCCGAGATGCTTTTGTCATCCAGCCCTCGAGCCGGGCAGATCACGAGCAGCTCTTGCAGGAGCTGCGGGCCCTGGCCCGGACGCCAAGTCATGTCTTGCACCTGTGGAACACGGGAGCGCCGCGGGGGGCGGAGGGCGTGGCACCGGAGGAGCTGTCCTTCTATGGGCTCCTCTTCCTGGGGCAAGCCCTGGCTTCGCACGGGGTGACGCACTCGCTGGAGCTGACGGTGGTGTCCACCGGCGTGCAGGAAATTACGGGAGAGGAGGGGCTCGTCCCGGAGCGGGCGATGCTGCTCGGACCCATCAAGGTGCTGCCTCAGGAACTGGCCAATGTCTTCTGCCGGAGTGTGGATGTGGTGCCGCCCCAAGGCGATGCGGCGGCGGCGGCGCTGGCCACGCGCGTGATCTCCGAGGCCTTGCTGGGCGGCAAGGAGGCCCCTCGCGTGGCGCTTCGCGGGCGGCACCGGTGGCTGGAGGGATTCGAACCCCTCCGTCTGCCAGCCCTGGAGGAGGGGGCTTCCCGGTGGGAGCCGGGGTGGACCTATCTGATCACGGGAGGGCTGGGGGGCCTCGGGCTGACGCTGGCGGAGGCGCTCGCGGAGCGAGGCCCAGTCCGCCTGGCGCTGGTAGGCCGCGGCGGACTGCCTCCCCGGGACGCGTGGGATGCGTGGTTGGCGTCGCACGCGGAGCGTGATCCGGTGACGGAGCGCCTCCGCCGGGTGATGCGGCTGGAGGCACGGGGGGCGGAGGTCCTGGTGCTCGCGGCGGATGTAACCCAGGAGGAGGCGCTGCGCGCGGCGGTGAAGCAGGTCCACGCCCGCTTTGGGCGGATCCACGGCGTCATCCACGCGGCGGGCGTGGCAGGGGGAGGGCTCCTGCCCACGCGGAGCCGCGAGGAGGCCGCAGCGGTGCTGGCTCCGAAGGTGTACGGCACGCGGGTGCTGGAGCAGGTGCTCGGCAGCGATCCCCCCGCTCTCTGGGTTCTGTGCTCCTCGACGGCCTCGGTGCTGGGGGGCATCGGCCAGGTGGACTACACGGCCGCCAATGCTTTCCTCGATGCCTTCGCCCGGCGCAGGAGGGCCGCGGGGGCCTGGACGGTCTCGGTGAACTGGGACACCTGGCGCGAGGTCGGCATGGCGGTGGCTGCCGAGTGGCCGGAGGCGCTGCGCGCGCTGAACGACGAGCGGTTGCGCGACGGCATCAGCCCCGCGGAGGGAGCACGTGCTTTCACGAGGCTGCTCGGAAGCCCGGCACCCCAGGTTGTGGTCACGCCACGGCCACTCACGGCCATGCTGAAGCGCTTCTCGGGCGCGGCGCTGCTGGAGTACGTCAAGCGGCTTCAGACCCGGCAGCCGCTCCGTGAGCGGCTACCTCTGGCGCAGGCCTTCGTTCCGCCCTCCAGTGACGTGGAGATCCGGGTGGCGGAGATCTTCCAGCAGATGCTGGGCGTGCAGCGGGTCGGGGTGAACGATGACTTCTTCGAGATGGGAGGCCACTCGCTCCTGGCAACTCAGGTGGTGTCACGCCTGAGGGATCTCTTCGACGTGGATTTGCCCGTGTTGGCGCTCTTCGAAGGGCGCACCGTGGCGCAGGTCTCGCTGGCCATCGAAGAGCTCGTGCTGGAACAGGCAGAGCAGTCATAGCCGGGGGCTGGTGCCCCCTGAGCGGTCCGGCCGTTGACCGAGGGGGATGGGAGACTTGAGTGTGAGGAGGCGGTAAGTCTTACCTCCCTTCGGGACAGGTCCTGGGATGCATTTCGTGTAAGTGCTTGAAACAACTGGAGAGAAGCCCTGCGAAGGGGCTGGCACGCGGAATGCTAATACTCATCCACAAGAAGCACGTGGGGTTGGAGTGGCGGGGCGGGGTCGGGGCGGTCGGGGAGTTCGGGCGGGTCGGGGGGTTGGGCGGGGCGGAACAAGATTGGGGAAGAGGGGAAGCAACGGGGTGGTCTGTCGGGAAGGAGCTACGGGGGTGGCTCCTTCCCGATTCTTTTTGGAGGCATGAGGCCTGCCGGGGTGCGTACTCCGTGTGGCTTGACGGGGACGTGCGCCCTCCTCATCCTGCCGCGCCTCATGCCCGTCCTGCGTGGAGCTGTCACCTTCTCGCGCTTCCTCGTCGAGCCTGCCGAGGACGCGCCCGCGGACCTCAAGCGCTCGCTCGTCCGAGCGCTCAAGGCCCGTGCCTTCGAACCCATTGACCGCAAGAGCGAGGAGGAGCGCGCCTCCGGCTTCGTCGAGCTGGAGAACTCGGAGGGCACCGATTTCTCTTCCGGCAGCGTCTCCTATGGCGAGTACACCCTGTTCGCCTACCGCGTGGACACGCTCAAGGTGCCCGGCCCCGTGCTGCGCGCCGAGCTCAACAAGTGGTCCGCCGCCTTCGAGAAGGAGAAGGGCCGCCCGCCGGGCCGCTCGGAGAAGGCCGAGGGCCGTGCCGGGCTGCGGCAGATGCTGCGCAACCGCGCCGTGCCCGGCACCAAGGTGCATGACCTGAGCTGGAACGTGGAGGCCCGCCAGCTTCAGATCTGGGCCGCCTCGCGCACCGCCGTGGAAGAGGTGATGAACGCCGTGGAGACCGCCTTCAAGGTGAAGCTGCTGCCGCTGGTGCCCGCCGCCATGGCGGAGCGAAATGGCCTCGCGGAGGCCTCGCTGGGGCCCACCGCCGAACTGCTGGGCGTGGAGCTGTCCGCGGAGGTGAGCCATGGGGAGGCGTGAAGAGGCCCGGGCCGAAGCGGCCTTCATGCGTGGGGACGTCGGCATCGACGGCGCCGCTACCGAGGAGAAGGAGGACGCCGCCGAAGCCGAGCGTGGCAAAGCGCGCGAGGCGCTGCTGCGCGGCCGGACGTACCTGGGGCGCGAGTTCCTCACCTGGCTGCTGTGGAACTCCGAGGCCGGCGAGCCGGTGACGGAGTACGAGAAGGTGGGCGTCACGGTGCTCCTGGTGGGGCGCATCGTGCTCAAGGGCGTGAGCGGGGAGGTGACCGAGCTGTCCGCCAAGGGCGCCCAGGCGCCCTACTCGGAGCAGGTGAAGCGCGCCCTGGACAAGGGGCTGCTCGTGCACCAGGCGCGCCTGCTGCTCACCCACGGGGAGCGGGCCTTCGAAGTCTCATTGGACGCGGAGTTCCTCGACATCCGCGCCGCGAAGCTGCCGGCCCTGATGAGCGAGGACGATGACTCCCAGCTCGCGGAGCGGCTGGCCCTCACCGAGCAGCTCTCCGCCCTGGTGAACGCCCTGGTGGAGGCCTTCCTGGCGGTGCGCGCGGGCAAGGCGTGGGCCAAGCAGGTGGTGCCCGCGATGAAGGCCTGGATGCGCGGCGAGGAGGAGCGGCAGAAGCTCACGCCGATCCAGCGCGCCGCCAACGCCCGGAAGCGGTAGCCGATCGCCCGTGTGCCCCCTGTCCGGGGGGCAGGCGGGGGCGAAAAGTTTGCCGGGGCCCCCAGAAAAAATGACACCCCCAGCAGACGTTCCTTTTTACCCAAAGTCGTCTCTTCGTGCGGTTGGCGTGTTCACCCGCGAACGTTGAACCCCCTGCACGAAGGTTGCATTGCCCCCCTCCCAGCCGTGTTGGCGGGACTTTCATGGGGTGGCGTCGATGGGATGTGTTCGTTGCCAGATTGAACATCCGATCCGGACGGTCTGCCCGTCTCTTCCGGGCTCGTCCCGGCCCGAGGAAGGGTCAGCCCAGGGCGGACTGCTGCACGGGCCGCTCGTGCTCCAGAAGCAGCTCGGCTCGGGGGCGACCGGTACCGTGTACCTCGCCCAGCACATGTCCACCGGGGCGGAGTTCGCCCTGAAGGTGCTGCACCCGCACCTGGCCTCCAACCCCACCGTGAAGGACCGGTTCTACGTGGAGACCCACGTGGCCTCCCGCGTGGTGCACCCCAGCGTCACCCGCATTCTCGATGCGCGCCCGGGGCCCGGAGGCCTGCCGAGCCTGCTGATGGAGTACGTGGCGGGCGAGTCCTTCTCGTCGTTGCCGCTGCCCCTGCCGTGCGCGGATGTGGTGTGGATGCTGGGCCAGGTGCTCGAAGGGCTGGAGGCCGCGCACTCCCGCGGCGTGGTTCACCGGGACCTCAAGCCCGACAACCTCGTGCTCACCCGTCCCAAGGACGGGACGCCCCGGGTGAAGGTGCTCGACTTCGGCATGGTCAGCGTCCTGGCCGCCAGCTTCTCCCAGGACGAGCTGAACGCCGGCATGGCCCTGGGCTCTCCGGCCTACATGGCGCCGGAGCAGTGGGAGACCACTGCGGCCGACACCCGCATGGATGTGTACTCGCTGGGCGTGGTGGGCTACCGGCTCGTCACGGGCCGCCTGCCTTTCGGCGGGGGGCGGATGGGCGAGGTGCTGCTCGGCCAGCCCGAGGTCCGGTCCCTGCCGCCCCATGTCATTGATGCGCGGGTGCCCAAGGCCCTCTCCGAGGTGTTGATGCGGGCCATCGCCCGGCGCCCCGAGGAGCGCTTCCAGAGCGCCCGGGAGTTCCGCGACGCGCTGCTCGAGGCCGCGCCCCAGGCGCCCGTGCGCGAGGCCGCGCCCGCGCGTGAGCCCGCGCCTACGCCTACGCTCACGCCCGTGCCCACGCCTCAGGCGGGCCTTCAGGTCCGGGTGCGGGGACTCGCGGGGCAGGGGACGCACACCGTGGATGTCCGGGAGGTGCGGCCCGACGGCCTCTTCATCGCGCATGACGGGCCGTTGCCGCAGCGGGCGGCCCGGCTGCCCATGGAGCTCACCTTCCAGGGGAAGTCGCTCCTGTGCATCGCCGATGTGGTGCGCCACGTGTCCAAGGACGAGGCTCACATCCTCGGTATCGCCGCGGGCTTCTCCGTCCGCTTCGCCGAGCCCTCGGAGCCGCTGCGGCAGATGCTCGCCCAGGTGCTCGCCCGCACGGCGCCGCCCAAGGTGGAGTCCGCGGAGCCGCCGGCCGATCCAGAATTGGCCCAGCTCCTGTCCCGCACCGCCGCGCTGATGCATGACCCCTACGTCCTGCTCGGCCTGGCGCCGTCGGCCAGCTTCGAGGAGGTGCGCCAGCGCGCGGAGACGGCGCTGCGCAAGCTGGGGGACTTCCGGCAGCGCCCGTTGCCCGCGGGCCAGCGCAAGGAGTTGATGACGCTGGGCGCCCGCGTGGATGCGGCGCGGCGCACGCTGGGGGACCCCCTGTCGCGCGTGGGTTTCGACGCCACCCGGGGCAACGCCCATGGCATCGCCCGGTGCATGGCCGCCGGGGTGTCCCAGGAGTCCGTGGAGCCCCTGCGCAAGGCCTTCCTCACCGCCCGGCCCGGCGCGGAGGAGAAGTCACGGGCGTTCCTGATGCGGGCCCGGCAACTGGAGACCCAGAACGCCCTGCGCCCCGCCATCGACTGCTACGCCAAGGCCCTGGCCCTGGACCCGCTCAACCTGCCCTTCCAGCGCCACTACTGGACGCTCCAGCGGCAGGTGCGCGCGGTGACGACGGTGGTCCCCGCAGTGGCCCTGTAGACACAGGGCTCTCAGGGCCGCTCTTCGGAGAGGCCTTGCGGTAGAAAGAGGTATGGCCACGAATTCCGCCTCCCCTTGGACTGTCCTGCCGCACGGCCCGCTGGAGCGGCTTGCGGAGAACCTCTGGCGTGTCGAGGGCGCCCTGCCGCGCATGTCCCTCAAGCGGGTCATGACCGTCGTGCGCCGGGATGATGGCACCCTCGTCATCCACAACGGCATCGCGCTGGAGGAACCGGTGCAGCGTGAGCTGGAAGCGCTCGGTCCGCTGTCGAGCCTCATCGTGCCGAACAGGATGCACCGGCTCGATGCTCCCGCGTACAAGCAGCGCTACCCCTCGCTCCGCGTCTTCGCGCCCTCGGGCGGCCGCCGCGAGGTGGAGGAGAAGGTCCCGGTGGATGGCGTCTACGAGGACTTTCCCCACGGCGAGGACGTGCGGCTGGAGATGTTGCACGGGGTGAAGGAGGCCGAAGGGGCCATGCTCGTGCGCTCGAAGGACGGCACCACGGTGGTGCTGAACGATGCGGTCTTCAACATGGACCGCAAGCGCGACGTGCTCGGCTTTCTCTTCACCACGCTCCTGGGCTCCGCGCCGGGCCCCCGGGTCTCCCGGCTCGCGAAGCTCCTGTTGGTCAAGGATGCCAAGGCGCTGCGCGCGGACCTGGAGCGCTACGCGGCCCTGCCGGGGCTGGTGCGGCTCATCGTCTCGCATGAAAAGGTCGCCTCGGGGGCCGAGGCCGCCCAGGCGCTTCGCCAGGCCGCCACCTATCTCTGAGCAGTCCAGAAAGGCTCTTCCATGGATTTCAACCTCGCGGACGAGGTGCGGCGCCAACTGGAGGAAGCGCTGAGCAAGCGGGGCCGGGTCAACATCGTCATCGCCGGGCGCAGCGGGGTGGGCAAGAGCACCCTGGTGAATGCCGTCTTCCAGGGCAACCTGGCGGAGACGGGCCAGGGCCGTCCGGTGACCCGGAGCGCGCGGGAGTATTCGAAGGAGGGGCTGCCCCTCACCATCCTCGACACCCGCGGGCTGGAGATGGACCAGTACGCGGAGACGACGCGCCAACTGGAGGCGGAGGTGCGCGCGCGCTCGACGGACGCGGATGCGAAGCGCCACCTGCACGTGGCCTGGGTGTGCCTCTCCGAGGATTCGCGCCGGGTGGAGCAGGGAGAGACGGCCGTGGCGGAGATGCTCGCCCGGTACATGCCGGTGGTGGCGGTCATCACCAAGGCCCGCTCGGACCAGGGCTTCCGGGAGCAGGTGCTCCAGCTCATGCCCGTGGCGCGCAACGCCATGCGCGTCCGCGCGCTGCGCGAGCAGGACGACGAGGGGCACGTGCTGGAGCCGCGCGGGCTCCAGGATCTCGTGGACGTGACGATGGAGCTGGTGCCCGAGGCCCAGCGCAACGCCTTCGCCGCCGCGCAGAAGGTGAGCGTGGAGCAGAAGCGCACGCGGGCCCACGCCATCGTGGGCAGCGCCGCCACGCTGGCGGGCACCATCGGCGCGACGCCCATTCCCTTCTCGGACGCGCTCGTCATCGTGCCGGTGCAGATCGGCATGCTGGCGAGCATCAGCGCCGTGTTCGGCCTGCCCCTGAGCCAGGCCTTCCTCTCCACGCTGATCAGCTCGGCGAGCGGGGGGCTGGTGGCGACGCTCTCGGGACAGACGATTGTCTCGGGCCTGCTGAAGCTCGTGCCGGGCGTAGGCACCGTCGTGGGCGCCGCCATCTCCGCGGCCACGGCCATCGCGGTGACGACCCTCTTCGGAGAGGGCTACATCAGCGTCCTGTCGAAGCTCTTCCTGCGCAACCAGGGCGAGCCCCCCACGGAGGAGGAAGTCGCCCAGGCCTTCCGGGAGGAGCTCCATGGCCGGAACTCCTCCCGTCCCTGAGGCAAGGAGCGCATCCGCCGCGAGTTCCGGTGCCGCGTCGTAGAGTTCTCAGGCACTGCCTGAGCTTGTACGCGCTGACGCACCGGTGAATGCTTCGCTCCATGGACACTCCTCCTTGTGCTTCGACTTACTGGGGGTGTCCAACAAAACCGGGGCAAGCTCAGTGCCGCGTCGGCCGACTCCAACTCGGGCCCGGTGACTCAGCGCTGAGGCACGCGCCCGCCAATCTCCGGGAAGCGCTCATACGCTCGTAAGAGCGCCTCCAGGTGCGAGGGGATGTCGAGATCGAGCGGCGTATCTGTAAGCCGCACGATCCACCCGCCCCTCTCGGTGCGCCGCGCCCGAGAGAGCAAGTCCGCGTCACGCGAGGGATCCGGGAAGCCGATAGCCCGAGCGGCAGCATCCGACCAGTAGTTCAGCCACCCGAGGTAATAGGGAATCTCCGGCGCGCGAATATCCTTGAAGAGCTTGAGCGCGGGCAGCCCACGGGGTGGGGACGGCGGCCCTTCCCGGGTGGGGGCTATTTGATACGCGATGTCCAGCGCAGCGCCGTCGGGCGTCGCACGCCCCCAGAACGCGCGTGCGCCTTCTGCCACGCCATCCAGCAGATCCGCCGCAGCTGCGATGCTGGCCGCATCCAGCGGCAACTCTACATGGACTTCAAATTGTGGCTGGCCGCCCGCGTTTTGGCGCGCAGGTGTTCCCCATCCTGTAACCGTCACGGGGTAACTCTCGTCACCGTTGCACAGCAGCGGAAACTTCCCACGCACGCTTGCCTCAGCGAGCCACCCATCGCGTTGCGGCAACGCAATGGGCCGCCCCGCCTTTGACAGCTCCCACTCCAAGCGCACACCGGGAAGCGCCCGTTCGATTCCGTGGACGACTGCGAGCGTGCGGCCGTCGTCTCCTACAAGCGCAGGCGCGTAGACGATGAGGATAAGGGTTCTCCGCTTGGTCATCGCATGCACCCCGTGACGACGATATCAAGTCTGGGATCCCGTTGCAGTAACGCATCCTTGTGGGCTTGGGTGCTCACCCCAACGACGAAGCCGTATCCACATGCCTCCGCGATGTCCCGCTCTTCCTGTAGCAATGGCACTTGCTCCAAGATCGTCTGCCGCTGGATGAAGTCAGAGTACGCGTCGAATCGATGGGTCTTGATCTCCCACAGCACGCGCACGCCGACTTGCAGCGCATCAAAGCGCTTGCCGCCAACGAGCACGTCCTTTCCGGGGTAGCGGTTCGGCGGAAACCTATCGGCGCACTCGTTATGCGGGGGATCTTCGCCCGCGTGTGGCACTGGGATGGGCTCGCACTCTGGGCGGCGGCGCTCCGCCGTCACCGGGGCAGGCGGGTCCCTCCTGTTCGCTCCGGGCCTCTCCGGTGTGGGTTTCGCCTCCGGTTCCTGCGACGCATGAGGAGCGTCTCCAGCCCAAAGGCCCGGCTCCCGGGTAGGCGGCAACACGCGCTTGTGCGGGCTCCGCGGCAGGGGCTTGGGGCGAACATGCCCTGGCTGCCCGGGCATGGGGAGGCCCGTGCCGGGCACAGCGGGTGGGCGCACAGGCGCCCAAGCGTAGGTCTCAGGCGCCTCTTGAGTCTCAGGCCCCTCTGGAGAGGTGGCGCACCCAGCTACGACTCCGGCAACGGCAACGGCTTGGCGGAGTGCGCTGTAAGTTCGGAGGTTCATTCCGCGTCCTTTTCCAGCGCTCCGCCTCGGCCTCATGGACCCAGCGGCTCACCGGCACGTGGCCTCGCGGCACAGCGCCCGTTGCCGCTCCAGAACCGCGCGGGTAGACGGCCCGCCCGAGCTCCTTTGCGGCAACGGGACGCGGGGACTACTGCACCGGGTTGACCCGGAGGAGCGACTTGGCGGGCACGGAGGCGGTGCCCGTGGTGCCCGAGGCGTTCTTGAACGTCACCGTGAGCGGGGCATCGGTGGGGTTCCACACGAGCGCCGAGTACACGGTGCCCTTCTTGTAGACGGTGGCCGCCGCCTTGCCCGTGGCCCAGAGGTCCGAGGTGCGCTGGCCGAGGCTGGCCATGTTGTGGATGAACCAGTACGTGTTGAAGACCTCGTTCTGCTGCAGGGCGGAGGCGTTCCACTTGCCGATGGCCCCGGCGGCGTTGCTCAGCGACTGGATGGGCCACACGACGTGTTGCCACTCCTTCTCGGGCCCGCCGTTGTCCGTCACGAAGCCGTTGTAGAGCGCGGCGGCTTTGGTGGGGTTGAAGCCGTAGCTGGTCAGGTACTCGGCGGTGGGCAGCCAGTGGATGCCGTAGATGTGGACCGGCGCGCCGCTGAAGAAGGTGCCGTAGAAGTTGGACGAGCCGTACACCTGGCCCACGGTCTTGTGCGTCCACTGGGGCACCCAGTTGTCCCCGTCATAGTTGAACCAGTACTGCTCCACGGCCTTCAGCTCCGTGGTGAAGCCGTAGATGCCCGCGTCGCGGTAGGCGGTGTTCCCGGTGAGCACGCCCCACAGGTACTGGCCCACCCAGCCGAACAGCGACTCGCCGGCCGCCTCCTGGTTGTTGCCGTTGTTGTTGTCCGCGTAGCCACCGGCCCAGGAGTGGCCCTCGTACGGATCGAAGCTGCGGAAGAACGGGTACAGCGTGTCGGTGCGCGAGGGGTTCGCGTAGTCGCGGATCAGGTGCTCCACCATGGCGCCGTACTGGGTGCGGAAGCTCGGGTCATACGTGGCGAGCACCGCCGAGGCGAAGACGTAGTAGCCGTAGGTGAAGTGGTGGTCGGTGATGCCGGTGTTGGCGCCGAACTCGCTGACCCGGTAGTACGTCGTGCCCCAGTCCGGGTTGTAATAGAAGAAGTAGTCCGGCTCGCCGTCCGTGTACGTGTACCAGTTGGTGAGGATGGTGCGGATGCGCGAGAGGAACAGGTCCCGGTAGGCGGTGTTGCCGGTCTTGTCCGCGGCGAGCACGCCCATGGCGAGCGGGTGCAGCTGCTTGCCCTGCCAGTACGCATCGGCGGCCATCGGGGTGCTGGCGGTCTGCCGCTCCAGGATTTGCAGGTACTGGCTCATCAGCGTCCGCGAGTACTCGGGGTTGGTGGGCTCCGGGAACTGGGGGACGATGCCGTGGAACCGGTTCACCGTGGTGAAGGCGTTGCCCTCGCGGAGCTTCAGCGTGCCGCGCACGGACGGGTAGGTGAGCGCGGTGAGCGCCGCCGTGGTGCTCTTCCACTGGTGGGGCAGCAGCGCCGTCAGCGTGACATTGGAGAACCCGGTGCGCTTGAGCTGCGTCGTCAGATTGAAGGTGGTGGTGAGCTGCGCGGAGGCCTCGTCGTAGGCGTAGCTGACCTGGGTGCCCGTCACGAAGGCGTACGCGTGCTGGTAGAAGTAGTTCAGGTCGGTGGGGGACGGCAGGGCCGCCACCGCGAGGAAGTTCTGGCCGCTGCCCAGGCGGATCTTCAGCTTGGAGCCCACCTTCTGGAACACGGTGCCTGCCGGGGCGAAGACGCCGTAGTAGCGCGTCTGGGCCGTGCCTCCGCCGTCGGTGTTGGAGATCCGCACGCCGATCCGGTCGGTGGTCACCGAGGTGCCATCCGCGGTGAGGATCGCCGTGTTGCTGTCATTGAAGATCTGGGAGATGACGGAGGAGTAGATCTCCACCGAGTTGGGATCGCTGAACTGGGTATAGAGGTAGGGCGAGCCCTTGACGAACGTCACCTTGAACTTGTCGGTGGCGTCATCGCTGAGTACGGCGTCCACGGACCAGTCGCCGTAGCCCGTCACCCGGTTGGCCATCTTGGATGTGTCGATGCTGGTGGAGCGCAGGTAGAAGTCCGGGTTGCCATCGGCGTTCACGGCCGAGCGGTCGCCGTTGATCCACCCCGCGCCGGGATTCAGGACGCCGAGCCCTTGGCTGAAGAACTTGGACTTCAGGGGCAGGGTGACGAGGTAATCGCCCTGCGGCTTGATGAACAGGGACTGCCACCAGTCATTGGACGGCAGGGGCGTCGTCACGTTGCTGGTGCGGTAGCCCGGGTAGCGGGGCTGCGGCATCTTGTAGTCGTTCGTCAGGTAGCTGCCCTGGCCCACGGCCACCTTGGACGGAACGGGCAGCGGCGCAATCGTGTGGGTGGGCTGGGGCTGGCCCGCCACATAGTCGTAGACCTCGAACTCGTAGAGGGAGTAGCCGAAGCTCGTGGCCCGGGCGTAGCCCTGCATCCGGACATAGCGGCCGGTGGTGTACAGGGGGATGGTCTGCGTGCCGCCCGCGCCCCGGAGCTCGCGGTAGACGGTGGTCCACTGCGTGCCGTTGGGGGAGACCTGCAAGTCGAACACGCGCCCCGCAGCCGTCTCCCACTTGAGCACCACGCGGCCAATCGTCCGGGAGCTGCCCAGGTCCACGGTGAGCCACTCGCTGTCCGTGGCGTTGGAGCCCCAGCGCGTCGCCGGATTGCCGTCCACGGCGTTCGCGGGCACCGCGGTGCCCGCAGGCGGGTTGGGCTCATAGGAGGAAGCGGTGGTGGTCCGGTTCAGCGCCACGTTGGGGCCGTACTGCACCGGGGGCGTGTTCACCCCGCCCGTGCCGTACACCTCGAACTCCAGGATGGAATAGCCATACGCGGCGAGCGCCCGCTGCGTGCCGTACATGCGCACGTACCGGCCGCTGCCGGAGACGGTCAAGTCATCGATGCCGCCGTCGCCGGCCGCCGTGGAATAGAGGTCCGTCCAGGTCAGCTCATCGCTCGAAATCTGGACCTTGTAGGCCTTGGCGTAGGCGCCCTCCCACTGAATCTTGACGCGGCTGACCTGTGCGGCGGCACCCAGGTCCACGTAGAGCCACTGCGGATCCACGCCCCACGCGCTGGACCACCGGGAGCCGGTGCTGCCGTCCACGGCCTGCTCCGCCGTGTTGCCGCCCTCCATCGAGGAGGCATAGACGCTGCGGTTCAGCGCGAGCTGGAGCGTGGGGCCCGTGCCCCCGCCGCCCACGGTGCCGTACACCTCGAGCTCCAGGATGGAGTAGCCGTAGTTCGTCAGCGCGCGCTGCGTCCCATGCACACGCACGTACCGGCCGCTGCCGGAGACGGTCAGGTCATCGACGCCGCCGTCACCGGCCGCCGTGGAATAGAGGTCCGTCCAGGTGTTGCCGTCCGCGGAGACCTGGACCTTGTAGGCCTTGGCATAAGCCGCCTCCCACTGAATCTTGACCCGGTCGATGGCGGCCGTGGCACCCAGGTCCACGGAGAGCCACTGCGGGTCCACGCCCCAGACGCTGGCCCACCGGGGCCCGGTATTGCCGTCCACGGCGAGGTCCGCCGTGTTGCCCCCCTCCACGGAGGACGCGGTGGCGGGACGTTTCAGGGACAGCAGGCTGGAGGCCGCATGGGCCTCCCAACCGGCGAACAAGGGCAGGAGCGCCAGCAGCAAGCCGGCGGACGCGAGTCTCATGGGAACCCTCTGGAGCGCAATCGGGGGAAAGCACTCTAAAGGGCTTAAACAGAAAACATCAAACAGGGCTGTTTAGTATGGAATTCTCGAAACGTTTCAATTGCGAACGGGCTCGTTGCTCACCACCGAGTCCTCCAGGGAGACGTGGGCTTCGGCGTCCTTCGCCTTCGCGAGCCGCTCATCCAGCTCGGTGCTCAGGTGCTCGTAGGCCTCCTTGCCGATGGCGCCCTTCTGGTAGGCCTTGAGCAGCGAGTCCTTCTCGATGATGAGCACGCGCCGCACGGCCTCCTGGTGCTCCTCCTCGTGGAAGCGGTTCGTCTGCTGCTTGAGGTTGGCCAGCTCCTCCTGGGCCGCGCGGGCCTTCTGCTCGTAGTCCTTCTCCAACTGGTCCAGCACATCGGCGGGGATGTCACGGGAGCGGCGCATGGACTCCAGCGCGCCCATGGCGGCGTGGACGGAGCTGAGGCGGCCCCGGGCCAGCTCGTACTTCTCCTGGTACACGTCCCGCTGGCCGGTAACGCCCAGGCGCCGCAGCAGCGGCGGCATGGTGAGCCCCTGGACGATGATGGAGAGCACCACCACGCCGAAGGTCATGTTCACCAGCAGCTCCCGGTGGGCGAAGCCCTCGGGCAGGCTCAGCACCAGCACCATGGAGATGGCCCCCCGCAGGCCGCTCCAGGTGAGCACCGTGCTCCAGCTCCACGGCACGCGCTCGGAGGAGAAGCGCAACAGGCCGGACACGCCGTACACCACGAGCGCGCGGCCGAGCAGCACGGCCAGATACGCGAGGAGGATGGGCACCCACGAGTCCAGCAGCGACTGGAGCTGCACCTCCATGCCGATGAGCAGGAACACAACGGAGTTGAGCGCGAAGGCCAGGTACTCCCAGAAGCTCTCCACCGCGACACGCGTGGTGGCGCTCATGCCGGTGTTGGCGGCCCAGTTGCCACACAGCATGCCGGCCACCACGGTGGCGATGACGCCCGAGAAGTGGAAGTTCTCGGCCACCACGAACGAGCCATAGGCGGCGATGACGGTGAGGGTGATCTCCACCATCGCGTCCTCGATGCGCTGGATGACCTGGGACACGGCGAACCCGATGAGCCCGCCGATGAGCCCGCCCACGCCGGCCACCTTGATGAAGTCCAGCACGGCGCCGCTCGTGGTGAACTCGCCCCCGAGCGCCACGGCGACGATGAGGTTGAAGAGCACGACGGCCGTGCCGTCATTGAGCAGGCTCTCGCCCTCCACGAGGACGGCCAGGCGCTTGGGGACACCCAGCATCTTGAAGAGGCTCACCACGGCGATGGGGTCCGTGGAGACGATGACCGAGGCGAACACCAGGGCGTGGATGAAGGCGAAGCCCTGGACGAGCTGGAGCCCGCCCACGGCGGGTGACAGCAGGAGCGCGGTGACGGCCACGGCCGCGACGACGCCGGGGATGGCCAGGGCGTGGATGGCAAGCTTGTTCTTCCAGAACTTCCGGAAGTCCACGTGGAAGGCCGCCTCGAAGATGAGGCCCGGGAGGATGACGGCGAAGAGCAGCCCCTTGGTCAGGTGGGGTGGCTCGAAGGCATGCGCGGTGCCCAGCACGAGCCCGGCCACCACCAGGGCCACCGTGTAGGGGAACTTGAAATAGCGCGCCACGATGGCCACGGCCGTCGCCACGGCGAAGAGCAGTACGAACGCCAACTCGAATTGCATCGGCTTCCCAGACGATTGGGGAACAAAAGGTCAGTCTCTATGCCATCCCGGAGGGGCCTCGGGCAACCCGTCAAATGGAGAAGGGCTCAGCGGAGCGCCAACTCATGAAACTCGATGCCATCGAGCCCGAGGTGCTGGACGGCTTCCCTGAAGCGCTCGGAGCCCACCAGCACGGTGGCGAAGTTGAGCAGGCGAAAGAGATCCTCGTGAGGGGGGAGAGAAGAGGCGTCGAGCAGGAGGCTCTTGGGGAGTTCGAAGCCATCCCGGCCGCAGCGTGCGCACGGCGGCGGGCGCTGGGGAAGACAGTCCTCGTGCAGCTTGGCCAGGGGGGACAGCTGAAGTTCGAGCAACTCGGGCGGGTTCTTTTTTTGGGCGAACCGCAGCTCGGGCGGGCAGCCTTTCAGGCTGCGGACACCATGCGCCAGCAGTTGCTCCGCCGCTTCCCGCCGGGCCAGGAGCGTCCAGGGGTTCTGAAAGAAGAACGCCCCGAAGTTGCCTCGGGCCGTGCCCACCAGCGGCCCGAAGCGGGTGCCTGGCGGAATGGGAACTCCCGGCGGCAGCCATGGCCGGACAGCCTCACGCAACCGCTCGAACTCTTCGAGGGGCTCCGCGCGGGGTTTTTCGAGGGCGGCTCGAAGGGGATGATCCGAGAGATCCACGCAAGGATAGGCGGTTCCGGCACTGGCCCAGATGGCGCCACACACAGGGCATTCGGAGCCAGGTAATCCCCAGCGGGACGAGGCGGCGAGGTCACCCGTGGAGAGGGCTGCCTTGTCCGCTTTGAGTCGATAGAAGCGCATCTGTCCTTCTGCTGGGCTCATCAGCGATAGGGAACCATCTGGGAGCCTGTCAGATCGTACTGAACGATGAGCTTGATGGCATGACGCCAGATCTCCTCGTGGGTCGCGGTATCACGCTCTTCCATCCATCGTCTCCACTCCTCGTTCCACCGTCCCCCGCGCGGACCTCCACCATGGATCTTGCGATGGACATCACGGGGGATGAGCAGCGTGTAATCATGAATTTTGATTCGGTGCCGTGAGAACCAGGCAGCCAGATCTGGAGCTTGGGGAAAGATGTGGTGTCGCTCCACGCTCTCCGGAGGGTGTGAGCGTTGCCGGGGGAGGAGCGGGGCGGGGTGGTTGTTCCAGCGGATGACGAAGACGGGGGCCGCATCGGCGCGCGGGTATCTCCACCCTCTGCGAGGCCACCCTGATCCTCTGAAGAGCCGGTTCCAGCGAGCGGGCTCCACTTCAAGAGAAGTGGCTTCGCCGGCAACAACGAGATCCTGGCAGCGAAAAAGCGCGCAAGCCTCTGGGGCGCAGAACAGCTCCAGGGTGGTAGTGCCCTGACACACCTCGTCGGATGAGGCCGCTGAGTCCTTGGCCGGCTCGCACCGTGAAGGGGCAGTGGATGCACAGGACGCCAGGAGTACGCTCAGGCTGGCCGTTCGAATCCATGCAATGAGGCTCATAGGGGGCCTCCTCTATGGAGAGTCGACTACATCGGCCCGTTCCCGGCGATGGACTGACGGGAACGGAAGGGGGCCCGCCCGGAGGAAACGGCTCCTGGCAGGCCCCGGCGCAACGGCGGCTTCAGCGCAAGCCGCCCCAGTTGTAGTTCGCGTTGCCGCCACCGGTGAGCACGTTCCCGTGGCTGTACGTGTCCTTGATGGCCTTGTAGTTGCTCGACACGTTCCAGTCGTTCGGGTTCGTGGTGCCCAGGTTGTAGAGCAGCGAGTCGCCCCACACGGACCAGATGACCCACGGGCGGGCGTCGATCTCCGAGACGGTGCCGTAGCGGCTGTCGCCCCAGCGCACCGGCAGCTTGTCGTTCTCCCCGAGCATGCGCGGCTTGTTGTAGCCCTTCAGGTCGTCATAGAACTTCGCGGGGAAGTACGGGTTGCCGTGGTAGATGTCCACGGCCACCACGTCCACGCGGTCATTGCCGGGGTAGTAGTTCCACGGATCGCCGCCGTAGGTGCCGTCCCACTCGTACGGGCACCAGACGAAGATCAGGTTCTTCAGCCCGCGCGTCTTCACCAGGTAGTCATGCGCGATGTTCCAGAGCTGCTTGTACTGGGCGGGATCCTGGTTGGCCCACCAGAACGGTGACGCGGAGCCCTTCTTGTTCATCTCGTGGAACGGGCGGAAGAGCACCGGGACGCCCTGCTGCTGCAGGTAGGCGAGCTTGTCGGCCGCGAAGGACAAGTCCCGCAGCAGCGCCTGGTACTCGGAGGTGTTCGCCTGCCAGTTGATGACCCGGCCCATCCAGTTGTAGTCCATCCAGCCCTGGCGGAAGGTGTTCTCCCAGCTCTTCGTGCCCGCGCCCGGGTAGGACTGGTGGAAGCTGAAGCCGACGATGCCCTCGCCGTAGATGAACCGGTCGCGCGCGAAGCCGACGGCGTAGTCCACGTAGGGCGCGCTGTAGGTCGAGCCGTAGTTGCCAGGGCCGAAATCGAGCTCCACGAAGCCCGGCCGCTTCCCGGTGATGTCACCGACCTTGACCCAGTACTCCCCCGCGTAGCTCTCCTTCTGAGCCTCGCAGTGCTGGCCCATGATGGTCTGCTTCTTGATGCCATTGCGGCTGTTGTTCTCCAGGTCGGCCAGCAGGTTGTAGACCTTCTGGGACTGGGCCGTGGGCGCCGCGGTGCTCAGCGTCTTGGAGACCTGCGCCAGGGCAGGACTGGCCCCGAGGGAGAAGGCCATCGCCGTGGTGAAGGTGGCGATGCGCAGCAATGAGCGGCGGGACCACGCCGTTCGCGGCGCGGGAGCGGAACTGGTGGAGGGAAAGGGCATACCGTGTCTCCTGAAACAGAGAGCGGCGAACCCTAGTGTGCGGTGAATTCAATAAAAAGCTGTAAATGCTGATTTTAGATAATTTGGCTGAATCGCTGCCTTGTCGAAATCTTGTGAAAACGCGTGTGGACCCATACCATCCGTGCTGGTCCTGCTCGCTCACCTCACCCAGGAGTCTCATCCCATGCGCATCACCTCTTTCGTGGCCGTCCTCGTCGCGGGTCTCACGTTCGCCGGAACGGGTTGCGGCAGCACCCAGCCTGCGCCCACCGAGGAGCAGGCCGCAGCGGAGCAGGTCAGCACCGATGGGACCCACTCCGAGCAGGCCATCTGCAAGCTGATGTGGACGTGTGATTGGAGCGGGTACTACAGCACCCAGGCGCAGTGTACGGCCGCTTGCGGTGGCAACACGTGCTACCGCGACTACGCGTGCAACGGCACCTGCGTTTGCCCGTGATGCCCGCGGAAGGCTAGACGGGGTCCGTGAGGACCTGCGGCAGGTGGACGAGGCGTCCCGTTTCCAAGAGGATGTCCTCGTCCTGGCCGCGCCTTCCCGGACTGAGCCTTGTTTGAACTGACCGGAGTTTCCAAGCGCTTCGGCGCCATGCAGGCCTTGCACCCGGTGGACCTGACGCTGGCTTCAGGGCGCACCACCGTGCTGATTGGCCCCAGCGGGTGCGGCAAGTCCACCCTGCTCCGGTTGATGAACGGCTTGCTCCGTCCCGACACGGGACAGGTCCTCTTCGAGGGCCAGCCGCTGCCCCACGCCGAGGACGCGCTGTTGGCGGTGCGCCGGCGCCTGGGGTACGCGCTCCAGGGCGGCGGGCTCTTTCCCCACCTCACCGCAGAGCGCAACGTCACCCTCGTGGCCCAGCACCTGCGGTGGCCCGCGCGGCGGGTGCGGGAGCGGCTGGAGCTGCTCGTGGAGCTGACGCGCTTTCCGGCGGAGGCGCTGGGGCGCTACCCCTTGCAGCTCTCGGGCGGACAGCGCCAGCGCGTCGGCCTCATGCGGGCCCTGATGCTGGAGCCCGAGGGGCTCCTGCTGGATGAGCCGCTGGGCGCGTTGGATCCAATGGTCCGCGCCGAGCTGCAAGCGGACCTGAAGGCCATCTTCGAAAGGCTGGGAAAGACGGTGGTGCTCGTCACGCATGACCTGGGAGAGGCGGCGTTCCTGGGGCACCACATCGTGCTGCTCCGGGAGGGCCGCGTGGTTCAGCAGGGGCTCCTGGAGACGCTGGAGGCCCACCCCGCGGAGCCGTTCGTCACCCGCTTCATCCGGGCGCAGCGGTGAGGGGACTGTGCCTGCTGCTCCTGGGCCTCGGGCTGGGCGCCTGTGCTCCCGCGCCGTCGCCGGCTGGCGCCGAGGTGCGCGTGGGCTCCAAGAAGTTCACCGAGTCCGTCATCATCGGGGAGATGGTGGCGCGGCTGGCCCGGGACACGGGCGCGCACGCGGTCCACCGGCGCGAGCTGGGCGGCACCACCGTGCTCTGGGAGGCCCTGCGCCGGGGCGAGCTGGACGTCTATTCCGAGTACACGGGCACCTTGCGCCAGGAGCTCTTCGCGGGCCGGGCGCTGAAGGATGACGCCGCCCTGCGGGAGGCCCTGGCCGCGCAAGGGCTCGGCATGAGCGCGCCGCTGGGCTTCAACAACACCTATGCGCTGGGGATGAAGGAGGCCGAGGCGGAGCGCCTGGGGCTGCGGCGCATCTCGGACCTCAGACGCCATCCGGAGCTGCGGCTGGGCCTGAGCAACGAGTTCATGGACCGCGCGGATGGCTGGCCCGCCCTGCGCGAGCGCTACCAGCTTCCCCAGCGCGAGGTGCGGGGGCTGGATCATGATCTCGCCTACCGGGGCCTGGAGAGCGGCGCCCTTCAAGTCACGGACCTGTACTCCACCGACGCGGAGATCGCCGCGTATGGCCTGCGCGTGCTGGAGGACGACCTGAAGCACTTCCCCTCCTATGACGCCGTCCTGCTCTACCGGGAGGACTGGGCGGCCCGGGCGCCCGAGGTGCTCGCGTCCTTGCGGCGCCTGGAGGGGCGGATCTCCGAGGCCGGGATGGTGGCGCTCAACGCCCAGGCGCGGCTCGAACATGTGGCGGAGGGGCGCGTGGCCGCCGGGTTCCTGTCACGGGAGCTGCGGGTGGAGAGCGAGGTCCGGGCGGAGGGGCTGGCCTGGCGGCTCTGGCGCCGGACACGGGAGCACCTGTTCCTCGTGGCCGTGTCGCTGCTCGCGTCGGCCGGGGTGGCGGTGCCGCTGGGCGTGCTCGCGGCGAAGCGGGCCCGGCTGGGCCGGCTCGTGCTGGGGCTGGCGAGCATCATCCAGACGGTTCCCTCGCTGGCGCTCCTGGTGTTCATGATTCCGCTGCTCGGCATCGGCACGCGGCCTGCCATCGTGGCGCTGTTCCTCTATGGCCTGCTGCCCATCGTCCGGAACACGGCGGCGGGGCTCGCGGGGATTGCCGCGGACTTGCGCGAGTCCGCGGAGGCCCTGGGCCTGCCGCCCCGGGCGCGGCTGTGGCGCATCGAGCTGCCCCTGGCCGCGCCGTCCCTCCTGGCGGGCCTCCAGACGGCCGCCGTCATCAACGTGGGCACGGCGACGCTCGGGGCGCTCATCGGCGCGGGAGGCTATGGGCAGCCCATCCTCACCGGCATCCGGCTGGATGATACCGGGCTCATCCTGGAGGGCGCCGTGCCCGCGGCGCTGATGGCCCTGGCCGTCAGCGCGCTGTTCGGAGGGGTGGAGCGGCTCGTGGTGCCGGCCGGGCTCAGGCCGTCAGGAAGCGGACCGGCATCGTCTCGGGGCCGCTGGTGATGAGGCTCCGGTTCCACACCACGCGCTCGGAGAGGACCTGGAAGCCGCTGAACCGGTCGAGCAGGGCCTCCAGCCCCGCCTGGGCCTCCAGCTTCGCCAGGAAGGCGCCGATGCAGTAGTGGCTGCCGTAGCCGAAGGAGATGCCCGTGCGCTCGCGCTGAAGGTCGAAGCGGTCCGGCTCGGGGAACTCGGTCTCGTCGCGGTTCGCGGAGGCGACGAGCAGCAGGACGCAGGCGCCCTTCTCGATGCGCACCCCGGACAATTCGATGTCTTGCATGACGATGCGGGGCAGGCCCCTCACGGGCCCGTCGTAGCGAAGGACTTCGTCGATGAACTTGGGCAGCAGCGAGCGGTCGGCGCGCAGCTGCGCGTACACATCCGGGCGCTCGGCCAGGAGCCGCACGGCGTTCGAGAAGAAGAAGCTCGTCGTCTCGAGGCCTCCGGTGAGCAGGTTGAAGCACAGGGCCATCATCTGCGAGTTGCTGAGCGTGTCCCCGTCGCCCTTGCCCCGGACGATGAGCCCCAGCAGGTCATCCTTGGGCTGGTGGCGCCGCTCGTCGATGGCCTGCTGCATGTAACGCTTCATCTCCTGGATGGTGTCCCGGGTGTACTGGGCGTGCTCCTCGCTCAAGGGCACCGGCGTGACGCCGACCACCGCCTCGGTCCAGCGCTTGTAGTGGCGCTCGAGCGAAGGGTCCAAGCCGAGGATGGCGCTCATGGCCCGGGAGGGAAGCGGGGTGGCGAAGCCATCCATGAAGTCCGCTTCGCCCTTCTCCCGCAGCGCCTCGGCGAGCTGCGCGGCGTTCTCCCGCACCTGGGCCGCCAGGCGGTTGATGGCCACGGGGGTGAAGGCGCGGCTGACGGCGGTCCGCAGGCGCATGTGGTCCGCGCCATCCTGGGCGACCATGCCGTGCGCGAGCGGATTGTCCTTCACCCACTCCGGCTCCCAGGCCACGCGGAACCCATGCGAGGAGAAGGTCTCGGGGTGCTTGAGGACATATTCCACGTCCTTGTAACGGCTGACGGCGACGAGCCCTCCCGGCTCGACGTGGCACACGGGCCGCTCGCGCCGCATCTCCACGTACAGGGGATAGGGATTGCGGCAGTTCTCGGGACTGGTCAGGTTGTCGGTGGATCGCATCGGGCGGCTCCTGGGCGGATCCCGAGGATGTCAGCAGTCGCCGAGCCCCTGCAATGGGACCCAGGTGTAGAGATCAGAAGGCGTAGCGCACCCGGCAGTAGGGCATGCGCCGTGCCAGCAATTGCTTGAACTCCTCGACGCGCTGGCCCTTCATCCCGGTGCGGTAGCGCACATTGACACCGCCGCCCTGGGACACCTTGGCCTCCTGAAGTGAGGGTTGCCACAAGAGCTCCTCGGCCTTCGGGTGCCAGCGCAGGTTCACCTCATGCAGGCGCTCGTTGTGGGTGAGGAAGATGATCTCCGCGGCGAGCTGCGCCTTGGTCCGCTCGCTCAGGCAGTCATCCAGGTGCTCGAAGAGCTCGCTGTACTCGGCCTGCCAGCCCTCGGTGAGGACGACGGGGGAGAAGTTGAGGTGGACCTCGTACCCGGCGGTCACGAAGTCATCGATGGCAGCGATGCGCGCGGCGATGGGGCTGGTGCGCACATCGAGCAGCTTCGCCTTCGCGTGCGGCATGAGGCTGAAGCGGATGCGCGTCTTTCCCCGGGGCGCGTACGTGAGCAGCTCGCGGTTGACCAGCTTGGTGGCGAACGAGCTCATGGCGTTGGGCAGCGCCGTGAACAGGCGGACCAGGTCCCTCACGTTGTCACTGAGGGCCGCATCGGCCGAGCAGTCGCTGTTGCAGCCGATGTCATAGACCCAGTAGCGCGGATCCACCGTGTTGGGCTCGTGCTTGGGGCCGAGCTTGCCCGCGTGGCGGCGGATGGCCGCGGTGATGTCCTCGATGTTGACGAAGAGCGTGACGGGGTTGGCGTAGCCCTTGTGGCGCGGCACGTAGCAGTAGGCGCAGCTCATGACGCAGCCATTGGCCGTGGAGGGTGGCAGGTAGTCGGCGCTGCGCCCGTTGGTCTCGAAGCGCATTGTCTTCTTCACCCCGAGCACCAGCGTGGTGCCCTTGATGCGGTTCCACGCCTCGGCGTTGCCCTCGTTGCCGAAGAGGCCCGGGATGTTCCAGTGCGAGCGCACCTCCACCCGCTCGGCATCCGGGAAGCGCGCGAGGATGTCCCGGCCCCGCGTGTACTCGGACACCTCCGGCTCCAGGTAGATGCGGGAGACCTTCAACAACCCATCGAGGGGGCCCGGGGGCGCGGGGGTGGGGGGGAAGAGTTCGAGGTTCATCGTGAGCCGTTGAGATGCGCGGGAGCGCCCTTCCGGTGCGGACCGTAGGGTCCGGCCGGCGGGGGGGCAAGCAAGCCCGCCGCCCCGGGGCACGTGAGAACTCAACAGGGAGGATGCTTTCGGGGTAACCCATGGGGTAGGGTGGCTGCGGACGGAAGCGGTTCCGTCCGGAACCACGAGGTCCCCATGGAGACAATTTCCCCGGTGGATCCCGCCGCGCTGCCGCCGGGCACGGAGGTGGGCAGTTGGCAGATCCGCGCTTGGAAGGGCCGGGGCAGCTATGGCGCCGTGTACCGGGCGGCCCGTATCGGGCACTCCCAGGCGGCGCCCGTGGCCCTGAAGCTGGCCCTGCATGCCTGGGACGAGCGCTTCTCGCGCGAGGTGCGCCTGCTGGCGCGCATCCGCCACCCCAACGTGCCCCGGCTCCTGGGCCACGGGCTCTGGAAGCACCCCACGCGGCCGGTGGCCTTCCCGTACCTGGTGATGGAGTGGATGGACGGGGTGCCCCTGTACGAGTGGGCGTATGCGCGCAACCCCACCTCGCGCGAGGTGATGCGGCTGCTCGCCCAGGTGGCCCGGGGGTTGGAGGCCACGGCCGCGGTCCAGGGCGTGCACCGGGACGTGAAGGGCGACAACGTGCTCGTCCAGCCGGCGCCGTTCCGCGCGGTGCTGGTGGACTTCGGCGCGGCGTACCACCGGGGGGCCTCGCCGCTCACCTGGAACCTGCCCCCGGGCACCCCGCGTTACCGCAGCCCGGAGGCCTGGGCGTTCACCCAGGACACCTCCTGGCCTCCCTCGGCCCGCTATGCCTTTCAGCCCGCGGACGACGTGTTCGCGCTGGGCGTGAGCGCCTACCGGCTGGTGACCGATGAGTACCCGCCCCCCACGGATCCGGCGCATCCCCTGTCCGGGTGCTGGGCGGCGGAGGGGCTGGGGCCCCGGGCGCCGCGGGAGCTCAACGCGAGGGTGGCCCCGGTGCTCGATGTGCTGATCCAGCGCATGGTGTCGGTGAAGCCCGCTCAGCGCGGCACCGCGGGGGCGCTGGCGGAGGCCCTGGAGCGGGCGGCGGACGGGGCGGGGCCTGAGGCGGATGTGCCCCTCTTCCAAGAGGAAGTCCTGGCGCTGCAGGACTGGTCCGCGGAGGACGTGGCAGCGGCGGCATACCTGGGGCACCGGCCGCGCTACCGGGATGGGGCGCTGCTGAAGGCCACCGCGCAGCGGGATGCCGCGGATCAGGCGGAGTTCGTCCGGCGGGAGGCCGAGGCGAAGGCCCGGGCCGAGGCGCCGACGGAGCAGGCGATGCCCCATGCGTTTCCCCGGGAGTTCCTCCAATGCCTGTCGGTGGCGGTGCTGGGGGTGACCTTGATGCTCTGGGCCGGGTCGGAGGTCCGGCCGTGGGTCTCCCAGGAGCTCCTGCCGGGGCAGGCGGGGACCCAGGACGCGGGGCTGGAGGATGGCGGCACCGTGGGGGTGGGCGATGCCTCGCTGACGGTGACGGCCCCGCTCGGGACGCCCGTGCCCCCGGCCATCCGCTTGGACATGCCGCCGGGGCCGCTGCAGGGCCAGCGCCGCCCGCCCTGCGGCAAGGGCGAGGTGGAGATTCGCAAGGGCTGCTGGGTGAAGATCGCCGCTCCTCCCGAGGACTGTGAGGACTATGCGTACGAGTGGAAGGGGGCTTGCTACATCCCCATGGCCCCTTCCCAGCGTCCCGCGACCTCGGATTCTCCCTAGCAGTGCCTCCCCCGAGAGGTTAAGCGTCAGGCGCCTCCCCCGGGCAGCAGGCGGGGGAGGCTGCGTTGTCCGTGGCGCGTCACCACCCTTCTCCGCGGGAGCCTGACATGACCGTTGCGAAACCCTCTTCCCGTGCCCCTTCCGAGTCCTGGCATGCCCTCGCGCCCGAGGCCGTGCTGGAGCGCATCCGCAGCACCCCCGAGGGGCTGTCCGAGCAGGAAGCCCAGCAGCGGCTCGCGCAGCACGGTCCGAACATCCTGAAGCGCGAGAGCCAGAACAGCCCCTGGAAGGTGCTCTTCCGGCAGATCAACAACCCGCTCATCTGGGTGCTCCTGGGCTCCGCGGCGCTCGCCATCGGCCTGGGGAAGGTGACAGACGGCCTGGTGGTGCTTGCCGTGGTGGTGCTCAACACCCTCATCGGCTTCATCCAGGAGTTCCGCGCGGGCCAGGCCATCGAGGCCCTGGCCCGGATGGTGCCGGAGACCGTCACGGCGCTCCGGGGCGGGACGAAGATCTCGCTGTCCGCCGAGAAGCTCGTGCCCGGGGATGTGGTGGAGCTGGCCTCCGGGGACAAGGTGCCCGCGGACATGCGGCTCATCTCCGCGCGCAACCTCCAGGTGGAGGAGGCCGCGCTCACGGGCGAGTCCGTGCCCGTGCGCAAGCAGCTTCCGGCCGTGGCGGAGAACGCCTCCCTGGGCGACCGCACCAACCTGACCTTCGGTGGGACGCTGGTGACGTCCGGGGCGGCCCGGGCCGTGGTGGTGGCCACCGGGGACACCACGGAGCTGGGGCGCATCTCGCGGATGCTGGGCGAGGCCACGGACATGCAGACGCCGATGACCAAGGCCCTGGCCACCATCGGCCGCTACCTCACGGGGGCCATCCTGGCGATGTCCGTGGTGCTGCTCGGCGTCGGGCTGGTGCGGGGCTACGCGCTCAGCGAGGCGCTGCTGGTGGCCATCACCCTGGCGGTCGCCGCCATCCCCGAGGGGCTGCCCGCCATCGTCACCATCGCGCTGGCCATCGGCGTGCAGCGCATGGCGGCGCGCCAGGCGGTCATCCGCAAGCTGCCCGCCGTGGAGACGCTGGGCAGCACGACGGTCATCTGCTCGGACAAGACGGGCACGCTCACCCGCAACGAGATGACGGTGCAGGCGCTGTGGACGCCCGAGGGCGCCTGGTCCGTCTCCGGAGTGGGCTATGCCATCGAGGGCGAGTTCCAGGCCGAGGGCAAGCCCGCCGGGGAGCTGCCCCCCACGGCGGTGGATCTGCTCCGGGCCGGGGTGCTCTGCAACGATGCGGCGCTCCAGATGGAGGGAAAAGGCTCCATCACCGGAGACCCCACGGAGGGCGCCCTCCTGGTGGCTGCGGAGAAGGCGGGGGTGCGCGTGAAGGAGATCCGCGGGCGCTGCGGCCGGGTGGACGCGATTCCCTTCGAGTCCGAGCACCAGTTCATGGCCACCCTCAACGAGGACGGTGAGGGCCAGCGTGCCATCTTCCTCAAGGGGGCGCCGGAGGTGGTGCTCAAGCGCTGCCAGCAGGATGGGGCCTCGCACGACGTGGTGTTCCAGGAGATGGACCGCCTGGCGAGCCAGGGCATGCGCGTGCTGGCCGTGGCGCGCAAGGCCGTGCCTGCCTCCCACGCGGGCTTGAAGCCCGAGGACGTGGAGGGTGGCTTCGCCCTGCTGGGCCTGCAAGGGATGATTGATCCGCCCCGCCAGGAGGTCATCGCCGCGGTGCGCGCGTGCCACGAGGCGGGCATCGTCGTGAAGATGATCACCGGGGACCACCAGAAGACGGCGGAGAGCATCGGCCGGAAGCTGGGGCTGCCGGAGGGTGAGGTGGTGACGGGGCAGCGGCTCGCGGAGCTGGAGGATACCCAGTTGCAGGAGGTGGCGGCCTCCACGCACGTGTTCGCCCGCGTGGCCCCCGAGCACAAGCTGCGGCTGGTGCGGGCGCTCCAGGCCCGGAACCAGGTGGTGGCCATGACGGGCGATGGCGTCAACGATGCGCCCGCCCTCAAGCAGGCCAACATCGGCGTGGCCATGGGCATCACCGGCACGGCGGTGTCCAAGGAGTCCGCCGACATCGTCCTCACGGATGACAACTTCACCACCATCGTCTCCGCGGTGGAGGAGGGCCGCCGCGTCTACGACAACCTCGTCAAGTCGCTGGCCTTCGTGCTGCCCACCAACCTGGGGTTGGCGCTCATCCTGGCCTTCAGCGTGGCCTTCTTCCCCATTCAGGAGGTGGCCGGAGGCGTGCTGGCGCCGTTGATGCCCATGCTCCCCGTGCAGTTCCTGTGGATCAACCTGGTGGCCACCGTGGCGCTGGCGCTGCCTCTGGCCTTCGAGGCCAAGGAGCCCCACCTGATGCGCCGGGCGCCCCGGGCTCCCACCGAGCCGGTGCTCAGCCGCTTCGTGATGATCCGCACCGCCGTTGCCGCGGTGGTGATGGCCGCCGGCGCCATCGGCCTCTTCTCCTGGGAGTTGCAGGCGGAGGCGGACCGGCCCGGCTCCGAGGGGTCGCTGCGGCAGGCCCAGACCATGGCCGTGACGACGGTCATCCTGTTCCAGATCTTCTACCTGCTGATGTGCCGCAGCCTGCATGGCTCGCTGTTCAAGCTGGGCCTGTTCAGCAACCCCATGGTCTTCCTGGGCATCGGCGCGCTGGTGTTGCTGCAGCTGGGCTTCATCTACCTGCCGTTCATGCAGAAGATCTTCGGGACCGCCGCGCTGGGGTGGAAGGACCTGGGGCTCTCGGCGCTGGCCGCAGCCGTCATCCTGCCGGTCATCAGCGCGGAGAAGGCCTGGCGCCATCGCCGGACGGGGGGCAGCACCCCCGCGCATGCGTCCGCGGGCTGACAGAGGCGTCCTCGGGGCGGGCTGCCCTCCGGGCCTGGGATGATTATTTCTCGGGACGCAGCGATGCGGGGAGGGGTGGGGTGCGCGGAATGCGTTGGCTGAGGGGTGTCCTGGGGTGGGGGTTCTGTCTGACGGTGGTGGGTTGCTCGGTTGCCTGCTCGGGCCCTGCATCCCCGGAGAGCCCTGAGCCACCGGCCGTGCCCGGCGTCACGCCTCCGGCAG
This sequence comes from Allostigmatella hybrida, assembly GCF_020103775.1. Classification (NCBI taxonomy): domain Bacteria; kingdom Pseudomonadati; phylum Myxococcota; class Myxococcia; order Myxococcales; family Archangiaceae; genus Allostigmatella; species Allostigmatella hybrida. The sequence goes on from NZ_JAHXBH010000001.1 coordinate 478,262, forward strand.
GGCCGCCTCCGGAGACTCCTGGCAGCGGCACGCCGGAGCCGGAGACCCCTCCAGCGGAGCAGGAACCTGGGCAGCCGCCTGCGTCCTCCGTCTGTGCGCCCACCGCGGGCGCGGCCCGCTGGGTGCTCGAAGGCGAGGCCCTGTCCGCGCAGATCACCTGCGGCACGGGCCACGCCGCGCAAGGCCTGCGCTTCGCCGTGGAGAACCTGCCGCCGGGAGCCCGCTTCGACGCGGCGAGCGCCACGTTGAGCTGGACGCCGGGCAAGGACCAGGCGGCCGTGTGGAACCTCGTGCTCAAGGAGGAGAGCACCGGCGAGAAGGGCACCCTGAAGGTGGGCGTGGCGGACAACCGCGCGGCACCCGGCAACGTGCCCATCGTGAACGCGGCTGCCTACACGGAGGAATACGGCCTTCCGGTGTTGCACCTCACCCACGACGAGCGGGGCCTCACCGCGGGCGAGTACCGCCCCGTGCAGATCGTCTACCGGGGCAAGCCCTACACCATCGAGGCGAAGTACCGGGGCGCCACCTCCAGCGTCTTCCCAAAGCGCAGCCTCACGCTCAAGTTCCCGGACGAGGACCTGTTCAACGAGCCGGTGTTCGGCGGGGGCTTCACGGACCGCAAGCGCGTGGTGCTCATCACCACCTTCAATGACAACTCGTACCTGCGCTCGCGGCTGGCCTTCGATTTGTGGAACCGGATGGATCCGGCCCACGTGCAGATCCGCACCTTCAGCGCGGTGCTCTATGTGAACAACCGCTACCGGGGGATGTACACGGTGGCGGACCACATCAACAAGCGCCTGCTGGCGGCCCATGGCCTGTCCAAGGACTCGGACCTCTTCAAGGCCGTGGACAAGGACGCCAACTTCTCGCGGCTTCGCAAGGACGGCACCCCGAAGGCGGGGCTGCACGAGGGGCTGGAGAAGGAGGAGGGCATCCCCGAGGAGGGCAAGCCTCACGCCTTCGACACGATGTCCGGCCTGATTGGCTTCGTCTCGGACTCGGACGCCACCACCTTCCGCGAGGGCTTCGGCACGCGGCTGGCGGGCAATGACTACCAGGACTGGTGGATCTTCAACACGCTCATCCTCGGCACGGACTCGCAGGGCAAGAACGCCTACCACGCGTTCGACCCGTCCACGGGCGGCCCCTGGCGCTTCATCCCCTGGGATCTGGACGCGAGCTTTGGCCAGAACTTCGACACCACCCGCTCCAGCCCCACGGCGCGCCCCACCTTCGCCGAGGACAACCTGCTGTTCTCGCGGATGCTGGCCGAGCCCGCCCTCGCAGACCCCATGCGCGAGCGCTACCAGAACCTGCTGCGCAACGAGCTGAAGCTGGAGACGGTGCTCTCCCTCATCGACGGCTATGTCCAGGAGACGGGCCCCGCCGCCCGCCGGGACTGGGCCGAGTGGTCCACCGCCTACCAGGCCTTCGGCGCGCCGGGCACCATCGGCCAGCCCAACTTCCCCCGCTGGAACTCGCGCCAGGACTTCACCACCTACGAGCAGGAGGTGGAGTACGTGCGCGAGTGGGTGAAGGCGCGCTGGCCTTCCCTCCAGGGCCGCCTGCCGTGACCGCCGCTCGCGCGCCGTCCCCATCTACCAGGTCCAGAGCAGAATGCCCGCGAGGCTGCTTCCCAGGACCAGCCACGCGGAGTTGAGGCGGAAGCGCAGCAGCAGCACGGCGCTCAGCAGCGCCAAGCCCACCGTCCAGGCATCCACAAGGGCCGCACGCCCCAACTGCCACGTCACCGTGGCCATCAGGGCGAGCGAGGCCACGTTGATGCCATCCAGAACGGCCCCGGCCAGCCCGGAACGGCGCAGGCGCGGCACCAGCGGCCCACTCACCGCGACGAAGAAGAACGCGGGCAGGAAGATGCCCACCGTGGCCACCCCCGCTCCGAGGGGCCCCGCGAGCAGGTAGCCAATGAACGTGGCCGTGGTGAAGACGGGGCCCGGCGTCACCTGGCCCACCGCCACGGCATCCAGGAGTTGCGCCTCCGTGAGCCAGCCCCACCGCTCCACCAGGTCCGCGCGAAGGAAGGCCAGCAGCACGTAGCCGCTGCCGAAGAGCACCGAGCCCACCTTCATGAAGAAGAGAAACAGGCCTCCCAGGCTGAAGGGCACGGCCCCCGCCGCTCCCATCGCCACGCCGTTCAGGAGCAAGGGCGCTCCTGCCAGCATTCCCGCCGGTGCCTGGCCATCCCCATCTCGCCCCATGGTGCGCCTGCCCCCGTACCCGAGCGCCATGAAGGCGCCGCTGCACAGCAGGATGAGCAGCTCATGGAAGCCCAGCCCGTGGGCTGTGGCGGCGGCCAGGCCCACGAGGGCCAGCAGGCGCGTCTTCACCGCCGCCCGCCCCAGCCCCCAGAGGGCCTGGAGGACCACCGCGATGATGACGGGCTTCACGCCATACAGAAGGCCTCCGGCCGAGGGCAGGCTGCCGAAGCGCACATAGGCCCAGGCGGCGGCGGAGACGATGAGCGCCGCGGGGAGGATGAAGCAGGTGCCGGCCACCAGCAGTCCTGCCCATCCTGCCCGCCGATGGCCGAGGTGGATGGCCAGCTCCGTGGAGTTGGGCCCGGGAATGAGGTTGGCCGCGCCCAGCAGATCCAGGAACTCGCCGCGGCTGAGCCAGCGGCGGCGGCGCACCACCTCGTCCTCCATCAGGGCCATGTGGGCCGCGGGGCCGCCGAAGGAGGTGAAGCCCAGCCGGAGGAAGAGCAGCGCGACTTCTCTCAACCTTCGTGCTTCAGGACGCCCTGGGGCCAGCCCGCGCGTGTCTCCCGGGTCGTTCATGCTCCAGGTTCTCCTCCTCCGGGGAGCTGAACCCACCGGGGGGCTCGGTGTACACGCGTTTCATCGGAATCCGGGCAGGGCGGCCGGGGCTCACGGCAGGGACATCGTGACGCCCTTGCGTGCCAGCCACTCGGAGACGGTGGCGTTGGCCACGGTGTCTCCGAAGTTGAAGGCGTCCGCCTTGAGCCGCAGCATCTGCACCTTCCCGCTCGCGTCGAACAGGACGATGAAGGTGGCGCTCTCCTTCACCGGGCGCATGAAGTAGTTCGGCCCGCTGCCGGTGGCCCCCTCGAACGAATAGATGGTGCTGGTGGCGTGCATGGGGTGCCCGCCGTGGAGCACCTCCGCCACGTCGAGCTCGCCGCAGCCGCCCGGCGAGCCCATGCCCCGGCAGTTGCAGCCGTACTGCGCGGTGCGCACCACGCGCGCGTTGAGCATCCAGATGGCCGGCACGTCGTCGTAGTACTCGGTGATGGGCCCGGTGTAGCGCGGCATGCGGGCGCGGATGGCGAAGAGCTTCGCGCCCGCCCAGCCGTGGCGGGTGACGCCCCGGTAGAAGCCGCACTCGCTGGCATCCCCGGTGCCCACGCAGGCCTGGTCCGACAGGATGTTCATCTCCACCCGGTTGCCCAGCGTGCCCGTGAAGCGCGTGGGCGCCGCCACGGCCGTCTTCGCGTCCGCCGAGGCATAGCTCTGGCTGTTGCCGCCGCACAGCGTCCACTCGCCGCTGCCCGTGCCGCCCAGGTTGTTGAAGAAGGTGAGGTTGGTGGAGCCGCAGCGGTTCCAGGACGACGTGCGCTTCCAGGCCGAGGCGTCGGGCCTGTAGACCGCGATGTCATACAGCTCCATCGGGCCCCGGAAGTTCACCGTCATCTCCTCGTTGAAGGGCGCCAGCGCGCCGCTCACGTTCGTGGTGGCCTTCTGGCAGGCATTGGAGGGACAGGACTGGCCCCACACCCCGGGCAGCATGTTCGTCACGCGCTGGTACGCGCCTGTGCCCCCCACGTTCAGGATGCTCATGGTGGACACGGAGGTGCCCGTGCCGTCCGGCAGGTCGTCGCCGAGATCCTGGAGCGCCGCGCTGTTGCCCGGAGCGCAGTCCGCCGCCACGGCGAAGGGCTCCACCTCACCTGGGGCTTCCTCGCCCGGCAGCGCCCCGGCGTGAGGCTCGGTGTTCTCACAGGCGCTGCCGAGAAGTCCGGACAGCACCACGGCGGCGGGGAACCAGAACAACTTATTGAAGATTTTCATTTTTGCAGCCTAAGCAGGTAAAACCTGACTGCGACAAGGCCTTCGCGGGCCCTCTGTTTCGTTGAGGTCCCAATCGATGGAGCGCCGTACCCCCCGGGCCCGGCGTTGTGTAGAGTCCGCCGCCCTCAATGAATACGCACATTTTTCGCGAGTACGACATTCGTGGTTTGGTCGATAAGGATCTGACGGAAGAGGTGGTGGAGCTGCTGGGCAAGGGCCTGGGGACCGCCATCCGCCGCCAGGACGGACGCTCCATCGCGGTGGGGCGCGACTGCCGCGAATCGTCCACCCGCTTCCGGGACGCCCTGTGCCGCGGGCTCACATCCACGGGACTCCACGTGATGGATGTGGGCGTGGTGCCCACGCCGCTGACGTACTTCGCCGCCAACACCTTGCCGGTGGATGGCCTGGCCATGATTACCGGCAGCCACAACCCCCCGGAGTACAACGGCTTCAAGATTGGCGTGGGGAAGACCACCTTCCACGGGCCTGAAATCCAGGCGCTGCGCCAGTGCATCGAGCGCCGGGACTTCGTGGTGGGCGACAAGCCGGGCTCCGTGACGCCCTACGACATCGTCACCCCCTACAACCACTTCATCCAGCAGACGGTGAAGGTGGGCCGCAAGGGGATGCGCATCGTCATCGACGCGGGCAACGGCACCGGCGGCGCCGTGGCGGTGCCTCTATTCCGGGCCATGGGCTTCGATGTGGTGCCCCTGTTCTGCGAGATGGACGCCACGTTCCCCAACCACCACCCGGACCCCACGGTGGTGGAGAACCTCGAGGACCTCATCGCCGCGGTGAAGCGCGAGAAGGCCGAGGTGGGCATCGCCTATGATGGGGACAGCGACCGCATCGGCGTCATCGACGACCAGGGCAACATCCTCTGGGGCGACCAGCTCATGGTGCTCTTCAGCCGCTACGTGCTCAAGGAGAGCCCGGGCGCGGCCATCGTCGGCGAGGTGAAGTGCAGCTACACGCTCTACGACGACATCGCCAAGCACGGCGGCAAGCCGGTGATGTGGAAGGCGGGCCACTCGCTCATCAAGGCGAAGATGAAGGAGACGCACGCGGAGCTGGCCGGGGAGATGAGCGGCCACATCTTCTTCAAGAACCGCTACTTCGGCTTCGACGACGCCGTGTACTCGTCGGCCCGGCTGCTGGAGATCCTCACCCACGAGCCGCGCAAGCTCTCGGAGCTGCTCGCGGACGTGCCCAAGACGTACGCCTCGCCCGAGCTGCGCGTGGACACCCGCGAGGAGAAGAAGTTCGAGCTGGTGAAGCGCGCCACGGACACCCTGCGCGCCGCGGGCCACGACATCGTGGACGTGGACGGGGTGCGCGTGACGTTCCCGGACGGGTGGGGCCTCATCCGCGCCTCCAACACCCAGCCCATCCTCGTGCTGCGCTTCGAGGCGAGCACGCCCGAGCGGCTCCAGGAGATCCAGCGGCTCATCGAGGGCACCGTGGAGCGCGTGAAACGCGAGGCGGGCGCCTGAGGCAGGGCCTGCGTTAGGCTGACGCACATTCGAAGAGGACAAGGAACGCACTGATGCCGACGCTGGGAATCGATCTGGGAGGAACCAACGCCCGCGCTGCCGTGGTGGATGCGCGAGGGACCATTCTCGCCTCCGCCAAGATGGCGCTCACCGAGCGCAGCCCCGAGGCGGTGGTGGAATCCATCACCCAGGCGGCCTCCGAGGCCGTGTCCCTGGCGGGCGTCCCGGTCACCGGGTGTGGCGTCGGGGCCGCGGGCCAGATTCCGGGCAACTCGGGCGTGCTGGCGGTGGCCCCCAACCTGGGCTGGCGCAACGTGCCGCTGGGCGCGCTGCTGAGCGCGCGGCTGGGGATGCCGGTGCGGCTGGTGAATGACCTGGCCGCGGCGGCCTGGGGCGAGTTCAACGCGGGGGCGGGCCGGGGCGCCCAGGACGTGTACGTCGCGTTCGTGGGCTCCGGGGTGGGCAGCTGCATCATCGCCAACGGCCAGCTCGTGCGCGGCTCGGGCGGCGTGGCGGGCGAGCTGGGGCACACCAAGGTGATTCCGGGCGGCCGGCGCTGTGGCTGCGGGGAGCTGGGGTGCCTGGAGGCCTATTGCGGCGGGCACAACCTCATCGGCCTGACGCGGGAGCTGCTGGCCTCGGGCCGCTCCCCGGTGCTGAACGAGCTGACCGCGGGGGTGGCCGAGCGCATCACCCCGCTGACGCTGGAGCGGGCGGCGGAGGCGGGCGACCCGGCCGCGGTGGAGATTCACTCCCGGGCGGGGAAGATGCTGGGCATGGCCATTTCCAACATGATTACCGTGTTGAACCCGGCCCGTCTCATCCTGGGGGGCGGGGTGCTGATGAACTGCCCCGGCCTGCGCCGCGCCGTGGTGGAGGGCATCCAGGCGCTGACGTCGAACACCGCGCGCGAGGGGCTGCTCATCGCCGAGGCGGAGCTGGGCGACGACAGCGGCCTCATCGGCGCGGCGTTGCTCGGCTGACGTACGGAGGCCAGGAGGGGAGGCACGGGTCAGGTCCGTCCGTTACACTGGACGGGCCACCGTCGCTCTTACCCTCCGAGGTCCCCCGTGTCTTTCGAGTGGAAGCTGGCCAAGCTGGATGAGCTGAAGGTCCTCGTCTCGGACGCGCAGCTCAAGGACTCGCAGATCCGCCTCAACCTCGCCTCGGGCCGGGTGGAGCAGCCCATCAGCCTGGGCTTCGAGGGGCTGTCCTTCGTGCTGGACGCGGGCACGGAGGTGGCCGTCGAGGCCTTCAATGCCCCCAGCGACGTGGACGTGGACGGCGTCATCGGGCCCGCCGCGAAGGAGGGCGAGGCGCCCTCCCGGTTGAGCCCCCCGCTGGTGATGGGGGCGGACGAAGTGTGGCTGAAGTACGGCGCGCGCACCCGCGTCAAGGCGCAGGCCACCTCGGCCCCGATGCCCTTTCTGTCCCTGGGCGTGGGCGGCGATGTGTCCGTGCTCGTGGCCGACTACCGCCTGCACCCGCCGGAGCGGAAGGCCCGGGAGGCGTTCCAGGCGGATGCGGTGGCCCTGCGGCTGCCGTTCATCGCCGACCACGTGATGAAGCTCCGTCCCCGGGAGGCCCTGACGTTCCAGGCCCGGCTCCGGATGGAGACGTCCATGTCGTTGCAGTGGTCCGATGTCTTCACCAGCCAGCTCAGCGCCCTGAGCCGCCTCTTGCCCTCCGGGACGCTCCTGGGCCTCAAGACGTCCGTGGGGGCCTCGGTGACGGGCGCCGTCACCGTCACGGATGACTTCCTGCTCACCTTCTCGCGCGAGAAGGAGGGCGCCCTGGTCGTCTCCGTGCAGAAGGGCGCCGCGCGCGAGGCCCGGCTGGCCCCGGAGATCGGCGTCACGGTGGAGGCGGCGAACCCCGAGGTGTTCGGCGCGGTGGTGGACGCGCTCGTGGGCGCCCCGGGCGTGGCCCAGTTCGAGAAGCTGGTGGACAAGCTGGCCGCCCGGCAGCTCAGCGACACGGAGAAGGACGTGCTGCGCTGGGTGCTCGACCGGCTGGGCATGGAGGAGTACGAGGCCGACGCCTCCGCCATCAAGCGGGCGTGGGAGGACCGCAAGGCCCAGGCCCGGGACGTGGTGGCCCAGATGGCCTCGGAGAAGCTCTCCGTGGGGTTCCAGTACGAGTACTCGCGCCTGTCCGAGCAGCAGACCCTGGTGCGCATGGAGCTGCCCGATGCCCAGGTGCGCCAGCTCCACGGCCTGCTGCTCCTGGGCAAGCTGACGGAGGTGCTGAAGCAGGTGGAGCCCTCCGCCCTGCGCAGCTACTTCCGTCAGGACTCGGACACGCGGCGCGAGGCGTGGGGCTTCACCCTGGGCTTCTCCAAGTGGCAGCTCCAGTCCCGGGACCAGAAGAAGTTCCAGCGCGTGGTGCAGTATGGCTCGCCCGACACCCTCCACGGCCCGCAGCGCATCGCCTTCCTGGGCGTGCGCGGCTACGAGGGCACCCTCTTCAACAGCCAGGGCCGCTGGTCCATCGACTTCAAGTGCGACATGGAGGCGTTCCGCATCCAGCCCTCCGCCCAGGACTTCCAGTACGGGCTGTACTTCCAGATCGCCCGCGCCGGCCGGCTCTCCGGGAACGACCTGCGGCTGGCGCTCGACGAGGCCATTGCCTGGCGCGTCTTCGACGATGCGGACGAGGAGTCCGTCTTCAAGGAGCTCCAGGAGTCCACGCGGGGCCAGGACGTGGAGCTGCGGCTGGAGCTGAAGTTCACGGATGCGCTGATGCGCGAGCTGATTCCCCTGGTAGCCGCCGGGGACGTGGACCCCTTCGCGCGGGCCCTGGGCCGGGCCATGCCCTGGGACACGACCCGGGCGCGCGTGGACCCCGAGTTCCGCCAGGCGCTCTACGCACCCCTGTGGAAGGCCTACCTGGTGGACAAGGCCAAGGGGTGGACGCCCCCGCTGGCCGCCGCGCGCGCCGCCCAGTGGCTCAAGCGCAACCCCATCGCCAAGGGCAAGGACGGCGAGGTGGCGCACTGGGAGGGCCGGGGCATCGCCTCGCCCAACACCTTCGCCGACGTGCTCGACAAGAACGCGCGGCACGCGGACGTCGGCTCGTCGTACGGCGGCACCTACGTGCGGTGGCAGCGCATGGTGGCGGGCATGGTGCTGCTGCGCGATGCCATCGCGCAGGGGCGGGAGCCGGGCATCATCGAGCGCGCGTTCGATGAGCTGGAGGAGCTCTGGCGCCTGTCCTTCCACCTGAAGGCGTTCGGGGCGCTGCTGCTGGATCTGTCCTCGAAGACGGCCGAGGGGCTGCAGGCCGTGGAGCGCACCTTCTCGGTGGTGCCCCGCTCCGGGGACGCGAAGGTGCAGCGCATCTTCAGCGCCTCGCGGACGGAGTAGTCCCCCGGCGGGAAGCGAAGGGGAGGGCCGTTACCCGGCCCCCTGCGTGCTGGGGACGGGGGCCTCGGGAGGGGCGCCCTGGGGCTCGGGGGGCGCCTCCGCGAGCCCCCGGGCGAGCCGCCGCCGCACGACGTCGATGTGCTCGCGGAAGAAGTAGAGGTTCTCGGCGTACGCCAGGGGCACGGGAATCTGGTTCACCGCGCGCTCGGCCTCCTCCAGCCGCCGCAGCATGTCCTCCAGCTTGTCCCGGCCGGGCTTCTCGTCGAGCTGAATCTCGATCTCCTTCAGCCGGGCGTACCAGCGGAAGATGCGCGAGCGGACGCGCCACAGGAAGATGGCCGGCACGGCGCGGCCCAGGGGGATGACGACGGCCAGGATGGGCACGAGCATCACCCAGAGCCGGTCCACCAGGTTCGCGGCCCAGAAGGGCAGGTAGCGCTGGAGCAGCGGCACCCCGGCCTCGTAGTAGCGCTCCGCCTCGCTGCTCAGGGGAAAGCCCGTCTCGAGCGGGGCGGGAAACTCGCCCGTGCGGTCGAGCAGCCCCGCGCTGCCGTGGACCTCACTCGCGGCGCGCAGCAGCAGGTAGGCCAGCGCCGGGTGCAGCGTGTCGCGCGCCACGAGGTTCGCCGTGGGGGCCACCAGCACCACGTCCCGCTCCGGCAGGTCCGCCGCCAAATCGAACACGCCCCGGGGCAGCACGAGCTTCGACAGATAGGTGTACTTGCGGGCGTACGCATCCGCGCGCGCGAAGCTCAGGAGCCGCACGCCGGGGGCCGCGGTGAGCTTCTGAATCGCCGGGGCCTCCGCCGGCGAGACGAGGAACACCGCGTCCACGCCGCCCTGCTTGAGCTGCTCCACGGCCTCGTCGCGTCCCAGCGGGAGGAGTTCCGTGGGGGCCTGATCCGCGCCGTTGGCCTTGAGCAGGGTGAGGGCGAGCGCCCGCGTGCCGCTCTCGGCATCCCCCACGGCGATGCGCCGGCCCTTGAGCCCGCGCACGTCCTCCAGCGGCTCCCCGCGGTAGAAGACCCACAGGGGCACATAGGACAGGCTGCCGAGCGAGACGATGCGCGCCTCCTTCACCTCGTTCACGGCGCCGCTCTGCACGAAGGCGACGTCCACCCCGGAGTTGGGGTCGGCGAGCAGCCCCAGGCTGGTGACGGAGCCCTTGGTGGCGCGCAGCTCCAGGGTGACGCCGTGCTGGGCGAGGAACTGCTGGTAGCGCCGCGCGAAATACCGGAAGCCGCCCTCGTCCTGGGCCACGGCGAGCACCAGCGTCTTCGGGGGCGCGGGCTTCACGAAGTCGAGCGTGATGGTGAACGCGATGCCGATGATGAGCAGCGTGGGCACCAGGGTGAGCCACAAGTCCCGCCGCAGCGTGCGCCGCAGTTGCTGCCTGAGGTTGTCCGTCTTCATGCGAGGCGCGGAGTATAGGCTCGCGGTGAAAATCGCATGTGTTCACCATGCGATAGAGGCACCCGCTCGTCCGCAAACGTTGCCGGGGGCAAACGCGGTGGGTGCTGATCCGCGGACCGCCCATTCTCACAGCGGGTGACGCAATGCATTAGCCCTGCGGGGAGGGGGAAAGTCTTGCGGCGGTTGCCTCCTGACGACAGTATGCGCGCCGGTTTGGGCACACATTCCCAGGCTCTAATTTCTTGAGGGAGGCACGAGTGGAAACTCGCTCTTCGATGTCCCGCGTGGGCGCCACGGCGGTGTTGGCGGCAATGGTGGTTTTGGTATCGGCGTGCAAGCGCGAGAACAAAGAGGCGGCGGGAGGCGAGGCGGCGGCTCCGGCGGCCGAGAAGCGCTCGGGCGGGAAGATTGCCCTGCTGCTGCCCGAGTCGAAGACCTCCCGGTACGAGTCCCACGACCGGCCGCACTTCGAGCGCAAGGTGAAGGAGCTGTGCCCGGACTGTGAAGTCATCTACAGCAACGCCGACCAGGATGCCTCCAAGCAGCAGAGCCAGACCGAGGCGGCGCTGACCAACGGCGCCCAGGTGCTGGTGCTGGACCCGGTGGACTCCGCGTCTGCGGCGGCCATGGTGGCGCGCGCCCGCCAGTCCAAGGTGCCCGTCATCAGCTACGACCGGCTCATCACCAACTCGGACGTGGACTACTACATCTCGTTCGACAACGAGAAGGTGGGCAAGCTCCAGGGCCAGGCGCTGCTCGACAAGCTCAAGGCGGACGGCAAGGACAAGGGCACCATCGTCATGATCAATGGCGCGCCCACGGACAACAACGCCAAGCTCTTCAAGGCCGGCGCGCACAGCGTGCTGGATGGCAGCGGGCTGGTGGTGGGTGCCGAGTACGACACTCCGGACTGGAGCCCGGACAAGGCCCAGCAGCAGATGGAGCAGGCCGTCACCTCGCTCGGCAAGGACAAGATCGCCGGCGTGTACGCGGCCAATGACGGCACCGCCGGTGGCGCCATCGCGGCGATGAAGGCCGCGGGCGTGAACCCCCTGCCGCCCGTCACGGGCCAGGACGCGGAGCTGGCCGGCATCCAGCGCATCATCGCCGGTGAGCAGTTCATGACCGTGTACAAGGCCATCAAGCCGGAGGCCGAGGTGGCCGCCGAGCTGGCCGTGGCGCTGCTGCGCGGCCAGGTGCCGGAAGGCAAGGTCAACGCCAAGGTGAACAACGGCCAGAAGGACGTCCCGTCCATCCTGCTGCCGCCCGTCGCGGTGACCAAGGAGAACGTGAAGTCCACCATCGTGGCAGACGGCTTCTGGAAGGCCGAGGAGATCTGCTCGGGCTCGTACAAGGACGCTTGCGCGTCCGCGCAGATCCAGTAGCGCAGGGAAAGGGAAGCGATGTCCGCGAATGCGTTGTTTGCGTTGAAGGGAGTCTCCAAGCGCTTCGGAGCCGTCCAGGCGCTGACCAAGGTGGACTTCGAGGTAAAGGCCGGTGAAGTCGTTGCCCTGTGTGGCGACAACGGCGCCGGCAAGTCGACCTTGATCAAGATCATCTCTGGGATCATCCCCATTGATGAGGGTGACACCCTCTTCGAGGGCAGGAAGGTCTCCCTGTCGGGGCCGAAGGTGGCCTCGGCGCTGGGAATCGCCACCGTGTATCAGGACCTCGCGCTGTGCGATAACCTGGACGTGGTGGGCAACCTGTTCCTCGGGCGTGAGCAGCGCTCGGCGGGAGCCGGAAAGGCCGTGGGCTGGCTGGATGAGACGGCGATGGAGCAGCAGGCGACGGCCCTGCTCCAGCGCCTGTCGGTGAGCATCCCCAGCGTGCGCACCCAGGTGGCGGCGCTGTCCGGTGGCCAGCGCCAGTCCATCGCGGTGGCCCGGGCCATGATGGGCGAGCCGAAGATGGTGCTGCTGGACGAGCCCACCGCGGCGCTCGGCGTGGCCCAGACGCGGCAGGTGTTGGACCTCATCCGCCGCCTGCGCGAGCAGGGGCTGGCGGTGGTGGTCATCAGCCACAACCTGATGGATGTGTTCTCCGTGGCCGACCGCATCATCGTGATGCGGCTGGGCAAGCGGGTGGCCACGTTCGACGTCAAGGAGGCCAAGGAGGTGGAAGTCGTTTCCGCCATCACCGGGGCCAAAAAAGCCGAGGTGACCGAGACTTTGAAGATGGAGGGAGCATGAGCGCGCCCGGTACGCAGCCCGCAGTCGCGGTAGATCCCCGGTTGATCCAGGACGCCCCTGGAATCAAGGGCGCCTGGCATGGATTCCTTCGCCGCCTGTCCCAGGGAGAGCTGGGCAGCCTGCCCGTCATCATTGGCCTGTGCGCCATCTGGCTCACCTTCTACATCGCCAATGACCGGTTCCTGTCGGCGGTGAACCTCACCAACCTCATGCTGCAGATCACCGCCATGGGGACCATCTCCGCCGGCATCGTGCTGGTGCTGCTCCTGGGCGACATCGACCTGTCGGTGGGCGCGGTGAGCGGCCTGTCCGCCGCGGTGATGGCGCTCTTGAACGTGAAGATGGGCTGGGGCCCGGTGCCGGCGCTGCTGGCGGGCCTGGCCACGGGCGCGGCGATTGGCGCCTTCCACGGCACGTGGATGACGCGCTTCCGGGTGCCGCCCTTCGTGGTGACCCTGGCGGGTCTGCTCGGCTGGCAGGGCGCGCAGCTCTACGTGCTGGGCAACACGGGCACGGTGAACCTGAATGATCCGGTCATCATCGGGCTTGCGGGCACGTTCTTTGGCCCGGCCATTGCCTGGATGGTGGTGGCGCTCATCGTCGTGGTGCACGTGGCGACGGTGTTCGTCGAGCGCCGCCGGCGCGAGGTGGCGGGGCTGCCGCTGGTGCCGCTGCGCTCCACCGTCGTCCGCATGGTGTTCACGCACGGCGCGCTGATTGCCGCCGTGGCCATCTTCGTCCAGGACCGCGGCCTGCCGCTGGCGGCCCTGATTTTCGGCGGCGTGGTGCTGCTGCTGGAGCTGCTCATCCGCTGCACGCGCTTTGGCCGTCACACCTTCGCGGTGGGCGGCAACGCCGAGGCGGCGCGCCGCGCGGGCATCCGGGTGGACCGCATCCGGGTGGCCATCTTCACGCTGGCCTCCACCATGGCCGCCGCGGGCGGCATCCTCGCTGCCTCGCGCCTGCTGGCGGTGAACCAGTCCTCCGGCAGCGGCGACGTGCTGCTCAACGCCATCGCGGCGGCCGTCATCGGCGGCACCAGCCTCTTCGGCGGCCGGGGCTCCGCCTGGTCCGCCCTCCTGGGCGCCCTGGTCATCGGCTCCATCTCCAACGGAATGGATTTGTTGGCCCTGTCCTCGTCCGTGAAGTTCATGGTAACGGGGGCCGTTCTGCTCGTGGCCGCATCCATCGATGCACTGTCACGCCGAGGGAGGCAGGCCGCGGGTAGGGCCTGAGCGGAGAAGCCCCTACACGGGGTCGGGAGACATCATGACGGCAAAGCGCATTCGGGTCGGCATCATCGGCACGGGCTTTGCTCGCTCCACCCAGGTGCCCGCCTTCCAGGCGTGCGCCGGGGTGGAGGTGGTGTCCATCGCCAGTTCCCGGGCCGAGCGTGCCGAAGCGGTGGCGCGCGGCCTGGGCATCCCCCACAGCGCGGGGGATTGGCGCGAGGTGGTGGACAACCCCCAGGTGGACCTGGTCAGCATCGTGGCGCCGCCGCACCTGCACCACGCCATGGCCTTGGCGGCGCTGCAGGCGGGCAAGGCGGTGCTGTGCGAGAAGCCCACCGCGCTGGATGCCGCGGAAGCGGAAATCATGTGGCTGGCGGCGGAGCAGCGCGGGACGCTGGCGCTGCTGGACCATGAGCTGCGCTTCCTGCCGTCGCGCCAGCGCATGCGGGAGCTCGTCCTGGGCGGGGAGCTGGGCACGCTGTACCACGCGCGGGTGTACTACCGGAGCGACCACCGGGCGGGCCCCGAGCAGCCCTGGGACTGGTGGTCGGACATGGCGCGGGGCGGCGGGTTGCTGGGCGCCATCGGCTCGCACGCGGTGGACTCGCTGCGCTTCGTGCTGGGGCGCGAGCCCGTGGAGGTGATGGGGATGATGTCCACCCACGTCACCACCCGGTTGGATGGCCACACGCACGAGTCTCGGCTCGTCACCTCCGATGATGAAATCCAGGCCCTGCTGGGCTTTGGCGGGGAGCTGACCGCGGCGGTGAGCCTCTCGGCGGTGGAGCCCGGCGCGCCCCTGCACGGCATGGAGGTGTACGGCTCCAAGGGCGGGCTGCGCGTGGAGGGCGAGCAGCTGTGGCACTCCGCAGTGGGCAGCCGGCGCTGGGAGCCGGTGGCGTTGCCCGCGCCGGAGGCGCTGCCCGAGGGCATGCCGGACAACGAGTGGGCGCGGGGGTTCCTGCGCTACGCGCGCGCGCTCACGGAGACGCTGGGCCAGGGGGCCCGGGTGCTGCCCGGCGCGGCCACCTTCGAGGATGGGTGGCGCACCATGCGCGTGCTGGATGCCGTGCGGCGCTCGCACTCGGAGCGCCGCTGGGTGTCCATCTCCAACCGTTGAGGTGCCGTTACCGGGGCGTGGGCACGGCGGCGTCCGGCAGCCCCGCGTCCTCGGGAACGTAGGCCACCTGGCAGCGGTCCAGGGCGGGCCCGCACACCCGGTCCAGGTCGCCCCGGGTGTCGCAGCCGTAGCGCTCGGTACAGGTGTCCGGCAGGAAGGCCCAGACGAACTGGAGCACGTTGCTGCGGCGGCCCTCGGGCAGGGCGGCGAGAAAGTCCTCCTGGTGGGTCTCGAAGACCTGGGCCAGGTGGACGGTGGTGCCCTCCATCCGCACGTGGCGCTTGTCGCCCATGAAGCGGCGGACCGCGTCATTGAGCTGCGCGTCCAGGAAGCTGGGCTCGAAGGGCACGCCCTCTAGCGCCGGGCCGCCCCGCGTGCCCCGGAAGAGGGCCAGGTGGATGCGTGGGTCTGCGAACTCCCGCTGGAGGATGCGGTGCTCCAGCGCCCACAGCGTCAGCCGCTGGCCACCCACTGGCCAGGCGCGGCTCCAGAAGAAGTGCCTCTCCAGGGACGGGTAGCCGTCCACCATCGCCTGGAGCAGGAGCGCCGTGTGGGCGTTGAGCCAGTAGGCCAGCACCTCCTCGGGCTGGGCGAAGCGCTCGGGGTGGGAGCGGGGGGAGAAGGTGGCGAGCGAGCGCACGAAGGCATCCAGCTCCGCGCGCTGCTGGCCCAGGGCGGCGAAGTCCACGTCCCCATCGGACTTCACGTGCCGTAAGGCACGCGCGTAACCGGCGTAGCTGAAGGGGGCCTCCGCGGGGGGCACACGCGCGGGCAGCAGTCCGTAGAGGTGCAGCACCGCGAGGGCCACGAGCCCGGGCGGCACGAGCCACAGCACGGCGAGGAGCAGCCGCCAGCGGGGGCGGTGGGGGACGGGGGCGGCCACGGGGCCGGCAGTGTAGGGCCCGGCCGGGAGGCCGGCCTAGCAGGAGCGGCGCCGCAATGCTTGAGGTTGTCAATTGTCCATATGCACCGAGTGAATTAGCATGAAGGCATGAGCGGCACGGGTGGTGAGCAGAAGAAGGCTTCAACTCAGGCCGAGGAGCGGCTGGGGCGTGAGGCATGGGCTCCCCTGTTCGCCCTCGTCCAGGACCAGATGCGCCGGTTCCCGGTGCTGGCGGCCGAGTTCGAGCTGTCGCCCGTGCAGGCGCACGTGCTGAGCATGCTGGGGTACGGGCCGCAGCCCATGAGCGCGCTGGCCGACTACCTGTCGTGCGATGCGTCCAACGTGACGGGGCTGGTGGACCGGTTGGAGGGGCGCGGGCTCATGGAGCGCCGCAACGCCGAGCATGACCGGCGGGTGAAGATGCTGTGTCTCACGGAGGCCGGCCAGGAGTTGCGGCAGCGGCTCCAGGAGCGGCTGCTGGAGCCCCCCGAGGTCATCGCGGCGCTGTCTCCCCAGGAGAAGCGCCTGCTGCGGGACATCCTCTCGCAGGCGCTGGAGCGGCTGGCGGACCGGAAGGCCCAGGGCCAGAGCGCCGCCGCGCCGGACGCGCGCCAGGGCTAATCCAGCAGGAAGGTATAGGCGTACTTCATCTCGGTGGAGACGGCCTCGCCGCCCTTGATGGCGGGCTTGAAGCGGAAGCGCCGGATGGCATCCCTCGCCGCCTCGTTGAGCCCGTAGCCCGGGCCGGAGATGACCTTCACGGCCATCACCTTGCCCTCCAGGTCCACGGTGATGGAGAGCGTCACCGTGCCCTCGATGCCGGCCCGCCGGGCCTCGTCCGGATAGGGAATCTTCACCTCGGAGAGCACCCGGGGCTCGGAGTCCACCTGGTAGATGGGCGTGTACTTGGGCGCCGAGTACGCCTTCACCTCCTGAGGGGCCGTGGCCTTGTTGCCCGTCTTTCCATAGACGGTGTTGCCCACGGGGGCGGCGAAGCCTCCGGCGCTGGTGGTGGAGGACATGGAGATGCCCACCACGAGCGGGGCCGGCTTCGCGGGCTGCTCGGGGGGCGGCTCGTTGGGCGGCGGCGGCGCCTGCTCCGGCGGCGGCGGCGGGGGCTTCTCGGCCTCGGCCACCTTCACCGGGGGCGGCTTGGGCGGGGCCTTCACCTTGGGCGGCGGCGGGGGCGGCGGGGGCTCTTCCTTCGGAGGCTCCGGGGGAGGCGGGGGCGGCTTCTCCACCTCCACCATGACCAGCTCCACCGGCTTCGTCAGGGCGGGCGGGGGGCGCTCTTTCAGGCGGCTGAGCAGCAGCAGCCCCACGCCGTGCAGCCCCAGGGACAGGAGCACGAACGCCATCGCCCAGCCCGAGGAACGCCGGGGAGGAAGCGGATTGTCGAGGGCGGCCTGGCTCATGGGGCGTTCCGGCTCAGGGCGCGGCGGCAGGCGCGGGCGTGGGCGCCACGTCCTTCTGGATGTTGAGGGCGAACTTGGCGATGCCCTGGCCCTTCACCACGTCGATGAGCCGCATCACCCGCCCGTACGGAATGGACTGGTCGGCGCTGATGATGGCCCGCGTCTCCTTGTCCTTGGCCACCGCCTCCGTCACCCGGCGCGACAGCTCCGCCTCGGACAGCTCCGTGCCGTCGAAGAACAGCTTGCCGTCCTTGTCGAGCACCACGTTGACCAGGCCCTGCACCGTCTCTCCGCCGTTGGCGGCCCGGGGCAGGTCCACCTCCACCGTCTCGCGGACGATGAAGTTCGCCGTCACCATGAAGATGATGAGCAGCACCAGCACCACGTCCACCAGCGGGGTGACGTTGATGCCCGTGATTTCCTCGTCGTTGTCCTGCGAGCCACCCGCCATGGCCTAGCGCCCCTCGCCCGAGGGGGCCGGGGGCCGCTGCGCGCGCAGGCTGCCCACCAGCGCGTGGCCCAGCGATGTGGTGCGGCTGGTGAGCGTCTTGAGCTGCCGGTTGAAGACGTTGAAGGCCACCACCGCCGGAATCGCGACGGCCAGGCCCACCGCCGTGGCCACGAGCGCCTCGGAGATGCCCGCCATCACCGTCTCCTGGATGGCGGCGCCCTTCACGCTGGCGGTGCCCAGGTCATGGAAGGCCTTGATGATGCCGAGCACCGTGCCGAACAGCCCGATGAACGGCGCGTTGTTGCCCAGCGTGCCCAGGAACGACAGGTAGCGCTCGTACTGGGGCCGCTCGCGCGCCACGGTGGAGGCAATCACCTGCTCCACGGTGTCGGCGCCCTGGGCGCTGGAGGCCAGGGCCTCGCGGATGACGGCCGCCTCCATGCCCTTCTTGCCCTGGATGGCCGAGCGCACCGTTTCGAACTCACCCCGGGCCAGCTTCACCGCCAGGGCCTCCGAGTCCGCCAGCCGGTGCGTGCTGAAGTACACCGCGCGCTCGAGCATGAGGGCAATCGAGAGCACCGAGAGGACGACCAGCAGCCACAGCACCCACTCGGCGCTGGTCAGCGTCACGCCCAGCAGCTTCCGGCTGAGCCACCCCACCTGTTCCGACTGGGCGAGCTGGGCGAAGAGGAACGTGGACGGCATGGAGCTCCAGAGAGGGAAAAAGGCGCACTGCATCCATTCGTTTCCAGGGGGAAAAGTCAAATGAATCGCCACCTTGGCGGCTGGTTCCCCGGAGGGTAGGCTCCCGTCTCGCGATTGGAAGTGGAGTCATCCCGGGGGGGACGATCGTGACAACTCAAAGGCTGAATTTCATGGATTCTGGGTTCAGGGCCAATCCCTATCCCAGCTATGCCGGGCTGCGGCGCAATCAGCCCGTGGTGCAGGTGGATCCGGGCGGCTTCTGGGCCGTGTCCCGCTATGACGACGTGGTCCACGTGCTGCGCCATCCGCGGCTCTTCACCTCCCATGGCTTCCAGGTGGCGTGGGAGCCGGCGTGGCTGGGCTACAGCCCCATGGCCCACTCGATGCTGGCGCTGGATGGGGAGGCCCACCGGCGGCTGCGGACCCTGGCCACCCGGGTCTTCAATGGCACCGCCGTCCGGCGGCTGGAGTCGCGGATCCGCGCGCTCGCGGCCCAGCTGGCCGATGGGCTCGCGGCCCAGGGGGAGGCGGACTTCATCTCCGCGTTCGCCATGCCCCTGCCCACCACCGTCATTGGCGGGTTGATGGGGCTCGAGGCCTCGCTGCACGGCCGCTTCAAGGGCTGGGCGGATGACCTGGCCAGCATCACCCCCGAGCCGCTGAACGCCGCCCATGCCACGCGGGTGCGGACCACCGTGGAGGAGATGACGCGCTACCTCACGGAGGTCCTCAACGCGCGCCGCCGGGAGCCCGCGGAGGATCTCGTCACGGACCTGGTGCGCGCCGAGGTTCAGGGGCAGCCGCTCACGGACCGGGAGATCATCGGCTTCCTCGTGCTGGTGATGGTGGCCGGGCTGGAGACGACGGTCCACCTGCTGGGCAACGCGCTGCTGTTTCTCGCGGAGCACCCGGACGCGCTGGCGCGGCTGCGCGCCGAGCCCATGCTGATTCCCCGGTTCATCGAGGAGCTGCTCCGCTACGAGTCGCCCGTGCAGTGTGTGCTCCGGTTCACCACCGCCGAGACGAAGCTCGCCGGGGTGACGATTCCCCGGGACGCGGTGGTGATGGCGGTGATTGGCGCGGCCAACCGGGACGAGCGCCGGTACTTCGAGCCGGAGCGGTTCGAGCTCCATCGCGAGCTGCCGTCGCTCGCCTTTGGCCATGGGGCCCACCACTGCATCGGGGCGATGCTGGCGCGGATGGAGGCCCAGCGGGGCCTGGAGGCCTTGCTGTCGCGCTTCCAGGGCTTCACCCGGCTGTCGCGCGAGGTGCCCTGGAACCTGTCCTTCGCGGTCCGGGGGCCGGCGAGCCTGCCCCTGCGGTTCATTCCGGCCGGGTAACCGGGAGGCTTGTGGTGGGTGGCCGGGTAGCCGACACTCCCGGGTGCCCATGGCCTCCCGCGCGGAACGTCGCTTTCAGGCTCTCGTGCTTGCCCCCGTGCGGCGCGTGCAGCGGCGTCTCACCGCGATGGCCTGGGCCGAGGCGGGCATCGTCCCCCTGTGGGCCGCCGTCACCGTCTGTGTCGCCGCCCGGTTGCTGGTGCGCGGCGCCATGCCGTGGGCCCTGCCGGTGTGCCTGGCCGCGGGCGGTGTGGGGTGGTGGCTCCGGGCGCGGGGCCGGCAGGTCTCCTTCCAGCACGCGGCGGTGCTCGCGGACCGCTCGGCCGAGGCCGGCGGGCTGCTGCTCACCTCGCTGGAGCGCCCCGCCGGGGAGTGGGAGCTGGCCGTCAACCAGTTCGCCCAGGCGGTGAAGCCCCCCCGGGTGCCCTGGCAGCGCCCCGCGGCGGCGCTCGCCGGGGCCGTGCTCTTCCTGGTGGCGGGGCTGCTCCTGCCGCTGCCGCCGCTCACCGTGCGGCCCCCCAACGCGGCGGCCACGTCCCTGGTGACCGCCGTCCAGGCCAAGGCCGAGGCGCTCGCGCAGGAGGAGCCCCTGGGCGCGCCCCTGGAGGACGAGCTGCGCCGGCTGGCCGAGGAGGCCGCCGGGGGCCGCTTCGACGCCGCCGACTGGGAGGCCGTGGATGGGGTGGCGCAGCGGCTGGCCGAGCGGGCCGCCGAGGCCGGCGCGGAGCTTGCGGGCGCGGCCGAGGCCGCCCGGGAGCTGGAAGAGGCGCTCGGGGCCGCGGGCGGCGCGGAGCGCGCGGCGCAGGAGCGGGAGCAACTGGAGCGGGCCCTGATGGCGCTCGGGCAGGGCAGCCCGTCGCAAGGGGCGGAGGGCGGGGAGGAACAGGGCGAGAATGCCCAGGCGCGCGCCTCGGCCCAGGCGGCGGCGGGGGGAAACCTCGATCAGGTGTCGGATCTCCGCCGGACGTTGGAGCGGCGCCAGGAACAGCTGGCGCAACAGTTCGGGCAGGGCGCCCCGGGACAGGGCTCCGGGCAGCGCGCGGGCGCTTCCCAAAAGGGGACCTCGCCCGGCGAAGGGGAAGGCGAGGGCGAGGGGGAGGGCGAGGGGCAGGAGGGACAGGCGGGGCATGCGAGCCGGGCTGTCCAGAAGGGCCCGGGCAAAGGGGTGGGGCGGGGCGGGGAGAGCCAGCCGCTCGTCTTCGGGGACGAGGCCCAGATGGATCCGGACCGGCTGAAGTTCCAGCCCCTTCCGCCCGGGCAGGGCGGCGAGGCCGGCGAGCTGTGGGGACTTCGGGCCGCGGAGCCCCGGAAGGACGGCGTCACCGTGACGCCCTCGGCCGTTCGCGGCACGGGCGCACAGGGCGATGCGGCGCCGGGGCATTCCACCGCCCCACTGCTGCCGCGCAACCGCGACCTCGTGAAGCGATACTTTGGTGGCGAATGAGAAACGAGAGGTGCCTGCGTGTCTGAGCTCTTGAGCCCCGCCGAGGTGCAGGGTGCGGCGGAGGTGGCGGCCCAGGTGAAGAAGGGGCTCGCCCAGGTGTTGCTCGATCAGGAGACGGTCGTCGAGCAGGTGGTGGTGGCGGTGCTCGCGCGCGGGCACGTGCTCCTGGAAGGCTTGCCCGGCCTGGGGAAGACCGAGCTGTGCAAGGCGCTGGCGCGGCTCTTGGGCCTGCCCTTCCGCCGCATCCAGTTCACCCCGGACCTGCTGCCGGGCGACATCACCGGCACCTACGTGCTGGAGGGCGAGGGCCGCCGCGAGTTCACCTTCCGCGAGGGGCCTCTGTTCGCCAACGTCGTCCTCGCCGATGAAATCAACCGCTCCAGCCCCAAGACGCAGTCGGCCCTGCTGGAGGCGATGCAGGAGCGCAGCGTGACGGTGCTGGGCCAGACGCGCCCCCTGCCCGAGCCCTTCTTCGTGCTCGCCACGCAGAACCCCATCGAGCTGGAGGGCACCTACCCCCTGCCCGAGGCCCAGCTCGACCGCTTCCTCTTCCGGGTGCAGGTGCCCCCCGTGGGCGCGCGCACCCTCACCACCCTGCTCACCACGCGCGTGCGCGGGGCGCCGCCCGTGCTGCCGCCGCTGCTCGACGCGGAGCGCCTGGCGGCGCTGTTCGCCGCCGTGGACCGCGTGCACCTGCCCGTGCCCGTGGCGGACTTCATCGGCCGGCTCGTGGAGGCCTCGGATCCGCGCCAGCCCCACGCCCCGGAGGCCGTGCGCCGCCTGGTGCGCTATGGCGCCTCGCCCCGCGCCGCGCTCGCGCTCGCCGCCGCGGGCCGGGCCCTGTCGCTGATGCGCGGCAAGCCCAACGTGGGCTTCGACGAGGTGGTGGCCACGGCGCCCGCCATCCTCAACCACCGGCTCGTGCTCGCCTACGAGGCCTCGCTGGAGAAGGTGGCCACCACCGACGTCATCCAGGCCCTGCTCCAGGCCGTGCCCGAGGTGCCGCGTGGGTAGTCTCGGCGTCCTCCTGGCCGCGCTGCTCCTGACGGCGCCCGGGGCGGCGGAACCTCCTGCCGTGTCCGAGGCGGTGGACACGGCCCTTCCGGAGGCCTCGGCGGAGGCGCCTCCGGCGGCGGAGGCGGCGTCGGCGTCCCCGGTGATGGCGGCCGTGGCCGAGGCGGAGGCGCCGGTCCCGGCCCCGGTGGCCTACACGGATTTGGCGGGCACCCTGGAGAGCTTCGACGAGCTGGGCTGGCTGCGCGTGTCGGTGCGCAGCAGCTCGCTCCGGGCCCGGAGCGGCTACTCCCCCCTGGAGGTCATCCTCCACAGCACCGATGCCAGGCCGCACCCGGTGACGGTGGCGTTCCAAGGCCACAGCGCCGCCACGACGAGGGTCTCCCGGACGGTGGAGCTGGGGGCCCGGCAGCGGCTGGCCCTGTACCTGCTGGTGCCCGCCTCGATGGCCGCAGGCTCCGTCAGCGTGACGGTGCCCGGCCATCCGCCGGTCAACGCCCACAGCGTGTACCTGTACCGGCCTGGCGGGCTCACGGCCCTGGTGATTGGGGACCGGAAGGGGTTCGAGGCGGGCACGTCCCTGCCCCTGTCCGAGGAGGAGCAGCCCTCCCACCTGAGCGCCCTCTTCGTGCCGGCGCAGCAGGCTCCGCGCGAGCTGGCCGCCTACGTGGGCTTTGACGTGGTGATGGTGACGGAGGAGGTGGCGAGCCTGCCCCCGGACCTCTGGGCCACGCTGGAGCACCAGGCGGCGGCCGGGGGGGCCCTCCTGCTCATGCAGCCGCCGCGGGATCTCCTCCCGCGCTTGCCCCTGCTGTCCGCCGGAGACACCCTCGAGCCGTGGAGGGCCTATGGCCTGGGCCAGGTGGCACTGTGCAGCCCGTCCCCCACGGACTGCAAAGCCTCGCTCAACGCGCTCCCGGGGAGGCGCGGCTTGCCCATCGCGCCCCGGGGTTTTGGCCGCGGGGACCTGGCCGACCGCTTCGCGTACCTCGGGCACAGTGAGACGCCGCTGTTGCCCAATGCCCTGGCGCCCCTGGGGCGCTTTCTGGTGCTCATCTTCCTGTTCACGCTGCTGGTGGGGCCCGGGGGGCTCTACCTGGCGCGGCGCCGGGGGCCGGTGGCGCTGCTGGTGGGCGTGCCGGCGGTGGCGCTGCTCACCTGTCTGCTCATCATCGCCGACTCCGTGCTGCGCGAGGGCTTCGTCACCCACGTGGCACGCTACAGCTACAGCGTGCTGGACCGGCCCCGGGACCGGCTCATCACCGCCGCCGTGGCGGGCTACTACGCCAACCTTTCCCCCCGGGCCCTTCAGGTGCCCGCGCAGGGGGTCCTCCTGGAAAGCGAGGAGGGGCCGGAGCCGGAGCTCGAGCTGGACTGGAGCGCGGGGGGCATGCGCACGGAGGGCTTCCTGCCGTCGCGCACCTATGTGGAGTGGGGCGAGCTGGATGTGCTGCCCACGCGGGCCCGGCTCGTGGTCCGGACCGAGGGGAACGCGCTGAAGGTGCAGAACGCGCTCGGCGCGCCGCTCCAGGCGGGCGTCGTGCGGCTGGGCGGCGTGGACTACCCGCTGGGCGAGGTGGACGAAGGGGGCCAGGCCCTGGCCTCGCCCGCGCGGGAGGTGAAGCCTCTCTCGACGCACCTGCCGGTGGTCTCGCCGCTCCAGGGCCGCTCGAATCCTTCCGGTTCCTTCTGGCGCCCGCTGGAGGATGGGGAGTTCGTGGTCCGCCTGGGCGGCGCGGGGTTTGGCTTCATGACGGCCCTGCCCGCGGAGCTCCACGAGGGGGTGCACTACATGCGCGGCACGGTGGACGGACCATGAGCTTGCTGGAGGTGAAGGGGCTGCGGCGGGACTACGGCCCCCTGCGCGCCGTGGATGACGTGTCCTTCGCGCTGGAGGCGGGCACCATCCTGGGCTTCATCGGGCCCAACGGTGCCGGCAAGAGCACCACGATGCGCATTCTCGCCACGCTGGATGCGCCCACCCGGGGCGAGGTGCTGCTGGATGGGCACTCGCTGGTGGATGCGCCGGACCGGGTCCGGCCGCTCATCGGCTACATGCCGGACCGCTACGGCACCTATGACGATGTCACCGTCTGGGAGTTCCTCGACTTCTTCGCGCGGGCCTACGGCCTGAAGGGCGCGGTGCGCCGGCAGCGCGTGGCGTCCGTGATGGAGTTCACGGGGCTGCACCCGCTGAAGGACAAGCTGACGAGCGCGCTCTCCAAGGGCATGAAGCAGCGGGTGGCGCTCGGGCGCACGCTCCTGCACGATCCGAAGCTGCTCATCCTCGACGAGCCGGCGGATGGCCTGGACCCCCGCGCGCGCATCGAGCTGCGCGAGCTGCTGCGGGCGCTGGCGGACCAGGGCAAGGCGGTCCTCATCTCCAGCCACATCCTCACGGAGCTGGCGGAGATCTGCGACACCTGCGCCATCATCGAGCAGGGGCGGCTCCTGGCCACGGGCAAGGTGGCGGAGCTGCTCGCGCGCAGCACGGGCACGGGCGCGGAGCTGGAGGTGCGGCTGGCGGCGGGGGCGGAGGGCGAGGCGGCGTATGCGCACGCGGAGCGGCTGCTGCTGGAGCAGCCAGGCCTGAGCCAGGTGACGCACGAGGCGGGCAGCCTGCACGTGCGGCTGGCGCTGGAGCCCGGCACCACGCCGGCGCAGGTGGATGAGGCGGCGGCGCGGCTGTTGGCGGTGCTGGTGAGCGCCGGGGTGCCGGTCTGTGCGTTCAGCCACCGCCAGTTGAACCTCGAGGATGCGTTCATGTCGGTGACGAAGGGGAGGGTGGCGTGAGTGAGGACGTGGTGCCGCTGCCCTCCCGGTGGGCCCGGCTGGCGGAGCGGCTGGGCGAGCGGCTCAACCCGCTGGTGGTGAAGGAGGTGCGCCAGGGGCTGCGCACCCGGCTGTTCTGGGTGTGCTTCGGGCTGATGTTGCTCGCGTGCCTGCTGGTGGCGCTGCTGGCGTATGGGGACATGCGCGGGGGCAGCTACCGGCCCAAGGGACAGACGTACTTCTTCACCTTCTTCGTCTTCCTGGGGCTGGTGCACTTCTTCATCATCCCCTACAGCGCCTACCGCTCGCTGGCGCGCGAGCGCGAGGACGAGACGTGGGTGCTGCTGACGCTCACCGGCCTGGGCCCCCGGCGCATCCTGCGCGGCAAGGTGGCCAGCTTCCTCATCCAGGCGGGGCTGTATGCCTCCGCGGCGGGGCCGTTCCTGCTGTTCAGCTACTACCTCAATGGCATCGAGCTGCCGAGCATCCTCGTGGTGCTGGGGCTGGGGGCGCTCTGGCTCGTCTTCCTGACGGTGCTGGGGGTGTGCGCGGCCACGCTGGCCGAGGGCCGGCTGGGGCGCGCCTTCATGCACTTCGTGGTGCTGGGCGTGCTGGCGGGCGGCGTGGCCCAGGGGCTGGGGGGAGCGTTCGCGCTGAGCTCGGGCGGTGCCCGGATGATGCGGGACAACGGCTTCTTCGCCGTGGTGGGCGTGGCGATGTGGCTGATGGTGAGCTACGGCGTGCTGCTCTTCGAGACGGCCGTTTCCCGGCTGAGCCTGAGCACCGAGGACTACACGCGCGGCCCCCGGCGGGCGCTCCTCCTTCAGATGGCGCTGAGCGCGCTGGTGGTGATGGGCCTCTGGTGGCAGGAGTCCCAGGAGCAGGAGCTGGCCTTCGCGGGGGGCATCCTGGGCGGGCTTCACCTCGCCCTGGCGGGCCTCTTTGTGGCCACCGATGTGGATGGGCAGGCCCGGCCGCTCCGGGCGAAGACCCGGGCCTGGTCCCTGCTGCGTCCCGGCGCCCTGCGGGGCTTCCGGTTCATCGTGGTGTTGTTGCTCGCGTGGACGGTCTTCATCCTGTTGCTCCAGTGGGACTCGCCCGGCACCCGGACCCACCGCGAGACGCTGATGCTCGCCACCAGTGCCGGGACGGCCTACGTGCTGCTGTTCCTCTCGGCGGCGCTCTTGCTGGGACGGATGCCGCGCTCGGACCGCTGGGCCTCGCCCGTGTCGGTGCGCCTGCTGTTCGTGGCGCTGGTGGGCCTGGGCTGCGTGGTGCCTCCCCTCGTGGCCCTGCTGCTGGGCCTGGAGTCGAACCACGGCCTGCTCAACCTGTTCAACCCGGCCGTGGGGACCGTCAACTTCGCCGCCTACGATTACATGGTGGAGCGGCCCCGGATGCCCGCTGAGCTGCTCCTCGTCCTGTGCGGGGTGGCGGTGCTGGCGGTCTTCGCCACGGACCGGGTGCTCGCCCGGCGCGAGCGGCAGGCGCACGAGGCGTGAGCGGGATGGACGGCAAGGCGGTGGCCCGGCTGGCACCGGGGCTGACCCTGGCGCTGCCCCGCGTGCCCCACCGGGGCCGGGTGGGCGAGGTGCGCGCCAGCTCCGTGGGCGCCTCGATGGAGCTGCACGACTTCCGCGCCTACCAGCCCGGGGATGACCTGCGGCAGGTGGACTGGAACGCGGTGGCGCGCACCGGGGAGATGGTGCTGCGCGTCCGCCAGGACGAGGTGTCCCCGCGCCTGGAGGTGCTGGTGGATGGCTCGCGCTCCATGGCGCTCAGCCCCGGCAAGGAGGCCCGCGCGCGGGAGCTGGCGCTGCTGACGGTGGAGGTGGGGGCCCTGCAGGGGCTGGCGCCCACGGTGCTCACCTCGGGCACGCGGGCGGAGCGGACGCAGGGCCATGCGTGCGGCGCGGCCGTGCGCGCCTCGGTGTTCGACGCGAGGGATGAGCTGCCGCGGGCCCTGGGCCGGCTGCCGCCGCTGAGGCCGTGCGGCCTGCGGGTGGTGGTGAGCGACTTCCTCTTCGAGGCGGACCTGGACAGCCTGGTGGCCCGGCTGGCGCGGGGCGCCGCGGCCCTCTTCCTGGTGCAGGTGCTGGACGCGGAGGACCTGGAGCCCTCGGGCGGCGAGGGGGCGCGGCTGGTGGATGCCGAGAGCGGCGCGGCGCTGGAGGAACTGCTCACCGAGGAGGTGCTGGCCGCGTACGCGCGCCGCTTCGCGGAGCACCAGCGGATGCTGCGCGCCTCGGCGCTGCGGGCCCGGGCGGCCCTGTTGACGGCCCCCGCCCCGGAGCCGCTGGAGGCGCTGGTGCGAGGTCCCCTGCGCGCCCTCTTCCTGGCGGGAGGTGGCGCGTGAGCTTCGGCTTTCCCTGGGGCTTGCTGGCGCTCGCGGCGTGGGTGCCGCTGGCGGCGGCGTACTTCCTGCGGCGGCGGCAGAAGCCCGTCACCGTGAGCGCCCTGTTTCTCTGGCGGACGCCGAGGCCCCGGGCGGAGGCCGGGCCGCGCTTCGAGCGCTTCACCCGCGAGGCCTCGCTCCTCCTGGAGGCGCTGGCGGTGCTGGCCGCGGCCCTCTTCCTGGCGGACGTGCGCTGGGGGGACGAGGCCCGGGGCCGCCACGTGGTGCTGGTGGTGGACGGCGGCCTCTCGCTCTCCGCGCGGGGGCCGGACGGGGTGACGGTGCTGGAGCGCGTGCGCCGCGAGGCCGCCACGCGGCTGAACACGGAGGGCGCCACGCGGGTGACGGTGCTGGCGAGCGGCCTGTCGCCCCAGGTGCTCGCGGGGCCGGAGGCGGAGCCCTCGCGGGCCCTGGCGGCGCTGGAGTCCTTCCAGGCGCTGGGGGCAGGCCACGACGTGACGCCCACCTTATTATGGGCGCAGGAGCTGGCCGGGCCCGGCCAGCGGGTCCACTTCTTCACGGACGCGATGCCGGAGGAGGGCGTGGTGGTGCCGCCTTCCGTGCGGTGGACGGCGCTGGGCGCGCCCCGGGACAACGTGGCGCTGGTGTCCGCGCAGCGGCGGGACGAGGGCCCGCTCGCGACGGTGACGCTGCGGGTGGCGCGCTTCGGGGGCCCGGAGCAGGTGGCGCTGCGCGTGCTCGCGCGGCCCGGGGCGGGCGCGAAGGAGGGCTCCGAGCGGAGCGAGCCGGTGACGCTGCCCGCGGAGGGCGCGGCGACGGTGCGGCTGACGTTCGAGAACGCGGGCGATGTGGAGGTGTCCCTGCCGCCGGATGCGCTGCCGGAGGATGGGCAGGCGCGGCTGGTGCCCTCCGCGGTGCGCCCGGTGCGCTTGGCCCTGGCCGAGGCGCTGGAGGCCCCGGCGCGCCAGGCCCTGGAGCGCTTCCTGTCGGTGGCGCCGGGCGTGGAGGTGGGCGCGGCGGAGGGCGCGCTCCTGTGGGGCCCGCCGGGTACGGAGGCGCGGCTGACGGTGGGCGCCTCCGGCACGCTGCGCACCTTCGTAGGGCCCTTCTTCTCGGAGAAGGGCCACCCCCTGCTGGATGACGTGCAGCTCGGGGGCGTGCGCTGGACGGCGGGGAGCAACCCGCCCGGGCGCCCGCTGGTGACGGCGGAGGACACGGTGCTGCTGTCCGAGGAGGACGGGCGGGTGCACCTCAACCTGGCACTGGCGCGCTCCAACCTCCAGCGCACCCCGGCCTGGCCGGTGCTGCTGGGCAACGTGGTGCGCGAGGCGCGGCGGGCCCAGGAGGGCTTCCCGCGCCATCAGCTCAACGTGGGCGAGCCCCTGCCCGTGGTGACGGAGGCCGGGGCCCGCTACGCGCTGGAGGGGCCGCTGGGCCCGAAGCCCCTCTTCGGGGCGGGGGCGCTCACCCTGCCCGCGCCGCCCGTGCCCGGCCGCTACACGCTGCTGCGGGAGGGCGAGCCCGTGGACATGGCGGACGTGCTGCCCCTGGATGCGCGGGAGTCGGATCTGCGAGGCCGGGGCGCGGGTGAGCGGGAGGCCCAGGCCGAGGCGCGGGACGTGGACGGGGCGGCCCCGGCGGGCCGGGCGCGCTGGCCGCTGGTGGTGCTGCTGGGGGCGCTGCTCCTGGACTTCTACGTGACGCGGCGGCCGTGAGCGCTACGCGGCGCGATCGCCCAGGTCCGCCGTGATCAGCGTCTGGGTGCCGGACAGCTCCAGGGGGTTGTTGCGCACGAGCGTGGTCTCCAGGTCCGCGTCCTTCTGGGCCGCCCACCACTGCTCGGCCTCCAGCTCCGTCCAGGCGCGGGCGTGCACGCACTCCTCCAGCGCCGCGCGCAGCTCCCGGGCGCTGTTGAAGCGCGCCCCGGGCTGCTTCTCCAGGCAGCGCAGGATGATGTCACACAGGTCCGCGGGCAGCGCGTACCCCAGGCGGGCCTCCGGGTGCACGGGAGGCGTGTTCACGTGGTGCGCGCAGATCTCCGAGGCGCTCTGCCCCTCGAAGACGTGGTGGCCCGTGAGCAGGGCGTAGCCCACCGCGCCCAGCGAATAGAGATCCGATCGGGCGTCCACCTGGCCGGGCGTGGCGAGCGTCTCGGGGGACAGGTAGAGCGGCGTGCCGGCCACCACGGTGCCCTCGGAGGCGCCAGAGTCCTCGGGGCTCCCCACCTGCTTCACCAGCCCGAAGTCCAGCACCTTCACCAGATCCGGGATGCCCCGGCGCCGGCACAGGAAGAGGTTCGCGGGCTTGATGTCCCGGTGGAGCATGCCCTGGCCGTGCGCCTCCTCCAGCGCGCCGCACACCTGGCTGAGGATGTGGATGACGCGCTCGGGCGGCTGCGGCCCCGACACGGCGAGCAGCTCCGCCAGGTCCATGCCCTCCAGGTACTCCATGGCGTAGTAGAAGAGCCCGTCGGAGGTGTGGCCGTAGTCGTAGATGGCGATGGTGTTGGGGTGGGTGAGCTGGCTGGTGAGCTGCACCTCGCGCTCGAAGCGCTCCAGCTCCTGGCCGCCCGCGTCGGCGCGCAGGAGCTTGATGGCGGTGTGGCGGCGCAGCAGCGCGTGGCTCGCCAGGAACACCTCGCCCATGGAGCCTGCGCCCAGCCGCTCCAGCAGCGTGTACTGGCCCAGCCTCCGCGCATCCCGCACCTCCTGGCGCAGCCCGTAGATGGTCTTGCAGATGAGGGTGGCCAGGGTGACGGTGATGGCGCTCCAGAGCACCGCGTCGAGCGTGGCCTGGAACACCTGGGGCGAGCCGCGCGCGGAGAGGCTCAGCGCCATGAGGGGCGCGTCCGGCAGGGCACACGCCAGGGAGAGCCAGAACGCCCGGCGCACGGAGGTGGGAATGAAGACCGAGCGCGAGATGATCGCGCACGTGGTGCTCAGCAGCAGCCCGTAGGTGTCGCCCCCGGAGTACGAGCTGACCTTCAGCAGGTACAGCAGCCCCACCAGGGCCAGGCCCTCCAGCCACTTCAGGGCCCGGATGGAGAGCGACGCATTGCGGCACGTCACCCAGCACGCCGCCGCGCCCAGGATGTTGAGCACGTGGGCCACCGCGCCCGTGCTCAGGAGGACGGCCTCCCACGGCCGGTGGTTCAGGAAGATGGACCCCCCGGCGGTGGCGACGAAGAAGCTGGCCGACAGCGCGAAGAGCGTCTTGTACAGAAACACCAGGCGCTGCCGCAGGAATGCGCGCTCCTCCTGAAAGGAGCGCGAGTCCGCGCCCTGCACCGAGGGCAGAAAGTGTCCGGCTCGGATGGGGACCATTCCAAAAGAAACTCTACACCAAACCCGTAGGGAAAGTTGACAGGGGGGGCCTGGGATTCGCGGGTGTCTTGAGGGCCCCTGGGGGGCGCGGGCGGCGCTAGAGTGGCCGCACTCCGTGAGCTTCTCCCTGCCACAGGCGCTGGTGCTGCTCGTCCCCCTGGGGCTGTTCCTCTGGAAGCGGGGGAGGCGGCCAGGTCTGCCCGGGGCGCTGCGGTGGGTGCTGCTGGGGCTCGCCGTGGGCGCGCTCGCGGGGCCCGAGCTGGTGCTGCGCCACGCGGGCAGCGACGTGGTGGTGGTGGTGGACCGCTCGCGCTCCATGCCGCTGGACGCGGACCGGGTGGCGCTGGAGGTGGTGACGCTGCTGGAGGGACAGCGGCGCACGGGGGACCGGCTGGGCGTCATCGCCTTCGGACGTGAGGCCCGGGTGGAGCAGCCCCTGCGAGCCGAGGGCACCTTCGGTGGCTTCTCCCGGCCGGTGGACGCGGACGCCTCGGACCTGGCGGGGGCGCTGGATGCGGCCGAGGCCCTCATCCCGCCGGAGCGGACCGGGCGGGTGCTGGTGGTGGCGGACGGACGGGCCACGGGGGCGGATGCGCGGGGGGCGGCCCGGCGGCTGGCGGCCCGGGGCATCGCCGTGGACTTCCGCCACGTGGCGCGCGAGGCGGTGCCGTTGGACCTGGCCGTCGTCTCGCTGGATGTGCCCTCCGTGGTGTCCGCGCGGGAGCCGTTCCAGTTCTCCGCCGTGGTGGTGGCCTCCCAGGCGGTGACGGGCACGGTGCTCCTGGAGCGGGATGGCCAGCCGCTGGTGAAGGGGCCCTTCGAGTTCCGTCCGGGCTCCAACGTGCTGCCCTTCCGGGACCTGGCCGAGAAGGAGGGGCTGGCCCGCTACCGCCTCAAGGTGGAGGCGCCCGGGGACGGCGTGGTGGAGAACGACGAGGGCCGCGCGGTGCTGCGCGTGGAGGGGCCGCCGCGCGTGCTGCTGCTCAGCCGCCAGCCGGCCGGCACGCTGGCCCAGGCGCTGGGGGCCGCGGGCCTGCGGTTGGAGGTGCGCGAGCCCTTCCCGCTCTCGCTGGACGCGCTGGACGGGGTGGGCGCGGTGGTGCTGGAGAACGTGGACGCCAATGCGCTGGGCGAGCCCGGGCTCCAGGCGCTGGCGGCCTACGTGGAGCAGGCCGGCGGCGGGCTGGTGATGACGGGGGGCCGCGACAGCTTCGGCCAGGGTGGCTACCGGCGCTCGGTGCTGGAGCCCGTGCTGCCCGTGTCCCTGGAGCTGCGCGAGGAGCAGCGCCGGACTTCGCTCGCGCTGAGCGTGCTGATGGACTGCAGCTGCTCGATGGGGGCCACGGTGCCCGATGGGCGCACGAAGATGGAGGTGGCCGCCGAGGGCGTGGTGGGCGCGCTCACCCTGCTCAACGAGCGGGACGATGCCTCCGTGCACATGGTGGACACCGAGCCGCATGAAATCTTCCCCTTGAGCCCGGTGGGGGAGGGGCTGCCCCTGAACAAGGTCGCGCGGGGCTTCAGCGGCGGCGGCGGCATCTTCGTGGGCGAGGCGCTGCGTGAGGGCAAGACGCAGATCCTCCGCAGCGAGAAGGCCACGCGGCACGTGCTGCTGTTCTCGGACGCGGCGGACTCGGAGGAGCCGGACGACTACCGCCAGACGCTGGCCGCGCTGCGGCGGCAGAACGTGACGGTGTCGGTCATTGGCCTGGGCACGCCGAAGGATCCGGACGCGGACCTGCTGCGCGAGGTGGCCCAGCTGGGCGGGGGCCGCATCTACTTCGCGGAGGACGCGATGAGCCTGCCGCGCATCTTCAGCCAGGAGACCCTCACGATCGCGCGCGCGGCCTTCGTGGACGTGCCCACCTCGGTGGAGGCGGCGCCCGACCTGCCGCTGCTGGGACGGCTGCCCTCGCTGGGGCTGCCCCAGGTGGGCGGCTACAACCTCACGTACCTGAAGCCCCAGGCGAACGTCGCGATGCGCACGCTGGACGAGAACGCCGCGCCGCTGCTGGCGCTGTGGCCCCGGGGCTCGGGCCGGGCGGTGGCCTTCATGGCGGAGGTGGATGGGCCCTTCACCGGTGCGGAGCTGCGGGAGTGGTCCGGGCTGCGCGCCACGCTGGAGGGCATGGTGCGCTGGTCCATGCAGGAGGGCCGTGCGGCGCAGGAGGCCGCGGTGGTGCGGGCCGAGCGCCGGGGCAACCTGCTGCGGGTGACGTTGGATCTGCCCCCGGGCGAGCCGATGCCCACGGTGCTGCCCTCGCTGGTGGTGCTGCCGGGCGAGGGCGGTGGGCCGCCCGTGGAAGTGCGGATGCGGTGGGAAGACGAGGACCGGCTGGTGGGGGAGTACACGCTGCCGGGGCGGGGCACGTGGCACCCGGTGGTGAAGCTGGGCGAGCGGGCCCTGCGGGCGCCGCCCGTGGCGTTTCCCTATGCGCCGGAGTTCGAGCCGGGCAACGCGGCCGAGGGGCTGGCGCTGCTGCGCTCGGTGGCCCAGGTGGGCGGTGGGGTGGACCGGCTGTCGTTGGCGGGCCTGTTCGCCGAGGCGCCCGTGTCCGAGGGCCGCGTGGCGCTGGCGCCCTGGCTGGTGGGCTTCGCGGTGCTGGTGCTGCTGGCCGAGGTGGTGGTGCGCCGCTTCTTCTCCGCCCCTCGCCTGCGCAAGCCGGTCTCCGGCGCCCCCCTGGCGGCGAGCCCCGCGCCGCGTGCCGCGCCTGCCCCGCAGGCACCCTCG
Organism: Allostigmatella hybrida; assembly: GCF_020103775.1. Taxonomy (NCBI): domain Bacteria; kingdom Pseudomonadati; phylum Myxococcota; class Myxococcia; order Myxococcales; family Archangiaceae; genus Allostigmatella; species Allostigmatella hybrida. The sequence continues at coordinate 511,572 of NZ_JAHXBH010000001.1, forward strand.
GCGCCCGAAGCAGCGCCCGAAGCAGCGCCCGCGCCCAAGGCTCCCGAAGGGGGTGTGGACTCGGCGCTGGAGGCGGCCCGGGCCCGGGCCCGCAAGAGGCTGGGGCGCTGAGGCCGGAGAAGAGGACCCCGGATGGCATTGAAGAGGACACCCAAGACGCCCGCTGGGGAGCTGCCGGTCATGGCCTTCGCGCACCCGCGCGCCTGGACGGCCTGGCTCGACGCCCACCATGCCTCCTCGAAGGGGGTGTGGCTGAAGCTCGCCAAGAAGGGCTCGGGCGTCGCGTCGGTCACCTACGCGGAGGCGCTGGAGGTGGCGCTCGCCTGGGGGTGGATCGACGGACAGCGGCAGGCGCATGACGAGGCCGCCTTTCTCCAGAAGTTCACCCCCCGGGGACCTCGAAGCATCTGGTCGAAGATCAACCGGGAGAAGGTGCTGGCGCTCATCGAGGCCGGAGCGATGAAGCCCGCGGGTCTCGCGGCGGTGGAGCGGGCGAAGCAAGACGGGCGCTGGGAGGCCGCCTACGACTCGCCGAGCCGGGCGGTGGTCCCCGAGGACTTCCTGACGGCCCTGAAGGCCAACCCCCCGGCCGAGGCCTTCTTCAAGACGCTGAACGCGGCCAACCGCTACGCCATCCTCTTCCGGCTCCAGACGGCCAAGAAGGCCGAGACCCGGGCCCGGCGCATCGCCCTCTTCGTGGAGATGCTCGCCCGGCACGAAAAGCTCCACCCATGATTCAGGCAGGGCGGTGGGCCGCGCTCCTGGGGCTCGCGGGCGCGTGGCTCGGGTTGAGCGTGCAGGCCGCCCGGCTGGCGTTGCACAAGAGCTTCAGCATCGACGAGTTCCAGTACACCCACGCCGCGTGGCTCGTGGCGCGGGGCCAGGTGCCGTACCGCGACTTCTTCGAGGTCCACCTGCCCCTCGTCTACCAGGTGCTCGCGCCCGTGTTCTGGTTCTCCGGGGACTCGCCGCTGAGCATCCTGGCCCTGAGGGCCGCCATGCTCGTGCCGCTCGTGGGCACCTGCGTGGCCGCCGCGAGCCTCAACCGGAAGCAGGGGCCCGTGGCCATGCTCCTGGCGCCCGTGCTGTTGCTGGCCACGCCACCCTTCGTCACGCTCGCCACGGAGGTCCGCCCGGATCCGCTCGCCTTCGCGCTCTTCCTGGGCGCCCTGGCCCTGCTGGCCGGGAAGCCCTCGTCCCTGAAGGCCTTCGGCGCGGGGGCGTTGCTGGTGGCCGCCGTGTGGGGCTCGCAGAAAGTCCTCTTCTATGGAGGCCTCATCGGCCTGGTGCTGGCCGGGGACCTGGTGCTGCGGCGAGGCCGGAGCCCCGCGCTCCTTGTCTCTCCCCGGGCCTTCTTCACGGGGGCGGCGGCCGTGCTTGCCGTCCTCGCGGCCTACCTCACGGTGACGCGCTCCTGGGGGGCCTGGTGGCAGTGGTGCTTTGCCTGGGCCGCGGCTCACCAGCGCCGCTACCCGGGGTTCTCCTGGCGCGTGTACCTGGCGCCCGTCTGGACGGCGCACCCCTGGCTCTTCACCCTGGCGGCGCTCGGGCTGGCCTCCACGGTGCGGGAGGGATGGCGCCGGGCCCGGTGGCGGGAGCCGGATCTCCTGCTGGTGGTGGCGCTGCCCGCCACGTTCGGCGCCTACGCGCTCCAGCAGGCTCCGTTCCCCTACAGCCTGTTGCCGTTCCTGGGCATCCTCGCCGTCCTCGCGGCCCGGGGGGTGGGGGTGGGGCTGGGCGCGGTGACGTCCCCCGGGGGCAAGGCGGTGGGGGCCGCGGCGCTCATCGCGCTGCTGGCGGTGGAGCTGCGCCGGCTGGAGCAGCGCCTCGGCCGGGACTCCAACGCGCGCCAGCGCGAGGTGCTCGCCCAGGTCGGCACGCTCACCGCGCCGGACGACGTGGCCTACGACAACTCGGGGGGCTACGTGAGCCGCCCGCACGCGTACTTCTACTTCTACACGGATGCCTACCTGCGCGGCGCCATCGCCGGGACGCTCGCACGCGAGGTGCCCGAGGCGCTGCTCGCCCAGGGGTGCGTGTTGCACCTGGAGGACTTGCGCAAGGACGGGCTCCCCGCCTCCCTGAAGCGCTTCCTGTCCGAGCACTACCAGCCCTTCGATGGGGACATCTCCCTGTGGGGCCAGCGCTACGAGGTGCCCCCCACGGGCCTCGCCGAGGCCCGCTTCCTCGCCGTCCGGGCGGACACCTACTTCATCGAGCCCGCGAGCGCGCTGGCGCAGGGCACCCTGTTCCTCGACGGCGCCCCCGTGACGTCCCCGGTGTTCACCCTGGAGAAAGGGGCGCACACCGTGAGGTACGAGGGGCAGGCAAGCGCGTTCCATGTGCTCTGGCTGCCCGAGAATGGCCAGCGGTGGACCCCCCGGCGCGGGCTCCCGCCCACCTATTCGCGGCTGTTCTGAGGGCGCGTCCGGTGGAATAGACTGGGCCTCTTTTCCGTCCGTGAGGCCATGATGAACCGCTTCCTTGGATTTTCTTCTCTGGGCCTGGCCGCCCTGGCGCTCGTGGTGGCCCTGGCGAACTCGTCGCCGGTCATCGTGCCGCCCCCTCCGATGGCAGAGGCCCCGGGGGCCGCCGGCCCGGAGGTCCAGGCGCTGGAGAAGCGCGTCCAGGCGCTGGAGGGCACCGTGCAACTGCTCTCCCAGCGGCTGCGGGAGGCCGAGCGGCGTCCCGGCACCGCCGCGGCGCCGGGCGAGGGCGCTCCCCCGGCGCTCGCCGCGGAAGTGGATCAGCTCAAGGATGAAATCCGCGGCCTGATGGCGGGCGAGGCGCTCAACTCCGAGGGCGGGCGCGAGTACCTCAAGGAGATGATGACCTCGGTTCAGGACGAGATGCGCGACGCCCGGCGCAAGGAGCAGGAGCAGCGCTGGATGCAGGCGATGTCCCAGGTGCAGCTTGACCGCTCCGGGAACTGGAGGAAGTTCGTCTCCGAGGCAGGGCTGAACTCCAGCCAGGAGCAGCAGCTCATGCGCCGGCTGGAGGACGAGGATGCGCGCCGCAAGACGCTCATCGAGGAGGTGCGCGCGGGCACCAAGCAGCCCCGGGAGATGCAGCGCGAGCTGCGCGAGGCGCGCAAGCAGACGGACGAGGAGATGCAGAAGCTGCTCGGCGCGGACCAGCAGAAGAAGTACGTGGAGGCGCGGCGCGACGAGTGGCGGCAGGCGCGCGGCGTGGGCGGCCCGGGAGGCCCTGGTGGGCAGGGCGGCCGGCGGGAGGCCAACGGCGGCGGACGCCCGTAACGAAAAAGGGGCGCCTCCCCGGAGGAGACGCCCCTGTCCGGCGCACGGCGGCAGGCGCTACTTGAACTGGGCCGCGCCGTCGAGCTGAACCCCGTCACTGCTGAAGTTGAAGTTCAGGGTGTCCTCCAGCACTTCGTCCGTGGTGCCCTTGATGCGCACCTTGAGCGGGGGTGGGCCCAGGGCGTTGCCGACGAAGTAGTTGTAGTTCTCGCGCGTGAGGGTCTCCCAGCCCGTGGCCCGCATCACCTCCAGGCTCTTGATGGGCACCTTGTGGTTGCGCACCTGGATCGCGAAGTAGGAGTAGGGGCCGCTGCCTTCCTTGATGTGATAGCGCACGGGGCCACTCACACCGCAGGCCACCAGCTTCCAGTTCATCGACACCTCGCCGCCGGAGGCGACCTTCGAGTAAGCCTCCTGGCTGAGCAACATCAGGTCGGGCGCGCACGCCGGGCAGACATCGACGACGCGGGCGATCACCTTGCCATTGGGACCATCCACCTCGGCGCAGGCGCCACAGACCGCCGAGCCCGAGAACTCGGTGGTGTTCAGCGCCGCGACGAACTTCTCGCCCACGGGCACGCCGAAGCTGCAGCTGCCATCACCCTCGGTCTCGTAGCTGTTGACCTTGCCGGGCTTGGGGTCCTTGCCCAGGCCCACGTCACCGCCCCCGCCACCCCCGCCGCCCCCGCCGCCGCCATCACCGCCTTCGTCACTGTCAGAGCAAGCCGCCAAAGACAGCACTCCCGCCACGAGCAGCGCGCGCGCTGAAAAAGCCTTTCCAAATCGCATGAAACAAACCTCCTAGAGGGGACGCAAAGCATACCGTGCGCATTGGCGAATCATGTGGCCGGCCGCAGGTGGCTCTTTGCGCACCCTGATCAATACACCGTGAAGAAAACAATCCGCCAAAGTCGAAAGAAAAGGATTGTTTGAAACATGCGAATCCCTCTAAGACGCGAACTTTCCACTGCGGGCATCCGCCGCCCGCGCTTCCCCAGGAGAGATCGTGATGACGCTTCGTGCTTGCGTGCTCGTGATGCCCGTGCTGCTCGCAGTGGGCTGTGGCCCCACGGAAGAGCCGGTGGTGGATGAGCTGACCGGCCAGGTGTTGATGGAGGCCACGACGAAGTACGACATGCACCGGCTGCTCGAGGACACGGACATCTCCGGCGGGCAGTGGATCACCCCCGCGCAGGTGCAGCAGTTCCTCCAGCAGAAGGGCAGCTACCTGGCGGGCTACACGGATCCCGCCTGGGGCAAGACGGGCGCCACGCTCATCGTCGAGCGCTCGCGCGCCTACGGCATCAGCCCGCTGTACATGCTGGCGCGCATCCAGACCGAGTCGAGCCTCATCACCAGCGGCACCTCCACCAACCTGGCCAAGGCCACGGGCTGCGGCTGTCCGGACACCGCCGGCTGTGACGTGTCCTACGCGGGCTTCGGCAACCAGGTGGAGTGCTCGGCGAAGAAGATCCGCGGCTACTTCAACGACCTGGACGCGGGCCGCACCACCGTCTCCGGCTGGAAGGTGGGGCTCACCAAGCAGACCTCGGATCCGTGCTCGGTGAAGCCCGTGAACAAGGCCACCGCCGCGCTCTACACGTATACCCCGTGGGTGGGCGCCTACGCGATTCAGTGTGGGAAGACGACCGTGGGCGGCTCGTCGCTGGTGGCCAGCGTCTTCAACCGCTTCAAGGGCGAGTACGCGTGGGGCACCGGCGCGGGGGCCACGTGCTACTCGGGCACGGTGGACGCGGACGTGGCCCAGGGCGCGTGCGTGCAGAGCTCCTCGGACGCGCTCTGGCGGCAGTGCCTCTCGGGCGTCTTCACGGGCGGCTCCACGGCAAAGCCCTCGAACTGCACCGCCTCGTACCCGTTCTGCGCCTCGTCCACGCTGGGCCGCTCGGTGCCGACGCGCACCTGCGTGCAGTCGTCGGGCAACGGGGCCTGGCAGCAGTGCGCCGCCGGCGGGGCGTGGCTGGCTGCCCCCAGCGCCCCCATCTCCGGCGCGGGCCCGGCGGGCTCCTGCTTCGAGATGTTCGCGCTGTAGCGCGGCTCAGTAGTCCTTGCTCCAGATGAGGTCCAACCCACCCGAGCGGGCGTCGCCGTAGTTGGCTTCGAGGCTCCAGCTCGGGTGGAACTGGTACTCGAAGCGCACGGCGTTGGAGTTCTGGCGCTCGTTGGCCACCTCGCCCACGCGGCCGGTGTAGCCCACGTAGATTTTATCCGAGATGTACTTGCCGACCTCCAGGCGCGTGCCCTGGAGGCCGCCGCTGTCGCCCGCCTCGATGGAGAACACGTCCAGGGGCAGCTCCGCCGACAGCGCCTGCTTGGCCTGGGAGGCCACCAGCGAGCCCACCACGGAGGCCGCCTGGGCGCCCGCGGACATGGACGCGCCCGAGTTGCGCTCCAGCGTGCTGCGGCCCGTGGCGAGCAGCGTGTAGATTTCCGTCTCCGACATGGGCGGCTCGCTGGTGGGCTCGATGGTGAAGTCCTTGCCCTGGCCGCGCACGTGGATGAAGACCTTCACGTTCTCGCGCTCATTGTTGTGCTCGGCGGTGAGGTTCAGGTACGGCGCCAGCGGCGGGCCGCCGAAGCGCACCTCGCTGTTGCTCTGGAGGTCCAGGCGCCGGCCCAGCGCATCCACCCGGCCCTGCACCACGCGGATGGTGCCAAAGATTTCCGCCTCGTTCTTGTAGGAGACGTAGAAGTCGTTGAGCGGGATGCGGATGTCCACGTTCACGTCTGTGCCGCGCACCTTGATGTAATTGGGCGCGAGCACATGGATCTCGTAGGTACGCAGGGCCGCGGGCTTGTCCTCCTCGGTCCCCGCGGTGCCGGTGCCGCCCGTGCCCGGCGTGGAGGAGGCCGGGGTGGCGGGTTTGCGCCGCTTGTTCACGAGCAGGCCGTTGCGCACGATGACGATGTCCCCGGGCTTCTCCAGCGCCTGCAGCTCCTTGCGCTTCACTTCGGGCAGCATCACGGTGGCACTGTCAATGCGGAACTCCTGGATGTTGACGAGCCTCGCATCCATTGTTCCTTTCATCTCCGATGCCATCTCGACGGTGGCCAGCAGCTGATCATCGGAGACGATAGGGAAGTCCTTGAGATGCACCTTGCCGGTCAGCGCGAACGCGCCGCGCGTGGACTTGGCATTGGCGATGAGCTTCAGCTCACCCGAGCCGCTGCGCGCGAACAGCTCCTCGAGCTTGAGTTGCTCCTCGGTCACGTCCAGCGCCAACCGGATATCCCGGTACGAGCCGAACCCCATGAGCCCGATCTTGCCGTCCTTCCAGTTCACCTTTCCCTTCAGCGTGGGCGCGCCCAGCTGGCCGGCGACGCGCGCATCCGCCTCGAGCTCCCCGCCCAGGTCTCGGACCATCTCGTGGATCCCCCCGAGGAAGGCCAGGTCGAAGCGCCTCGCCCGGAGCGTCACGTCCAAGGGCACGGTGTTCATGTCGGGCGCCTGCTTCATGCCGTGCAGCGACAGGTCCAGGGGCACCTGGGTCTCTACGAGCAGGGTTCCCCCGGTGGGGGATGTCAGGAGGACGTCCGCGTTGGAGCGGGCATTCGCATAGGCATAGTGGAAGCGGGCCTGGCCGAGCGCCTTCTCATCAATGCCCAGATTCTGGAGGCCCGCAGTCAGGTCGATCTTGGGCGCCGCGGGAGTGCCCGCCGCGTTCAACTCCAGGGACAGGAGGCCCTTCACCCGCTGCGGCAGGGGGCTGCCCTCGCCGGCCAGCCCTGGCAGTTCGATCAGAGGAGTGGGGTGGATGCGGCCCTTCACCTGGAAGGGAACCCAGCCGATGACGTCCGGATCCTGAAGCGCGCCCATCGGCGCGGAGACGACGGCGCTCAGGTCCATCAGCGGCCGCATCTGGCCATCCTTCGTACGCTGCTGCGCCGTCAGCTCCAGCCGGGTGTCCTTGCCCTCGCCACGCACGATCAGCCGCGCATCCAGCGGGCGCTGGTCATTGAAGGTGGCCCCCTGGGCAATCAGCTCCAACTGCCCCCGGGGCACGAGCACCGAGCCGTTCAGGCCGAGCTTCAACGACAGCGTGCCGTCCGTGCCCCGGCCGCGGAACCCCGCCACACGGGCGAGCAGCCTCACGGGCACCTCGCTCAGCTGAGCTTCCAGGGCCACCACCGTGCGCATCACCTCGTCCGCGGTGGGCGGCTTGGCGATGAGCTGCCCCAGCGTGAAGGGGGTGTCGAGCGTGACGAAGGCTTCCTTGCCCAGGTCGGTCACGTCGAGCCGCACGTCCAACGTGCCGTCCGAGGCCTGGGAGGCCGCCACCAGCTTGAAGCCGAGCGGCTTCAGCGGCCGGCGGCCGGGCAGCATCTCGTTGGCCTCCAGCCCCTGGCCGTTCAGGGTGAACTCCAGCTTTGGATCCCGCGCGGGGCCCGTCACCTTCAGCAGGCCAGTAATCTGGCCCTTCACGGGCTCGGGCCGGTTGGCCAGCTTCATCACCTCGGCCACGTCCAGGCGCGACAGCTCCACCTGGAGGTTGAGTTCGTCCTTGCGGCGCTTGAGCACCGCCTGCACGGGCACCTTGAAGTCCGCGTTGAGCTGGGCGGCGGGCACCTGGGCGCTCAGCGTGCCCTGGGCCGTGTCCTTCACGTAGGTGCCCTTCAGCTCCAGCCCCAGGCCGGTGTACTGCTGGAAGCGCCCGTCGGCGAGCGACACGGCGTACGTGGCATCCGGGCGCGACAGCGGGCCCTTGGCGCTCAGCTGCGCGGAGAGCGTGCCGCCCAGGCCCATGGACTCAGGCACGAAGGCCCGGGGCAGCCGCGACAGGTCGAGCGCGCCCACGTCCACGCGTGCATCCACGCGCTCGCCCTGCAGGAGCAACTGCACGGCCAAGCGCTGTGCGTCGGAGACGAGGCTGAGGGCGGGCTTCACCTCGATGCGGCCGCCGCCGAAGCGCACGTGGGTGGGGCTCTGCAGCCGCCAGGTGGCCTCCGGGTAGGCCAGCGTCAGGGCGTTCACGGCGAGGCCCTGCTGGTCCGCGTCCACGAGGCCCGCCAGGCTGAGGTTCAGCTCCACCTCGCCCTGGGTGCTCACGCTGGCCTTCAGGTCCCGGTCCTGGGTGACGACGGTGGCCGCGAGGTTCTGGAAGGTGCGGCCCCCCGTGCTCAGCTCGCCCACCACCAGCGAGGCATCCACGGACAGGGGCTGGGTCACATCCGGCAGCGAGGCCTTCAGGTTGAAGTCCTTGAGGGCCGTGTCCGCGTAGGCCAGCGAGGAGAAGGTGCCCGAGGCCGTCATCGCCGGGGTGCGCAGCGGCCCCTTCACCTGGAAGTCCAGCGCGCCGCTGCCGGCCAGGGGCAGCGCGGGGCCGGGGCCCAGCTTGCCCACCGTCTGCCCCAGCACGGCGAGATCCGAGGCGCTCAGGCTGCCCTTCAATTGAATGTTGTCGATGGTGCCCTGGCCGCGCGCGTCCAGCGAGGCGCCCGGCACCAGCACCCGCAGGTGCGAGAGCGTGTACTGGCCGTCCTTCGCGCTCGCGCGCAGGTCCACCGGGCCCAGGGGCTGCTCGCGGAACTTCGAGGGTGACACCGTCAGCTCCACGTCGCCGTCGAGCGTCTCCAGGCTCGTGCCCCCGCCGCGCGCGGACAGGTTCGCGACGATGGCGGTGGGCGGGCCGTTCTCCACCAGCTCCGACAGGTCGATGTCGCGCGCCTTCAGGGACACGCCATCCGAGCGCATCGTCAGGAGGTTGAACGAGCCGTCCAGGTGCACCGAGGCCTTGCCCGCCTTCACCCCCAGGTTCGTCCGGGCCACGTCCCCCTGCTTCTGGCCGTTGCCCTGGAGCGTCACGGGAACCAGCAGGGGATAGGTGGGCACGAAGGCGCGCGCGGTCTCCGGCGCCAGCGACACGCGCTGAATCTCCGCCCACAGGTCGCTCATGCCGCGCATGCCGCCGCGGGCCACGGCCTCCAGGCCGGCGATGGAGAGGTTCACGTCCGCGGAGAGGTTCTCCTCCTCGCCCTGGCCCCGGAGCGACAGCTTCACTGGGCCGCTCACCGGGAGGGCCAGGCCGCCGGTGGCCTCCAGCCGCGCGTCGAAGGCCACCTTGGCCGCCGCGTAGCTGGCGGCGCCGGACGCGTCGAAGTCCTCCAGCCGCACGTGCTGACCCTCGGCGCCCGCGGTACCCTCGGCCTGGAAGTCGACGTAGCCGTCCTCCAGCCGGAAGTCCTTCAGGGAAAGCCGCAGCGTGCCCCGGCCCGTGTCGGGCTCCTCGGGCTTCGGCTCGCGGGGCTCCAGCGCCCGCAGGAGGTTCAGGCCCCGCTCATCCTGCACGAGGTACAGGCGCGGACGCTCCACGCGCGCCGTGCGCACCACGATGTGCTGGCCCGCCAGGGGCAGAAGCGCCAGGTTCGCGTCGACCAGCGCCACCTCGGCCGCCAGCTCGCCCTCGGGCGTATAGATTTTCACGTCCCGCAGGGTGACGCCGGTGAGCCGCAGGTCCACGGCGCCCGCCTCCAGCTTGCCCGTGAACTGCTCGTTGGCGATGGACAGGCCTTTTTGGAGGATCCACCCCTCTCCGGCCGGAGAGGTGGCATAGACGAGCACCCCCGCCACGAGCAGCAGGACTACTGCTACCAGTCCCAGCACCCCCCACACCGAGCGTCGCACCCAGCGCCGCCAGCGCGCATGAGGAGGCCGGGAAGGGGGATGCGAAGAGGTGGGGGGAGCTTCCGTCAAAATGCTTCTCCAATGGACAGCTGAATCGTGCAGAGCCCGTCGGGGGCGCCCGCGTACTCACGTTTCTTACCGCCCAGGCCGAAACATGTTCCGGAGCTGGGCAGGGTGTATGTGGAGCCGGAAGGCTCGATGGGCAAGGGGGGGCCGATATTCAACCGCCGCGCAATGTCCACCCGGATGGGGCCCACCAGCGTCAGGTAGCGCAACCCCAGGCCCAGCGCGTGGTACAGCCGGTTGTTGAGGGGCGAATTGCGCCCGAAGGACAGGGAGCCCGTGCTCACCGAGCCCGTGTCCCAGAAGGTGGCCACCACCAGGCTCTCCGTCATCCGGTAGCGGAGTTCCAGGGAAGTCTCGAACAGGCTGTTGCCGCCCACGGGCACCGTGGTTGTCTCCGGATCATCCGGGTTCAGGGGCGTGAGCGGCGAGAGGCGCCGGCTGTTGAAGCCGCGCATGGACGAGCCGCCGCCCGAGAAGAAGCGGTTGACGATGGAGCTCTGCCGCAGGCCGGTCTCCTCGTTCCTGTAGGGAACGAGCGTTCCCAGGCGCAGCTTGCCCGCCACGGTGAGCCGCTGCTGCTCGCCGAAGGAGCGGTAGTAGCGCACGTCGGGCAGCAGGCGGATGTACGTGAAGTCGCCCTGGAGGGGCCCACCGCCCGCCTGGACAGACAGGGCCGCGTAGTAGCCGTTGCGCGGCTCGGTCCGGTCATCCCGCCGGTCCCACTCGATGGTGGTCTCCAGGTAGCTCAGGGAGATGTCGCACGAGGTGCCTCCCGAGCTCCCCGAGTCCCGCTCGCGGCAGCCCAGGGTGATGGGGGGCACCGTCTCGTTGCCCTCCACGCGCCCCTGGAGCCGGAAGCGCTCGATGTTGTAGGCGGGGAAGATGGAGAGGTTCGGGTGTGGCTGCCAGATGACGCCCGTGCGCAGCCGTCCGCCGTAGAACGAGTAGGCCTGCTCCAGGCCCTTCTCGCCGGTGACCGAGGCCTGCAAGCGCAGATCCCGGAAGAGGAAGCGCGGCTGCTCGAACTCGGTGGTGAGCTCGCCCACCACGCCGCTCTTCACGTCGTCGCCCGCATAGAAGGAGGGCAGGAAGGCGTAGCCCACGCGGCCCCGGACGGTGAGCCGCCGCAGCCCGCCGAAGGTGTTGCGGTTGGTCCACTCGGCCAGGGCCCGCGCCTCCTGGCGCGTGGCGTCGATGCCCAGACCGCCGCCCAGCCGCACCGAGCGCATGGGGGCCTCGCGCACGTCCACCACCACGGGCACGGTGACGGCCTCCTGGTCGGGCCCGCCCCGGTTGACCTTCACCGCGCCGAACACGCCCATGGCGAACACGCGGGCCTGGGCCTCGGCGAGCGCCGACTCGCTGAACCACGCGCCCTTGCGGATGGCGCCTTGCGCCTGCTCGATGATGCGCTTGGGGCTCACCTGGGGGTTGGGGTCCGTGGAGATGAACACGTTGCCGAACCGGTAGCGCGGCCCCAGGGCCACCCGCAGGGCCACCGTGGCCAGCTGCGTGGCGAGGTCCACCTGGGCCTCGCCCGTCACCTCCGCCCCGGCGTAGCCCACCTCCCGGAGCCGCCCCTGGATGAGCTCCTTCACCCCGCTCCAGTTCTCCTCCTGGAAGATGTCGCCCTTCTTCAGGGGCAGCGCCTCCGTGGCGAGCTTGCGGTGCTCCTCGCTCAGGGGCTCCAGGCCGGTGATGTTGATGGCCTCGATGCGCGTGGGCTCGCCCTCGCGCACCGTGACCTGGACCTTCACCGCGTCCTTGCCCTCGGGCTTCACCTCGTTCTCGGTCTCCGAGGTGATGCGGGCCTGGTAGTACCCCTGCGATTGGTAGTAGCGCTCGATGCGCCGCCGGTCCGCCTCCCACGCGATGGGATCGAAGTAGGAGGGGCCCTTGTCGAAGGGCCACAGCGGCTCCCACCACGGTGTGTCCGTGGTGAGGATCTTCGACTTGATGCTGCCCTCGCTGACCTGCTTCGTGCCCTTGATTTCAAGGTCATCGACCTTGAGGGCGTCGGGCCGGGGCTTCTTTCCGGCACAGGCGCTGGCCAGCAACAGGGAAACGGCGAGCAGCAGAAAACGGAAATGGGGACGGGCTTCCACGGTTCCCGGTCATATCCATTCGAAGTGCGATTGCCTCGCCCGGGATGCGACAAGCCTCCGCCTTTGTCGCGTTTCCTTCGGAGAAGGGCGGATGGCGGACACTCGGGACGGGGAAGCGTGCAAGCCAACGCGCCCTGAGCCAGAGTGAGGCTGTCATGACATGGCGAATGCGCGGCGTGCTCGGCGTGGCCCTGGCGGGAGTGATGCTCTCCTGCGGGCCGAGTGAAGACGAGGCGATGAAGCTCAAGGAGGGCAGCAACCTGGACGACATCGTCGAATGTCCGTACCTGTACTGCGGGTACGACAACCGGGGGGAGTACCTGCTCTGCGCGGAGCTCCTCTTCGAGTACGGCCGGTCTCCGCCGCTGTGTGTGGACTCGCGCATCTGCGAGCGGCTGGACTGCCTGAAGCCGGGGCGGCGCTGCGTCGCCTTCGACGGCATCCCGTATCAGATCCGCTGCATCAAGGACGACGACTAGCCACGGAGGGCGGGGCCCGGACAGGCCCCGCCCCGGGCGGAGTGCTTCAGCGGCGCGCGGAGGCGGTGAGCCAGGCCAGGCGCTCGGCCGAGGCGCGCGACTGCGGGTCCTCCAGCAGCTCCTCCACGTTCTGGGAGATGCGGTAGGCCCAGTTGCTGTCGCTCATGGTTCCCGGCAGGTTGATGCGGTCGCGCGTGCCCAGGATGTCCTGCCAGGGCAGCACGCACAGGTTGCTGCTGGAGTTGAGCGCGGCGGCCAGCATGGCCCGGTGAATCTCCGCGTTGAACTTGGGGGAGACTTCCACGCCCTGGAACTCCGGCCAGGTGCGCGCCACCGCGGCCCGCTCGTCGTCCCGGGCGGCCTCCCACCAGTCGGCCATGGGCTCCGTGTCGTGGGTGCCCGTGGTGACCAGCGACACGGCCGGGTACTGGTGCGGGTGGCGGTACGTCATGTCATCCCGCTCCCAGCGCATCACCCGGTAGCCGGGCAGGCCCAGCTGGGCGAGGATGTGGCGCACGAAGGGCGGAATGACGCCCAGGTCCTCGGCGACGATGCCGGCATCCTGGGACAGCAGGCGGAAGAGCTTCTCGCCCAGCCGCTTGTGGGTCTCCTCGTCCGGAGGGATGAAGCGCCCGGTGGGCGTCTGCTCGTCGCGGATCCACTGGCGGAAGTAGCCCACCGCGTGGTCCACCCGGCGCAAGTCGTAGTAGCTGGCGGCCTTGATGGCGCGCGACTTGAGCCAGCGGTAGTCGTCCTTCTCCATCGCGGCGAAGTCGAAGTAGGGCAGGCCCCAGTCCTGGCCGGTGGCGGAGAAGTCATCGGGCGGCACGCCCAGGCGCGCATCACGGCGCAGGATGTCCGGGTGGGCCCACACATCCGAGCTGTCCTGGCCGATGATGAAGGGCTCATCGCCGCACAGCAGGATGCCGCGCGCCTTGGCGTCCTCGCGCACCGAGTTCCACTGCTGCTCGGCCACCCACTGCAGCCAGGCGTGGTAGCGCACGCGGCGCTCCAGCCGGGTGCCCTCGGCCCGGATGGCCTCGGGCTGGCGCGTGCGCAAGGGCTCGGGCCACTCCCACCACGCCCGGCGCTGCTGGTCCTCGGAGATGGCGGTGAACAGCGCGTAGCTCTCCACCCACTCGCCCTGCGCCTCGCGCCAGGCCTGGAACTGCTGGGCGCGGGGGCTCTTGGAGGCCCACTCCTTCTGCTCGAAGTGCTCGAAGGCCTTCGCGAACGCGGCGTCCTTGAGCGGGAACACCAGATCGTAGCGCACGCGCGGGGCGGCGCGCGCCTCGGCGAGCTGGCGCTTCTGCTCGTCCGTCAGCGAGTCCTCTCCGCCGGTGGCCTGGAACTCCGGCAGGGACTTCAGGTCGATGAAGAGCGGGTTGAGGCCGAAGGCCGAGCGCGTGGCGTAGGGGCTGGGGTCACCGGGCGCGGTGGGCAGCAGCGGCAGCACCATCAGGATTTTCTGACGGGCCTCGTTCATCCACTTGAACAGGCCGGGCATCGCGCCGAAGTCGCCGATGCCGAAGTCAGTACGCGAGCGGAAGGAAAAAACGGGCAGCAAAAGGCCGGAGAGCCGACCGGTAGGGAGCATGTGCGCAATCTGCCCCAGCAACCCGCCGGTGTGAACTGCTTGGAGTGACAGTCCTCGCGTTTATCCGCTGGGAAACCACAGGCCGGGCGGGGCGAATGGGACCCAAGTCCAATGGCCGTCACTGAGCGCGTGAGGCCGTTCTTCCCCTGGGTCTGCATTGTTGGTGGGTCAACACTCCAGGGCCGTGCCGAGCCCGGTGAGGAGGCAGCGCAACCCGAAGGCGAAGCGGGCCTCGAGGTCCGGGTCCAGCGTGGCCTCCAGCGTGGCCAGGACGTGGGGAAAGCGCGGGCCGAAGGCGGCGAACTCCTCGCGGCGCTGGGGCAGCCCCACCCCGTCCGGGTTCCACCGCGGGTCCAGCGCCTGCTCCTCCATGGCGAAGCCGAGCACGTAATAGAGGATGGAGAAGCACCCCCAGGACGCGCTCTTGGAGGAAGCCCCCGCGCCCCGCAGGGCCCCCATCAGGACTTCGCTCACGCGCAGCACGTTCTCCGTGACGGCGTAGATGCCCGCGAAGACCTGCGCGCCATCCCGGCGTGACGTCAGCGCCCGCCGCAGCTCGGCGGCCACCGTGGTGGCCACCTCCTCCCAGCGCGCCTGCGGCGCCACGGTGCGCGCCACCGGCGCGATGAGCGCATCCGCCATGCCCTCCAGCAGCGCCTGTTTGCTGGCGAAGTGCCAGTAGAGCGACGGGGCCTGGATGTTCAGCCGCTGCGCCAGCTTGCGCATGGTGACCCCTTCGAGGCCCGCCTCGTCCAGCAGCTCGAGTGCGGCCTGCACCACCTGGTCTCTCTGGATGCGCATGTCCGGCTCCTGGCTCCGGATTGACAGCCTAACGCTGTTAGTTGAAACTAACGCTGTTAGATTGACGGAGGAAACGATGCGGAAAGCGCGAGTGGATGTGGCCATCGTGGGGGGCGGTCCGGTGGGGTTGATGCTGGCGTGCGAGCTGGCGATCGCGGGGGTGGCGGTCTCCGTGTTCGAGCGCCGGACGGAGCGCGTGGCCCAGTCCCGGGCCCTGTCGCTGCACCCGCGCAGCCTGGAGGTGCTGGCGCTGCGGGGGCTCGCGGACCGGTTCCTGGCGCGGGGGCAGCCCCTGCCCATGGGGCACTACGCCGCGCTGGAGACCCGGCTGGACTTCTCGGTGCTCGACACGGCGTTTCCCTTCTCCCTGTTCATCCCCCAGGCCGTCACGGAGGCCCTCCTGGAGGAGCGGGCCCTGGAGCTGGGCGTGGCCCTGCACCGGGGGCACCCCGTCACGGGACTTCAGCAGCTTCCGGACGAGGTGCGGCTCGAGGGCACGGGCGGCGGCGGGACGTTCCGCACGGAGGCCCGCTATGTGGTGGGCGCGGATGGGGCCCGCAGTGCCGTGCGGACGTTGGCGGGCATCGGGTTTCCGGGAACGGAGGCGACGATGAGCCTCCTGCTGGGGGACTTCGTGCTCACGGAGCCGCTGCCGCGGCCGGCGCTCACCGTCTCGAATCCCCGGGGCCTGCTGATGGTGGCGCCCCTGGGCGATGGCCTCCACCACCGCCTTGTGGTGATGGACGCGGACCGGATGCAGGTGCCCCTGTCCGAGCCCGTCACGGTGGAGGAACTGGAGCGCTCGGTGCGGCACATCGCGGGCACAAGCTTCGGGCTGAAGTCCCCGCTCTGGCTGTCCCGCTTCGGCAACGAGACCCGGCAGGCGGTGGCCTACCGGACAGGCCGCGTGTTCCTGGCGGGAGACGCCGCCCATATCCACCTGCCCGCCGGCGGGCAGGGCCTCAACGTGGGCCTCCAGGATGCGATGAACCTCGGCTGGAAGCTGGTGGGGGTGCTGCGGGGCCTGGCCCCCGAGCCGCTCCTCGACACCTACCAGCACGAGCGCCACCCGGTGGGGGCGGCCCTCCTCCAGAACACGCTGAGCCAGACGGCCCTGCTGGACGCGGCCCACCCCGAGGGCCAGGCCCTCCGGGCGGCGATGTCGCGGCTCCTGACGCTGCCCGCCGCCAACCGCCTGCTCGCCGAGCAGATCTCCGCCTTCGATGTGGCCTATCCCGACCCCGTGCTGCCCGCCCCGCCCGGGATGGAGGCCCCGGCGGGCTGGGGGGGCACGCGGCTGCCCGATGTGCCCCTGCGCTGCGAGGATGGCGCCACCCGGCCGCTCTACTCGCTCATGCACGAAGGAAAGTGGCTCCTGCTCCAGCGCCCCGCGTCCCAGGGGCGGGCGGCCCCGGAGGTTCCCTGGGCGCGCTGGACGTCCACCGTCACCGCCGAGCCGGCAGGGGGGCCGGAAGTGCTGCGGCAGTGGTCCTCCGTGCTGCTCCGCCCGGATGGACGGGTGGGCTACGCGGCGCGCGCCTGAGCCGGGATGGGGGCGCGGGGGCCCGGGGTTGTCTTGTCCCCATGCGTCTGCCCGTCTCCTTTTATGAGCGTCCCGCCCTCACCGTCGCCCGCGAGCTGCTGGGCACCCACCTGGTGCTGGAGGAGGGGGGCGTGCGGCGCGTGGGCCGCATCGTCGAGACGGAGGCCTACATCGGCGAGTTCGACCTGGCGTGCCACGCCGCCAAGGGGCGCACCGCGCGCACCGAGGTCCTCTTCGGGCCGCCGGGGCGCGCCTACGTCTACTTCATCTATGGCATGCACCACTGCTTCAACGTGGTGACGGAGACCGACGGGCTGGCCGGGGCGGTGCTGGTGCGCGGGGTGGAGCCGGTGGAGGGGCTGCCCCCGGGGCGCCGCACGGATGGGCCGGGCCGGCTCTGCAGCGCCTTTGGCATCACCCTGGCCCACAACCGCGCGGACCTCCAGGCGCCGGGGCTCACCCTCACCCCGGGGGTGCCCGTCCCGGACGAACGGGTTGCCCAGGGGCCCCGGGTGGGGGTGGACTATGCGGGGGTGTGGGCCCAGGCGCCCTTCCGGCTGTGGATCCGTGACAGTGTCCATGTGAGCAAGGGGCCCGCCCAGCGGGGGCGTTGCCGTCCTTGACGGCAGACCCCATGACTGGGAGGTTGAGCCCTGACATGCCCGACGAGGTCGCCCCACCCCCAGAAGACCGCCAGTTGCTGTCGCGCGCGCAGGCCGGAGAGATGGCCGCGTTCGAGGCGCTGGTGGAGTCCCATCGGGACAAGGTCTTCGGGCTGGCGCTCAGAATGACGCGTTCCGAGGCGGATGCCGCGGAAATCTCCCAGGACACCTTCCTGTCCGCCTACCAACACCTCAAGGACTTCCGCGGCGACGCGGCGTTCAGCTCCTGGGTCTACCGCATCGCGGCGAACCACGCCCTCATGCGGCTGCGCCACCGCCGGGTGGTGCAGGCGGCCGAGGAGGAGCTCAAGGGCCCGGAGTTCACCGAGCGGGGCTCCCTGGCCGCCTACCCCGAGCAGGACTGGAGCCGGGACGCCGAGGAGAAGGCCCTGGACGCGGAGACCGGGCTGGCCATCCAGCAGGCGACCGACCGGCTGCCCGAGGGCTACCGCGAAGTCTTTCTCTTGAAAGACGTCGAGGGGCTCAGTTACGAACAGATTGCGGAGGTGACGGGGGATTCGGTCCCCGCCATCAAGAGCCGGTTGCATCGTGCCCGGCTCGCGCTGCGGGAGGCGATTGACCAGTTCTATAACCGGGACAATCGTGCAGTGTGAAACCCTCCGGCGTCCCCAGCATCTTCGAAGGGAGCACGGATTCGAGGAAGGCTGCGGTCGAGGCTCTGGATGTATACCTGTAAAGATTCCATCAACCTCCTGATGAACTTCCTCGACGGCGAGCTGTCGCAGGAGGAGACCCAGCACTTACGTGAGCACCTGCAAGGGTGTTCCCCGTGCGTGGACTTCCTGCGCACCTACCGGGCCACACCGGGGCTGTGCAAGCGGGCGCTGGCCGCGCGCATGCCCCAGGAAGTCTCCGAGAAGCTGACGGAGTACCTCCGCGCCAAGATCAAGTCCGCCTCGTGAACCTGAAGCAACTGTCACTGCCGGAGCTCGGCGAGGCCCTGGCCCCCCTGTCGCCCACCCCCACGGCGGTGCGCAAGGTGTTCGCGGCCGTCTTCGCCCATGGGGCCCAGACGGTGGAGGACGTGTGCTCGGCCCCGCAGGTGCCCCGCCGGGTGGCTGACCACCTGCGGGCCCACGCGCAGATGCCCCGGCTGGAAGTGGTGGAGCGGCGCCAGGCCGAGGACGGCTTCGTGAAGTACCTCTTCGGCTCGCCCCTGGGTGGGCGCGTGGAGGCGGTGCGCATCCCCATCTTCGATGAGAAGTACATCGTCTGCGTGTCCAGCCAGGTGGGCTGCGCGCTGGCGTGCGACTTCTGCATGACGGGCAAGCTCGGCTTCCAGCGCAACCTGAAGACGTGGGAGATCCTCGATCAGGTGCTCCAGGTGCGCGAGGAGGCGGACCGCCCCGTGCGCGGCGTGGTGTTCATGGGCATGGGCGAGCCGCTCCTGAACTACACGGAGACCATTCGCGCGGCGCAGATCCTCTCCAACCCCGCGGGCTTCGCCATCTCCGGCACGTCCATCACCTTCTCCACGGCGGGCATGGTGCCGGCCATCCGCCGGTACACGAGCGAGGGGCACCCGTACCGGCTGGCCTTCTCGGTGACGAGCGCCATCCCGGAGAAGCGGCTGAAGGTGCTGCCCATCGAGAAGGGGCACCCGCTGCCGGAGCTGGTGGAGGCCATCCGCGAGTACACGCAGGTGCGCCGCGAGCGGGCCATGATTGCCTACGTGGCCATCTCCGGCTTCAACCTGGGGATGGAGGATGCCCAGGCGCTGAAGGACACCTTCGAGGGCATCCCCATCAAGGTGGACCTCATCGACGTGACGGACCCCACGGGCAAGTACCTGCCCCCGGGCCCCGAGGAGCTGAAGGCCTTCCGGGACCACCTGCAGATCCTCAAGGCGCCCATCGCACGGCGCTACTCCGGCGGCAAGGACATCGGCGCGGCCTGCGGCACGCTGGAGGCCAGCCAGTACGGCGGCACCGTGCTGCCCCCGCCCCCCGTGGCCCCCGAGCGCGTGCGCGAGGGCTGAAGGGCCCGCGCTACACCCACCGCAGGGGCGGCTTGAGCTGGACGCGGAACAGGATGCCGCGCCCGGGCTCGAACTGCGTGGAGACCTCGGCGTCGTTGCGGCGCAGCATCTGGTACGTCAGCGCCAGCGAGATGTTGAGGCGCATCGTCCGGCCCCCGCTGTCCAGCTCCACGCGCGGATCGAAGATGCGGCGCTGCTCCTCCTCGGTGAGCACCAGGTCTCTGTTGAGGATGGACAGCCAGGGCTTGCCCTCCGAGGTTCCTGTCTGGATGACGAGCGTGCGCGCCTCGGAGGCGGGCCCGCCCGTGGGCGCGCGCAGGAACGTCAGCATGTGCATCAGCGCGAAGCGCAGGTCCTCCCGGGTGATGAGCGCCAGGCACAGCCGCGGGTGGAACTGAATCTCCAGGGCCCCGGTGCTGCCCCCCTCGGACAGCGTGTCGAGGCACTCGCGGATGACGGCGTTGACGTCCACCGGCTCGGGGTCCGCGGCCGTCTGCGGCTCGGCGAGCCGCGCGAAGCCGGAGACGAGCTCGGCGATGCGCTTGACGCCATCGAGCGTGTCGGTGATGACCTCGTCGATCTCCCGCACCAGGCTCTCGGTCTGCTCCTCGCTGCCCGCGGGCGCGCGCAGAATCTGCGCGTGCACCCGGGACTCCGGCAGGTCCAGGCCGTGGAGGTACTGCGCCGCCTCCTTCGCGGTCAGCCACATCTCGCGCACCATCGCGGCGTAGCCGTTCATGGCGCTGAGGTTCGCCAGGACGAAGGACAGGGGGTTGTTGACTTCGTGGGCCACGGCGCCCGCGAGCTGCCCGGCGAGCCCCACCTTCTCCGCGTGGACGAGCTGCTCGCGCGTCCGGACGAGCTCGGACACCTTCTGGGCCAGCGCGTCGTAGAGCCGAGCGTTGTCCAGGGAGATGGCCAGCTGGCTGGCGAACACCGTGCCCTTCTGGAGCTCCGAGGAGGCGAACTCCAGCGAGTTGCCCCGGCGCAGCGCCACCAGGGCGCCCAGCACCTGGTCCCTCGCCACCAGCGGGTAGGCCAGCGCGGAGGAATAGATGTGGGCCTCGGCCGGTGAGGCGTGGGGCTGGATGTCGAGCGCCGACAGCCGCAGGGGGCCCCCCACCCGGGCCACGCGCTCGGCCAGCGCCAGGAGCAGGGGCTCCGAGGGGAGCACGTCGTGGACCAGCCGGTGGATGCTGAAGTCCCGGTCCTCGCTGCGCCAGAGCAAGAGCCCGATGTCGTCCGCGCGGAGCACGCGCTGGGCCAGCGTCACCACGAGCTGGACCAGGTCCGCGTGCTTGAGCGTCGTCATCAGCGCGCGGCTCGCCTCGTAGAGCGCCACCACGCTCTGCAGGTGGCTCTTCTGCCGGGCGCGCTCCAGCAGCAGCTTCAGCTCGGCCACGTCGTAGGGCTTCTGGATGTAGTCGTAGGCGCCGTGCTTCATGCAGGCCACGGCCGTCTCCACGCTCGCGTAGCCCGTGGCGACAATCACCTCGATGTCCGGGTCCAGCGCGCGCAGCGCCTCCACGGTCTCCACCCCGTCCATGCCGGGCATCTTGAGGTCGGTGATGGCCAGGTCGAACTTGCGGCGCCGGAGCGTCTCCACGGCGGCGATGCCGTTCTCGGCCGTCTCGACATCGAAGCCCTCCTGGGACAGCTCGTAGGAGAGCATGTCCCGGATGCCGGGTTCATCGTCGATGACGAGGACCGAAGCGCGCGTTCTCATGCGGCGTGTCCCTCCTCGGACAGGGCCCGGTCGATGGCACCGAGCAGCTCATCGAGTTCCACGGGCTTGTACAAACAGGCGGAGGCGCCGTATTCGGACACCCGCTGCTCGAAGGCGTGGCTGGCATCCGAGCTGCTGCTCACCACCAGCACCCGCTGCGTGGGCCGCAGCGCGCGAATCTTCACGAGCACCTCGGGGCCGCTCATCCGGGGCATGTGCACATCCAGGATGACGAGATCGAAGGGCCGCGCCTGGACCGCTTCAAACGCTTCCCACCCATCGATGGCCGTGACGACCTCCACGCCGAGGGGCTCCAGGGTGAATCGAAAGAGGTCACGGATGCCTTCTTCATCATCGGCGATCAGAATGCACGTGCCGCGCAGGCTCTTCATTCGCTTGCGGTGCCTCCCGTATGGGCGGGAAGCCGGACCCGCATGGTGGTTCCAACACCGGTTTGGCTCTCTACCTCGATTTGCCCCCGGTGCTGCTGAACGATTTCATAGACGAGGCTCAGGCCCAAGCCCGTCCCTTCTCCCACCGGCTTGGTGGTGAAGAAGGGGTCGAAGATGCGGGAGCGCACCTCCTCGGGAATTCCGCTGCCGGTGTCACGGACTTCCAGGCAGACACTGTCGGGAGCCTGGAGGAAGGTGCGCACCGTGAGGGTGCCGCCCTTCTTCATCACGTCGAGCGCGTTGGTGCCCAGGTTCACCAGCACCTGCTGGAGCTGGGTCTTGTTGCCCTGGAGAATGGGCAGCCCCCCGGCGAAGTCCGGGATGATTTTCACCTCCTGGGTGCGCGCCCGCGCCTCGACGAGCACGAGCGTGGAGCGCACCAGGGCGTTGAGGTCCACGGACTCCACGGTCTTCTTGCCGACGCGCGAGAACGTCAGCAGCTCCTGCACCAGGTTCTTGCACCGCAGCGCCTCGCGGACGATGGAGCGCACGGGCAGGCTCAGCGCGTCCTTCTCGGGCACCCGGCGCTCCATGCCCTGGGCGAAGCCGAGGATGACCGCCAGCGGGTTGTTGATTTCGTGCGCCACGCCGCCGGCGAGCTGCCCCACGGCGGCCATCTTCCCGGTCTGCACGAGCTGCTCCTGGGCCTCGGCGAGCTGGCGCAGGCGCAGCGCCAGCTCCGCGTTGGCCTGCTGCAGGGCCTGGGTGCGCTCCTCCACGCGCGCCTCCAGCTGGGACTGGTGCTCGTGCTCCTTCTCCAGCAGCCGCTGGAAGGCGCGGGCCAGCGTCCCGGACTCATCCGGCCGGTTGGAGGGAAGCTGGGACACGGCGATGCGGTCCCCCCGGGCAATCGCGTCCGCGATGGCCGTCATGGCGCGGATGGGCTGGACGATGCCGGTGGCGACGAGCACGCCCAGCAGAATCATGATGGGCAGCAGCACCCCCGAGGTGAGCAGCGCCGCCTGGATGATGGCGTCGCGCTGGTTCTCCTGCTCGGCGCGCGAGAAGGCGACGATGAGCGAGCTGTGGAGCGTGTCCCCCACGGGCACCGCCGCCTGCAGGTGGTGGGCGTCCACCTGGCTGGTGGCGAGCAGCACGGGCAGCAGGAAGGGGGAGGCCTTGGGCACCTGGCCCCACTGGGCCAGCAGGGTGCCGTCCGGGGCGTAGATGGCCGCGTAGATGGCGTCCGGGCTCTTGGACAGGGCGCTCAGGCGCTCGGTGGCGGCTTCCGTGTGCTCGAACTCGATGGCGGGCAGGACGAGCGTCGCCATCACCGTGGCCAGACTCTTGGCGCGCTCGTGGAGCGGCCCCTCCGTGCTGGCCGTGAGGGTGGCGGTCAGCGAGACCGACAGGCTCAGCACGGTGATGACGATGACGGCGGACAAGAGCCCGACGAGCTTGACGGTGAGCGGCCAGGGGCGGACCAGGGCGGCGGCGCGGGCCTTCATCGGATGAGCTCGCTGAGGGCCAGCAGCTCCGGCTCCAGGTCCGCGCCCTCGGCCGTGGCGGTCCGGAGGTTCACCACGAGCGCCGGCCGCGTGCCCCGCCGCAGCAGCCCGATGCTGGCGCTCTCCCGGAGGTCCGCTTCCCGGCCGGAGAAGGAGAGGACCTTGTAGCGCCGGGCGGTCTCGGAGATGGACTCGACGACGTCGCTCAGCCCGGGGCACAGGTAGATCGCCGCGGCGCGGTTCTGGCCGATGACGGCCTCGAACTCCTCGGGGCTGGAGTAGCCGATGCTGAGCACGCGCACCGGCACGTTGCGCGGGCGCACCGTGCGCGTCAGGTCCTTCAAGGCCATGGCCACATCGAGGGCATAGGTCTCGGACTTCAGGTTCCGCTCGCGGTACACCACGGCGATGGTGAGGGTGTCGTCCGTCACGCGCTGCGGGAAGTTGCGGTCGTAGGGCAGCACGCGCAGCAGGAGCGCGGCCTGCTTGCTGGGCGACAGGTCGTCGGCCGCGAAGGCGCTGAGGCTGTGGCCCAGCAGGACGAGCAGGAACGTGAGCGCGCGGAAGGGGGGCGGGGTCATCGGCGTCTCGGGGGCGCTAGAAGCCGACGGCCAACTGGAGGATGAAGACATGCTGCGCGGGCTGCGCTCCGTCCGGGACGGTGACGCGGTAGATGGCCTTGGTGAGCGCCGTGGGGATTTGATTCGGGAAGGGGAAGTAGAGCAGGCCGCCCCAGTAGGAGCGTCCGCTCACGGAGAAGCTCTGGCCATCGAAGGGCGGGGGCAGCTCGTCCACCTCGGCCTCGTCCACGGCGAGCACCGCCTCGGCCTGGGCGTGGAAGCGGTAGGCCCCAATGGCCGAGTAGCCCCACTTCTCGAGCGCCCCGCCGGTGATTTCCTGGTGGGCGAAGGCCGCCTCCAGCTCGAGCGAGAGCGGGCCGCGGATGAAGTTCGCATCGAGCCCGAAGATGTTCAGCCGCCGCCCCCCGTCCCGGGTGTAGGTGCCCGTGTAGCCCGAGGCCCCGAGCGTCAGCCCCTCGGCGAGCTGCGCGCTGAGCCGGGCCCCGAAGGACTTGCTGGTGTTGCGGATGTCCACGTACGAGGGCGTGAAGAAGGCGATGGAGCCGCCTTCATCGGCCGCGTCGTCGTTTGGGTTGAGCGGGTTGTTGACGTCGAACTGCTCCATGCCGTTGGTAGCGAAGAGCGCGTAGTTGAACGCCCGGCCGGGGGCCCACTCCCAGGTGCCCGTGAGCTGAACGCCCAGCTCCTGCCAGGGGCTGGGGATGACCTCCCGGAAGAGCGTGGGCCGCTCGGGCAGCTTCGAGATGAAGGCCGGCAAGGTGGTCGTGTTGTAGGTGCCGAAGGGAATCAGGAACAGGCCGGCCCGGAGGACGAGCAGCTCCTTGTGGAGGCGCAGGTCCAGCTGCGCGTACCGCAGGCGCAGGCCCGTGTTGAACTCGAAGGAGTTGAAGGTGGGCTCGAACTCCAGGAACACCTCGGGGACGATGAGGTCCAGGATGTCGGCGCCGAAGTAGAGGTTGGCATCCCGGAGCTCGAAGGTGTTGTGGTGGGGCACGTTGCCGTGGCGCCGCTCCCACTGCCAGAGGTCCGCGGTGATGACGCCGTGCACGTACGGGGTGATGCCGTAGCGGCGCAGGCGGTAGCCGAACGAGCCCACGGAGGCGGAAGTCACCTCCTCCTGGAGCAGCTCCTCCAGGCTGACCTTCTCCGGGGGCGCCTCGGGAGGCTCCGGCGGTTCAGGTGCCTCGGGCGGCTCCACGGCGGCGGGCGCCTCGGGGGGCTCGGGCGGCTCCTGGGCGGCGGCGGGCAGCGCCAGGAGCATCCAGAGGGTGAGCAACCCTTGCCCAAGGCGGGCCCAGCCGGCGGCGGGCAACACAGGGTGAGGCGTACCTCGAAACATGAGCACCGTATTGGGTTGATGTATTGTTACAGTATCGTTTACCGCCCTCAAGTGCGGGTCCGCTCCGGGGCGGTCCGGCTCGGGGGGCCGGGGAGGGTGCCAGCGGAAGGCTTGCTGCGCTTGGGTGTCCTCCACCTTACGGCCCGGCGGGGCCGCCGCCAATCGAGCTTGCAGGGGCAGGGGGTACGGCCCAGATGAAGCGGGCAGGTTCCGGAAGGCGGGTGCGTGGATGGTGGAATTCCTCGACAACCTCATCAGGGCGCTGGGGATGGCGGGGGTGCTGCTCCTGGGCCTGGCGGCGATGCTGGAGTACCTGGTGCCGCCCTTTCCCGGAGACACCATCACCCTGCTCGGGGGCGTGTACGCGGTGCGGGGCGACCACCCGTGGCCGCTGGTCTTCGTGGTGGTGACGGCCGGCAGCGTGGCGGGCGCGGCCATCAACTACTGGTTCGGCACCTGGCTGGCCCGGCGCTTTGATGCCAAACCGGATGCGAGCTTCTTCGGGCTCACGCATGCCCGGCTGGCCGTGGTCCAGGCGAAGATGAGGCGCGGGGGGCCCTGGCTGCTGCTGGCCAACCGGTTCCTGCCGGGCATCCGGGGCGTCATCTTCGTCGCGGCGGGGGCCGCGCGCATGCCCCGGAGCAATGCCCTGATTCTGGGCGCGCTGTCCGCGATGGCCCACAACGCGCTGGTGCTCTCGGTGGGCCGGGCGGTGGGCGGGAACCTCGAGCGCCTGGAGGGGCTGATGGCGCGCTACCAGCTGGCCGTGGTGGTACTGGTGGTCATCGGCGTGCTGGCGGTGCTCATCCGGACGTTGGCGCGGCGGCGGAGTCCCGCTACCTGACACCTGGGCGCGGCTTCCCCTTCAGGGGGGGGCCCGAAGCTGGTTAAGTCCGCCCATGCTTCGCACACGGCCCTGGTTCCTGCTCCTCGTGGCGCTCGTGTTCTCCGGTGCCTGCCGGTGTGAGGGCCCCGGGCTCGGCACCTCGCGCGGAGACTTCCGGCCCCAGGAGACGGAGGTGAACTTCGGCCGGGTGCTGGAGGGCACCCAGGTCCGCAGGACGGTGACGCTGCTGGGCACCGGACGCTCGGAGGCGCGCGTGACGGCGTCGGCCGGGGCCCCGTTCGCCGTGGTGCCGGAGCCTGTGTCCGTGCCGGGCGGCGGCTCCGTGGCGCTGGAGGTGGTGTTCACCGGGGGCAGCGGGGTGGCGCAAGGCACGCTGACGCTCGTGGCCGGCAGCCGCGTGGAGTCCGTGGCGCTGCGGGGCGAGGGGGTGCGGCCCCTCACCTGTGTGCCCTCGGCGCAGTGCCGGGAGTCCCGCTTCGAGCTGGAGCCGGGCGCGTGCGTGGAGACGCTGGCGCCGAACGGGACGGACTGCATCCCCAGCAGCCGGTGCCAGGAGCGGGGCCGCTGCCGGGCGGGCGAGTGCGTGGGCACGCCCCGCACGTGTGATGACGACAACCCGTGCACGGTGGATGCGTGCTCGCCCACCGAGGGGTGCGTGAGGTCGAACGTGGTGTGCCCGCAGCCGGCGAACCCCTGCAAGGTGGGCGTGTGCCGCCGCGACGAGGGCTGCGGCGAGACGGATGCCGCCGACTACACGGTGTGCGGCCCCACGGACTGCAAGACGGCGAACCTGTGCCTCCTGGGAAGCTGCCGCACCCTGCCCACACCGGAGGGATTCCTGTGCGCGCCGGCGACGCCCTGCCAGGACGAGGGCCGGTGCCGCGGCGGCGAGTGTGCCCGGCCGCCGCCGGGAGCGCTCGTGGCCCAGTTCTCCGCGCCGCTGGGCGGAGCGCCCGTGGCGGAGGACGGCGGGCCCGTGCTGCTGTCCCAGGATGGGGCGCTCTTCGCCTCGGTGTGTGACGGGGATGCGGGGTGCCGGCTCGTCTCCTTCACGGGCAATGGCCTGCAGCGCTTCGAGGCGCCCTACCCGGATGGCGGGGCGCGCACGTTGCTGGCCGTGTCCGGCGCGGGGGTGCTGGTGCAGGAGCCCGGGAGCCTGGAGCGCTACGCCCTGGCCAGCCCCGGTGAGCGGCTGTGGCAGGCCCCGCTGGGCGAGGCGCTGGATGGGGGCGTGCCGTCCACGGGCGTGGGCCGCACGGCGGTGAGTGCCGGGGAGGAGGTGGTGGCGCTCGTGGACGGCGTGCCGCCGGCGCTCGTGCGGCTCGGCAGGGATGGCGGGGTGCTCCAGGCCGGCCCGGTGGAGGGGTTTGGAGGGCCCGGGGCCCGGGTGGCCCTCGACGCTCAGGGCCGGGTGGTGCTGAGCGCCGAGGGCGGAGGGCGCGTGGTGTTCGCGGAGCCGGAGGATGGCGGCCCGGGCTTCGTCACCGTGCCCGTGCTGGAGCAGGCCGGGGATGCGGGCGCGTCGCTGGCGGTGGCCGGGGGCTGGCTGTTCTCGGGGGCGCGGACCTTCGCCAGCACGGATGGCGGGGCCCCGGTGCCCGTGCCGTGGGAGGAGCGGGTGCCCCTCGATGAGCCCACGCTCCTGCTGGAGGGCACCGGCTATGCGCTCGCGACGGCCTGCGACGGAGGGGCCCCGCCGTGCGCGCCGGGCACGGCGCAGCTCGTGCTGCGCGCGCTGAGCGCCGAGGATGGGGGCACGCGCTGGGAGGTGCCCGTGTCCGCGCCGGGGGCGGAGGTCCTCCTGCACGAGGCCTCGCTGGTGAGCGGGAACGGCGTGGGCACGCTCAGTGACATCACCCCGGATGGCGGCCCCACCCGCACCTATCTTCAGCTGTTCGCGGCAGGGCGTGAGCGGGCGGTGTGTCCGCTGGAGGGCGAGCCGCGCGTCGCGGGGGCCACGCACGTGGGGAACTTCCTCTACGTCCTGCTGGAGCGGGAGGGCACCTGGCGGCTGGAGGCGTTCGGCCTGGGGCTCCAGGGCGTGGCCGAGACGCGCGGCTGGCCCCAGCGGCATGGCCTCGCGGGCACCCGGCGGGCCCAGCCCTGAGGGCGGGCTACCGGAGCCCGCCGGAGTCCAGCCACAGGTCCTCGAAGCGCACCTGGGGCGGCGTCATGTGCAGCCGCAGCCCCTGCACCGGGGCGCTCGCCACCGCGTAGATGCGGTCGTGGTACAGGGGGATGAGCGGACAGTCCTGGTCGAAGAGCGCCTCGGCGCGCAGGTAGAGCTGGTGGCGCAGGTCCGGATCAATGGACACCCGGGCCTCGGACGTCAGCCGGTCCAGCGCGGGGTTGTGGTAGCCCAGCGGGTAGATGTTCTGGGCGTTCGAGTTGAGCAGGAAGTAGAGGAAGTTGTCCGGGTCCGGGTAGTCGGCGATCCACAGCGTGCGGAAGGCGGGGATGCGCCCCGCGCGAAGCCTCGCGGTGTAGTCCTGCGAGGGCAGCTCCACGTGGCGCAGCTCCAGCAGCCCCGCCTCGACGAGCGGCCGGAACAGCACCGCGTCCTCCTCGGAGGTGTCCCGGCCCGCCGGGTAGTAGAGCGTCAGCGGCACCGAGCGCACGCCGGCCTCGCGCAGCAGCACCCCGGCCCGCTCCACGTCCGGGGCGGGCAGGGGGCCCGGCTCCAGCCCCTGGAGCAGCTCCGGGGGCGTGAGCGTCCGGGCGATGCGCGCGCCCGGGTGGAACTGCTCCACCAGCGAGGGGATGTCCAGCCCCGCGCGGATGGCGCGGCGCACGCGCGTGTCGTCATAGAGCGACTCGCGCAGGTTGAGGCCCACGAACGCGGTGGAGGGCGTGGAGCTGGCCACCGTCTGGAGGTCCTCGATGCCCGGGGACTGGGCCTGCTGCGCGTAGAGAAAGGAGACGAACTGCACCTGGCCATCCTGGAGCCGTTCGAGCGCCTCCTGCCGCGACTCCACCAGCAGGAACTCGAGCCGGTCCACCCACGGCATGCCGTGGCGGAAGTAGGTGGGGTTGCGCGCCATGTGGATGTGGTCCGCCTCGAACTGCTCCAGGCGGTAGGGGCCGGTGCCGTGGAGCTTGCCGTCCGAGTCCAGCCGGGCCACCGCCGTGGGCGTCAGCGCCAGCAGGTGGAGGAAGAAGGCCTTGGGCTCCGTGAGGCGGATCTCCAGCGTCCCCTCGTTGAGCACGCGCAGGCCGCTCACGTCGCGCGTGGTGCCGGCGGTGAAGGCGTGCGCCCCCTCGATGTCCTCCAGAAGCGAGCGGTCCGGCGAGCGCACCATGGGGTCCAGCAGCCGCTCGAAGTGGCGCTTCACGTCGTACGCCGTCAGCGCCGTCCCGTCATGGAAGGAGACGCCCCGGCGCAGGGAGAAGCGGAAGATGCGCGCCGCGGCATCCATCTCCCACCGCTCGGCCAGGTCCGGCACGAGCACGCCGTCCTCCAGCCGCAGCAGGTTGGAGAAGACGCACGCGCACAGCTCCGCGAGCTGGTTCTCCACGGCGAAGAGCGGATCCAACGTCAGGCGGGCGCGCAGGGCGGCGGCCTGGTGGATGCCCACGCGCAGCGTGCCCCCGGCGCGCGGCTGGGGCAGGCGGAAGCGGAACACCTCGGACTCCAGGCTCACCGTCTCGTGGCCGAGCTGGTCCACCGTGCGGCTCAGCTCGTCGCCGCTGCGGATGACCCGCCGCGCATCCTCCCGCACGCGGCTCACCTCGTCCCGGATGGACACCTCTCCCCGGGTGAGCACTGCGTGCGCCTTGCGGATGCCGTCGATGGCGGCGGTCAGCCGCACCACCGCCTCGGACAGCATGTTGCCGGCGCGCGCCTGGCCCTCCACCTTCTCCGAGGCATCGCGCGCCAGGCGCGCCATCTCCCCCGTCTTGCGCACCAGCTCCCGCGCCTGGCCCGCGTGCTCGATGGCGGCCCGGGTGACATCGTCCACCCGCGAGGCCACGCGCTGGCTGGCCTCGATGACCGTGGAGCCCTGCTGCTCCAGGCGCCGCGTCTCCTCCACCGTGGACTCCACCGCCGTGAAGGTGCGCTGGGTGATGGTGCGAATCTCCACCAGCGCGGTGGCCGCCCGGTCGCCGAGCTGGGCGCCCTCGGTGGCCAGGTCCCGGCCCTCCTTCACGAGCGCCACCGCGGTGTCCACCTCGCCGCGCACGCCCGTCACCAGGGAGGAGATTTCCCGCGTGGAGCGCGCCGAGCGCTCGGCGAGCCCCCGGATTTCGTTGGCCACCACGCCGAAGGGCCGGCCGTACTCGCCCGACTGGGCGGCGATGATGGCGGCGTTGAGCGCCAGGAGGTTCGTCTGGTCGGCGATCTCCTGGATGACATCCACGATGCGGCCAATTTCGCGCGAGCGCGTGCCCAGCGATTCGACGATTTCAGCGGCCCGGCGCACCGTCTCCTTCACCCGGTACATGCCCTTGACGCTGTCGTTGACCAGCTCCTCGCCGCGCTGGGCGGTGGCGGTGACGGCCTGGGCCAGCGCGTTCGTCTCGTTGGCGCGGCGGCGCACCGCCTCGATGCCCGAGCCCACCACGGACACGAAGCGCTCGGCCTCGTTGGCGAACAGCGCCAGCTCGTCCCCCGCGGCGGCGATGTTGTCCAGCCGCTCGCTCATCACCTGCACCAGCCCGCTGGTGTGGTGGGCGAACTCATCCAGGCTGGAGAGCGCGAAGCCCACCTGCTGCAGCCGCTCGGTCATCTCCACCAGCGCGTTGGTGGTGTCGTGGGCGAAGGTGTCCATCTGCGCCACGCGCTGGCCGGCGGCCTGGAGGCTCTCGCCCATATGGGACACCGCCTCCAGCGAGTGGTCCACCGCCTGGCCCTGGCGCCGCGCGGCCTCCAGCAGCATCCGCACCTGCTCGGAGACGCTGGTGCTGGTGCGGTGCATGTTCGCCGTCACCCGCTGCACCTGGGAGATGGCGCGGCGCAGGGACGACAGCAGGCGGCGCACATCCTCCCGGCCCTCGAACTCGGACGAGGTGGCGATGGCCAGGTCCCCCTCGGCCAGCTGGGTGATGACGCGCCGGCGGATGCGGCCCCGGTAGCCTGCCCAGGTGAACCAGCTCAGCCACCCGCCCAGGAGGTAGAGCAGCGGCGTGGCCACCAGCAGCCACAGCCAGCCCCTCGTCCCCAGCTCCACGTTCGCCAGGGTGCGCAGCACCGTGCCAAGCAGGAGCGCGGAGACAAGCCCCCCGACAAGTCCGAAGCCGAAGAGGTACCGTTTGGCTCCCATGCGCGGACCTGACGCTAGCCTGCCTTGCCGCCCCGTTCCTCAAATCCTTGCGCGCCTGGGCGCCGGGCTGAGCCTCTGCTGCGCCTTGCTCCTGCCCCTACCTGCCACGTCTGCCCCTCCGAGGGGGGGAGGGTCCTCCGCGCCCCAGGAGGGGGAGGACGCCATGAGTTACCTCTTCGCCTGGCGCGGGGTGCCCGTGGGGAGGGTGACGCTGAGGCGGTCCGCGGGGCGCTTCACCTATGTCTCGCGCCACCTGCACACGCGCGCGGGCCAGGTGGGCGAGCGCCAGCGGGAGGTGACGCTGCGGCTGGACGCGCAAGGCCAGGTGGAGGGCGCGCGGAGCGTGCCCCAGGCGCTGTGGCTGTGGCGGGGGCCGCCGCGTCATGGCTGTGTCACGGGCCGCGAGGAGCTGACGGGCCGCGAGGGGCCGCACTGCCTCACCGCCGCGAACGGCTCCGAGGCGGAGGGCACGCTGCTGGGCGTCCCCTTCCGGGCGCGCTACGACGCGCGGGGGTGGCTCCAGGAACTGGAGGTGGGCGAGTCCCGCTTCACGCGGGCGGCGCCCGGGGAGAAGCTGCGTCCTCCGCCGGAGCTCTTCGCGCAGGGGGTGCCCGTGGAGGGGCGCTCGGGGGCGCTCGCCTTCGTGCCCGCGTGGCCGGTGCCGGAGCGGCTGCCCGCCATGACGGCGTGGGAGGCCGGCGCGGCGCGGGCCCTGTCGGAGCAGGTGCATGCGGCCTTTCCGGAGAAGGGGCCGGGGGCGGCGGACTGGCGCGAGGGGGGCGAGGGCGAGGCGGGCGGGTGCCTGGCCCACGCGCTGCGCTTCGCGGCGGAGGCCCGGGCGCGCGGGCACCACGTGGCGCTGGTGCACGGCCTGCTGGCGGTGGATGGGGGCCCCGCGCGGCCGCACGCGTGGGTGCGCGTGGCCCTGGCCGGCGGGGCGCTCCTGGAGTTGGATCCCACCTCGCTGGACGCGGTGCGCCCGGAGACGCACCTGCCGCTGGCGCTGGTGGACCCCCGGGGCTCGCCGCGCGAGGCGGGCGAGCGGTGGCTGGCGCTGCTGCGGGGCACGCACCGGGTGGTGCGGCGGCCCTGAGCGCGCGGACGGCTACTCGAAGGGGATGACGGACAGCTTGGCGCCGGCGGGCGCGCCGAGCACTTCCTTGGCCTTGGCGGGCAGGAAGATGAGCTGGTTGTCCAGGCGCGCCTGCGTGCGCACCGAGCGGAAGCGGTTGCGGCCGGACTCCCACTCGAAGCCGACGAGCACGTCATCGCCCTCCCGCTCGAAGTCCTCCGGGGCCAGCTTCACCGTGCGGAAGCGGCGCACGAGCGTGACTTCCGAGACGTCGGCCTCGAAGTGGGGCCCGCCGTCGAACGGATCGATGCGCTCCATGTACCGGAAGCCGATGCGCTCCAGCATCCGCTGCACGCCGCGTGTCTGGGGGCCCACCTCGCCGAGCACCTTCTGCACGCGCGCGGGAAAGAGCGCCGCGTGGATGTCGGAGGCGGGGAACAGCTCCTTGATGAACTCCTTGTTCTGGCGGCTGAGCCGGTCGGCCTCCTGATAGGACAGGCCGGTGAACTTCCGGCCGCATGCCTCCCACAGCAGGCTGCGCCCGTCGGGAAGCAGCGGCGGCAGCAGCTCGGCGAGCACGCGCGGGCGGAACAGGCGCCGGTGCATGGCGATGAAGAGGAAGCGCACGTAGGACAGCTGCTTGCCGGGCTTGTCCGGCGTGGCGCGGTAGGGCGGATCCACCACCAGGCCGCCAATCTCCGTGGGGCCCTCGTAGTTGTACGCGATGGAGAGCACCTTGTGCCGGATGTGCCGGTCGATGGAGGCCGAGTAGTGCTCGCGCTCGCTCACCTCGTAATAGATGTGCGGCGCGTCATACGTGCCGTGCTGGGCGATGACCATCGAGGTGCCGATGAGGGTGCTGTTGCGCGCATCCTCAAGCACGAAGAGGTACTCGCGCTCCCACGGGTTCTTCACCTTGCCGGCGAAGCTCTTCACCGACTTGTCGATGATGGCCGACAGCGTCTCCTCGTTGTTGGGGAGGTTGACGGTGTTGAGCACCGCGGCGAGGCGCTTGAGGCCAGGAAGATCGCTTTTCTGGACGTCGCGCAGGACAAGCATGGGTTCACCCGGGATGCCCCAGGAGGGGGCACCGCGAAGGGGGGGACGGACCATACACCAGGCCAGGGGTTCGTCAGCCCCTTGCCTGCCCGCCCGTGTTGAAGGCGGACGGTGGCAGGGGGCGCTCCGCTGTCCGCACGGAAGGCGTGGTGCGTCATGAGCCATCTGAAACATGTTTCATACCGGCCGGGCCCTTGACCGGTTCCACGCTCTGGGACCGAGGGGGCGGCGCAGATGTGTGACAGGAATGAAACGTGATTTTCGGTTAGGGTGCCCGGATTCGTTGGCGGACATACAAATCTTGAGGAATCGATTCTTGAGACTTCACATGGGGTGGCTCGCGGTGATCCTGGTGTCTGGACCGGCGCTGGCGGGCGTCGTCTGGCGAGGGGACTTCGAGACGGGTGACCACTCGCAGTACTCGGGCTCGCAGATGGTCCGGGCGGACCGGCTGGCGGTGGTGACGTCACCGGTGAGCGAGGGGCGGTATGCCCTCAAGGCCACGGTGAAGCAGGGCGATGACCCCATCGACTCCAGCGGCAACCGCAACGAGCTGGTGTATCTGAGCAACGAGCAGGTGGGCTCGGAGTATTACTACCGGTGGAAGGTGATGTTCGCGCCGGACTTCCCCAGCGCGAAGACGTGGCAGGTCTTCACGCAGTGGCACCACGACGGGTGCTGCGGCTCGCCGCCGGTGGAGTTCTTCGTCTACGGCGAGGAGATGCGGCTGACGCTGACCGACAGCATCACCCCGTGGAAGGCACCCCTCACGCGCGGCGTCTGGCACGAGTTCATCTTCCACGTGAAGTGGTCACCGGACCCGAAGGTGGGCTTCGTGGAGCTGTGGCACAACGGAAAGCTGGCGCTGAAGAAGCAAGTCCTCGCGACGATGTACGAGGGGATGAAGAGCTACATGAAGCTGGGGCTGTACCGCAGCGACACCATCAAGGAGACCGGCGTCGTCTACCACGATGGCTTCATCCAGGCGACGGCGCTCGAGGACGTGATGCCGCCGCCGCCTCCTCCTCCCGCCCCCGCGCCGGAAGAGGAGCCGAAGCCGGAGCAGCCCAAGCCCGAGGTGCCGCCGGTGGTCCAGGTGCCGGAGACGGAGCCCGGCGAGGGCCTGCCTTCCGAGGACACTTCCTCCGGCGTGACGCCGGGCCTGCCCGGGACGGTGAGCCCCTCGGTGCCGGGCATCTCCGAGGAGATGGTCTCCTCCCACGGCTGCTCCACCACCGGGGGCCCGCTGACGGCGCTCGTGGCACTGCTGGGGTTGCTGGGCCGCGGCCGTTCCCGCCGCCGGGGCTGAGCCGCGAGGTGCCCCGCGGGGGGGTGGGTCGCGCAGGTGCGGGGGAACCGCGCCCGGCTACTCCTCCGAGGAGAACTCCATCTTCGGGCGGTTCATATTCATGTTGAAGGAGGTGCTCACGAAGGACATGAGGGACATCTTCATGAGGTCGCGCAGGGCCTCCTGCTCGGCGGCAGACTGAGGGCCACCGGCGGCCGCGTAGGGCGCGCCGAAGCCCGCGCCGGGCGTGCCCTGGGCGGAGATGGTCTGGGAGAGGATGTTCGTCCCGGTGGGGGCCGAGGGGGCCGCCGCGGAGGTGCTGCCCGACACGAGCGCGCCGAAGCTGGAGCGGGCAGGGGCGGCGGGGCGGTTCAGAGAGGCCGTCGCGGCGCCTTTGGGTCCACCCAGGTTGTTGATGTGCATGGCTCCTCCAGGGACAGACCCGGCGCTGGATCACGAATCGGGTTCCCAGACCATTATCGCCCAGGTGGGCGCGAAGTTGCTTCCTTCCTTTTTCCAGGGGGTTGCCCGGCTGCCGCCCCCTCCGCGTACGGCGGTATGGGAAGAGAGCCACGCGTGCGGCGCGGGGCTTGATTAGGATGAGGGCGATGGATGACGCCCCCCCGTATTGGACCCTGCTGTCGGTCCTCTTCAGCACCCAGCCCCTCACGCCCACGCTGGCGATGACGCTGCATCAGGCGGCGTACGACTTGTACCGGAAGGGGGACTCGGTGGGGCAGGTGGCCGGAGACCTCATCTCCGGCAAGGTGCACAACCTGCGCAAGGACGTGCACCTGGGCGGCATCACCGGCCCCGCGTTCGAGGCCGAGATCGACACCGAGCGGGGCTCCGGCGTGGTGCGCTTCCTCCTGACGCGGCAAGGGCTGGAGATGATGGAGGCCCGTCCGCCGCCCCCGAGGACCCGGCCCCCGCTGCTGAACTGAGCAAGCGGGCAAGCGGGCACTGGCTGCTCCCCGGCGATCCATCCCCATCTTTGGGGAAGAAGTTGCACGCGAGAGGAGCGAGCCAATGGATCCCAAGGAGTGGATGAACCGCAACGTGGGCATCCCCGTTGATCCTGCGAAGCAGAAGGATCCGGACGAGGATGGGGACCGGGTGCCCGCCGAGGGGCGCAAGGAACACCTGAACGACATCACCGAGCAGCACGGCGGGCAGCGCACCGAGGTGGGTCCGCCCTACGATGGCTCGGGAGACCGCCAGACGGGTCAGTGGGACAAGTACAGCGACCGGGACGACCTGGAAGAGAACAAGTAGCCGTCTCGCGGTTTGCCAAAAACAACGCGGCGCCCGTCCACCGGGGGGAACCCGGCGGGCGAGGCGCCGCGAGCCTTTTGCCTAGAACTGGTGCGTCTCGGTGGACTCGGTGAGCGCCAGCGTGCTGGAGCAGCCGCCGGAGATGACCTCGGCCACCTGGTCGAAGTAGCCGGTGCCCACCTCGCGCTGGTGCCGCGTGGCGGTGTAGCCGTCCTTCTCCGCGCCGAACTCGCGCTGCTGCAGCGCCGAGTACGCCGCCATGCCGCCGTCCTTGTACTGCCGGGCCAGCTCGTACATGGAGTGGTTGAGGGCGTGGAAGCCCGCCAGCGTGACGAACTGGAACTTGTAGCCCATGGCGCCCAGCTCCCGCTGGAACTTCGCGATGGTGGCGTCGTCCAGGTGCTTCTTCCAGTTGAACGACGGCGAGCAGTTGTACGCCAGGAGCTTGCCGGGGAACTTCGCGTGGATGCCCTCGGCGAACTGCTTCGCCTGCTTCAGGTCCGGGGTGCTCGTCTCGCACCACACGAGGTCCGCGTACGGCGCGTACGCGAGGCCGCGCGCGATGGCGCACTCCACGCCGCCCTTGAGCCGGTAGAAGCCCTCCGCGGTGCGCCCGCCCTTCGGGTCGATGAAGGCGTGATCATACGGATCCGCGTCGCTCATCAGCAGCTTGGCGCTGTCGGCGTCCGTGCGGGCCACCAGCAGCGTGGACACGCCCATGACGTCCGCGGCCAGGCGCGCCGCGGTCAGCGTGCGGAGGAACTGCTGGGTGGGCACCAGCACCTTGCCGCCCATGTGGCCGCACTTCTTCTCGCTGGCGAGCTGGTCCTCGAAGTGCACGCCCGCGGCGCCCGCTTCGATCATCGCCTTCATCAGCTCGAAGGCGTTGAGCGGCCCGCCGAAGCCCGCTTCCGCGTCGGCGATGATGGGCGCGAACCAGTACCGGTCCGTGCGGCCCTCGGCGCACTCGATCTGGTCCGCCCGGCGCAGCGCGGCGTTGATGCGGCGCACCACCGTGGGCACGCTGTCCACCGGGTAGAGGCTCTGGTCCGGGTACATCTGGCCCGCGCTGTTGGCGTCCGCCGCCACCTGCCAGCCGGACAGGTAGATGGCCTTCAGCCCCGCGCGCACCATCTGCACGGCCTGGTTGCCGGTGAGCGCGCCCAGGGCGTTGATGAACTCCTCGGTGTGCAGCAGCTCCCACAGCCGCCGCGCGCCCACCTCGGCGAGCGTGTGGCGGATCTGCAGCGAGCCGCGCAGCTTCTCCACGTCCTTCTGCGTGTAGTTGCGCTGGATTCCCTCGAAGCGCCGCGCGTGGAGCTTCGCGTGAGGGGACGAATCAGGGGTCATCGGCGTCGCGTCGTACATGCTCAACTCCTCGCGTGTGAGAGTGGGAACGTCAGGACTGCGGACTCAGTGCCTCGTAGGCCGGCAGGGTGAGGAAGTCCTCGAAGGTGGGCGCGGTGGACAGCCGCTCGAAGAGCTCGCGCGCCTGGGCGGTGGGGCCGCTCTTCGCGAGGGCCCCCTGCTGCTCCAGGCGGTCCATCTCCTCGGCGTACACCTGCCGGAACAGCTCCGGGGTGAGCTTGCGCCCATCCTCCAGGGTGGCCCCGTGGTGGATCCACTGCCACACCTGGGCGCGGGAGATCTCCGCCGTGGCCGCGTCCTCCATGAGGTTGTAGAGCGGCACGCAGCCCGAGCCGCCCATCCAGGCGGCCATGTACTGCACGCCCACGCGGAGGTTGTGGCGCAGGCCCTCCTCGGTGCGGCTGCCCGGGGGCACGGCGAGCAGCTCCTTCTCGCCCACCTGCGCGTCCGGGCGCGCGGCGCCGAGCTGGTTCGGCCCCTTCATGTGCGTGTCGAACACCTCGCGCGCCACGGCCACCAAGCCGGGGTGGGCCACCCACGTGCCGTCATGGCCGTTCGTCACCTCGCGCAGCTTGTCGGCGCGCACCTTGGCGAGCACCGCGTCGTTGGCGGCCGCGTCCCCCTTGATGGGGATGAACGCCGCCATGCCGCCCATGGCGTGCACGCCCCGGCGGTGGCACGTCTGGATGAGCAGCCGCGAGTAGGCATCCAGGAACGCCTTGTCCATGGTCACCTGCCCCCGGTCGGGCAGCAGGAAGGCCGGGTCCGCCTGGAGCTTCTTGATGAAGCTGAAGATGTAGTCCCAGCGCCCGCAGTTGAGCCCCGCCGAGTGCTCGCGCAGCTCGTAGAGGATCTCATCCATCTCGAAGGCCGCCGGCAGCGTCTCGATGAGCACGGTGGCTTTGATGGTGCCCGGGGGCAGGCCCAGCTCCCGCTGCGCCAGGAGGAACACGTCGTTCCACAGCCGGGCCTCGCGGTGGCTCTCCAGCTTGGGCAGGTAGAAGTAGGGGCCGGTGCCGCGCTCGAGCTGCGCCTTGGCGTTGTGGAAGAAGAAGAGGCCGAAGTCGAACAGGGAGCCCGGCACGGGCTTGC
This sequence comes from Allostigmatella hybrida, assembly GCF_020103775.1. Taxonomy (NCBI): domain Bacteria; kingdom Pseudomonadati; phylum Myxococcota; class Myxococcia; order Myxococcales; family Archangiaceae; genus Allostigmatella; species Allostigmatella hybrida. The sequence goes on from NZ_JAHXBH010000001.1 coordinate 549,529, forward strand.
CGTCCACCTCCAGGTGGCGCTCCGGCAGGTGCCAGCCGCGCGGGCGGACGAAGAGCACGGCGGGCTTGTCGTTCAGGGCGTAGTGCTTCCCGTTCTCCGCCGTGTAGGTGATGGTGCCGCGCACGGCGTCCATCAGGTTGAGCTGGCCGCGCACCACGTTGTCCCAGGTGGGGCTGTTGGAGTCCTCGAAGTCCGCCATGAAGACGTTGGCGCCCGAGTTGAGGGCGTTGATGATCATCTTCCGGTCCACCGGGCCGGTGATCTCCACGCGCCGGTCCAGGAGATCCTTGGGCAGGGGCGCGGCCTTCCAGTCCCCCTCGCGAATGGCCTTCGTCTCCGGGAGGAAGTGGGGCCGCTCGCCGCGCTGGAAGGCCTTCTGGCGCTCCTGGCGCTGGGCGAGGAGGGTGTCCCGCGTCTTCCCGAAGGCGCGCACGAGCGTGGCCACGAACGCCACCGCTTCGGGCGTCAGCACCGGGGTGTAGTCAGGCAACCAGGCGCCGCGCAGAACCACACCGGCACCAAAGGTGGGCGGCTTGGGGGAGGACACCGGGTCGCGCATTGTGAAACTCCTGACAGGATGCGTTGTAAATTCGGCCGACGGATTAAAGAGTGGGCCCGCCCAGAGTGTTCAGGAAGGGGGACGGTGAGAGGTGCCTGCCTGCCAGGTAAGCCTGTTAACAGCGTGCGCATTAAATTTGTAAACGGCAAGGCGTCCCCGGGGACAGCCGCGAGGTGCGCGGCCGGCAATGGGTTGGCCTGGAAAGACGTAGGGAAAAAGAGGAGGCCCTGGGGTGGGACCGAGGGGCCTGTGAAAGGAGCAGTCGTGGACACGGTGAACCGCTGCGGAAGCTGCCAGATGGAGCTGCGAGGCGACGGGGCCCGGTGCTGGAACTGCAGCACCTGGCGGCCGGGCGCGGAGCCCCTTCACCGGGGCGGCGAGGGCTGGAAACTGTTCGGGGTCAGCCGGGCGGTGGCGCGGCGGTTGGGGCTGGACGTGGCGCTGGTGCGCGTGGCGTTCCTGATCGCCCTGGCCTTCACGGGCGGCTCGGCGCTGCTCGTGTACTTCGTGCTGTGGGCCCTCACGCCACCGTCGGCGATGGGCAAGAGCCCCGCGCAGCGGGTGATGGACGCCTTCAGCCCGCCGCAGAATGTCCGCTCGCCCGCCTCGCGCATCGAGCGCCGCATCTGACGCCGGGCGCGCACCTGCCCTGAGGGGTTGTCGAGATTCTTGAAGACGTGATGGGTAGGGGGCATGCTAGCGGCATGTCCGATGACTCGCCGTTCACGCCGTCCCCCCGCCCTCTTCCGGTGGAGGAGATCCTCGGAGGCATTCCGGTCCTCCTTCCTCCACCGGGGCCGCTGCAAGTTCAGACGCAGGGGCGGCTTCTCGACGTGCTCTCCGAAGGAGGGCTCGCGGGGGAAGCCGGGGCCTGGGTCCTGCGGAAGGACGTGACCTTGCACCTCGAGGAGGACCGTGTGGTGCCCGACCTTGTGGGTTGGCGCCGGGAGCGATGGACGGAGCCTGGGCCGGGCGCGGGGGTAACGCTGACGCCGGACTGGACCTGCGAGGTGCTGTCCGACGAGACGGAGCCCTGGGACCGGGGGCACAAGATGCTGGTGTACGGCCTGGGGCGCGTGGGCCATGTGTGGCTGGTGCACCCCGGGATGCGGACGCTGGAGGTGTACCTCTTCGAGGGGTTCTCCTGGTTGCTGCTCGACGTGTGGGAGGGGCAAGGCCCGGTGAAGGCGGCGCCGTTCGAGGCGCTGACGTGGGACCTGAGCGCCTTGTGGGCCGGATAGGGCCGTACCCTCCGGAGCTGAACCCCGCGGCGCTCCCCGCCGGGACGCAGGTGGAGCGCTGGCGGGTGGTGGGCTTCCGAGGGCGGGGCGCCTACGGCGCCGTCTACCGGGCCGAGCGGGTGGGGCACGAAGAGGCCGGGCCCGTGGCGCTCAAGCTCGCCCTGCACCCGAGGGATCCGCGCTTCGAGCGGGAGGTGGCGCTGCTCTCGCGCCTGAAGCACCCCAACGTGCCCGCGCTGTACGCTCACGGCGTGTGGGCCTTGGGAGACCGCCTCCATCCGTTTCTCGTCATGCAGTGGGTGGAGGGGACGCCGCTGTACGACTGGTCCTCGGCACGCAATCCCACCTCGCGGCAGGTGATGCGGTTGCTGGCACAGGTGGCCCGGGCGCTGGCGGCCACCCATGCGGCGGGAGGGGTCCACCGGGACGTGAAGGGGGACAACATCCTGGTGCGCCCGGAAGATGGCCGGGCATTCCTGGTGGACTTCGGCTCCAGCCTCACGGCGAGAGCGGCCCCCTTGACCTGGCACAGCTTCCCGCCCGGCACGGCGGCCTACCGCAGCCCGGAAGCTTGGCGGTTCGCCCTGAGCCATCATTCGCCAGACCGCTACGTCTCACGGCCCCCAGATGACGTCTTCGCGCTGGGGATGACCGCCTACCGGCTGGTCACGGACGCGTATCCGCCGCCGGTGGACCCACGGTTGGACAGGGCGGGCCTCTGGCAGGGAAAGGGGGCAGGGCCGGAACCTCCGCAAGCGCGCAACCCGCGCTTGGAGGGGCAACTCAGCGCTATCATCGCGCGCATGCTCTCTGTTCGTCCGCAGGCTCGTGGCACCGCTGAAAAACTGGCCAAGGAACTGGAACACCTGACGGAGCAGGCGGGGGCAGATGCCGATCAGCGGCTTTTCTTGTGGGAGACGGAACCGTTCACAAGGTGGCCGCCCGCAAACGTTGTGAAGGCTGATGTGCTCGGCCATCGTCCGTGCAGAAGACCCCAAAAGCGGGCACAAATCGTTGAAGTTCAGGACGCTGCTGTCAATGCAAAGGCAGAGCGAAGGGACGCTCAGGAACAGTTTCGCGCCAACGCACCTACGGAGCGAGTTCTGCAACCGCAGACCCCGTTGGAGAGGTTGTTGGTCGGGTGTACTGCGGTTGCTGCGTGTCTTACGCTGGCTTTGGCGGTGGATCAGGTCAGCCGTGAGCAGTCGCAGGGTTCATGGGGTCTGGATCCGATCCTGAGCGTTGGACAAAGTCCAGAGAATCTGGTGGGTAGTGTGGCCAGAGGAGGAGAAGGAATGCCGAAGGTCACCATCGAAGTGCCAGAGGGGTTCGAGGAAGTGGTGAAACAGTTGGAGCAGACGCTCCAGAGAGCCCAGAGGGGAGTGGAGGGAGCCCAGGCCGGGGACATGACGGCGTTCGATGAGGCGTGGCAGGGAGTGAATGCGGGAGTGGAAGAGAGCGAGCGGGAGCTGAAGCGGAGGTTGCTTCGAGTGCTCGACCTCGACGCGCCCCAAGTCCTCATCGACGGCCAGCGCTACGCGCGAGTCGGCCGGTACGAGGCGACGTACAAGACGAGGCAAGGGCCGGTCGAAGTAGAGCGCAGCCTGTACCGAGAGGTAGGGGTGAGAAACGGGCCGACAGTAGACCCTGTCAGCCTGAGAGCCGGAGTGGTGGAGGAGGGATGGTTGCCGGAGACGGCCGCAGCGATGGCGCACCTGATGGCGTGCGGCACGTCGCGAGAAGCACAAAGCACGGCCCAGGCGCTGGGCAGGCTGCCCTACAGCCGTAGCAGCTTCGAGCGAGTGGGCCACGCAGTGGGCGAGGTGTACGGGCGCCAGAGGCCGCGGGTGGAGGCGGCCCTGGCCCAGGTGCTGGAGGTGCCCCCGGAGGCGCACAGCGTGAGTGTGAGCCTGGACCGGGTGAGCGTGCCCATGGAGGAGCCGCGGAAGAAGGCTCGCGGCCGTCCCCGCGAGGGAACTCCCAAGCGTCCGGTGACGAGGGCCTTCCGCATGGCGTACGTGGGCACGGTGACGCTGCATGACAAGGAAGGGCAGGTCCTCAAGACGCTGCGCTACGGGCGCATGCCGCAAGGAGATGCTCAGCAGTTGGCGCAGCGCATGGCGCAAGACGTCCAGGCAGTGCTGGCACAGCGGTTGATGCCCGTGGTGGTGCTCACCGATGGTGCCCCGGAGATGATGAACCTGCTGGACCAGGCGCTGGCAGCGCACGCACCCAAGGCCACGCAGGTGGTGCCTCTGGTGGACTTCTGGCACCTGATGGAAAAGCTGGGCTTGGCCGCCGTGCTCATTCACGGAGGACTGGCTCCCGCGGTGATTGAGCGCTGGAAGCTCTCGCTGCTCAACCGGCCTGGGGCGGTGTGGCAAGTGCTGACCGAACTGCACGCAAGTGGCAAGCGGCAGCAGACGGCAGGTGAAGCCAAGCCTGTCCACGACGCCATTACCTACCTGGAGAACCACGGGGGGCGCATGGGCTACGCACCCGCCCGCCAACGCGGGCTCCCCATTGGCAGCGGCACCGTGGAGGCCGCCTGCAAGTCGCTGGTGGCCCTGCGCATGAAACGTCCTGGCTCCCGCTGGAAGGAGCCGTCAGGCCAGCACATCCTCGACTTGCGCTCTCTGGTGCTCAGTGACCGCTGGCAGCCCGCTATGCAACTCGCGCTCGCCCCTCTGCGCTCCCTCGTCCAAGCTGTCGCTTGATCAGGATGGGAGCCAGACCCGGTTCATGGGCCCGGCCGGAATTTGTCCGGAGCAACGCTGGCGATGGAGGGATGGCAGGATTAGCGGATTTGGTGTTCGAGGAACCGATACAGAGAGCAGGTGTTCCTCAGTCATTGTCTGGCTTGAAACTGGACATGCCGAAACGTCCCTTGCCAGGACAACTCAGACCGGACGGTGCCGGAAAGTGCGGCGGCAAGGCACAGGTATCGCTCAACGGAGGCTGTTGGATTCAGGTCGCCAACCTTGAGCCTCCCTGCGAAAAGACGGGGTATGAATGGAAGGGAAGTTGCTATTACCCCATCTATGCTGCGCCAAGAGAGCCTACATCCAGTTCACCATGAAAGACAAAGGGGTGATTGGATAGATGTGATTTAACGGAGAGTTTTGTGTTGCGCAGTCTAGCGGTGCACTTGTTCATTCTGGCGTTCATTTGAGACCGCATTCAAGGGGGCATTCAATGTCGATGAAGGATGATGTGCGGCAAGAGTATGAAGATCTTAAATTTCATTTTCGTGGCACAAGCTTCGAGGACTTCAAGTCGGGAGGATGGTTCTTATCTTTCGTGCAATGGATATTAAAGGAGCACGCTCAAAAGGTGGATGCGGCTTACATTCGCCAAAAGTACCCAGGAGCAGGTCCGCATAATCAGGCGGCAAAGGCGATTTCTCTTGCGAGTAAGTATGCAAGCCTCGCCGGAGGCGTGAGTGCAGCTGCAGTCACGGGGATGGAGTTGGCCTTGCCCACTCCAGGTGCCCCTCTTGCAGTGGGAGGCATCGCTGCGTTGGTCATGGCGGATATTGGACTCACAACCCGGCTTCAACTTCGCACTGCCTATGACCTATCGGTCATCCACCGGGCGCCCTTGAGTTTGGGTGACGCAGAGGATTGTTACCTCATATTTTTGAACGCGCTTGGTATCAAATTGTCTGAACTGGGTGGCAACTTGCTCAAGGCTGTGGGCCCCAAAGTAATTCAGTATAATGTTCGGAGGTTATTGAGAAGTGGCGTCCGGGCTGTACTGGTCGAACTCATCAGCAAGGTGGCTGGTACGGCCATTGCCAGAAAGCTGACTGAGAAGGCTTTGATGCGAGTCCTGGTTCCTGGTATTGGTATTCCTATCTCCGCCGCTGCTAACTATGCATTCACCAAGTCCATGCTTACGGTCGCGGAACGTCAAATGCGCCGCCGTGGCTTTTTGATGGAGCCACTTCTTCGCCTCTATGCAGCCGATAAAGAATTCCCGAGACTGGTTGTTTTGCAATCGCTCATAGTAGTGATGGAGACCCCTAAAAGAGCAGGTTGGGATGAAGATCAGATGAACGCCCTTCGTTATACGCAAAATTTTCTTTCGCTAGCCGATGAACAGGTTTTTGAGCTCGATGGATGGTTTGATCGAAAGGTAGAAGACTTCGCGCCAACTCTTCCCAAAGTTGATGCCAAGGTGGCGGCTGCGCTGGTGGATTTTCTTGTCCGCGCTGCTGCTCTAGGAGAAGCCGCTTGTGATGAATTCTATCTAGAGGCCATTCGCGCCATCGCGGCGGCAATGAATCTGAGCGGTGGTGTTTTTGATATTCCTGCGGCTCGGAGAACCGCCGCTTGAAGATGTCTCTGTCTCGCGCGGTGTTTTTCGTGGTGTTTTCTTTTGCTGAACGCGGAATGGACTGATGGGATTATTTGGAAGCGAGCCTCGGTTGTTGGCTGATGGTGCTATTTATGCGGAAGCTCGCAGTAACTTGGTTATTGTCTCTCCCTATATCGCTCCGACTGATGATTTCGTGAGGCAGCTTGAGTCTGCCGCGATAGACCGTAAGGTGGAGGTAAAGTTAGTCTTTCGTCGAGATAAATTCAGTGAGTACCGCAATGCAGATTGGCTTCGCCGTCTTGGTGAGGCCGGTGTCTTGCTTCGTATGATAGACCGTCTACATTCTAAGATTTATCGCAGTGAGAATGCCGCCATTGTAACATCGATGAACTTCGTGTCGGGCTCTGGAGAAAACAGTTTTGAGGCTGGGATCTTTTTTGAGAACGATCACAAGCTCATGCGTCAGCTTGAGAGTTATTTGGATTCTCTTGAGCGACATTTTGAAGCAGTCCGAATGGTTGAGGGAGCCCGTCGGCAACGTGATCCGAGTTCCAGGTCTATAAAGGCGGCTACTTCTGCGAGAGTGCATAGACAGGGGCATTGCCTTCGATGCGGAGATTCCATCCCTCTTGATGTGAGTCGGCCCTACTGTATTGAGGATTTCGAAAAATGGGCTCGTTATGAAAATGAAGATTATGAGGATAAATACTGCCATGCATGTGGCAAAACCTGCTCTGCCACTATGCGCAAGCCGCTGTGCCGTGATTGCTACTCACTGTTAAGCTAATCCAGTACTACCTGGTCATATCGGCCCCTGCTCTGAGGAAGCCAACCCCTCTGAAACTCGCCGGTAGGAGGCATCCGGTGACCATCCACTTGCCTTCATTCCGCATCCGTGATGAACGCGGCCGGGTGGTACTGCGTGATGGGTTGGTCTTCTGTTTCTTCATGAGGCGCTCGCATGGAGAAATAGCGGCAGGGGTGTGGCGTGCCTTGCAGGCGTACCGGCGCGCCACTCCCCCTGATGCGCTGGCGTGGTATGTCAAGCCGGATGGGAAGTGGGACCCTCTTGGGGACGAGGGCTGGGCGTCTGTCCGCGAGGAGATCCTCGAAACGCCTTGGCCCACGGGGAGCGAGGTCCGCCTGCAGGAAAGTCATGAGGAGGTGGGCGCTTACAGTGTGGAGTACTCCGGTAAATGGCTCGATGCCCCTGCCTGGAAGGACAACGGGGAGGCTGTCAGCGCGGTGGTTTTCACCTTGGCCACCGACTTTCTGCAGAAGCATGGTCCTGGTGCAGTGAGGGCGCTGGCGCTCGAAATGGTGGCAGAATTGCCCTTGAGCTTTGGCTATGCGGGCCTGGGTTGTATTTCCCCCGGTGGTCTGCGCAGTCCTGCCAAGAAGGCCCTCCACGAACTCTGCCTTCTCTGCCCGGGGCTGGATGTCTACAACCTTCGTCCTACTGCCCGGTCCATCGGCACCCGTGCGCGAGGAGCTTATTGGCTTACCTTTCTGGGCCAACCTCTGTTGGGCCAGCTGGGAGGCACGGAATCCCTTCGGGAGTGTCTTCCTTCCGGTATCTCCCTTGAGCCGCTGGAGGGGGAGCGGCTCTGTATCCGTCTGGGAGAATGGCCTTTGCTTGGAGATGCGCAATCAGGTGACGACATGACGCCTTACCGTGCTCTCGCCCATGTGCTTGAGCCTTACTTCTATGAGGAGCGCACCTCATGGCTCATTGATGAGGCGCTCGAACGCCGCTGGATGCACCGTTTCAAAATAAAGAGAGGATGGGGCACCTGAGGCCATTTCAGGTGCCCATCCTCTCGCCTGACGGGCCTTCTACGGGCCCTGCTGGGGACCGAAGGTCTCCGCTCCTCGCGGCAGCCGCCCGTAGGCCTCACCCGGCTTCAGCGGCGCCAACCACAGCAGATCCAGGGCCGTCAGCCCGTCCGCCGAGTAGAGCGAGAGTTCGGGAGCCTTGGGGTCCAATGTCGCGCCCAGGGGCATTTCTCCCACGCCCACGGCGCCTTGGCGGAAGGTGATGACCTGTCCGGGCGGCAGGGAGAACTCCGGCAGCCTCCACTGCTCGGGCACCCGGGAGAGGCCCGAGAGCTGGAGGCCTCCGAGGGACACGGGCACCGAGGCCCGGTTGTAGAGCTGAACCCAGAAGGCCCCCGAGGCGTCGCGGCCCACCCGGTCGATGACGAGTGCGTTGGCCCCATGGAACTCGATGTCCTTCAGGTGCTCGAGGAGCCAGGCGCGGCGCTCGCGCACGAACCGGTGCAGGTACTCGGCGCTGCGCGCGGCGTGCGCGGTGCTGACATAGGGATCCTTCGCCTGGCCGTCCGGACCCGGCAGGATGTAGGGCGCGAGCAGCGCGTGCATGGCGTCGATGCGCGGCCCGAGGTTCTCCTCGGTGAACCACGTGTCGAGCAGCTTCCTCAGCCGGGCGGCGTAGCGGGCGCGCAGGCCCGGGTCATCGTAGATGCGCGTGGAGAGCGTGCTCCACCCCAGCTTCAAGCCCTCCATGCCCTCGAAGGTGCGGCGCTCCGCGTACAACTCGTAGACCTTCGGATCATAGGGGGTGAAGCTGAAGAGCGGGCGCGTCTTCTTCACGCCCTGGACGACGGCGTTGGTGCGGTTGTAGAGCGACAGCGCGTTGTTGAGATCCCACGGAACGTGAGACCACTTCGCCGTCTCCCGGTCGTAGATGAAGTAGCTGCGCGCGTCGCCCTGCATGGTGTGGGCGATGAGCGCCTCCATGGCCAGCCACGTGAGGTAGTCCTCCACCTCCAGGTTCTTCTCCACGAAGGCCGGGAAGGCGTGCGGCGGGGTGCGGTTGAGGCCCTCCAGGAAGCTCCACAGCTCCGTCCAGGGCGCCTCCTCGTTCGTCTTCTTGTCCCAGGGCTCCTGGTAGTGCTCCTTGGGCGGCGGGAGCAGCTCGCCATCATGCATGCCGGAGCGGTAGAGGTCGCTGTCGCTGTCGAAGCCGTGAGCCTTGAGGAAGTCCTTGTTGATGGACTCCAGCTCGGTGAAGACCCCCTCGTAGCGCGTGATGACGGAGCCGTCCGGCTGCTTCAAGTGCAGCTTCACGTGTGCATAGCGGGCGTCCGGTACGCGCAGCCCGAGGCTCGCCGCCATGTCGTACCAGAGCTTCTCGGTGAGGTAGCCGCTGTCCTTCCACGCCGCCAGCAGCTCCATGCTCTTCTTCTTGCCCTCGAAGCGATCTTGCTTGTCGAAGCGCACGTCCCAGGACTTCTTCACGACGCGCGGGTCCGTCTTGGTGGAGCGCCCGCGGAAGCTCAGCTCCACCGCGTACGCGCGGCCCTGGAGCGTGAACTGCCCCGGGACGCTGAAGTCCTTCGAGGGAGGATCATGGATGTGCGCATGGAGCGCCTGGTAATCCGCCTGGCTCAAGGTCAGCTCGTAGACGGGAATGGACGTCTGCAGCGCTGGCCAGCGGGGCTGATCGGGCGAGGGACGCGGCGTCTGGGATCCCGGGCCCTGGGGCGGCGGCTCCCCCGGCGGGCCCGGCTCGGGCGGTTGGAGCTCCGGCGGTTTGGGGGCCGGTGGCGTGGGGGCATCACCCTCCCCGGGGCCCACGTGAATGGGAGGAGGGTCTTGCGTGAGGCCGTGCTCGGCCGGCCCCCCGCAGGCCATCACCAACAAAGGAAGTCCAAGGAGAAGTGCGATTCTCATGATCCCCCACCCTGAGCAAGCCCTACGCCAGGGCGGAAACACTGGTTGCTGGAGTGAGCGGGGCAGCCCTCGGGAATGGGGTGGGAAATGAATTACCCAAACAGGGCGCACACTGCCTACATCCACTCCTCACGATACCGTCGTTGAAGCGCCTTGCTTCCACGCCGGGGCACACCTGTGCCCGGGCTCGCCTCCCAGGAGGGAGGCGTCAATGGAAGGAAGGCCCCGGCCGTCACAGAGGCTCGGCTTCAATACCGAAAGCGCGCATCCGGGCCTTGGAGGAAGGAGCCCCGGTGGCAGCGGGATGTCAGGGCACGTAGCAGGACTTGGCGACGTTGTAGAGCGGGTCGGCCCCGCCGAAAGCGGCCGCGGTGCACGCGGTGCCACCCGTGAAGGTCTTGTAAACGAAGGCGCCGTTGGCCCCGTAGGCCACGGTCTTCTGGCCGCTGAAAGCGCAGGTCCCCTTTTCCGCCGCGCACAGCGTCCCGAATCCAGCAGGCGCCCCGGTCGGGTAATAACAAGCCTTCGCGGTGCCGAAGAGCGGGTCCACCCCGAACGAGCCACTGTTGCAGACGGTGGTTCCGGGGGAGATGCCGCTCCAGAAAGAGCCGTTGGCTCCGAATGCCAGCGGCTGTCCATTGGGCACCGTGCACGAGTTGTCCTCGATGGCGCACCGGCTCCAGCTCCCGGGCGGGGGCGCGCCGGCGGGAGCGACGTAGCAGCCCTTGGGAGCGTTCGGCAGCGGGTCCGTGCCGAAGGCCTCGTTGGTGCACGCGACGCTGCCGTTGGCGATCTGGAAGCGGAACGCTCCGTTGCGCCCGTAGGCGACCTGGCGCATGCCCGAGAAGGTACAGGTGCCCTTCTCCTCGGCGCACGCGGTGAAGCCCACGGGGCCCCCAGCGGGCGCCAGGTAGCAGGACTTCAGCAGGTTGTAGGCCGGGTCTTTCCCTCCGAAGGAGGCGGTGGTGCATGGCGTGGGGCCGCTGACGAGCCGGTAGGCATACGTGCCCGCGCCGTAGGCCATCACCTGGGTGCCGCTGGGCGTGCAGGTTCCTCCCTCGGTGGCGCACAGGGTGTAGCCGGGCGGCATTGGGTTCGGCAGCACCGAGACGGTGAAGGGCACGGGGGCCACCACGCCGCTGGCCACCACGGTGTACGTGCCGGGGGCCACGCCGGTCAGGTAGATGGAGCGCCCATCGCTGGAGCCACCGCCGATGCCGGGAACGCTCCGGAAAGTCCCTCCGGTCCACGCGGTGGCGCCATTCACGGTGACGCTCACGTTGGAGGCGCCGTAGGTGGGAACGCCGATCGTGCCGCTGGAGCCCGCGGGGCTGGTCAGCCGCGCGGTGAAGGTGCTCGCCGAGGCGGAGTAATCCCAGGAGCCGGAGACGAGGCCCTGGGGCAGGGTGAGGGTGCCCTCGACGTGGGTGAGGTCTCCCCGGTGGGGGATGAACTGGTAGCGCCCGTCTGGCCCCAGGGGCATGAGGCCCAGGACATGGAAGGTGAGGGCGAGCGTGGGGCCCGCGGCCCACCCGTGCGCGGCGCTCACGAAGGAGCCGTTGTACGCGGGGTCGAGCGAGCCGTGGTAGTCCATGCCCTCCCAGAAGGTGCTGGCCGTGCCCATGGGGCTGCTGAGCATGTGGCCCCACTCGCGCCGCATGAGGATGAGCGCGTTGACGTCCTCGCCCGCGGTCAGGTGGGCCTGGAGCTCCATCGAGCCCGGGAAGGTGCCGATCTTCCCGCCGTCATTCTTCTCCGGGGTGAGGGCGCCGATGTGGTTCCAGCGCGCGGTGAGGGCGCGCACGATGCTCGCGTCCTTCTGGGGGCTGTCGGTGAGCTTGAACCAGACGGCCATCGAGTTGCCGTCCTGTGGGTACACGGTGCTGGTGGGGTTGTCCCGGTACAGGCCCACGGCGGGGTTCCAGAGCCGGGCGTTGGCCGCCGACTTGAGCGTGGCCGCGCGGGCGCGCCAGGCGGAGGCGCTCGCGGCGTCGTTCTCCACCTCCGCGAGCTGGGCGCCCCCGAGCAACGTGGCGTAGAGAATGGCATTCGCCGCGATGTTCTCGCCCACGGGCTTCACCCGGGCCCAGTCCTCGCTGTAGGCGCTGGGAATGCTGAGCAAGCCATTGCCGCCCACCTGGGAGAGGACGAAGTTCATCGTGGACTTGTACTTGCTCCAGATGGAATCCAGCCACGCCTTGTCCCCCGAGTACGTGTAGTAGGACGCGGTGCCGATCAGGGCCCACATGTTGTACGTGGTGGAGCCCCAGAGGTTGAAGGGCGAGCCGCCCCACTGCAGCTCTCCGGAGGGCCGCTGGGCCTGGAAGAGCATCGCGATGGCATTGCGTGTGGAAATCGTGTCGTTGGTGGACACGTACTGGGCGGGCAGCGCGATGCCGAGATCTCCCGCCCACACGGTCCGGTCCCGCTTCGCGCCATCGACGAGCACGGTGGCGCCCACGCCCACGGTGGCGTTGTTCTGCCAGCCGCTGGACGGCGGCCCCCAGACGCGGCCCTGGTTCGAGCCGATGGTGTTCATCTGCACCGTGTACGCGCCTGCGTACCAGAGCTTGTCGAGCAGCGGATCGTTGGAGGCGAAGTAATTGGCGTAGTCCTGGGGGTTCGCCTTGCCGGGCGCGGGGGTGAAGTTCAGGGAGATGCCCGTGAGGTCCACCCACCCGGAGGTCGTCAGGAACAAGGTGAGGTAGCGGAAGCCGCCCCGGAGCTTGTCGACGGGCATCGTGTACGTGCCCGCGCCCGAGACGGTGGCGTAGAGCGCGCCATCGGGGCTTCCTCCGCCGCTGCTCTGGTCGCTGTTCCTCCCGATGTAGAGGGAGGACTCGGAGAAGGCGAGGCCGATCTGCTGGCCCGCGCCGCTCGCGCCCGAGAAGCGCAGCGTCACCAGCCCGCCGACTTCCTTTCCAAAGTCATACACCACCAGGGCGCTTGAGCCGGACAGCCGGGTGGCCGCGCCGGAGAGCACATTCTGAGGCGCGCTGACCGAGCCTTCCGTGCTGTGCACCCGGACCGGGGCCAGGGTGCGCGAGGCGGGCGAGTAACTGGAGGGAGAGCTTCGCGCGAGCGCTCCGGAGGGGGCGGCGACGGTGGCCAAGACCACCAGGCTCCACAGCGCCGTGGCCCGGGCGTGGCCCCGCAAGTGGGCTCCTCTCACAGACTGTGTTGCCATGGACCGTCCTCCAGGAAAGCGGTGACCCAACCCGCAGAGTTCCTGGTGTTTTTCTGGGTTGTCAATTTATTTTTAGATTCCACGTTTTTATGGATGCGCAGGTTCCTGGCTCACTCCAATGATAGGTTTCCTCTGAATAGTGGACGGAGGAGCATGTGGTTCTTTGGAGGCTTGTTGCCTTGAGCGCCGTGATGATCCTCGCGGCATGTGCGAGCCCTCGGCGCTACTACCTGCATAGCGAACTGCCCACGCTGGAAAATGATCTCAACCTGGCGGTGGGGCCTGGCCCTTGGCCAGATGTGCCAGTGGTACTTTCAGATGCGGCGGAAGTTCCCGATGAGCTGGTGCTGCCAACGCTCAAGGCCTTGATGGCGCTGCCAGGAGCCGCGGACGCATGTGATGCCAACGGCCGGCCTCGCCCGGATGCCACGGAGTACTGCGTTGCCGTCTACAGGACTTCACAGGATTGGCGTGTGAGCTGGCCGATCCGGAGGTTGGTGAGGGCTCATAGTGCGTGCAAGCCGCCCTTTGGTGGGGTGGAGGACGCGGATTTCGGAAGGGACCTGCCTATCTTTGGCTATGCCCACAACCACCCCTGTGGCCTCTTCGCCAGCAGCACGGATCTGAGGTGGTTTCCAGCGGCGAAGTCGCCAGAAGGCGGTTGGGTGGTGGTTGGCTATGGCATCACGCCCAGCGGGAAGCCAGCGCGTGATGCCCGAGGGAACTTGATTCCTGCCTGGGCATGGCTTGCCACGGGCCACCTGCATGAGCCCCGCTTCTACAAGTGGAATCCCGCGGGGGAGGTTTTCCGATGGCGTGAGCACAAGAAACACTGGGAGTTTCAGGCAAGATGCGAGCCTCAATCCTCCACGGCGCTCTATCCTGATCAGGTATTTCCTCCGAAGTGCTCTCCCGCGTTGACAGACTGGTATTGAGCGTCCTGGACGGCCCATGCTGAGACCGCATCACATTCTCGTGCTCGTTTCGCTTCTGGCGGATGGAGGGGCTGTCACACCTTCACCCGCCCCCGCTCAACCGGATGCGGGACCCCGAGTCATTCAAGCCAACCCCCTGGCACCCGATGCAGGGGGCCCCGGGCGCCAGTCTGCCGTGGCAGGCGGTATCCAGTGGCCTGCCGACGTGCGGCCCCTGGCAACGTTGGACGGGCCTGCCGTCATTGCGGCCCAGGCCGCCCTGCAGCAGCTTCTGGACCGCTTCGCCAAAGAAGGAACGGCTGGCAGCTGCGGTCACTCTGCCAAGGGATTGGAAGTGGTCGTTGGAGAAGGCGGAGGGATGTACATCGTCCGGATCAACCAACGCATGGACAAGTGTGGTTGGACCGTTCCTCCAGGTTTCAGCACGGACGCCGATTGGGCCGAGCTGTATGCGGTCTCCCAGGACGGACGGGTGCTGGCGCGCTACCCGTTCGCGCCATGAGAAAAGGGCCGCCTCCCCTGTGCTTTGGGGAGGCGGCCGGTGCGGCTTAGTTCTTCCAGCTGCCGTCGGTCAGGCGCTGGATGCGCTCCTCGAGCGGCGGGTGGCTGGAGAAGAGCGCCATCAGGCCTCCGCCGCGGATGCCGAAGGCTTGCATGTTCGAGGGCAGCATGCTCGCCTCTCCCTGCTGCATGCGCAGCCGGTTGAGCGCGCGCGCCATGGCGTTCGGGTTCACCAGCTGGGCACCACCCACGTCCGCCCGGTACTCCCGCCGGCGGCTGAACCAGGCCACGATGATGCTGGCGCCAATGCCGAAGACGATCTGCAGCACCAGGCTGGTGATGAAGTAGCCGGGCCCCGTGCCCGTGCTCTCCTCGCCGTCCTCGGAGCGGTTGAGGAACCGGTCCACGAAGAAGCCCACCACCCGGCTCAGGAAGATGACGAAGGTGTTGAGCACGCCCTGCAGCAGGGTGAGCGTCACCATGTCCCCGTTGGCCACGTGGGCCACCTCGTGGCCGAGCACCGCCTCCACCTCGTCCCGCTCCATGCCGTGCAGCAGCCCCGTGGACACCGCCACCAGCGCGCTGTTGCGCCGGGCCCCCGTGGCGAAGGCGTTCATGTCCGGGCTGTCATAGACGGCCACCTCGGGCATCCCGATGCCCGCGTTCTGCGCCAGCCGCTGCACCGTGCTCATCAGCCACCGCTCGGCCTCCGTGCGCGGCGCGGTGATGACCTGGGCGCCCGTGCTCCACTTCGCCATGGGCTTGGAGATGAGCAGCGAGATGATGCTGCCCGCGAAGCCCATCACCGCCGACATGATGAGCAGCGCCGGCAGGTTCAGGCCGGAGCCCTGCCGGGCGAGGAAGCTCTCCACGCCCAGCAGCCTGGCGACGATTCCCAGCGCCGCCACCACCGCCAGGTTGGTCAGCAGGAACAGCGTGATGCGTTTGAAGAAACTCCCTTTCATGTGCCCTCTCTCTGAGAAAAAACCGTACTCCCAACATGCAACGGCGAAAGACGAACGCAAGCGGATATCTCCCCCGCGTTCACCGTCGGTCTTGAACAGCCCACCCCCGGCGCACTTCCCAAGGATTGTCGGAAGCGTTCGTTCGGTTTTCTCGAAGGATTCCGCCGGGCAGGCAGCCGGTCATTATATGGTGGCCCCATGGTTCTCTCCGTCCTGGTCTCCCTGCTCGTCGTCACCGCGCCGTCCGGTGACGGCTGGAACACCTACGCCAACTCGCGCTACGGCTACTCCGTTGCCGTGCCCGCCGGCCTTCAGGGCCAGGGCGAGTCCGGCAATGGCGATGGCCAGGAGTTCCAGGATTCCACGGGCAAGGCCGTCCTCAAGGTGTGGGCCTCGCCGGTGGTGGAGCTCGACGGGACGCCCGAGAGCAAGACGGACCTGGCGTGGAACCGGAAGGCCGCCGTGGAGCGGTGGCGCAAGCAGAAGGTGCGCATCACCTACCAGCCCAAGGGCAAGGGCTGGTGGGTGCTCTCCGGCGAGGATGCCCAGGGGCGCGTCCTCTACCTGAAGCAGCTGGAGAAGGAGGGCGTCGTCTACGGCTTCGAGTGGAGCCACCCGAAGGGCGCCAAGGCGTGGCAGGACGCCACGGCGCGCATCGCCCGCGGCTTCACGCTGCCCTGATCCGCCCGCGCCCGCCTGGGGCCGGACTTCCGCACCGGCTGCGCCTATAAGGCGCCTCATGGATGTGAAGTGGCGACAGGTGGTGGAGTGGTTGCTGGACGCGGGGCGGGTGGAGTGGACCATCGAGCGGCCCTCCCCCGGCAGTGAGCCTGCCCCCCGGGAGCTGTTCATCAGCGTGGGCTCCCGCAGCGAGGCCCTGCCCGCGCACCCCCGCATGCTCGCCTGGAAGCTGCCCCAGTGGACGCGCCGCTCCGTGCGCTCCACCACCGGCACCGTGCTTCTGTCCGCCGAGGCGCTCGATGCGTTCGCCCAGTCGCTCGCCGCCCCCGGCGGGGAGCCCGGCCCCGTGCGGCTGCGCGTCCACGTGCACACCATCGACGTCGTCTGCGCCAGCCTCCTGGCAGCCTTCCGCATCCTCCATGGTACCTGGCCCGAGGCGGCCGGGGCGCTCGCCGAGTACCTGGGCGAGTGGGAGCAGGGCCACACCGAGACGGTGGGGGACTACGAGCGCGCCCTGGGCACGGTGTTCTACGCGGCGCTGAACCTCTGGCCCTCGGAGACGGCCTGCCCCACGCGCGAGGTGCTGGAGCTGATGGCCCGCGTGCTGGAGACCGTGCACCAGCCCTCGGCGCTGGCGAAGCTGCCCGAGGCGCTCATTCCCGGGCCGCTCTCCCGGCGGCTCAAGGCGGACGAGTTCCTCTACCGCGCGGAGCTGTCGCGCGCCCAGCTCGTGCAGCTCGACATTCCCCTGGGCGACGTGAAGGACGGGCCCGTGCGGCGCGTGGACGCGCTCTTCCTGTCCTCGCTCCAGGACGTCACCGTGCTGCGGCTCCTGGCGCGCAACGACACGGAGCACACCCAGTACGGCCAGGGCTTCGACTTCATGGCCGTCCACATCGCCCGGCCCGGCCAGTCCAAGCCCTGGCATGCCTTCTCCCTCAACCCCGAGCGCGCCGGCACGCTGGCGAACCTCGCGGGCGCGCTGGATGCGCTGGAAGGAGACCGGCTGCCGGATGGCGCCCCCCGTGCCCGCGGGGCCCGGCGCTTCGAGCGCCAGCCCAACGACTACCAGGACCCCTGGTACTCGGATGGCTACGCCAGCCCCCTGGGCCGCGCGACGATGGTGGCCGTGCCGTACTCGGGCACCCGGCTGTCCCGCCGCGAGCTGTGGGAGTTTCTCTGGAGCGAGTTCAACGTCGGCCGCAACGTGCACGTGCTCCAGGCGCACACCCTGTTGGGCCGGCCCTTCCTGTGGCGGGGGCCCGCGCCCGAGGCGGAGCTGAAGTCCCGGGGCTTCCGCCGCTGTGACTTGTCCGGCCGGGGCGCCGCCTTCCACCCCGCGGTGGTGAACTCCTTCCTGGGCGCCACGGAAGAGGCGGACGTGCTGCACTACGAGAAGACCGCCGGGCCCCACACCGCGCGCGTCTCCGTCTACCCGAACCGCCTCGTCGTCGTGTGGGTGGAGTGGGCCCGGCAGGAGGCCGTCTCGCTGTACGCGCTCGCCCAGGAGCAGGCCGCGCTCGTGGAGGGCCCCGCCGCCTGGGAGTTCGAGTCCCTGCGGGGCCTCTCCCCGTGGCTCGCCCCGCTGGGGCCGGAGCGCTGGATGGTGTACGGCGCCTACCGCATCTCCCGGGGGCGCTCGTCCATGCTCGATGACTCCCGCGCCATGCAGGGGCTCTTCCATGCCCTGGCCTCGGGCACGGCCCCCACGCTGGAGAAGCTGCCCTCGGAGGCCGCCGCGGAGGGCCGGCGCGTGCTCCGGGACTCGGCGGGGGAGACGGAGCACTGGCTGACGTCCACCGGGGGCGCGCGCCTGGAGTTCCTCATCGAAGAGGAGGCGCGGGGGCCGCTCGCCTGTGACCGGGACTTCCTCCTGTTCCTGCTCACCCTGGGGCAGCGCTACTCGGCCTTCGAGACGAGCCGGCGCATGGCCGAGGTGGAGCAGCGCTACCGCACCTCGCGCTGGCAGAGCCTGCGGCCCGCGCGCAGCGTGCGCTCGGACGTCATGCTGTTCACCAACTCCCTGTGGCACACCCGGGTGAGCGAGGATCCGGACCTCAACGCCCGCTACCTCGCCTGGCACTCCCTGCACGGCATGCAGGAGACGGTGGAGGCCATGAGGGACCAGGCCTCCGAGCTGGATCAGTACAAGCGCGACCAGTTCGACCGGATGGTGAGCATCCTCCTGTTCGTCTTCCTGCCCGTGAGCCTGGCGTGCGGCTTCTTCTCGGGGGCCCAGTTCCAGGACATGAGCCCCTCGGTGGGCATCCCCGGCACCACCACCGGCTGGCTCATCTTCCTGGGCTACACCGCGGCCTTCACGGTGCTCGTCTTCGGCACCGTGCTGCTGGCCCGGATGATGAACTGGCGGCGGCGCTGAGCGGGGAAAATAGGCACTCGCCGGCGCCTTGGAGTTTCACCGGCGAGTGCCCGCGCACCGCGCATGACACGGTGCATGAAGGTTTTCCGCGGAGCCCCTCTACCAGAGGCACTCCTTCCTACGCACGCGGGGAGAATTCATTTCACACGGGTCTGACACCGGGGCGGTGTCGAGCAGGTCGTAGATTTCCTTCCATTGGGTGACCGTGAGGGGGGCCATCCCACTCTTGAGCAGCCTGCCAGGCCAGGCGCTGGATGCCCCTGCACCCGGCGAGATTGTGCTGCCAGGAGCCGGGAAACCGGGGGCCTTCCGTGCTACGGCAGCGGTTGAGTCCATCGCTATCGAGGAGAAGACTCCGTGAGTACGAAGAACGTTCGCATCGAGAAGGACACCTTTGGCCCCATCGAAGTCCCAGCCGACAAGCTGTGGGGTGCCCAGACGCAGCGCAGCCGCCAGAACTTCGCCATCTCCTCCGAGCGCATGCCGCTGGCGCTCATCTACGCCCTGGTGCGCGTGAAGAAGGCCGCCGCCCTGGTGAACAAGGCCAACGGCTCGCTGGCCGCCGAGAAGGCCGACGCCATCGTGAAGGCCGCCGACGAGGTGCTGGAGGGCAAGCACGACGAGGAGTTCCCGCTGCTGGTGTGGCAGACGGGCAGCGGCACGCAGACGAACATGAACTGCAACGAGGTGCTGGCCAACCGCGCCTCGGAAATCCTGGGCGGCGAGCGCGGCGAGTCGCGCAAGGTGCACCCCAACGACGACGTGAACAAGGGGCAGAGCTCCAACGACGTGTTCCCCACCGCCATGAGCGTGGCGGCGGCGGAGGCCGTGGTGCAGCACGTGCTGCCCGAGCTGAAGGCGCTCAAGGACGTGCTCGCGCAGAAGTCCGAGGCCTTCAAGGACGTGGTGAAGATTGGCCGCACGCACCTGCAGGACGCCACCCCGCTCACGCTGGGCCAGGAGTTCAGCGGGTACGTGGCGCAGCTGCACCACGCCGCGGCCCACATCGAGCGCACGCTGCCGCACCTGTACGAGCTGGCGCTGGGCGGCACCGCGGTGGGCACGGGCCTCAATGCCCCCAAGGGCTATGCCGAGCAGGTGGCCAAGGAGATTGCCCGCCTGACGGGGCAGCCGTTCGTCACGGCGCCCAACAAGTTCGAGGCGCTGGCGGCCAATGACGCGCTGGTGCAGGCGCACGGGGCGCTCAAGGGCCTGGCCGCGGTGCTGTTCAAGGTCGCCAACGACGTGCGGTGGCTGGCCTCCGGGCCCCGCTCGGGCATCGGCGAGCTGACGATTCCCGAGAACGAGCCCGGCAGCTCCATCATGCCCGGCAAGGTGAACCCCACCCAGTCCGAGGCGCTCACCATGCTCAGCGCCCAGGTCATGGGCAACGACGTGGCCATTGGCCTGGGCGGGGCCTCGGGCAACTTCGAGCTGAACGTGTTCAAGCCGCTCATCATCCAGAACTTCCTGCAGAGCTGCCGGCTGCTGGCGGACGGCATGCGCAGCTTCCGGCTGCACTGTGCCGTGGGCATCGAGCCCAACCTGCCGCGGCTCAAGGAGAACCTGGAGCGCTCGCTCATGCTGGTGACGGCGCTCAACCCCCACATCGGCTACGACAACGCGGCGAAGATCGCGAAGACGGCGCACAAGCAGGGCAAGACCCTGAAGGAAGTCGCCGTGGAGCTGGGGCTGGTGACGCCCGAGCAGTTCGACCAGTGGGTGCGCCCGGAGAAGATGACGGGCAACCTGTAGTCCTGTCTGCGCCTTCCTGGGGTGGGCACCTACTCCAGGGAGTCCCAGAGCGCGTCGAAGGCGCGGCCAAAGGGCTGAACGAGCCGCGCGTCGTCCGAGATGAGGACGTTCTCGTGGTTCACCGCCGCGGCCGAGCGCGTCCAGTTGTAGCTGCCGGTGAGCAGGCGCTTGCGGTCGAAGAGGGCGAACTTGTGGTGCATGTGGGCCTCGGTCCGGTCCAGCCGGACCGGGATGCCCGCCTCGCTCAGCCGGCGCATGTCCGAGCCCGGGTCCAGCGACTTGTCGTTGTCGCTCACCACCCGGACGCGCAGGCCCCGGCGGTGCGCCTCCAGCAGTGCCCGGGTGATGCGGTCATCCGTCACGGTGAAGACGCAGACTTCGATGGAGCCCCGGGCCTCCTCGATGAGCTCGACGATGGCGCGCAGGGGGCCCTCGCCGGGGGAGAAGTGCGCCTCCATGCGCGCGGTGTCGGACACCCCCTGGGTGGGCGAGAGGGCCAGCAGCGTCTCCTCCAGCCAGGAGATGACCTGGCGGGCGCGCGGGTCCGTCACCGAGTCCCGGGCGAGGCTGAAGGCGCGGGAGCGGAAGACGGCCAGGACGGCCTCGCTTGCCCGCCTGTCCTCCAGCACGGCCTGCAGGGCGCGCCGCTCGGAGCGGGTGAGCTGCTTGTCGGCCAGGGTGGCCGTGAGGATGGCGTCGATTTCGGAAGCGTTCATGGGCACCCGGGGAGGCGTCCGAAGCGTAACGCACCACACGCTCGGGAAAGAACAGGCGGGCATGCGGGGCGCAGGGGGGTTAGGGTAGGAGGCATGAACATCCCCTTCGTCATCGAAACCTCCCACCGCGGCGAGCGGGCGTATGACCTCTACAGCCGGCTCCTGAAGGACCGCATCATCATGCTGGGCGTGCCCATCAACGACGATGTGGCCAACGTCGTCGTGGCCCAGATGCTGTTCCTGGAGTCCGAGGACCCGGAGAAGGGGATCAACATCTACATCAACTCGCCGGGCGGCTCCGTCACGGCGGGCCTGGCCATCTATGACACGATGCAGTACGTGAAGTGCCCCGTGTCCACCATCTGCGTGGGCCAGGCGGCCTCCATGGGCGCGCTGCTGCTGCTCGCGGGCAGCAAGGGCAAGCGCTACGCGCTGCCGAACGCGCGCATCATGATTCACCAGCCGCTGGGCGGCGCGCAGGGCCAGGCGACCGACATCGACATCCAGGCGAAGGAGATCCTCCGCCTGCGCGCGTACCTCAACGGCATCATCGTGAAGCACACGGGCCACACCATCGAGCGCATCGAGAAGGACACCGAGCGCGACTACTTCATGAGCGCCGAGGATGCGCGGCAGTACGGCATTATCGACGAGGTGGTGGTGAAGCCCGGCGTGCCGGTGGTGAACAAGGGTTGAGCGGAGGGCCGGGGAATGCCCAAGTAGGGGCATGACCCGTCCACGCCCCTGGCTGTGGATGACGGCCGCGCTCCTGTGTGGAGCGTGTGCCACCCCGCCGGCGGGCCGCGAGGCCACCGAGGTGCGCCCCAACGACTCCCCGTCACCCCGGGCGAGGCGCCGTCCGCGCCGGGGCCCTGAGGCGCCCGCAAGACGCGCCCTCTTTCGGGACGGGAGCGGGTAGACTGCCGGGGCGGCGTGGCGTGAACCGAGGAGGGGTGTGGCAGTGCGTCCGGTGTTGATCTTCCTGGGTCTCGTGGCGCTGGGCTTCTTCGTGGCGCTCATCATCCGGGGCACGGAGGCCCAGCGGTTGCGGAGGGCCTGGTTCCGCAACACCCCGCTGCCGAGGGTGCAGGCCGAGGAGTCCCTCGCACGGCATTTGATGGCGCTCAAGGAGCGGTTCCCCCACCGCACCGAGGCCTGGTACCTGAAGAAGGTGCTGTCGGACCTTCAGCGGGACCGGCGCTGAGCCGCTCCTGGGGGAGTGGGAGTGCGCGGCAGATGGACGACGGGCTCGAGTCGCGGTTGAAGCACCTGGAGCGGGGCTACCGGCGCATGCAGGGCGTGGCGTTCGCCGCGCTGGCGCTGGCCGGGGTGGGCCTGGGGGCCGCGGCCTTCCGGACGGAGGCGCCCACGGGGGCGCTCGTGGCCTCGCGGCTGACGCTCGTGGATGCGCAGGGGCACCCGCGCGCCACGCTCGCCGCGGAGCTGGAGGGCCACACGGGGCTGGTGCTCCGCGATGCGGCCGGCAACCCCCGGGCCCTGCTCGGCGTGACGGCGGAGGGCTCGCCCCGGCTGCGCTTCTCCACGGCCGGGGGGGACACGCTCGCCGAGCTCACCGTGTACTCGGAGGAGGCGCCGCGCCTGGCGCTCGCGAACGCGGGCGGCACGGAGTTCTTCGCCGTGGGGCTCTTCCCGGACGGCTCATCGCGGCTGGAGCTGGCGGATGAGTCCGGCCGGCCGCGCGCCATCCTCGGGGCCGACGAGCACGGCTCGCCCGGGCTGCTGCTGGTGGACCGCAAGGGGCAGACCCGGGCCACGCTGCGCGTGTCGCCTTCCGACAGCGCGAGCCTCGTGCTGGAGGGGCGCGACGGCGAGGTGTTCCAGGCGCCCTCGTCCGTGCAGTAGCCCTCAGGGCTTGGTGGCGGGCTTCGGCGCGGGGGCCGGTGCGGGCTCCGGCACCGGCGGCAGCACCTTGAAGCCCTGCTGGAGCATCAGGCCCAGCGTGTCCACCACGCTCCAGGAGGCCACGATGCGCCCCTGCTTCAACTGGAAGAGGGTGTGGCCCGTCAGCTGGAGCGGCGGGGGCTGCGCCTTCGCCTCGGCCGTCTCGTCCAGGAGGCGGGAGGCCGGGCCTTCTGCCTTCCAGTGCAGATGGACCAGGTCTCCATCCGCGAGCAGGTGCTGGATGCGGAACTGGAGGCCGGGCAGCTCGTGCAGGCTCGCCTCCTCCTGGGCCCGGATGTAGGCGGGGCCCCGGGCGTTCTCGGGCGCTCCCTCGGACAGGTCCACGAAGTCCTCGGCCACGTACACGGGGATGCGCTCGAGCCGGTGCTGGCCATACACCTCCTCGGCGAAGGCCTGGACGATGCGCTTGTTCTCCGCCTCCTGGGCGAGGTTGCGGCGCTTGGACGAGGTAGCGCAGTGGGTGGCCAGCAGCAGGGGCAACGTGAGCAGCAGGGTGCGAGTCATCGGATGTCTCATCGGGTGTCTTGTCATGGCGAGAGGTGTCCCAGGCCGATGGGGGCCGCCAGGCACGCGTCCGGAATGCCGAAGGCCTGGATGAGCGCCACCGCGTCCGGCCGCAGCTCCGCGCACAGGCGCGCCACCTCCTTGCGGATGGCCTTGGCCTTGGCGCCCTCCAGCAGGTCGTTCTCCAGGAACCAGCCGCTGGCATCCATCAGGCAGCCCAGGCCGTACACGTCACACAGCTTGCCGAGCACCGTGCGCGCGCCCAGGTCCTCCACCCAGGAGATGCCCTCGCGGAACTGCTCCAGCACCACCCGCTCCACGTGCGCGTGGGCCAGCGCCATCAGGTGGTCCTGGCACTCGTTGAAGGCCTGGAACGAGTCCATGCCCGCGCCCAGGCGCTTGCGCAGCCGCCGCGCCACCGAGGCCACCAGGTCCGACTCCCGGAAGCGCAGCGCGCGCAGCTGGAAGTCCCCGTCACGCAGGTGCTCGCTGTCCGTGCGCCGCGCCTGGAAGGGGTTGAGGTCCGTCAGGGCCACGGAGGCCCGCTCCATGATGAGCTTCATCACGGCGAAGACGCGGTCGTCCTCGAACTGCTGCCGGTAGCCCGTCAGCACGCTCTTGGCCACGAGCTGCATGAGCACCGTGTTGTCCCCCTCGAAGGTGGTGAACACGTCCGTGTCCGCCTTGAGCGAGGGCAGCCGGTTGGCGGCGAGATACCCCTGCCCGCCGCACGCCTCGCGCGCCTCCTGGAGCGTGCGCGTGGTGTGCCAGGTGGTGTAGGCCTTGAGCCCCGCGGCCAGGGCCTCGACTTCCCGGGCGTCCGCCTCGGTGCGCCCGGTGTAGCGCTTCACCAGGTACTTCAGGGCGAAGTCGAGCGCGTACGTGGTGGCCAGCGGCCGCAGCAGCCGGAGCTGGTGCGAGGGGTAGTCCAGCAGCCGCACCTCGGAGGCCCCCACCGGGCCAAACTGCCGCCGCTGCTCGGCATAGCCGATGGCGGTGGCCAGCCCGCTCTTGGCGGCGCTCAGCCCCGCGGTGGCCACGCTCACCCGGCCCGCCACCAGCGTGCCCAGCATGGTGAAGAAGCGCTTGGAGGCGCTCGCGATGCTGCTGGCGTATTCGCCCTCGGGGCTCACCTGCGCGAAGCGGTCCAGCAGGTTCTCCCGGGGCACGCGCACGGCGTCGAACCACAGCCGGCCGTTGTCCACCCCGTTGAGCCCCATCTTCAGGCCGCAGTCCTCCACGCGCACCCCCGGCAGCAGCCGGCCCTGCTCATCGCGCAGGGGCACCAGCAGGGCGTGCACGCCGTGGCGCTCGCCCTTCACCTCGAGCTGGGCGAACACCGTGGCCACGCGCCCGTGCAGCGCGGCGTTGCCGATCCACTCCTTGCGCGCATGCTCGGAGGGGGTGCTCACCACGAAGTCCCCCTGCTCCTCGTCGTAGCGCGCCAGCGTCTCCAGGTCCCGGACGTTGGAGCCGTGGCCCAGCTCGCTCATGGCGAAGCAGCCGGGCAGCTCCAGCGAGGCGATCTTGGGCAGGTACTGGCGGTGGTGCCGCTCCGTGCCCAGGAAGAACACGCTGCCGCCGAACAGCCCGAACTGCACCCCGGCCTTGATGACGAGGCTCAGGTCGAAGAAGGCCAGCGTCTCGAACGCGGCGATGAACGCGCCCAGGTCCGTCCGGGTGGTGTCCGCTGGGTAGGCCAGCGTCCCCAGGCCCCGGTCCGCCAGGGCCTTCAGCCAGGTGAAGACCCGGGCCCGGTACGCGGCCGTGTCCCGCTCATCCCCGTAGCGGAACTCCGGGGAGGCCAGCCAGGTGCGCACCCGGGCGCGCTCGGCGGAGTAGGTGCGGTCCAGCACGGCCCGCATCGCCTCCACCGGGAACGAGGGGGCGGGGGTGGTTTCCTCGCGGCGCACCGGCGGGGTGAGCGTGCGCACGGCCTCGGCGCTGGAGATGCCCAGGGAAGTCTCCAGCGGGGCCAGCGTGCGGGCCAGCTCCTGAAGCGAGGCAGGCAGGCCCTCCTGGCCCCCGAGGAGCTCGGCGAGCTGGGAGCCCAGCTCCACCAGGCTCTGCTGGGGGCTGCCCTGGAGCCGCTCGGCGGTGCGGCGGATGTGCTCGCGCACGTGCGCCAGGGCCGTGGCCGTGGGGGGATTCAGGGGGTCCAACCACTGGGCCAGCACGGCGCTGGAGCGCAGGTCCAACCAGGGCTGCGCCCGGGCCGCGGTGCCCAGCGCGCGGATCTCCTCGTGCGTCAGGTCGCCGTCGGTCCAGGCCACGTAGAGCATGGGCACCAGCGGCGCCAGGCGCGGCAGGGACAGGAGCTCCTGGGCGGATGGACTCTTCAGGTCATCGATGGCCAAGAATGGTCTCCTGGGGCAAGCGGAAGCGCCCAGTTCGCCACGGCCCGGGCCTCAGGGCAACGGCCGGATGCGACCGTCCGCCAGACGACACCCGGAAGTGTCCTCCCGCATGCCAGCGCGCCCCACCGTTCCTAGCTTGGCGGGCCAGGAAGGGGAGGGTGTGATGGTGGATCCATTGGATGAGGTGGTGCCCCAGCCGGGCGCGCATGGGTGGAGCCCCGAGGAGGGGCGCCGCCACGAGATGAAGGGGCCTTTCCACATCCCCAAGGGCCCGGATGGCTTCTCCTTCGTGCTGTTCCAGTCCACCGGCGTGTCCCTGCAGCCCGGACACCGGGTGGACCTCATCGAGAACGGCGCGGTGTTCGAGCGCATGCTGGAGGACATCCGCAAGGCCCAGCAGAGCATCCACATCCTCGTCTACATCTGGCGCCCCTGTGACGTGTCGGACCGCTTCGTGGAGGCGCTCCGGGAGCGCGTGAGCGCCGGGGTGAAGTGCCGCGTGGTGGTGGACCCCGTGGGCAGCGAGGAGGTCCGCGGGGACAAGGACTTCGACCAGAAGGTGGAGAAGCGGCTCACCGAGTGCGGCGTGGAGGTGCACTACTACCGGCCCCTGGCGGGCAAGGTGCTGGGCCGGCTCCTGGGGCGCACCCACCAGAAGCTCGTCATCGTCGATGGGCACGTGGGCTACACGGGCGGCTTCGGCATCTGGAAGGTCTGGGAGGGCGATGGGCTCGAGCCCGAGCAGTGGCGCGACACGCACATCCGCGTGGAGGGCCCCTCCGTGTGCCAGATGCAGCTGGCGTTCTCGCGCGCATGGCAGGAGTCGGGCGGCAGCCTCCTGCACCCCGAGGACCTGCCGGGCCCCCGCGAGCCGGGCCCCGTGCGCGCGGGCTTCATCGCCAGCGCGGGCAAGCTGGGGATGACGGACGCGGAGCGCATGGTGCGCATCGTCATCGCCGCGGCGCGCAAGCGGCTGTGGATCGCCAACGCGTACTTCACCCCGCCCAACGCCATCATGGAGCAGCTCATGCACAAGGCCCACGAGGGGGTGGACGTGCGCATCCTGGGGCCGGGGCCGGTGCATGACGTGCCCATCATCCGGGCCTCCCAGCGCGCCACCTACGCGGAGCTGCTGCGGGCCGGGGCGCGCATCTGGGAATACCAGCGCTCCATGATGCACGCGAAGACCCTCCTCGTGGATGACTGGCTGTCCGTGGTGGGCTCCACCAACTTCGACGCGCTGTCGCTCAACAAGCTGGGCGAGGGCTCCATGGTGGTGGCCGACGAGGCCTTCGCCCAGAAGCTGGAGCAGGGCTGGCAGCGGGACTTCGAGCACTCGCGCGAAATCACGCTCACCACGGGCGGAACGACGAACCCGTGGCGGCGGCTGGCGCGCCGGATGACGCAGCTGGTGGGCCAGGACCGGTAGGCCTCAGCGCGGGTGGCTCACCCCCACCTGCCGGCACATGGAGAGCACGGGGCAGCGAGAGCACAGCGGCCGGCTGCCCGTGCATACGTGCTTGCCGAACGGCACGAGCAGCCGGTTGATCTCAATCCAATAGGTTCTCGGCAGCAGCCCCTCCAGCGCCTTCAGCGTCTGCTCCGGAGCGCGGGTGCGCACGTAGCCCCAGCGGTTGGTGACGCGGTGGACGTGGATGTCCACGCTGATGGCCTCGTGCCCGCACGCCACGCCCAGCGCCAGGTGCGCGCACTTGGGCCCCACGCCCCGGAAGGATTGGAGCACCGCCGCGTCCGCCGGGAGCTGGCCACCGAACTCCTCCACCGTGCGCTGGGCGAGCGCGTGGAGCTGCCGCGCCTTGGGCTCGGGGAACGTGACGGGCCGGATGAGGGCCTCAATCTGTTCCGGGGTGAGCTGGCTCATGGCCTTGGGGGTGCTCGCGCGCCGGAGCAGGGTGAGCGCGGTGGGCAGGCTCACCTCGTCCCGCGTGCGGATGGACAGGATGCAGGCCACGAGCTGCTCGAACAGGCTCGTGTGCCCCCGCGTGGCCAGCGCGAACATGGCCGCGTCCGCGAAGCCCCGCACCTCCTGCCGGATGCGCCCCAGCACCGTGTCGATGTCGAAGGGGATTTTATCCCCCGCTCCGTCCCCATCTCCGGGTTCCATGCCCCCAAGATGGCGCCGGACACCACCGGCTGGAAGCCCTGATGGGTTGTGCCCTTCCAGCGTGACCGGATGGGTTGGGTGGCAGGGGAGCAGGAGAGCGCCCTGCTCAGCCCTCCCCGGGGGCGGGCTGGAGCCGCAGCATGTAGAAGCGGTCGCAGCTGAAGTGCCCGGTGTTGCCCATGGACTGGGGGATGCGCTCGAAGCCCACGCGCTGGTAGAGCTTCTGCGCCCCGTCCATGCCCGTGAGCGTCTCCAGGTAGCAGAGCTGGTAGCCCGCCTCCTTCGCGAAGGCGAGGCACTGGCGCAGCAGCCGCTCTCCCTGGCCGTGTCCCCGGGCCTCGGGCAGGAAGTACATCTTCTGGAGCTCGCACACCCCGGCGGTGTTGCCCGCCAGGGGCGCGATGCCGCCGCCCCCCACGACGCGTTCCCCGTGCTCCAGCACGAAGTAGGCGTGGCCGGGCCGGCTGTAGGCAGCGCACATCCGGTCCACTTCCGGGTCATGAATGGCGAAGCCGGGGCCATCCGCGCCGAACTCCGGCATCACCGTGCGGATGATGCGGGCCACCGCGGCATCGTCCCGGGGCTCGATGGGGCGCACATTCCATTCCGTGCTCATGGCCCGAACCGTTCCACACTTGCCCGGGGCGGGCCAAGGGGCAGTATACACCGCTGCTTCCAACACCCCCCCCTGCCTCATCCTCGGGAGTCCTGGCAGATGGCCAACAAGCTCAAGGCAGTCATTCTCGGTGGTTCGGGCTACGGCGGCGCGGAGCTGCTGCGCCGGCTGCTCTTCCACCCCCACGTGGAGATCCTCCGCACCACGGCCGGCGAGAGCGCCGGCAAGCGGGTGAGCGACGTTCACCTCAACCTCGCCGGGCTCACGGACCTGTCCTTCGAAGGCCTTGCCCCCAAGGAAGCCGTGGCCGGGGCGGATGTGGCCTTCCTGGCGATGCCGCACAAGACCACCGCCCAGGTGGTGCTCGACATCCTCGCCTCGGGCGTGCGCATCGTGGACCTGTCCGGGGACTTCCGGCTGAGGGACGCCGCCACCTACGCGAAGTTCTACGGCGTTCAGCACCCCGGGCCCCAGCACCTCACCGATGGCACCTTCACCTACGGCCTGCCCGAGCTGAACCGCGAGGCCATCCGCAAGGCGAAGTACATCGCCAGCCCGGGCTGCTTCGCCACCACCATCGCCCTGGGCCTGATGCCCCTGGCGCGCGGCGGCAAGCTCCGGGGCCCCGTGCAGACCGTGGCCGCCACGGGCTCCTCGGGCAGCGGCAACACCCCGCAGCTCACCACCCACCACCCGCTGCGCGCCAGCAACCTGCGCACCTACAAGCCGCTGGAGCACCAGCACATCCCGGAGATCCTCCAGACGCTGCGGCTCGCCGGCGGGGCGGAGGACCTGTCGCTGGAGTTCGTCCCTGTCTCCGCGCCGCTGCCGCGCGGCATCTTCGCCACCTCCTTCGTGAACGTGCCCGCCGCCACCTCGCAGGAGGAACTGGACGCGCTCTGGAAGGAGACCTTCGCCCGGGAGCCCTTCATCCGCGTCATCCGCGGCGCGCGGCAGCCCGAGGTGGTGGGCGTGGCCGGGGGCAACTACGTGGAGGTGGGCTTCACGCTGGGGCCCGTCACCGGAGACACCCGCCGCGTGGTGTGCTTCTCCGCGCTGGACAACCTGGTCAAGGGCGGCGCGGGGCAGGCCATCCAGAGCTTCAACCTGATGATGGGCTTCGACGAGCGGCTGACCCTCGCCGAGCCGGGGCTGTGGCCATGAGCGGGCTGAGTGCGTTCCAGGGCCGCTGGTTCGTCGTGAAGATTGGCGGCGAGCTGTCCTCGGACCGGCCGAAGCTGGCCGGCAGTGTGGGGGCCGCGGTGCGTGCCTTTCTCGACGCGGGCATCCGGGTGGCCGTCATCCACGGCGGCGGCCCTCAGGCGACAGAGCTGACGAACAAGCTGGGGCTCACGCCGCGCATGGTAGCGGGGCGCCGGGTGACGGACGAGGCCACCCTGGAGGTGATGAAGATGACGCTCGCGGGCCAGGTGTCCGTGGACGTCGCCGCCGCGTTCCGCCTCGCCGGCGTGCCCGCGCTGTGCACCACGGGCGTCTCCGCGGGCCTCATCGATGCGCGCAAGCGGCCCCCCCAGGTGCTCACCGGCGCGGGGCCCGAGCCCATCGACCTGGGGCTCGTGGGGGATGTGGTGGATGTGAACACCGCGCTCTTCGAGCGCCTGGCCGAGGCGGGCGTGGTGCCGGTGCTGGGCTCGCTGTCGGGGGATGCGCAGGGCCAGGTCTTCAACATCAACGCGGACACGGTGGCGACCCGCGTCGCCGCGAAGCTCCGGGCCGCCAAGCTGTTCCTCGTGTCCAACGTGCCGGGCGTGCTCGCCGACAAGAACGACCCGTCCACCCGCATTCCCACGCTGACGCCCGCGGAGGCCCGGGAGAAGATCGCCTCGGGGGTGATTCAGGGAGGGATGATTCCGAAGGTGGAGGAGAGCCTCGCCATGCTGGAGGAGGGCATCGAAGCCATCCACATCGCCGGAATCTCGCCCGCGCACGCGCTGCTCGGTGAGGCGCAAGGGGCGGGGAGCTTCGGGACGGCGTTTCTCCGGGCCCGCTGAGGGGGGGCCCCCGGCGGGCGGGTGTGTGCAGCCCGGTGCACAGATTCCTTGCACACCGCGTCATGCGGGTGGCACGCCCAGGCCCGTGGGAGGCTTCAACCGCCCGGGACTTCAGGGGCCGGGCGGTGGCACGAGTGTTGTTAAGGTCCTCGTTCCATGTACTGCCCCGAATGCCGGCAAGAGCGGTTGACTGGCCTCCAGTGTGTCCGCTGTGGAGGCGAGATGGTGGCCCGGTCCCGGGAGGCGCTGTCGGCGGACCTGGACCACATCCACTACCTGCTCAACGAACTGCCCCGCTGGGACGTGCTGGAAGTCTCCTCGGGGGCGCGCAAGTACCTCGTCGAGCGCTACGAGCGGCAGTCCCGCATCCTGTACTCGCTGCTCGCGGGCGAGGAGCCCTCCGTGGCGCCCGAGCCCGTCCCCGAGCCCGTCCCCGAGCCCGAGCCCGTCCCTGAGCCTATCCCCGAGCTCATGGCCGCGCCCGAGCCGCGCCCGGAGCCCGCTCCCGTGGAAGAGGAGCCCGAGCCGCTCTTCGAGGCGCCCCCCGTGCAGAGCCTCACCGCCCGCCTCGTGGAGGAGACGTCCTCCTGGAGCCGCCTCTGGCGGCCCTTCCTCTACGAGAGCATTGGCTGGTTCCTCGGCGCGTTCCTCATCCTGGCCGGCACGCTCTACTTCGTCTTCGAGAGCTGGGCGGGGATGACCTCGGGCGTCCGCTCGCTCGTCGTCTTCGCGATGACGGCGTTCTACTCCGTGGGCTTCTCCACCTGGGGGGCCTTCCTGATGCGGCGCGAGGCGCTGCGCAGCGCCGGGCGCATCCTCTGCCTGATTGGCTCGGCGGTGGCGCCGCTGGCGGGAATCGCGCTGGGGCCCCTGGGGGGCACCCTCCCGCTGGGCGAGACGCTGGGGCTCGAAGGCGTGAGCCCCGTGCTGCTCGTGCCGGTGCTCCTGGGCTGGGCCGCCGTCTCGGCCTTCCTCGTCCGCCGTCCCGCCGAGGCGATGGATGCGCCCTCCCGCCGCCTGCTCCAGGCGGGCCTGGTGGGCACCACGTTGATGATGGGCCTGGCGCCCCTCGCCGCCCGGCTGGGCGGGCCCGCGCTGTGGCTCCACCTGCTGCCCTGCGTGCTCTTCTTCGCCCTGGCGCGCCAGCAGCAGCGCGAGCCGAAGCAGGGGGAGGCGCTCGCCTTCGCCCTGGCCGCCCCGCTCTACCTGCTCGCGCTCTTCTCGGTCCGGTTGCACCTGGCGCTCGCCGCCGTGGGGGCGCCTCCCGCGCTGGGCTCCTATGCGCCCTTCATCGCCTTCCTGCTGGCCATGTGTCTGCCGTTCCGGCGGAGCGAGCCCTCGCGGGCGGCGGATCCGCTGGCCCTGACGGTGGCCGCGTTGCAGGTGGGGTGCCTCGTGCTGTCGGGGACGGGCGCCGCGCCGGCCTTCTTCGTCACGGCGGCCGTCTTCACGGGGACGGTGTACTGGCTGGCCCAGGGTGAGCTTCCCCGGCTGCGCTGGCTCTATGCCGCCTATGCCGGGGCCTACCTCGCGTATGCCTCCAGCCCCCAGCTCGTCCCCGGGGTGGTGCAGCAGCTCATCGAGACCCTCAAGGCGCACCTGGGCTACCCGCCGTCCCAGACGCTGCCATTCCAGTTCGGCGCGCTGACCGCGCTGCCCTTCGTCCTCGCCGGGGTGCTCCTGGCGATCCGGCTCCATCCGCGGGGGGCGAAAGAGGTGAGCGCGCGAGCGGCGGGAATCGCGAATGTCCTGCTGCGCTCCACGGTGGTGGCCAGCATCCTCTTCGTCCTCATGGCGCACCTGGGGCCGGACGCGCGTCCGGTGCTCTGGAGCGCGCTCGCGCTGGCGGCGGTGGGCGTGGCCGGGGGCTTGTGGCTGGAGCGCCCCGAGCTCTCCGGGGTGGGGGCCCTGCTGATGCTGGCCCTTCCACTGTCCGCGCACGCCCTGTTCGGCAGCGCGGGCGCGGCCGTGCTGTGCGGTGGGGTGGCGCTGGGGTTCGCCGTGCTGGTCTCCCGGACGGCGCCTCCCGTGCGGCACTTCTTCAGCGGGGCGGTGGCCGTGCTGGCGCTGGCGGCCTTCTGCACCGGCTTCGCCTCGGCCCCTG
Source organism: Allostigmatella hybrida (assembly GCF_020103775.1). Taxonomy (NCBI): domain Bacteria; kingdom Pseudomonadati; phylum Myxococcota; class Myxococcia; order Myxococcales; family Archangiaceae; genus Allostigmatella; species Allostigmatella hybrida. Next base: position 582,106 of record NZ_JAHXBH010000001.1, read on the forward strand.
GCGCGCTGGCCACCCTGGGCCTGGGGCTGGCCGGGAGTGCCGCGCTCCTGACGGCGTGGACCCTGGCGGACCCCCGGCTCGTGGCGCTGGCGGGCTGCATCGCCGCCGCGGCGGTGCCCCATGCCGCGTCGGGCGTGAGCCCCTCCGGATCGGAGGCGGTGGCGCCTGTGCTGGCCCCCCTGGCGCTGGGCTTCGCGCTCCTGGGGGAGCGGGGCGGCCGGATGCGGCTGCTGGGCATCCCGGGCATCCTCTATGCGCTCACGGCGTCCTACCTGGCGGTGGTGATGCAGACGCCCGTGCCGGGCGTCATCCTGCTCGCCTCGGCGGCGGCCGTGGCCGTGGCCTCGCGCACGTTCCCGGTGAGCCGGCCTGCCGCGGTGCTCCTGGCGGGGCTGGCGCTCCTGCCCACCTGGAGTGACGGCGTTCATTTCTCTCCCTGGCCGTGGCTGACGCCCGGGCTGTCCATGGCGTGCATGGTCCTCTGGGCCCTGGGGGCCTCGCTGGCCGCCGCGCGCTGGGGCCGCAGTGCGAGCACCGCCACGGCGGGCCTGGCCGTGCTCGCGGGCGTGTTCGTGCCGGTGATGGCGATGCCGGCCTCCTCGCCCTTCTACGTGGGCGTGCTGTTTGGTGCGGCGCTGGCCTGTCTCCTCACGGCGCGGGCGTTGCCTGCGTCCCTGAGCGTCATCGCCGCGGCCGGCTGGGCCGCCATGGGGGCCGTGCATTTCCGGGAGGGTTTGCCCCTCCTGGCGGCCGCCCTGGGCGCACTGGCCCTGCTGGAAGAGCGGCGGTGGGTGCGCGACGTGCTGGCGGGAGGGGGGCGTTTCGCGCTCGCGGCCAGCATCGCGTCCCTGCTCATCCTGCCCCTGGCGCCCGTGGTGTGGTGGACCCGTACCCCGGTAGCGCTCCTGCTCGGGTGCATGACGTTGGTGCCGCTGCTGTGGGTGCGTGCCACCCGGCAGCCCGTGTTCATCTTCTTCGCCCCCGTGCTCCCGGCAGCGCTCCTGTCCTTGCGAGGGCCCGCGCCCGCCATCGCGCCGTTTCTGCCCTTGCTGGGGCTCCTGGTGCTCCGCGCCGTGGAGCATGTCCCCTCCGTGGCGCGGCGGCTGCTGGGGGAGCATGAGCCCGCGGCGCGTCAGGCCCTGTCCAACTGGCTGCAGGCCGCCTTCGTGACGGTGGGGTGTGGCCTGGTGGTGGCCAAGGCTTCCGGGGAGGCTCTCCTCGTTCTCGCGGTAGCGCTGGCGCTCCTGCCGGGCGCGAGGCCCTCCCTTCGTCTGGCCCTGGCGGTGCCGCTGGTCCTCTTCATCCCCGGAGCCTGGTTCCCCGCGGCGGCCGCCCTGCTGGCGCTCGGCGTGTTCGAGCACCACCGCCCCACGTGGACCTGGGCCTTCTTCCGGTGCGAGCCCGACCGGGCCTTCCGTCCGGTGCTGGTGCTGGGGGCGCTCCTGCTGGCCTGTGCCGCCGTGTACGCCCACCCGTCTGCTGCCTCCCTCGCGGGGGTGGCGGGAGTGCTGGTCCTGGCGGCCTTCCTCCTGTCCTCACGCTGGCTGCTGACGGGCGCGGTCCTCACGTTGGCGGTGGCTGCTTGGGTGCCGGGCGGCGGGTTCTGGACGGTGCATCCGTTCGCCCCGCTCGCCTTCACCGGGGTGGCGTTCGCCGCGGCGCTCCTGTCCGCGCTGTGCCAGTCCGGCCGCGTGCAGCGGGCCCTCTCGGCCGCGGCGGCCAAGGTCTTCCCCCGGCTGGAGGACACCTGGAGCGAGCCGCTGTGGGTGGGCAGCGTGCTCACGCTTGGAGGCCTGGTGGCGTGCCAGGTGGTGGTGCGTGGCGCCGGCACGTTGTCCCTGGGCGTGGCGGGGCTCGCGGTGGTGACGGCGCTGCTCCTCATGGTCTCCCGGGAGCAGGGGATGGCCTACATGGCCACGGGCCTGCTGGGCGGGGTGCTCGTCGCGGCGGTGGCTCCGGGATGGATGCCGGTGGCCGTGGGCGCGGCGGGGCTCGTGCTGTGTCTGGCGGGCACGTTCCTGGAGAAGCGGAGCTTCCCGGTGGGAGAGGCGCTGCACATCGGAGGGTGGCTGCTCTCGCTGCTGGCGCTCGGCGGCCTGCACAGCCTGCGGCATGTGAGCACGCCCCTGAGCTTCGTGCTGGCCGCGGCGGCCCTGTGGGCCCTCGTCCACCGGCGCCGGAGCGTGGAGCCGTTGGGTTGGCTCGGCACCCTCGTCACCGTCCACGCGCTGCTCGCGTTCCTGGGCGCCGTGTTCTCCACGGGCCGGGGCGCGGCGCTCCTCGTGCCCCACCTGGGCGCGGCCACCGCCGTGCTGGCCGCCGTGGCGTTCCACCTCGCGGGGCAGAAGGTCCGCCGGGCCATGGGCCACGTCCTGGCGGCCCTGGCGCTCTTCGAGATGTCCGTGGGGCTGGTGCTGGTGCCGCTGAGCGGCGCGGGGGGGACGCTCCGGGAAGCGCTCGTGATGGGGGCGGGCTGCACCGTGCTGCTGGTGGCGCTCGTGCGCCGCGCGGTCTCCCAGGAGGACACGCTGTCCGCCTACTTCGCGCAGGCCACGCTCGTGCTGGGCTACCTGGGCGTGCGGCTGCTGGGCATGGGGGGGCAGGGGCTGGGCATGGCGGACAGCCTCGTGGCCCTGGTGGGCGGCGCGCTCTTCTCGGGCCTCTGCGTCTTCGCGCGGCGCGAGGGCTCTCCGCTCGCCGCGCTCCGCCGGCCCGCCTTCGTGGGCGCCTTCCTCTTTCCGCTGCTGGGGCTGTGCACCGCGCCGTGGGGAGAGACGTCCACCACCGCGGCGCTGCTCGTGGGGCACGCCGCGCACTTCGCCGCGTTCGCCGTGCACCCGGTCCGCCGGGGGATGGCCTCGCTGGCCTCCGCGCTGGCCTTCAACGCCGCGCTGCTCGTCGTCTGGGTGGGCTCCGGCGCGGGCGAGCCGCAGTACTACCTCATCCCCGCGGGGCTCTCCCTGCTGGTGCTGCTGGGCGTCTTCCGGGACTCGCTCGCCCCTGACACCCTGGCGCGGCTGCGCGCCCTGGCCGTCACCGTCATCTATGCCGCCGGGGCCTGGCAGCCGCTGATGTTCAACAACGGCCAGGCGATGCTGCTGTGCGTGGGGCTGTGCCTGCTGGGCGTGGGCGCGGGCATCGCCCTGCGCATCCGCTCCTACGTCTACCTGGGCTCGGCGTTCCTGGTGACATGTGTGGCCGCCAACCTGGTGCGCTTCGGCATGCGCGACCACCGCGTGGGCGCCGCGTTCCTGTCGCTGCTGGGGCTGATGGTGGTGGGCTTCATGGTGCTGCTCAGCGCGCACCGCGAGCGGCTGCTCCAGCGGTATGCGCGGGTCCGCTCCCTGCTGGCCGCCTGGGAGGGCTGAGGCGGACGCGGGGGCCTGGGCGCTTCAGGGCCCCCGTGGGGAAGCGAGGCGCTCGCCTCAGTCGATGAAGAAGTCCGGCAGGGGCTGCGTGCCGGGCTTCACCAGGTACTGGTCGAAGTCGGTGACGCCCGCCTGGCGCAGCACCTCGTCGTCGATGAAGAAGTTGCCGGTGCACGCGCGGCTGTCGCGGGTGAAGATGGCGTAGGCCGCGTCGGCCATGATGTCCGGGGTGCGGCTGGCGTCCATCATCTCCTGGCCGCCCAGCATGTTCACCGCGGCGGTGGCGATGGTGGTGCGCGGCCACAGGGCGTTGAAGGCCACGCCGTTCTCACGGAACTCCTCGGCCATGCCGAGCACGCACATGCTCATGCCGTACTTGGCCATGGTGTAGGCCACGTGGCCCTGGAACCACTTGGTCTTCATGCTGAGCGGCGGCGAGAGCGTGAGGACGTGCGGGTTCTTCGCCTTGAGCAGCTCCGGCAGGCACGCCTGGGTGGTGGCGTAGGTGCCGCGCACGTTGACGCCGAACATCAGGTCGAACTTCTTCATCGGCGTCTGCAGCGTGCCGGTGAGGCTGATGGCGCTGGCGTTGTTCACGCAGATGTCGATGCCCCCGAAGCGCTCCACGGCCTGCTTCACGGCGTCGTGGATCTGCTCCTCCTGGCGGATGTCCACCATGAGGGGCAGCGCCTTGCCACCCTCCTTCTCAATCTCCTCGGCGGCCGAGTAGATGGTGCCGGGCAGCTTGGGGTGGGGCGCGGACGTCTTGGCGGCGATGACGATGTTGGCGCCGTCCCGCGCGGCGCGTTTGGCGATGGCCAGACCAATGCCTCGGCTCGCGCCAGTGATGAACAGGGTCTTTCCCTTCAGCGTGCTCACCGCAGGGCCTTTCTCCCGGGCCCCAGCGGAGCCCTTTGGGTGTCGTGTCGCCTGCCCGAAGGAGCAGGGGCCTCCCTTCCGTACTGCGTCCTGGGGGGAATGGCCACCGTGAATTCACCCGCCTGCCCGGCGCCCTCCAGAAGCCAGTCGCGCACGGCGAGAAAACGCGCCGCCGGGGCCGCGGCCTTGCGCCACGCCAGCCAGAGCGTTCCGCGCGGGCGGCGCAGCGAAGCGCGCCGGGACTCGGGCTCCAGGGCCACGGCGCGCCCGGCCTCCAGCACGGGCCCTACCAGGTAGCCTGGGAGTACGGCGATGCCACATCCGGCCTCCACGAGCGCCAGCATCTCGTCCAGGTTCGCGATGTGGCACACCACCTGGGAGGGCAGCGGCTCCTGGGGCCCGAACGCCGCGCGCCACCACGGGGCGAGCATCGCCAGGTCCGGGTCGAACGCGATGAAGCGGTGCTGGGCGAAGTCGCGGGCCGTGCGCGGCGTTCCGTGTTTTCGCACATACCCGGGCGAGGCCACGGCCAGGAAGTGCTCCTGGCCAATCTCCCGGACCTCCAGCGCTGGTTCCTCGGGCAGGGTGCCCACGATGGCCAGGTCCACCTCGCCCGCGAGCAGTCGGCGGATGAGCAGGCTGGCCACCTCGAAGCGGATGGTCAGCCGCAGCTCCGGGTAGCGCTCCATCAGCCCGGGCAGCCGGGGCCGCAGCCAGGCGCGGCAGAAGGGCCAGGGACCTCCCAGGGACACCTCGCCCTTCACCGTGCGCTGAGTCTCTGCCGCCGCGTCGAGCGCCGCGTCCAGGGCGGGCAGGTGCTCGGCCAGACGGTCGATCAGCGCTTGCCCCGTGGGCGTGAGCCGGGCCCGGCGTCCCACCCGCTCGAACAGCGCCACGCCGAGCCGCTGCTCCAGGGCCTTGAGCTGCTGGCCGACCGCGGAGGCCGTGATGCCCAACCGGGCCGCGGCGGCGGCATGGGTGCCCGCGCGGCTCACTTCCCACAGCGTCCACAGCGCCTCGTGATTGCCAAGCATGGCTTGAGTGTATGTGAAGAAGCGCTCGGTTTTCTTGGGAATGCCGTGGCGGTACTTCTGAAGCCACTGAAGCCCTGACGACCAGGGCCCACGCGAGGCGAGAGAACGATGAAGCTGCTGGCGGCCGTGAAGATCCTGCTGATTGTCACCAGTCACGAGCAATTGGGAGACACCCCGGAGCGCACCGGCTACTGGCTGGAGGAGCTGGCGGCGCCCTACAAGGAGTTCACGGAGGCGGGGGCGCAGGTGGACATCGCCTCGCCGCGCGGGGGTAAGGCGCCCGCGGACCCCAAGAGCGTGAAGGACGCGGACGAAGTCTCCCGCGCCTTCCTGGCGGATCCCCAGGTGGCGAAGAAGCTGGAGAACACGCTGGTGCTGGAGAAGGTGAAGGACACGTACGACGCCTACTTCGTGGTGGGCGGGCACGGGGTGATGTGGGACCTGGCGGTGCACACGCCGCTCCAGCGCTTGCTGGCGGACGGGTACGCCCGGGGCTCCGTGGTGGCGGCGGTCTGCCATGGGCCGGCGGCCTTGGTGGGGGTGAAGGACAAGGAGGGCCGTCCGCTCGTGGCCGGCAAGCGCGTGGCGGCCTTCTCGAACGAGGAGGAGCAGGGCGCGAAGCTCGACAAGGTGGTGCCCTTCGCCCTGGAGACGCGGCTGCGGGAGCTGGGCGCCCGCTACGAGCGGGGCCCGATGTGGAAGAGCTTCGCGGTGCGGGACGGCCGGCTCGTGACGGGACAGAACCCGGCCTCGTCCGTGGCGGCCGCGCGCGAAGTCATCCAGGCCCTGAAAGAGAAGAAGTAGGGTCCGGAGGGCCGAGGCCAGGTCGCAGGTGGTATGAGGATGCCATTCCATGGCATCCCGTCTGTGCGTCGCGGTCCTGCTGCTTGCCTTAGCGCACGGTTCGCCCCCAACAGTGCCCCGTTACTGCCTATGTTACGCGCCCAGAGTCATTCTGCGCTGGCGGATCGTGCCATCTAGCGAAATCTTACTGAGGGTTTTCTGGGGGTAGTCCCATGTAACGGGGTGGGGTACCCGAACAAGGGTGGCATTCAGGTACCCCCTTGCGACCAAAGCCCTTAGCGTTCTCTGGACTCGCTTCTGAAACCTAGACGTGCATGCGTTAATGATGAGGGTGGGTCTGTAGTGAATCGCGAGTCGCACGCGGAAATCTGTCCGTATAGCCTGAATGCAATAGATGGCTCGCCAGACTTCTTTCGTTATCTGATCTATGGGATATGGCTCGCGAACTTTGTAGAGACGGGCCAGTGATGCCTGATAGGGGACAGGATTGCATAGCACAACGTCTCCCTCGGGGATTGTGATTCCCTTCGCGGCAACATGATTTAGGATGTCACCAATCCGGCGAAGAAACTTGCAGCGGGAGTTGATGTTGTTGAGAGGGGCTAATGGCGCGCGCGACACAGAATCGTACTCGTCTTCATGAGGCGATTCTAGAACAACAGCGATGCCTGCCTCGCCCGAAGGCCGTTCTTCCTTCCACGTGATGGGATAAAAGTTGCTGGACCACGGGCCTCGGATGTGAGCCCGAACCTGATCCTGCACGACCTGATCTTCCGCAAACTGATACTCCGGAAGATATCCGGAGTGACTCTCGGGCCAAAGCATGTCGATTTTATTCCACTGGGCAGACCTGGACCTTAAAGAGCATTGATACGTTTCTCCTTTGAAGCATACGTCGAAGTGGATCGTGCGTTTGGATGCTGGCATTTGGCCTGTCTTGTTCACACGGTATGAGTGCGACGAGCCTCTGAATGTGCTGGAGAGCCCTCACCGGAAGTCATCGACGATGTAGACCGCTGCACGGGAGAATTCGAGGATGGCGGTTCCGGGCTTGGAGTCGGGGCGCTTTCTCAGTTGCCCCTTCGCCAACCGGGCCACGGCGCAAATGGGGATCTTCGTTCCGCGAGGTGGACGTGCCTCGTAGTACCTGATGACCACCTGTGGACCGCTCGTCCAAACCCGGCCGTAAAGTCGAGTGGGCGATTCGAGGAGGCCGAGGTCATCATCCAAGTAGCTTTCGATAGGGCCTTCGTAGAGAGTTATCGGGCTTGTATCGTCTTGGTTGGCATCGAGTTGAATCCACGCGGAGTCCCCAACCGACAAGCGCAGGTACTCCATCGCTTTGAGCGCTTCCGCTGGGCACTTCTCAGATCCAGGAGTTCCGTCTGAGCGGAGATTTACTGCACCGGCTCCTGTGCCGGTAGCAGGGCAGCCAGAGGAAGTGACGAGGAGGCTCGCGAAGCACACGAGAGTGCCTTTGCTGATGCTCATCTTCCGCTCCTACTGGCGAGCAAGCGCGGGCTCCAACTTCACGAACGCTTCTACAAGGCCATCATCGCGAATGAGCTGAAGCGCCAAGGTTTCGAACTCCCCTCTCTCTGTGGTGGTGAACGCGCGTCTGTCTGCGACGATGGCCACCACTCCGGTGGCACCGGGAGCAATGGAGTGAGGCTCCATCGTAACTGCACACTCGCGTGTCTTGCTGAAGGGTTGCCAGAAGTCGGTTGCGGACGTGAGGCGGGCCTGACTCAGATTCCAGAACCGGTCCAAGTGATTCTTGATCTTGATCACGACCGCTGCCTTCCCTCTCCCTGAATACACAGTCATTCCGATGTCAGTCTGCCCGTCGTTGTTGTAGATGTAGCTTCGCTTTGCGGTGAACGAAGTTTGTCGCTCTGCCCCAGAAGCCAGAAGCGCAGCTAAAGCATGGTCTGGGGACTTCCGCTCTCGTTCGTAGCGTTCGTTTTCTTCCCGGTAGCGCTGCTCCCGCCAAAGCGCGTTCTCCAAGTTCGCCCGAAGGTACTTCACACTCTCCGGATCCCAGACCATGTTCACCTGATGATCCACGTTGTCCTTGTCCGCCGTGACGGTGATGGGTACCTGCGTTCCGTCCACCAAAGTCACCACTAGTGGTAGGCGGTCTTCTGGCGTCAGATCGTGCAGTGGAATGATCACCACCGATTGACCGGCCACCCCCAGAGGCTCGAAGCGGCCTTCCCAACCCTCCAGCTTCGTGCGCGCCGGATCAACGTTCTGCTCGAAGTGGAGAACGGTAGCGATCTCCCCCGCCACGTAAACCGGGCGGGCAACCTGATCGGGCCGGTGCGGAAAAGTGACGTTCCGGAGCTGGGGCACGCGTTCTTTGGCACTGGCTACAGTTCCTACGAGCACAGCAATCAGGACAAAGCGGCAGGGCAGATAGTCGAGCATCGCCCACCTAACCTAGCAAGATAGGAGGCAGGCAAACAACCTACGAGGCCGTCGTCGCGCGCCCCTCGCCGCCCTCTCGTTGAATTCATGAACTCACCCAATCGAGCCCCTGTCTGCTGGTGGCCGGTCATGGTCGCGGCCTTGAGCCACCGCACGGGTTTTGGATGTGGCGGGGCTCCTCCCGAAGTGGAAGAAGGCGTGCATCAACACGTACAACGAGTGCATGGATAAGGGCTGGGCCGGAACATGGAACCGTGATCAGGTTAGTACTACGCGGTCACCTCCACAGATATCCAGGCGGCTTTCGCCCTCGGGAAGTGCCTTCCGGATACCAGCGGGTTTCAGATGGTCAGCTCCCTCTAACGCTGTTCCGATATGGCCGGGTAGTAAGAATCTCCGCACACGGGGAGACGGAGTCTGGCCATGACGAAACTGGAAAAGCTCGTGGAGGCGTTCGCCCAGAATGTCGCTGCCCAGACGGAGGAGATTGCTCAGGGCAGTGCCGCCAAGGGCAACCGTCATGCGAAGCGCTACCTCGCGGCCTTCGACAAGCTGTGCGCGCATGGGGACGCCGGGCGGGATGCGCTCGCCGTGCTGCTCACCCATGCCCGTATGGACGTCAGGGTCATGGCTGCGGCGTTCCTGTTGCGTCACCGGACTGCGGAAGCCAAGGCGGTGCTGGAGGAGGCCGCGAAGCACAAGGGTCTGCCGGCACTGGAGGCGCAGCAGACCCTGAAGCATTGGGAGCAGGGTACCTGGGCGTTGGACCCAGGCTAGGCGGCACTCAGTTCACGCCCACCGCGCTCCAGCTCTCGGCGACCTTCTGGGCCTCGGCGGAGCCTGCGCCGTACAGGTCCGTGGCCGCCTTCACCGTGGCCTGGCGCGCCTGGGCGAACGTGGTGTTCGGCGTCATGTAGTGCGCCAGGGCGCGGTAGTACACCTGGAGCCCCTTCTCCATGCCGATGCCGTCCTTCACCTCGGCCTTGGACGTGCGGTTGGTGCCGCCGTTGACCAGCAGGTAGAAGGCGTTGTTGGCGATGCCGCTGGAGCCGTGCACCTCGGTCTGCTTCGGGAAGTTCTTGTAGTGGTCGATGGAGTAGCCGTCCTTCGACGGGTCGTCCATGTAGCGCAGCGCGTCCCCGGTGCCGTTGGCCGGCGTCCACGCGTCCTCGCCCATCTTCCAGTCGAACTCGACGGCCTTGTTCTTCTGCGAGGCGTACCACTCCACGCCCGTGCCCATGATGTCGCTGAACGCCTCGTTCAGGCCGCCGGACTCCCCGTCATAGATGAGCCCCGCGGTGCGCTCGGTGAGGCCGTGGGCGATTTCATGGCCCGCGATGTCCAGCGTGGTGAGCGGCCCCGACTGCTTGCCGTCCCCGTCGCCGTAGTTCATCTGCTGGCCGTCCCAGTACGCGTTCACGTAGTTCGTGCCGATGTGCACGTTGGAGACGAGCTTCTCGCCCTTGCCGTCCAGCGAGTCCCGGCCGAGCACGTCCTTCAGGAAGTCGTACGTCATCGCCGCGCCGTAGTGCGCGTCCACCGCGGCCTTGTTGCGCGAAGGGTCCGTGGCCTCGCCCCACGCATCGTTCTTGTCGGTGATGGGCAGCACGCGGCCCGCCTGGCTCTTGTTCTGCGCGTCCACCGTCACCACGCCCTTGCCGCGCGTGCTGTCCTCCAGGCTGTAGGTGCCGTCCGCGTTCTTCTTCGTGGAGAGCTCCACCTTGCCGCTGTAGAGCGTGGTGTCATCCGCCTTGCCGGTGGCGGGAAGCTCCGGAGTGGAGGCCTTCGGCGTGCCCGGGGCCGGGGCCGCCGCGGCGCCCTTGCCGTGGGCGTGGGGCAGCTCGATGCCGCCCATCTGGTTGTACTGGGTGAGCAGCTCGCCCGAGTTCGCATCCACCAGGTAGTTCATCCGCTGCGGACGGTCCTCGGCCTTGAGGTTCGAGGTGTTGGTGAGCTCCACGTGGTAGGCGGCGTGGTACTGGCCGTCCTTGCCCTGGAAGATGACGCGCTCGGAGGTGGGCGCCCGGTCCGTCTGCCCCGCGAACTGCTTCTGGGCAAGGGCCAGCGCGTCTTGGGCCGACAGCTTCGTGGGCGCCGAGCCCAGCCCCTGGGGCAGCGTGGCGACGTTGCCGGTGAGGCTCTCCACCTGGCCCTCGCGGTTCAGGTGGCCAATCACCTGCTCGCCGAACACCTTCACGCCCTCGTGCCGGCGGTCCATGCGCACGTGCGTCATGCCCAGCGCGTCATGCTCCACGGACACGGGGGCCAGCGCCTGGGAGGCGTCCACGCCGGGCACCAGGCCCCGGTGGGCCTTCTCCTGCACGAAGTCCACCGTCTTCTGGATGGCTGCCTGCGCCTGGGCACTGTTCAGCGCCAGCGGGCCCGTGGTCTTCGTGGGCTCCGCGCTCAGCGCCACCCGGGCCTTGGAGGCCTGGGCGAAGCTCGAGGTCTCCTGGCTCGGGCGCGCGGTGGACGCCTTCGCCGGGACCGCGCTCTTCGTCAGCGGGGCGGCCGGGGCCAGGGGGGCCACAGGGGTGGACAGCGTGGGCTTCTGGGTCTTGGAAGGAACGTGCATGGTGAGCGGCTCTGGGGCGAACCCACAGGTAAGTGTGGGTGGGGGATATGCGCAGACTTAGAGCATGATGTGTGCCATGAGCTACATGGTCCCACAGGCGCCTGCTGCCCAGGCAAAGCCTTGAAATCACAAGCAGGCGGAGTCTCCCCTGGTGACAGGTGTCACCACGGAAAAGCCGGGCTCAGGTAGGACCTGAGTCACCAGGGGGATGACATGTGTCATCATTTCCCACCTGTCCCAAAGGCCAATCCGCCGGGGTGCGCTCGCCCTTGAGTTCGAGGGGAATCTGCCTACGTTGGTCGGCAGTGGCGACTTTCCCCCTCCGCCCGTGCCCATGACTGCCCTTCAGCGAAACAACGTCCGTCTCCTCGGCCAGGGGCCCAAGGTGATGGTGCTGGCCCATGGGTATGGGTGTGACCAGAACGTCTGGCGCCACATCACCCCAGCCTTCGAGCGGGACTACCGGCTGGTGCTCTTCGACCACGTGGGGGCGGGGCAGTCGGATACCACGGCGTACGTCCGCAGCAAGTACAGCGCCCTGAAGGGCTATGCGGATGATCTCCTGGAGATCTGCCGGGAGCTGGACCTGAAGGACGCCATCTTCGTGGGCCACTCGGTGAGCACGATGATCGGCCTGCTGGCGGCGATCGCCGAGCCGCACCGGTTCGAGCGCATGATCATGGTGGGCCCCTCGCCCTGCTACATCGACGATGGGAGCTACGCGGGGGGCTTCACCCGGCAGGACATTGAGGAACTGCTGGAGTCTCTCGAGAGCAACTACCTGGGCTGGTCCAGCGCCATCACCCCGGTCATCATGGGCAACCCGGACCGCCCCGAGCTGGCCGCGGAGCTGAACAACAGCTTCTGCCGGGCGGATCCGGAGATCGCCAAGCACTTCGCGCGCGTCACCTTTCTGTCGGACAACCGGGCGGACCTGCCGAAGCTGAAGGCCCGGACGCTCATCCTCCAGTGCGCCCAGGACGCCATCGCGCCGGAATCCGTGGGCCGGTACCTGCACGGGACGCTGGCCCGGAGCGAGCTGCGGCTGATGAAAGCTACTGGACACTGTCCTCATCTGAGCGCTCCCGAAGAGACCATTGATGCCATGAGAAGTTTCCTCGCCGCTTGAGAGCCGGGTCGCACCGTGGAAAGCCCAGAGAAGACACTGTCCAGCACCGGAGTGGAGGAGAGTGCTGAGGAACTCTACGACAGCGCGCCTTGTGGCTACATCTCCACGCTGCCCGATGGCACCCTCGTCCGGGCCAACCAGACCTTCCTGCGGTGGATGGGCTATTCGCGGGAGGAGCTGCTGGGGCACAAGCGGCTTCAGGATCTGCTCACCGGCGGCGGGCGCATCTTCCACGAGACGCACTACGCGCCCCTGCTCCAGCTCCAGGGCGCCGTGAACGAGCTGACGTTCGATCTGGTGCGCAAGAACGGCCAGCGGTTTCCGGTGCTGCTCAACACCGTGCAGAAGAAGGACGCGTCGGGCAAGACGCTGTTCCACCGGACCACCCTGTTCGACATCACCGACCGCAAGAACTACGAGCGGGAGCTGGTGCTGGCCCGGAAGAAAGCCGAGCAGGCCACGCAGGCCAAGGCGGACTTCCTGTCCATGATGAGCCATGAGATTCGCACCCCGATGAACGCCATCATCGGGCTGTCGAACCTGCTGGGGCAGGCCACGCTGCCGCCGCTGTACCAGGAGTACGTGCGCATCCTGAGGACTTCGTCCGAGAACCTGCTGGGGCTGCTCAACAGCATCCTGGACTTCAACAAGCTGGAGGCGGGCAAGATGGCGCTGGAGGAGCGGCGGTTCGACCTGCGCCAGCTGATCCACGGCATCTGCTCCGGCTTGAGCGTCAAGGCGGAGGAGAAGAAGCTGGCCATCCGGGTGGAGTTCGAGCCGCGGGTGCCCAGCGAGCTGATGGGAGACCCCGTCAAGCTGGGCCAGGTGCTCACCAACCTGCTGGGCAATGCCATCAAGTTCACCGAGGAGGGCTCCGTGACGCTGGGGGTCCGGCTGCTCAAGAAGGACGCGGACCGGGTGTCCCTGGGCTTCCGGGTGTCGGACACGGGCATTGGCATCGAGCAGGACCGGCTGGCGCGGATTTTCGAGGAGTTCTCCCAGGCCAGCTACGACATCACCTGGAAGTACGGCGGCTCCGGCCTGGGGCTGACCATCTGCCAGAAGCTCCTGGATCTTCACGGCAGCAAGATGCACGTGGAGAGCGTGCCGGGCGAGGGCTCCTCGTTCTCCTTCGACGTGCGGCTGAAGGCGGCCCCGGATTCCGTGGCCCTGGAAGTACCGGAGGAGGAGCTGCCGGATGCGCGGGCGCTCCAGGGGCTCAAGGTCCTGGTGGCCGAGGACAACGCCGTCAACGTCTTCGTGCTCTCCCAGTTCCTGCGCCGGTGGGGCGTGGACTTCGACGTGGTGGAGAATGGCCGGCGAGCGGTGGAGCGGGCCCTGGAGCACCGGTACGACGCCGTGCTGATGGATCTGCAGATGCCCCAGATGGACGGCTACGAGGCCACCCAGCTCCTGCGGAACCACTCCATCGCCCGGCTGCGGCGGCTGCCCATCATCGCCCTGTCGGCCTCGGCGCTGCTGGGGCCGGAGGCGCGCGAGGATGCGGGCTTCACGGATTTCGTCGGCAAGCCCTTCATGCCCCAGGAGCTCTTCGCGGTGCTCGCCCGGCACGGGACCCGCTCCCGGGCGCTGGCGGAGAAGGACCGCGCCCAGGAGACGGCCGTGCAGGCGCTTGCTGGGGTGAGTGCCCCCCAGCCCGAGCCGCGCTTTGATCTCCAGCGCTTCAAGAACCTGGCGGAGGGGGACCGGTCGGGAGAAGTCGAGCTGAGCACCATCGCCATCGGGACCTTCGAGAAGCAGAAGCATGACCTCCGCAAGGCCCTGGAGACGGGCAACGTGGAGGCGTTCGACTTTCTGACCCACCAGATGAAGATGCCCCTGGAGCTGATGCAGCCCCGGGTGCTGTGCGGGGCGCTGGCGCAGGGGCGGAAGCTGATCCAGAACCCGGGCGGCAACGCGGACGGCCTCCACGCCGTCATCCGCACCATCCACGAGGAGCTGGATGCCATCCTGGATGCGCTGAAGGACGACGTGGCGCGCCCCCCCCCGGGAACGCCCCGGATGTGAGCCCTGTTGGGCATGTGGGATTGAAGGCGCCCCGTTCCCAGTCGTATGGGAGGGGGATGCGCATTGTCCTGCTCTTGGGTGTTCTGCTGCTGGTGCCTGGTTGTCTGGTGCAGTCCTCGAATCCCCGCCGGCGGGGGCCTCCTCCACCGCCGCCCCGGCCCGTGGCCATGAGCTACGACGAGGCGGTGCACCAGGGTTACTCGCTGTGCCGCTCCCGGGGCTACCAGTGCCAGCTCCGCAAGGCCCACCGCACGGGCAATGACGTGTGGAAGCTCCAGTACGACGCCTCCGTGGGCAACGCCCGGGGCCACCTCTTCGCCGACTACCACGCGTTCTCGCGCGAGCTGCTCAAGGTGGACGAGAAGGTGAAGCGCCGGGGCAAGGACTGGGACGACGATGACCATGGCCACGGGCGGGGCCGGGGGCATGGCCATGCGCGGCGCGACGACTGAGCCCGCTCAGTTGGCTTTTTTCTTCAGGAGCTGAAGCGCGTCGGCCGCTTCATCCTGGCCGCAGTTCTTTCCGGAGAACACGGCCCGCTCCTTGGGCGCGTTGGCCAGCTTGGTGAGCGCGGGCACCGCGTCCGCGTCTCCCAGGGCCCCGAGGCGCCTCGCCGCCTTGGCCCGGACGCCGCAGCCCTTCGCCGCCAGCGCCGCCGTGTACACGCGCACCAGGTCCACCCCTTCGGTGTCCTGCATGGCCTCCAGGTAGCGCAGCGCGCCCCACTGCTTGGGTGAGTACTCGCCCTCGGCCAGGGACTCGAAGTGTCCGTGCAGCGCCTTCTTGGGAAACGCGGCCAGCAGCTTGCGCAGTCCCTTGTCCCCCTCGTCCTCGCCGAAGTCCTCCGCGAGCCCCTCCAGCACCTCGGGCGCCACGTCCTCCTTGGCGTCCGCCTCCAGCGCCAGCAGGGTGTTGAGCTCCTCGGTGTGGCGGTTCAGCGCGTGCAGCGCCCGCGCCCGGGTGCCCTGGAGCGCCGCGTCCTGCTTGCGCTCCTCCAGGGGCACCGCGTCGATGCGCTTGAGCGCCTCGGCGGGCTTGTCCGCCTTCAGCAGCCGCCGCGCCTGGATGTCGGGGCTCTGGTTCCAGTGCCACACCGCCACCCCGCTTCCCAGCAGGAACAGTCCCGCGACGGCGCCCCCCACCGCGAGCCGGAGCGTGCGCCCCTGCAGGCCGGTGCCCCGCGGCCAGGCGAGCCGGGGACGTGTGGCCATCATCCCGGTCTTCTTGGACAGCGAGGCGTCCGTGGAGGGCGGGACGCCAAAGGGGAGGCCCTCGGCGGCGCGCTTGGCGCGGTAGAGCTGGAGCGCCCCGCCCACGCCGGGCAGGGCGATGGTGCCGCAGGGCTCGCTCTCCGTCCCGGCCCGGTTGCGCGCCAGGTTCACGGACTCGGTGAAGGTGACTTCGTCCGCCAGGGCCACCTGCTCCACGGACTTGACGATCTGCATGGGCTCGCCAATCACCATGCCGCGCGTGAGCAGCACCTCGCCCGTGTGCAGGCAGAGGCGCACGCGGAGCTGGCCCTCCGGGGGCAGCGTCTGGTTGTGCCGCCAGAGCCGGTCCTGCATCTCCATGCCGCAGAGCACCGCGCCCGTGGGCGAGGCGAACACCGCGAGCAGCGAGTCCTCGCGCTTCTGCACGAGCTTCCCCTCGCGCTCGCGCATCGCGGGCACCAGGAGCTCCTCGTAGGTTTGAAGCATGCGCAGGTGCTCCTCGTGCGTCTGCCGGGAGACGAGCTCGGAGAAGCCCTGGATGCTCGTGAGCATCACCGTGAGGTTCTGCGGCTTGCTCGTCAGCGTGCCGCTGGAGGCCGGCGCCGCGGTTCCGAAGATGGCCGTGCCCGAGCTGACCGGGGGCAGCGGGCCGCCAAAGGCCGCCGTGGCGCTGCTGCCCGCGGGCGGGCTCCAGACCCGGGGGCCCTCGCTGGGGGCCTCTCCGTCCGGCACGGGCGGCGGCGCCCCGAAGGCCGCGGTGCCGGTAGAGACCGGCTGCGCGAGGCTGGACGCGCCCGGGGGCAGGGCCGAGGCCGGCAAGGGCAGGGTGGCGGCGGAGGACAGCGCGTCCGCCAGCTCGTGGGCGGTCTGGAAGCGCCGCGAGGGCTCCTTCTCCAGCAGCCGCATCACCAGGGGCACCAGCGTGGGGTGCGTGGCCAGCCCCGGCGCGGCCCGGTCCAGGGGCAGGGGGGCGGCGCTGGCATGCTGGGCGATGAACTGGCGCGGGCTGGGGCCCGGGAAGGGCAGTTGCCCGGAGAGCACGCGGTAGGCGAGCACGCCCAGGCAGTACAGGTCGCTCCGCACGTCGGCACGGGCGCCCACGGCCTGCTCGGGGGACAGGTACTCCGGGGTGCCCAGCACCATGCCCACCTGGCTCACGGCGCTGTCCGCGTCGGGCTCGACGAGCCGCGCGATGCCGAAGTCCAAGAGCCGCGCCTGCTCGCCCCGGGGGCCTCTGGTGAGGAAGACGTTCTCCGGCTTGATGTCGCGGTGGATGATGCCCTGGGCGTGGATGGCGCTCAGCCCTTCGGCGAGCTGGCGCAGCACGGTGAGGGCGCGCTCCGGGGCCAGCGGGCCCTTCTGGAGCACGTCGTTGAGGCTCTCGCCCTCCACCAGCTCCATCACCAGGCAGGCCGAGTGCTCGGACTCGCCAAAGTCGATGATCCGCACGACGGCCGGGTGCTCCACCGCCGACAGGAGCTGGGCCTCGCGCTTGAAGCGCTCCGCCATGCCCGGCTGCAGGTGCAGATCCTGGTGGAGGACCTTGATGGCGACCTTGCGGCCCAGCGACACCTGCTCGCCCAGGTACACCTGTCCCATGCCTCCGGCGCCCAGGGGCTGGAGAACCCGGAAGCGGCCATCGAGAACGAGGGTGTCGGAGGCAAGCACCGCCCGGCATCTTGGCCGAGAACGCCCTCCGGCGCATGGTTCATCTCTCGCGGGCCGGTGAAGTTCCACCCGCTGTGTAATCCGCTGAACCGCCTGCCCTCCAGCCAGGGGATTGGTAAAAATTCCGAGGGCTTAGGGTGCGTGTTAGCTTCCTGGGCACCCAACCCCGATGGCCACCGACAGCGATTCCTCCAAGCCCGCGCCCGACACGCGCGCCGTGTCCCCCGAGCTCCGGTTGCTGGACCGGCGAGCCTTCGTGGGCTTTCCGCCGCTGGTGCTCGCGCCCGGCCTGTCCATCACCGACTTCGCGCTGCAGATTCCGGACGTCACCTTCCCGTTCAACTTCAGCGCCGGGCCCTCGCGCTACCAGCGCAAGAAGCTGCTCTTTGGCTTCCTGGAGTTGACCGTCGACGCGGACCTGGTGGCCCGCAAGGTGTCGGAGCTGGCCGGACGGCTCTCGGGCATCGAGGAGCTGAAGCTCCACTTCCGCCCGGGGTACCTGGAGGGGCAGGCCCGGCTGCTCGGCCCGGAGCGCACCCCCGTCACCTTCAAGGTCGCCTTCGATGGGGACGGGGAGAAGCTGGCGCTCTACCTGTACGACGTCCGCCTCTATGGCTTCTCGCCCACCGCCTCCGTGCAGGTGCCGGGGGTGCTGGCGGCGGCCGTGGCGGAGCTGGGGCTGCTGCCCGAGGTGGAGGTGCAGGGCGCCACCGGGTTCTCCACCCGGGTGCTGCCCGCGCTGTGCCAGCAGGCCGCGGTGACGCGGGGCTTCAAGATGCCGGAGCTGGACCAGGCGCGCCTGTCCGCCGCCGAGGTGTCCAGCAAGGGGCTGCGCCTGCGCTTCGCGGCCGGAGGGCTGCCCCCGCCGGCGGCTCCGGATGATGAGCTGTTGATGACGCTGGAGGGCGCGCGGGCCTTCGCGGAGCAGGAGGCGCTCATCGCCGAGGGCCGTCTGGCCGAGGCGCGCGAGGCCTACCTCCAGGTGGGGGACGCGCAGGACGCGCACCCCTTTGCCGCCGAGCGGCTCCTGTCGCTGCTCGTCGCGGACCCCCAGGCGCACGACCTGGCGCTGGATGTGGCGTCGGCCCTGCTGCGCCGCCGCGAGAAGAGCCCCGCGGCCCTCTGGGGCGAGGCGGTGGTGCGCGAGCGCCGGGGCGAGGGGCCCCGGGCCGCCGAGCGCTACCTGGCCCTGAGTGCCCTGTCGCGCCGCACCTCCGAGGACGCCGCCGCCTTCCACGCTGCCGAGGCCGCCGCGCGCTGCTCGCGCGACACCGCGCCCCAGGTGGCGGTGAAGGCGCTGCACGAGCTGCTGGGCCTCAAGCCCGACCACCTGCCCTCGCTCAAGTCCCTGGCGCGCGCCTCGGACCTGGCGAAGGACCGGGCCGGGGCGGTGCGTGCCTACCGGCGGCTGGCCGCGCTGGCGAGGGACCCCGTCGAGGCCGCCGACGCCCACGTGCACCTGGCGCGCCTGTGCGCCCAGACGGAGGACGACATCGCCGGCGCGCGCCTGCACTGCGAGGCGGCGCTGCGGCTGGCCCCGGATCAGCCCGATGCCCTGCTGCTGCTGGGCGAGCTGTGCCACCGCGGCGGCGAGCACCTGCGCGCCCTCAAGGCGCTGGACCGGCTGCGCGAGGTGGCCCTGGCCCGGCACGAGCTGGACCGGGTGGGGCAGGCGAACCTGCTGGCGGGCCGCGTCTGGGAGGAGGGGCTCCAGCAGCTCGACAACGCCCTGCTGCGCTACCGCGAGGCGGTGACGCTGATGCCCGGCGAGGCCGAGCCCCGCTTCGCCGCCGCGCGCGTGGCCGAGTCCCTGGGCAAGGTGCAGGAGGCGCTCGATGGGTACCTCCAGGCGCTGGAGCTTGCCGGGCCCGCGCCGCGCTCGGAGTCCGTGCGCCGCGCCGCGCACGCCAGCCACCACGCCCTGGCCCGGCTGAGCCGCACGCGCCTGGGAGACCCCGCCCGGGCCCGGGAGCACCTGGAGGCCGCGCTCGCGCTGGACGCGAGGGACCTGCCGGCCCTGGAAGAGCTGATCCCGTACTTCCGGGCCACCGGCCGCACGCAGGAACTGGCGGATGCGCTGGAGAAGGCCGCCGCGGTGTACGAGGAGCCCGGCAAGCGCGCCGCCCTGTGGGCGGAGGCCGGCGAGCTGTACCGCGCCCGGCTCCAGCAGCCGGAGAAGGCCGAGCGCCTGCTCACCTCCGCGCTGGAAGCAGACCCCGACCACAAGCCCGCGCTGGAGGCCCTGCTCGCCCTGGCCGAGGCCCAGCGGGATGGACGGCAGCTCACGCGGTGCCTCGGGGCACTGGCGCGGCTGACGGCGGAGCCGCAGGAGCGTGCCCAGAAGTACCGGCGCCTCGCCGTGGCGGCGCGCGATTTGACCTTCGACCTGGAGCTGTCCGTCCACGCGCTCCAGGAAGTGCTCCGGGCCGAGCCGGATGACTTGCCCACGCTGGGCGAGCTGTGCGCGCTGCAGCGCAAGCGCTCGGACATGGGCGGCCTGGCCACCGCCCTGGAAGAGCGCGCGCGCGTGGCCGAGGCGCAAGGCGACAAGCGGCTGGCGGCGGCGGCCCTGCGCGAGCTGGCGGGGGTGCTGGAGGCGCGGCTGGGCCGGGTGGGCGAGGCGCTGGTGGCGCTGGAGAAGGCCGCCCGCCTGACGCCGGATGCCGCCGTGTTGCTGGACCTGGCGGACCTGTCGCTGCGCTGCGAGCGGCCGGAGCATGCCCGGCGCGCCCTGGAGTCCCTGCTGTCCTCGCTGCCGCGCACCGCCGCGCCCGAGCGCCTGGCCGACATCCGCGCCCGCCTGGGCCGCGCGTGCGAGATGCTGGGGGACCGCGAGGCCGCCGTGGCCGCCTACGCGCAGGCCTTCCCCCTGCGCCGGTTGGACGATGCGCTCGCCACCCGGCTGGAGTCGCTCTACACGGAGCTGGGCGAGACGCGCGAGCTGGCCGAGCTGTGGGCCACCCGGGCGCAGGCCCTGGCCTCCGCGGACCGCGTGGCCGAGGCCGCGCCGCTGTTCCTCAAGAGCGCGCGCCACCTCCTGTCCCGGGGCGAGAAGCCCGCGGCGCTGCTGCGCCTGTCCTCCGCGCTGGACGCGGACCCTCAGGGGCCCCTGGCCGCCGAGGTGCTGGAGCTGCTCGCCGAGCTGGAGCTGGAGCGGGGCGAGAAGCTGGAGGCGGCCCGGCTCTACGCGCGCAAGGCCGGCCTCATCGCCGACACGCGCCTGGGCGCGCGGCTGCTCTTCCGCGCCTCCCTCCTGGCCACGGGCAGCGCCCGGGAGGAGACGTACCTCGCCGAGGCCCTGGAGCGGGATGCCACCTTCTCCCCCGCGCGCGTGCGCCGGGCCGAGCTGCGGCTGCCCACGGATCCACGCGGGGCGCTGGAGGACCTCGAGGCCGTGCTGGCCTTGCCCCTCTCGGATCCGGATGCGCCGCGCGAGACCGAGCTGCTCTCGCTCAACCGGAAGGCCGCCACCGCCGCGGTGCGCGCGAACCGCCCGGATGCCGCCCGGCGCCTGCTGGCTCAGTACAGCACCCACGCGCCGTCGGACCTGGAGGCCCAGCTCGAACTCGTGGAGCTGCACCGCAAGGCGGGGGCCCGTGATGCGCTGGCCGATCTGCTGACGGAGCTGTGGCCCCGGCTGCGCGGCGAGGCCCAGCGCCAGGCCCGGCGCGAGCTGGCGGAGCTGGCCCTCTCCCTGGGACGGCCCGCCGAGGCCGCCACCGCCCTGCGAGCCCTGCTCGCCGAGGAGCCCACGGACCTCTGGGCCGCGCGGGCGCTGATGGACCTGCTCCCCGCGCCGGGCACGGGAACGCCGGAGGAGGAGGCCGAGCGCCTCGTCCTGCTGGGCACCCAGCTCTCCGCCGCCGAAGGGGAGGAGCGTGCCACGCTGCTCGCCCGCCGCGCCGCGCTCCACCGGGGCGCGGGCCGCGCCGAGGCCGCCCGGGACGACTACACCGAGGCCGCGCGCCTGGCGCTGCGCCCCGCGCCGCTCTGGCTGGCCCTGGCCGAGCTGGCCCACGTGGCCCAGGACGAGGTGGCGGAGCTGTCGGCCTGGCGCCGTGCCGTGGCCGCCGACTCCAGCGTGGGGGAGCGCGCCCGGGATCGCCTGCTCGTGCTGGCCGCCACGCTCGTGGAGAAGGATGTCCGGGAGCCTGCCCGCGAGGCCCTGCGCGCTGTCCTCGGGCTGGAGCTCTTGCCCGCCGACCGGTGCGAGGCCTTCTTCTCCCTGGCCACGCTGGCGCGCCGGGACGGACAGCCGGAGGCCGAGGCGGAAGCGCTCGCGGACGCCGCACGCCAGGGCCCGTTGCCCCGCCGGGTGGAGGCCCTGCTCTCCCGCGCCGCGCTGCTGGAGCAGCGGGACTTGCTGGAGGAGGCCGCGCGCAGCCTGGAAGGGGCGCTCGCGCTCAGCCCGCGTCACCCAGGGGCCACCCTCGCGCTACAGCGTGTGCTGCGCCGCCTGGAGGACTGGTCCGCGCTCGCCGAGCTTCTGGCCGCCGAGGCGCCGCATGCCCCGGCCTCCACCGCCGCATCATTATATGCGGAGCTGGCGGGGCTGTACCTCGACAGGCTGGCGCAGCCCGCGGAGGCCGAGGCGGCGCTGCGCGAGTCGCTGCGCCTGTCCCCCGAGGACATGCGCGTCCGGCGCCAGCTCGTCACCCTCGTGGTGGGCCAGGGCAGCCTTCTGGAGGCCGCCACGCTCCTGGAGGAAGCGGTTCCCCAGCAGTCGCCCTCCGAGGCCGCTGACCTGCTGTGGGAGGCCTCGGCCCATGCCCAGAAGGCCTCCGAGCAGGACCGGGCCCTGGTCCTCGCCCGGCGTGCCCACGCGCTGGTGCCCGCCGAGGGCAAGCACCTGGAGGAGCTCGCCGGGCTGCTGTTCCAGGCGGGGGATGTGAAGGAAGCGCTGCCCCTTCAGGAGAAGCTCGCGGCCCGGGCCGACTTCACGGGCGCCCCCGAGGCGGCGGAGGCCACGCTGCGGCGCCTGGGCGAGCTGGCCGAGCGGGCCGGGGATCCGAAGCGCGCGGTGGACGCCTGGCGGCGCCTGGCGGCGCAGCGTCCCCTGAACGAGGAAGCCGTTCAGCGGCTCGCGGTGTTGCTGGAGCGGGACGACCCGCGCGCGGCCTTCGAGGCCCTCGTCGCGCACGCGAAGGCCCTGCCGCCCTCGGACGAGACGGCCCAGCGGCTGGTGGCGCTGTCGGAGCGGGCCCTCGCCTCGCTGGCGGACGTGAATGTGGCGGCCTCGCTGCTCGCGCGCGCCGCGGAGATGGCCTCCGAGCCCCTGCCGCTGCGCCAGTCCCTCGCGGCGCTCTACCGGGAGCGCGGCCGGACGCTGGAGCTGCTGGTGGAGCTGCGCCGGGTGGCCACGCTCGCGGTCCGGGCAGGGCAGGTGGACACGGCGCTCGCCGCGTATGACGAAGAGGCCCGGCTCGCCGAGGACTCGGGGCGGATGGACGAGGCGCTCGAGACGCTCGGCATCCTCCGCGACCTGCTGGTCTCCCAGGAGAAGCCCGCCGGGGCCGCCGCCTACGAGCGCCGCCGCGCGGAGCTGCTGCAGGACGTGAAGCTGGACCTCCTCGCGGCCGAGGCGTCCCTGGAGCGCTCCTTCACGCTGGCCGCGGACCTTGAGACGGCGCGGATGGGCGAGGGGCTGGCCGTGCGCCGGAGCGATCCGGCCGCGCAGGCCCGCTGGCTGGAGCGCACGCTGCCGTTGCAGGCGGGGGCGCGCGAGCAGGGCGAGGTGCTGCTGCGCCTGACGCGGCTGTACCTCGGGGTGCTGGACGACGCGGCCAAGGCGGAAGCCTCGCTCCGGGAAGCGCTGCGCAGGGACCGGGGGCTGACCGAGGCGGAGCAGCTCCTCTCGGAGTTGCTGGAGCGGGAGGGCCGGCTCGCGGAGCTGGCCGCCTGGTACGAGGAGTGCGCCGAGGCGGAGCCGGACGCTGCCCGCCGCTCGGCCCTGCTGCGCCGCGCGGCATCGATCTACCGGGAGCGCGCGGGGCGTCCCGACGCGGCCGTCATCGCGCTCCTGGCCGCCCGGGCTGCCGCTCCGGATGACCTGGAGCTCACCGCCCAGACCGCGGAGCTGCTGCACGAGGTGGGCCGCGCCGAGGACGCCGCGGAGTTCGACGCCATCCTCCTGGAGACGGACCCCTTCCGCGAGCCGGTCTTCACCCGGCAGCGGGAGTTCCTGACGAAGACGGGCGACACGCAGTCCCTGGCGGCGCTGATGCTGCGCCGGGCCCAGCACCAGCCTCCGCGCGAGGCCGCCGCGAGCTACCTGGCCGCGGCGCGCTCCTTCCGGGAAGACGGCGCGATGGAGCGCGCCCGGCTGTGCGAGGACCAGGCCTTCGAACTGGACGCCACGAACACCGAGGCCTTCGAGCTGCTGCGCGAGCGGATGGCCGGGGACGTGCGCCGGCTGGTGGACCTGCTCGCCCAGCGCGCGGCCGCGTTGCCGGACGAAGAGGCCCGGCCGCTGCTGCGCGAGCGCGCGGAGCGGCTGCTGGAGGCCGGGGAGACGCTGCTGGCCGCGGAGGCCTTCGACGCCTACCTCGCCCAAGCGGGGGAGGACATGGAGGCGCTGGCCGCGCGCGCGGAGCTGGCGGCACAGGGCGGGGGCCCGAGCGCCTCGCAGCCCTATGACCGGCGCCTGGTGGCCGTGGGCCAGGGGCTGCCGGTGCCCGTGCGCGTGCGGACGTGGATGCGGCTGGGCCATGCCTCGCTCGCCATCGGCGCGTACCGGGACGCGGCGGATGCCTTCGAGGCGGTGGTGGCGCTGGACCCCGAGGGGGAGCGCGGCCAGGAAGCGCTGTCCCTGCTCTCGGAGGCCTACGCGCGGACCGGGGACAACCCGGGCCTGTTCCGGGCCTCGATTCAGCTCGCGCGCCGGGCGGAGGGCGCGACAGCGGAGGTGCTCTACCGCCGCGCCGCGGACCTCTTCGAGGACCCCAGCGAAGCCATCGACGCGCTGCTGCCCCTGGCGCGCCTGCACCCCGCGGACCCGGCCCTCATCGACCGGGCGGTGGAGGGACTGCGTACCCTGGGCTGGCACAGCGAGCTGCTGGAGGTGTACGAGTCGGGCGCCAGCGCCGTGGGCGGCCCGCGCGCCGCAGAGCTGTTGCTGGCGGCCGCCTCCGTGGCCGAGGCCGAGCTGGGCGACGACGACTGGGCCTGGAAGCTGCGGCAGCGGGCCGCGCAGACGGACCCCTCTCACGAGGTGGCGCTGCGCCAGTTCGTGGACGGCTTGCGCCAGCGGGGCGATACCGTGCGCCTGCTGGAGGCGCTGGAGCGGTTGGTGGCCCGGACGCAGGACGCCGACGAGGCGCCCCTGCTGCGGCTGGAGCTCGCCTCTCTGGCGCGTGCGGCGGGCCAGTTCCCCCTGGCGCGCCGGGCGCTGGAAGAGGTGGTGGAGCAGGGCCCCTCGGGCGTGGGCTACGCCGACGCGCTGGATGCGCTGGAGCCCCTGCTCGACGATGCGCCGCTGCGCCGCGCGGAGATCCGCCTGGCGCGCTCGGAGCTGGCAAGCGGCGAGGCCACGAAGGTGGCGCTGCTCGTCTCCGCGGCGGAGGACTTCGAGACCGCGGGCCGGTTGCCGGAGGCCCTGAAGGCGGCCAAGGCGGCGGCGTCCGTGTCGCCCCGGGTGCCCACGCTGCGGTTGCAGGCGCGCCTGCACCAGGCCGCGGGGGAGACGGACCGCGCGGCGAGGACGCTGTTGCTGGCGGCTCGCGCGGCGAAGGCGGACGAGCAGTCCGCGCTGCTGCTGGAGGCCGCGGGGCTCTGGGAGGAGGCAGGAGAAGAGGCCGAGGCGCTGGAGGTGCTGGAGCGGCTCGTGACCGACGCGCCCGAGGCCCTGGCGCCCTCGGAGTGGGCGAGGCGCTTCCTCCGGCTGGGCGCGCCGGAGCGGGCGCTGGCGGTGGGCTTCCCACCGGCGATGGCCGAGGGCCGTCTGTCCGACGCCCTGGCCCTCGCCGAAAGCGCGCGGGACGAAGCACGCGTGCGCGAGGCCCTCTGGGCGCTCGTGGCGCAGCCGGAAGAGTCCCCCGGCGCCGTGGACCGGCTGGTGGGGGGCCTGCGCGAGGAAGGGGACTTCGCGGGGCTGCTGACGCTGGCGGACCGGCTCTCCTCCCAGGAGTCGGCGCGGAGCGAGGCCCTGCGGGCCGAGGTGCTGGAGGAGGCGGAGGCGCCGGGAGCCCTGCGCCTGCGGGCCTTCGAGCTGCTGAGCACCCACGAGGCGTTCCCCGCGCGGGCGCGGGGGCTGCTGTCCTCCGTGGGCCAGCTTCCGGAAGAGCTCGCCGGGGCGCTGCTCGTCCACGTGCGCACCTGGCACGCCGCTGAACGCATCGAAGCGCTCGGGGTGGCGGCGGAGCACTGGCCGGAGCGCCGCACGGCGCTGCTGCGCGAGCGCCTGGGCCACGAGCGCGCCGAGGGCCTGAAGGAGGACGCGGAGCGGACGCTGGAGCAGCTCATCGAGGGCGAAGCGGACCTCGCGGAGCGCGTGGCGTTGCGCCTGGAGCGCGGCGAGCTGCTGCTGACGCTCTCCCAGCGGGCCCGGGCGCGGCAGGCCTTCGAGCAGGTGCTCACCGAGGACGCCACGAACCAGGCGGCGGTGAAGCACCTGCTGGCGCTGCTCGACGAGAAGGACGAGAGCGCCCCCTTCGTGGTCATGGCCGAGCGCCTGGAAGCGCTGGTGGGCGCCGAGGCCATGGCGCCCTACCGGGAGCGCTGGGCGGATGCCCACGAGGCCCTGTGGCAGCCCGAGAAAGCGGCGGCGCAGCTCGAGGCCCTTCCAGAGACGCCGGAGCGGCTGGCCCGCCGCGTGCGGCTGGCGGAGGAGCGGGGCCTCACGGGCGAGGCGCTGCTGCTGCGCGAGCGGCTGACCGAGGCGCCCGCGGAGCTGGAGTCCATCCTCCGGCAGTACCTGGACGCCCAGCTCCTGGCCTTCGCGGCGCGGCTGGCCGGACGGCTCCTGGAGCGGGAGGCCCTCTCGCCGGAGGCCACGCGCCTGGTGGCCGAGCGCCTGTCGCCAACCCGCGAGGGCGCGGCGCTGGCCACGCGGCTCTGGCCTGGACTTCTGCGGGCGCGGCCGGTGGACGTGGACGGGTGGACGCTGTTCGCGGAGGCGCTGCGGCTGCTGGGGCGCCCCGAGGCCGCCGAGCGCGTGGATGGCATCGCCGCGGCGCTGTCCTCCAGCGAGGCCCCGGCCCCGGCCGTCCCCGTCACGCCCTTGCCCCTGCCGGGGGAGTTCCGCCACCCCTCACCGCCCGGAGCGCTGGCGGTGACGGGCGAGAGCCTCCCGCGCCTGTACACCGCGCTGCGGCCCACGCTGGAGGCGCTGGGCGCGGGTGGGGTGCGCGTGCTGCTGGACCCGGAGGGGGGCGTGGAGGCGTACCTCCTGGGACCGGACGCGCTGGTGCTGGGGGCCGGAGCGCTCACGTGCTTTGGCCCGGCGGAGCTGGGCTTCCTGTGCGCGCTGGCGCTGAGCCTGGGCGAGGCGGGCGTGGCCCTGTCGCGGCCTGGAGAGGTGCCGGGCCTGCGGGAGGCGGCGGTGGCATCCTTCCGGTCCGTGCCCGCGTCGCTCGCGGCGGGCCGGGTGCTGGCACAACTGGCGCCCGGGGTGCGCGGAGGAGATCCCCGCGCCGTGGAGCTGGGCCCGGTGCTGGCCACCAGCGAGCCGTTCCGCGCGGTGGCATTCACGGTGCTGGAACTCGTGGAGGCGGCCCGGTGACGTTAGGCTGCGGGGGGAATGAACCTCCGACGCCTTGTCCTTCTCGTTGCCGCGCTGATCGCGGCGGCCGCCTGCATCACCGACCCCGTGTTCCCTGGCGACCAGGTCCTGGGCACCTTCCGCTTCGAGGCCACGGTGGACCGCCAGCGCACCACGTGTGACTTGAAGGGGCCGGACTTCACCTCGCTCACGGACGCGGGGACCTTCACCTTCGAGGGAACACTCTCGCGCAACGCGGATCAACCCCAGGGGTGGTTCACCGTGCAGGGCTTCTCGCGGGATGCGGGGTTCGACGGGGGCCGGGTGGTGTCCGTGCACAAGGCGGAGACGCGGCCGCCGAGCTGCGGGGCGAGCTGCGAGGGGGCCGCCGTCGAGGAAGCCCTGGATGTCCTCCTGCTGAGCAACAGCCAGGACACGCTGGTGGGCCGCCGGTGCTCGGGGCTGGTGGACGGGGGCGTGCCGGACGGGGGCGGGACGCCGCCGGGCCCCACGCCCACGGGCTACGACGTGGAGCGCGCGTGCGGGACGCTGACGGATGACTTCATCCCGGGTAAGACGAACTGCACGTGCACGGCGCCGTGCCG
The DNA here is from genome assembly GCF_020103775.1 of Allostigmatella hybrida. Lineage (NCBI taxonomy): Bacteria > Pseudomonadati > Myxococcota > Myxococcia > Myxococcales > Archangiaceae > Allostigmatella > Allostigmatella hybrida. The sequence continues at coordinate 609,534 of NZ_JAHXBH010000001.1, forward strand.
GGCCTTTTATACGGTGGAAGGGACGCGGGTGAACTGATGAAGAAGGCCGTGGTGCTGCTCTCGGGGGGATTGGATTCCACCACCTGCCTGGCGATGGCGAAGGCAGCCGGCTTCGAGCCGGTGTGCCTGGCCATCGACTACGGACAACGCCACGCCGTGGAGCTGGAGCGCGCCCGCAAGGTGGCCCTGGCGATGGGCGCCCGGGACTTCCGCGTGGTGCCGATTGACTTGCGCAGCGTGGGCGGCTCGGCGCTGACGGCGGACATCGCGGTGCCGAAGGACCGGCCGGAGACGGAGATGTCCCACGGCATTCCTGTCACCTACGTGCCCGCGCGCAACCTGCTGTTCCTCTCGCTGGCGCTGGGGCTGGCGGAGGTGGTGGGCGCCTACGACATCTACATCGGGGTGAACGCGGTGGACTACAGCGGCTACCCGGACTGCCGCCCGCAGTTCATCGAGGCGTTCGCGGCGCTGGCGGGCTTGGCGACGAAGGCGGGCGTGGAGGGACAGCGCTTCCAGGTGCACGCGCCGCTGTCGGGGATGACCAAGGCGCAGATCATCCAGGAGGGCACGCGGCTGGGGGTGAACTACGGGATGACGCACTCCTGCTACGACCCGGACGCGAAGGGCCGGGCGTGTGGCCGCTGTGACAGCTGCCTGCTGCGCAAGAAGGGCTTCCAGGAAGCGGGGGTGCCGGATCCCACGCCCTACACGGAAGGGGCCTGAGGTGCTGCCCGCGGCGACGTTGGCGGTGGCGCTGTGGCTGGGGGCGGGCAAGGAGCCGCCGCTCGTGGATGCCACGGAGGCAGTCCCGGACCTGGTGGTGGACATGCGCTACGCCACGGAGGACAACTTCCTGAAGCGCAAGGTGTACCCGGAGGACGCGCGGTGCCTGCTCCTGCCGGACGCGGCCCGGCGCCTGAAGAAGGCGGCGGACGTGCTGCGCGAGAAGGGCTACCGGGTGAAGGTCTACGACTGCTACCGGCCCCGGGCGGTGCAGTGGGAGATGTGGAAGCTCGTGCCGAAGCCCGGGTACGTGGCGAACCCCAAGTTCGGCTCGAACCACAACCGCGGGGCGGCGGTGGACCTGACGCTGGTGACGCGCGAGGGCGAGGCGGTGGAGATGCCCACGCCCTTCGATGACTTCACCCCGGCGGCGCACCATGGCTACAAGGGCGGCACCGAGGCCTCGCGCAAGCACCGGAAGATTCTCCTGGAGGCCATGGAGGGCGCGGGCTTCCTGCGCAACAAGATGGAGTGGTGGCACTACGACGTGCCGGGCGCGAAGGGCATGCCCGTGCTGGACGTGCCCTTCACGAAATCCCCGTAGCGTTCGCGCTACTTCTTCCGGGGGCCCACCAGGCCGAACGTCGCGCCCTGAGGGTCCTCGACGATGCTGGTGAAGATATCGCCGGGAACCTCGGACGGGCCGTCGAGCAGCTTGGCGCCCTCGCGGGTGGCGGTGGCCGTGGCGGCGTCGATGTCCTCGACGCCGAAGTAGAACATCCACCGGGGCGGCAGCGCTTCCGTGGGCTGGCGCATCAGGGCTCCGAACGTCTGCCCATGGTGCTGGAGGAACTGGTAGTCGCCCAGCTCGCCCATCGGCATCGCGTCGCCTTTCTCCCAGCCGAAGTGGCTGCCGTAGAAGGAGAGGGCGGCTGCGGGTTCCTTGGCGGCCAGCTCATTCCACTGGCAATGGCCCGCCTTCGAGGGATGGAACGAGGTGCTCGTCCCGCCCTCGACCGCGCCGCGCATCACGTAGAACAGCGCGCCTTGCGGATCCCCCACCATCGAGAAGCGGCCGACGCCGGGAACATCGGCCGGTGGCAGGTGCTTCGCGCCCCCGGCGGCGACGATGCGGGCCACGGCCGCGTCCACGTCGTCCACGGCCACGTAGCCCAGCCACATGGGACGCATCCCGGTGGGGCTTTGGCTCACGGGGATCTCCATCGAGCCGGCCACGTCCGTCTCACCGGTTCCGAAGAGCCGGTAGCCCTTTTCCGAGCCATCCATGGAGCGCGTCCGCCAGCCCAGCACCGCGCCGTAGAACCGGGCCGCGGCGCCGAGGTCGGTCGTCAGCAGCTCGTACCAGATGAAGTCGCCTGAAGCGTTCGCCATGACCGGGGCCTCACTCATCCACGATCGACATGAAGCCGCCGAAGATCATCCGCTTGGCATCGAACGGCATCTGCTCGCCCATCGTCTGCATGCGCGGGTCGGTCATCATGCGCTTGTTGGCGGCATCGCGCACCTCCTTGGAGGGGTACTCGATCCAGCTGAACACCACGACCTCCCCCTCCTGAGCCTGCACCGCGCGCCGGAAGTCAGTGAGCTTTCCGTCCGGCACATCGTCGCCCCAGCACTCCACCACGCGCGTGGCGCCGAACTCCTTGAACAGGTGCACCGCGCCGGCGGCATGCTTGCGATACACCTCTTTGTTGGCTGCGGGCACAGCGGCCACGAATCCATCCACGTACTTCATCGGGAGCCTCCGGGAAGTGCACCGGACCGGTGCGGTTTGACAGGATAGGTTGATATCAACATAATGTTTGGCATGTCAAGGAAAGTCCCCTTCGAGACCACGCTGGAGGTGCGCGACACGTGCCTGTGCCTGCACGTGCAGCGGGCCGCGCGCGCGCTCGCCCGGCGGTTCGACGAGGCCCTGCGGCCCGTGGGGCTGACGCACGGACAGTTCTCGCTGCTCAACGCGCTCAACCGGCCCCAGCCCGCCACCCTGGGCGCGGTGGCGCGGCTGCTGGTGATGGACCGCACGACGGTGACCGCCGCCCTGAAGCCGCTGGAGCGGGATGGGCTGGTCTCCATTCAGGCGGACCCCAGCGACCGCCGGAGCCGGCTGCTGACGCTGACCGGGAAGGGCCTGGAGACCCTGGCCGCCGCCGTGCCCATCTGGCGGGAGACCCACGCGGCCATCGATGCGGGACTGTCCCCGTCTTCCCCGGACGGGCTGCGCGCCGCGCTGCTCGCGCTGTGCTGAAGCACCCGGCGCAGCCCTCGAAGGGTCCGCCGCAACGCGAGGAGGTGCGGCGGGACAACGCCCCCTCCGCCTGCTTGTTGATGCCCCCAACGCGGTCCATCCCCAGATTTTCCCTGCGGAAGCGACACGATCAGGAGGCATCACATGGCTTTTCGATGGCAAGCAGGCGTGCTAGGAATCGCGGCGCTGACGGGAATGGTCTTTCAGGGGTGCGCAGCGTCGCGTGAACAACAGGCAGCCCCGATGGGAACCTCGACGATGGGCTACGGCGGCAGCGGCGAGGAAGCGACGGATGCGGCCGCGGAGCCCGTGGGGAATGCGCAGGCGGCCACGGTGAACCTGGAGGAAGCCCGCCAGCAGTGCCAACGGGTCGCCCGTGACGTCAAACGGTACTCCCGGGTGATTCCGGGCCGGGCCTATGTGAGCGGGGACGGCACCGCGAAGGTTCAGCTCTACGTGGGCAGGCCCTATACGAACATCAGCGTCGACTGCACCTACGACGCCCGGACGGGCTCGGCCGAGGTTCCCCCGAAATAAGGCCCTTGGGGGCGCAGGACGGCTTCAGCGCGGAGCGGGCGGAGCCGGAACAAACGGGAGGTCTCCCAGTTCCTGGGCCTTTCCAGGCTCCAGGGTGACGGGGTGAAAGGCCTTCGCGCCCGGGCGTTGGAGCTCGAGCGTGTGCGCTCCGGGGGGAAGATCGCGAAACACAAAGCGGCCATCCGCTTGCGTGACGGCCAGCCCGTACCGGGCCGTGAGCACGGTGATGTCCTTCAGGGGCTCTCGCGTGATGGGGTCGACAATCCGCCCCGAGAGGGGCACGCCGGGATACACGCGCACGTCGATGGACGTCAGGGCACGGGCCTCCGTGTCGAAGGTCCACTCGGTGCGCTCGCCATCGGCCAGAGACACATAGAGCCGGTATCGCCCCGGCGACAGCGCCAGCTCGAACCGGTCTCCCATGAAGTCCAGGGCACGCGTCTCCTCCGTGTCCAGGGGCGTCACCTCCAGGTGAAAGTCCCGAACGGCATGGCCCCGTGAATCGGTGACGTGGCCCTGGAGGCGGTAGGCGCCCTCACCAGGAGCAGGCCCTTTCGCTTCAGGGATCAGCGTCAAGGCCACACGTGCGCCTGCGGCCAGCTCGACAGGCTGGGGCGGGCTCCGGCCTCCTTCGGGCGAGGAGGCCTGGACGCGATACGTGCCCGGTGCCAGCGGGCGGAGGTGAAACGCCCCCGTCGCATCCGTTCCCACCCGGCGGTCCGGGGCGTGGGTACCCTCGGCGAAGACCTCGACCCGCGCGCCCAGCACGGGTGAACCGTCCGGGCGCGTGACGTGGCCCTCGAGCCGGGCCCCCGCGCCCAGCACGATGCGCAGCCCACCCAAGGGCTGATCCAGGCTCACGGGGATGGGCGCGCCCAGGGCTCCGGCCTCCTGCGCGCGCACGGCGGAGAGGGCATGGCGGCCGGGGGGAAGCGTGAAGGAGAAGCGGCCCTGGGCATCCGTGAGGGCCGTGGCCTGGGTCTGACCCGTGGCCCGCACCGTCGCGCCGGGGACGGGCGTGCCCTGGGGGGTGACGGTGATGCCCTCCACGGTGACGCCCCGGATCAGATCCAAGGTGAGCGGGCTGGGGAAAGGAACCCGCACGAGCGGCAAGACATACGGAACATGGCCCGGCGCGTGGGCCTCCAACCGGTACTTGCCGGGGGGCACGTCCGAGAAGCGGAACTCGCCGCTCCCGGTGCTGGAGGTGACGTGCAACTGCCGGGCGTCCACCTCGTCCGGGTCCTGGAGGCTGGACAGGAGGGCGCGGGGGATGAGGCGGAGCTCCACCCGGGCGAGGGGCTCGCCGGTGCCCCGCACCAGGGTGGTGCCGGCCAACGCCTCCTCCGGCTCAGCCGGCTCGCCGAGGAACCAGAGGCCCACGACGGAGGCGGCCACCGCGACGGCCGCCACCCCGGCCAGGCTCTGTCTCACGGTGCCCTCGCGCTCAAGGCCTTGATTCTACAAAGTCGGTGTATAGGCGCAACTGTAGGCAAAACACGCCGATAATGCGGAGGTGAACCCACTCAGCCTCCCGCGAACCTCTTCCCGTCCCACGCCCCCGGTGTTCCCGGAGGCCGTGTCCCGTTCCACGCCGGCGGCTGCGCCGCGTGCCTCGGGCCGCCCGGCCCCAATGGCCTGGGGAGACTCCTTCACCCCCTCGGCCTCCTCCAAGGGGGCGAAGCGCGCCGAGACGCCACAGACGCCCCCGGCGGATCCATTCGAGGGGCTGCGCGACCAGGCGCTGCTCCGGGCCATCCAGCAGTCGTCGGCGGGCAAGGACGTGCCCAGCTACAACGAGGCGCGGAAGATCCTCTTCACGGACCTGGACGTGCACGGCGGCAAGGTGGAGTGCGTGTACACGGGGCGGGAGATCGCCGGGGGCCGCATCCCGAGCAGCACGGACATGAACGTGGAGCACACCTGGCCGCAGTCGAAGGGGGCCACGGGGGACGCGAAGAGCGACCTGCACCACCTGTTCCCGACGGATGCGAAGGCCAACTCCAGGCGGGGCAACTTCCCATTCGGGGAAGTGAAGACGGTGCAGTGGAGCCAGAACGGCGCGAAGTTCGGCCTGGACGCGCAGGGGCGCAAGGTGTTCGAGCCGCCCGATGAGCACAAGGGCAACGTGGCGCGGGCGATGTTCTACTTCTCGGCGGAGTACAACAAGGCCATCCCCAACGACGAGGAGTCCGTGCTGCGCCAGTGGAACACGCTGGACACGGTGGACGCGGCCGAGGTGGCACGCAACCGCCGCATCTCCGGGCTGCAGGGCAACGTGAACCAGTTCGTGGAGCACGCGGAGCTGGTGGACCGCATCCGGGACTTCTGAGGGGCGCTGCCTCAGAACTCGAGCCCACCGCCCGGGAGCATCACCCGCGTCCCCGTCAGAGGCCTTTCCCGGTCCCTCTGTGCCCTCCCGCCCCGCGTTCATGGCCTGCTTTGTGATGCTAACTTGACCCATCAACAGGAGCTTGCCCATGCCCGTCCTCGTCGAACACATCCTCGGGCACTACACGAGCGTCGAACGTTAGCTGGCGCTCGAGGCCAACCCCCATGCACTCACACTTCCCGCTCCCGCTCCGGCTCACCGGACGCAGTGGTTCTCACTTCACGCGCGTCGCGAGGATGTTCGCGCACGAACTCGCCGTGCCGGTCGAGCTCGACGTCGTGCATGACCTCACGAGCCTCGATCCCGCGGCTTACGGTGGGCACCCCGCCCTGAAGCTCCCGGCGCTCCATGTCGAAGGTGCCTTGCTCTTCGGGACGGACAACATCTGCCGCAGGCTCGCGGAGATCGCAGGCCGTGCGAACGATCCGCGCGTCGTGCTCTCTCATCACGTCACCTCGGACCTCGTGCGCAGCGCGCAAGAGCTGGTGTGGCACGCGATGGCAGCGCAGGTGCAGCTCGTCGTCGGCCTTCAGTTCGCGAAGCTCCCGGCCGAGAACATCTTCTTCACGAAGGCCAAGGCTGGGATGCTCGGCGCGCTCACGTGGCTCGACGCGCACCTCGGCCAGGTGCTCGCGGAATTGCCATTACCGCGTGACGTCAGCGTCTTCGAGGTGGCGCTTTTCTGCCTCGTCGAACACATCGTCTTCCGGCCGTCGGTGTCCCTCGACTCGTTCCCGAAGCTCCGCAGCTTCGCGGCGGAGTTCGCCTCACGCGAGTCCGCGCAGTGCACCGTCTTCCGCTTCGACCCAGTCCCGGCTCCCAAGGAGACCCCATGACATTCAAACGCCCCGCCCTCGATCCGTCCACCCTCACGCCGCGTACCACGTCGGGTTACCCGGAGGTGTTCCGCCCTCGCGTGACGCCACGCGAAAAGCGCGCGCTCGGCGACGCGCTGGGCCTCACGCGCTTCGGCGTGAACCTCACGACGCTCTTTCCCGGCAAGGAGTCGTCGCTGCGCCACTACCATGCGTGCGAAGACGAACTGGTGTTCATCCTCGAAGGCGAAGTCGTGCTGCGCACCGACGAGGGCGAACAGGTGCTGACGGCGGGGATGTGTGCGGGCTTCCCCGCCGGGTCTACGAACGGCCACCAGCTTGTCAACCGGAGCGGCCAGCCGGCGCGTTACCTCGAGATCGGCAACCGCGCCCCGGCGGACACGGTCGGCTACTCCGACGTTGACCTCGTGTGCAGCAAGAACGCCGAGGGCGCGTGGGTCTACACGCGCCGGGACGGCAGCGCGTACTGACGGCGGGAGCGGCGAAGGCCCCTGCAACCTTTGTCCAACGGTTCGCCCCGGTGCTCACGAACGCGAAGCCAGACAGAACTCTGCGGCCTTGATCGCGTGAATGGACGTCGTGTCGAACACGGGGACCGGGACGTCCTTCTGTTTGATCAGCAGGGTGATCTCCGTGCAGCCAAGGATGATCCCCTGCGCGCCTTGGGCAATGAGCCCCTGGATGATGCGCTGGTAATGCTCGCGTGAGGCGCCGTTCACGCGGCCCAGGCACAGCTCGTCATAGATGATGCGGTGAACCACCTGGCGCTCCTCCTCCGGAGGCACCACGACGGTGAGCCCCATCTCCAGCAGCTTGCCCTTGTAGAAATCCTGCTCCATGGTGTAGCGCGTTCCCAGGAGCCCCACGGACTTCACGCCTTGGTGGATGATCTCTTGCCCCGTCGCCTCGGCGATGTGCAGGAAGGGGATGCGGATGCTGGCCTTGAGCTCCTCCGCGAGCTTGTGCATGGTGTTGGTGCAGAGCACCAGGATGTCTGCGCCAGCGCGTTCGATGGACTGGGCGGCTGCTTTCAGGAGAACGGCCGCCTCGTCCCACCGTCCTGCGCTCTGGCACTTCTCGATCTCAGCGAAGTCGACGCTGTAGAGGACGATCTTCGCGGAGTGATGACCGCCGAGCCGGGCCTTCATGTACTCATTGGCGATCCGATAGTACTCGGCCGAAGACTCCCAGCTCATTCCACCCAACAGTCCAATGGTCTTCATCGTGGCTCCCACTTTAGCTCAGCCACCCAGCGCCCGCGCGGCGTCACGGCCTGCCGGGCGGGAAGAAAGCGGCTCTCCCGCGTTGGATGATCGACGCGATTTCAGGGAGCCGAATGATGCAAAGACGTGTGAAGGGGTGGCTGTACCGGGTTCTGGGGACGGGACTCGGAATGTGGCTGGCTGTGGGCTGTGGGCAATCCGTGGAGGAGGCCAAGGCGTTTGTCTCGCAACGCCCTGAGGTGAAGATGGCCCGGGGGCCCGTGCGTGTGGCTGCGGGAGAGAGTCACTCCCTGGCCGTGCATCCCGATGGCACGCTCTGGGCTGCGGGGCGCAATGCCTATAGCCAGCTGGGCCGTGCAGGTCTCCGGCTTGAGTGATGTGGTGTCCGTGGCCGCGAGTGCCTTCCACTCGTTGGCGGTGCGCTCCGATGGCACCGTGTGGGCGTAGGGGTTCAACGCCAACGGGCAATTGGGGGATGGCTCTGGCAATGCTTCTCACTGGACCCCGGGTCAGCTCCCTGGGCTGAGGGACGTGGTGTCCGTGTCCGCGGGCGCTTACCACTCGTTCGCCATGGACGCGGAGGGCTCCGTGTGGGCGTGGGGGACGAACTCCTATGGCCAACTGGGAGACGGCACGATCACCTCGCGCAGGACTCCTGTGCAGCTGACAGGGCTGAGTGGGGTGACGTCCGTGGCGTCCTGCGCCGCCGTCAGCGTTGAAGTGTTCTCGGTGGCCCTGACCTCCGGCGACGGAATTCCGTGGGCTTGGGGCACCAACACGGATGGACAGTTGGGGCATGGGGGCCCGCCCCTGTACGCCGCCACCCCTGTGCGCTCCTTGCTGTAAGGAGTTTCCACCCTGTACCCAAGCTCGTGGGGCTCCAGCCCACCAGTCTTCTCATTGCGCTGGTGGACGACGGGCCCAAGCCAGGAGGTCGGCGGCGTCTGGCTCGCTTCCTGAGCGGTCCTGCCTCCCTCTTTGGAGGGATATGCATTCGAAGCACGTTCCGGCATTATTCGCCCCGGTGTCAGGCAAGGGGTGAAGGCGCGCATGGACAGACAGGGGCTTCGGGGGTGGAAAGCCTTCGTGGGAGGTCTGGCCGTCCTCCTGGGGCCAGCGGCCCTGGGATCTGAACCGGACCCTTGGGCCGTTCCCTCCACGGCGTGCGTTGGAGGCAACTGCCGTTGGAAGGCCGCCCGTGAGCAACAGGAAGCGGTCGAGCAGCAGCGTGTCCGGGCCCGTGAGGCCTTGATGAAGACGCTCACTCCCCCCATCCGCGCCGGAGAGTCCGATCTCGTCTGGATTCAGCGCGTGGATCAGGTTCTCGCGGGAGTTGAAGCCGCTGCGAAGCTTCCTGGAGACCGGGAACTGGCGGCGCGGTCGCTCGATGCCAGCAATTGGGCCCGGCAGGAGCGGGGGAAGCTGGCCCTGGTCGGCGCTGAGCGGGCTGTGGTGCTCCAACTGTTTCGCCTCTCGGAGGCACCCTCGGCACGGATCCTCACCCTCGAATCGGACACGGTGCTGCTCCACTGCTCCATGGAGAGAGATCGCTGCGTGGGCGTCTACTTGGTGGGCCGTGACAAGGCGGGCCGTGTCCTCAACGCACCTGCTCAAGCGGAGGAAACCGTGGCCTTGCTGTCGCAAGCGCTGGGCCAGCCCGTTCCGCTTCCCGCCCCGCCAGCGAGGGAGGGGACGCAGGGCCCCACAATGTCCACCTGGACGGTAGGGACGGTGCCAGTCGTCGCCCGGTGGCGGAACTCGGATTTGATGGAGCTGCGTGTGGGGGACCTGAAGCCATGAGCCACAAACCTCCAGTCCTGCTCTCCGTGAGCTCCGCGCTGCTTGCGTTGATTGGCGGCGCCGCACCCTCGGGCCTTCTGGTTCCCGGCGTGGAGACTTCGGGCGACCCCTTCCGCCGCAAGGAGGAAGAGGACTCGCACCACGAAGTGCTCCTGGTGGAGCCCGCAGGCGGGCCTCCCGTCCTGCTCGCAGGGCACCGCTCGCACCGCTCCCATTCCTCGCATCGCAGCCACTATTCGGGCAGCGGCGGCTCCCGTCGCGTCTACGTCCCCACCTATGTGCCGCCCGGGCCATCCCAGTCCTCGACGCCCAGTCCTCCACCCTCCCGGAGCGCCGGTACGTCTACCGCATCCGAGTCCACTTCCTCCCAGAGGGCCGAAGTGCCGCCGCGCGTGCCGCGGCCCGCCCGCGTCTCGTTCGTCGCGTTCCCCGGTGGCCGCATCTTCGTGGACGACAAGCCCGTAGGGCAGGACGTGACGGCGCCCCTGGAGCTTCCGGCGGGGACGCACGCCGTCCGCGTAGAAAACCGCTTCGTCGGGCAGGTCACGGTGGAGGTGGAGCTTCTCGAAGGACAGACTGGCGAGGTGATGCTTGAGTGGTAGTCCTTCCCTGTCGCCGGACGTGCCCGGAGCCTTCTCCTTCCACGAGGGGGTGGTCCTCCTCACGCTCGACTTGCGCGTCTACCGCCTCGCCGCCGTACAGAAGGCCAGCTACCGCTTCGCGGAGCACTTCACGGTGGTCTTGGGCACTCCGGACGGGCAGCTCCTCCCGGTCACCTGTCTCTTCCGTCCAGACACCCGCGAGGCAGAGGCTCTCAATGTCGTCCGGCGCTACTTCCAGGAACTGCTGGACCAGGAGTTGCGCGAACAGATTGGCGAGGAGACGCGGTCCGTGCGCGCGTTGATTCTCGCCCAGGCCTTCTCCCGGACCGGCCTCATCCGGCGGGACTGAGAACCGCTCCATGTTCCAGGAACGCACGGCCTTCGGACCCGACCCAGATTACCGGCTCTCGCCCTTCCGGTTCAGCCCGCTGGATGACCGCCGGTACGTGGTGACCAACGACGTGGGGGAACACGTGGTGCTCTCGCGCGAGCACTTGGTCGCCTTCGTGCAGCGCACGCTGCCGCCGGACTCTCCAACGTACAAGGCGCTCAAGTCCCGGCACTTCATGTTCGACCGGCGGTCGCGCGTGGCGTTGGACCTGCTGGCGCTCAAATACCGGACGCGGGCCGAACAGCTCGCGTCCTTCACAGGCCTGCACATCTTCGTGGTCACGCTGCGGTGTGACCACTCCTGCCAGTACTGCCAGGTGTCGCGTCAGGTGGAGGACCGGACCCGGTTCGACATGACGCGGGAGCACGCGGACCGGGCCCTGGACCTGGTGTTCCAGAGTCCCTCTTCCGCGCTCAAGATTGAGTTCCAGGGGGGCGAGCCGCTGCTCAACTTCGGTCTCATCCGCCATGTCGTCGAACGCGCCCTGACGCTGAACCAGCCGCTGGGGCGGGACCTCCAGTTCGTCATTGCGACGAACCTGTCCCCGTTGTCTGAGGAGATGCTGTCGTTCTGCAAGCAGCACGGCATCTTCCTCTCCACGTCGCTCGACGGACCGGAAACGCTGCACAACGCCCACCGTCCCGTACGAGGTGGAAACAGCCACCAACGGACGGTGGAGGGCATCCGCCGTGCGAGAGAGGCCTTGGGCGGCGAGGCTGTATCCGCGCTCATGACCACCACGCGCACCAGCCTGGACCGGGTGGAGGAGATCATCGACGAATACGTGCGCCTGGGGTTTCACTCCATCTTCCTGCGCAACCTGAGCCCCTATGGTTTCGCGGTCCGAGGGAAGGGCGGCCAGGACTACGACGTCGACCGGTGGATCGCCTTCTACCAGCGAGGGCTCGCGCACATCCTGGAACTCAATGCCAAGGGGTACGCGCTGCGCGAGGAATTCACTACCCTCCTCCTGCAGAAGCTCTTCTTGCCCCGGGGCTCGAACTACGTGGACCTCCAGTCGCCAGCGGGCCTGGGGATCGGTGCGCTCGTCTACAACTACGACGGTGCTGTCTACGCCTCCGACGAAGGCCGGATGCTGGCGGAGATGGGCGATCTGTCCTTCCGGCTGGGGCATGTCGCCAACGACGGCCACGCCGCCCTCCTGACGTCTGAAACCCTGCTGGCCCACTTGAGCGATACGATGCCGGAAGGCGTGCCCATGTGCAGCGACTGCGCCTTCCTCCCGCTGTGCGGCGCGGATCCTGTCTTCCACCGCGCGACGCAGGGGGACGCCGTGGGGCACAAAGCCTTCAGCGCCTTCTGCAAGAAGCAGATGGCGGTGCTTCGGCACCTCATCACCCTGCTCGAAGATGACCCGTCGGCACGCGAGACACTGCTCGGGTGGCTGTGAGCCATGATGCCTTCCCTGTCCGCGCCGGGCCTCCGTTCTCTTTCTCGCCCATCCACTCATTCATTCCTCGGGCGGATCCGCGTCGGACCCCATGCCGTACCGGACTCCAAGGCTCCGGAAATCCTCCTCGTCCGTGAGCCGCGGGGGCCATTGCCTCCGGGGTTTCGCGCGTACTTGCTGGAGAGTGGGCGTCCTGACGTGGAGGTTCCGGATGCCTATCTGCTGCCTGCCGGTCTGTTTCCTCTCGCGGAAGGAGACGTGGTGAGGGTGGAGCCTTCCCAGGGGAGGGTGAGCGCGCTCTACCGGAAGGCGTCACTCTCGAACAGCCTGCTGGTCACGGAGCGATGCGACAACTACTGCCTGATGTGCTCGCAACCGCCGCGCCCGCATGATGACTCCTGGTTGCTGGAAGAGCTGATGGAGCTCATCCCACTGATCTCCCCGGAGACCCGCGAGCTGGGCATCACGGGAGGCGAGCCCGGGCTGCTGGGAGAGGGGTTGCTGCGGCTCGTGGAGCGGTTGAAGACGCATCTGCCGATGACGGCGGTCCACATGCTCTCCAATGGCCGGCGCTTCTCGGAGGAGGGCTTCGCCCAGGGGCTGGGCCGGCTGCGGCATCCGGACCTGATGGTGGGCATCCCGCTGTACTCCGACCTTCCCGAGGAGCATGACCACGTCGTGCAGGCGCGGGGGGCGTACGACGACACCGTTCGCGGCATCCTGAACCTGAAGCGGGCGGGCATCCGGGTGGAACTCCGGGTCGTCATCCATGCCTTCACCCACGAGCGTCTTCCGGAACTGGCGCGCTTCATCGCCCGGAACCTGCTCTTCGTGGACCACGTCGCGCTGATGGGGCTGGAGTTGATGGGGTTCGCGAAGACAAACCTTCCGAAGCTCTGGGTAGATCCGCTCGACTACCAGGAGCCCCTGCGCGCAGCGGTGCGGATCCTGGACCGGGCAGGCGTCAGCACGTCCCTCTACAACCACCCGCTCTGCGTGCTCCCCACGGACCTCCATCCCTTCGCGCGAAAGAGCATCTCCGACTGGAAGAACGTCTACTTCCGCGAGTGCGAGGGCTGTTCCCTGAGAGAGGCCTGCGGCGGGTTCTTCGCCTCGTCGTCGCTGAAGCGCAGCCGGGGCATCGCACCCGTGCGCCCGTGATACTCCCTATGGGGACTTCGGCTTGAGCTCCGGGGACGGTTCCGGAGAAGGCTCTGGGGAAGGCTTCGCGTCGTCCCCGACGACCGCCGCTACCGCGAACATCACCAGTCCCACGAAGCCCGCCAGTGCGAGCAGCTCTCCCCATCCCGAAGAGGCCTTGGGCTGGTTGGTCACCGCCTCTGCGGCCCGCTGCGCGCGCTTCATCGCGTCCAGTACCTGGGCATTCAGCTGCTGGACGTCGAGCCCGAACACCCGGGCGATCTGGCTGAAGAGGTAAGCGTCCGGCTGCTTTCCGCTCTCGATCTTCGACAGCATCGACTGGGAGATGCCCAGCCCCTGGGCCAACTCGGCCTGGGTCATGTTCCCGTGCTGTCTACGGAGTTGGGCAATCACCTGACCCAGCACCAGTCCATAGGCCTCGCTCTCCTTGGCGTCCGGCCCGCCGGGGACGTTGTGCGCACGCGTCATGACCCCTCGTTCATAAACCGCTGGCCAAGACGCTTCCAGGTCAAAGGAATGGCCTCAAGGATTTGGAATAAAATTCTCATGTCAGCTTGCCATCTTAACTTCGTGGGTTATTTCAAGGAGCCCTTGTATGCCGGTCTGGTGGGCTACTCCGCCAGCAATCCCCGGGTGTGAAGGGGCCAGGACAAAAAAACTATGGAAATTCAAGGACATATCACGGTGCAGCAGGAACTCACGGGCGGTGGCCTGGGTAAGCTCCTGAAGTGCCAGGACGAGGCGGGACAGTTGTTCGTCGCCAAGTTTCCGAAGGACACCTCGCCGGAGAACCAAAGGCTCATCGATGACGAGGCCCGGCGGTTCCAGCGGTACCAGGGGCGCTATGTCGTGCGGTACCTGGGGCCAGTCACGCTCCAGGATGGGCGCCGGGGCTTCGCCATGGAGCTGATGGACGGGGACCTTACGGCCCTGGTCCGGCAGCGGCTGCCCGTGGAGCGGGTGTTGGGCTACCTCATCACGGTGGTCCAGGGGCTGGAGGAGGTCCACGCCTCCGGGCGGGGCGCGTTCCATGGTGACCTCAAGACCGGGAACATCCTGCACAAGGACGGGGTCGCGAAGCTCGCGGACTTCGGCCTCGCCCGGGGCGGCCTGGGGCAGACGGTCATGCTGGGCAATCACAACGGAGGGACCCCAGGTTACATGCCTCCAGAGGGGCTGGCGTCCCCGTCCGGAGACATCTACTCCCTGGGGGCAGTGGCGTTCGCGCTCCTCGTGGGCCGGGAGCCCCAGGCCTACGAGGTGTTGCGGATCCAGATTCCGGGAGCGCCCGGACTGGAACAGCTCATCAACCAGATGCTCGCGACCCAGCCGGGCATGCGGCCCAGCATCAGCCAGATCCGGGCGCGGCTCGGTGCGCTGAGAGCCCAGGCGCTGGCTCAGGCCCAGGTGCAGCACTTCCCTCCGAAGCGCAACGTGCTCCGGATTCCGACCGTTCCGACTCGACCTCCGGTCTCGGCTCCATCTTCGTCCGCTTACGGTATGGGCGTCGCGGCCGCCCTGGTGGCGTTCGTGGGCTTCGGCCTCCTCCTCGCGGCGAACAAGGACTGACCATGGCCGAATCACGTGCTCATCAAAGGGCGAAGCTCCGATCCGCGGGCTTCGGTGGCCAGGTCGAAGTCCCGCTGCCCAGTGGAAGGCGGCTGGACGCCCTGTCTCGAAACGGTGTCTGGGGAACGGAAGTGGAAACGTCCGGCTCCTTCCCGCGGCTTCAGCTCGCGGTGGAGCGGCTCCTGGAGAGTGGGACCCGACAGCGGGTGCTCAGGGTGCCCATGCGCCACATGGCGCTCGCGGCCGTCGTGCTCCGGCGCATGAGCGTTTCTGCCTGGGTGTTGAACATGGACGGCTCGCAGAGGTTCTTCGTCGGAATCTGAGCCGGTGGCGCGGCGCTCCGGGAGCCCTTCTCCTGGAGCCGCGAAGTCATTCCCAATCCGTTCAGGAGTAACGGTTCTGAACTTCCGATGCATCCGTACAAAGTGCGGGAGAGCCGGTTTTGTGGCTCTCTCGCAAGTTATATGGAGCCTGAGCGCCTGAGGATGGCCGCACGAGCAGGGCTCGCCTGCTCGCTGACGCTGAACCACACGAAGTGAAGGAGAGCCCCAAACCGGGGCAAGCCCGGGGGCCCATGGCCTCGTTGCATCGGCCTGCGGGGCTCCTATCGCTGGTCAGACTTCATCGCCGGGTCACAGCGCGAGGAGCAACTCATCGGCCCGGTGCCGCTATCTGCTCCGCTTGCGTGGGCTCGGCCGCCGAGTCCCTTTCTTCGCGGCGCTCTTCTTCTTTGCAGCGCTCTTCTTCGCGGCGCTCTTCTTCTTCGCGGTGCTCTTCTTCACGGTGGGCTTGGCATCCGGGGGCGCGACCGAGGGGTAGAACGCGCGCCGTAGGGCCTGCTCGTAGTCGCGCAGGAAGGACTGAGCGACCTGAGTCTGCTCGACGAGGTTGAAGGCGTGGACAGCCCGTGGGTACACGTGCAGCTCGGTGGGCACGCCCGCCGCCAGGAGCCGGCGTGCATACTCCAGATTCTCTTCCACGAAGAGATCGAGCGCGCCCACGCTCACCAAGGTAGGAGGCAGACCTGCGAGTGAGGCCGCGCGCGCGGGGGCCGCGTAGGGAGACACGTTCGCGCCTCCGGGCTTCTGGCCGAGCAGACATTCCCAGCCGAAGCGGTTGGACGCGCGCGTCCAGAAGAACTCTCCCACGTGGGGGGCAGGGTCGACTCCCGTGGCCGTGCGATCATCGATCATCGGGTAGATGAGCACCTGGAAGATGACGGGCACCTCGCCTCGATCCCGGACCATCAATCCCAAGGCCGCGGCGAGTCCGCCCCCCGCGCTCTCGCCCCCAATGGCGATGCGGCTCGCGTCCACGCCCAACTGCGCGGCGTTCGCATGCAGCCAGCGCAGCACGGCGTAGCAGTCCTCCACGGGACCTGGAAAGGGCGTCTCGGGGGCCAGGCGGTAGTCCACCGAGACGATGACGCACCCGACACGGCTGGCGAGCCACCGGTTGCCCACGTCGTTCATCTCGGGCGAGCCGATGATGTAGCCACCGGGGTGCATGTGCAGCATCGCGGGCCACGCACCCGGAGACTTCCGCTTGGGCCGGTACACGAGCACCCGGACCTCGGGCGCGCCCGGCGGACCCGGCACCCAGCGCTCGGACACCTCGACATCCTTGGGCAGCGCGGCTGGCGCTCCCTTCTCCAACCCTCGCGCCAGCTCGAGCCGCATGCCAGGCAGCGTCTCGCGCGTGGGGGTGAGCTCGGACCACTGTTTGATGAACGGATGTAACTCGGGGTCGACGAGGTGCCGCGACGGCATGGGGCGCTCCGGGGGCAGGGCGGTTTGCCTCCTTCCTACCCTTCGGTCCGGGCCATTTCCATCGCACCCCGAGCGCCCGCGCGCTTCAGGAAGGCGCCCGGTGTGAGCCCGACGAGCTCCCGGAAGTCGCCAATGAGGTGCGCCTGGTCGTAATAGCCCGCGTTTGCGGCGATGCGTCCCCAGTCCTTCGAGGTTGCCGCCATCCCCACGGCACGCTGCAAGCGAACGGCCCGCGCGAAATCCTTCGGTCCGATGCCGACGCTCTCCGTGAAGGCGCGGCGAAGATGCCGCGCCGTGACGCCAAGCCGCTCCGCCACGCTCTCCACCCGGACCTCGCCGCCTTCGAGCAAGCGAACCGCGCGGCGAGCGAGCCGTGCCGATGCCGGTTCGAATGCCGGGTGGGGACGAAGGGCAATCGCGTGGGAGATCCGGTCAAGCATCTCCGGCAGGCTTCGCGCCGCGAGGAGCTCATGGCAGAGGTCGCCGCCCGGTCGGCCCCAGAGCTCTTCCAACGGGATGATCTGGTCCGTCAGCGCGCTCGCTGCCACGCCCAGGAGCGGCGCCGACCAGCCTGGCTTGAACTGAAGGATGACCGCCCGCGCGACGCCGGGTGAATTCTTGAACAGCGCCCGCGTTCGCGGGCCCGCGACGCACACATCCCCTTTGCGGCCCTCCTCGAGCACTCGAAAGACAAGGGTCGTTCTTCCGTCGGGCAGCCGCTCGTGACAGGCGCGGCCAGCGACTGGCACGACACCGCGAACGTCCTCGACGAAGCGGGAAAGCGAGAACGTCAGAGCGGCGGAGTCCATCGTGCGCGGCACCCTCGCATCCTCGCGTGTCCACCGCGGCCGTTCAAGGCGGCGCGGAAGGAGCGATGAAATGTCCGGTCCTTCCAATACGTGGAGCGCGCCGCGCCTCATATTCCGCGCTCTCGTCTCCGGTCCTTTTCACGGGGCCGAGCCCACGGAAGGAAATCAACATCATGAGCAAACCGACTCCCGCAGCCAGAATCCCCAGCGCGCCTACTCCGGTCTTCTCGATCAGCCCCATCGTGCTGCCAGCTCCCGGCCGCGCCGTCGATCTCCAGGTGCGAGTCTCCGCGCCGGTGACCGGAGGCGAACTGCCCATCATCTTGATCTCGCACGGCCACGGCCGCTCCAACCACCTCTCCTCATTGAACGGCTACGCCCCCCTCGCCAACTACCTGGCGGCGCACGGCTTCGCCGTGATCCAGCCCACCCATCTCGATTCAAAGACGCTCACCCTCGGCTCCGGTGACCCCGATGCGCCTCTGTACTGGCGTTCGCGGGCCCAGGACATGAAGCGCATCCTCGACCAGCTCGACGCGATCGAGCGCGCCGTCCCTGGGCTCGCCGGGCGCTTGGACCGGAGCAAGGTGGCCGTTATCGGGCACTCGATGGGCGGGCACACCGCGAGTGTGCTGCTGGGCGCGCGGCACAAGGATCCCCGCGACGGAACGGAAGTGAACTTCACCGAGCCCCGGATCAAGGCGGGCGTGCTGCTCGCCGCGCCCGGCAGAGGCGACGCCCTCAGCAAGTCCGCCGCCGAGAGCTACCCCTTCTTCTCGACCATCGACTTCTCCACGATGACGGCGCCCGCGCTCGTGGTCGCCGGAGACAAGGACGACTCTCCCCATCTGACGGCCGCGGGCCCCGGCTGGCACGCTGATCCATACCTCCTGGGCCCAAGCCCCAAGTCCCTGGTCACCCTGTTCGACGCAGGGCACGGGCTCGGCGGGATCTCGGGATACGACGTCGCCGAGACCACGGACGAGAACCCCGAGCGAGTGGCTGCCGTCCAGCGCCTCACCTGGGCCTACCTCCGCACCGCGCTCTACCCCGGAGACTCCGCTTGGCAGGAAGCGCAAAGCGCGCTGACGGGCGCCGCCAAACCGCTCGGACGGGTCGAGTCCAAGTAAGCGAATCCTGCATCAGGCCAAGCAGAAACAGGCTCAGCGGAGGGGGACCACGGCGGGCCAGGGTGGGGCATTGACCCCGAGCACCTGCTCCTGGGTCACGCCCTCGGGGACCAGCAAGTCCACGACGGGGGACTGGCCGGGGTCGCCCAGCCGTCCTCCGCCGAAGCGCTCCCGGGAGTCTCCGGTCCCAATGGGCAGCACCATCAATCCCTGGGCGCGGGGTGTGCCGCCGAAGAGCGCGGGCACGTCCACCTTGGTCTCCAGGCTGGCCCCGGTCACTGCCGCGGCATAGCCCCACCCGGGCTGGGCCATGCCGCCCAGGAACTTCTCCGGCACGAAGAACTCCACGGTGGGACCGTTGACGCGCACGCGCGTGGGGATGAACACCCGTGCCTCCAATTCGCGCTCCACCTCCGCATCCATCTCCCGCAGGACTGCCTCTCCCACAGGCCCTTGCTGGCGCTGCCGCTCCTGCCGCGCCTCGTGCTGCCACAGGCCGCGCAGGGCGTCCCGGGCCTGGTAAGGCCGGGGCGTGAGCAGGACGGCCTTTTCCCAGGCGCTCCCCGGCGCGAGGGTAAGGAACCGTCCGGGCAGGGTATCGGTGCGTCCCGAGCCTTCCACGCCATCCGTGTTCACGTAGAGGTCCACGTTGAAAGTGTAGAAGCCGAACCGTGCCCGCTGGGCCTGGGTCTCTCCCGTCAGGTCCACGGTGCGCGCCGCCTCGGGCTTGGCGATGGGACGCGCGAACGTGGCCGTGAACACCGTGCCTCCAGAAGCCGGATAGGCCGCCAGCGACAGCAGGTCCAGGCTTCCGGGCGCCATGTCCTCGCGCAGGGGGTAGCGCAGATCGCCGTCCCCATGGTCATCCCCGCGCGGGTCCTCCAGGGTGAAGAGGGGAGTGTTGCCGCGGGTGTGCCGGCCCGGGCAGGCGCTGGTGAGCACGGCCCCTAGGACGAGCCAGGGAAGGGGACGGCGGAAGAAAGTCATCGCGGGACATCTCCTGGAAGGAAAAAGGCCCGGCGAGCGTCGCCGCGCGCAGGGCCCTGCTCAAGAGGGAAAGAAGGTGAAGGTCGAGTGAACGGTGGACGGGGAGCCGGCCTGCTTCCATGCGGAAGCGTTGAGCGCGAGCATCACCCCGCAGGGGCAAGCGTGAAGGGCTGAACCAACTCGTTACTTGGCGTTAACCACACTAAATGGAGTTCATGTCCAAGCGCTTCTTCAAGCTCGCCGACAATGTGTATGTCCCGCATCGATGGCACCTAGACACGCCGACGGACAGTCACGGCCTCAAAGTGGATGATGCGCAGTTCACGATCGGGGAACCCGTCGCCCGTCCGGAACGCTTGAGAATTCCCGTCGAGATCGCGGGGAAGCCGCTGGACTTCACGGAAGCGAACGTTGGTGTCCCGCTGGTCCATGTCCGGGTTGCGTCCATGTTCGCGGAGCTGGCCCCGGACGATGTGCAGCTCATCCCCGTGGACGTGGAGGGCCAACCGGATCAGTACCTCATCCTCGTGGCCAAACGCCTCATCCGCTGTATCGACGAGCAGGCGTCCCGGATTCAGCTCTGGACCCACGAAGACGGGGTTCCGGACATGGTCGGAAAGTACCTCTCCGTGCGTGACTTGCGCATCGACCGGACCCAGGTGGGAAGCGCCCAGGTGTTCCGTCCCGAGGGGTGGACGGTCGCGCTCATCGTCTCCGGAGAGATCAAGGACGCCTTGGAGCGCATGGGCGCCACGGGCGTGAGGTTTCAGGAGGTCTGAGCCTCCAGGCCTGAAGGGAGGAGCCCGGGAGGGCCCCTCCCACTGCGGCTAGAACTGCGCCTTCATGAACGCCTTGAGCCGGTAGTGCTGGAACTCGCGCGTCTCCAGGCTGTTCCACCCGCCGTTGCGGTTGCGGAAGCCTGGCGAGCCCACGGCCACGTTGTGGTCTGCCGCCGTGTCCTTGTCCGCCACCGTCGGCAGGAAGCCGTCGCCGAAGTCCGGATCGAACGTACCGAACGCGTACTGGCCCTCCAGGCCGAACTCCACGCCGGCCAGGATGTACTTGGCCTTCACCAGGATGGAGTTCTTGTTGTGGAAGCCCGAGGCCATCTGGTGCTGGCTGTAGGCCTGGAACGCCGTGTTGCCGTCGAACAGGTCCGCCAGGTACTTCGTGTAGCTCAGCGAGGCGTACAGGTCGTCGGTGAGCTGGTAGCCCGCGCCCAGCGTGAAGGTGCTGTAGCGCAGCAGCCGGTCGTCATCCTTCAGGCTGGTGAAGGGCTTCCACTGGTAGCCCTGCTGCCCGTTCGACTCGACGATGCCCGGGTTGCGGAACGTGTCCGCCGTGGACAGCCCCGGCGCGTACTCGTTGCGCAGGTCCTGGCAGCCCAGCCCGTCCTCGGAGCACGCCCCCTGCTGGTAGGGCAGGAAGCGCGCGTCGTTGATGCGCTTGTCCGTCTCGTGGATGAACTTCACCTTGCCGAACACGTCGATGCCCCGGGCCACGTCCAGCACGTACTTGCCCTTCACCACCGCGATGTGCGTGCGCTTGTCCTGGAACGGCTGGTAGGCCGTGCGGAAGTTGTGGCCCACGCCCGGATCCAGCTCCGCCGTCGGGTACGGCGTGGACAGGTAGGACGTCTGGTCATCCCCGTACGCCTGCCAGTTGGTGTTGTACGTGATGAACGAGTACTCGCCCGTCAGATCCAACGCGCCGTTGCTGTACACGGGGTTGACCGTGACGCCCTTCCAGCCGATGGCCGTCTCCGCGAAGGGCTCGTCGAAGTCGGTGAAGTCGTTGTCCACGTTGATGGTGGCCACTTGCTGCGTGTCGCCCGTCCACCCGCCGTAGCCAATCTTCGTGGGGTTGCCCTTGTACACGCCGAAGGAGCTGTTGGACGGATCCGGGAAGGCGAAGCTGCCGTCGTGGCCCTCGGTGAGCAGCACGTCCGACTCGCGCCGCGCCGCCATGATGGCCACGTAGTCCGCGCCGATGCTGAAGCCCTGGATGTTCAGCGACAGGCCGATGTCCAGCGGGTCATTCAGCGTCACATCCACCCGGTATGTCTGGTCCTCGCGCCGCCCGGCCGGCACCGGCGAGAAGCCGTTGAGGCCGAAGTTCGCCGGTGAGAGCACCGGGTCCGCGTTGGCGTACGAGTGGTAGAGCGCGCCGCGCACATCCAGCGTGTCGCCCACGCGCAGGTTCGCCTTCAGGCCACCCACGCCGTTGCGGAAGCGCGGCGTCAAATCCCTCCCATTGTCGATGTTGTTGTCCACCGACGGGGGGGCGACCTCCGCGTCATTCACGTAGTTGAAGATGCCGCCCACATCGAGCGCGTCCGACAGGGACCACTTCGTCTGGAAGCCGTACGCGGCGTCCGAGGCGTGGAACAGGCCGGTGCTGAACGAGGGGCCCGCCCACAGCCGGGGCAGGCTGATGCGCGTGGCATCCCAGGTGATCCTCCGGTCGAAGCCCGAGCCCTGGAGGAGGATGCCGTGCGCGTTGTCCCGGTCGATGTAGCGGATGCGGCCGATGACGAACGGATCGAACTGGCCGAAGTCGTTGGCGCCGATGGTGGCCGAGTCGATGAGGTAGCCGGGCGTGAGCGTCACCGCCATGCCGCGCAGCTTGATGTACTGGTTGGAGCGTGGATCAAACTCGCCGCAGTCTCCGTTCACGCACGGCTTGTTGGGGTCTCCGCCGAAGCCGCCGAAGTTCGTCCAGAAGTTCTGGCTGAAGCGGCTGTGGATGCGGCCGCGGATCTCCACCTGGTTGGAGAGCCGGGCGTTGAGCAGCAGTTCCAGCTCCGTGCCCTGGCCGTTGTCGCCATAGCCTTCACCGGGAATCGTGGTGAAGTTGTACAGGGCGCCCTGGTCGCGCAGGTTGCCCCAGAGCCACTTCGTATAGGTGGTTCCGCCAATCTGCAGCCGGGGGCCGTCCTGGGCCTCCGCGGGCAGTGCGGGCAAAAGGGTAGCGGTCGCGGTGAGCGCCAGCGCGCCCCGCAGTAGGAACTTCTTCGGCATGATGTGAAACCCTCCTCCAGGGCCAGACGGGCGCCGCGGGATGGGGGCCCGCGGCGGTCCAGCCGTGTCCTCGTGAGACAGGTGTTACATGAGACGGTGTTACTTGCCCTGACGAATCATTGTCAGGGTTGCGGGCGATTTGGTGCTGCCGTCCTCGGCGCACTCGTACTTCAGCATGTCGTGCTGGGCCTTCGCCTCGGAGGCGTCGCCCTTGGCGCTGCCCGCCAGGGTGTCGAGGACGTGCGGATCACACTCCCCGTCGTGGCCGCCGCCGAAGCGGTGCTGGCCCTCGTACTCGTTGACCTTGCGCGTCATCAGGTCATTGCCGGCGGGGAAGCCCTCGTTGGACTGCACCACCACCTGGAAGCCCCACTGGCTGGGGTCGCCCTCGCCCAGCTCCGAGGCCTTCACGGAGCCGGTGAGCTTGCGGCCCGAGCCCTTGGTGCGCGAGGGCACCACGACGTCGTCCTTCAGCGAGGCGGCCTTGTTGCCAACCTCGGACTTCAGGCGGGGGGCGGCCTGCGGCGAGAGGAGGACGACCTTCTCCCAGGCGGCCTCAGGGGCGAACTGGATGTTCAGGCCCGGCAGGCCCTCGGTGTGGCCGCTGCCCGCCTTGCCGTCCTTGTCGATGAAGATGAAAACCATCTGGAGGGAGAATCCGCTGCCCATCTTCCAGGGGTCTTCCAGGTTGGCGCCGAGGCTGGCGGTGAACTCCACGTTGTCACCCTTCTTCTCCACGGTGACTTCGGTGAGATCGAACGTGCCCTTCTTGTAGACGGTGTCCGTCGGGTAGACGTACTTGCCCGGGCCGTTGTCATCGCCCGTGGGGTCCTTGAAGGTGAGCTTGCCGGCAGCCGCGGCGGGGAGCCCCAGCAGCGAGGCGGCCAGGGTGAGGGTGGCGAGGCGGGTCTTCATGCGGCTTCTCCTATCGGGGGGGGGAAAGACGTCAGCCCTTGACGCCGCCGGCGGTGAGGCCGGAGACGAGGTACTTCTGGAGGAACAGGAACAGGAGCACCACGGGGATGGAGACGATGATGGAGCCCGCGGCGAAGTAGCCCCATTGCTGGGAGTAGCCGCCCACGAAGAAGCGCAGCCCCACGGGCGCCGTGTACATCGTGTCCTGCTCCATGAAGGTGGCCGCGAGGATGAACTCGTTCCACGACGTCATGAAGGAGAAGAGCGCCGTCACGGCCAGCGCGGGCTTGGCCAGCGGCAGCACGATGGTCCAGAACACGCGCCCCACCGAGGCGCCCTCCATGATGGCCGCCTCCTCCAGCTCCTTCGGGATGGTGTCGAAGTAGCCCTTGAGCATCCACACGCTGAAGGGGATGGAGGTGGTGGCGTAGACGATGATGAGGCCCAGGCGCGAGTTGCCCAGCTTCAGCCACTGCACCAGGATGATGAACAGCGGGATGAGCATCAGCGTGCCCGGGAACATCTGGGACACGAGGAAGGACATCAGCCCCGCGCGCCGGCCCGGGAACTCGAAGCGGCTGAAGGCGTACGCCGCCGTGCACGCCAGGAACATCCCCACCACGGTGGTGCCCATCGCGATGATGGCGCTGTTGAAGATCCACCGCGCGAACGGCTGATCCGTCATCACCGAGCTGAAGTTGGAGAAGGACCACACCTCGGGCCATGGGGTGACGGCGCGCAGCCGGTCCGCCCACGTGGCCTGCTCGGGCAGGGTGGTGATGGCCAGGCTCTGGCGTCCCGAGAAGGCAATCGAGATGACCCAGAGGATGGGGTAGAGGGTGAATACCGTGAAGCCCAGCAGCACCGCGTGCAGCGGCAGGTGCGAGAGGCCCTCGCGTTGCGTTGCCATCAGGTGGCCTCCGTGGCGCGGGTGATGCGGTTCTGCACCACGCTGTAGAGCAGCAGGATGCCGAAGATGACGGTGGAGTACGCGGCCGCGTAGCCGTAGCGGTAGCGCTGGAAGGCGTACTTGTACGCCTGGGTGACGAGGATCTCGGTGGAGTTGCCCGGCTCACCTTCCGTCACCAGGAAGATGATGTTGAACATGTTGAAGGTCCACACCACCGAGAGGATGACGGCGGGCATCAGCGCGGGCTTGAGCGAGGGCAGGGTGATGGCCCGGAACTGCTCCCAGCGCGAGGCCCCGTCCACGCGCGCCGCCTCGTAGAGCTCCGCGGGGATGGACTGCAGCGCGCCCAGCGACACCACCATCATGAACGGGAAGCTCAGCCAGCCGTTGGTGGCCAGCGCCGTGAAGAAGCTGGTGAAGGGCGACTCGAACCAGCTCAGTCCCTGCCCGCCGAACATGCGGATGACATGGTTCACCACGCCGAACTGCTGGTGGAACATGCCCTTCCAGATGAGCGCGGTGATGTAGTTGGGCATGGCCCACGGCAGGATGAGCAGCACCCGGTAGATGGGGCGCAGCGCCAGCTTGGGCGTGTTGAGGATAAGCGCCAGCGTGAGCCCCACCGTCACGCCGATGGTGACGTTGGTGACGGTCCACACCACCGTGAACATCAACGTCCAGTAGAAGTTCAGGTAGTTGAACACCCACTGGCCCTCCTCGCCCCGGTGGGCGATGGAGAAGTCCCCGAGGATGTCCTGGTAGTTGCGCAGGCCGATCCAGATGTCCGCCAGCGCCTGGTTGCTGTTGTAGAGGTTGGCGTCCGTGAAGGACAGCGTGATGCCGTAGAAGAATGGGAAGAAGATGAGCACCAGCATGCCCAGCATCGCCGGTGCGATGTACGCGTAGGCCTGGCGGTTCTCCTTCACGGTGTGGGCCAGGCGGTGCACGCCGCCCAGTCCAATGAGCAGCACCAGCGCTAGCCCCACCCCGCCCAGGCCGAACAAGGCCTGCTGGGCCTCGCCGCGCTGCCGCTCCACGCGCGCATCGACCATGGGCGTGTTCACCTGGCCCTGCGCGGTGAGCAGCCCCAGGGGCCGGCGAAACAGGTCCGCGTCCCAGGTGCCCGGGGTGAGCGGCGGCTCGGCCGGCAGGCCCTGCGCCTCCATCACCGTCCGGGCGCGGCCCGTCATCGCCTCCAGCTGATCCGCCACGGCCTGCTGCGAGCCGCGCACCGCGTCCTCCAGCGAGGTGATCGAGTGGGCAGCATAGGCCCCCATGCCGCCGAGGAACGCCACCGCCGCCACGGCGGTGAGCTGCCACTGGCGCCGCAGCGGGGCGAAGCCCACCGCCGCGACGAGCAGCAGCGGCAGCAGGAAGGCGAGCAGCGCGGGCACCAGGCCCGGTGGCTCGACCTTGGGCAGGGGCGGGGTGGCCAGCTCCACCATGCCCACCACGGTGCCCTCCACCTCCACCGGCGCGGAGATCAGCCGGCCGCCGCCGGGCAGTCCCTCGGCCTCCAGCTCCTGCTTGCGGGCGCCGCTCTCCTCGCGGTTGGTCTCCACCGAGGTGCGCAGCCGCTGTCCCCGGTCATAGAGAGGCTTCTCCTCGCGCGCGAGCCGGCGCGGGGCAGCCTTGTCGCCCTGGTCCTCCGGGAAGGTGGAGGCCTCCAGGCGGATGCCGGAGAAGGCCACCACCCGCACGGCGCTGCCCGCGGGCAGCTGGTCCTGCCAGGAGGCCACGGCCGCGCGCACCCCATCGCCACTGCCCCCCGCCCGCTGCACCAGCTCCGTGAGCGCGCGCAGGGAGATGAGGGCCCGGCGCTGCTCGCGTTCGAGCGAGGCATCCTCCCGCGCCCGGGCCAGCAGTCCATGGGCAACGAACAGCCCCAGCGCCAGCGCCAGCGCCAGTCCCACGAGCACGCGGGGCCGGCGCAGGCCGGAGGAAGTCTTCTCGGGAGGGTTCAAGTCGGGCCCTACGGCGTGGGGGGAAGCAGGAGAGCGGGGGGCCTGGGCGGGCCCCCCCTGGGGCGCGGCGGTGCTCACTTCTTCCGGAGCCCCGCGATGTCCTTGGCGACGGCCTTCTGCGCGGTGTCCAGCGCCGCCTTCGGCGTGGCCGTCTTCTTGAGGATGGAGTTCATCGCGGTGGTGGCCGGCGACCAGATCATCGTCATCTCGGGCGCGTTGGGCATGGGCACCGCGGTGTCCACCTGGTCACGGAAGGGCTTGAGCTGCGGATCCTTGGAGACCTGGGCGTCGGTGTACACCTGGGCGTTGCCCGGGCTCTGGCGGCCCTCGAGCGCCAGCACCTTGGCGGACGCGGTGTCGGTGAGGAACTTGGCGAAGTCGAAGGCGGCCTCCTTGTTCTGCGAGGGCGCCGTCACGTACACGCCCTCCACCGTCATCCACGGGCGCATGGGCTTGCCGTCCGCCTCATCCAGCGTGGGCAGCGGCGCCAGGCCGTACTCGATGCCCTTGGCGATCTCCCCCAGGAACCAGGGGCCGGAGATGACCATGCCCGTCTTGCCGTCGTTGAACAGCGAGGTGACGAGCGCCGTGGAGGGCTCGGCCGGGAGGATGCCGTCCTTGTCGATCCACTTCATCAGCAGGTCGATGGACTTCACGTTCGCCGGCGAGTTCATCGTGGGGGTGAACTTGGCGTCGAACACGCCGCCGCCGAAGCCGTTCATCAGCGCCGCGTGGTAGTAGAAGTCGCCGTAGGCGTATGCGAGGCCGAACTTGCCGGCGCCCTTGTTGGTGATCTTCTTGGCGATCTGCACCAGCTCCGCGGACGTCTTGGGCGGGGTGGGCACCAGCTTCTTGTTGTAGATGAGCGTGGTGACCTTGTAGTTCAGCGGCAGGCCGTAGAGCGTGCCCCGGTACGTCATCGCGTCCAGCGTGGTGGGGATGAAGCGCTTCTTGAGCGTGTCATCCACGAAGAAGTCGATGGGCTCGATGGTGTTGCCCGCTTCGATCCAGCCGCCCAGCCGGTCCTGCGCGAAGATGAAGAGGTCCGGCCCCTTGCCGCGCGGCACCGTGGCGGTGATCTTGTCGGCGAAGGCGTCATACGGCACCGGCAGCGCCTTCACCGTGATGCCCTTGGCGGCGTTGGCCGCGTTGTACTGGGCCACCAGCTTGTCCATCGCCGCCTTCTCCTCGGCGCGGTAGGAGTGCCAGAGGACCAGCTCGGCGGCGGAGGCGGACAGGGGCAGCAGGCCGAGGGCACAGAAGCACACGGCCGCGGTCAGCAATCTCAAGGTCTTCATGGAGGGCTCCGGAATCAGGCGGTGAGGCGTTGCTCGGTTTGGGCGTCGAAGAGGTGCAGCGAGTCCAGCTCCACGCCCACCGCCAGCAGCTGGCCCGGCTCGGGCGTCTGCGTCGGGGGGAGCCGGTAGACGAGGGCGTTGGAGCCCTGGCTGGAGTGGACGATGATTTCATTGCCCAGGGGCTCGACGATCTCCACCTTCGTCTGGAGCGGGGCCGTCTCGCCGCGCGTGGACAGGCCGGGGGCCAGCAGGTTGTCGGGGCGGATGCCCACCTTCACCTTGAGGTTGCCCTTGCCGGCGGTGACGGGGCGCAGGCTCTGGGGCACCGGCAGGGTGAAGCCTTCGCCCACCAGCGTGGTGGCCTGGGCATCCAGGGTGGCATCCAGGAAGTTCATCGGCGGGGTGCCGATGAACTGGGCCACGAAGACGTTGGCGGGGCGCTCGTACACCTCCAGCGGCGTGCCGAGCTGCTGCAGCCTGCCCTCCTTCATCACCGCGATGCGGTGGCCCATCGTCATGGCTTCGATCTGGTCGTGCGTCACGTAGACGCTCGTCACCCGGAGCCGCTGCTGGAGCTTTTTGATCTCCGCGCGCATGGCCACGCGCAGCTTGGCATCCAGGTTGGACAGCGGCTCGTCGAAGAGGAACACGGCCGGCTTGCGCACGATGGCGCGGCCCAGGGCCACGCGCTGGCGCTGGCCGCCGGAGAGCTGCTTGGGCTTGCGGTCCAGCAGGTGGGTGATGGCCAGCACCTCGGCCGCTTCGTTCACCAGCTTGTCCATCTCCGGGCGCGGCGTCTTGCGAATCTTGAGGCCGAACTCGAGGTTCTCCCGCACGGACATGTGCGGATAGAGCGCGTAGTTCTGGAACACCATCGCCACGTCGCGATCCTTGGGCGGCAGGCCATTCACCACGCGGCCGCCGATGGAGACGGTGCCGCCGGTGATCTCCTCCAGGCCGGCGATCATCCGCAGCGCGGTGGACTTGCCGCAGCCGGAGGGGCCCACGAGCACCAGGAACTCGTGGTCCTGGATGTCGAGGTTCAGCCCCTCGATGATGGACACCGCGCCGTACCGCTTCGCCACGTTCTTGAACGTTACCTCGGCCATCCAGCCCTCTTCCCTGTGAGCAGGGTGTCTGTGGGTTTGCGTATTTCCAGGGACGTCTTAGCCCGGTTTGCCCAGGATTCGCGCCGAGAGTGGCTCGACGGTGAGCTCCAGGGCAGGGCCTTCCAGCCTCCCCCCGTTCAGCAGGTCCTCCGCGGCCGTGGCCCCCCAGGGTTCCGGCCACGGCAGGGAGACGGTGGCCGGGGTCTGCCCGCGGTTGATGGCCACCATCACCACGTCCCCGGACGCCGCCTCGTGGCGCAAGAACACGTACAGGTCGCCGTCGGTGGACAGGCCCCGGTGCGTGCCGCGCGAGAGCGCCGGGTGCGCGCGGCGAATCGAGATGAGCTTCTGGTAAGTCTTGCGAAGCGCCTCGTCGCGAGGCTTGCCGGCCCCGGGCTTCACGTCTCTTGGACCCCAGGGCATGTCGTCCCGGTTGGCGGGCCAGTCACCGCCCGGCCGGGCCACCTCTTCCCCGTAATAAATGGTGGGGATGCCGCCGGTGGTGAGCTGGAGCACCGCCGCGAGCTGGAAGCGGACCTTGTCCCCGCCGAGCTGGAACAGGGCCCCGGGCACGTCGTGCGAGGACAGGAAGTGCGACAGGTGATAGCCGGGGCGAATCTTGCCGCGCGACTGGAGGTAGCGGTCGAAGGCCACCGTGCGCCCGCGCCCCATCAGGAACGCCAGGGTGCTGCCCTGGAAGCTGAAGTCGAATCCGGCATCCACCTCGTCGTTGACGAAGTACTTGTCGAGCGAGGCCAGCTCGCCGCCCCACAGCTCCCCCAGCAGGAAGAAGTCCGGGCCGAGCGCCGCGCGCGTCTGGCGGCGGTGCTCCTGCCAGAAGCCGTGCTCCAGGTGCTTGAGGGTGTCCAGCCGGAAGCCATCCACGCCGGAGCGCTTGGCCCAGGCGATCTGCGCGTCCAGCAGGTACTGGGCCACCTCGGGGCGCTCGGTCTTGAAGTCCGGCAGGCCCGCCACGCACGAGGTGATGTTGTTGTCCTGGCCGCAGTTGCCCAGCTCCTCCGAGCGCAGCCAGTCCTTCGTCTCCGCCATGCGCTGGTAGCGCGTGCCGTAGCCGGCGTGGTTGTAGACGACGTCCAGCAGCACGCGGATGCCCCGCGCGTGGGCCTCCCGCACCAGCGTCCGCAGTTGCTCCTCGGTGCCGAAGCGCGGATCCATCGTGTGGAAGTCATCCGCCCAGTACCCGTGGTAGGCCCAGTCCGGGAAGCCCGAGCCGGTGACGAAGCCCTCCACGTTCTTCACCACCGGGGTGATCCACAGCGCGGTGATGCCCAGCGACGTCAGCTCATCCAACTGCTGGATGAGCCCCTGGAGGTCCCCGCCATGGAAGGTCCCCGGCGCGGAGGTGTCCCCCGGGACGTTGTTCGTGGGGTCCCCATCCGCGAAGCGGTCCACGACGACGAAATAGAGGATCTCGTCGGCCCAGGGACGGGGCGCGGGGGCGGGTGCCTCAGGCGCCGGAGCGGGGGCCGAGGCCACCTCGGGCGCGGGGGGCGCGGCCGGGGGCGCGTGGGCACAACCGGCCAGGCAGAGCGTGGGGAGCAGCGCCCACGCCATGGCCCTGCGAAGCAGCGCGCGTGGAAGGTCACCAAGGCGGGGACGAAGAGGGGACTGCATTCGTGCGCGACTTTTTCACAGATTTACGATTCGGTGAACAGTGCAATCGTTCTCACGATTGACCTGTGTGGTCGGATTCACCTGCCGCAAAACCATGATGCGCCGCGTCGTTTCCCGAGGGAAAAGCGAGAAGAACGCAGAGCTTTTCTCGATTCTCCCTGAATCCTACTTCACGGGTCGCGGCGGTAGGGGGACGGGTCCTCGGGCCACGCGTTCGGTTCGGAGGGGGAGACGGTGTCCAGGATGATGACTTCCTGGGCGACGCGCTCCTTGTTGTTGTAGTCGAACGAGGCGCGGACCACGGCGCCCGGTGCCAGGTACTCGCGCGCGGTGAGCTCGCCGTCCTCCCCCATCCGGTAGACGGTGTCCTCCTGGATGCGCAAGGCGCGCTGGAGCCCATCGGGGTCCTCGATGAGGAGACTGTCCTGGGTGTCGGCCACCACGGTGCCTTCCACCAGCAAGCCGCCCTCACCGGCCGCGAGGTTGGGATTCTGGGCAATCCGCGCGGGCGAGGCGGTTTGAGAGGAATAGCCGGACACGGCTTTGTCTGTCTGGCACCCCATCCAGCACGCCGCACCCATCACCGCCAAGCCAAGCAAGCGCTTCATCCGTCACCCCGGGAAAGGACCGTGCCACGCCTCACCCAAGCAGGGTGGCGATGGCCCCGGTCCGCTCGCAACCCCAGACGGGCCCCGGGCCCTTTCCTCGCGGGGCAAGCAGGCAGATGCGGAGAAACATGTTTTACGGCGCGTGCTGGCATGTCTGGTGAGACACACTGGAGGGGAGGGGAACCCTGGACGCTTGCTCACCGTCCCCTGTTAGGCTGCGCGGGCCCGTATGCCGCGACGGGTTCGAAGGCCCTGGCCTGCGTCCGTCGCGAGTTGCGCGCACCACCGCGTCACAACTTCTGGAGGTGTGTTCTGAGAGTCCCCATTCTTTCTTCATTGGCCGTGCGCCCGCTCGTGCTCGGCGCGTGGCTGGCCGTGCCGGGCCTGGCCGCCGCGCAGGTGCCCACGAGCGTGACGGTCATCGGTGATTTCCAGAGCGAGGTGGGCTGTGCGAGCGATTGGGACCCGGCCTGTGCCGCCACCCAGATCACGCGCGGTCCGGGCGACGGCATCTGGCGAAAGGGCTTCGAGGTCCCCGCGGGCACCTGGAAGTACAAGGTGGCCCTCAACGGCTCCCTGTCGGAGACCTATGGCGGGCCGGGCGGGGCGGACATCACGCTCACCCTGGCGAGTGCTTCGCAGGTGAAGTTCTACTTTGATCCGGCCACCCAGTGGGTGACGAGCGACAAGAACACCACCATCGTGACGGCCGCGGGCTCCTTCCAGTCGGAGCTGGGCTGCCCCGGTGACTGGCAGCCGGACTGTCTCAAGACGTGGCTCCGTCCAGAGGGCAACGGCGTCTACACCTTGCGCACGACGGCGCTGCAGCCGGGCAACTATGAGATGAAGGCCGCCCTCAACGAGGGATGGACCGAGAGCTACGGCCAGGACGGAGGCTCGTCCAACGTGACCTTCTCCGTGCCGGCGGCGGGGACCGAGATGATCTTCACCTGGAACGCCACCACCAAGAAGCCCACCGTCCGCGCGGCGGGGGCTCCCACCGGGGACATCGTGCAGGCCCGCGCGCTGTGGGTGGCCCCGGACACGCTGGCCTGGAGCCCCGAGTCCGCCCCCGAGGGCTCCACTTTCCGGCTCCACCACCAGCCGGACGGGGCCATGCGGCTGACGGGCACCGGCATCCAGGGCGGCGCCTCCTTCACGCTCACCGTGGACCCGGCGGGCCTGAGCGCCGAGCTGAAGGAGCGCTTCCCCCTCGTGAAGAACGCGCTCGCCCTGAAGGTGCCGCAGGCGGAGCTGGCCCGCGTGCCCGAGTACCTCAAGGGGCAGCTCGTCGTCTCGGTCACGCCGCCCGGGGCCGCCGTCCTGGCGGATGCCACGGGCGTGCAGACGGCCGGGGCGCTGGATGCGCTCTTCGCGTACTCGGGGCCGCTGGGCGTCGCGTTCGAGACGGGCGTGGTGGGCCCCACGCTGCGGCTGTGGGCGCCCACGGCCCGGAAGGTGGACCTGCTCGTCTTCGACAGCTCTACGGCGGCCCAGCCCTCCGCCCGCGTCCCCATGCAGCCGGGCGCCCAGGGCGTTTGGAGCGTGTCGGGGGACGCCTCGTGGAAGGACAAGTTCTACCTCTACGAGGTAGAGGTCTACGTGCGCCGGGAGCAGGCGGTGAAGCTCAATCAGGTGACCGACCCGTACTCGGTGAGCCTGGCGATGAACAGCACCCGCAGCCAGATCGTCGACTTGAGGGACCTGGCGCTGGCGCCTACCGGCTGGGACACGCTGCAGAAGCCCGCGTTGGAGGCGCCCGAGGACATCGTCCTCTACGAGCTGCACGTGCGCGACTTCAGCATCTCCGACACCACGGTGCCGGAGGCCGAGCGCGGCACCTTCAAGGCCTTCACCCGGGACTCCAACGGCACCCGGCACCTGGCGCGCATCGCCAAGGCCGGCGTGACGCACGTGCACCTGCTGCCGGTGTTCGACATCGCCACCATCCAGGAGGACCGCGCCGCCCAGGCCCAGCCGGCCGGGGACCTATCCTCCTTCGCCCCGGACTCGGAAGAGCCGCAGGCCGCCATCAACGCGGTGCGCGACGCGGACGGCTTCAACTGGGGCTATGACCCGTACCACTACACCGTTCCCGAGGGCAGCTACTCCACCCAGCCGGACGGCCCCACCCGCATCGCCGAGTTCCGCGAGATGGTGCAGGCGCTCAACCAGCGCGGCCTGCGCGTGGTGATGGACGTGGTCTACAACCACACCACCGCCTCCGGGCAGTCGCCCCAGTCGGTGCTCGACCGGGTGGTTCCGGACTACTACCACCGGCTCAGCGGCACCGGCGGCGTGGAGACCTCCACGTGCTGCCAGAACACCGCCACCGAGAACGTGATGATGGAGAAGCTGATGGTGGACTCCATCGTCACCTGGGCGCGGGACTACAAGGTGGATGGCTTCCGGTTCGATCTGATGGGCCACCACCTGAAGGCCAACATGCTCAAGGTGCGCCAGGCCCTGGACGCGCTCACGCTGGAGAAGGACGGCGTGGACGGCAAGGCCATCTACGTCTACGGCGAGGGCTGGGACTTTGGCGAGGTGGCGGGCAACGCCCGGGGCGTGAACGCCACGCAGCTCAACATGCCGGGCACGGGCATCGGCACCTTCAGCGACCGGCTCCGCGACGCGGCGCGCGGCGGCGGCCCCTTCGACGACACGCGCTACCAGGGCTTCATCAGCGGCCTGGCCTATGACCCCAATGGGTTCCCCCAGGGCACGGACGACCCCCAGAAGCTGCTCCTGCAGCACATGGACCGCATCCGCGTGGGGCTGGCGGGCAACCTCCGGGACTACGCGTTCACCAGCGTCGAGGACAAGACCGTGAAGGGCTCGGAGGTGAGCTACAACGGCGCCCCGGCCGGCTACACGTTGGATCCGCAGGAAGTCATCACCTACGTCTCGGCGCACGACAACGAGACGCTGTTCGACGCCGTGCAGCTCAAGGCCCCACGTGAGGCCACGATGGACACGCGCGTGCGGATGCACAACATGGGCATCAGCCTGGTGGCACTGGCCCAGGGCATTCCCTTCTTCCACGCGGGCGACGAGCTGCTGCGCTCCAAGTCCCTGGACCGCAACAGCTACAACTCGGGCGACTGGTTCAACCGGCTGGACTTCACCTACCAGTCCAACAACTGGGGCGTGGGCCTGCCGCCGTACGACGACAACAAGGACAACTGGCCGTACTTCAAGACGCTGCTGGCCGACCCCGCGCTCAAGCCGGAGCCGGCCCACATCGCCCAGGCGCTCGCCCACTTCGAGGAGGTGGTGCGCATCCGCAAGAGCTCGCGCCTGTTTCGCCTCCGCACCGCGGAGGACATCCAGCAGCGCGTGCGCTTCGAGAACACCGGTTCGGAGCAGACGCCCGGCCTCATCGTCATGAGCATCCAAGGCGACTCGCCCGCGGCGGAGGGGGAGTTCGAGCGCGCGGTGGTGCTCTTCAACGCCACGGGCACGGAGCAGCGCTTCACGGCGGAGGCCTTCAAGGCGCAGCCGCTCGTGCTCCACCCGGTGCAGCGTGAGTCGGCGGACCCCACGGTGCGCACGGCCTCCTTCGACCGCGCGGCGGGCACGTTCGTTGTCCCGGCGCGCTCCACCGTGGTGTTCGTCAATGGAGAGGGGGAGGACGACGACGGGGGATGTGACTGCGCGAGCACCAACGGCACGGCGTTCGGCGCCCTGGGCCTGCTGCTGGGCCTGAGCCTGCTGCGGCGCCGTTCGCACGCCCGGTAGCCCTCCAGGGCTTCGGGGCGAGTCCCCGGCGTCCGCTCCTCCCCAGGGGGAGCGGACGCCTCCCCACGAGGGGACGTACAGGGGAGCCTCGGGCGCGCTATGCTCCGGGGGATTGAGGCCCACTGCCATGGATGCGCTTCCCCGTTTCGCCCGAAGCGTCTTGGAGTTTCAGTGCCTCGCCGACCGGTGCGAGGACACCTGCTGTATCGGGCTCCGGGTTCCCGTCAGCGAGGAGCGGTTGGCGCGGCTGCGTGAAGGGGTGGCGGGAACGCCCGATGCGCAGCGGGTGGAGGCGCTCGTAGTGTCCCAGCCGGAGGGGCCTCCCGCCGAGCGGGCCTTCATCCAGATGGGCACCGGCGGCGCCTGTCCTTTCCTCGATACGCAGAAGTTCTGCTCCCTGCACAGGAAGTATGGAGAGCGGGTGCTGCCCGATGGCTGCGCCACCTTTCCGCGCATCGTCTCGAAGGTGGGCGAGCAGGTGGAGGTGGCTGGCTCCCTGGCCTGTCCGGAGATGGCGCGGCGGCTCCTGCTGATGCCGGATGCCCTGGAGCAGGTGCCTGGCCCCTGGGAGGCGGTCCCCCGTCCGGAGGTGGCGCGGCCGTTTCCCGGTGCGCCCGGGGACGTGTACGTCGCCCACGCGGAGCGCATTCGCGCCACCGCGCTGGGGCTGCTGCGCCAGCAGGGGTTCCCGCTTGCCTCCCGGCTCGGGTTCCTGGGGCAGCTGGCGTTCCAGCTCGACTCCGTCTTCCGGGCCGAGGCGCCGTTCGCGGGGACGCCGGAGCAGGTGGAGCAGATTCTGGAGGCGTGGCTTCCCCCGTTCGAGGCGCAGGACCGGCTGGAGGCCATGCACCGGGACTTCTCCGCGCTGGAGGTGCCCGGCGGGGCCAGCGCGGAGCTGCTGGCCTCGATGCTCAAGGCCCGGCGGGCGGTGGCGCGGGGCGAGCGCTTCAAGCCCTTCTCCGATGGCGTGCTGGGCTCGCTGTGGGGCTCCGCGGAGGCGGAGGGCTCCTCCGATGCGGCCTGGCGCGAGGCCACCGCGCGCTGGGAGTGGCTGGAGGCCACGCACGGCGCCCGCGTGCAGCAGTACTTCGTGAACTACACGGTGAACCAGTGGCTGCGGGCCCCGTTCACGGAAGCGCCGAACCTGCTGGGCTATGTGTTCCGGCTGGCCGTGCGCGTGGCGATGATGCGGATGACGCTGGCGGGGCACCCGGCCGTGGCGGCGCTGCGCGCGCAGGCCCCGGGCCTCCCGCCCGAAGCGTCCCAGGCCGCGCTGGACCAGGCGGCGGTGGAGTGCTTCTACCTGGTGTCCCGGCACGTGGAGCAGGCGCCCGACATTCTCGCCATCGTGTGGAACATGGCGGGGGGGGGCGGGGCGGAGACCCTGGGCAAGCTCATCCTGTTCTCCAAGTTCTGAGCCGCCCGGCCGCGCCTCAGTGCGCCTGGAGCAGCCACTGGAGCAGCGCCGGGAGCGCCTCCACGTGGACGAAGTGGCCCGCCTCGGGCAGCGTGGCCACCGGGCAGCCCGCGCGCTCCATGCGCGCCAGGTCCTCGTCCGGCACATAGCGCGCGCGCCCGCCCCGGATGCAGCGGACCTTCGCTCCGGGGCGCTCCACCGCCGCCCAGAGGTCCCGTTGGTTGACGCGCCCGTGCAGCTCCGCGAGCGCCTTCCGGCCGAAGCGCCAGCGCACCCCGCCCTCGGGCGTGGACTCCAGGTTCATCACCAGCCAGTCCGCCAGCCCCGCCGAGAGCCCCCGGCCCATCAGGTCCGCGCGCATCTCCTTGCGGCTGGGGGCGGTGTCCGGCGCCTGCATCAGGAGGTTGAGCACCATGCCGCTCTCCAGGAGGTTCACCGGCACGGGGCTGGGCGTGATGTCCAGGAGCGTGACGCGGGCCACCTCCGAGGGGAACAGGAGGCTCGCCGCGAGCGACACGCGCCCGCCCAGCGAATGGCCCACCCAGTCCACAGGCCCCGTGAAGCCCTTGGCGCGGGCCGTCTCGTGGACATCCCGCGCCAGCGTGTCCAGGTCCGCCCCGGGGGGCAGGGCAGGCGAGGTGCCGTGGCCCGTCAGGTCCGGCAACAGGAAGCGGCGCTGGGGCTCCGCCTCGCTCCAGGCCACCGCCAGCGAGCGCAGGTTGCGCCCCGAGCCGAGGAAGCCGTGCAGCAACACCGTGGGCACCTCGCCCTCACCCACCTGGAAGCTTTCGAGCACCACGTGCACCGCCTTGTTCCGGGGACGCTTGACCCGCGCCCGCGCCGTCGCGCTTCATACCGCGAACCCTCGCGTTCTGGAGCCCTCCCGTGTTTCTCACCTCCCTGCTGTGCCTGTCGCTCGTGTCCGCCGCCCCGGAGGTACCGAAGAAGGCCGCCGCGCCCGCCGCCGTGCTCGATGACTGGCACAAGGCCGCCGCCGAGGCGGACGAGGCGCGCTACTTTGGCCACTTCACCGCCGATGCCGTGTTCCTGGGCACGGATGCCACCGAGCGGTGGAACCGGGACGCGTTCCGCGCCTGGGCCAAGCCCTACTTCTCGCAGGGCAAGGCGTGGAGCTTCCGCGTGGTGTCCCGCAACCTCTTCTTCTCCAAGGAGGGGACGGTGGCCTGGTTCGACGAGGTGCTCGACACGCCGAACATGGGCCCCGCTCGGGGCTCGGGGGTGCTCGTGAAGGAGGGCGGCCGCTGGAAGATTTCCCAGTACAACCTCTCGGTCTCCATCCCCAACGCGCTGCTGACGGACTTCAAGGACCGCATCGAGGCGCACCTGAAGGCGCCCCCGGCGAAGTAGGCCTACGGCCTTCGTGCCGCCACAAGGTGGGAAAGGCTCCGGGGGGATGCCACATGCCTCTGTCGGTAGGGCGACAGGCCGGCAGAGGAACCGCCTGTCCGCAGGGCAGGGAGTGCGTGCATCGCCCGCACTGCCCGTTATCCTTCGGACCATGAGCCGCCCTCCAGAGAGGCCCGGGATGTTGGATGCCGAGCACTGCGGTGATCCACGTGCTGGTGGCCCCGCGGGGGTGTGTCCAGGTTTCCTACCACTCGGGCAGTTCACGGCGGGGAACCCGGAACGGAGGGTGCCCGCCAGGGCTCAGGATGGTTGGGGGTGGCGGATGGTGCGAGGCGAATGGAAGGTGGGGGCGCGGTGCCTGGTGCTGAGTGCGATGCTCGCGGCGGGTCTCTCGGAGGCGAAGGAGGTGGGCGGCGTGAAGATGCCGGACACCCTTCAGCTCCAGGGCCGGCAGCTGGAGCTGGCCCACATGGCCCTCAAGGAGAAGCTCTTCTTCAATGTGTACGTGTGGGGGCTCTACATGGAGCAGGTCCCCCGGGTGGAGTCCGAGGCCATCGCGGCCAACTCCGTCAAGCAGCTGCACTTCCGCTTCCTGCGCAAGGTGCGCCGCGACCAGCTCCTGGATGCGTTCCGGCAGGGGCTCTCCAGCAACGCGGCCCTGCGCTCCGGCCCGCTGCAGCAGAACCTGGAGACGCTGCTGACGTCCTTGAAGGACGTGAGCAAGGGCGACAACCTGGTCATCACCTATGTGCCGGACACGGGGCTCCAGGTGTCCGGTGAGGCCTCCGGCGGCGTTGTCATCCCCGGCAAGCCCTTCGCGGATGCGCTCTTCTCCGCCTGGCTGCACCGGCACCCCGTCTTCTCGCGCTGAGCCGGAAGTTCCTTCTTTGTCGGAAGACTCCTGACGCGGGCGGTCTTGAGCGGTAGTCTCTGCTGCTCAAACTTTGACCCGATGTCAGGAGGATTCCTACACATGCGTTTCAAGTTGGCTCTGGCTGCGCTCACCGTTCTCACCACCACGTCTGGCTGCGTGGGCAAGGGCAAGTACAACGCGCTGGCCGCGGAGGCGGAGAACCTCGATACCCGGCTGAAGGAGGAGAAGAGCGCCCGGGAGGCCCAGGAAGCCAAGGTGAAGGAGCTGGAGGAGCAGCGGGCCACCCTGGAGCAGGAGAAGGAGGCGCTCTCCACGCGCCTGGCCACCTCCGAGTCCCGCCTCACCGCCTCCGCCGCCGAGCGCTCGGCGCTGGAGCGCAAGAACGAGGAGCTGAAGGCCCTCAATGACGAGCTGGCCAAGAACTCCCGCCGGCTCGCCGAGGCCAAGGAGGCCCTGGAGAAGCGCAGCTCCGAGTACGAGAACCTCGCCCAGAGCCTCAAGCAGGAGATCTCCGACGGCAAGATTCAGCTCTCCGAGCTGCAGGGCCGCATGACGGTGCAGCTCAAGGACAAGATCCTCTTCGCCTCGGGCTCCACCCGCGTGGGCAAGGAGGGCCAGGAGGCGCTCGTGAAGATCGCCGATGCCCTCAAGTCGGTGCAGGGCCGCATCATCCGCGTGGAAGGCCACACGGACGACGTCCCCACGGACAAGAACGGCCCGTTCCCCTCCAACTGGGAGCTGAGCCTGGCGCGCGCCATGGCCGTGGTGCGGGCCCTCCAGGATGCCGGGGTGGACCCCACGGTGCTCTCGGCCGCGGGCTATGGGCAGTACCAGCCGATCGCCGCCAATGACAGTGCGGAAAACCGCAGTCTGAACCGCCGCATCGAAATCGTGCTCGCGGCGAAGGCAGCCGCCCGCTAGACGGGAGGGGCGCGGGCCTCCCGCGCCCCTCTCATGCGAACCCTCGCCCCTGTTCTCGCCCTCCTGCTGGCCTCCGGCGCCGGGGCCCAGGCCCCGGATGCCGGGACGCCGCCCTCCGCCGATGCGGGCGCCCCCCCGGGCGTGCTCACCCGCCCCCCCGAGCTCAAGCGCCAGGTGGAGGCCCCGTACCCGCCGGAAGCCCTCGCCCAGCAGCTCGAGGGCACGGTGGTCATGCTCATCGACATCTCCGAGGCGGGGGCCGTCACGGACGTGCAGGTGACGGAGCCCGCGGGGCACGGCTTCGACGAGGCCGCCGTGGCGGCGGTGCGGCAGTTCGAGTTCGAGCCCGCCGAGGTGGACGGCGCCCCCGCCCCGGTGCGCATCCAGTACGCCTACCAGTTCGTCTGGCGCGCGCCGCCCCCGGCCGAGGGCAGCGCGGATGCGCCCATCGAAGCCCCGGTGAACTTCAGCGGCCGGGCGCTGCAGCGCGGCACCCGCGACCCCCTGGTGGGGGCAGAGGTGGCGCTGCCGGCGCTGGCGCTGTCCACCACCACCGACGCGCAGGGCCGCTTCTCGTTCCGGGGCGTGCCGCTGGGCTCGCACGAGGTGCTCGTCCTCCAGAGCGGCTACGAGCGCTTCCGCACCCAGGAGGCCTTCACCGAGGGCCAGCAGACGCAGGCCACCTATTACGTGCGCAAGCGCATCTTCGGCGCGTACGAGACGGTGGTGCGCAGCGAGCGCGAGCGCAAGGAAGTCACCCGCACCACGCTCCAGGCCGCGGAGATCCAGAAGGTTCCTGGCACGCAAGGTGACACGCTGAAGGTGGTGCAGAACCTGCCCGGCGTGGCCCGGCCCGCCTTCAACGGCGGACAGATCGTCATCCGCGGCACCAGCCCCAACGACTCGGGCATCTTCCTGGATGGGCAGCGGATTCCGCTGCTCTACCACTTTGGCGGGCTCACCTCCGTGTACAACTCGGAGCTGCTCGACTCGCTGGACTACTTGCCGGGCACCTTCTCCGCCTACTACGGCAACGTCACCGGCGGCGTCATCAACGTGCGCAGCCGCGCGCCGAGGATGGACCGCTTCCACGGCACCGTGGGCGTGAGCCTCATCGAGAGCAACGCCGTGCTGGAGGGGCCACTGACCGAGAACCTGGGCATCGTGGTGGCGGGCCGGCGCTCCTACATCGACCTGGTGCTCAAGGCCGTCCCCGAGAACGAGGACGGCCCCAGCATCCAGGTGGCCCCGCGCTACTACGATGCCCAGCTCAAGCTGCACTGGACGCCCAGCTCGCGGCACACGC
Source organism: Allostigmatella hybrida (assembly GCF_020103775.1). Classification (NCBI taxonomy): domain Bacteria; kingdom Pseudomonadati; phylum Myxococcota; class Myxococcia; order Myxococcales; family Archangiaceae; genus Allostigmatella; species Allostigmatella hybrida. The sequence continues at coordinate 650,232 of NZ_JAHXBH010000001.1, forward strand.
TGACGCTCCAGGGGCTCGTCTCCAATGACGTGCTGGGGCTGGTGTTCGACCGGCCCGCGGACGACGACCCGAGCGTCAACGGCGCGTTCGAAATCACCACCGGCTTCAAGCAGGTGCGGCTGGGGCACCAGTACCGGGCGGGCCGCTTCACCCTGGACAGCCAGGCGCTCGTGGGCAACACCCTCATCGAGTTCCTCATCGGAGACCGCAACCTGCGCATCTCCTCCCTGGACTTGGGGCTGCGCTCCACCGCCGAGTACGTCCTCTCGGAGCCGCTCACCGTGGCGGGCGGCGTGGACATCGACTTCGCGCAGGCGGATGTGCGGGCGCGGATCCAGAGCCTGCCCCGCGAGGGCGAGCCGCCCTCCCCGCTGGTGCTGGAGGAGATCCTCGTCCTGGATGGGCAGTTCCTCCAGTACTTCCCGGGCGTGTGGGCGGAGCTTCGCTGGAAGCCGGTGAAGAACCTGCTGGTGGTGCCGGGCCTGCGCAGCGAGAGCTACGTGTTCGAGAGCCAGAAGGTGCGCAAGCGCTCGCTCAACCCCCGGCTGGCGGTCCGCTATGCGCTCACGGAGACGGTGGCCCTCAAGGGCGGCGCGGGGCTCTACCACTCCCCGCCCATTCAGGATGAGCCCAGCCTCACCTTCGGCAACCCGGAGCTGAAGGCCAAGCGCTCCCAGCAGTACAGCGTGGGCACCGAGTGGCAGCCCACGCCCGAGTACTTCCTGAGCGCCGAGGTCTTCTACAACCGCCTGAGCCGCCTCATCGTCCGCTCGGACCGGCAGGTGGAGCGCGACGGGGAGCAGGTGCCCGAGCGGCTCGCCAACCTGGGCACGGGCCGCATCTACGGCTTCGAGGTGCTGGCGCGGCGGCTGCTCACCGAGCGCCTCTTCGGGTGGGTGTCCTATACCTTCAGCCGCAGCGAGCGCCGGGACCGGCCGGGGGAGGCGCTGCGCCTGTTCGACAACGACCAGACCCACGTGCTGACGGCCATCGCCAGCTACAAGCTGCCGGCCGGGTGGGAGCTGGGCGCGCGCATGCGCTTTGCCACCGGCAACCCGCTCACCCCCATCACCGGCGCGGTGAGGGACGACGGCACGGATGTCTTCATCCCCACCTTCGGCCGGGTGAACTCCGAGCGGCTGCCCGCCTTCCACCAGCTGGACATCCGCGTGGACAAGAACTTCGTCTTCGAGCGGTGGAACCTGAACGTGTACCTGGACCTGACCAACGCCTACAACAACCCGGCCAAGGAAGGCGTCCTCTACAACTACAACTACACCGAGAGCGCGTACCTGGAGGGGCTGCCCCTGCTGCCCGTCCTCGGCGCCAAGGGGAGCTTCTGACATGCGGATGCCCATTCTCCTCGCGCTGGCCGGGGCCCTGGCGGCGTGTGGCCCGGAGTTCGAGCTGCAGAGCGAGCTTCGCCGCGTGCGCGTGCTGGCCATCAAGGCCGAGCCGGCCGAGCTGGCGCTGAGCCCGGATGCCTCCTCCGCGCCCCCGCCCGTGCAGCTCTCCACCCTGGCGGTGGCGCCCGGCGAGCGTCCCGTGAGCGTGGACCTGGCGCTGTGCCGCTCGGCCGATGCGTACAGCGGCGAGGTGCAGTGCCCCGGCGAGGACGGGGCGCCCCTGCCGGGGGGCTCGCTGTCCCTGGAGGACCCCAACGTGCAAGCGGTGCTGGCGTCCCTGGCGGGCGAGGCCACCGGGGGCCGGCCGGTGGATCCGAATGACCCGGCCCTGAGGGCCGTGCTGGAGAAGGGCCTTCCGCTGTTCATCGGCTACCTGGCTCAGGATGGGGGCGAGGCCCCGGAGAACCAGGAGCGCGGGGTGCGCCAGCTGACGCTGCGGCTCACGGACACGCCCAACCAGAACCCGCGCCTGACGGACCTGCTGCGGGACGATGCGCCCCTCGCGGGGCCCCTGCCGCTGGACACGGAGGTGGTGCTGCGCCCCGTGCTCGCAGACGGCAGCCTGGAGCGCTACGAGACGGACGAGGGCCCCCGCACGGAGCAGGTCTTCTACAGCTGGTTCGCCACCGGCGAGGGCGAGGTGAAGCAGCTGCGCTCCCTGGAGCCCGTGGATGGAAGGCCGGGAGACCCGACCATCACGTACCTCACGCCCGCCACGCCCGGCGAAGTCACCTTCTACGTGGTGGCGCGGGACGGGCGAGGGGGCGTGGACTGGCTTTCACGCACCGTGGCGGTGGGGCCCTGAGCGGGGGCGCGGGGGTTGGCTCGACGGGCGCGGCGGAATGAAGGTAGAAGGCCGCCTCCATGAGCAAGCCCGTCCTCATCACCGAGATCTCGAAGGAATTCACCTTCGAGGCCGCCCACCGCCTCCCCAACGTTCCCCCCGGGCACAAGTGCTCGCGGGTCCACGGCCACAGCTACCGCGTCGAGTTCACCCTGCGCGGCCCGGTGCACCCCACGTTCGGCTGGGTGGTGGACTTCGCGGACCTCACCGCGGCCTGGCAGCCCCTGCATGCTCAGCTCGACCACCGGCTGCTCAACGAGGTGCCGGGCCTGGAGAACCCCACGAGCGAGCTGCTGGCCGCGTGGCTCTTCGAGCGCATGAACGTGCCGGGCACGCAGGTGTCGAAGGTGCGCGTGGCCGAGACGTGCACGTCCTCGTGCACCGTGTTCGCCGCCGGGAGCTGACGGCCCGTCAGGTTTCGATCTGCCCCAGGTTCGCGTGGACGAGCGAGCCGTGCAGCACGGGCGTCAGGGCGCACTGGAAGAGCACGCCGGCGATTTCCTCGGGGGTGATGAGCCGGCCAAACGTCGTCCTCCCCGCCACGCCCGTGCGCACCTCCGTGGTGTCGCCGATGTGCTCGCGCAGCATCTCCGTGTCCGTGAAGCCCGGACAGACGCAGACGGTGTGCACCTGGGTGCCCACCAGGTCCTGGCAGGTGGCCCGCATCAGCCCGGCGATCGCGTGCTTGGAGGTGACGTAGGAGGCCGCGCCCCGGACGGCTTTTTCCGACAGGGTCGAGCCCACATAGAGGATGGAGGAGCCCGGGCTCAGGTAGCCCCGCACGAGCCGGTTGAGCTGCGCGGGGGCCACGATGTTGACCTCCAGGACCCGCCGCAGGTGCTCCGCGGAGAGCGACAGCGCGTCGTCATGCGCGTAGAGGGCCGCGTTGTGGATGAGGCAGACCCGGCCCGGTGCGGCGCCCAGCGTCTCCCGCAGGGTGCGCTCCACGCGCGGCTCCCAGCCCGGCTCGCCCAGGTCCACGCGCACGGGGAGCACCCCGGCCACGGGACAGTCCTGGCGCGACAGGCTGAGGACGCGCCAGCCCTCCTTCAGAAAGCGCGCGGCCGCCTCCCGGCCGATGCCCCGGCTGGCGCCCGTGACGATCGCCCAGTCAGACATGGTGGCCCCACTCCCACGAGGACCACTGGCCGGGCCCGGAGGCGCACTTCACCATCAGCCGCTGGATGTGCAGCTGCTCCATGAGGGAGCCATCGCCCACCAGCCCCTCGCCGAACAGCCGCGCCAGCTCCTCCAGCGTGATGTTCTCCGCGGGCAGCACCGTCACGTCCCGGGCGAGGAAGTGCAGCTCCTCTCCATTGAAATGCGCGAGGACGTTGCCCCGCGCGTCGCGCTCAATCCGCAGGTGCCGCGAGTTGCCCGGCAGCAGGAACGTCTCGTTCCAGGCGCGGCAGCGGTCGATGATGGCGGTCTTCAGGGGCCGGTAGTCCGAGAGGATGCCGTCCTCCAGCACCTCGCCCGTGAGCGCGACGTAGACGGTGAAGTTGTGGCCGTGCAGGTTCTCCCGGTGCGTGGCGGAGAAGATGGTGAAGTGCCCCGCGGAGAACTTCATCTCTTCCTTGTGCAGCTCGATTGTCGTCGTGCGCGCCATGAGAGAGGAAAGCCCTAGCACGAAGGCCCCCGCCTTCTCAACGAGGGCCCCCCCCCCTGGGCAACGCAGGGCCTCAGGCGGCGGGCTTCCGCGCCGTGAAGAGCAGCGCGAGGTTCGGCCCGCCCAGGTCCTCCACCACGAGGCCCGCCTGGGTGAGCCACTGCCGGAGCTCCTCCTCGTCGAAGGGGCGGACGCCGCCGTTGCGGGCGAAGGTCGACTGGAAGTACCCGTAGAGCGGCTCGCGGGTCCGGCGGTAGGTGAAGCAGGTGAAGACGCCCCCGGGCCGCAGGCAGCGGGCCACCTCGCGGAGGGCCTGCGGCGGATCTGGCAGGAGCTGGAGCGAGTTCCAGCAGCTCACCGCCCCCAGCGAGGCGTCCGCCAGCGGCAGTTGCTGGGCGTTGCCCCGGACGAAGAACGCGTTGGGCAGCGCCTCCTTCGCCGCATCGAGCATCGCGCGGCTGAGGTCCAGCGCGATGAGGCGCTCCAGGCCCACGAGCTCGGCCAGGGTGCGCGTCCAGCGGCCGGCGCCGCAGGCCAGGTCGAGCACGGGCCCGTCCACCGGGCGCAGGTGCTTCTGGAGGTAGGCGTCCTCGAGCTCGGGGGTGAGCGCGCCGTTGAAGTTGCGCGCCATCAGCCGCACGAAGTTGACGCGAATCAGCGGCTCGTAGAGGGCGACGAACATGGGGTTTTCCAGGATGGCCTGGCTGACGTTCGTCGAGGCGTTGAGCTCGGGTGCGAAGTCGACGACGCCGTCCTGCACCGGGAACGCGGTGCCACACTGGCTGCAGGTGGGCTCGGCACCCTCGCGCAGCTTCGCGCGGCAGCGCGGGCAGACGAAGGCAGGGGCATGGGCTTGAAGGGGGGAAGTCATGGGGGCGGTGTCCTTGCTATGACTCGAGGGTGTGGACCGCCTGGGCTCCGAGCAGGCCGTAGGCCGAGCGCGTCTCGGACGTGGGGGCCGGGGGACTCAGCGCGATGTCGATCATCCACTCCAACGCGGGCGTCATGAGGGGCCGGAGCAGGGGGGTGAGCGCCTCGCGGTCCTCATGCAGGTGGAAGACGAGGTAGATGAGCGTGGCGGCTTGCGCGGGGTTCCGCTCGGAGCGGCGCAGCAGCTCCAGGTAGACGGGCAGGCCCGCCCGCACCGCCGCGAACGAGGCCTGCGCCTGCGCCGCGGACTCAGGGGGGCCGTAGGTGACGGCCTCCGAGATGAGGCCGAGCAGCAGACAGAGGTCCGCCGCCACGGGAGACTCCGGGAGCAGTTCCACCAGGAAGGGGACCGCCTGCGCCGTGGCGTCGAAGACCTGGCCCTGGTGCCACAGGTGCTCGCGCAGCCGGGTCACGGCCGCCTTGCGCTCCGAGGCCGTGCCCGAGGCGGCCTGGCGAATCAGTGAGGGAAGCTCCGCTCCGCTGCGGGGCCCTTGGCGGCCGGTCAGTTCACTCCAGCGGACAGCATCGAGGCGTTCAAGCATGTCATCTCCCAGACTTCGTGGGCAGGACCGCATCCCTCCCGCCCCTGCGAAGACGATGGTACCAGCCAGGCTGACATGGCCTGGGCCCCTGCCAGGCGATGTTGTGGATCGCCCTGCGCGTCCGGGTGTGTTAGCCCCTGACCCGTGAGCACTTCCTTCAAGCACCTTGGCCTCTCCCCTGAAACCCTCGATGCGGTGCGGCGCGCCCGCTTCGCCTCGCCCACGCCCATTCAAGCCCAGGCCATTCCGCCGGCGCTCGCGGGGCGGGACGTGATTGGCTGCGCGGTCACCGGCACGGGCAAGACCGCGGCCTACCTGTTGCCGCTGGTGGAGCGCCTGGCCGGGGAGCGGGGCCCCGCGGGGCTGGTGCTCGCCCCCACGCGCGAGCTGGTGGTGCAGATTGCCCAGGAGGCCGCCTTCTTCGGGGAGCCGCGGGGGCTCACCCAGGCGGTGGTCACCGGGGGCACGGACATGGGCGCGCAGGTGGAGGCGCTCCGGCAGAAGCCCTCCCTGGTGCTCGCCACCCCGGGCCGGCTGGCCGACCTGCTGAAGGAGGGCGTGGCGAACCTCTCGGCGGTGCGCATGCTCGTGCTGGATGAGGCGGACCGGACGCTGGAGATGGGCTTCATGCCCGAGCTGCAGCAGATCCTCGCCGCCTTGCCCCGGGAGCGTCAGACGCTCCTGTTCTCCGCCACCCTGGGCCACAACGTGACGCGCTTCTCCCAGGAGGTGCTGCGCAAGCCCGTCAAGGTGGAGGTGACGCCGAGCGGGACGCCCGCCGCGCGCGCCGTGCAGCGGCTGTACGAGGTGGAGGGCAACGAGAAGTACCCGCTGCTGCTCAGCCTGCTCGCCAAGGACCAGTTGAGCGTGCTCGTCTTCACCCGCACCCGGGAGCGCGCCGAGAAGGTGCAGGAGGTCCTCAAGCGCGCGGGCCACAAGACTGCGGTCATCCACTCGGACCGGACCCAGGGCCAGCGGAGGCAGGCACTGGAGGGGTTCCGGCGGGGGCAGTACCGCTGCCTGGTGGCCACCGACATCGCGTCGCGCGGGCTGGACGTGGAGGACATTGGCCACGTCATCAACTTCGACCTGCCGCACTCGCCGGAGGATTACGTCCACCGGATTGGCCGCACGGCCCGGGCAGGGGCCAGTGGGCGTGCCTCGACGTTCGTCACCGAGCGGGATGAGGAGACGGTGCGCGCCATCGAGCGCATCACCCAGATGAGCCTGCCGCGCGCCGAGGTTCCCCGGGAGGACGCCGTCTTCCGCGAGGAACTGGAGGAGTTCCAGGCCCGGAAGGAGGAGTCGGGCCAGGACACGTTCCGCGAGCTGCCCCGTCCCGCCGGTGTGAGCGCGAAGGGCAAGGGCAAGGGCCGTGGGGAGGGCCGTCCCCGTGCGGCGGGCGAGCGCCCGGGCCCCCGTGCCCGGCCCGCGAAGGAGGGGAAGGGCGAGGCCCGGGGCAAGGGCCGCCCAGGGGAGCGTGAGGAGCGCCGGGGCGCGGGCCGCCCGGGGGAGCGTGAGGAGCGCCGGGGCAAGGGCACCCGCCGCGGTGAGGCGCCAAGCCGGGGGAGCGGTCTGCGCCGGGCCGCCAAGGACTCGCGGGGGAAGAAGTCTGGACCGGAGCGGGGCCCCCCTCGGGGGGCGAAGCGTCCGGGGAGCAAGGGCGCAGGACCGCGGGGCAAGCCCGCCCGTGGCCCGGGCCGCTCGCCGCGAGGCCCGGGCGGAGGAGGCCGGCGGGGCCGGTAGTCCCCCGGCGCCCAAGTAGCTCCAGGATTCTGGAGGTGCGCGGGGAAGAAACAGGCTCCGCCGCGTTGGAAGGGTGCCCAGTCCCGTGGACGCGGCGTCAGGAGCTGGAAGATGCACCGAGTCTTGGCAGTGTGCCTGTGTGTGTGGTTGGGGCTGGGCTGTGGGCCCTCGGACGAGGCGCCCACGGTGAGCATCGTGGCGGGCGACTCGCACGCCTTGACCCTTCGTGCCGACGGCACGGTCTGGGCCATGGGAGTCAATACCTCGGGCCAGCTGGGGGACGGAACCTACCGCTCCCGGAACGGTCAGGAGCGGGTGTCCGGGTTGAGTGGAGCCGTGGCCATCGCCGCGGGGGGCACGCAATCCATGGCCTTGCTGGAGGATGGCTCGCTCTGGGTCTGGGGCTACGACTTGTTCGGAGGCTCGCCGATCTACCAGCCGTCCCCCATTCGGATCGCGGGACTGACCCAGATCAAAACCCTGGTCATGGGGGCGACGCACGCGCTGGCGCTGCGCGAGGACGGCACGGTCTGGGCGTGGGGTCTCAACAACGTGGGCCAGCTCGGGAATGGGACGCGGGTCTCGCTGGGCACCTGGGTTCGGGTCTCCGGTTTGATGGACGTGACCGCCGTGGCCGCGGGCAACAGCTACTCGCTGGCGGTGCGAAGCGATGGCACCGTCTGGACCTGGGGCCTCATTGTCTATGACGCGTCTGGGGAGGTCTCGCTGGAGGAGGAGCTCGTTCCGGTGCAGGTGTCCGGGCTGACGGACGTGACCGCTGTGGCCGCGGGCAGCTATCACGCGTTGGCGCTGCGTGCCGACGGGACCGTCTGGGCCTGGGGCGGCAATCGCTATGGCGATCTCGGGGATGGAACGCTCCAGCGCCGGTCCGTCCCGAGGCAGGTGCCCGGGCTGATGGACGTCACCCAGGTGATCGCGGGCTACTATCACTCGCTGGCACAGCGCGCCGATGGCTCCCTCTGGGCCTGGGGCTACAACCAGTCCGGGCAGCTCGGAGATGGCACCGCTTTTCCGCAACAGGTGCCCGTGCAGGCCCACGGGGGGACGCATGCGTCCGCTCTGGCCGCGGGGGTCTTCCACACGGTGGTGGTGGACCGTGAGGGCCATGTCCTGCTCTGGGGAGAGATGAGGGACCCGAAGCTCCCTGGAGGGGATCGATAGCGCCGTCCAGGGGCCTCAGTGGCGGGGCAGCCGGACGGTGAAGGCCGTGCCCTCGCCCGCGCTGGAGCGGACCTCGATCCGTCCTCTGTGCGCCTGCACGATGTGATTCACGATGTAGAGCCCCAGGCCGATGCTGCGGCTGGCCGAGGTCACCTTGTCCGCTCCCCGCCTCAGGGGCTCGAACAGGCGCGGCATCAGCTCGGGCGGGATGGGCTCTCCCGCGTTGTGCACGGAGAGCAGGACGGCGTCCTCCTCTCCCTGGGTCTCGACGCGCACGGAGCTGTCCGGGGGGCTGTAGGCCAGGGCGTTGTTCACCAGGTTGGTGATGACCTGGGCCAGCCGGTCCGCATCCCACGCCCCCTGGCCCGGGCCGCTCGCGGTGAGGTGGACGTCCCGGTCGGGATGGGCGAGCCGCACCTCCTCCACCGCTTGCTGGGTGAGCAGATGAAAGTCGCAGGGCGCGCGCCGCACGGGGATGCCCTCGCCAAGCCGGGCCCGGGTGAAGTCGAGCAGGTCGCGGATCATCCGGGTGGCACGCTCCGCGGAGGCCTGGATGCGCGAGACGCCCTTGGCCTGCCGCTCGTTCAGGTCGTCGTTCCGCATGAGCGCCGCCACGGACAGGGTGATGGCGTTGAGGGGATTGCGCAGATCGTGGGAGACGATGCCGATGAGCTGCTCCTCGAACTCCGTCTGCGTGCGCGCCAGCGCTTCCTGGCGCTTCCGCTCCGAGATGTCCTGAAAGATGCCGATGAAGCGCACGGCCCGCGTCCCCTCGAAGAAGGCGCGGCCCGAGGAGCGGAGCCACCGCTCGCCCCGGGGACCCGGGGCCACCGTCCGGTACTCGGCGCGGTACTCGCCCTGGTTCTCCCCCGCGAGTGCGCGCTGCACCGCGACGTGGATCCGGTCCCGGTCCTCCGGGTGGATCCGCGCCAGGACGCGCTCGTAGCTCGGCTCGGTCTCCGGGGGCATGCCGAAGAGGCGCTTGGCCCGGTCATCCATGCGCATCGCCCCCGTGACCGGCCGCAAATCCCAGGTGCCCAGCTCCGCGGCCTCCGCCGCCACCCGGAGCCGGTCTTCGCTCTCCTGGAGCGCCGCGCCCGCCAGCTTCTTCGCGGTGATGTCCTGCATGGCCCCCACCATCCGCACCCCCTTGCCATCCGGGCCGCGCTCGACGCGCCCCTGGTCGATGACGTGGATGTAGCTGCCGTTCTGGTGGCGGAAACGGTACTCGGCCCTCCAGTGTGTTCCTTCCCCGTCGATGACCTCGTGGATGGAGTGGAGGACCTGCTCGCGCTCCTCGGGGTGGATGTTGCCGTACCAACTGGAGGCCGTCTCGCCCAGTTGCTTCGGGCCGTACCCGAAGAGCTTCTGGAGGCCCGGACTCCAGGAGACGGCGTTCGTCCGGAGGTCCCAGTCCCAGATGACGTCGCTGATGGCCTCGGCCGCCATCCGGTAGAGCGTCTCGGAGGCGCGCAGCCGCTGGAGCAGGAGCGCCTTGTCGATGATGCCGGAGAGGTACTCCACCAGCGTCTCGAGGTAGCGCTTGGTCTGGGGGTCGAAGATCCGCGTTTCTTGGACGCCGATGTACAGCACCCCGAGCAGCCTGCCGTGGGGCCACAGCCGCAGGCCGAGCAGGGAGCGCAGGCCGCTGCGGCGGATGCCCTCGGCCACCCGGGCGTGCGGATCCGTCGCGTCCGGCAGGGTGAGGGGCTCCTCCGACCGGCTGAGCTGGCTCACGAAGGAGTCCGGGGCGTCCGTGGGCTCGGCGTACGCCTGGCCGCTCCATCGCCCCGTGTACGTGGTGGGGACGAACCCCGTGCCGTCCGGCGCCAGGAGCAGGAGTGCGGCCGCATCCGCGTTCAGGGCCTGTTGCACGGTCTCGACCAGCGCCTCCAGCCGTTCGTGGAGGAAGACGGGCGTCTCGAGGGTATCGAAGAGTCCGGAGGCAATCGTCTCGAACTGGCGGAGGAACCGCTTCTCGCGCTGCCGGTCCTCCAGGCTGTAGCCGGTGAACGTGACGATGACCTGGTTCATCGCGTCCTGGAGCGCCTCGGCCAGCAGCGCCTTGTCCGTATGGGAGGGCTGCTCGTGCTGGGGCAGGTGCTCCCAGAGCGAGGTGATGAGGCGGCCCACGAGCACGTACTCGCCCGTTGTCTCCTCCTGGTTGTAGCCGGAGCGCAGGCGGAGGCCGATGTGCGTCTCCTCCAGGCGCTTCTTCGTCACCGAGGGGTCTCCCCGGTGTCCCTGGCGGGAGATGGCCGCGAGCGTCCCGAGGTACTCGGGCAAGGTATCGATGACCTGATCCGGCGTGAGTCCCCGGGCGGGCTCCAGCTTGCTGGCTTCTTCCAGGTAGCGCTGGACGATGAGGCCGCGGTTGTTCTCGATGAAGTCGGCCACCTGGGGCATGAAAATCCGGTCTCCGGCACTTGGGCGGTCCGCCCCACGGCGGCGTACTCGAACAAGGTATGGACCGTCATGCCCCGGAGGGAGTGTCCCCTCCGGGGGTGTTGCCCACCCAGCGTTCCGGTGAAGCCGGAGGCCTCAGAAGCGGGCCTGGAGCAGCAGGGAGAACCCCACCGAGGAGGCGGGCTCGAAGACAGGCCCGGCAACCCCCTCGGGGCCCTCCTGGAACGTGGTCCGGTTGGGATCGCGCGCATAGAACACTTCGCCGAGGGCCGCGGCGCGGGTGCCCAGGTCCCAGCGTGCCGTGGCCTTGGCCAGCAGCAGCGGCCGGCGGCCGCGTCCCTCGGGCAGGATGGAGACGGACGTGGGCCCTCGCAGCACCGCGGTCAGCCCCGGCGTGAGCCCGCCGCCCTCCAGGGCCCCCCCGCTCTGGAAGGCCGCGGGCCAGACGGCCCGCATGAGGAACCCGGGCGTGAGGCCCAACGCCGGCAGGTGGTAGTCCACGCCCGCGGTCAGCGACGTGTCCGCCTGCACCGAGTCCGAGGCCAGGGCCCTGAAGGCCGGGAAGCCGGGCACCTCGGACACGAGGAAGGCCGCGGTGCGGTAGAGCGCCAGCGCGTGGATGCGCAGCCGGTCCATCTTGAGCCGCCCCTGGAGCGCGAGCGCCGTCGAGCCCACGGCGTCCGTTTGTCCCGGTGTGCTGTTGCCGGGCGCCACGAGGTCCTGCGCCAGGTGGGTCCCCTCCAGGGACACACGGGCCGCGAGGCCTCCCGGATAGGCCTCGGGGGCGAAGAGCGTCTCGTAGACGGCTGGGTCCTGCTGGTAGAGCGTGAAGTCGACGCTCGGCCCAATGGCCACACCCTGGTGGTAGAGCAGGCGCCCCGACACGCCGAGCGTCCGGGAGTGGCCTTCGACGCCCACGGCCGCGAACCCGGGAATCTGGCCATGCCCGGCGAGGGCGCCGGCCGCTTCGAGCCGCAGCTGGGGCAGCACGTCCACGCCGGCGCCGGCCAGGCCCATCGCGAGGCGCTCGGCCTCCAGGCTCAGCGCGTTCGTCTCCAGGCCGCTCTTGGCCGCGGCGAAGGCGTACCCCCAGGGCCGGGTCAGCCGCAGCTCCACCCCGGGCACGCCGCTGCTCCCGCTGGCGTTCGCCCGGAAGGTGTAGAGGAAGCGGCCCCACGTGGCGGGGAACTCGTAGCCCAGGTGCAGCCGCGTCGAGGACAGGGGCAACACGGTGAGCGCGAGCCCCGAGCCTTCGGCCCAGGACTCCGGCTGCCAGGACAGCCGCACGAAGCTGGCGTTGTCCCGCAGGGAGAGGCCCCCTTGCGCGCTCGCGGCCACGAACAGCGACAGCTCCGCTTCGGCGCGCAGTCCCGGCACGAGCTCGGGCGAGCGCACGGACAGCCCCAGGTGAAGCCCCGTGGAGAAGTCCGTCGTATCGACGTCGCCGTCCAGGGCGAGGAGGGTCAGCCGCGAGGAGACCCTCTGCGGCTCTTCGGCCTGGGCCGTTCCGGCATGCCCGGCGCCACCCAGCAGCGCCAGTCCGAGGAAGAGGTGCTTCCGGTTCCCTTTCATTCAAACCTCACGGTGGGGTCTTCCCAGAATCATGGCACCTGCGGCCTGGGGTAGATGCGGCCGCGGAGCTTCTCGGTCTTCCGGCGCCGGTGCGCGTTGCCCTCATCGAGCAGCGTGGCCAGCGAGTACTGCCGCAGGGCCGGGAGCAGGTGTCCCTCGCGCACCAGCGCATCACCGCGCTGGTCCGCCAGCTCCGCCAGCCGTTCGCGTGAGGCTTCGTCCGGAAGCTGCTCCGCCGCCGTGTACGCGCGCACACAGCGCCAGCGGTGCAGGGCCCGCTGCGCCTGGTCCTCCCGGATCTCCTGCTCGAAGCGCTGGAGATGGGCCGCCGGGTCCAGGGCGAGGGTGGCCGCCTTGCTCTCGGGGCAGCGCGGATCCTCCGTGGGGGTCAGCCCGTTGAGCATGAAGAAGGACCCTCCGATGGAGTGGTAGTTCCCCATGAGCTTCTGGAAGCCCGCCAGGTGTCCGCTGGGGCCGTGCGCGTCCAGCAGGATGCACGGGCCCTCCGAGAGGAGGTAGTCCTCCAGCGCCGGGTAGTTGTTCGCGTGGTGGGCCACGGCGTAGTCCGCCAGCCCCGCCACGTCGATGATCTCCGCGTCGCGGAGCACCATCGCCTGGCCTCCCAGGTCCGGGTAGCCCAGCAGCGGGTGGACCTGGCCCAGCGCCTGGGTCTGGGTGCGCACCCTCCGGAAGTTGCCCGCGATGAGCGTGTAGGGCAGCTCCGGGTTGGCCTGCACCTCGGGCGCCCGCGCGATGCTCGCGCGCAAGCCGGGCACGCCCACGGTCAGCGCCGCCCCGGTGACCGCCACCAGGCTCAGCCGCGCGGGCATCCGTCCCCGCCCTTGGGCCACCCACCGCGCGCTCATCGCCCGCGCCCCCGAGAGGCCCACCGCCATCGCCGCGCCCAGGAGCGGCACCAGGGGCGCGAAGAAGCGCCACTCGCGCATCCAGTCCCCCTTGGCGCTCCACACGAAATAGAGGCCGCAGCCCATGTAGAGCAGGGCCAGCACCGTCTGGCGGGCCACCGCCCCCCGTCCCGCGAGCCCGAACAGCCACCCGGCCGCCGCCAGGACGCACAGCGGCTTATAGGTGAGCCAGAAGTTCCGGAAGTACGCCGCCGCGTTGAACTCCCAGAATTGCTTCGCGTAGTAGGTGTTGGGCAGCCAGTCCGCGAAGTAGCACCAGCGCACCCCCAGCCAGCCGCCCACCAGCGCGAGCAGCCACAGGAAGATGCGCAGCTCCTGCCGCCCGGGCCACCGCCGCTCCAGGGCCCGGCTCCCCACCCAGAGCGCGCCCGCCGCCGTGGTGAAGAGCGCGCCCTCGGGCCGGGTGAGGCACAAGAGCCCCAGCGCCCAGCCCACGTGCGCCGTCCGCCCGGTGCGCAGCTCCCGCAGGAGGAAGAACCCCGAGAGGCCCAGCAGGAAAGCCTCCAGGCCCGTCTCCATGCCGCTGGAGATCCAATAGGCGTAGGTCGGGTTGAGCGCCGCGACGCACGGCGCCACCGCGTCCTCCAGGCGCCACCGGCGTCCCTCCGCCGCGGGCCCCCACGCGGCGACGGCCGGCAGCGCCAGCACCCCGAACACGATGCCCAGCCCGTGGGTGAAGGGGACGGGCTTCAGGTGCAGCGGGTGGCTCAGCCCCAGCAGCAACGTCCACAGGGGATTGGAGAAGCCCTCCACGGGCTGGGAGGCGGGGGTGACGCGCAGCCCCTCGCCCGAGAAGAAGGTGAGGCCATAGGCCAGCGAGATGGCCGCGTCGTCCACGATGGGAACGGCGAGGTAGTGGCAGTGGTACGCCAGCCCCGCCATCGCGACGAGGAGCACGCCCGCCGTGAGCCATGGCTCCACCCGCGGGTTCATGACCTCTGGGCGAGCGCGGCGGAGGCCCGGCCAAGTCCTTCGGCCACCGAGGTGAACGCATCCGCGGTGCGCACCCGGCCCTCGCCGAAGCGGTTGACGTAGAGCTGGCGCACGGCGGGGATCTGCGAGGAGCCGCCCGTGAGGAACACCGCGTCGATCTCTCCCGAGCCCGCGCACCGGTCCAGCAGCCCCTGCGTGCACTGGTCCAGCTCGGTGAGCAGCGGCTGGCAGAACGTGTCGAACTCCTCGCGGGTGATGCGCTCGTGCAGGGTGATGCGCGCCTCCTCGAAGTCCAGCGTTGCCTCCGTCTCCTGGGAGAGCTTGACCTTGACCGCCTCGATGGCCCGGAACAGCCGGTAGCCCAGGTTCTCCATCACCAAGTCATACAGCGCCTCGGCCGTCTGGGGCTGGTCGCTCGTCTCCAGCATCATCTCCAGCAGCTCCTGGGTGGACTTCTCCCGGATGAAGGACATCTCGTGCCAGGACAGCAGCTTGGCCATGACGTGCTGGGGCACCTTCAGCCGCTTGTCCGTGAGCCCGCGGACGCGGTACGTGGTGCCCGCGCCGAAGCGGGGCAGCAGCTTGTGGCGCATGATCTCCGCGTCGAAGCGGTCACCGCCAATGCGCACACCCGTGGAGCCCACCACGTCCGCGCGCCGGTCCAGCTGCTCCCGCCGCGAGGGCCCCAGCCGCATCAGCGTCAGGTCCGTGGTGCCGGCGCCGAAGTCCGCCACCAGCACCAGCTCGTCCCGCGTGAGCTGGGCCTCGTAGGCGAGCGCCGCGGCGATGGGCTCGATGAGGAACTGGATGCGGGTGAAGCCCGCGAGCTCCGCCGCCTTGCGCAGCCGCTGCTCGGCGAGCGCGTCCGCTTCCGCGTCCTCGGTGAAGACGGCGGGCCGGCCCATCATCACGGCCTCGGGGGCACTGCCCAGGTGGGCGCCCATGGCCTCGCGCACGCGGCGCAGGAGCAGCGCCACCAGGTCCTCGATGGTCATGGTGCGGCCGTTGACCTGGGTGGCCCGGAACGAGCGGCTGTGCAGGAAGGACTTCACCGACTGGATGAAGCGCCCGGCGTTGTCTTCCAGATACCGGTTAATCGCGGGAGTCCCGGCGTACACGGAGCGCTCTTCCTCGGGGAAGAAGAGGACGGAGCGGAAGAGGCGCTGCTCGCGGGTTTCCAGGGCAATGGGCAGCACCGTGCCATCCGGCAGGGCCGCCGCGGTGTTACTGGTTCCAAAGTCGAGACCACAAACGTGCATCCTCGCCGCTTACCGCTGAACCCGGCTCAACGGTAGAGGCATCTCGCGGGCACACCGGGGGAGCAGGCGGACGCAGCTCCCGGGTTGCCTGGAGACGGGTTGGCGTCCGGCGCCCGAGCGTCATCTTTCCCGTGTCCACCTCACAACGGAGAGACCATGAAACGGGGCGCCATCGGGGTATCGGCTGGCATCGCCGCACTGCTGTTGAGCACAGGGTGCGACCAGAACAAGACCTTATCGGCCCGGCAAGAAGGCGAGCAGACCTCTGCCTCCCAGGTCGTCGCTCAGGCGCATGAGCGCACGGAGAAGGCCTTCGGCCAGGCAGAGGACGCGCAGAAGGAGGCCAACCAGCAGCAGGATCAGGCCACGCGGGCGCAGGCATCTGTCGAGGATGCACGCGAGGAGCTGGCGGATGCCCAGAACCGGGCCCAGCAGGAGATCCGGGAGGCGCAGCAGGCCCAGCAGCAGGCCCAGCAGGCGGAGCAGACCGTCGCGGCGGCTCAGTCGAGCGCGCTGGAGGCCCAGCGCCAGCAGCAGACGGAGCTGTCCCAGCAGGCCCAGCAGCCCGTGGCCCCCGCCGCCACCCAGGGCGCGCAGTTCATCGACGGAGAGGTGCTGACGGTCAACGCCCAGGAGGTGCTGGTGAGCGTGCGCGGCGAGCCCCAGGTCCGGCTCCAGCTCGCCCCCACCACCCAGGTGCTCGTGGATGGGCGGCAGGCCCGCGCCACGGACATCGAGGAGGGCAGCCAGATCCGAGCCTCCTATCAGGACGTGGGCGGGGAGCCCCGGGCCGTGCGCGTCGAGGTGACGTCCCAGCCGGCCGGGTACCCAGCCGTGCCCGAGAGTGGCGAGTCCACGCCCGGGGCCGTGGGGCCGTAAGGCTCAGCGCAGCAGCCGGCGCAGTCCGCGGATGATCTGCTCTGACTGCCAGCGCTGGAGCTCCCGGGCGATCTCCGCCGCGCGCTTGGCGCGCTCCTGCCGCACCGTCTCCAGGAGCTTCCGGGCCGCTTCCCGCTCCGGGGAGGTGGCCTCGGCGGCGGTGTGCTCCAGCAGCTCCAGCCGCACGTCCGCGTCGTGCAGCTCGCCCAGGCCATCCTGGAGGGGGACGAGGACCTCCAGGAGCGCGTCCATGGTGCGGCGCAAGGCGGGCTGGAAGATCTCCAGCGCGTAGCGCAGCCGCTTCAGCTCCTTGCGCAGCTCGTGCGCGGAGGCCGCGCCGGGCGCCGTGCCGTACTGCGCCATGCGCTTCTCCACCCGCTTGAGGCGCTGGCGCAGGTGGCGGCGGACCGAGCCTCCTCCATAAGCGCGGGAGTCCTCCAACTGCCCCATCCGCAGGAGCAGCGAGGGCACGGTGCGCTCCGTCCAGCGCTTCAGCGCCTGTTTCAGCCGCTTCGACTTGCCGCCGAGCTGCCCTTGCCGCCGCGCGTGGAGGGACTTGAGGCCCGCACGGTGCTTGGACGGCTGTTGGCGCATGGCCTGGTCCAGCCAGTCTTGCTGGACGTGCAGGTCTCTCACCTCGCCGAGCGCATCCTGGAGTTGCTTCACCCGGCGCTCCACCCTCTTCAGCCGGCCCGCCGGGCGGAAGACCTGGAGGGCCGCGCGCAGGCGGCGGGTGGCCACGCGCATGTCGTGGACGCCCTTCATGGAGAACTCGCCCGAGAGGCTGGCCTCGGGGTGGCGCACGTCGGCCAGGCGGGCCGCGAGGATGCGCCGCGCGGCCTCGTCCAACCGGCTCGCGGGGCTCAGCCCGCGCACGGGCGTGGGATGGGACATGGTGGCTCAGCCCCCCGTGCTTTCTTTCACCAGCCGCTCCGCCTCCTCCGGCCCCTGCCACCCGAGGATGCGCGCGTCCTTGTCCGCGAAGGCCACGACGGTGAGGAAGAAGTGCTCCAACTCCTCCCGCTCGCGCTGGGACACGTCCTCATGGCTGTGCAGGTGCTCGGAGCGCGCCGCGGACACGGGCACCATCAGCAGCCGGTCATTGCGCTCGCGGCCCTGGCCTCCGGATTTCTTCTGCTCCACCTGGAGGACGCCCAGCGCCCGGCAGGGCAACACCACGCCCGGCCAGGTGGCCACGTCCCAGTACACCAGGGCGTCCAGCGGGTCCCCATCGGGCCCCCGGGTGCCGGGGATGAAGCCCCAGTCGAAGGGGTAGCGCAGCCCCCGCGTCAGCGGCCGGCTGATGGTGAAGGCCCGCAGCTTCGGCTCGTACTTCAGCTTCACGGTGGAGCCGCGGGGGGACTCGACCACGACGTGGATCGCGCCTTGCTCGCCCCGGGCGGGCAGCTGGGTGAAGTCGGAGACCATTCTCCGAAGGGTTGGCTGCCTCACCGGGGCCGGCAAGCAGTCTCGCTCCCGGAGGCCGCCGATTGACGCAAAGTGCACGGCGAGAACTCCCGGTCAGGCCGGGAACCGTCAGGAACTGCAGCTCACCTCGAGGCACCGGCCCCAGTGCGGCGGGGGCTCGGCGTAGGCCTCCGCGCCCGGCTGGTCCTCGTAGGGGCGCGAGAGCACCGCGCGCAGGCGGTCCACCTCGCTGAAGTCCCCTTGCTGGGCCCGGGCGATGGCCGTCTGGGCCAGGTAGTTGCGCAGCACGTACTTGGGGTTGACGCGCGCCATGCGCTCGCGGCGCTCGGCGTCCACGCTCCCCTCGGCGGCCAGCCGCGTGCGGTACAGGGCGGCCCACGCATCGAAGCCCTCCGGAGCGGCGAACATCGCCCGCAGGGAGGCGTTGTCCGCCTGGGGCGAGGCGTCGAAGTGCCCCAGGGCCCGGAAGAAGCGGGTGTAGTCCGTGCGGGACTCCGCCATCCGCGCCAGCAGCGTCTCCAGCAGGCCCCGGTCCTCCTCCCGCGTCTCGCGCAGGCCCAGCTTCTGCCGCATCCGGGCCTGCCACTGGGCGGAGTAGGTGGGGGCGAACGTCTCCAGCGCCGCGCGCAGCGCCGCCTCCGGCACGAGCGACAGGAGCGCCTGGGCCAGGCACGCCAGGTTCCACAGGGCGATGCGGGGCTGCTGGTCGAAGGCGTAGCGCCCCGTGTGGTCCGAGTGGTTGCAGATGAAGCCCGGCTCGAAGTCGTCCAGGAAGCCGTAGGGGCCGTAGTCCAGGGTGAGGCCCAGGATGGACATGTTGTCCGTGTTCATCACCCCGTGGGCAAAGCCCACCGCCTGCCACTGCGCGATGAGGCGCGCGGTGCGGTCCACCACCTCCGAGAACAGCCGGGTGTGCCGGTCCGCCGCCCCCTCCAGGTGGGGAAAGTGCCGGGCGATGACGTGGTCCGCGAGCAGGGCCACGTGCTCCGTCTGCCCGGTGTGGGCGAAGTACTCGAAGGTGCCGAAGCGCACGTGCGAGGGGGCCATCCGCACCAGCAGGGCGCCCGTCTCCACCTCCTCGCGGTAGACGGCCTCGGGGCTGCCGAGGATGCACAGGGCGCGGGTGGTGGGAATGCCCAGCGCGTGCATGGCCTCGCTGCAGAGGTACTCGCGGATGGTGGAGCGCAGCACCGCGCGCCCATCGCCCATGCGCGAGAAGGGCGTCGGGCCCGAGCCCTTGAGCTGCACCTCCCAGCGCTCGCCTGCCGCGTTGCGCACCTCGCCCAGGAGCAGCGCGCGCCCATCGCCCAGCCGGGGCACGTACACGCCGAACTGGTGCCCGGCGTACACGGTGGCCACCGGCTCCATGCCCGGCAGCAGCCGCGCGCCGTTCATCACTTCCCCGAACTCCGGGCGCCGGGCCTCGGCCTCATCCAGGTCCAGCAGCCGGAGCGCCTCCGGGCTGACGCTCACCACCCGCGCCTCCGCCAGCGGCGCGGGCCGCACCCGGACGGCGAACTCAGGGGGCAGGGAGGCGTAGGGGTTCTGGAAGGCGAGCTGTTCGAGGGAAGCCATGGGAATTCAACGCGCGAGCGGGGGGACCTTCATCCCCCGCTGGACCGCGGGACGGGCTCCCACGCGCTCCATCCACTGGGGAATCCCGGTC
This sequence comes from Allostigmatella hybrida, assembly GCF_020103775.1. Taxonomy (NCBI): domain Bacteria; kingdom Pseudomonadati; phylum Myxococcota; class Myxococcia; order Myxococcales; family Archangiaceae; genus Allostigmatella; species Allostigmatella hybrida. The sequence goes on from NZ_JAHXBH010000001.1 coordinate 669,560, forward strand.
AGGGGCCGGAAGAGCTCCGGGTAGAAGTTCCGGGCCGCCGCCAGCCAGGGGTACAGGGCGATGTCCGCCACGGAGTACGCGCGCGCCACGTAGTCCCGGCCGCTCAGGTGCCGGTCCAGGACGCCCAGAATCCGGCTGCTCTCGTTGCGGTAGCGCTCGATGGCCAGGGGGATTTTCGTGGGGGCGTAGCGGGTGAAGAAGCCGAGCTGCCCCAGCATCGGGCCCACGCCGCCCATCTGGAACATCAGCCACTGCGTCACCTCGGCCTTGCCCGCCGGGTCCGTGGGCAAGAGCCGCCCCGTCTTCTCCGCCAGGTACAGCAGGATGGCGCCGGACTCGAAGAGCTTCAGCCCTCCGGGCACCGAGTGGTCCACGATGGCGGGAATCTTGTTGTTGGGGTTGATGGCCAGGAACTCCGGCCGGAACTGCTCGCCCTGGGCGATGTTCACCATGTGCACGGTGTAGGGCAGCTCCAGCTCTTCCAGAGCGATGGAGGCCTTCTGCCCGTTGGGCGTGGTGAACGTATAGAGATCGATCATGTGAGGACCCTCATGGGGGTGGCCATGGGGGTCCTCTTATATGGCCCGGACGGGCCCCGCGCTTGACGAAAGCGGGGGCCATCCTCCCGGGCGCGCCTCATCAGGCATTGCCGGGCAGCTGCACGTCGTCGCGGCGGGAGCGGTTGGCGGTGGTGCGCGCATCGCCCTGCAGGTGGCTCTCCAGGAACCACAGGTCGAGCTCCACCACGCCCAGGGTTTGCGTGAGCAGGTCCACCGTCACGGGGTCCTCCAGCGCCTCGGAGCGTTGGATGCCATCACGGATGCTCGCCGCGTACCGCGCGAAGCGGTCCACCAGGGCCGAGAGGTGGGCATCCCCATCCACGGCCTGCAAGTCGTACTCGGGCAGCTGGCTGTTCTTGGCCGCCAGGCGGATGGTGCCCTCGGCGTAGCCGCCCAGGGTGCCCGCGCGCTCGGCCATGGCGTCCGCCTGGGTGCGCAGGTGGTCGGCCAGGCTGTCGAACAACTGGTGGCGGCTGATGAAGTGCTTGCCGCGGATGTTCCAGTGCGCCTGCTTCACCTGCCAGTGCAGGTCCACGGCGTTGGCCAGGTTGACGTTCAGAACATCAATGAGATCCTCGCGCGCCTCGGCGGGAAGATTGACGTGACTCGTAAATTTCATGTCCGCGTTCCCCAGCGTCATGCCACGCGGCGGAATGGCCTGCGGGCCTCAGTAGATTGGAGATGGTGAGGACATCCGCCAACCCGTTGTTCCCCGGCCGGAGGGCAAGGGGGCAGGCGAGCCATGCCGCGCGTCACTCGTTCAGCAGGAAGCCGGACACGTCCTTCCAGAGCTTCTCGAACTGGGGCCTGCGGAAGCCGGAGCCGGAGATGAGCCAGTCCACGTGGGGCGGGTGGTGCGTGGGCTGGTCGAAGTGGCCGATGGCATCCAGGTGGTCGGCCCGCACCGCGCCAATCACCTGGCCGTAGACCTGGGAGCGCGTGGGGACGATGCCGTCACAGGCCTCGGCGTGGGGCAGGGCCCCGTAGGCCTGCACCAGCGCGGCCGTCTGCTCCGCGGTGTGCAGCGGAATGCGGTTGAGCGGCATGTTCCGCGTCTGGCCGTAGAAGAACGCGTATACCGTGTGGGTGAGCTGCGCGTAGGGATCCAACCCCGTGGACAGCCGGGTGCGCAGGGACGGGGGCCGGGCCTGGGTAATCACCGAGCCGTAGCGCACGGTGGGCCGGTCCGAGCAGGCCGCGTTGAACAGGTCGATTCCCTCGGGGGTGAGCTGGGGGATGAGCGAGGTGTCCTTGCCCACGTCTCCCAGGAACCGCGACACCGCCTCGCGGCGGTCCGAGGAGAAGTCGCCCAGGAGTTGGTCGAAGAGCTGGTCGAGCAGCGTCGCCTTCCACCCGAGCTGATCATCCGCGCGCGCCAGCACGTGGCCCAGCCGGAACATCACCCGCAGCGGCAGCCGCCCGAAGCGCAGCACGTACACGGTGAAGAGCGACAGGAGCCGCAGGAGCTGCTGGCCGAAGAGCCCCAGGAAGAAGGAGGCCAGGGGCGTGCCCGCGTGGGGCGTGGACACCGTCACCACGGAGCGCACGCGGCTGGCGTACAGCTCCAGCGCCAGCCCCTCGCGCAGCGAGGCCCCGGGGCTGACGAACAGCCGCGAGTCCAGCCCGCCGGTGGAGTGGCCGATGAAGTGGATGGGCCCCTCGTCCTCGCTGGCCGTCTCCTGCACGGCCTTGAGCAGGTCCGCCGTGCGCTGCCGGATGGAGGCGGTGGGGTGGGACAGGATGGCCACCACCTCGGCCTCTACCCCGCGCCGGGCGAACTCCGCCTGGAGGAAGTCGCGGACGTGGCCGAAGTACAGCAGCTCCCCCAGGTTGGTGAAGCCGAAGAAGCCTGGGACCAGGTAGATGTGCTGCTTGGGGGGCATTCCGTCCCACCTTCCGGCCTCTTGGGCTTCGACTCAAGCCCCATGCACGGCGCTTCGCCCGGGGATTTCCCTCCGGTTCACGGCCAGTGTGAGGCACGCGACGCGGCGTTGGCGCATTGCGTCGAGAAGGACGCACTTGCGGGGAGTCCGGAGGGACAGGCCCCTGGGGTGGGGATTACCCTCCGGGGTCAGGTGGCCCTTTTGGGGTCTTCAGGGCGAGTACAGGCTGGAAATCTGTCTTCACGCTAACATTCTCAGCTGAGCCGGGGGGGAAGGGGAGGCGTCACGCCATGGTGGAAGCACCGCAGGCCGAGATTCGCAGTGTCACGGCGGTCATGTTCACGGCGATGGTTTCACGGGAGGCCCGGGTTCCGCAGGAGGAGGCACTGGAAGGAGAGCTGAGGGCGGAGCATGCCCGCCTCGTCCGGGAGCTGCTGCCCCGCCAGGGTGGGCGGGAGGTGAAGGCGACGGAGGATGGCTTCCTGCTCGCGTTCGACGGAGGGCTGCCGGCGGTGCGATTTGGCGTGGCGCTCCAGGACGCGCTGCGCTGTTACAACCAACAGGCCCCCGCCGAGCGGCAAATGGCGCTGCGCATCGGCGTCCATGTGGGCCCGGTGGTCTCCCACGAGGGGGATTTGTTCGGTGAGGGCGTGAACCTGGCGGCGCGCATCGAGGCGCTCGCCCGGCCGGGCACGCTCTACGTCAGCGAGGCGGTGATGCGGCAGGTGGATGGCCACGCGCTGCCGCCCGCCCTGCGCTTCCGGCGCAATGCCCTCAAGGGGCTGCGGCTGCCCGTGGAGGTGTTCCGCATCGAACCGCGCGAGGCCCCGCCCCGGCCGCGGCTGTTGGCCCGCGTCCGTTCGCTCCTCGCCCCCAAGCGCGCCAGGGGTTGAACCGCGCCCGCCGGGCGGTAGGGTTGCCGCCCATGGCCGAACTCACGCTCATCGTCGCGTCGAAGAACTACTCTTCCTGGTCGCTGCGCCCCTACCTCGCCCTGGCCCACGTGGGGCAGCCGTTCCGCGAGGTGGTGGTGCCGCTCGGTGAGGCGGACACCGCGCGCAGCGTCGCCCGGTACTCGCCCAGCGGGCGTCTGCCCACGCTGCAGCACGGGGAGCTCGTCATCTGGGACTCGCTGGCCATCTGCGAGTACCTGGCGGAGACGTTCCCCCAGGCCCGCTTGTGGCCCCAGGCGGCCGCGGCCCGCGCGCATGCGCGCTCCGTGGTGGCCGAGATGCACTCGGGCTTCCAGGCGCTGCGCGAGCACATGCCCATGAACATCCGCGCCCGGAAGCCGGGCCGGGCGCGCCCGCCCGCCGTGGACGAGAACATCGCCCGCATCCAGGCGGTGTGGGCCGAGTGCCGGGGCCGCTTCGGGCAGGGTGGGCCGTTTCTCTATGGGCACTTCACCATCGCGGACGCCTTCTTCGCGCCCGTCGTCACCCGCTTCGTCACCTACGGCGTGGCGCTGGAGCCGGTGAGCCAGGCGTACGCGGACGCGGTGCTCGCCCTGCCGGCGTTCCAGGCCTGGGCGGAGGCGGGCAAGGCCGAGCCGCTCATCGCCCGCTACGAGCAGCCGTAGGCCTCAGAGCCCCAGCGCCGCGAGCTGCGCGGCGAAGGCGGGCGCGGTGGTGAAGAGGTGGCCGCGGATGCCCAGCGCGTTCGCGGCCTCCACGTACTCGGGCAGGTCATCGAAGAAGGCGGCCTCGTGCGGCGCGCAGCCGGCGCGCTCCAGGGCGAGCTGGAAGAAGGCGGGCTCGGGCTTCACGAGGCCCACCTCGCAGCTCATCAGCACCGCGTCGAAGCGCTGGAGCAGGGGCAGCCGGGGCCGCAGGTACGCCACGTGGAGCACGTTGGTGTTGGACAGCAGCACCCGCTTCACCCGGCCCTCCAGCGCCTCCACCAGGGGCAGCACCGCCTCGTGCACGGTGAAGTGGCTGCTCCACAGCGGGGCGAACTCCTCCATGGGCAGCTCCACCCCCAGCGCCCCGCACACGTCCTGGCGGATGCCCTCCGCGTCCAGCTGCCCCCGGTTGGCCGCCGTCCAGCCCGCGCCGGTGAGCCGCTGCACCACCTCCTGCGGGGGCAGGCCCGCGCGGGCCCCCAGCCGGTGGAAGAGCAGGCCGTTGTCGTGGAAGACCAGGACGTTGCCCAGGTCGAAGATGAGGGCGCGCGGCGGGGGCAGGGGCATGGGGCCCTTCTACACCCGGTAGCTGCGGGCCACGTGCTCCATCTGCTCGGCGACTTCCTGCAGGGTGCGCGCCGCGTTGCTCGTGGACTGGAGGCTCGTCACCGTCTCGTTCATCATCGTGGACAGGTCCGTCACCGCGCCGAAAATCTGGGAGATGCCCGCGTTCTGCTGGCTCACCGCGGCGGCGATCTGCCGCACGGCCGCGGCGTTGTCGTGGACGATGGTGGACAGCTCGCGGAGGTTCTCGCCGCTGGCGCGCACCTGCCCCAGGCCCTCCTCCATCCGCGTGTAGCCCTGCTCCGTCATCTTCGCCGTGGAGAGGATGGCCTGGCTGATGTCCCCCAGGATGTCCCGCACGCGCTCGGTGGCCTGGATGGACTGGTCGGCCAGGGAGCGGATTTCGCGGGCCACCACGCCGAAGCCCTTGCCGTGCTCGCCGCTGCGCACCGCCTCGATGGCGGCATTCAGCGCCAGCATGTTGGACTGGTCGGCCAGGTCCTTCACCGTCTGGGTAATGCCGCCGATCTGCTGGGTGCGCTCGTTGAGCCGGGCGATGCTCTGCGCCATCTGGGCCACCTGCTCCTGGAGGCCCTCGAAGCCCCCGAGGCTGCTGCTGATGGCGGCCTCGCCCGAGCGCCCCACGTCCTCTGCCCGGGAGGCCACGCTGAGCACCGTGTCGGCCTTCTCCGCGGCCAGCAGGGAGGTCTGCTTGATTTCCTGCGCCGTCACCTGCGTCTGCTGGAGCGCGGCGGCCTGGCGCGCGATGTTGCGCTCCTGGTGGCGCGAGGCCTGGTTGAGCTCGCTCACCGTGTTGTTGAGCACCCGCATGCCGTTCTGCAGGCTGGCGGTGGTGTCCCGGAGGTGGCCCAGCATGAGCGCGAACGCGCTGGCCAGCTGCCCCACCTCGTCGTTCGAGGCCTGCACGGGCAGGGGCTGGCTCAGGTCCCGGTCGTGGATGATGCGGCCCACCATGCCGCTGAGCGCCACGAGCGGCCGGGTGACGATGCGGGCCACCAGGAAGGTGCCCATGGCCGCCACCATCATGGCCAGGCCCGTCACGGAGAAGTTCACCAGCAGCGTGCGGGACTCGTCCGCGTAGGCCTCCTCGGGATCCACCTGCGCCACGAAGCGCCAGCCGTCGCCCACGTCGCGGATCCGGCGGTCGTTCTCCATGACGACGGTCAGCGGCTTGGAGCCCGGGCGCGGCGGGGCGCCCCGCGCCTCGAAGAGGCTCGTGCCATCCTCGCGCCGCACCGACAGCGCGAAGCTCAAGTGGGAGCGCAGGCGGGCCCGCTCCAGCGTGGGGGCCACCACCCGGGCCAGGTGCTCCCAGTCATACGCCGCCATCAGCACGCCCAGCGGGGGGGCCTCCGGCTCGCCCACCACGGGCGCCGCCAGGGGCAGCACGCGCTTGCGGAAGATGGAGGAGGCCTGGGGGCTCAGCCCCTTGTCCGTCATCCGCCCCTCGCGCGCGGCGCGGAACCAGGGGCTCTCCAGCACCTCGTCCTGCTGGTCCGAGTAGGCATGGAGCAGGCCCGGGGGGCTGGCCGCGATGGCCTGGCCCTCCAGGTTGAAGAGCACCAGGCCACTGAAGGTGGGCGCGTGGCGCAGCACGGCGGCCAGCTCCGGGGCGGCCACCGCCGGGGTGGGGCCCTCGAGCGCCGCGCGCAGGCTGGGGTCCTCCGCCCAGGTGCGCACGTTCGCCTCGCGCTCGGCGAGCATGGCCTCCACCAAATCCCGCAGGCCCGAGGCTTCCAGGGAGAGCGTGTCCTGAACCTGGAGCCGCACCCGCTCCCGCGAGTCCATGAACTGGAGCCACCCCAGCGCCGCCAGCGGCACCACGTAGAGCAGGGTGGTGTACAGCGTCAGGCGCCCGCGAAGCTTGAGGGTGCCAAGAAGGGGCAGGGTCATGTCGCTCTGGCCAGGAGGAGTACCAGCGACGGGCTGCTTCCCAGGCCGTAGGTCTGAGGGCAGCCCGTCCTGCCTACGAGCGTATCAGAGCCGCAGGGGCTTCCAGAGCGTTCCGTCCCTAAAGGATGGGCACACGGTTGGGCAGCTCACGGGCGGGCAGATTGGAATAGTCCGCATCCAGGTCCAGCACCAGCCGCTGGAGTGCCCGCTTGCTCAGCGTCTTGCGCAGCAGGCCCAGGAAGCTGGGCGGGGCGGCGATGACCAGGCGCTCGAACATGTGGTGGTCCACGCCCCGGTCCAAGTGCGCGCACAGCTCGCGCGCGAACCGCTCGTGCTCCAGGTTCTTCCGGCCGTTGGGCTCCTGCTCGGCCACGGGGCCATGGAGGGTACCGGCGTTGGGGTTGTCCTGCTGCTCCAGCAGGTCCGTGTTGCGCGCCCGGCTGTCGTCGTGGCGGAACTCCTCCAGCAGCTTCCAGTCATCCCCTTGATCGTTCGCGGAGAACAGCCGCACCCGGCTCGCGTTGCCCACCAGAATCCAGAGCTTGTCGGACATTCTTTGATCCTCCCTTGTATAGAGAGGGATGCGGATGGGGAGCGCACCCGGCAAGCTTCCGGCCAGCCCTGGTACCCCCGCCGGGCGCCAGGGGAGCAAGCACACAAGGGGACTTTGCGTGTTGCCGGGGCTGACGTATGCCCCCGGCCCGGGAGGCCTCATGCGCGAGTTGGGAGAAGCGGCTGCCAGGTGGTTGGAGCACAGGACGGGGGAGATGGACGAGGCGCTTGGCGCGCTGGTGCGGGTGAACTCCTACACGGAGAACCCGGCCGGGGGCCGGACGCTGGCGGGCCTGCTGCGCGAGGGCTTCGCGGTGCCTGGACTCTCCGCCGAGCTGGTGCTCAGCGCCCGCTTCGCCGATCATCTCGTGTTCCGCTCCGCGGGGAGGGCCGGCGTGCGGCCCGTGGCCCTGGTGGGACATTTGGATACTGTCTACCCCCCGGGCCGGTTCGAGGGCTACCGGAAGGAGGGGGGGCTGCGGCGGGGGCCCGGCGCGTTGGATCCGAAGGGCGGGCTCATCGTCATGGCCTGGGCGCTCCGGGCGCTGGCGGCCTCGGGGGGGCTGCAGGCGCTGCCGCCGCTGCGGCTGGTGGTGGTCTCGGACGAGGAGGTGGGCTCTCCGGAGGGACAGGGCGTCATCCGCGAGGCGATTGGCGGGGCCCAGGCCTGTCTCGTCTTCGGGGCGGGGCGGCCGGGGGATGCCATCATCACCCAGCGCAAGGGCACGGGGACGCTCAAGGTGGTGGCCCAGGGCCGGGCCGCCCACGCGGGCGAAGCGTACGCGGACGGGGCCAACGCGCTCTGGGCGCTCGCGCGCTTCGTGGACGGGGCGCAGCAGCTCACCGACGCGGAGCGCGGGCTCACGGTCAACGTGGGGCGGGTGGTGGGCGGACAGGGGAAGAACACCGTGCCGGACCGCGCCGAGGCGGACGTGGACCTGCGCTTCTGCTCCCGCGAGGACGGCGAGGCGCTGGTCGCGCGCCTCCAGCACCTGGCCACCCAGGCCTGCCAGGGCATTCCGGGCACCCGGCTGGAGGTGGTGGGCGGGGTGGCGCGCGCGCCCCTGGAGCGCACCGAGGCCTCCGCGGCGCTGATGGCCGCCTACGGCCGGTGCGCCCAGGCCTCGGGGCTGGGCCATGCGGAGTCGCCCCGGGTGGGGGGCGGCTCGGATGCCAGCACCTCCTTTGGGTTGGGCATCCCGTCGATTGACGGACTGGGCCCCCGGGGCCAGGGCTCGCACACGGTGGAGGAGTCCATCGAGGTGGACTCGCTGCGCACCAAGGCCCAGGCGCTGGCGCGCTTCCTGGTCTCGGGACCTGTGCTCTTGCCCTTCTAATCCATTCCGTGTTGGGAGGCGGCGCGGTAAGAAGGGGATATGCGTACTTCCGCCGTTGGCTTCGCCCTCTTGCTGATGCTGGCGCTGGCTTCCGCCGCCCAGGCCCAGGGTATGGGGCTGGATCTGTCCGGCTCCGAGCCCCCTCCCACCGATTCCGACAGCGAGGACACGGGAGATCCCGGCGCCGTCGGCATGGACCTCTCGGCCGATACGGCAGGCGCGGAGCTGTTGCCGCGCGCCGTCATCCTGGGCCTGGACACCCCCGAGCGCGCCGGTGCCGCCGTCGCGGGCCGCTGGCTCCGCGGCCTGTACGGCGCTGTGCGCGGTGTAGGAGGGGTGGCGCTGGGCGCCTCCCTCAAGGAGACCAAGGAGCGGCTGTCGGACGGCTACGAGACGGCGCTCAAGTGCACCTCGGCCTCGTGCCTGGCCGAGCCCTCGGAGACGCTGGATGCGAACCTGCTCGTCACCGCGCGGCTGGCGCTGGAGGACGACGGGTGGACGTTCCGGCTGTGGACGTATGACCACGACCGCGGCGTGGTGGAGACCGACTCGCTGACGGGCCGCAACCCGAAGGACGCGAAGTTCCAGCAGGGCGGCGCGCGGCTGCTGGCCGACCGGCTCAAGTCCCTGGCCAAGCCCCGCTCGGTGCTCAAGGTGAACGTCAACGTGTCCCAGGCGGTGGTGCGCCTGGGCGAGAAGACGCTGGGGGTGGGCAGCCTCGAGGCGCGCGTGCCGCCCGTGGAGTCCACGCTCACGGTCGAGGCGGAGGAGTACTCCACCTATACGAAGAAGCTGAGCCTCAAGCCCGGGGAGACCTCCTCGGTGGACGTGTACCTGGAGTCCTCGGGCCCCGCGCCCGAGGGGCCGGGGGACGAGGTGGCCTCCTCGCGCAAGAAGAAGAGCGGCCCGTCGGGCCCCTCCATCTTCAAGCGGCCCGCGCTCTACACCGCGGTGGCGGGGCTGGTGGCGGTGGGCGTGGGCGCCTTCCTGGGCAGCGATGCCAAGAAGGTGGGCGACCGCGCCGTGGACGCCGACAACAATGGTGTCATCGATATCTCCCGCGGCGAGCGCATCGACGCGCAGAGCCAGGCGAACCTGGCCACGGCGCTGATGGTGGGAGGTGCCGCGGTCACGGCCGGCAGCGTGGTGTGGCTGGTGGTGGTCCCCACGAAGAGCGCGCCGCCCCCGGTGGCGCCGGGGACTGACACCGCGCCGGCCTCCTCCACCGGCCTTCACGTCGTCTTCGGTGGGAGCTTCTGACCATGAATTCCGTTTCTTTCCTGAAGCTGTCGCTGTGCGCCGCCCTCGTCGGACTGTCCTCCGGCTGCAGTGTCGATTTCCCGGACGACAAGCCCTACGCCTGCACCGCCGATGGGGACTGCGGCGGCGATGGCTACGTGTGCGCCACGCTGGGCACCCTGCAGTACTGCTGCCTGCCCGAGCCGGAAGTGTGCGGCAACGGCATCGACGACAACTGCGATGGCAAGGTGGACGAGAGCGGCCCGAACGGTGAGGGCTGCTGAACGGTTCCCGCGCGGGTCCGTGTCCGAGGCAACACGAGTCGTTGTTGCTCAATAGGACTGTACCCACGGCGCAGAAGGCCGGCGGCGGAAGCGGGGGCGGGTGATCCGCTCCCGCTGGCCGGGCCTCCAGGTAGTCCCAGGTGGGATTGCCTTGTAGAGCAGGAAGAGTGTCCGGAGGTGGACGGCCTATCCACGCGGATCGCTCTTTGAGAGAACGTGAAGGGCGCAGATGGGTTGCTAGGGCTCCCTCCAATGGAAAGGTTTCTCTCCCATGGCTGGTGAAGACCTCATCGCACAGACCGTGCTGTCCAGCATGTCCTCCGCCAACGACACAGGCAGGAGCGGTAGTGAGATCCAGGAAGGGGATGTCCTGGGCAACTACCAGCTCGAACGGCTCCTGGGCGAAGGCTCCATGGGCCGGGTGTTCCAGGCGCGCCACGTGCGGCTGGGCCGGCAGGTGGCGCTCAAGGTGCTCCGCCCGGAGCATGCCCGGGACAGTGGCTTCGTCCGGCGCTTCTTCCAGGAGGCGCGCTCCGTCAACCAGATCAACCACGAGCACATCGTCGAGATCTTCGACTTCGTGGAGGAGCCGGAGAAGGGGCGCGTCTACTGCGTGATGGAGCTGCTGCGCGGGCAGAGCCTCGCCGAGGTGCTCAAGGAGGACCGGCTGACGCTCGAGCGCATCCAGCGCATCGGCGTGCAGGTGTGCGCGGCGCTCGGCGCGGCGCACGCGCTCGGCGTGGTGCACCGGGACGTCAAGCCCGACAACCTCTTCCTGGCCCACCGCAGCGGCATGGTGGACTTCGTCAAGGTGCTCGACTTCGGGGTGGCCAAGATTCTCACCTCCGAGGGCACCAACGGCACGCTGGACGGCACCATCATCGGCACGCCCACGTACATGGCGCCCGAGCAGGCCGCGGGGCTGCCGGTGGATCACCGCGCGGACATCTATGCCGTGGGCAACCTGCTCTATGAGCTGCTCGCGGGCCGCCCGCCGTTCCAGGCGCCCGCCTTCGGGCAGCTCGTGGTGCAGATCATCACCCAGCCGCCGCCGGCCCTGCCGGCGAAGCTGGCCTCCGGCGAGCCCATGCCGGCCGCGCTGGCGCAGCTGGTGCTGCGCTGCCTCGCCAAGGAGCCCGAGGCCCGGCCCCAGCAGCTCTCCGAGGTGACGACGGCGCTGCTCCTGCTGGGCGGGGTGAAGCGCTCGGACGTGGCGCTGGAGGACGAAGAGGACGCCATCCCCACGCGCCGCATGAAGGCGGTGAGGAGCTCCCTGCTGCAGGGCCGGGCGCCGGTGCTCATCGGCGGCATGGCGCTGGCGATGCTGGCGGGCGGGCTCACCTGGCGGGGCGTGGAGCGGATGTGGCGTTCGGACGTGGCGGTGGCGGAAGCGCCCGTGGCCGCGCCCGCGCCCGCGCCCGTCCTGGCCCCGGTCACCCTCGATGTGCGCACGGTGCCCGCAGGGGCGCGCGTGGTGCGCGCGGACACGGGCGAGGCGCTCGGGGTGACGCCCCTGGTGAAGCAGTTGCCGAGATCAAACGAGCCCCTCGGGCTGCGGGTGGAGCTGGCGGGTCACGTCTCCCAGGAGCGTGAAGTGCGCCTGGACGCCAACGCCCTCCTCGAGGTGCCCCTGGTGAAGGTCCCGGCCGCGCCGCCGAAGGCCGCGCCCCGGAAGGACATCAAGCGCGATGAACTCATCGATCCGTTCGCGATGTGAGCGGCAGGGCCGGCTCCTCGGCCTCCTGTGGATGCTGGGGCTGGTTCTTCCGCTGGCCGCGAGCGCCGCGGCCCCCACGGAAGAGGCGAAGACCGCGGCCCGGGCGAAGTTCGCCGAGGGCAACGCCTTCTATGAGCAGGGGAACTTCCGTCAGGCCCTGTCCTCGTTCGACGCGGCCTACAACCTGGTGCCCCTGCCGGCCTTCCTCTTCAACGTGGCCCAGTGCCACCGCCAGCTCGGCAGCTACGAGCGCGCGGCCACCTTCTACCGGCGCTACCTGGCGCTCTCGCCGAAGGAGCCGCCCAACGCGCCCCTGGTGAAGGACCTCATCACGGAGATGGACTCCCGCGCGCAGGCGCAGGCGGAGGCCCAGCGCCGCACCGAGCGGGAGAAGACCGCCGCGAAGCCGAAGACGGATCGCCCCAAGGCCGTGGCGGCGCGGGAGTCCAACGCGCGCGCGGCGCCCAAACAGGAAGTCACGCTCAAGGAGGCCGAGCGCCAGGCCGTGGCCAACGCCAGCAAGCCCGCGGTGGCGCCGGCGGCCCTGGGCAAGGGCGCGGCGGGCAAAGAGGTGCGCGAGCCCCTCACCCACAAGTGGTGGGTCTGGGCGGGGGCGGGGGCGGCCTTGCTGCTGACGGGCGGGGTCGTCTACGCGGTGACGGCGCCGGATCCCCGGCCCACGTCGCTGGGCACCGTCTCCTCCCGCTGAGCCCGGGGCGCCCGGGCCGCGCGTGCGGCCGGTGCGCTCACACCACGCGGGCCTGGCCCATCTGCTCGGTCAGGCGGGCGGCGATGCGGCCCAGGCGCGCGGAGAATTCCTCCGGCCCCTGGAAGGTGAGCCGCGCATCCCCCAGCTCCAGGGGCACCTCCGGCTTCAACAGGTGCGGCTGGCCGGGCTGCAGCGGCACCCCGCCGAGCTTCACCGAGCCCGCCTTGGGGTGCGCCTCCACGCGCCACTGCCCCTGCGCGTCCACGGACAGGAGGATGTGCTCGCGCGACACGGTGGCGTCGTTGATGACGAACTCGTTGTGCGTGGCGCGGCCCACCCTCAGCACGGCCTGGGCGGAGGTGGGGGGCACCAGCTCGAAGCAGAGGGCGTCTCCCGGGGGCAGGCAGTCCCGGAGATCCGACACGGGCAGCCGGGTGGCCGCGACGTTCTGCATGTCCGTCTCCGGCACATTCCAGGCGCCCGCCTCCCAGATCAGCCACGGGTGGGGGTAGCGGGCTTGAAACCGCCCTTGAAGGGCCATGCGTTGACGGACGAGGAGCGAGAGCAGGAGTGAGCGCGCCATGGGAGACGGAATTAAACACCGATGGGGGCCCGGGCGCATGACTCCTGTGATCCAGGTGTCCACGACTCGGCGGAACGCGGGCCCCAACGTCCACCGGACCGCACTCGTGGCTACAGCTTCCGGGCCACGGCCTGGGCCAGGCGGAGCGGCGCCTGGGCGTCGAGCCCGAGGAAGAGCCGGGGCTCGGTCGCTTCCAGCTCTTGCAGGCAAGCACGCCCCGCGTTGTCGGTGGCGATGTCCACGCGGGCGTAGAGCAGCGGCTGCCCCACGGCGTCCAGGACATCCTGGGCGAGCCGCAGCTCCTCCGGCCGCGGGTCGATCCGGTGGGGCTCTTCAAAAGCGCGTGGGGTGTTCTCCAGGCCAGGAGGCCGGCGCACGGCGTGGCTGAAGGCGCCATCGAAGAAGATGTAGGAGCGCTCCCCGTCCGTGCCGAAGGTGGAGAGGTAGGGCTGCACCATCACCTCGTCCCCGGCGGCGAGCGGGTCCAGGTGCGCCTGGGCCTGATCCGCCTCCGCGGCCGTGAAGCGATACGTCTTCAGCGCGCCGGCGGACACCACCGGCTTGAGCACCACCTCGCTCCACCCCCGCTCGCGCATCAGCGCGCCCACGTCCAGCGAGCCCCCCTGGGGAACCCAGACGGTGGGGGTGAAGGCGATGCCCTGGGCCTCCAGCGTGCGCAGGTAGGACTTGTGGGTGTTCCAGCGCAGCACCTCGGGCGGGTTGTGGAGCTGGGTGCGCTCGCCCGTGCGGCGGGCCCAGTCCACGAAGGCCTCCCGCCGCAGGTGGGTGTCCCAGGCGGTGCGCACCACCGCCACCTGGGGCACGCTCCAGTCGATCCGGGGATCATCCCAGACACAGGGGCGGGCCTTCAGCCCCAGCGAGGCCAGCGCGGGGATGAGCAGGGCATCGTGGAGGTCGAGCTCCGGCAGGCCCGCGTAGGTGACGATGGCAACGTCCATGTTCATGCGCGTGTCCATGGGGGCCGGTTTACCCTGGGTGTGCCTGGAACCGCTGGTCGATCTCGGTGGACGGCTGGGCGGGGGAGAGCGCCTCGCTGCCCCGGTGCAGCTGGAGCAGGGCCTCCTGTATGGCCAGCGACAGCGCCGCCTGGCCGTGGGGATAGGGGGCCTCCTCTCCCGTGAGCTGGAGCAACTGCTGGCGCAGCTCCCCGCTGTGGGGGGTGCGCCGGCCCAGGTTGCGCTCCAGCAGCCGCATCACCACCGCGTCCAGCGCGGGGGAGACGCCGGGGCGGAAGTGGGAGGGCGGCTTCAGCTCCTGCTCCATGACGGCGAACATCAGGGCGGCCTCGCCCTCGCCCACGAGCAGGCGCTGGCCAGTGATGGCCTCGTGGAGGGTGAGCCCCAGGGCGAACAGGTCCGCGCGCCCATCCATCGGCTCGGCCCGCACCTGCTCCGGGGCCATGTAGCCCAGCTTGCCCCGCACGGTGCCCACCACGGTGAGCTGCGCGCGCGCGGCATCCCGGGCGATGCCGAAGTCCGACAGCTTCACCTCGCCCAGGCGCGAGAGCAGCACGTTGGGCGGGTTCAGGTCCCGGTGCACGAGGTGCAGGGGCTCGCCGGTGCGGTTGGTGCGCCGGTGCAGGTAGTCCAGCGCCGAGGCCAGCTCCGCCCCGAGGAAGGTGACCGCGGACAGGGGCAGCCGGCGCCCGCCCATCACCCGCAGCAGCGTGCTCAGGGGCAGGCCATCCACGTACTCCATGGCCAGGAAGTACGAGTTGGCATGCCGCCCCAGGTCGAACACCTGGACGATGTTGGGGTGGTGCAGGGTGGAGCACAGCTCCGCCTCCCGGCGGAAGAGGGTGACGAAGCCCGCGTCATCCGCGAAGTGGGGGAGGATGCGCTTGAGGGCCACCTGCTTCTCGAAGCCGCCCTCGGGGCAGTAGGTGGCGCGGTACACCTCCGCCATGCCGCCGGTGCCGATGCGCTCGTGCAGCAGGTACTTGCCCATGACTTCCTGCTCGCGCAGGGCCGCGAGCGCCTGGCCCGTCTTGCGCACGAAGTGCCGGGCGAGGATGGCGGTGGCCACGCCGGAGCTGAGCAGGAACACCGCGCGCATGATGATGAAGGGCGGGGTGAGGGTGAGCAGCGGCTCCTCGGGCAGCAGAGGGCGCACGAAGAAGAAGTAGAGCAGCAGGTACTCACCGGCCGCGAGCCCGCCGGCCATCAGCGCCAGCATGGGCTGGGTGCGCAGCGCCGCCAGCACCACCAGCGTGCCCCAGATGACGAGCGTGGGGGCGGTGAGCGCGTAGATGGGCCCCTGGAAGCGCAAGTCGAAGGCCAGCACCACCGAGGGGATGCTGACCTCGATGGCCACGTTGAGCCAGTGGATGACGGGGTGGAACCACCCCGCGCCCAGGGCCCGCCACAGCACCGTGTAATAGACGCACAGCAGGGCCACGAGCCCCAGCAGCGCCCGCGTCAGCCCCCAGCCGATGTAGGGCCCCAGGGCCCCCACCGCCACGAGGCAGGCCGCGGCCAGCCCCGCCATGTAGCCCGCCACGGACGTCTCCCGGGCTTGGGAATCCCGGCGAAGGTGGCTCTTGAGGAAACGGGAAACCGCGGTGGGGTGCGTCGTCGTCATGCTGACGGCACCATAGTGCTTTTGCGGTGAGAACTCGCGGGTTTACGGAGGCCAGGGAGGGCCCCAGGCCTCCCGGGAGGGCGCCCCAACGCCCATTCGCACCCGGCAAACAGATGCAACTTGATTGCGTTTGTATGTTTGTGGCATGTGTGAAGGCGTGGTGCGCGGAGGAGCAGCGCCTGGAGCCGCCGTGAGCGGCCGGCGGGGCTTCCCATGCGCCACATCCTCAGTCCCTCACCCAGGAGCCCCCGTGAAGATGACGCCGTTGTTCCAGAAGGTCCTTCTTGCCTCCAGCCTGTCGTTGCTCATGGGCTGCGGGCAGACCGAAGAGATGTCCGAGGAGACCGTCGAGCAGATGTCCGTTGCTCAGACGCAGGAGCAGGAGCTGCTGTGGGGCCTGCACACGTGTGAGGCCGAGGAGGTGGGCGAGCTCATCGAGCACGCGTGCTACCATGCCGAGTACGGCCCGTTTGTCTCCGTCAGCGCGGCGGCACCTGGCAGCACCACCCTCCCCAACGTCAACGCGCCCCACACCGCCTTCAACATCACGCTGCCGCAGGGCACGTCCTTCGGTTACTCGGGCTCCGTGACGTTCCGTCCCATGGAGTCCACCGAGTACGCGTTCCTCCTGTCCCGTCTCCGGGGGCTGAAGATCTACGACGGCAACACGCTCATCGCGCAGGAGTGCTCGTACCTCATCAGCGAGCCGGCATGCGGCAGCCTCCGCCGGTTGTTGAAGGCGGATCTGGAGGCGGGCAAGGTCTACCGCCTCGAGTTCCAGGCGCTGCTGCCCGCGAACGCCTCCTTCACCTTGCTGGTGGAAGAGGCCGCGCACGATCACGAGGAGTAGCCCTCGGTTCAGGGCAGGCCCCCTCCGGGTGGGGCCTGCCCAACCGCCTTCTCGACAAGCCGTTCCCTGGCTGCTTCCTTCCGGACTGGGCAGCCGAAGCGCGGGGGCCGCCCCGGGGAGCTGTCGTGCGTAGCGTTTTCTCAACGGCTTTCCCGGGAGAAACGCATGGCGCACAAGGTGAAGGGTCCCAAGGTCCGGTACGGCGTGGTGGGCGGCGGCTCCATCTCGCAGATGGCGTTCATGCCGGGGGTGGGCCAGACGCGCAATTCGCAGATGACGGCGCTCGTGACGGGAGACCCCGTCAAGGCAGACAAGCTGGCCAAGCTGTATGGTTTGAAGAGCTACCCCTATGACGACTACGCGCGCCTCTTGTCATCGGGCGAAGTCGATGCCGTCTACGTGGCCACCCCCAACTTCAACCACACGCCCTATGTGGTGCAGGCGCTCAAGGCGGGCATCCATGTGCTGCTGGAGAAGCCCATGGCGGCGAGCGAGGAGGATTGCTGGGCGATGCGGTCGGCGGCCAAGGAGTCGGGGGCCAGGCTGATGATCGCCTACCGGCTGCACTTCGAGCCGGGCACGGTGGAGCTCATCGAGCGCGTGAGGGCAGGGCACTTCGGCCGGGTCCACGCCTTCAACTCGGCGTTCAGTCAAATGGTGAAGCAGTCCAACCACCGGGCGAAGAGCGGCTACTGGGCAGGCCCCGTGCCGGACATGGGCCCCTATCCCATCAACGCCGCGCGCAACCTGTTCGGCACCGAGCCCATCGAGGTCCGCGCCACGGGCTTCCGGACCCCCGGCCGCAGCCTGAACTTCGATGACGTGGTGTCCGTGGTGCTGCGGTTCCCCGAGGACCGGATGGCGCAGTTTGTCGTCGACTACAGCGGCAGCACGGTGCAGCGCTACGAGCTCATCGGGGACAAGGGGACAGTGGAGGTCTCGCCCGCGTACATGTACGGCCCCGAGGCCTGCATCACCTACCGTGCGCAGATCGACGGGAAGTTCGAGGAGCGCCGGCATGCCGCAGTGGATCAGTTCGCGGGCGAGACGGATTACTTCTCCGAGTGCGTGCTCCAGGATCGCGAGCCGGAGGCGGACGGTGAGGAGGGCTGGCTGGATGTCCGGGTCGTGGCCGCCGTCGAGCGGGCCTTGCAGTCGGGGCAACCCCAGAAGCTCCCCGCCTACCAGCGCGGCAAGCGTATCGAGAAGCCCCAGGTGCGCACGCTGCCGCTCGCGAAGCCTCCGGAGCTGATCAACACCGAGGAGCCGAGCGAATGAGGTCCCCGTGACGGGAGGGGGGCGGGAGACGCCCCTCCGGGGGCAGTGGCTATGACGTGGTGCTCTGCTTCTTGAGCAGCTCCGCGCCGCTGTGGGTCGACTCCAGCCACTTCGTGGCGTTGGGGGCGTCCCAGGCGGAGACCAGCTTCTCTTCCGTCTGGGTGCTGGGGTCCGCGGGGATGTAGAAGGCCGCGGACACGGCCCCTCCAGGCTGGATGTAGACCAGCGGCTCCCCCGACGGGGGCGAGTGCGCGCCCATGATCTTCGCCTTGATGGCCTCGTGGGACTTCTCCTGGGGCTGCCAGTTCCAGATGCCGCCGTGCTGGGCCTGGAACGTGTCCGCCTCCTGGAGCGCCTTCTGGACGTCCCGCAGCTGCGGGGTGTTGTCGAGCGTCAGCTTGCCGAACCCTCCGGTGGTGAAGGCGAAGAGATCGTGATCGCCATACATGTGCTCACCGGGCCGCTCCTTGAGGTGGATGAAGGGGCCCTGGAGGCTCACGTGCTTCGCGTAGGGGCCGCCCTCGCGGTAGTGCGAGTCCTCGTCACGGAATTCGGCGAGGCGGGACTCGAACTGGCCCTTGAGCTGCGCCCACTGCTTCTCGTCGCTGGGAGCAGAGACCTTGCCCTTGCTGGTGAGGCCTTCGAGCTGGGGGATGCGGTTCTGCTCGATGTGCGCGCGCTTGGCGCTCCAGGCGGTGTCCACGAACTGCTGCCACTCCTGCTTGGGCTCGCGGCCGGGGATGGGCGGGAGCGAGGCGTCCTTCGCGGTGCCGGTCGTGCGCGGGTCGTAATGCACCACCGCGCCCACGTCGCCGAAGGTCATCGCGTCACACAGCCAGAGGTCCGTTTCCTTGGAGGTCTTGTTCTTGAACTCCTGGGCCTTGGTGGGGCTGCCGGACTCGATGCCCATGTGGGCCAGGAGCCCGGTGCCGCGCACGGCGATGCCGACTCCGGTCTTGTTGGCGATCTGGGCGGCCTCGTGCAGGGCGCCCTTGGGCATGTTGGCCAGCAGGTACTCCTGCTCGGCGTTGCGCTCGGGCGAGCCCACCGGGTGGCGGTGGTCGCCCAGCTTCTCGAAGAACTCGCGCTGAGACCACCCGATGGAGTCGGCCGGGGTGGCCGACTTGTAGATGACGGTGTGGATGTTCTCGTTCTCGGAGCCGTCCTTGTAGAACTTGTTCTCGCGGTGCTGGCTCGTCTCCTTCGCCGGGGCGTAGATGGGCTTCCGGGGGTTGCTCTGGAGCTGCTCGTGGGCCCGCTGGGTGTCCTTGGGATTCGTGGAAGGGGCGCCCAGGAGCGGCGTGCTCTCGGTGACACCGGTCTTCTTGCCGAAGGCGTCCTTCTGGGACGGGGTGGAGGACGAGGGCGTGGGCACCTGGGTCTGCGAAGAGGGGGCAGACGTTCCGGGCTGGGACGTTCCGGGAGTCCCTTGCGTCCGTGACGTCTGGGACGTGGGCTGAGAAGGGCTGGAGCCATTCGTCTTCTTGAAAATCGTCATCGTTGCTCCCGTGGCAGCGGTCAGACGGATTCTGGAAAGCCCAGGAGCGTAGCGTAGCCTCTGTGCCTTCAACAACGAGCCCAACCCCAGGCTTTTCCTCAAGGTTTACTGCTTGGCGAGAATGCGGCCTTGGCCATCAATGGCATACTCTGCTCCCGCGTCGAAAACGACGAATCCGGGACCACATTGAGAGAGGTCGGGAGCAAAGAGAACGAAGAAAAGATCCTCGCGAGCCTGGAGGACCGTGGTGTTGATGTACTTCCACTGGGCAAGACATTGCCCTTCGGGCGTCTTCTGTTTTTCAGGGATGAGGCCAGGGGGTCTGTAATCGTCCATGGCCACCTTCAATGCAGCCATCATGGAGCCTGTGAGGCGTGTTCCTCTTTCCAGTGAGGGAGGAAACCGGATCTGGGCGCTTTCTTCAGGAGGTGCCCAGACAGGCTTTGGCTGCTTGTAATAGCCAAAGTGGGAGCAACCCGGCAGGAACCCTGTACACCAGAGGAGAGCAAGAAGGTGATGCGCTGGAAAACCTGGAGCGCGGTTCATGACGCCAGGAGCGTCACCTGGACGATCTCGGGCGGCGCGGCCACGCGCACCGGCGGGCCCCAGAACCCCGTGCCCCGGCTCACGTAGAGGTGGCGGCCGTTTTCCTCGTAGTGGCCCGCGTCGTGTTCCCAGATCGCCGCCACCGCCAGCGTGAAGGGGAAGAACTGGCCTCCGTGCGTGTGGCCGGAGAGCTGCAACCCGATGCCCTTCTGGGCCGCCACGCGCCAGTTGGCGGGCTGGTGCGCGAGCAGCACCGAGGCTCGCTCGGGGGCGCGGCCTTCCAGCGCCCGGTCCAGGTCGTACCTCCGTGAAGAGCCCGTGCGCTGCGCGGCCCAGTCATCCACCCCCACTATGTCGAAGGACGCCCCCGGCTCTCCCACGGACACGTGCCGGTTGCGCAGCACGGTGATGCCCATGCGCTCCAGCGCCTCGGCCCACTCCTCGTCCCCGGAGTAGTACTCATGGTTGCCGGTGACGAAGTACTGGCCAAACCGGGTGCGGATGTTGGAGAGCGCGGCCACCGACGGGCCCAGGGCCTGCACGCTGCCGTCCACCAGATCTCCCGTGATGCACACCGCGTCGGGTTTGAGCGCGTTGCACTGCTCCACCATCGCGTCCATGAAGCGGCGCTGAATCAGCGGCCCCACGTGGATGTCGGTGAGCTGCACCAGCCTGAATCCATCCAGCGCCTTGGGCAGGCCCGGCAGCCGTAAGGCGATCTGGTTGACGACGGGGCGATGGAAGGAGCGCCACGTGCCGTAACCCACGAAGCCCCCGGTGACGAGCAGGGCTCCGCCCGCCGCCGAGCGCGCGAGGAACTGGCGCCGCTCCTCGGAGGCCGCGGCCTGGGGAGAAGCTGCTTCCGGAGCCGGCGCCTTGGAACGCCCTCGCGAGGCGAGGCGCGCCAGAAGGAGCCCCCCGCCCAGCAGCAACAGGGTCAGCAGCAGGTAGGCCGCGGCGGCCATCCACGCCCAACCCAGGAAAAAGAGCGGACGCAGGCCGCTGGGCGGCAGCAGCCGCGCCGTCACCGCCGAGCCCAGCATCAGCGCGCCCAGTCCCCACACGATTCCGCCCGCCACGCGCCGCCACCGCTTGCTGGCAGAGGTGTCCCGGACGAGCCGCCGGTAGAGGTAGAGGTGGCCCAGCACCGTCAGCAGGCTCAGGACGGAGAGGAAGACGAGGGGAAGCAGCCGGGAGGCGGACATGGTGGCCCGTATCCTGACGGGCTCCCGCCCCCGTGTCGCGGGTTAGCGGCGGAGCGCCACGGCGACGGCGTCCGCCTGGAGGCCCGCGAGCGCCAGAAGGCCCGGTGAGCCGTCAGGCGGCGGCGGAGGGCGAGGAGGGGGGCTGCGAGAGCAGCGCCCGGAGGCGGGTGCGCAGCAGCTCCGGCTCGAAGGGCTTTTCCAGGCACGGCCTTCGAGTGGAGTCCAGGAACGCGCGCGCCGCGTCGGTGAAGGCGCCGCCGGTGATGAACACCATGCGCTCGGCCACGTCCGGCGCCTCGCGCCCCAGCGTCTCGTACAGCTCCATGCCCGTCATGTCCGGCATCATCAGATCACAGAGGATGAGGTGGTAGTGCTCGCCCTGGCGCAGCCGGTCGAGCGCGTCGCGGGCGGAGCTGAAGGGCACGATGTCATGCTCGGAGGACAGGGTGCGGGCCAGGGCCGAGGCGAGCAGTGGCTCGTCATCGACGACCATCAGCCGGCTGCGCCAGGCCGGAAAGCGGCCCGAGGGGGCGCTGGGCGGCGGAGGCTCCTGGCTCGGCGCTGGCGCCGGGGGCAGCGTCACCTCGAACGTGGTGCCCTTGCCCGGCGTGCTGCGCACCCGGATGTCGCCGCCCAGCGCCTGGACGTAGCCATGGCAGATGGACAGCCCCAGGCCGGTGCCCACCCCCACCGGTTTGGTGGTGAAGAAGGGGTCGAAGATGCGCGGCAGCACCTCGGGCGCGATGCCCGTGCCGGTGTCGCTCACCTCCACCACCGCCCGGCCCCGCGCATCCTGGCGCGTGGTGATGCGAATCTCGTGCTGGTCCGCGTGGCCCTCGGGGATGGCCTGGGCGGCGTTGATGATGAGGTTGAGGAGCACCTGCCCCAGCCGCGTCTCGTCCCCGAACACCGCGGGCACCGGGCCGAGGTGCTTCACCACGCGGGCCCGGTGGCGCACCTCCGCATCCGCGAAGGACAGGGCCAGGTCCAGCACCGCGTGCAGGTCCACCCGCTGGGGGTGCTCGGGCTGCACGCGTGAGAAGGTCTTCAGGTCCTGGACGATGCGCCGCACGCGGTCGGCGCCCAGCAGCGCCTCGGCGAGCGCCTGCTCCACCTCCGCCCAGCGCTCCGGCTCGCCGTCCTGCTGGGCCGCGCTCTTCAGCTCCGTGCTCGCGTAGTGGAGGTTGGAGATGATGAAGGCCAGGGGGTTGTTGATTTCATGGCCCACGCCCGCGGCGAGCGTTCCCACGGCCGCCATCTTCTCGGCGTGGACGAGCCGCTCGCGCGTGGACTGGAGCTCCTGGAGCCGGTTGCTCAGGTCGGCGTTGAGCGTGGCCAGCTCCGCGGTGCGCTGATCTACGTGGGCCTGCAGCTCCCGCTCGCGCTGCCGGGACTGGCACAGGCGCAGCCACATGCCGCCCGCCACCAGCAGCAGGGCGGCCAGGGCACATGCCCCTCGGAACAGCAGCGTCTGGTGGAAGCGCGGCTTGAGGTGCAGCGTCAGCTCCGCCAGGGGCGCCACCCGGCCCTCGTCCAGCTCCCGGGCCTCCACGAGGAAGCGGTAACGGCCCGGCGGGAGGTTCGTGTAGTAGGCCACGCTGCGCGAGCCGGCCTCCACCCAGTCCGGATCGAACCCTTCGAGCTGGTAGCGGAAGCGCAGCTGCTGGGACGCGTAGAGGCTGGGGGTGGTGTACTGAATCTCCACGTTCCCCTCGCCCACGGGGATGGCCTCCGCGCCGGGGGGCACCGGCTGCCGGTCCACCCGGAGCTCCTCGATGCGCATCGGCGCCAGCGGGGCGGGCGTCCGCTCGTGCACGGGCGTGTACACGACGGCGCCGCGCACGGTGGGGAACCACAGCCGCCCATCCCGGGCGCGGATGCCCGGCGGGCCGCCCACGCCGTTGCACTCCGCGGCGCGCATGCCGTCCTCCTCGCCGTAGGCGCGGGAGGTGACGCGCGTGCGGCGGCCCTCGGCCACGGCCTCCAGCTCCGCCTGGCGGACGCGGAACAGGCCCTTGTTGCAGCTCATCCACAGGTAGCCGTGCCCATCCGGGAGGATCTGGAAGATGCGGTCGTTGAAGAGCCCCTCGGCCTGGGAGAAGCGGGTGAAGTGCCCGCCCTTCGCGTGGAAGAGCCCCTCGTCGGTGCCGAGCCACAGGGTGCCATCGGCCTCCTCGTACAGCGAGGACAGCTCGCTGAACATCGGGTAGCCCTCGCTGGCCACGGAGGTGAAGTGCCCGCCGGAATAGAAGGCGAGCCCGCCGCCGCTGGTGCCCACCCAGAAGCCCCCCGCGCCGCGGGGCTTCAGCAGGGTAATCTTGTCCCCCGGCAGCCCGTCCTTCCGGGTGTGCAGCTCGAAGCGCTCGCCATTCCACCGGGCCAGCCCCCCCTGAGTGCCCGCCCACAGGATGTTGTCCGCGTCCACGTGCACGGTGCGCACCGGGCCCGGGGGCAGGCCGTGGGCGTGGCCCAGCGTGGTGGTGAACGCGCCGTCCTGCCAGCGGCTGAGCCCCAGCTGGGTGCTGAACCAGAGGCCGCCGTGTTGATCCTCGGCGATGGAGCGGACGCGGTCATGGATGAGCCCGTGGTGCGTGTTCCACGTCGTCATCTTGCCGGCGAACCAGCGGGTGACGCCCCCGCCCAGGCTGGCGAACCACAGGCTCCCGTCGCGCGCCTCGTGGATGGAGGCAATCACGTCGTGCGGCAGGCCCTCGGGGCGGCCGTAGGGCGTCAGCGGCGCATCCTTGAGCCGGTGCAGCCCCGCCTCCTCGGTGCCGATCCAGATGCTGCCCTCGGCGTCCTCGAGCAGCGCGGCGATGGCCTCGTCCTCCAGCCCCTGCGCGCCATCCATCACCGAGCGGTGGCCGTGGGCCAGCCGCAGCAGCCCCCCGCCGGTGCTCCCCACCCACAGGCTGCCGGCCCGGTCCACCAGCAGCGCCGAGATGGGGTGGCCGGGGATGCTCGCCAGCGGCTCGCGCCGCAGGTGCCCCTCCTGCTGCCGGTACACCATTCCGCTCTCGGTGCCCACCCAGAGGTGGCCCTCCGCGTCCACCGCGAGCGCGCGCACCGAGGGCTCCGCGTCCTGAGGTACGAAGGCGGGGCCGGGCTGGAGCGCCTGGCCATCCCACCGTTGCAGGCCCCGGGAGGTGCCCACCCACACAGAGCCGTCCGGCGCCTCGGCGAGCGCCGCCACATAATCGTCCAGCAGGCCCGTGCGGGTGGTCCATGCCTGGAAGGTTCCGTCCTTGTAGCGCAGCAGCCCGTAGCCGAGCGTGGCGATCCACAGGCCGCCGTCCCGGGTGGGCAGCAGGGTGCGCAGGTCCTTCAACGTCACGTCCGGGGGGGCGTGCACCGGGAAGAAGGTGCCGCCGCGCATGCCCGTGAGGCCCGCCTCGGTGCTCAGCCACAGCGTGCCGTCCTGGGTGGTGGCCAGGCCCCGGATGGAGCGGGCCTGGAGCGCGGGCGTGGTGTGGCTCTCGAAGATCGTGAAGCGCGCCCCGTCGAAGCGCGCCACCCCCTCCCAGGTGCCCGCCCACAGGTAGCCATCCGGCGTCTGCGCCAGGGTCAGGATGGCGCTCTGCGGCAGCCCCGACGAGCGCTGCCAGGTGTTGTGGGGGAATTGCGCCAGCGACTTGCCCGGCTCCAGCGCCCACGCCGTCCCTCCCGTGCTGACGAGCAACGCCAGCACCGCGATTCGCAGGGAGAGGAGCATTGGGGTGCCAGGGGGGATGCGCATGCGGAGGCCTCGACGGCGTCCACCGTAGCGAGGCCGCACGCCCCGGGCAAAGCCACCCCCCGGTGGACGATGGCTCATCAACACAAGGGGGGCGCAAGAGGGGGGCCTCCCGGCTCAGGCGAGTAGATCTTTCAGGGCCCCCTCCAGGCGGGGGTGGCGGAAGGAGAAGCCCGCCTCGGTGAGGCGCTGGGGCAGCACCCGCTGGCCGTGGAGCATGAGCACGGCGCCCTCGCCCACTGCCGCCTTCAGGACGAAGGCAGGGACGGTCATCACCGAGGGGCGCCCCAGCACGTGGGCCAGTGTGTGGGCGAACTCGGCGTTGGTGACGGGCTCCGGCGCGGCGATGTTGTAGGGCCCCTCCAGCTCTGGGTGCTCCAGCAGGAACCGGAGCGCGGCCACTTGATCCGCGCGGTGCACCCAGCTCACGTACTGCTTGCCCGAGCCCACCCGGCCCCCCGCGCCCAGGCGGAAGGGGGGCAGGAGGGCGTGCAGGGCGCCCCCTTCCGGGTGCAGCACCATGCCGATCCGTGCCAGCGCCGTGGAGATGCCCGCCTCGCGCGCCCGCAGCGCCTGGGCCTCCCACTCCACGCACACCTGGGCCAGGAAGTCGTCGCCCGGGGGGCTGTCCTCCGTGAGCGTCGCGGAGGACAGGCCGGTGCCGTAGTGGCCCACCGCCGAGCCGCACACGAAGCGCTTCACCGTGCCCGCCGCGCGCAGGGCCTCCACCAGGTGGCGGGTGCCCTGCGTGCGGCTGTTCCGGATGCGCTGCTTGCTCTCCTCGTTCCAGCGCTGGAGCAGCGAGGCACCCGCCAGGTAGACCACCGCCTCCGCGCCCGCGAGGGCCTCGGGGGGCAGCGGGGTCTCGGCGTGGAACGGGGCCCCCGTCACCCCCGGCGGCAGCCGGGCGAGGCTCTGTTCAACGTTTCGCACCAGAACGTGGACGGTGTGCCCATGTTCCAACAAACCTTGAACAAGCGCGGTGCCCAGAAACCCGTTGGCGCCGGTGATGGCCACCTTCATGGGTGGGCCTCCTCCGTTCCCAGGTTCACACCGACCAGCCGCGCCAGCAGCGCGAGGAACAGCTCCATGTCCTTGTCCGCCATGCGGCCCGAGTACCGGTAGAGGACGGTGCCCTCCGCATCCAAGAGCAGGACGTTGGAGGTTTTCATGGGCAGCTTCCAGGGGTCCGCGCCCAGGGTGCCCTCGAGATCCACCAGGATGGGCACCCCGGTCTTCTTCTCCTCATCCTTCACGTAGGACAGGGCGATCTGCCGGGCGGGAAAGAAGTTGAACTTCTCCAGGTTCGCCACCGCCACCACCCAGGCCGCCTCCCGGAGCCCCCGCTCGCTTGCCAGCGCGAAGAGCCGCTCCTTGAGCGGGGCATTGAGGCGCACCGAGTCCTTGTCCTCGTAGAACAGGATGACGGGCTTTCCCCGCCAGTGCGACAGCCGTACGGGCTCCCCGTCCGAGCGTCTCAACGTCGCATCCACTGCACCGGAAGGCTGCTGGGCACGCGCGCCTCCCGTGACCAGGGTCACCGCCAACGCTGTCGTGAGCCACGTCTTCATGGGAGCTCCTTTGAACAAAGGTGCCACAAACCTTGAACATAGTCTTGACAAGACGTGTGTGCAAACATTACCTCTGAGGCGAAACGCTCCCACACAGGGGGTGGAGGATGGCGCCATGGCTCACCCTTTCCCGTCGGTGGCTGCTCCCGTGGTGGCGCCCGCTCAGGGGCTGGCGCGGCCAGACCTGACCTGGCTCCAGCTCGTCCAAGGGAAGATCGAAGCGTCGCTGGCCGAGCTGTTCGAGCTGCCGGATGAGGCGGGGTTGGACCCGCGGTGGACGCAGGCCATGGCGCGCACGCGCGACTACGCCTTGCGGCCGGCCAAGCGCTTGCGCCCTGTGTTGGTGGTGGCGGGCTACAGCCTGGCGCGGGGCACCACGGGCGTGCCCGCGGGGCTGTGGCAGTTCGCGGCCGGGTTGGAGCTGCTGCATACCTTCCTCCTCGTTCATGACGATGTGGCCGACCGGGCCGACTTGCGCCGGGGGGGCGCGGCGCTGCACCACCTGCTGGCCCCCGGCCGGGCGGGCGAGGACCTGGCGGTGGTGGTGGGCGACCACCTCTTCGCCCGCTCCATGGAGGCCATGCTGGGCTCGGGCCTCAAGGGGGCCGCGAAGGCCTGCCAGTACTACCTGGCGGTCTGCCGGCACACCGCGGCCGGGCAGTACCTGGATCTGGACCTGTCGCGGGCGGCGCTGGCGGACGTGGGGCTCTTCCAGGCGCTGCGCGTGGCCCACCTGAAGACGGCGCGCTACGGCTTCTGCGCCCCGCTGGTGTGCGGGGCGATGCTGGCGGAGGCCGGGGAGGAGCTGTGCCAGGGGCTGGAGCGGGTGGGGCGCTACGGGGGCCTGGCCTACCAGCTCCGGGACGATGTGCTCGGCCTGTTCGGGGACGCGCGCATGTCGGGCAAGGCCGGCGACAGTGACTTCTGCCAGGGCAAGCGCACCTTCCCGGTGCTGGCCGCGTACGCGCGCGCCAACGCCGAGGCGCGCGCGGAGCTGGAGCGGTTGTGGGCGCTGCCGGCCGGGGAGAAGGACGAGGCGGCGCTGGCGCGGGCCCGGGAGCTGGTGGAGCGGTGGGGTGGCCGTGCCGCGTGCGAGCGGATGGTGGATCGCTCCTCGCGCGCGGCGCGCGGGGCCCTGCGGACGCTGCCCGAAGGCGGCGGGATGCGCGAGCTGCTGGACAACCTCATCACCCGGCTGGCGCACCGTGCCGCTTAAGGAACACACCATGGGCATCGGGCAAGGGGGCAGGCCTACGGCGGTGGTGGTGGGCGCCGGCGTGGGAGGGCTCGCCGCCGCGGCCCGGCTCGCGCGCCAGGGGTTCGACGTTCAGCTCTTCGAGAAGACGGATGGGCCCGGGGGCCGCTGCGCCCAGCTCAAGGTGGACGGCTTCACGTGGGACATGGGCCCCACCATCGTGCTGATGCCGGAAGTGTTCGAGGAGACGTTCCGGGCGCTGGGCCGGCGCATCGAGGACTACCTGACGCTGATGCGGTGCAAGACGAACTACCGCATCCACTTCCGGGACGGCTCGGACGTCACCTTCACCTCCGAGCTGTGCGCCATGGGCCAGGAGCTGGAGCGGCTCGAGCCGGGCAGCTTCCAGCGCTACCTGGCCTTCATGGCCCAGGGGCGCGTGCAGTACCGGACCAGCCTGGACCACCTGGTGGGGCGCAACTACGCGGGCATCGCCGACTACTTCTCGCCCGGGGTGCTGGCGAAGATTTTCAAGGTCCGCGCCCACCGCCGCATGTACGCGGACGTCAGCCGCTACTTCCAGGACGACCGGCTGCGCGCGGCGATGACGTTCCAGACGATGTACCTGGGCGTCTCGCCGTTCGCCTCGCCGGCGGTGTACGGGCTGCTGCCCTTCACGGAGCTGGGCGTGGGCATCTGGTTCCCCAAGGGGGGCCTGTACGCCATTCCCCTGGCGCTGGAGCGCGTGGCGCGCGAGGAGGGCGTGCGGCTGCACTATGGCGCCCCCGTGCGGCGCATCCTCACCGAGGGCGCGCGCGCCACGGGCGTGGAGCTGGAGGGGGGCCGCGGGGTGCGGGCCGACGTGGTGCTGTGCAACGCGGACCTGCCCTACGTGTACGAGAAGCTCCTGGAGGGGGCGCCCACCTCGCTCCGGCGCAAGGACTCGCTGCGCTACACCTCCAGCGGCTACATGCTCTACCTGGGGCTGAAGAAGCGCTACGAGGGGTTGGATCAGCACACGGTGGTGTTCGGCCGGGACTACCGCGGCTCCTTCGATGACATCTTCGAGCGCTTCCGCGTGCCGGCCGACCCGAGCTTCTACCTCAACATCCCCTCGCGCCTGGACCCCAGCCTGGCACCGCCGGGCAAGGACGGGGTGTACGTGCTGGTGCCGGTGCCGCGCCAGCACCCCAGCGTGGACTGGAAGGTGGAGGGGCCGCGGGTGCGGGCGCAGGTGTTCCAGCGCCTCGCGGAGCTGGGCTACCCGGAGCTCGAGCGGGACGTGGAGGTGGAGCGCGTCTTCACGCCGGATGACTGGGCCTCCTCCTTCAACCTGATGCACGGCAGTGCGTTCGGGCTGGCGCAGAACTTTTTCCAGATCGGCCCCTTCCGGCCCTCGAACCAGGACGCGCGCGTGAAGAACCTCTTCTTCGTCGGGGCCTCCACGCAGCCGGGCACGGGCCTGCCCACGGTGCTCATCTCCGCGCGGCTGGTGGTGGAGCGCATGCTGGCGTGGGCCCAGCAGAGCCGGCTGTCCCTCGCCCCGCGGCCGCCCGCCTCCCCGGCGGCGGTGGAGCTGGCGTCATGAACTCGCACGAGAATGCGCGCCTCGTCTCCCAGGGCTACCGTCTGGCGCGCTCGGTGACGCGCCACCACGCCAAGAGCTTCTACTTCGCCTCGTACCTGCTGTTCGGCGAGCGGCGCAGGGCGGCGTTCGCCCTGTACGCCTTCTGCCGGCGGCTGGACGACATGGTGGACGAGGGCGGCGAGGGCGTGGCGCCGGTGGACCTGAAGGCCCGGCTGGAGCGGGCGCGGCAGCGCGTGGCGGAGGTGTACCTGCCCATGCCGGAGCTGGCGGCGCCCGGGCTGGAGTCCCCCGCGCAGCGGCTGATGAGCGCCCAGGAGCAGTGCCCCTGGGACGAGGGCGAGTTCGCCGCCCTCAAGCACTGCATCCACCGCTTCCGCATTCCCGAGCAGCCCTTTCAGGATCTCATCTCCGGCATGGAGATGGACCTGACGAAGAGCCGCTACGCCACCTTCGAGGAGCTGGACCTGTACTGTTACCGCGTCGCCGGCGTGGTGGGGCTGATGCTCACCCCGGTGCTGGGGTGCATCGACGAGCGCGCCGCGGCCCACGCGGCGGACCTGGGCCGGGGCATGCAGCTCACCAACATCCTGCGCGACGTGCGCGAGGACCTGGAGCGCGGCCGGGTCTACCTGCCCAGCGCGGAGCTGGCCTCCTTCGGGCTGTCCGAGGCGGACCTGTGGGCGGGCAAGAGCGATGCGCGGTGGCGCGACTTCATGCGCTTCCAGATTCACCGGGCGCGCGGCTACTACGCGAGCGCGGCCGCCGGGGTGCCCTACCTGACGGGCCTGGGCAGCCGCCGCATGGTGCGGCTGATGGGCGGCATCTACGGGGACATCCTGCGCGTCATCGAGGCGCGGGACTACGACGTGTTCAGCGGGCGCGCGTATGTGCCGGGCCGCCGCAAGCTGGCGCTGGCGCTGGCGGCCTTCTCCCGGCCGGAGACGGTCCTGCCCACCCCGTTACCGGTGGAGAAGGTGCCCGCGCCGCTGCTTCCCACGAGGAGCCAGGGATGAGCGACGACAGCGTGAAGCCGCTGGAGATTCCGCGCACCTCGCGCCTGTCGGGCTTCTACCGCGAGCCGATGGAGCGGCGCCGGTCCCGGCTGGTGGAGGCCCGCTGGCTGACGGCCCTGGAGGCCCGGGAGCTGGAGGGGCTGGGGGGCTTCGACGAGGCGTGCGCGGACGCGATGGTGGAGAACGTCATCGGCCTGCATGGCCTGCCGCTGGGCGTGGCGCTCAACTTCGTGGTGGATGGCCAGGCGCGGCTGGTGCCCATGGTGGTGGAGGAGCCCTCCATCATCGCCGCGGCCAGCTACGCGGCCCGGCTGTGCGCCGAAGGGGGCGGCTTCACGGTGTCCGCGGATGCGCCCATCACCACCGCGCAGGTGCAGCTCCTGGACGTGCCCCGCCTGGAGGCGGCCATGGCCACGCTGCGCAAGGAGGCCCCCGCGCTGCTGGATCGTGCCGATGCGCTGATGCCCGCCATGTGCCAGCGCGGCGGCGGGGCGCGGGAGCTGGAGGTGCGCGTGCTGGATGCCACCACGCTGGTGGTGCACCTGCACGTGGACACGCGCGATGCGATGGGCGCCAACCTCGTCAACGGCCTGGCGGAGGCGCTGGCGCCCTGGCTGGGCGCGCTCACCGGGGCCCGGGTGGGGCTGAAGATCCTCACCAACCTGGCGGACCGGCGCAAGGTGCGCGTGTGCGCGCGCGTGCCGCTGGCGGCGCTGGCCTCGGAGGGCTTCACGGACGGGGAGCAGGTGCTGGAGGGCATCCTCGCGGCGCAGCGCTTCGCGGAGCTGGACGTGTACCGCGCTGTCACCCACAACAAGGGGGTGATGAACGGCGTGGACGCGGTGCTGGTGGCGTGCGGCAATGACTGGCGCGCGGTGGAAGCGGGCGCCCACGCCTATGCGGCGCGCTCGGGCCGCTACCAGCCGCTCACGTCCTGGTGGCGCGAGCCGGACGGGGCGCTGGGCGGCGCGCTGGAGATGCCGCTGGCCACCTCCACCGTGGGGGGCGCGGCCCGCACGCACGCGGGGGTGCGCCGGGCGCTGAAGCTGGCGGGGACCTCGCGCGCGGTGGAGCTGGCGGGGCTGGCGGCCGCGGCGGGGCTGGCCACGAACCTGGCGGCGCTCAAGGCGCTGTCCACCGAGGGCATCCAGCGGGGCCACATGTCGCTGCACGCGCGGCGCGTGGCGGTGGAGGCCGGCGCGCGCGGCGAGCTGGTGGACATCGTCTCCGAGCGGCTGTCGCGCGAGCACGTGTACCGGCCGGAGCGGGCGCGGGAGCTGCTCGATGGGGAGCTGGCACCGCGCATGGGAGAGCAAGGATGAGGCGCCGCGCCGCCGTGATGGGCGGGGGCATCGGGGGCCTGACGGCCGCCGGACTGCTGGCCCAGGAGGGCCACGCGGTGACGCTCTTCGAGCGCGGACCCCGGCTGGGGGGGAAGGCCCAGGGCGTCACCCTGGAGGGCATCGCCCTGGACACGGGCCCCACGCTGCTGACGCTGCCGGCGCTGGTGCGCGGCACCTTCGAGGCGCTGGGGGCGTTGGACTTGCTGCCCCCCTTCCTGGAGCTGGATCCGCAGTGCGTGTACCGCTTCGGGGACGGGTGCGTCTTCACGGCTTACAAGGACCTGGAGCGCATGGCGGACAGCGCCGGGGAGCTGCGGCCCAGCGAGCGGCACGGGGTGCTCTCCTTCTATAAGGATGCGGAGGCCATCTACCAGGCCGCGGGCGAGCCCTACCTGGAGGCGCCCTACGAGGGGATGACGGGCTTCATGGCGCGGGTGGCGCGGCGGGGCCTGGGCGCGGTGCGGGCCGGGATGCGGCTGTCCACCCTGCACGAGCTGGCGGAGAAGCACTTCAAGACGGACCACCTGCAGCAGTTCGTGGGCCGCTTCGCCACGTACACGGGCGCCTCTCCTTATGAGGCGAGCGCGGCCTTCGCGCTCATTCCCCACATCGAGCGGGCCTACGGCACGCACCACGTGCGCGGCGGCATTGGCGCGTTGGTGGAGGCGCTGGGGGAGGCGGTGCGGCGGCTGGGGGTGGACATCCGGCTCAACGCCCCGGCGCGCTACGAGCGCGAGGCGAATGGCACCTGGCGGGTGGGGCCCGTGGGCGAGGCCGAGGTGTACGACACCGTGGTGGTGAACGCGGATCCGCTCGCGCCCCTGCACCGGGAGGACGAGCCCCTGGCGCTCTCGGGGGTGGTGATGTTGCTGGAGGTGGCGGGCCACCCGGCGGTGCCCCACCACACGGTGCTCTTCGGCAGGGACTACCGGCGCGAGTTCAGCGAGCTGTTCTCCGGGCACCTGGCCACGGACCCCACGGTGTACGTGTGCAACCCGGGCGCCACGGATGACTCCATGGCGCCCGCCGGGCGCACGGGGCTGTTCGTCATGGTGAACGCCCCCGCGCTGCCCACGGGGCGGGTGCAGGCCGAGGCGGCGGCGGAGGCGTGGACGGGGCATGCCGAGCGGGTGCGCCAGCAGATGTTCGAGAAGCTGTACGCGCACTTCCCGGAGCTGAAGGGGCGCGTGCGGGTGCTGGGGCAGCGCACGCCGGTGGACTGGGCGGCGCAAGGGGCGCCCGGCGGCTCCATCTACGGCTTTCTGCCGCACGGCCGGTTTGGCCCGTTCCGCCGGCCGCGCATCCGCGGCGCGGCGCCCGGCCTGTTCTTCGCGGGAGGCGGAACGCACCCGGGCGGCGGGGTGCCGCTCGTCATGCTGTCGGGACGCTTCGCCGCGGAGCTGGCCTCGAAACACCTGAAAGGAGGGGACGCATGAGTTCCTCGCCCGCATTGCCTTCACTTCCCTCCGGCCCGGGAACCTACCGCTGGTACTACGCGGACGTGACCGCGGGGGAGTACAGCGCCGTGTTCATCTTCATGGTGGGCTCGCTCTTCTCCCCGCGCTACTCGGTGGCGGCGCGCCAGGGCGGACTGCCCTGGGAGCATGCCGCGGTGAACTTCGCCCTGTACCGCCAGGGCGTGCGCCTGTGCTGGGTGCTCAGCGAGTACCCGGCGCTGGCGCTGGAGTCCCCGTGGCACCTGCGCATTGGCCGCTCCACGCTCGCCTACGAGGGCAACCGGGTGCGCATGGAGGTGGACGAGCGCACGGCGCCCTGGGGGCGCCCGGTGCGCGCGAACCTGACGCTGGAGCCGCTCACGCCGCTGGGCACGGAAGTCCAGTTGGTGCCGGACCTGCCGCACTGGTGGCAGCCCATGGCGCCGCGGGCGCATGCCCGGCTGGAGCTGGTGACCGAGGGGCTCGCGCTGGAGGGGATGGGCTACCACGACACCAACCACGGCGGGGAGCAGCTCGGCGCGCGGCTTCCCGGCTGGCGCTGGGCGCGCACGCACGGAGGCCAGGAGACGGTGGTGGACTACGTGCTGCCCGGCGGCGTGACGCCCGTGCGCGTGAAGGCCGGCGAGCAGGGCGTCCAGTGCGAGCGCGAGTCCCAGGGGCTGGCGGTGCCGCGCATGGGGCGCACCGGCTGGGGGCTCCAGGTGCCACGGCAATTGCACGCGGGCGCCCTCGAGGTGGGGGAGGCCCGGCTGCTGGAGTCCTCTCCCTTCTACGCGCGCGTGGAGGCCCGGAAGCAGGGGCTGGACACGCTGGGCGAGGTGGCGGACTTCCGGCGCTTCCACTCGCCCTACATCCGCTGGATGGCGCACTTCCGCACGCGCCTGGAGCGTGCTTCATGAGCGCGGCGGTGCTCGTGGGCCTGGCCTGGGCGGTGCTCGCCACGGGCTTCAGCGCGGTGGCGCTCTCGCGGCTGTTGCGCATGAAGCGGGGCACGGGCGTGGCCACGCGGGTGCCGGTGCTGCTGCTGCGTCCGGTGGACGAGCCCACGCCGCGGGAGCTGGAGAACCTCGCCCGGCCGGTGGACTACGCGGGGCCGCTGGAGCAGGTGGTGGTGTCCCCGTACCGGCCGCGGCTGGCGCCGGGCGTGCGCTGGCTGCCGAGCGACCCCACGGCTCCCAACCGCAAGGTGGGCCACCTGCTGTACGCCCTGGCGGTGCTGGAGGTGGGCGAGCGGGTGGTGGTGGCGGTGGACGCGGACGTGGCGGTGACGGGCGCGCTGGTGGAGGGGCTCGCGGGGCCGGTGGCGGCGGGCGCGGCGCTGAGCACGGCGGCCCCCACGCCCGTGGGGGTGAGCGGCGCGGTAGGCTGGGCCGTGGCGGGGCTCCTGCGCCACACCCACCACAGCTTCCGCGTCCTGCATGCGATGAGCGCCGGGGCCAAGGCGGTGTGTGGCAAGGCGCTGGGGCTGTCGCCCGTGGCGGTTCAGGAGCTGCGCGGCCTGGCGGACCACATTGGCGAGGACCTGGAGCTGTCGCGGCGGCTGTACGCGCGGGGACTGGATGTGGCGCTGGCGGAGGCGCCCGCGCTGGTGCCGATGGCGCCCCTCGCCTCCTGGCGCCCGGCGGTGGAGCGCTTCACCCGGTGGATGCAGGTGCTGGCCAGCCACCGGCCGGGGCTGTACCCGACGGTGCCGCTGCTGTTCACGCCGACCCTGCCGCTCGCGGTGCTGAGCGCCGTACTGGGCTCGGGCGTGCTGGCGGCGGCCACGGGCGTGCTGGTGGGGGTGCGCACGTTGCTGTCCTGGCGCCTGGCGGTGCTGACGGCGCCCCCGGCGGGGACGGAGGCAGAGACCGCGCCGGCCGGGGCGGGGGTGGTGCTCGGCGCCTGGGTGCTGGGCGAGGCGCTGTTGCTGGTGGCGTTCATGCGCTCGCTGGGCCAGGCCCGGGTGACGTGGCGCGGCCGGACCTATGCGTTGCGGCGGGGGGGGCGGATGGCGCCGGTGTGGCCCGAGTTCAGCGGAGGACAGGGATGACGTACGCACGGTTCCTGGGAGTGTTCGTGGTGCTGCCCATCCTCTTCCTGGTGGTGCGCTACCGGAAGACGTTCACGGCGCGGAGCCTGGCGCCGATGGGGCTCTTGCTCATCGTCGTGTACGCGGCGACGTCGCCCTGGGACAACCTGGCGGTGAAGTGGGGCCTGTGGGGGTTCGATCCCGAGCGCATCTGGGGCATCAAGCTGGGGTACCTGCCGCTGGAGGAGTACCTCTTCTTCGGCCTGCAGACGCTGCTGGTGGGGCTCTGGGCCCGGGCGCGGCTCATGCGCGTGCTGGCCCGCGAGCCGCAGCCGCGCACGGCCCCGCCCTCCCGGGCGGAGCGGGCGGACGTGCCGGTGGCCTCCACCCAGGCGGGCACGGCCCTGAAGCCGCGCGAGGTGTCCCCATGAGCGGGCTGATGGAGGGCCGCTGGGCGTACCTCATCCACCTGCTGGGCTGGGGCCTGCCCGTCATCCTGATGCAGCTCGGGGTGCTGTTCTTCCACTACCGGGAGCGCTCCTGGGCGGTGCTGCGGGCGGTGCTGCCCCCGGCCTTCATCATCGGCGTGTACCTGTCGGTGGCGGACCACCTGGCCATCGCCGCGGGCATCTGGAACTTCGGCGAGGGCAAGCACCTCGGCGTGTACGTGGGCATGGTGCCCCTGGAAGAGGTGCTCTTCTTCCTGATGACCAGCGTGCTGGTCTCCCTGGGGCTGTCCCTGTTCACGGCGCTGGTGAACCGGCGGGAGGCCCGGGTGCCTTGATCCACGCGCGGAAGGGAGGGCCACTCGGCTGGGCGCTGGACCGGTACGTGGGCTGGAAGTTCCGGTCCATGTTCCGGGGCCTGTGGGTGCGGGGCACGCTGCCCGCGGGCCCCGAGGCCCGCCTCGTCTACATGAACCACTCGAACTGGTGGGATGGCTTCGTGCTCCACCAGCTCGGGCAGGTGGCCGGGTGGGACGCGTACTGCCTGATGGAGGAGAAGAACCTGCGGCGCTACCGCTTCCTGGCGCGCATCGGGGCCTTCAGCATCCGTCCGGGCGAGGCCGCCTCCGCGATGGAGTCCCTGCGCTACGCGCGCGAGCTGATGCGCAAGCCCCGGGCCGCCATCGGCGTCTTCCCCGAGGGGGAGCACCGGCCCTTCGGCGTGCTGCCGCTGCGGCTCGAGCGGGGGGTGGAGCTGCTGGCGCGGGCAGGCCGGGTGGAGTGCCTGCCGGTGGCGTTCCGCTACGCCTTCTTCGAGCACGAGCGGCCCGAGGTGCTGGTGGAGGTGGGCCCCCCGCACGGCCCCGGGCCCCTGCCGCTGTTCCAGTCCTCGCTGGAGGCGGTGGTGCGGCGGGTGGCCTCGGCGGTGAGCCCGGAGGGCTTCACCCTGAAGGTGTCGGGGGGCAGCGGGGTGGCGGAGCGGTGGGACACGGTGCGGGGAATGCGGGCATGAGCCTGCTGCGCATCCGCACCATTGCCCGGCTGACCGGCATCCGCGAGGCCACGCTGCGCGCGTGGGAGCGGCGCTACGGCTTTCCGCGCCCGCACCGCAGCGAGAACAACTACCGCGCCTACACGCGCGAGGAGGTGGAGAACATCCGCCGGGTGGCGAGGTTCATCGAGGAGGGGCTCTCGGTGAGCGAGGCCATCTCCCAGGTGAAGGCCTTGCCCGCGCGCGAGCTGCCTCTGGAGGGGACGCTCCCGGAGCGCTTCTGGGCCGCGGCCAAGCGCATGGACACGGACGAGGCGCTGCGCGTGCTGGACGAGGGCCAGGCCGCCATGGACGTGGACACGTACTGCGAGGGCCTGCTGCTGCCCCTGCTCCGGGAGATGGGGGAGCGGGTGGACATCGCCCGGGAGCACCTGGCCTCGGCGTTGATCCGCCAGCGGCTGAGCGCGCTCCTCGCCGCGGAGGGCGCGCGCCAGGAGGGCCCCCGGGCGGTGCTCGCGTGCCCGGCGCGGGACCACCACGAGGGGGGGCTCCTGGCGCTGGGGCTGTTCCTCAAGCGCCGGGGCTGGCGGGTGACGGTGCTGGGCGCGGACACGCCCGCCGAGGCGCTGCACAGCGCGTGCGCGCAGGTGGCCCCGGACCTGGTGGCGCTCTCCTTCGTGCGCCGCCGGGAGCCGGAGGAGATGGTGCAGGTGCTGCGCGAGGCGGTGCAGGCCTGTGCCCCCGTGCTGGTGGTGGCGGGGGGGCCGGGGGCGCGCGAGCACCTCAAGGCCATCTTCTCGTGTGGGGCGCAGTATGCCGAGACGGCCAGCGAGCTGATGGCGCTGTGGCAGCAGGCCCGGGGCGCGCCCAACGGCACCTGAGCGGGAGGCCTGCGCCGGAGCCCCCGGGCCTGCCCGGTTGCGTTACGCGAGGGCCGCCGGTATGCGGAGGGCCTCCCGTCCGTGGATCCGCGGCGCGAGGGACTCGAACCGGAAACCCCCTGCCCGCATGGCCGAGCGCACCTATCGCATCCACACCGCCGCGGAGCTGTCGGGGGTCAGCGCGGAGCTGATCCGCGCCTGGGAGCGCCGCTACGGCGTGCCCCGCCCCCAGCGCACGCCCGCGGGCTACCGCGTCTACACCGGGCAGGACGTCGCGCTGCT
Organism: Allostigmatella hybrida; assembly: GCF_020103775.1. Taxonomy (NCBI): domain Bacteria; kingdom Pseudomonadati; phylum Myxococcota; class Myxococcia; order Myxococcales; family Archangiaceae; genus Allostigmatella; species Allostigmatella hybrida. The sequence goes on from NZ_JAHXBH010000001.1 coordinate 707,012, forward strand.
GCGGCGGATGAAGCAGCTCACCGGGGAGGGCATGTCCATCCGGGAGGCCGCCGCGTGGGCCTCGCGCGAGGCGGCCCGGGGCCCCGAGCCTCTGCCCGGGCGGGACGGAGGCGATGGCCCGCGCCCGGAGGCCTGGCGCGAGGCGGTGCTGGCGGCGGCGGAGCGCTATGACCAGGTGGCCGTCTCCCAGGTGCTGGACGAGGTGCTGGCGGCGCTGCCGCCGCTCAAGGCCTTCGACGAGGTGCTGGCGCCGCTGCAGCGCGCGGTGGGGGACCGCTGGCACGCGGGCACGTTGACGGTGGCCCAGGAGCACCTGGTGTCCCAGGTGGTGCGGGCGCGGCTGGTGGGCCTGCTGCACGCGGCGCCGCAGAACGCGGGGCACCGGCACGCGGTGCTCGGGTGTTTTCCGGACGAGGAGCACGAGGTGGGGCTCCTGGGGACCGCCCTGCGGCTGCGGCACGCGGGCCTCCAGGTGAGCCTGCTGGGCCCGCGCGTGCCCGTGAAGGAGCTGGGGCTCATGGTGGCGCAGCTCCGCCCCCACCTCGTGGGGCTGTCCGCGGTGGCGGACCCGGGCGCGGCCGCCTTCGAGCAGACCCTCGGCCCGCTCATGGCCGCGCTGCCCCCGGGCGTGCCCGTGTGGGTGGGCGGCCCCGCGGCCCTGCGCCATGCCTCGCTGTGCGAGCGGCACGGGGCCCGGGTGTTCCGGCCCGGGGACGACTGGACCGCCCTGTGGGCCTGAGCCCGGAAAGAGGCGTGTCCAGGCCAGGCCGGCAATTCACGGTATCAGCGTAAAAAATTGCTAAGAGCGAAGACTCGTTTTCTCGTAGTTCGGACTTGAGTAAGAAATTCTTCTTCTGTACTTTGCGCGCGCTTCACCCAATCCCCCGATGTTTCAGGAGTTCCCTATGAAGACCGTGCGCAATACGCTTTTCCTTGGTACTGCTCTGGCCCTGGCCGCTTGCGGTGGTGAGCTGAACGACGCCGAGATGATGGACGGCTCGGACATCAGCCAGACCGAGGCCCCCCTGATGCTGGCCCCCGCCGGCACGGCCATTCCGGGCTCCTACATCGTCGTGACGAAGCAGGAGGGCGGCCTGCGCCGCGCCGCGCTCGCCTCGCGCATCAACACGCGCCACAACTACAGCGTCATCAACGGCTTTGCCGCCGACCTGACCGCGGAGCAGCTGGCCGAGGTCCGCAAGGACGCCAACGTCCTGTTCGTCGAGGAGGACGCGGTGGTGAAGCTCGAGGTCACCCAGTCCCCCGCCACGTGGGGCATTGACCGCATCGACCAGGTGAGCCTGCCCCTGAGCAACAGCTACACCTACACCACCACCGCCTCCAACGTGACGGCCTACGTCATCGACACGGGCATCCAGATCAACCACTCGCAGTTCGGTGGCCGCGCGGCGGTGGGCTACGACGCGATCGGCGACGGCCAGAACGGCAATGACTGCCAGGGCCACGGCACGCACGTGGCGGGCACCATCGGCAGCGCCACCTACGGCGTGGCCAAGGGCGTCAAGCTGCGCGCGGTGCGCGTGCTGAACTGCTCGGGCTCCGGCTCCAACTCGGGCGTCATCGCCGGCATCAACTGGGTGACGACCAACCACGTGAAGCCCGCGGTGGCCAACATGAGCCTCGGCGGCAGCGCCTCCTCGGCGGTGAACACGGCGGTCACCAACCTGTCCAACGCGGGCGTGTTCGTCGCGGTGGCCGCGGGCAACAGCAACGCCAACGCCAGCGGCTTCTCGCCGGCGAGCGCCCCGGCCGTCACCACGGTGGGCGCCTCCACGAAGACCGACGCGCGCGCCTCGTACTCCAACTACGGCAGCCTGATCGACATCTTCGCGCCGGGCACCGACATCACCTCCACCTGGATCAACAGCGGCACCAACACCATCAGCGGCACCTCGATGGCCTCGCCGCACGTGGCGGGCGTGGGCGCGCTCTACAAGGGCACCTACGGCGACGCGTCCTCGGCCACCGTCGACAGCTGGATCAAGACCAACGCCAGCATCGGCAAGATCACCGGCGCCCCGTCGGGCACCACGACCAACCTGCTGAACAAGAAGGCGCTGTAATCACTCAGCGGCTTTCTCTGTGAAGGCTCCCGGGGATCGTGGCTTCGTGCCGCGGTCCCCGGTGTCTTTGCGGGGTGCTCCCGCCCCGGGGCCAGTGCCTGGCGCGGGACTTCAGGGCGCCGGGGCGGCGGGCGGGCGCTCGGGCAGGGTGTGCTGGAGATCCTTCGCCAGCCCGGTGACGCTCGGCGGGAGCTGAGGGTCCTCCGCGAGCGCGCGCAGCCGCTTCTGGCCCTCCTCCTCCTGGCCCTCGCGGCGCAGGAGCGTGGCCTGGTGCACGAGCAGCAGGCCCCGCGTCTCCTCATCCGGCTTCAGGGCCAGCGTCTTCTCCACGAGCGTGCGGGCCTTGGCGATGTTCTCCTCGGCCATGGCCAGCTCCTGCCAGGCGGGGACGAACTGGGGCGCGCGCTGGGTGAGGGCCACCAGCTTCTGGTGGGCCTGCTTCGGGTCCCTCAGCTGCCGCAGGGCCAGGAAGTCCCGGAGGGTGCCGGGCGGGACGGTGCCCGCCTTCTCGCGGCGCAGGCTGTCGAGGAACTTCTTGCTCTCGGAGAAGCCCCGTGGGGCGCGCGCGTCCAGTTGCTCGAAGGTGGCCAAGGCCTGGGCGGTGTCGCCCAGGAGCACGTACGTGTAGCCCGTGTCGTAGAGGGGGATGAGCCAGTCCGGGGCCGCCGCCTGGGCCTGCTGGAAGAGCTGGAGCGCCTCGGGGAACTGGCCCTCCTGGCCCCGGGCGCGGCCCTGCATGTGCAGCGCCATGGCCTCGGGCGGAATGGGCGGCGCGGTAGGAAGGGCGGGGGCGGAGAGGGCGGGCGCTGGGGCGGTGGCCACCGGGGGCGCGGGGGGCGGGCGGGGCTTGTCCTGGCACGAGCAACCCCCGGTGCAGGCAAGGGTGGCGAGCAGGGCGAGGAAGCGGCGCATGGTGGGAGATCCTCCGGAGGCGCGCGACTATAGCAGCCGCGTTCCCCGCCTCGGTGGCCCCCTGGGGGGGCGCCGTTTATAATCGAGGCACAGGCGCGCGGCCTCCCTCCCCATGACCGACTTCATCGAGATTCACGACGGTGTGCTGGACCCCAAGCTGTGCCAGGACATCATCGACCGGTTCAACCGGAGCTCCCACGTGCAGCGGGGCCGCATCGGCCACGGCGTGGATACCACCAAGAAGGACAGCTACGACCTGTGCATGAACCTCACGCCGGAGTGGGAGGACCTGGTCCGCGTGCTGATGGACCGCACCTTCCCGCCGCTGCGAAGCTACCTGCGCAAGTACCTGTACACCCTGATTGGCGCCGTCTCCCCGGCGGTGATGGACCCCAAGACGGGCAAGCGCGTGGCGCTGACGGAGGAGAACTTCGCCGCCCTGGGAGACCCGCTGCTGGATCAGCTCGTGGGCTACTTCTACCGCTACGGCTACCTCAACGTGCAGAAGTACATCCGGGGCTCGGGCGGCTACCCGCACTGGCACTCGGAAGTCTATCCGAAGGATGCGAGCTGTGATCCGCTGCACCGCGTGCTGGCGTTCCAGTACTACCTGAACGACGTGAGCCAGGGCGGCGAGACGGAGTTCTACTACCAGCAGCGCAAGGTCGAGTCGAAGGCGGGGCGGCTGCTCATCTTCCCCGCGGGCTTCACCCACACCCACCGGGGCAACGTGCCGGAGTCCGGCGACAAGTACATCATCACCTCGTGGGTGCTCTTCCAGCGCGCCGAGACGATGTACGGCAACAACCCGCCCACGTGAGCGCCCCCGCCATGGACCGCCTCGCCCCCACCCGCAGGCCTGACGCGCGCGTGGTGATGTACCAGCGCTGGCGCAAGCTGCTCTTCCTGCACTGGGAGCTGCCCGCGGAGGTGCTCGCGCGCGCCCTGCCCCCGGGGCTCTCGCTGGACACGTACGAGGGGCGGGCGTTCATCGGGCTGGTGCCCTTCACCATGCAGGGCGTGCGCCCGGCGCTGCTGCCCCCCTTCCCCCCGCTGTCGAACTTCCACGAGACGAACGTGCGCACGTACGTGCACCGCGAGGGGAAGGACCCGGGGGTGTTCTTCTTCAGCCTGGATGCGGCCAACGGCATCGCCGTGCGGCTGGCGCGGGCCTGGTACAAGCTGCCGTACTTCTACTCGCGGATGACGCTGGCGGACGGCACGGCGGGCGGCTGGCGAACGTACCGCTCCGAGCGCCACTGGCCCGCCCCCGTGCCCGCCACGCTCTCCGTGCGCGGCCTGGCCGAGGGCCCCGCCGCGGCCTCCACCCCCGGGACGCTTCAGCACTTCCTGATGGAGCGCTACTTCCTCTACACCGCGCACGGCGGGGCGCTCCTGCGCGGCCAGGTGCACCACACGCCCTACCCGGTGCGCGGCGCGAGGGTGGAGGGGCTGGAGGAGAGCCTGCTGGAGGCGGCGGGCTTCCACCGTCCCCCGGCCGCCCCGCTGGTGCACGCCTCGGACGGGGTGGACGTGGAGGTGTTCGCGCTCCAGCGCGTCTGAGGCCCGCGCCGGGGGCTCACCGCTCCTGCGGGCCCTCCTCGTAGTCGAGATCCCGGTGGAACGTCTCCTCGATGCGCGTGAGCGCCAGCAGCGCGAGGCCGAAGCAGATGCTCCCCACGAGCAGCGCGGCGCTCGCCACCGGCATCTGCCCCTTGAGCACCGCGAAGCCGCTGGCCGCCAGCGTCGCCGAGCCGCGCACGAAGTTGGGCACCGTGGTGGCCACCGTGGCGCGGATGTTGGTGCCGAACTGCTCGGCCGCCATGGTGACGAGCACCGCCCAGTAGCCCACGGTGATGCCGATGAGGAAGCTCAGCACGTAGACGGCGGTGCTGGTGAGCCCCGAGGCGAGGCCGTACACGAGCATCAGCCCGAAGCCCGCCACCAGGTTGAGCGCCACCGCGCGCTTGCGGCTCTTGAGCCACTGGCTGAACAGGCCCGAGAGCAGGTCCCCCAGCGTCAGCCCGATGGAGCCGTACAGGATGGCGTTGCCGGCCGTCACCGGGCCCTGGACGTTCAGCCCCGCGGTGAGCTCCGGGGCGAAGGTGAACAGGATGCCGGTGGTGAAGTAGATGGGCACCCCGATGAGGATGCAGCAGATGTACTTGAGGAACCGCCCGCCGCGCAGCAGCAAGAGCGGGTTGGCGCGCGACGGGTCCGTCTTCTTGGTGAACAGCTCGGACTCGGACACCTTGAAGCGCGCGAACAGCAGCGCCAGCCCCATCACCCCGCCCGTGAGGTAGGCCGTCTTCCAGTACAGGTGCTGGCCGATGAGCGCCGCGGCGACGATGCCCAGCATGCCCAGGGTGGCCACCACCGTGGTGCCCAGGCCGCGCTTGTCCTTGGGCAGGGACTCGGCCACCAGGGTGATGGCGGCGCCCAGCTCGCCCGCCAGGCCCAGGCCGCCCAGGAAGCGGCAGACCGCGTAGCTCGTCGCGTCCCAGGCGAACGCGTTGGCGATGTTGGCGAACGAGTAGAGCAGGATGGAGCCGAACATCACCGAGAGCCGGCCCCGCTTGTCGGCGAGGATGCCCCAGACGAGGCCTCCCACCATCATGCCGATCATCTGGCTGTTGTAGATGAGCAGGCCCTTCTCGAGGATCTGCGCCGGATCCGTGATGCCGATGTCCTTGAGCGAGGCCACACGCACCACCCCGAACAGGGTGATGTCGAACAGGTCCACGAAGTAGCCCAGGCCGGCGACGAGGACCGTCAGATTCAGTACGGAGCGAAGTTCACGCAGGAATTTCATGTTGAGCGGGCAGGGAAGCGGGGCGGACGCATCCTGAAGCATCCCCCCGCTTTCACAAAGCCCGTCCGCTGCGGGGATTTCAAGCGCACGGCCCGCAGTCGGCCGCGCAGCTGTTGAAGGTCTTCCCGGTTCCGCAGCTCTCGGAGGCCTGGCACACCCCGTCCCCGCATTGGTGGATGTCCGGGCGCTGCATCCGCGTGGTGAGCGCCGGGTAGCTCACGCCGTTGCGGCTGCACTCGGTATAGGCGCCCAGCGCCTTGTCCCAGGTGCAGGCGTTCTTGCAGGAGCCCACGTGGCGGATGGGCGCGCACGAGGGGGTGAAGTCCCGGGGCGCCAGGCCGCAGGTGCGCAGGCTGCTCTCCACGTTCTTCAGCTGGGTGCTGCCGTGGGCCGCGAAGGTGCCCTCGTCCGTGAAGAGGTTGCCGAAGAAGCACGCCTCCTCCTCGGTGTACGTGGCCAGCTCCTCGGGCGTGGAGGCGATGGCCTCCCCCTGGGCGGTCCGCCCCTGCACGGAGAGGGGGACGTGCTTGCCATACGCGTTCACGTGCGCCGCGAGGCACGCGGAGATGATCTGCTGCTCGGCCACCGTGGGCAGGCCGCCCGAGGCCCAGCCCGGGGCGAGCCCGAGCACGCCGTGCCAGGTGTGGGTGATGCCCGTCACGGGGTTGGTGAAGGTGCGCGTCTGGCCGCCCGGCACCGCGCACTGGATGAGGTAGTGCATGGTGACGTCCCGGACGGACGGCTCCCCGTTGAACCAGTCCTGGAACGCGGCGGTCTCCAACCCATCGACGTTCAGCCCGTTGACGGTGAGGCCGTTGACGTTCAGCCCATTGACGGTGAGGCCGTTGACGGACAGGCCCAGCGAGGTGTGGAGCCCTGCCGCCTGGGTGCCTTGCGGGGGCTCGGCGCCCCACCCGGCCTCCCCGGGAGACACAGGGCCGCAGCCCACCGTGTGCAGCACCACCAGGCCCAAGAACAGTCCCCCGCTGAACGCGGAGCGGACTTCACGCATGACGCGGCGGCTCGGCCGAGTCCCGGCTTGCATCGTCTTCATGTTTTTAACCCCCCCCAAGGCCGCCGTGGAGACCACGGTGGCCAGTGCGCCTTCTCAGGGTTCCCCGGAGAGAACCGCCAAAGACGGCGCTGTAAAGGAATACGGGGCTCGGCGCGAGGTGGTCAACGGTGCGGCCACTTGTCCGATGGGTCTTGGGGTACCTAGAACAGTCCGCAATCCGGGTTAGGTAGGAATGAACGGAGAGTGGCCCTCAAGCACAGGGGCCGCAGTCGGCGGCGCAACTGTCATAGGTGGTGCCCGTGCCGCAGCGCTCGGTGAACTGGCACGTGCCATCGCCACACCGGTAGATGTCCGAGGGCAGGATGCGCGTGGTGAGCGGTTGGTAGGGCACCCCGTTGTAGGTGCACTGCGTGTAGAAGAGCCCAGAGGCATCCCGGGTGCAGTGGTCCGCGCAGAAGCCCACGTGGGCCATGGGCGCGCACTCGGTGGTGCCGTGCTGCGAGGACAGGCCGCAGGCCCGGGTGGTGCTCTCCGCGGCGTTCAGCGTGGGGCGGTCGGTCGCCGCGAAGATGCCGCCGGAGGAGGCGAAGAGGTTGCCGAAGAAGCAGGCCTCCTGGGCGGAGTGCGAGGCCAGCTCCTCCGGGGTGGTGGGGATGGGCACGCCCAGGGCTGTCTTTCCCAGCACGGAGATGGAGACGGCCAGGCCGTACTTGTTCGTATGGGCCGCCAGGCACGCGGAGACCACCTGCTGCTCGGCCACCGTGGCCGGCGTGCCCCCCGCCCAGCCCGGGGCGAGCCCCAGCTGCCCCGGCCAGCGGTAGGTGACGCCCGTGGTGGGGTGGGTGAAGGCGCGCTCCTGGCCCGCGGGCACCGCGCACCGGACCACGTAGCGCATGACGGTGTCCCGCACGGTGGGGTCCGCGAGGAACCAATCGCGGAACGCCGTGCTGGACAGGCCGTTGACGGACAGGCCGTTGACGGACAGGCCGTTGACGGACAGGCCGTTGACGGACAGGCCGTTGACGGACAGCCCGTTGGTGGAGCGGATCTGCGGGCCGCCCAGCGCTTCTTCCTGAAGGCCCCAGGCGTCCCCTTCCTCCCCGGGAACGACGGGGCCGCAGCCCTGCGCGGACAAGACAAGCGTTTGCAACAAGAGCCCTGCGGCGAAAGAACGAAGGACTGCCCGCACGGCGCGACGGTTCTGCCGGATCCCAGCCAGCTTGCTGATCATGTTTTTCCCCCCCCAAGGCCGCCGTGGAAGCCACGGCCGCCAAGGCGCCAGTTCCAGCGTTCCTGGAGAGAACCGCTAAAACCGGCGCCACAGAGGAGTACGGACGACACAGTCGGCTGGTTAATCCTGCGGCCAGTTGTCCGAGGGTCGCTGCTTACCCGGAAAAAATAGCAAGCTTTGCTAGAACGGTAATTCGACCTTAGTCCAAGTCCTTCGGGCAGGCGCCGCAGTCGGTGGCGCAGCTGTCGAAGGTGTTGCCCGTGCCGCAGCTCTCGGTGTGCTGGCACACGCCGTCACCGCACCGGTAGATGTCCGTGGGGAGAATGCGCGTGGTGAGCGGCCGGTACGTCACGCCGTTGAGGGTGCAGTGGGTGTAGTACGTCCGCGTCGAATCCAGGGTGCAGAAGTCGGCGCACGCGCCCTCGTGGGCGATGGGCGCGCAGCCGGAGCCCTCGCTGCGCGAGGACAGGCCGCAGGCGCGCGAGGTGCTCTCGCTGTCGTGCAGCTCGGGCCGGTCGTTCGCCGCGTGGATGCCCTCGTCCGTGAAGAGGTTGCCGAAGAAGCACGCCTCGCGCTCGGAGTACGTGGCGAGCTCCCGGCCGGTGTAGGGGATGGGCAGCCCCAGCGCGTCGCGGCCCAGCACGGAGATGGGGATGTGCAGGCCGAACTTGTTCGCGTGCGCCGCCAGGCACGCGGTGATGGCCTGCTGCTCACTGAGGCTCGGCGGCAGCCCCGCGCTCCAGCCCGGCGCCAGCGCCAGCTGCCCCTGCCAGGTGTGGTGCCCGCCCGTGTGCGGGTTGCTCCACGAGAGGCTCTCCGACTCGGCCATCGCGCAGCGCACCACGTAGCGCATGGTGACTTCGTTGAGCGATGGATTCAGGTTGAACCAATTGCGGAAGGCCTGCGTGGACAGGCCGTTGACGGACAGGCCGTTGACGGACAAGCCGTTGACGGACAAGCCGTTGACGGACAAGCCGTTGACGGACAGGCCGTTGGGAGACTGCAGGCTCTCGGCGCTCTGGCGCGTGGCGCGGACCGGCGCGGCGCGCTCGTCCTCGGGCTCACACCCTGCCGCGGCCCCCAGCAGGCAGGCCAGGGTCAACCCCCGTCTTGCCCACGGCATTGGACGCCGGTTTGAGACATTGCTGCCTTGCTTCGTGTTCGGCACTTGCTGCATGGCGGTCCCCCCCAGGGTTGAAACCGGCCGTGACACACACGGCCGCCAGGAACGCCGCTGCAGTAGGCTCGAAGAAAAACGCTGTCAGCGGCGCCCTGTCTGGGATTACGGGCCTGCGCGCAGCTCAGCACGCACGGGGGCCACCGGCCCGGTGCGAGGGGTCGGAATCTGGACGGGTGCCATCAGGCGCCACGGGATTACAAGCACCTACACCGTCGAGGGACGGACAACCCCGTGAAATGCCAGGAAATGTCTCGAAAAATCAGGCCCCGAATTCGAGAATTTGAGCGGCGCCCGGGGTGAGGTGGAGTCCGTCCGGGGCTTGAATGACCCAGGTGGACAGCTCGGTGACGGGGCCTCCCAGGACTTCCAGGTCGTCCCCCTCGCCGCGCACCTCCACCATGCCCACATGGGCGCACAGGTGGAAGGCCAGGCCCAGGCGGCGGGTCTGCTCGCGCATGTCGCGGCCCACGCGCTCCAGGGCCTCGCGCAGGGCGAGGGCCTCGGTGGGGGGCAGGGGGCGGGTGGGCTCCAGCAGCCGGATGCCGAGCTGCGCGGTGCCCACCTGGAGGGCGAGGAGGAAGCCCAGCTGGCGCACCTCGCGCTCGAGCCGGTCGAGCACGTCGGCGAGCGCCGCGTGGAAGACTTCATCGTCGTGGGTGCCCTCGGCGAGCTCCACCTCCGCGTGTATGGCCAGGGCCCGGCAGGCGCGCCCGTCCGAGGCGGCCAGGCCCTGCGTGTCCACCGCCTGCCGGAGCGCGGTGAGGAAGGCGGCGGTATGGGGAAAGCGCCGCTCGGCCTCCTTCTCCAGGCAGCGCAGCACCACCGCGTCCACCGCCAGGGACACCGGCGCGCAGGCGCTGGGGCGCGGGGGCGGGGCCTCCAGGTGCAGCCGCTCCAGCTCCATCCGGTCCTTGGACTGGAAGGGGTAGCGCCCGGTGAGCAGCTGGAAGAGCAGCACCCCCAGCGCGTACACGTCCGTGTTGGGGTTGATGGGGCCGCCTCTCAGCTGCTCGGGGGCCATGGCGTAGGCGGTGCCCAGCCGCTGCCCGGCGAGCGTGAGCCCCTCCTGGCCGCCGGCGGGCTGGAGCAGCTTGGCAATACCAAAGTCCAAGAGCTTCACCTGGGGGGCGGGCCCATCTTCCACCACCAGCACGTTGCTGGCCTTCAAGTCCCGGTGGACGATGCCCGCCTGGTGCGCGGCGCCCAGCGCCATGCACACCGGCTCCAGGTACGCGAGCGCGCGCTCGGCGGACATGCGGCCGCGCTCCTGCACGAGCTGGCTGAGCGTGCGGCCCTCGAGCAGCTCCATCACATAATAGGGGCTGCCATCCGGCATCATCCCGAAGTCGTGGATGTCCACCACGTTGGGGTGGCGGATCTGATTGACGATGCGCGCCTCGCGCACGAAGCGCTGGAGCATCTCGCCCTGGTCCGCCAGGTGCGGGTGGAGCACCTTCACTGCCACGCGCCGGCCGAGGATGCGGTGCTCCGCCTCGTACACGCTGCCGTGGCCGCCCGAGGCCAGCAGCCGCTTGAGGAGGTATTCGCCCGCGAGCGAGTACGGGAGGTCTCCGTTCCCTTCACTGGCGGGCTCGGTCCTCCACGGCACGGGCGTGGTGACCTTGCGGCCTTGAATACGGAACGTGCTCTCGGAATCCCCCATGGGCCCGCACCTTAGCCCAGTGCCAGGGGTGCACTGGGCCTGGGGCCCGGAACAGGGGTAGACTGTCGGACACCGTGCACCCAGGCCTCCGGGCCGGCGCGCGGCGTGTCCAGTGGCGGATGCTCCCTGGGAACGCGGCGGTGGCCGGGTTGGAGGTGGGGGGGGGACACTGTTGGGATTTGCGGCGTTCCAAGGGGGGAACCGATGCCCATGACGACGACACTGGATGATTTGACGACCTGTGCGGGCCTGCCGCTGGCGCCACAGGCCGCCGGAGCGTGCCTCATCCTCATCAGCTCCACGGCGCCCGCGGGCATCGGCAAGGCGTTCCGCGTGCAGCCAGGCGAGCATGTGCTTGGCCGTGGCTCGGAGGTGGAGTTCCGCATCGACGACCATGGCGTCTCCCGCCGGCACGCGCGGATTGTCCGCACGCCGGAGGGCACCTGTCATGTCACGGACCTGGGCTCCACCAACGGCACCTATGTCAACGGCGTGGCCATCACCTCGGCGGAGCTGCGCGAGGGGGACCGGCTGCAGATTGGCACCGTCACCGTCTTCCGCTTCTCCAACCGCGAGCAGCTGGAGCCGCGCGAGGAGCAGCTGCGCCAGGCGCTGTCCGCCGCGCGCGTGGGCATCTGGGACTGGAACGCCGCGGCGGGCACGGTGACGTGGTCCGAGCACGTGGACCGGCTGCTGGGGCTGCCGGTGGGCACGCTGTCGGGCCGCGCCATGGATCCGCGCGAGGTGGTCCACCCGGCGGACCTGCCCCGGGTGCGCGAGGTGCTGGCGCAGGCGCTGGAGCGGCGCTCCCACGTGGAGATGGAGTACCGCATCGAGCCGTCGGGCGGCGGGTGCCGGTGGCTGTCCTGCAAGGGGGATGTGCTGTGCGACGGGGCGGGGGTGCCCAACCGCATCACCGGCACGGTGATGGACATCACCGCGCGCAAGACGGCCGAGCAGGAGCTGCGCCGCCAGGCGCTCATCTTCGAGAGCCTCTATGACGGTGTCGTCATCACCGACCTGCGCGGGCACATCATCGACTGGAACCCGAGCGCGGAGCGCATGTTCGGGCGCGGCAAGGCGCAGGCGGTGGGGCAGACGCTCTTCTCGGTGCTGCACCCGGGCGAGCCGGATCCGCTCACCCTGCCCATGCTCCACGCGCTGGAGGGGGAGGGGCGCTGGACGGGGGAGGTGGAGTTCCGCCGCAAGGACGGCATGGGGTGCTGCTGCGAGTCCGTGGCGGTGCCGCTGCGGGACGCCGAGGGGCGCGCCATCGCCTACATCCTGGTCCACCGGGACGTGACGGAGCGCAAGCACCTGCAGGCGCGCCTGGTGATGTCGGACCGGCTGGCGTCGCTGGGCACGCTGGGCGCGGGGGTGGCGCACGAAATCAACAACCCGCTGGCCTACATGCTCGTCAACCTGCACCTCATCCACGGAGGGCTGGAGCGGCTGCGGCCCGCCGTGTCGTCGGGCACCGTGGAGCAGCTCCAGCAGATCGCCCGGGAGACCACCGAGGGCGCCGAGCGCATCGCCAGCATCGTCCAGGACTTGAAGGTCTTCGCGCGCGGGGAGCAGGAGACGCGGCTGGGGCCGGTGGACGTGAGCCGCTCGGTGGAGCTGGCGTGCAAGATGGCGGACAACCTGGTGCGCCACCGCGCGCGGCTGGTGACGGAGTTCGAGCCGGTGGCCATGGTGGAGGCCAGCGAGTCGCGGCTGTGCCAGGTGTTCCTCAACCTCCTGCTCAACGCGGCGCAGGCCATCCCGGAGGGGGAGCCTGCGGACAAGCACCTCATCACCGTGCGCATCCGCGCCCAGGCGCCGGATCAGGTGGTGGTGCGGGTGGAGGACACCGGGGTGGGCATGACGCCGGAGGTGCTGGCGCGCGTGTTTGATCCGTTCTTCACCACCAAGTCGGTGGGCGAGGGCACGGGGCTGGGGCTGTCCATCTGCCACGGCATCGTCGAGTCCATGGGGGGCACCATCTCGGCGGAGAGCGAGCCCGGCCGGGGCTCCAGCTTTCGCGTGGTGCTGCGCACCGTGACCGGGCGGGCCGAGGACGTCACGCGCCCCCTCGCGCTGCTGCCCGCGCGGGTGCCCGCCGCGCCGCGCGCGCGCGTGCTGGTGGTGGACGACGAGCCGAACGTGACGCTGGCGCTGCAGCGCAGCCTGGGCAGCGAGCACGAAGTCTCCGCGGCGAACAGTGCCGCGGACGCGCTGCGGCTGCTGGGCCAGGATGCCTGCTTTGATGTCATCCTCTGTGATGTGATGATGCCCGGCATGACAGGGATGGACTTGTATGCGGAGGTGGGCCGCGTGGTGCCGCAGATGGCCGAGCGGATCATCTTCATGACCGGAGGGGCCTTCACGCCCCGGGCGCAGGCGTTTCTGCGCCATGTGTCCAACCCGAAGCTCGACAAGCCACTGAACCTGGAGGAGCTGCGAGTGCTCGTCAACCGGCGTGCTGGGGAGGCCTATCGATGAATGCTCCGCCGGAGTCCCTGGACTCCCCGGCCGCCGTGACGCCCGTGCTCGGCACGGGGCCCCGGCTCGTGACGAGCCCCACCCCGGTGGTGCTGCCGGGCGAGTTCACGGCGCGCTCCCTGGTGGGGGGCTGCATCATCGGCGCGCTGCTGGCCATCACCAACGTCTATATGGGGTTGAAGACGGGCTGGTGGGAGAGCGGCTCCATCATCGCCGCGGTGCTGGGCTTCAGCGGGCTGTCGGCGCTGGGGCGCCGCCGGGGCGGCGGCCCGACGATGCTGGAGACGAACCTCACGCAGACGACGGCCTCCGCGGTGGGGGCGATGCCGGCGGTGGCGGGCCTGCTGGGCTCCATTCCGGCGCTGACGCTCATGGGGCTGTCCGTGCCCTCCTGGGGCATCGTCGTGTGGAGCATCACCCTGGGGGTGCTGGGGGTGCTGGCCGCGTACCTGCTGCGCAGCCGCCTGCTGGACCAGGAGGGGCTGGCGTTCCCCACGGGCGTGGCCACCGCGGAGCTCATCACCGCGCTGCACCGCACCGGGCGGGTGGAGCGCCCCGGGCGCGCCCAGGTGCTGCTGGGCTCCGGGCTGTTCACCATGGCGGTGACGTGGATGCGGGATGTGCAGGCATGGGTGCCCTGGGTGACGGCGGCGCCCGGCAAGCTCGCGGGGCTGCCGGCCTCCACCTTCACGCTGGGCATCGGCTGGAGCCCCATGCTGATGGCGGTGGGGATGATGGCGGGGCTGCAGATGTCGCTGAGCATGGTGCTGGGGGCGCTGGTGTCCTGGGTGGGCCTTGCGCCGGGGCTCGCGCGCTCCGGGAGCGTGGATGCGCAGCTCGGCTATGACGGCTTTTCTGTGTGGCTCACCTGGCCCGGGGTGGGGCTGATGGTGGGCGCGGCCCTCGTCTCCCTGGGCATGCAGGCGCGCTCCCTGCTGGGGGCGGCCGCCAAGGACTTGCGTTCCCTGGGGCGCTCCGAGGCGCCCTCCGTGGGGCGCTGGGCGGTGTGGGTGGGGCTGGCGGCGTGCGTGCTGACGCTGGTGCTGGGCCGGGTGGTGTTCGGGCTGCCCATGCTGCACACGCTCCTGGCGCTCGTGCTGGTGCTGCCGCTGTGCGCGGTGTGCGCGCGCAGCGCGGGGCAGATGGACATCTCGCCGGTGAGCCAGATGGGGCAGCTCACCCAGCTGGCCTCGGGCACGGCCTTCCCGGGGCCCACCGGGCTCAACGTCGCGGCGGGCTCGGTGGTGGCGGGCGCGGTGGCGCAGACGGGCGTGAGCCTCTGGTCCTACAAGGCGGGGCACCTGCTCAAGTCCTCGCCGGCGCGCCAGCTCCTGTCGCAGCTCTTGGGCGTGCTCGTCGGCTCGCTGGTGAGCGTGCCCGTGTACCTGCTGCTGGTGGACACCTATGGCCTGGGCGAGGCGCTGCCCGTGCCGTCCGCGCACCAGTTCCGCATCGTGGCGAGCGTGTCCGTGCAGGGGCTCGCGGGGCTGCCGCCCGAGGCGGCCCGGGCTGCGGCCCTGGGCTTCTTCGTGGGCGCGGCGCTGACGCTGGCGGCGCGGGGGCGCCTGGCGCGGGTGCTGCCCTCGGCGGTGGCCATGGGGCTGGGCATGCTGCTGCCGGCCCACTACGCGATGACGATTGGCCTGGGCGCGGTGCTGGTGGCCCTGGCGCGGCGCGTGCGCCCGGACATGGTGGATGCGCACATGCCCGCGCTGGGCGCGGGCGCCATCGCGGGCGAGTCCATCATGGGGCTGCTCATCGCCGGCCTGGTAGCGCTGGAACTGATTCAACGCTGAGGTTGAGCGCCCGCTCCAGCGTCCGGCGCAGCCGCCCCTCCATGACGTTGGGGATGCTGCCGGCGCGCAGGAGCGCCTCCTGGAGGACGCGCACCGCGAGGGGCTGCTCGCCCCGCCGGAGCGCCGAGAGCGCCATCAGCTCCATCACCTCCAGGGGCTCCTGCTCCACGGAGACCTCGGCGGAGCGGGCCTGGAGCGCCGCCCACTCCTCGGCGCTGGCCTGCCGCGTGGCCAGCTCCACCATGGCGAAGAGCACCGCCTCCGAGGGGCTCATCTCCTGCGGGGGCTGCCGCGTGGCGAGCGCCTCGCTCACCTGTTCGAGCACCTCGCGCGCAGGCTCCGCCTGGCCCTCCCAGGCGAGCGCCCGGGCCTGGAGCAGCAGGGCCCACGGCTGGGAGGCCACCTCCGGGTGGCCCCGCTCCAGCTCGATGGCGCGGGCGATGTGGGGCGCGGCCGCGGAGGTGTTCCCCGCCTGGTAGAGCAGCTCCCCCAGGTTGTACTCGGCGAAGTACTCCCAGCCCACCACGCCCAGCTCGCGGCCCAGGTGCATGAAGCGCTCCTGGTCCTTCAGCGCGTGCTCCAGGTCCTTGCGCGCCACCCACAGGTTGCGGCGGTTGTTGATGGCGCCGCCCAGGTGGAACCGGTCCCCGCGCCGGGCGCAGGCGGAAATCACCTCTTCCAGCACCGCCTCGGCCTCGTCGATGCGGCCCAGGTTGGGGAGGATGACGGCCAGCAGCAGCTGCGCCGCGACGCGCGTCTCGTAGCCCGCGTCCCCTTGCGTGCGCGAGCGGTCCACCGCGGCCTCCAGCGGCGGGCAGGCGCGCTCCCACCGCCCTTGGCGGAACCAGGAGCGGCCGATGCCCAGCAGCAGGTGCGCCTGGATGTGGGAGGCGGGCACGGCATCGGCCAGCGCCCGCGCCTTCTGTACGCACTCGTCCGAGCGCGTGTAGTCGTTCACCCAGTCGAGCGCCACCGCCTCTTCCAGCAGCACCTCCACCTCCACGCGCGCATCCCCCTGGCGGTGGGCCATCTCCCGGGCGCGGGCGAAGTCGGCGAGCGAGTCGTCATACCGGCCGATGCGGTAGCGCATGAGGCCCCGCCCCCGCAGGGCGGTGAGGCCGCGCAGCTCGTCGGCGGGGTCCACCAGCTCCAGGGCGCGCGTGTACATGCTCTCGGCGTCCAGGTACGCGTGCCGGCCGCGGGCCGACTCGGCCAGGTCCAGGTAGAGCGCGACGGCCTCGTCCCGGAGCCCCGCGGCGGCGGCGTGGAAGGCCAGGCGCGGCAGCCGCTGGCGCTCGGGGGCGGCGGCGGGGCTCTGGTAGAAGGCCACCGCGGCGCGGTGGATGCGGATGCGCTCGGCGTCCGGCAGCGTGCGCGCGGCGGCCTCGCGCACCAGCTCGTTGCGGAAGCTCAGGTCATCCTGCCGGTGCCCCACGAGCAGCCCCAGGTCCAGCAGCCGGCGCGTGGCGTGGCGCGGATCCAACGGGAAGTCCGCCGCGCCGCCCTCGCGCTCCAGCTCCCGCACCACGCCCTCGGCGGTGGCCAGGGTGAAGTCCGAGCCCAGGAGCGCGCACAGCCGCGCGTGCGCCGCGAGCGCCGGGGGCAGCACGCCCAGCTCCCGGTCCGCCAGCCACTCCACGAGCCGCAGCTCCGGCACCCGGTCCAGCTCGTCGGTGACGAGGTACCAGCTGCCGCCGGGGCCGCGCTGGCGCATCAGCCCCTGGCGCTTGAGGCCGCGCACCAGCTCCACCAGGAACAGGGGCACGCGCCGGGTGCGCTCGACGATGCGCTCCACCGCCATGGCGGGCACGTTCTGCACCGGGCGCAGCAGCACGCGGCACAGCGCCTGGGCGTGCACGGGCGACAGCGGGCCCAGGGTGAGGCTGTACTTGCGCGCGGCGCGCGAGCCCCAGCTCGGGCGGCTGCGCTCGAACTCGGGCCGCGCGAGGACGCACACCCACAGCGGGGCGCGCCCCTCGGCGAGGCACGCGTACTCCAGCGCATCCAGCGCCGTCTCCTCCGCGAAGTGCGCGTCATCCAGCAGCAGGCACAGCGGGTGGATGCGGGCGGTGGCGGCCAGCAGCTCGCCCGTGGCGCGCATGGCCAGCGTGCGCAGCGCGCCGGGGGCCGCGGCGCGGCTCTGCACCTCGGGGCTGTCGGGGGTGGACCAGCCCAGGGTGGTGGACACGCCGGGCCACAGCTCGGTCGCCAGCGTGGGCCCCAGCCGCTTGAAGAAGGCGGTGCGGCTGGCGCCCTCCGAGCCCGTGTCGTCGCGCTCGAAGTCGTGGAGCGCGCACCGCAGGAGCATGCGCAGGGTGCCGTCCGGGTCGCCGCGCACCGGCTCGCGGGCGCGCAGCTCGTACACGTGGGCCTGGGGCAGCGTCTGCTGGAGCTTCCGGGTGAGCGCGGCGCTGAAGTGGCTCTTGCCGTAGCCGCGCTCGCCCAGCATGGTGGCCAGGGTGGGGGCGCCGTCGTTCACCGCCTCCTGGGCGCTCTGCCAGAAGCCCTCCAGCTCCTCGCCCCGGCCAATGAGCAGCTCGCTGCCCAGCTTGAGCACCGTCATGTCCGCGCGCGGTGCCACCTCGGGCTCGGCGGGGCGCAGGAGCCCCTCGCGGTCCGGAATGGAGACACAGCGCACGTCCGGCACGGCCTCCGCCGCCGCGGTGGTGACCATCAGCGGCGGGTTGCCGGCGCCGGTGGGGTAGCGCTCCTTCTGTGAGAAGGGGCCGCCGAAGTAGCGCGGGGCGGCGCCCGGGCGGCGCTGCACGGTGACGGTGGCCACGTCCACCAGGACGCTGGCGGCCAGGCGGTGCTCCTCCAGGGCCTCCGCCGCGCGCAGGGCCCGCCGCACCGGGTTCTCCCCAGCGTCCGGATCGAACACCCCGGCGAAGCGCGAGCCCTCGCGGAAGGCCACCTGCCCGCCACAGGTGGCCAGCGCCTTCTGCACCGCGAGCGGGTTGGCGCTGGAGTGGAAGAGCAGCACCGCCACCGAGCGGCGCGTCTGCGCGGCGCGCGAGGGCTCCTCGGCGGGGGGCGGCGGGGCGCGGGGCAGGGCGCTGACGCGGGGCGTGTCCTGGGAGAGCGCCTCGCGCAGCGCGTCGCTGGCGGCCATCATGCTGGGGAAGCGCCGGGCGCGCTCCTTGGCCAGGCACTGGAGCACCAGCTCCTCCACGTCGGGCGCCACCGGGGCGAACTCCGAGGGGCGCGGGGGCCGCAGGGACAGGTGGGCCTGGAACACCTCCGCCGGGGTGCCGAAGAAGGGGGGGCGGCCCGTGAGCATCTCGTAGAGGATGACGCCCAGCGCGTACACGTCCGTGCGCGCATCCACCGCCTGGCTGCCCGCGCACTGCTCGGGGGCCATGTACTCGGCGGTGCCCGCATAGACCCCATGGCCGCTCAAGGTGAGCTCGGTGGAGGCGCCCGGGGGGCCCAGCGGGTGGGCCAGGCCGAAGTCGAACAGGCGCACGCGCGAGGCCGCGTCATCCAGGAAGATGTTCTCCGGCTTGAGGTCGCAGTGGACGAAGCCCTGGGCGTGCACGAGGCACAGCCCGTGGAGCAGGGTGCGTGCGCGGGAGGCGAACTCGGCGGGGGCCAGGGGCCCGGACAGCCGCGCCAGGTACTCGGCCAGCGTCGGCACCGCGACGTACTCCATGGCGAGGAAGGGCCGGCCTTCCTCCAGGGTGCCCACCTCGTACAGCGCCGGCACCAGGGGAGCGCCCAGCGTGTAGAGCGCCTCGGCCTCGCGCGCGAGCTGGAACTCCGCCAGCGGGTTGCTCGCGTGGGCCACCTTGATGGCCACGCTCAGGCCGTCCTCCTGGCGGAGGGCCTTCACCAGGGTGCCGAAGCCCCCCTGGGCGATGAGGCGCTCGATGCGGTAGCCCGGAAAGGTGAGCACGAAGGATGAGTCCACCTCCGGCATCCGGGCGGGTTCTGCGGAAGACGATGCTCCCCGTGGACACTGCGCATGGGATTGTTCCCAGCGGCGTCCGCATGTCTGACAGCGCGGCACGCCCCTACTCTACGCGGCCCCGCCAAAGACTTGCAGGGGGGCCCGGCGCTTCGGCGTCCGGAAGGGCCCTGCCGGGTTTCAGGCTGCCACGTTTGTTCTAGTTATACGGCAGGATCGTCATTCCCGAGGAAGCGGCGCCGCACGGTGCGCGTCACCTCGGCATCCCAGCGCGGCGACAGCAGCTCCACCACGGTGCGGCGCCAGCGCAGGGCACAGGCCAGACAGGCCAGGCTCGCCCCCAGTCCCACGAGCGTGTTCTGCCAGGAGGCCAGGTCCCACTGGCCCCGCCAGAAGAACTCCCGGGGGGAGGTGGGCCAAAAATAGACAATGCCCCAGCCGGGCCCGCTGCCCAGCAAGTCACACAGCAGGTGCAGGTGAAAGGTGGCCAGGGACAGCAGGGCCACCGCCAGGCGTTGCCGTGCGAAGGCCGCGCAGACGGCCGCCGTGAGCAGCGCGCCCGCGTAGCCGTGAAAGAGCACGTGGTGGTAGCGGGCGTAGGCGGCCTCTCCCCCGAGGAGGGACAGCCCATCGAGATCCGGGGCCAGGCCCGCGCACGTGACGAGGAGCCGGTCCCGGCGCTCGCGGAGCCCTTGGGCTCCCAGCCAGGACAGCTCCGCATGGACGAGAGGATTCATGGGTCCATGCTAGCCGGACGGGCCGGGGGAGTGCGGCCCCCGGGGGACGGGGGCCGCGGGACAGCTACCGCCGGCGGGGGCGGGCGCGGACGCGGACCGGGACGGGGCGGCGGCGCAGGAGCAGGGCCGCGGCGATCAGCCCCACCGCGGCCATGGCGGGCAGGCCGCCGGTGGCGGAGGCACCGCAGCCCTGCGGGGCACCGAACTCCAGGTCCTCGCGGTCATCCCCCGGATCGCCCGGCAGGGTGGTGTAGCCCGGCGCGGAGGGCGCGGACGGCGTGCCCACGCCGGGGTCCGGCAGCGGGGAGGGGTTGGGCAGCTCGGCCTCCGTCTCGGACGGCGTCTCCGGCACGGGCGCGGGGGCCTCCTCGGGCACGGGCGCGGGGGGCGGGGGCATCACGTCCGCCAGGGTCGTGCCCATGACGAACCCATCATGGTAGAGCGTGGCGGTGGGGGAGATGCTCTCGTCCCGGTACAGGCCGAGCTTCAGGTAGTTCTTCTCCTTGCCGAACTGGGTGGCCGCCATCGTCTTGGGCAGCACGAGCTTGCCGTCCTTGTAGAGCTCGACGAAGCCCACCTTGGCGTCGGAGGACCACTTCACGTGCATGACGAAGTCGTTCCACACCTCGCGCTTGAGGGGCGCCTTCCACACGATGCGGCCGGAGCTGCCACCCACGCGCAGGCGCATCTCCTCGCCCACCACATAGAACTCCAGGGGGGGCGAGCCGCAGCAGCCATCCTGGTGCCACTGCGCGAACACCTGCCACTTGTCCGCCGAGGGGTAGTTCTTCGGGAACAGGGTGCTCCACTTGTAGAAATAGTCGGTGTTGGTCGTCTCGCGGCTCAGGTACAGCAGCTCGTTGCGGTTACCGCTGGCGTTGATGGGGTCATCCCCCTTCTTCACCGTCACCTTGAGCGCATAGCGCCCTTCCCGCACAACGTCCGTGACGACCTGGAGCCTGTCCGAGGCAACGCTCTGGAGGCGGGACCATTGGGAGTGATTACCGGTCTCGAAATCCCCTTTCCAGAGGGTGGCTGCTGAGGCAAGGGCAGGCATCAGCAGGGCAGGGACAAGCAGAAGGAAACGCTTCAATTCGGGTCCTTTCGTTCCAGGTGCGGCGGTCGGACAAATGGGGGAAAAAATCCCTTCCCGAGGCTCTCGTCTGCCAAGCCCCTGCCCGCCGCGCGCTGCCTGTCTTGCCCGCTCTGCACACAGCACGGCGAGCCCCGCCTCGCCTCACACCTCCCGCTGAAAGCGTCAAATACCTTTGGTTTCAAAGGAATGGCGCGCTGAAGCGCTGTGTACGCGATAGCCTACAGGGCGCTGAAGGGCGCTCCGGAGCAGGGTTGCCCGTGGGGCGGGCGGGCTCGAAAAACCTGGGGCTTGGACAGGCCAGGAACGCCCTGGACGGTTGCTTGCTCCGGCCCTGGAAACACCGGTTTCTGGGGTGGGCGCGTGTCGTGGTTTCCCCCTCACCGGAAGGAGCATTCATGTCCTCTGTCTCCCCTCGCAACATGACGGATTACGAGGCGGTCTACCGGTCCTTCCGGTGGGAGCGGCCCGAGCATTTCAACTTCGCCACGGACGTCATCGACGCGCACGCGGCGCAGCGCCCCGAGGCCCTGGCGATGCTCTGGTCGGACGAGGCCGGGAACCAGCGGCGCGTCACCTTCGCGGAGCTGCGGCGGCACTCGCTCCAGGCGGCGCGGTTCCTCACGGACCTGGGCTTGCGGCGCGGCGAGCGGGTGTTCCTCGTGCTGCCGCGCATCCCGGAGTGGTGGTTCCTGGTGCTGGGCTGCATGCGCGCGGGCCTCGTCTTCATGCCGGGCACGCCCATGCTCACGCCCAAGGACATCCGCTACCGGCTGGCGGCCGGCCAGGCGCAAGCGGTCATCACCGACGCCAGCTGCCTGGACCGCTTCGAGGGGCTGGTGGGCACGGGGCCGGTGAAGCACTGGATTGCCCTGGGCGAGGCGCCCACGCCGTGGCTCCGCTACGCGGGGGAGCCGGGGGCGGGGACGGAGGGGGTGTCCTTTCCACCCACGCGCGCGGACGAGCCCATGCTCCTCTATTTCACCTCGGGCACCACGGGCATGCCGAAGCAGGTGCTCCACACCCATGCCAGCTATGGCCTGGGGCACGGGGTGACGGGGCGCTACTGGCTGGATTTGACGCCCGAGGACCGGCACCTGACGCTGTCGGACACGGGCTGGGCCAAGTGCGCCTGGGGCAAGCTGTTCGGGCCCTGGAGCCAGGGCGCGTGCAACGTCGTCTATGACTACCGGGGGCGGTTCGACGCGCCGCGCATCCTGAAGATGCTGGAGACGCAGCGGGTGACGACGTTCTGCGCGCCGCCCACGGCGTGGCGGGCGCTCGTGCTGCAGGACCTGTCGAAGTATGACTTGAGCGCCATCTGCCACGCGGTGAGCGCGGGGGAGCCGCTGAACCCGGAGGTCATCGACACGTGGAAGGCGGCGACGGGGCTGCACATCCGCGAAGGCTACGGGCAGACGGAGACGGTGGTGGTGGTGGGGATGTTCCCGGCGCTGGAGCCGCGGGTGGGCTCCATGGGCAAGCCCTCGCCGGGCTTCACGGTGTCTATCATTGATGACCAGGGCCAGGAGGTGGGCACGGGGCAGGAGGGGGACATCGCGGTGCGCGTGGCCCCTGAGCGGCCGGTGGGGCTGTTCCAGGGCTATCTGGACGACGACGCGGCCAACGCGGCCTGCCGGCGCGGGGACTGGTACGTCACGGGAGACCGGGCGGTGAAGGACGCGGAGGGCTACTTCTGGTTCGTGGGGCGGGCGGATGACGTCATCAAGACGTCGGGCTACCGGGTGGGGCCCTTCGAGGTGGAGTCCGCGCTGCTCGAGCACGCGGCGGTGGCCGAGTCCGCGGTCATCGGCGTGCCGGACGAGCGCATCGGCCAGCGCATCAAGGCCTACGTCATCCTGGCGCCGGGGTACACGGGCTCCCCGGAGCTGGCGGTGGAGCTCCAGGAGCACGTGAAGCGCACGACGGCCGCGTACAAGTACCCCCGGGAGATTGAATTCGTGACGGAGCTGCCCAAGACGGTGAGCGGGAAGATCCGCCGCGCCGAGCTGCGAGGCTCCGCGCGGTAGGGGCCCGCCAGGCGTCACCGGGTGGGGCGGGGAATCGCGTAGCGCAGCTCGACCATGCCCCGGCCGAAGCGGGTGAGCCCCGTGAGCTCCAGGGGGCTCGTGAGGGCCGCCGGGAGCAGGGGGATGCCGCCGCCGAGGACGACGGGGATGAGGCCCAGGTGAATCTCATCCAGCAAGCCGCGCTGGACGAACTGGGCGACGAGGTGGCCGCCGCCGATGAGCCAGATGTTCTTGCCCGCGGCGGCCTCCACCATCTGGGCGTGAACGGCGCCCACGTCCTCGGTGGTGAAGCGGAGGTTCGCGCCCGGGATGGCGGGGAGCTTCCGGTGGGTGAAGACCCAGGTGGGCCGGTCCGCATAGGGCCAGGGGTGGTTCTCGTTGAGGAGGAACTCGTAGGTGGCGGCGCCCATGGCGAGCGGCCCCACCTCCTTCATGAAAGCCTCGTAGTGCGCGGTCACGCCTTCGGTGTCATTGAACTGGAAGAGCCAGTCGAGCTTGCCCGCGCTGTCCGCGATGAACCCGTCGATGCTGGCCGCCACATAATATTGGGTGCGTGTCATGGACGGGAGGATGCACCCGCATCCCTGACAGTTCCTGTCAGGGATTTTCTGGCATGGTGCGGAAAGATGAAATCCAGCCGCCTGCTTGCCCTGCTTCTCGTGCTTCAGCGGCGAGGGACCGCCAAGGCGGCGGAGCTCGCCGAGGAGCTGGAGGTCTCCGTGCGCACGCTCTACCGGGACGTGGCCGCGCTGATGGCGGCGGGGGTGCCCGTGTGGACGGAGCCGGGGCCCCAAGGGGGCATTCACCTGGTGGAGGGCTGGCGCACCCGGCTGGATGGGCTGACCGCCGACGAGGCGAACGCCCTGTTCCTCTTCGGCGCGCCGCAGGCCGTGGCGGACCTGGGCCTGGCCACGGTGGCCGTCAGTGCCCGGGCCAAGGTGAATGCGACGCTGCCCCCGGAGCTCCGGGGCAGGGCGAGCCGGATCCGGGAGCGGTTCCTGCTCGATGCGCCCGGGTGGTTCTCGCGGTCCGAGTCCCTGGAGGCCTTGCCTGCCGTCGCCGGGGCGGTCTGGGAGGGCCGCCGGTTGGACCTTCAGTATGGCGCGCCACCGAAGCGGCGGCGCGTGGACCCGCTGGGGCTCGTGCTCAAGGCGGGCGTCTGGTACCTGGTGGCGCGGCACGAGCAGGCGCTGCGCACCTACCGGATCAGCCGGATCCACTGGGCGGAAGGGCGGCCCGAAACCTTCACCCGGCCCGAAGGGTTCGAGCTGGCCGCATGGTGGGCCGAGTCCTCGGAGGCCTTCGACCGCTCCTTGCTGACGTACCGGTGCCGTGTACGGGTGTCCCCGTATGCGCAAGTCCGCCTGCCCCAGGTGGTTCCGCACGATGCGGTCCGCCGCATGCTCGAAGAGGCGGGAGCGCCGGATGGGGAGGGGTGGCGAACCGTGGACCTGCTGATGGAGGCAGAGGACGTGGCGGCGGAGCAACTCACGGCCCTGGGAAGCGGGGTCGAGGTGCTGGAACCGCTGTCCCTGCGCCAACGGCTGTATGAGGTGGCCATCCGGATGGCGGCCCTGAACGGCCCGGGCTCCGCTCCTCGTTAAATGGATGAGAAGGCTTTCGGCGTCAATAAGCCATGAGCGAGCATTACCCCCACATCCGATACCATGCGGCCCATGGGGCGCGAATGATCCGCGAGGGACTGCGGATCTGTTTCTACATGCAGCGCTCAGATGAGCAAGTGGCGCAGGCAGTGAAGGGAGCGCTGGATGTTTACTTGCACGCCGTGGGAGCTCAGCGCCTCGGATGGTATCTCGACCTGGAAGGGGATGGGTGCCCTCTGGATGAACAGGCATGGGAAACCCAACGGGCCCATGTGCTCGGCGCACTCTTGGGTACGCGAGTAACCACTGCGGTTGCAGCGGCGTCGGCATCTGCTACGACCCCCTGCGGCGCCTCCAGCTATCAGAGCGGAGCCGCGAACAGGCTTCGGAGCCGGACCAGACGTCCGGAAAGCGCTGGCTGGCTGAGCTTCAGCCGTGCCGCCGCGCGCGTCACGGTGCGCTCTTCCAGCAGCGCCTCCAGCGCGAGCAGGAGGTTGAGATCCCAGGTGGGAGCGATTCGTGGTGTGATTGTCCTGGAATGAACTTATTGCTGCTGTTGCCTGGAAAGCGGTTTGTTCCTGAATGACTCTGACTGATAGAGATTGGGCGTGCTGCGTATGATGCCAGCACATCTGCAAAGGACCGACTCCCATGAAGAACATCGTTGGTGGCATCGCGCTGGGCTTTCTCCTCGCGGGATGTGGTGGGCCCGAGGTGGATGAGGGGATGAACAGCGCCGAGCCCGCGCTGGCAGAGACCGAGCAGAACCTCTGCGAAGGCTGGCAGGACCCGTATGCGAATCGTTGTACCGCGAAGTGTGGCACCACCTGGGTCACCGCCGGCTACTACCCCGGCACGGATTACGGCCAGTGCGGCGCTGTGGCGGATGCCCACTGCCGGTATCACTACGGCGTCGGCGCGAGCGGCGCTTGCTGGAGCCGCTAAGCCAGGCCGTGAACTCTTGCCGTTGAGCAAGGGGGCCGGCCGGCTGGGGCCCTCTGAAGGACTGGAGTCCCTCCTTGAAGAGCTGTGCGCGAGAGGAGGGACGCAGCGCGGAACTCGTTTGAGTTCCCATTAATACCTGCGAAGAGGTGGCGCTGCCGCGTGACACACGGCTAACTCGATAAACATTTTATTCCGGCTATGGTGTGGGGGCTTCACAGGCAGAAAAACCGGCCGTCTCAAAGGATCCCCCATGCCGCTCCATGCCGCAGGTGTACTCACTGTCGCAGCGCTGACCCTTTCACCCGCCGTTCCCCCCATGGTTTCCCCCCAGGAGGCCGCCCCCAGCGCCTCGCGTCCTTCCGTCATCCTGGCGCGGGTGTCCTTCAAGGACCGGGCGGATCTCAACCGGCTCGCCGAGACGTTGGATCTCAGCGCGGCGGTGGACCACGGGAAGAAGACCGTGGAGGCGGTGCTCTCGCCCGGGGAGTTCGACGCGCTGGTGAAGGAGGGGCGGCGGGTGGAGCTCCTCGAGGAGCCGACCCGGCTCCTGAACGCGCCGCGCGATGACATGAGCATCCTGGCCGGCATCCCCGGCTACTCCTGCTACCGCACGGTGGACGAGACCTACGCCGCCATGGCGAAGCTGGCCACCACCTACCCGAACCTCGCCTCCTGGAACGACATTGGCGACAGCTGGGACAAGCTGACGGCCGGGGGCAAGCCCGGGGATGACATGCGGGTGCTGGTGCTGACGAACAAGTCCCGCTCGGGCACCAAGCCGCGCTTCTTCCTCATGGGCGGCATCCACGCCCGCGAGTACACGACGGCCGAGATGGCCACGCGCTTCGCCGAGCAGCTGGCGAGCCGCTACGGCACGGACCCGGACAGCACCTGGCTGCTCGACCATTACGAGCTCCACGTGGTGGTGCAGTCCAACCCGGACGGCCGCCGCATCGCGGAGACGGGGCTCTCCAAGCGCAAGAACACCAACAGCAGCCTGGGCTCCTGCACCACGACGACGTACGGGGTGGACCTCAACCGCAACAGCAGCTTCGATTGGGGCGGGCCGGGCGCGAGCACCAGCGCGTGCAGCGAGACCTACCGCGGGCGCGCGGCCGGCTCGGAGCCGGAGACCCAGGCCCTGGAGAGCTACATCCGCTCCATCTTCCCGGACCAGCGGGGGACGTCCCTCACCGACCCCGCCCCCGCGGATGCAACGGGCGTGATGGTCTCCCTGCACAGCTACGGCGGCTACGTGCTCTACCCGTGGGGCATCGGCACGGCGTCCTCGCCGAACGCCACGCAGCTGCGCACGCTGGGCCGCAAGTTCAACTACTTCAACGGCTACGAGGCCTGCCAGTCGAGCTTGTGCCTCTACGACGCGGCCGGCGCCACGGATGACTTCGCCTACGGCACCCTCGGTGTGGCGGCATACACCTTCGAGATGGGCGGCTCCTTCTTCGAGAGCTGCACCACGTTCGAGAACACCATCTACCCGAAGAACCTCTCGGCCCTCTACTACGCCTTCAAGGCGGCGCGGCGGCCGTACCAGACGCCGTCGGGCCCGGACTCCGTCAGCCTGACGCTGTCGGCCAGCACCGTCACGGCGGGCACCTCGGTGACGCTCACCGCCCAGGCCAATGACACCCGCTACGGCACCAACGGCGGCACAGAGGCCTCGCAGGCGATCTCCGCGGCGCGCTTCTCCATCGACAACCCGTCGTGGGTGTCGGGGACGCCGGTGTACGCGATGAGCCCGGTGGATGGCAGCTTCAGCACGTCCATCGAGTCCGTCCGGGGCACGGTGTTCACCTCCGGGCTGACGCAGGGACGGCACACGCTCTTCGTCGAGAGCCAGGACCGCAACGGCAACTGGGGCGCGCCCACCGCCATCTTCTTGAACGTGCAGTAGGCCGTACCGGGCGCAGGGGCCCATGCGTCAGCCCATCGGCAAAGCGCATGGGCCCCGCCCGAGTAGGAAGACATACTCTCAGTGATTGTCCAATTCTGGACAAGTGCGTGCGGGGCGTCTAAATCCTCGCGCAGCAAAACCGAGTCCCCTCACTTGGGAGTTGATTGATGAAGACCTCTTCTCTGCTGGCTTCGCTGTCCGTGGCGCTTCTGGGCGTGGGTTCCGCGCAGGCGGCCACCGTGTCCTTCACCATCGAAAACAAGACCACGGCCACCATCACGAGCACCTTCCCCAATGCGTGCTCGTCGGTCATTCCGGCCCTCACTTCGGTGCTGGCCAATAGCATCTCGTCGGTGCACCAGACCGACTGTGGCAACAACACCGCCGTGGCGTTCGATTACACCAACGGCACCAAGACCTGTGGCTTCAACCTGAGCAGCCTCTATACCCCGCCCAATCCGCTCCTGGGGACCTCTGGGTACTGGACCCCGCGTGGCACGGGGACCAGCAAGAAGGGAAATGCCGTCTGCAAGGCGACCCTCATCTCTCTCGGGTCGAACGGCAGCTACGGCTGGGCGCTGTCGATCCAGTGATGCCCCGGTGACCGGACCGCGCCGTGCGGATCCGGTCACCCTTGGATGGGAGCGGTGCGGCGCGAGATTCCCTGACTAACGGTAGCAATCGCGGCAGAGAGGCTTCCGCATCGTGGCCGGATACTCGTCTCCGCAGCCGTGGCAGTAATTGTCCTCGTAGTCCTCGTCGCCGTATCGGGCCCATTTTCGGTAGTCATCGAGGCAGTAGGGCTTGCCGGGATCGAAGTCGATGTCCTCCCCGCACCGGATACAGACCCCGTCGTCCTCGTCGTCCTCCTCATCGTCGTCGTCGCCCATCGCCTCTTCCACGCGCTCGATGACTTCGTCGAGTTCGAAGATGTTCGGCCGGATTTCCACTTCGAAGAATCTTCGGGCGTTCGCGATGTCTTTCGGGTCGTCGGACCACAAGCCGACGTCGATAATCTTGTCGAAAGTGGTCTCCACCATGTTGAGCGAGGTCACGACCACGGCGAAGTCCGACCAGTAAAGCTTGGCATGCAGATATGCAACGGTGAGTACACGAAGCCCTAATTCTTCGAGTTCGGCGACCTGCTCGTCCCGGAAGGTCCGGCTCAGTTGCCCTCTATCATCAAGGCGGAACACGAGATTGACGGTAACACCTCGTCTAAGCGCCGCGCGGATGGCTTGGTTAATCTGATCATCCTTCAGGGTCGTGACGTAGGGGCTGACAAGCCACGCTTCGCGGCGTGCGTTCCGGATGAGCGCCACGATGCGGCGGATGGTCTCGTCAGTGTTGAGGAAGTGCAGGGCCAAGGGATTCCTCCGGGCGAGTGCGGATCTACCACTTCTGGTGGGCATGCAGGAGTTGCCCAGGCGAAGCGGGACGCGGACAAGAGAGCGGATCCTTTCGTGCGCGTGTGAATTTCTGGGTGAGCCCCCCGTCCAGGCGGGCGGCCGACACGCTGTGGGGCTCCGTTCTCCCGCGTGGAAGGGCCATGCGCCGGTCCGGGGCGCATCCACCAGGGAAGGAACACATGCGAACGAATCGATGGGGAGCGCTTGTGGCGCTCATGATGACCGTGGTTGCCGTGCAGGGCTGCGGCTCCGATGACGACGGCGATGCCGCAGGCGGCACCGGCACGGTGACCGGCACGGTGACGCTGGACGACGGCGCATCGCCCGAAGGAACGGAGGTCGAGTCACTCGACACGGTGTCCACCGCCCTCGCGGACGCGCAGGGACGCTTCACCCTCAAGAACCTGAAGGCGGGGACCCAGACAATCGTGGCCTTCCAGTCGGGCTACGAACTCCATCAGATGCAGGTGGAGGTGAAGCGGGGGGAGACGACGGACGTCTCCATGACCCTCAAGCGCGCCAAGCACAAGGTGTCCGGTACCGTCCTGCTGGAGGGGCAGTCCTCCCACGAGGGCATCACCGTGACGCTCGAGGACACGGCCTTCAGCACCACCACGGACGCGCAGGGCCGCTTCGTTTTCGAGGGGGTGGTGCCGGGCGCCTACTTCCTGGTGGCCTCGAAGGATGGCTACGAGGAGCAGCGCGAAGTGTTGGCGGTGATCGAGGACACGGCCGTGGAGACGTTGACCCTGCCGGTCATGGTGGAGGCCAGCCTGGATGGCATCGTCTTCCTGTCGGACGACGGCTCGCCCGTGGGCGTTGTCCTAACGATCGAGGGCACGGCGTACAGCACCACGATTGACAGCGGCTCTGGCTACTTCCGGTTCACGGACGTCCCGCCCGGCGTGTATACGCTGGTCGTCTCGAAGCCGGGCTACATCACCCAGACCCGCGCGGTGACGGTGGGAGGAGAGGTGTCGACTTACTTCTTCTCGCTGGAGCGCAGCCCGGGGCTCGTGGAATAGGCAATCGCTTCACCTTGCAGAACGGCGAAGGGGCCCAGGCCGCAAAACCTTGGGCCCTTTCTGTGTCAAACGCGACCGTCAGGCTCGAAGCTGCGCTTCAATGGCGGCCTTGTCGATCACTGACCACACATTCCAGATCTTTTGGTCCCGGAACTCATAGAACACATGTTCGGTAAAAGAGACCCGTCTTCCGTTGACAGGGATGCCGAACAAAACTCCTGCCGGGGTGCAATCGAAGTGCAGCCGGCTGGCGATATGAGGCGGATCGGCAATCAGTTGGCGAATGTCGAAATGCAGGTCTGGGATCGCACGGTGATCGCCCTCCAGCATCTCGCGGTAACGCGATAAGCCAAAGCGCTGTCCGTTGTACTGAACCTCCTCGTGAACGAACTGCCCTAGCTTCGGCCAATCCTGCTTGTTCAGGCAGGCGATGTAGCCGCGGTAGATGTCAGAAAGGTCGAGTTTGTTCATTGTCTACGGCGTGTCCGAGGTGGCGGGGCGTGGGATTTTCAAGATGGGCCAGTAACACTCACCCTTCCATTCGGCCAACTCGTCACCGCATGGCGGAGTAGCAGTATCGGAACGGCTCCAGCACCCACCGTTGATTTCGAACGCATGCTTCCCACAGGGGGGACGGCGCTGGCCCGGGAGCGGTTTCTTGGGCATGTCCCGGCCAATCACCGGCTCTACATGTGCAAGGGGCTCGGAGGCTTCCAGCCCGGCATCCGCGAGTCCCGCCGTCCCTCCGTTCTGTCCTTCGCTCCTCGTGGAGATGGATCGGTCTTTCCAGTGCGCGTGTCCCGCCCACATCACCAGGCTCAAGCACACGGCCAGCGCCAGTCCCCAGGCGGGCCTTCTCGCCCGATGGCTGGGGCGAGGAAGGGAGACGCGAGGGCCGTGGATGGGCTGATCCGCCGGGGCGCGTGCGGTCTTCGCCGCCCGTTCGAGCGCTCGCGCGATGTCCCGTGCGCTGCCCCGGTCCGAGGGCTCATACGCGAGCATTCGCTGGATGAGCGCGGCCAGCTCTGGGCACGGGTTCACCGCGTCCGATTCGAGAGGTACCCACTGGGGAGGAACGGGCCGGAAGCTTTCCCCCTCCGGCTCCATCTCAAGCGCCTCGGGGTATCTCCCGGTGACGAGGCGGTAGGCCGTGACTCCCAGCGCGTACACGTCATCCGCAGGCTGGGCTTCATAACGCGCCACGGCGTGGTGCCGGTGCTCCCATTGGAAGCGCAGGGACTCGGGGCTGTAGTAGGCGGGCGTGCCAGGCGGCGGGAGCTGGCGCGTGAGCTCGGGCGCGCCCCGGTAGTTCCCCGAGCCGAAGTCCATCAGCATGACGTGGCCCTGGGCTTGGACCAGGAGGTTGCCGCCTTTCACGTCCCGGTGCACACCTCCCACGGCATGGGTGGCTTCCAGGGCTCTGGCCACCTGCGTCAAGAGCCGTAGCACTTGGCGAGAGGTGAGAGACCGTTGGCTGGCCCAGTCATAGAGGGACACGCCCTCCACCCACTCCATGACGAGGTACGGGAACAGTCCCCCTTCGCGCGGTGCCCAGTGGCCCTGGGCCTGGAGCCTTGGAATGTTCGGATGGCGCAGGCGCGAGAGCAGCGCTGCCTCCCGCTCGAAGCGGGGGTCCCCCGCGTAGAGCGCCAGCTTCAGGGCAAAGCGGGTGTCCGTGCCGCCTCCCACGGGGTCGACCTGGTAGACGGCGCCATAGGAGCCCTGGCCGCGCAGGCCTCTCACCCGCCAGGGACCCACTTCCACACCCGGAATGACAGCGTCAGGGCTCACCCCTGAGACGGTAGCGCCAACCGCGGTGACGCGCTGGGGTGAGAAAAGACTCTGGGTGAATGGGGACCGGAAAATCAGTTTATTCGGGCCCATCTGGACATCCGATAAATCAGTTTTCTAGCGTCGGGTCTGCAGTCCCCCCTGAAACACGAGAGTTGGAAACCCCCATGAAAAAACTGTTTCTGTGCTGTCTCGCCCTGACGACGATGGTTCTGGGCTGTTCGAACGAGAAGGCGGCTCAAGTCGATGAAGCCGAAGGCTTCACCCTGCTCCAGCGCGATGCGTCCACCCTCGAGGCCTCCTACCGCTCGGGCGGCTCCTCCGTCCGCGCGATGGTGACCGAGAGCGCCCCCAACATCATCGAGGTGACGTATGACTTCGGGCAGCCGATCATCGGCTTCCGCATCGATTACAACCAGGGCGTGGGCCGCTTCATGCCGAACGGCCCGCTCGATGCGGCGCAGGCCCGGCTGATCAACGGTCTGGCCGAGGGCCTCGCGACGGTGGTCCCCGAGCAGGACACGGAGCGCACGCGCATCGAGGACACGGCGATGCGCCAGACGAGCTTCATGCAGATTGTCCCGGTGGGCGAGGCCCTCACGCCGTACGAGTACGTGGCGGAGCGCGGCTGGGTTCACCTCTCCTGCACCTGCGGCCAGCAGAACATCGGCGGCTATACCCGCCAGGCGGGCCGGGGCTGCGCCTGCAACGGTGGCGACAACGGGTGCAAGGGCCGCTGCGGCCAGGGCTGCGGCATCACCAGCACCCCCAAGTGCGTGGGCTCCACGGCGTACACCCAGGACTGCGCCAAGCACGACTACGGCCTCGGCAGCTTCGCGGCCGCCTCGGACGACTACTCCTTCGCGAGCAACAACTGCAGCTGCAGCGGCGTCGGCACCTGCTACTGACCGCCTGAGGCAGACCCTGTAGGGCAGGGGGCTCCGGCATCCGGCTTCGTTCCAGCGGGAGCGCCGTGGCCTCGTTCGCGGCCAGCCCGGGCACCCGGTCGAGCTCCTCGCCCCGGGCGGATGACGAACGATTTCGCCATCCGCCTGCCTGCCCTGTGCCGTGCGTCAGCTCCAGTCGGAGTGGACGAAGCCCGCCTCGGGCCGGTCCCGGCGCTGGTAGGTGTGGGCACCGAAGGCGTCGCGCTGGGCCTGGGTGAGGTTCTGCGGCAGCTCGGCGCTGCGGTAGCTGTCGAAGTAGGCCAGGCTGGAGGAGAACACCGGCACGGGGATGCCCAGCCGGGCCGCCGTGCCCACCACGCGCCGCCAGGCCGGGGCCATCCGCGTCAGCACCGGGGCGAACGCGTCCGAGGAGACGAGGTTGGGCAGGTCCGGCTGCTGCGTGAAGGCCTCGCGCAGCGGGGTGAGCAGCTTCGCGCGGATGATGCAGCCGCCCCGCCAGATGCGCGCCAGCTCCGCCGGGGACACGTTCCACTGGTACTCGCGGGACGCGGCCTGGATGAGGCGCATGCCCTGGGCGTAGGTGATGACCCGCGCCGCGTAGAGCGCGTCATGGACCCAGGCCGCCAGGTGCTGCTTCTCCTCGTCCGTGAGCGAGGCCTGGGGGGCGGGCAGCCGGGAGCTTGCCGCCACGCGCTCGTCCTTCAGGGCCGAGAGGTTGCGCGCATCGAGCGCCGAGGCGATGGAGGGCACGGCGATGCCCAGGTCCAGCGCCACCTGCACCGTCCACTTGCCGGTGCCCTTCTGGCCGGCCTTGTCCAGCACCAGGTCCACCAGCGGCTTGCCCGTCTCCGGGTCCTTCTTGCGCAGCACCTGGAGCGTGGTCTCCAGCAGGAAGGAGTTGGCGATGCCCTGGTTCCACTCCGCCAGCGTGTCCACCACGGCCTCCAGGGACAGGCCCAGCCCGCGGCGCAGCACGTCGTACGTCTCCGCCAGGAGCTGCATGTCCGCGTATTCGATTCCGTTGTGCACCATCTTCACGAAGTGCCCGGCGCCGCCCGGGCCCACGTGGGTGACGCACGCGCCCTGGTCCGTCTTCGCGGCGATGGCCTCCAGCACGGGGCGGATGTGCCCGTACGCCTCGGCGGGGCCGCCCGGCATCAGCGAGGGCCCGTGGCGGGCGCCCTCCTCACCGCCGGAGACGCCCATGCCGATGAAGTTCAGCCCCTTCTCCCGGTAGGCCTTCTCCCGGCGCTGCGTGTCCTGGAACCAGGAGTTGCCGCCGTCGATGAGCACGTCCCCCGGCGACAGCAGCGGGGCGAGCTTGTCCATCATCTGGTCCACCGGGTCCCCGGCGGTCACCATCAGCAGGATGCGGCGCGGGCGCTCGAGCAGGCCCACGAACTCCTCCAGCGAGCCCGTGGTCTTCAGCCGCTCGAACTGTTTGTCCGCCTGGACGGCCTGGAGCCGCTTGGCCCCGAACTCCCAGCCCGCCACCGTGAACCCATGGTCCGCGATGTTGAGTGCGAGGTTGACGCCCATCACGCCCAGACCGGCGACACCGAACTGCAAAGGCTTGGTTGTGCTCATCCGTTGTCCTCAGAGAAGTTGCCTGCCGCGGCCCGGTCCAGCAGCCACTCGGCGTTCGTCACCTGTGCCGCGGGCAGCGCCTCGCCCGCGAACACCCGCCGCACGGCGTCCTGCTTGCCCGCGCCCGCCACCACGAACAGGACCCGGCGCGCGGCGGTGAGCACCGGCAGCGTGAGCGTCAGCCGCCAGGGGGGCGGCTTGGGCCCCACCACCGCGAGCACCTTGCGCTCGCGCTCCTCCAGGGCCGAGTTGCCGGGGAACAGGGAGGCGGTGTGCCCATCCTCGCCCATGCCCAGCAGCACCACGTCCAGCACGGGGGGCAGCACGGCCGCGTAGTCGCGCGCGGCGGCGTCCCGGTCCTCCCGCTCGCCCTCCATGCGGCGCACCTGGCCGGAGGGGATGCTCAGGGGGCGCAGGAGGTTCTCCTCCACCAGGAGGAAGTTGCTCTCGGCGTGCTCGGGCGGCACGCACCGCTCGTCCACGAAGTAGAAGTCCACCCGCTCCCACGGCAGTGCCTGCTGCGCGAGGAGGTGGCAGATGGCCCCCGTCGTCCGCCCGCCGGACAGCGCGAGGCTGCACCGGCCGCCGCCCGCGAGCGCCTGATGCAGGGCCTGCGTCAGCCACTCGGAGGCCGCTTCCGTCAGCGCCTCCGGCGCGACGACGCGGGGAGGGGGACGGCTCACGGGAACACCGTCCAGTGGCGGCCGTCCCGGGCGAGCAGCTCCCGGGCCGCGCTGGGGCCGGTGCTGCCCGGCTTGTACGGCTGCACCTCGCCGCCCTTGCCCGAGTCCAGCGCCTGGAGGATGGGGGTGATGTACGCCCAGGCCTGCTCCACGCTGTCCTTGCGCGCGAAGAGCGTGGCGTTGCCGCGCATGCAGTCCAGGAGCAGCCGCTCGTAGGCCTCCGGCACCGGCTTGTCGAAGGTCTCCGCGTAGCTGAAGTCCATGTTGACGCCGGCCAGGTTCACGTCCTCGCCGGGCACCTTGGTCTCGATGGACAGGCCGATGCCCTCCTGGGGCTGGATGCGCAGCCGCAGCACGTTGGGCTGCAGGCGCTGGCACGTGTCGCTGGTGCCGAACAGGCAGAAGGGCACCGTCTTGAAGTGGATGGACACCTCCGTCACCCGCTTGGACAGGCTCTTGCCCGCGCGCAGGTAGAAGGGCACGCCCTGCCAGCGCCAGTTGTCCACGTTGAGCTTCATGGCCACGAAGGTGGGCGTGCGCGAGTCCTTCGCCACGCCCTTCGTGTCCCGGAAGCCCTCGTACTGGCCCACCACCACGTGGCTGGCCACGTCGGGGCCCTCCAGCGAGCGCAGCGCGCGGAACACCTTGCTCTTCTCGTCGCGGATGTCCTCCGCACCGAAGGAGGTGGGCGCCTCCATGGCGCACAGCGCGAGCACCTGCAAGAGGTGGTTCTGGACGATGTCCCGGATGACGCCCGTCTCGTCGTAGAACTGGCCGCGGTCCTCCACGTCGATTTTTTCCAGCGCGGAGATCTCCACATGGTCGATGTGGTCGCGGTTCCACAGCGGCTCGAAGATGGAGTTGGCGAAGCGGAAGACGAGGATGTTCTGCACCGTCTCCTTGCCCAGGTAGTGGTCGATGCGGAAGATCTGCTTCTCGTCCAGCACCGTGGCCAGCTCCCGGTTGAGCTCGCGCGCCGTCTCCAGGTCGTGCCCGAAGGGCTTCTCGATGACGAGCCGGCGCCACTGCTTCGCCCCGGCCTGCTCCTGGCGGGGCAGCAGGCCCGCGCCGGCCAGCCCGTGGATGAGCTTGGGGAAGGTCGAGGCGGGGGTGGCCAGGTAATAGAGCTGGTTGCCCTGGGTGCCGTGGCGCTTGCTGACGTCCTCCAGGTGGGCGCTCAGCCGCTCGTAGGAGGCCGGGTCGTCATAGGCGCCCGCGATGCACTCCAGGCGCGAGGAGAAGCGCTTCCAGGTGGCCTCGTCCAGGGGCTGGGTGCGGGCGAACTCCTCGAGGCCCTTCTTCACCTGGGCGCGGAAGGCGTCGTTGTCGTGCGAGGAGCGGCTGAAGGCCACGACCGCAAAGGACTCGGGCAGGAGCTTCTCTCGCGCCAGCTCGAACAGGGCGGGGAAGAGCTTGCGCTGGGCCAGGTCTCCCGTGGCCCCGAAGAGGACGATGGTGCAAGGGTCCGGCTGGCCCGCGCGGACGATGGGGTCTCCCTCGCGCGGCGTGGTTTCGATGTGGAGTCCTTGTGTTTCCATACGTCCTTTCCCGGCCATGAGTCTGAACGGCCATACCTTAAGAGGCACGGTCCCGCGGGGCGCGAGAATCCACCGCGAAAGGGCACCGCTCAAGGCTGGCGAGGCCTTTGGGGGTCCTTCCGTTCACAGACCGGCAGATGCACGCGTCCCCGGGGGCGCGGAAGATGGTATGCCTTGCTTCCATGACTTCTCCCGTAGCGCTCATCACGGGGGGCTCGCGCGGCGTGGGCCGGTGCGTCTCCTTGCGGCTCGCCAAGGCGGGCTATGACATCGTCTCCACGTACCGGCGGGATGTGGATGCCGCCGCCGCGCTCACCCGCGAGGTAGAGGCCCTGGGCCGGCGGTGCCGGGCCGTCGTGGCGGATCAGCTCGAACCGGCGAGCCTCCATGGCGTGTTCGACACCATCCAGCAGGAGTTCGGCGGGCTGGATGTCTTCGTCGCCAACGCGGCCTCCACGGCCTTCCTGCCGCTGATGCAGATGAAGCTCCACCAGATGGACAAGACGTTCAACGTCACGGTGAAGAGCTTCATGCTCGGCGTGCAGCGCGCCGTGCCGCTCATGGAGGGCCGCAAGGGGCGCATCGTCGCGGTGTCCGGCATGGACTCGCGCATGCCGCTGCCCTTCCACGGCTTCCTGGGGGCGATGAAGGGCTCCATGGAAATCCTGGTGAAGTACTTCGCCGCGGAGCTGGCCGGCTCCGGCGTGCGCGTCAACGCCGTGAACCCGGGCTACATCGACACCGAGTCCAGCCGCTTCTACCTGGGCGAGGCCTGGCAGGAACTGGAGGCCCGCGTGAAGGAGAGCGTGCCCTCGGGCCACGTGGCCAGCGCCGATGAGATTGCCGCCCCCATCGAGTGGCTGTGCTCCGAGGCCTCCGCGTACGTCAACGGGCAGACGCTCATCGTCGATGGCGGCCTGGAGGTGAACTACGCCATGCAGTTCGCCAGCAGCCTCATGCGCTCCACGCGCTGAAGCGCCCGGCCGCTGGCCGCCCGGGCGGGGGACAGGCGGCGGAGCACTCCGGGCCCGGGTGGGCTGTCTTCCCGGCCCGGGGACATGGTGTGGTGAGGCGCAGCCGTGCGGCTCCATGCGAGGCACCCGATGACGTACCTGGTCACGCTCTGGTTCTGGCTCGTCTTCCTGGTGACGGCGCCCGTGTGCACGGTGCTGGGCGGCACGCTGTGGCTCGTCACCTGGCCATTCGACCGGAACCGGGCCCTGCTGCACGCCTTCATCTGCCGCTGGTGCCACGGGCTGTACCTGCACCTCTGGCCGGGCTGGCGCGTGCGCGTGGAGGGGCGCGAGCACCTGCCCCCGGGCCCCGCCGTGCTCGTGGCCAACCACCAGTCCGCCGCGGACATCCTCGGCGCCATGGGGCTGTTCCACCCGTTCAAGTTCGTGGCCAAGGCGTCGCTGTTCCGCACGCCCATGGTGGGCTGGATGATGCGGCTGATGGAGTACGTGGCGGTGGTGCG
This sequence comes from Allostigmatella hybrida, assembly GCF_020103775.1. NCBI lineage: Bacteria > Pseudomonadati > Myxococcota > Myxococcia > Myxococcales > Archangiaceae > Allostigmatella > Allostigmatella hybrida. The sequence continues at coordinate 744,835 of NZ_JAHXBH010000001.1, forward strand.
CAACCACCCCCGTGCCCTGGAGCGGATGCTGGAGGCCTGCCGCCACTGGCTGCGCCGGGGCGTGCCCGTGCTCATCTACCCGGAGGGCACCTACGCGCCCACCCGCCAGCCGCTGCCGTTCAAGCGCGGGGCCTTCCAGCTCGCCATCGAGGAGCGCGTGCCCGTGGTGCCGGTGGTGATTGAAGGCACCACGCAGCTCCTGAAGGGGGATGGGCCGTGGATGGGCCCCCGCGCCTCGGTGCGCGTACGCGTGCTGCCGCCCGTTCCCGTGGAGGCCCTGGGGGACGACCCCGTGCTGCTCGCCGAGCAGGTGCGGGCCCGCTATTTCGAGGCGCTGGGCCTGCCGCTGCTGGCCGCCGAGGTGACCGAGCCGGGCCACTGGCAGGTGGCTTGAGTCACCAGGTGGTGACCGGTGTCACCACCCCTTCCGGGCCTCTGGAGCCCTGGGTTCTGCCGCTTGGACCTGGGGGCTGCGTGTAACTCCCTGGATTCACGAGGGTGGGCAGGGGTGGTTGGGGTTGGCATCCGGGGTGCAATAGCCCTGTCCCGTCACGGCAGCCGCTTCACTCCTTCGGGCTGCCAGGCACAGATGCAGAGGTTTGGAGTGCCAGGGAACGGGGAGAGGAGAGGCCCACTCCGTTTCCAGGCTCCGCCTCGAAAAAGCTGAGATGAGAGGAGTGCCCGGGAACGGAGGGAGGAGAGGCCCACTCCGTTTCCGGGCTCCGTCTCACAGTTGGAGTTCACCGCGTGTGATGAGAGCGCGAGGCGCGTCTTGCGTGCCCGCTCCCGCCGCGACCCCCCACGTGCTCCCCACCCCGTTGATTCGACCCTACCTGCCCTTCGGCAAGTGTCCGGAATGACAGGGTTCCGTGGGCATGTCAGACCAAGGGAGTAAGCGGGCGCCCTCCTGGTTCTTGGACCGGGTCCACGGAGTGGTGGAGGCTGCGCGAGCGGCCAAGGAGGGGTGGTACCGGATGCGTCTGCTGCACACGTCGGACTGGCACCTGGGGCATACGCTGTACGACGTCTCCCGGGAGGCGGAGCATGCCGCCTTCCTGGAGTGGCTCCTGGACACCCTGGAGGCCCAGTCCGTCGATGCGCTGCTGGTGGCCGGGGATGTCTTCGACACCGCCAACCCCAGCGCCGAGGCCCAGGCGGCCTGGTACCAGTTCATCGCCCGCGCCCGGAAGCGGCTGCCCCAGCTGAACATCACCGTCATTGGGGGCAACCACGACTCGGCGGCGCGCCTGGATGCGCCGGATCCTCTCTTCTCCGCGATGGGCGTGCGCGTGGTGGGCGGCCTGCCCCGGCGCCCGGACTCGCTGGACTTCGAGCGGCTGCTGGTGCCGCTGCACGACTCGCGCGGACAGATCCGGGCCTGGGTGGCGGCGGTGCCGTACCTGCGGCCCGCGGACCTGCCCCTGGTCGACACCGAGGGGGACCGGCTCATCGAGGGCGTGCGCGAGGTGTACGGCCTGACGCTGGAGGCGGCCCGGCGGCGCAGGGAGCCGGGACAGGCGCTGGTGGCCATGGGCCATTGCTACATGGTGGGCACCGAGCTGTCCCAGCTCAGCGAGCGGCGGATCCTCGGGGGCAACCAGCATGCCCTGCCCGTGGACCTGTTCCCCGAGGACGTGGCCTATGCCGCCCTGGGGCACCTGCACAAGGCGCAGCGCGTGGGGGGCCGCGAGTCGGTGCGCTACAGCGGCTCGCCGCTGCCGCTGTCGCTGAGCGAGGCGGGCTACCTGCATCAGGTGCTCTTGGTGGAATTGGACGGGGAGACGCTCGGCTCGGTGAAGCCGCTCACCGTGCCGCGCACGGTGGACATCCGGCGCGTGCCGGAGCGCAGCGAGGTGACCCTGGAGGAGGTGCTGGCCCAGCTCGCGGCGCTGCCCGAGGCGGAGGCCGGGGACTCCACGCGCGCGTGGCCGTACCTGGAGGTATGCGTGTCCCTTCCCCGGCCCGAGCCCGCGCTGCGGCGCAAGGTCGAGGAGGCGCTGGCGGGCAAGGCGGCGCGGCTGGTCAAGCTGACGCCCGCGTATACCGGCACGGGCGGGGCGCTGGCGGATGTCCAGCCGGGCATCTCGCTGCGCGAGCGCAAGCCCGAGGATGTCTTCAAGGCCCGCTATGCCCGCGACTACCAGGACCCCCTGGCCCCCGGCCTCCTGGAGGCCTTCCACACGCTGCTCACCGAGGTCGAGGAGAACGCGTCATGAAGATCCTCGCCATCCGGGGACGCAACCTGACGAGCCTTGCGGGGGACTTCGCGCTGGCGCTGGATGAGCCGCCCCTGGACAAGCTGGGGCTGTTCGCCATCACCGGGGCCACCGGCTCGGGCAAGAGCACGCTGCTGGATGCGCTGTGCCTGGCGCTCTTCGATCGCACCCCGAGGCTGGGGGGACGCGGGGGCGTGCCGGTGGGGCGCTCCGGGGAAGAGGAGGAGGACCGGCTGCTCTCCCACGACGTGCGCGGCGTGCTGCGGCGGGGGGCGGCCGAGGGCTTCGCCGAGGTGGATTTCTGCGGAAAGGATGGCAAGCGCTACCGGGCCCGGTGGGCAGTGTGGAAAGCCAGGAACAAAGCTGACGGACGTCTCCAACACCAAGAGATGAGCCTCGTAGAGGTGACCTCTGGACAGCGCTTTGGGGGCAAGAAGACCGAGGTGCTACCGGTCATCGAGGAGAAACTCGGGCTGTCGTTTGATCAGTTCCGCCGCTCCGCGCTGCTGGCCCAGGGCGAGTTCGCCGCCTTCCTTCGCGCGGATGCCAAAGAGCGCGCGGAGCTGCTGGAGCGGATGACGGGCACGGAAGTCTACAGCCGGTTGTCCATCGCCGCGCATGAGCGCAATAAGGCTGAGCAAGCCGAGCTGGATCAAATGTCTCAGAGGCTTGAGGCCATCTCCCGGATGCCGGAGGAGGAGCGCACGGCGGCCGAGAGCGCGCTCGCGGTGGAAGAGGCGGCGCGTGCCCAGCAAGAGGCGGTGCTGAAGGAGACCTCGGCCGCGATGGAGTGGTACCGGGAGCGGGCCCGGCTGCGGGCGTCCGAGCGCGAGGCCTCGGAGGCTTGGGGCCGGGGTGAGCAGGAGGTGGCGGCGGCGGCGCCCCGGGAGGCCCAGCTCGCGCGGGTGCGCGCGGCGGAAGTCTTCCGGATGCCCATGGCCTCGGTGGAGGCCGCTGAGCGCGTGGGGGCAGAAGCCGCCGCGCTCAAGGCGTCGCGGGCGGCAGAGGCCGCAAGGTTCCTCGCGGACGTGGACTCACGGAAGGACGCGCTGCGGCAGGCGGAAGCGGCCCGCGCGGCGGCGCAGGCGGACGAGGCTGCTCAGGCTCCGGCGTTGACCGAAGCAGCGCGGCTGGATGCGCAGGTGGTCATGGAGCGCCGGGAGGCCCAGGAGGCCTCTCAGCGCGCGGAGTCCTCCCGGGCGGACGAAGCGCGCCAGCGGCAGGTACTGGCGGACCTCTCCCAGAAGGAGGAGGCGGCGCGCCGCGCGGCGGAAGAGGCCCGGACGTGGCTGGCCAGCCAGACGCGCCTGGAGGCCATCGCCAAGGAGTGGCCCCGCTGGGAGGCGGAGCTGGTCCGGTACGAGCGCGCCACGGGGACCGAGAAGGAATCCCGCCTGGTGGCCACGCGCAAGGGCGCCGAGGTGGCGGCGCTGCGCGAGACCACGGATCAGCGACGTCAGGAGTGGGAGTCCCATCAGGCGTCCCTGGAGAAGGCGCAGGCCACGGCCACCCAGGCCGAGGCGGCGGTGGGTGAGGACGCTGGGGCGGCCCGGCGCGCCTTGAGAGCGTCCCTGGACGCGCGGCGGGAGGCACTGCGGAGCCTGAGCGTCGCCCAGGCGGGTGCGGCCCTCGATGCCGTGGCGGAGCGGGAGGCCCTGGCGGAGGGAGAGGAGGCCCGGCGGGAGGTGGAAGCCGCGAAGACCGAGGCCCGCGAGGCGGCGGCCCGGCGGGTGGTGCTGGACGCCTCGTGGAATGAAGCGCGGCGGGCCCTGATCGAGGCGCAGTCTATCCAGAGCTACTCCTCCCAGCGGGCCACGTTGAAGGACGGAGAGGCCTGTCCACTGTGTGGGTCGAAGGACCATCCCCACGTCCGGGCAGAAGATGCCTTGGATGAGTTCGTGGTGAGCGCCACCGTGCGTGTCGAGACGCTGGAGGCGGAGCGGGCCCAGACGGGGCGCGAGGAAGCATCGGCGCTCGTGCGAGAGCAAGGCGCCCGGGCCCGGGAGGCGCAGGCGGAGCACCGGCGGAGCACCACGGGGCTCCGGCTCGCGGGACACCGCGAGGCGTGGGCCGCGGCGCGGGCGCGGATGGAGGCACCCCTTCCCCCCGAGGCCCCGGAGGACGTGGCCTCCGCGGGGTGGTTGGACGAGGCCTTGAAAGCGGTTCTCGCGCAACTGGAGGCGGTGCGGGCCGGCGAGGAGGCCGCCGAGCAGCGGGCCCGCGCGGCGAAGGAGGCCCGGGCCGCGTTGGAGTCCTGGCGTTCCAGGGTGGAGGTGGCGGGAGAGGCGCTGCGGCGCGCGGAGGCGGAGTACGCCCGGGCCGAGCAGGCCCTTCAGCAAGCGGAGCGCGAGGCCGGGCAGGCCGCGGAGGTCCGGCGGCAGGCCGTGGCGGACCTGGCGCCCGCGTTCAAGGAGGGGTGGGGCGAGTGGGAGAACCGGCTCGCGGCGGACCCCTCGGGCTTCCGCAAGCGCGGCTCGGAGCAGGTGGCCACATGGCATGCGCGCCAGGAGGCCTTCAAGGTGGCCCAGGAGCGCGAAGCCGAGGGGCGCCAGGCCCGGGCCGCCGCCGAGGCCAAGGCGGAGGTGCTGCGGGGCGTCGCCGAGGGGCATGCCCTCGCCTCCCAACGCGCGGCGGAGGCGCTCCAGCGGACGCAGGCCGAGCGCGCGAAGCTGCTGAACGGCCGTCCCACGGAGGAGGTGCGCGCGGGGCTGCGGGCAGCGGTGGACGCGGCCACGAAGGCGTTCGAGCAGGCCCGGGAACGGGCGGAGGCCGCGAGCCGCGAGGCGGCGGTGGCCACGGCGCGCGCGGAGGAGGCCGCCAAGGCCCACCAGGCCGCCGCCGATGCACAGGCGCAGGCCCAGGCTTCGCTCGGTGTGCTGCTCCAAGGCCAGGGGCTGGCCCTGGCGGACGTGAGGGCGCTGCTGGCGAAGGGCGCGGCCTGGTGCGAGGCCGAGGCCCGCGCCCTGGCGGAGCTCCACGCGGCGCACGAGCGGACCCGCGCGGTGCTCGATGAGCGCCGCGGGTGGCTCGCACGGCACGAGGCCTCCACGCCCCCCGCGCTGCCCGAGCCCGAGGTGGAGGCTGCCCTGGAGCGGACCCGTGTGCAGGTGGAGACCCACCGCGCCAGTGCGGCGAAGTGGAAGGCCCGGCTGGATCAGGACCACGAGGCCCGCGAGCGGCACGGCGCGCAGATGCTCGTGCTGGAGGAGCGGCGCCGCGCCGCCGGGGTGTGGAAGACGCTGCACGAGCTGATCGGCTCGTCGGACGGCAAGAAGTTCAAGGTGTTCGCCCAGAGCCTCACGCTGGACGCGCTGCTGCTTCACGCCAACGCCCACCTCCAGGACCTGGCCCGGCGCTACAAGCTGATGCGCGTGCCCGGGCACGATCTGGATCTTCAGGTGGTGGATCAGGACATGGGCGACGAGGTGCGGGCCCTGGCGAGCCTCTCCGGCGGAGAGTCCTTCCTCGTCTCGCTGGCGCTGGCGCTGGGGCTGGCGTCGCTCTCGTCGGAGACGGCCCAGGTGGAGACGCTCTTCATCGACGAGGGCTTCGGCACGTTGGATCCGGAGACGCTGGAGGTGGCGCTGGCCACACTCGACGCGCTCCAGGCCACGGGCCGCCAGGTGGGCATCATCTCCCACGTGTCCGGGCTGGCCGAGCGCATCGGCGTGCAGGTGCGCGTGGTGAAGCAGGGCGGAGGGCGCAGCCGCCTCGTGGTGGAGGCGGAGCTGGGCATGGTGCCCGCTCTGCCCCAGGTGAAGCCGGGGCAGCGGGTGGCGTGAGCCGGCGGGGCTGCTAGACCGGCCCCGCGAGGCTCGCCAGGTAGTCATCCAGCGTCGTCGCGAAGGTGGGATCGTCGTTGAGGAACGCCAGGCCCACCCCGCCCTTGTAGGGGTCATCCACCAGGTGGACCACGATGGCCTCTCCCTGAAGGGTCGAGCCGTTGGGCAGCTTCACGTCCACCTTGACGATGCTGTCGATGGGCGGCCGGTGGGCGGTGCGCACGAAGAGCCCGCCGTTGGAGATGTTCGTGGCGTGCTCCCGGACGAAGTCCAGCTCTGAGCGGAACTCCATCTCCAGCATGACGGGGAAGCGGTGGGCGCGGCGCAGCTCCGGGCCCGCGGGCGGCTCGGTGACCGGTGCGGGCTCGGCGTCCACCGGCTGCGCGGCGGCGATGGGCTCGTCCAGCGGCGCTTCGATGGGCTCATCGAGGGGTTCTTCGATGGCCTCGATGGGCTCGTCGGCGGCCTCCTCGATGGCCTCGATGGGCTCGTCAGCGGCCTCTTCGATGGGCTCAAGGGGCTCTTCTTCGAGCTCCTCGATGGGCTCGAGGGGCTCCTCCTCCACGTCCTCGCTGGGAACGAGCGGCTCGTCCACCGCCTCCGCGAGCGGCTCATCGGCCACCTGGGCCTGCGCCGGGGCGCGCTGGGCGGACGGCGGGATGACCACCTGCACGGGGCGCCGGCCGCGGGCGATGATGGCCTCCAGGTGCTCCTGGAGGGTGCGCGCCGCGGTGAAGTAGTCGGGGGCGGTGATGACGTTGCCGGAGAAGGCGGCGGCCCGGAACGCGTCGCGCTCGGCCTTGGGCAGGCGCCACAGCTCCACGAGGGTTCCCTTGCTCGCCTTGATTTCCCACGAGAACCGGTCCATCTCGAGCCGGGGGAAGGTGGTCATCTCCAGCTTGAGCTCGAGGTGGGCTTCGTTCTCACGCAACGCCACGGTGATGGCGACGGGCTGCGTCGAGGGCAACAGCTCCTCGATGGCTTCCACGATCCCGGCCACATGGCCGGGGATGGCGGAAGCGTTCCACAACGCTGCGAGACTGAAGGTTGGCACGCCGTGGGAACATACCCGAGGCGGTTGCGTCCTCCACATCTCAGGCAAGAAAGTTGTTTCTCACCCGTCAGGGAGTGAGCGTCCGGCCCCCGCTCTGGCGGCTGTAGCACGTTGTGCCAGTGCCCTCCGGCCGCCCTACTTCACGGGGCGCAATCCCGGCGGGGGCGTGGCGGTGCGGAACACGGGGTAGAGGTTGAAGCGGACGTCGTGGGAGGGGTGGCGCCCGGCGAAGAACTGGATCCGGGCCTGGGGATCCGCCGCGAAGGTGGGATCCTTCAAGCGCTGCTCCCAGGCGGCCTTCACGGTGGCGTCCTTCGCGAGCAGCTCCCGCGCATAGGGCTCCAACACGTACTCCTCGATGTATTCCTTTTGCTCGAAGTGGGCGTTGAAGAAACCCCAGGTGAGCAGCGAGTCCGGGGCGAGCGGCTCCAGCAGGTGGGCCAGCACCTCCACGCCGCGCTGGGCCACCGGCACATAGAGCGTGCCTGCGGGCAGGGGCTGGGTGCCCGGCTTCCACTCGCCCTGGACGGAGAGGACCGCGCGGCCCTCGAAGGTCTGCGGCCGGCGCTGAACCTCGGTGGCGCGGAACACCTCCACCTCGGCGGAGGGCACCGCGCGCTCCAGGCGCTGGAAGCGCAGGCCGTGGGCCCGGAGCTTCACGGCCACCCACGCCGCGTGCGCCGCGGGGATCAGATACCCGCCCGCGGGCAGGGCGGCGGTGAGGCCCGGGCGCACCTCGTCGAAGTAGGGAATCGTCCAGACCTGGGGCTTCGTGGCGTCGTACTGCACCACCGGCATCTGGAACAGCGGCGAGGTCTCCCGGGTGTAGGCATAGCCGGGGAACTCGATGGGGTGGTTCTTCTCGGTGGTCTTCCAGGTGAGCACCACCTCCTTCACCTGCCCGGCCTCGGCCTCGGCGGCGGCGGCCTTCGCGGCGGCGCGCAGCGCGGCCCCATCCCGGGCGACGAGCCGCAACATGGCCTCCAGCACGTCGCGCGTCGTCTTCACGCGGTGCGCGTAGGGCTTCCACGAGTGGGTCTCCACCAGCACGCCGAAGCGGCGCTGGGCGGCCCAGTAGTTGTGGCTGAAGCGCGGCGAGGAGATGCCGTAGCTGAAGCCGGACATCGGATCATCGGACGCGTTGAAGGAGGGGTAGAAGGGCAGCGGCAGGTGGCCCTGGTCCTTCAGCACCGAGAGGAACTCGGAGATCATCTTCTGGCCGGCCGGGCGCATCGCGGCGGCGTGGCCCTTCTGGGGCTCCAGGCCCAAGGAGACGTCGGGCTGGAACTGGGCGCCGTCGGTGACGTGGAGGTCCGCGTAGAGCACCGGATCCCACGTCTGGAGGAAGGTGAGCAGGGCGGTCATCTCCGGCGCGTCCGCCTTCACGTAGTCCCGGTTGAGGTTGAGGTTCTGCGCGGTGACGCGCCAGCCCATCTCCTCGGGGCCCACCTGGTTGGGGCGCTGGTTGGGGCCGAAGCGCTCGTGGCCATCCACGTTGAAGACGGGGACGAAGACGGCCGTCACCTGCTGGAGCACCCCCGGCAGGGCCTTGCCCGCGAGCACGTCGCGCAGCAGCCAGAAGCCCGCGTCCTTGCCGTCGATTTCGCCGGCGTGGATGCCGCCCTGGAAGAAGAAGACGGGCCGGTTCTTCTTCGCGGCGGCCGAGGGGGTGAGGGTGCCGTCCGCGCTGGCCACGAGCGCCAGCAGGGGCCTGCCCTCCGGGGTGGTGCCGAAGGTCTCGCAGCGCACCTTGCCGGGGAAGGCCTTGGGGAAGGCGCGGCAGAGGCTCTCCACTTCGTCATAGCGGCCGGTGCGGGTCCACTGGCTGCGCTCGGCGGCGGTGGTGAGCGGGGCCTGGGAGAGCGCGGTGGCAAGGAGCAGGGGAAGGAGCATGGGAGTGCTCCCAAACCACAGCCTCCGGCCGGGCTCAACCGTGACGAACGGTGAGACTCTCGCCCACGGCGAGCACGTGCAGCTTCTCGCGCGGCCACTGGCGGCGCGTCCACTCCGTGTCCAGGCGCTGGGGGGGCTCGTCGAGCGGCTCGTCCGTCAGCTTGAAGGTGCCCCAGTGCATGGCGAGGAAGCGCGCGGCGCCCAGGTCCTCGAAGGCCTGCACCGCCTCCTCGGGGTTCATGTGCTGCTTGCTCATGAACCACGCCGGATCATACGCGCCGATGGGCAGCATGGCCGCGTCGATGCCCGGGTAGCGGCGGCCAATCTCCCGGAAGCCCTCGAAGTAGGCGGTGTCCCCCGAGTGGTAGAGCCGGGCGCTGGAGCCCTCGATGACGAAGCCGCCCCAGAGCATGCTGTTGGCGTCCGCCAGCGACCGGCGGCTCCAGTGCTGCGAGGGGACATAGTGGACGGTGACGGGGCCCACCCGCGTCGAGCCCCACCAGTCCAGCTCCGTGCACGGCAGCCGCGCGCCCTGGAAGATGGGCGCATGGCCCAGCCCGGTGACGATGGGGGCGCCCACCTGCCGCAGCGAGGGCAGGTCCAGGTGATCGTAGTGGTTGTGGGAGACGAGGCTGGCGGTGATGGGCGGCAGCTTCCCAACGGGGACCCCCGGGGGCACGTTGCGGTGGATGACGAGGCTGAGCGTCTCGCTGAACACCGGATCCACGAGCAGGGAGACCCCGTCGAGCTGCACCAGCCAGCTCGCGTGGCCGAGCCACGTCAGCCGGGCGCCCTCACCCGGGGCCGGGGGGGTGGCCAGCGTGGCGAGGTCCGGCTCGACGCGCGGCACGGCGGCCCGGTCCGGAGACTTGCGCCGCCGGCCCGCGAGCTTGTCCGCCACGGCCCACTTGAAGATGGTGCCAAAGCCGTGCGGCTCACTGCCATCGAGGTTCTTGAAGCGCGTCGCCATGGGGCCCTCCGGTTCCCCCCTTATATCGATAGACGGGCGCTGGGCCTGGGATGAAGGGGTGGGTTGATGACCTACAAGGGCGGTGTTCTTCTGAAAAATCAGCCTTTTGCACTGAGGGCTGGCGATTCTCGACAGGTGGAGTAGTGACGGCCCCGCAACGCGAGGGTCACGTGCGTGTCACGACCTCGCGCCGCACTTCCGTGCCCGCGCAGGCGGGTGCCCAGGAGACACGATGCTCAAGAGGCTGATGCCCAAGTCCGATGAGTTCTTCGACGCCTTCGACGCGCAGTGTGCCGTGACGGTGGAAGGGGCGAAGATGCTGCACGCCCTGCTGGTGGACTACCGGGACGTGGCCGCCCGGGTCCAGGCCCTCCGCGAGGTGGAGCACCGGGGCGACGACGTGACGCACGCGGCCTTCAACCGCCTGCACAAGGAGTTCATCACTCCGTTCGACCGGGCGCAGATCCACACGTTGCTCTCGCGCATCGACGATGTGTTGGATCTCACCAACGCGGCGGCGGCCCGGCTGCACTACTACGAAATCGAGACGAGCCAGCCGGATGCCGCCGAGCTGGCGCGGCTGCTGGTGCTGAGCGCCGAGAAGGTCCAGGAGGTGGTGGCGGCGCTGCGGCTCATCAAGAAGCCGGAGCAGATCCTCGCCGGGTGCAAGGCCATCAAGCGGCTGGAGACCCAGACGGACGAGGCGCTGCGCGCGGGCATGAGCCGGCTCTTCAAGAGCGGCCTGGACACGCTGACGATCATCAAGTGGAAGGAAGTCTACGACTTGATCGAGACCGCCACGGACAAGTGTAACGGCGTCGCGAACGTCATCGAAGGCGTGGTCCTGGAGCACTCCTGAAATGCTGCTCTTCGCTGTCATCGCAATCGTCGCGGTCGCGCTCATCTTCGATTTCATCAACGGCTTTCACGACGCGGCGAACTCCATCGCGACGGTGGTGTCCACGCGCGTGCTGTCGCCGAACCTGGCGGTGGCCTGGGCCGCGTTCTTCAACTTCATCGCGGCGTTCGGTGGGGGCGTGCAGGTGGCCAACACCGTGGGCAAGGGCATCATCGACTTCGAGATGCTGAAGGCCGCCGGGCCCCACGCGGTGCTGATGGTCATCTTCTCGGCGCTGATGGGCGCCATCGTGTGGAACCTGCTGACGTGGTGGTGGGGCCTGCCGTCCTCGTCCTCGCATGCGCTGGCCGGCGGGATGATCGGCGCCACGGTGCCAGTGCTGGGGTTCAAGGGGCTGGTGGGCTCGGGCATCGCGAAGATCGCCGCGTTCATCGTGCTCTCGCCGCTCTTGGGCCTGGTGCTGGGCACGGCGATGATGCTGGGGAGCATCTGGACGGTGCGCAGGCAGATGCCAATGAAGGTGGACTCGTGGTTCCGGCGGCTGCAGCTCGTCTCGTCGGCCATCTTCTCGTACAGCCACGGCACGAACGATGCGCAGAAGGTGATGGGCATCATCGCGGTGGTGCTCTTTGGCACCATCTGGAAGGACCGGCCGTTCCACATCGACTGGTGGATGATCATCTCGTGCCACACGGCCATCGCGCTGGGGACCTTCTTCGGCGGCTGGCGCATCGTCCGGACGATGGGCCACAGCCTGACGAAGCTGGCGCCGATTGGCGGCTTCTGCGCGGAGACGGGCGGCGGCGTCACCATCATCGCGCTGGCGAAGCTGGGCATTCCGGTGTCCACGACGCACACCATCACCGGAGCCATCGTGGGCGTGGGGACGACCAAGGGCTGGCAGGCGGTGCGCTGGGGCACGGCCGGGCGCATCATCTGGGCCTGGGTGTTCACCATCCCCGCGGCGGCGCTGGTGGCGGTGCTCGTCTATGCCATCACCCGTGGGATTGTGGGGCTCGTGGGGTAGCTCAGGGCTGGAGGTATTCCTCGGTAGGAATCAGCCGCATGTTCGTCAGCGCATGCCGCTGGACCCACGAGGCGAAGCGCGCGGAGACGAGGATGCGGCCCTGGAGGCCCCGGGGCCGGAACACGTCCTCGCCCTGCCAGGTGCCGGGTTCCAAGGCAAAGCCGTGAATGGCGTCCACGCCAGGATCGCGGCACTCGGGGCAGGTGAGGGGCCTGTTCCGGCTCAAGCGGCTGCGCCCTTCATCCACGGCACCACGTCCGAAACACGCGGTGACCGCGAGGTAGCGGGGGACGGGGCCCGTTCCGAGCCCTTTGCGCTTCCTGCGCGCTCGGACGACTTCCACGGGATGAAAGCCGAGCAGTCCGGTCAGTCCTTCCGCTTGGAAAGCCTCGGCCATGCGCTCGGAGATGAGCCGGTCGTACCCGGGGCCTTCGGCGAAGTCGCCAAGGTTCTCGCCATGCACTTCCAGTTCGACACGATAAGGGGGCTGCCACGTCCGCATGCCGATGGGCGCGCCGCACCTCGGGCAATGAGGGGCTTCTCCCCGGTGAACAGGCTCCGCCTTGTCGAACTGGGTGTCATGGCGTCCCCCCTTGTCGTCACAGAGGACGAAGAAGCGCGAGGACAGCGGCGCCTCAGAAGCCATGGGGAAACCTCTTGAGCATCTCCGGGCAGATGAGCCTTCAGCGCCTTGTTTAGCGGAAGGAACAGGAGACAGCCTGTCACACCGGCCTATGGGGACGCGCCATTCCGGCACAGGGAAGCCAGAGCGGGGCTGGCCCCCAGTCTTGGAGAGGGTGGCACAGGGCTTGATAGATGCCCTTGGGATGCCTTGCACCGGGGCCACTTCACCATGAACCTCATCGAGCCTGTCGTGCTGGTCTGCACCCTGACGGGAGCCGTCACTGGAGCCGTGTTGTGCTGGCCCATTCACCCGATGTTGGGAGCGGGAGGGGCCGTGGTGGGCGTCCTGGCCGGGGTGCTGGTGGCTCCCCTCTTGCTCTTGGCGATCCTGATCCCCTTCATCGCCGTGACCCAGGGGCCTCGCGAGGCGCTGAAGCAGTGCCGGGAGTTCTTCTCCCGGCCTCGCTAGGTCATCTCAGTGCAACACCCGCTCAGGGCAGGAAGTAACAGACACAGCTACCGCTGGAGCACGAGCCGTAGTCATAGCCACGGTCCGTGCAGATCTGGGAGCACTTGAACTCAGTGCACGCCGCGGCGGATGGCTCGGGCAGACGGGCCGCCTCCGCAGACGGGATTCCTGCCGTAAAGCCAACTCCGAGGCCCAGTGCCAGTGCAGCGCCGACGATGATTTGACGCATTATGTCCTCCCATGCGCGGCTCATGCGCGCTGCGTTGGCATAGTGGATGGAATCATGAAATACAAGGATTCCGTGTGCGTTTGAGCGTGCCGGAGCGCTACCCTTCCAGGAGTTCGCCCGTTTCAGCGCTGGGGGGGCGTGTCGAGCAGCTGTTGCTCCCACGTGTAGCTGGTGCCGACGACGCCCATGTGCTCGACGAGCAATTGGGAGATGCCCGGCACGGTGGCCGTCCGGGCCCAGTCGCGCTGGAGCTCCGAGGCCAGCACCGTCCAGGTGATCGGCACCGCGCCGGCCTGAACCATCCGCTGGATCGCCATCTCATGCGCTTCGAGGCTGACGCCGCCCGAGGCGTCGGTGACGATGTAGACCTCATAGCCTTCGCCGAGCGCCTGGATCGCTGGCATCGCGAGGCAGATCTCGGTCCACAGCGCCGCCATGACGATCTTCTTCTTGCCGGACTTCTTGACCCAGTCGACGGCGCGGGAGTCCTGCCAGGTGTTGATGAAGGTGCGGTTGAGCGGCTTCTGCTCGGGGAAGACGTCCTGCAAGGGCTTGAGCAGGTAGCCGCCCCGCTCCTCGAGCACCGTGGTCAGCAGCGTCGGCACGCCGAACAGCTTCGCGGCCTTGGCCAGCCCCACCACGTTGTTGATGATCGTCTGGGTGTCATGGCTGCGCAGGCCCGCGAACTGGAAGGGCTGATGGTCAATCAAGAGCAGCACGCAGTTGTCAGGCGTGAGCAGGGCATCCAGACCGGTCTTGGGGGAAGCAGAGGGGCTCATGGAGATCTCCAAACACGAAGGGTGTGAGGGGAGAATGCGTTCCGGGCTCCTCTTGCAACAGAGGGAAGTCTGTGGAATCTCTTTAAACAAGATGTTTAAAGCGTTTCCGCTTGGTGCCCTGGAGCCGTGTGAATCATGGAGACCCTCATCACCCTGGAGTCGTTCGTGCGCAGCGCGCAGGTGGCGAGCTTCTCGGGCGCCGCGCGGCAGCTGGGCCTGACGCCCGCGGCCGTCAGTCAAAACGTGGCACGGCTCGAGGCCAAGCTGGGCGTGCGCCTGTTCCAGCGCAGCACGCGCGGGCTGACCTTGACCGAATCGGGCGAGCGCTTTCTGCGCGAGGCCAGCCCGGGCCTGGAGTCGCTCCAAGCCGCCATCGCCAATGCCTCGTCGGCCGCGGGACAGCCCTCGGGGGTGTTGAAGGTCAGCGTGTCTCCCGGGTTCGGGCTCGACTACCTCGTGCCCCTGTTGCACGACTTCCTCGCGCGCTATCCCGCCATCGTGCCGGATTGGCACTTCGAGAACCGGCCGGTGGATCTGATCGCGGAGGGCTTCGATGCGGCGATCGGAGGGGGCTTCGAGCTTCCTTCAGGGGTGGCCGCGCGTGAGCTGGCCAGGGCTCATGTGATTGGGGTGGCTTCGCCTGCGTACCTGGAGCGGCACGCACCGCTCAAGGAGCCCGCGGACCTCCAGCACCACGAGGGCCTCCTGTTGCGCTCACCGCTGAGCGGGCGCATCCGCTCCTGGCTGTTGCGCACGCGTTCGGGCGAGCAGTTCTCGGTCGAGATGAAGCCGCGTCTGATCATCAATGATCCCGATGCGCTCTGCCGATGCGCGGCGATGGGCCTGGGCATTACCTTCGTCGTGACGGCGAATGTCTTGCCGTACTTGCAGAGCGGAGCGCTGGTGCGGGTGTTGCCCAAGTGGCACGCTGACATTGGACCGATCGCGCTCTATTACGCGGGGCACCGGCAGCTGCCCGCGAAGACCCGCGTGTTCGTGAACCATGTCGTCGAGGAGTTCCGGCGCCAGAACTTCGCCAAGCTGTTCTCCGCGCTCTGAGCACGGCCCGCGCTCATCTGGCCGCAGGCCTCAACCCGGGGTCATTTCCTCCTTTTTGGAGGACTGCCCTTCAACATGTGGGCTGTCCCGCCTCCTGCCTTGAGTTTCCCTGGAACATGTCAGCGCGAAGCTCACCGCAGAGGTGGAGCGCAGTCTGGTGGTAGCCGAGTGGCTCGCTCCCTGCGATATTGTGCTTCACATGAAGAGTGCGAATTCTCCTCTGGCGGTTGGCCTGGCCTTCCTTCTGGGGTTGTTGGCGGCAGGTGCTGCGGCTGCGCTGTGCCAACCCGGAGAAACGTCGGTGGCCTGCTGCATCAGGAAGTTCCCCTTGAGTCCTGTGGAGAGCTGCGCCGCAACTGAGGCCGAGGCTTTGGCGGCTCTCAGCAGGTTGAAGACGGCCTATGAGGCCGCGAAGGCTGCTGGGGACGGGGAGGGCGACTTCGCCAACAACCTCGAACTGCCGGAGTGGAAGCAGCGCTGCATCCGCAACTACGTGGATTGCAAGAACGAAGGGTGGATGGGCTCCTGCTATCAGTGTCTGCGTTACTGCGAGGGACAACAGGAGTGGCCCTTCAACCAGTGCCGCAAGCGTAGGAAAACGACCCCATGATGGAAGAGACCGATTGGGACGAACTGCGGGCGCTGGCACAGCAGGTCTTCGAAAGAGGCGCGACGCTAGAGCTGACGGATGCCACGCGTGCGCTCCTGTTTCGCACAGCCCAACAGGTGGCCATCAGCCAGGATGACGCGGAGGCCGCTCTACACAGCCTTCCCGCCGCGACGGCACTGCTCGGGGAGATCCGGCGGCGCATCCGCGAGGGCTCCCACAGGCTGTCGGATGCGCTTCACCAAGCATACCGCCTGCGGGATCGGGGAGATTTGCAGGGGGCATGCCGGTTGATGGAAGACCTGCTTCAGATCGAAGTCGTGCCGCTCTACCGCGAGCAGGCGGAAATTCTACTTGAGGAGCTGGCCCAGCTTTGAGATTTGGGTCCTCACGGCCGTCACCTGAAGAGTGGGGCTCGCCCGAGCATGCAGTCTCCCGGTTTTGACGCGACTCGGCACGTCCTTGGGGCTCTGCGCGCTTGGGTACTAGCGTCCGCAGATATGCTCCGGCCGCACATTTTGGGGTGGTTCCTGGTGCTATGCGTGGTGGGCCCGCAGTCGGCCCATGGATCGCCGCCAGGCATCATTGCGTCGCAGGTACAAGGCATCACGGACTCCGCGCGAGCGCAGGTGCTCGCGCACCTGACGCGGGGAGAACTGGCGAAGGCTGTCCAGGCCTACGAGGTCGCCACAGGGCTCAAAGCGCCGCTGTGGCTCACCGGCTTCAAGGCCGCGTTCGACGCGAGTAAACAGGTGCCAGGCGCGTGTCAGGGGGTGGCGCGGAGCATCCACGCCGTTTTCACCCGGCTGGGTGGCGGGCCCGAGTACGTCGAACTCACGACCCGGGTCTCAAACGAGCGGGTCCCTGCCGAGATTGTTTTTCGCTTGGCGACTGGCAAAGACGCACATGTCTCGAACGCGGGTCTCCACGTACTGGTTCGCATGAAAGATCGTGCGTACGATGCCTATACTGGTGTCTCAGGGCTTCCCTGGACCGAGTACATGAGCCGGCTCGGCGCGCGCGCGCCCATCATCGAGAAGGCCGTGGAGTCGCCATGAACCAGGAACCGCGCACTCCCGCAGCAAAAGCTCCACCGACACTGGTTGAAATGCTCCTCCAGATCCGCCACGACATGCGGACACGCCAGTCCCCGCCCTATCTGTACTTGGGTACCCCGAACGCAGGCCGCGTCAGGTGTTTCACTCAGGGCTACAGTTGGTGTGCGCGTCACCTCGGCATGGATGAAGGCCAGGATCAGCTCTTCTTCTTGTGGATGCATGACGTCAAGAAGGCGTGGCCCGGGGAGGGTTGGGCGGAGGCCTACCTGCGGGAGTTCGATGGCGACCACACCCGCGCGATCCGCAAGTACCTCGATTACGTGGCCGAGTTCCGCAGCCTGTCCCCCGAGGAACTCGCAGCCATGCCCTTGAACACCGAGGAGAGAAGCCGCCTGGGCAGACCGCCGGCATTGCGGCCTACTCAACCTCCCGTGCCGACCCTGGACGAGTTGCTGGAAATCCGCCGCGTGGGCCGCATCCTCATGTACATCGGTGAAGCATCCGTGGAGCACATGGCCGGGTACATCGACGGGTACCGGCTGTGTCTCTCTCTGGCGGGGCTGAAGGACGAGGAGTACCTGCGCTTCGAGCGCTGGCTCCAGGACACCGGCCGCGTGCCCCTGGGACATACTTGGGAGGACGCCTTCCTCCAGGCCGCTCACGGCGATCATGAGGCTGCCATCCACCGGCTCCTGGACTGCGTCGCCGAGTTTCGCGCCCTCTCCTCCGCTTCTTGACCCAGGCGATTTCACGCCCCGCAGAGGAGTTCGTCATAACCCCGCCCGCGGAATTCAAGCAGGCAGAGGCCGTGGCCGAAGGGGTCCGCCAGGAGGGCGATGCGCCCCCACTTCGTCACCTCGATGTCCTTTTCGATGACGGCCCCCGCGCTCCGGGCGCGCTGCACCGCCGCATCGAGATCGCTGACCACGAAGTCCAGATGGACCGGCGTCCAGTGCCGGCGGTAGGTGCGGGGCAGGGACGCCGTGGGGCTGGCGGAGCTTCCCTCGGGCTTGGCGAGCAGGTCGATGGGCGAAGGCGCTCCGAGGAGTTCTGCCCAGCCGTCTCCGAGCCGGCGCCCGAGCGTGAGCCCCAGCGCCTGTGTGTAGAAGGCAATGCCCTGGTCCAGATCGTTGACATCGATACACGCGCGAAGTTCAAGCATGGGCCGGAATCCTTCCACAGCCGAGGATGCCCTTCATGCAGGAAGCACCGTCAGGCGACTCCCGGCCCGTGGACCCGGTCTGTGGCATGCGGGTGGACCCCGAGCACCCCAAGGGGGGCACCTTCGAGCATGAAGGCCAGCGCTATTTCTTCTGCAACCCGAAGTGCCAGGAGAAGTTCCGCGCGGATCCCCAGAAGTATCTGAACCCCACGCCGGCCCCCGCGCCCGAGGCGCCGCCCGGGACGATGTTCATCTGCCCGATGGACCCGGAGGTCCGGCAGGACCATCCGGGGGCCTGCCCCAAGTGTGGCATGGCGCTGGAGCCCGAAGCCCTCACGTTGGGGGACGAGACGCCGGACCCCGAGCTGCTCCTCATGACGCGCCGGTTCTGGGTATGTCTGGCCTTCTGTGTGCCCACGCTCGTCCTGGGCATGTCGGAGATGATTCCAGGCCAGCCGGTCCAGCAGCGGCTCTCGCCCAGCGCCCTCGCTTGGATCCAGCTCGTGCTCAGCTCCCCCGTGGTGCTGTGGGGCGGAGCGCCCTTCTTCCAGCGGGGCTGGGCCTCGGTGCGCAACCGGCACCTCAACATGTTCACCCTCATCGCGCTGGGGACCGGCGCGGCCTACCTCTTCAGCGTCTTCGCCACGCTCTTTCCCGGTGCGCTGCCGCATGCCTTCACCGGCCATGGGGGCGCCATCCCCGTCTACTTCGAGGCCGCGGCCACCATCATCACGCTGGTGCTCCTGGGCCAGGTGCTGGAGCTGCGCGCCCGCCGGGCCACCTCGGGTGCACTGCGGGCCCTCTTGAGCCTGGCACCCACCACGGCCCGGCGGCTCCGGGAGGATGGGGGCGAGGAGGACGTGTCCCTGGAGGAGGTGCGGCCCGGAGACCGGCTGCGCGTGCGGCCCGGCGAGAAGGTCCCCGTGGATGGCGTGGTGGTGGAAGGGCAGGGCGCCGTGGACGAGTCCATGGTGACGGGCGAGTCGTTGCCGGTGGAGAAGGCGCCCGGCGCGAAGGTGACGGGAGGCACCGTCAACGGCACCGGGAGCCTCATCCTGAAGGCCGAGCGCGTGGGCAAGGACACGCTCCTGTCGCGCATCGTCCAGCGGGTGGGCGAGGCCCAGCGCACCCGGGCCCCCATCCAGCGGCTGGCGGACACGGTGGCCTCCGTCTTCGTTCCCGCCGTCATCGCCGTGGCGGTGCTCACCGCCCTGGTGTGGAGCGTGTGGGGGCCCGAGCCCCGGTTCGCCCATGCCCTGGTGAACGCCGTGGCGGTGCTCATCATCGCCTGTCCGTGCGCGCTGGGGCTCGCCACGCCCATCTCCATCGTGGTGGCCACCGGGCGCGGGGCGCAGGTGGGGGTGCTCGTCCGGGAGGCCTCGGCGCTCGAACGGCTGGAGCGCGTGGACACGCTGGTGGTGGACAAGACGGGCACGCTCACCGAGGGCAAGCCCACGCTCGTCTCGGTGGAGCCCGTGGCGGGCATGACGGAGGCGCGGCTCCTGCTCCTGGCCGCGAGCCTGGAGCGGGGCAGTGAGCACCCCCTGGCCGCCGCCATCGTCTCCGGGGCCGAGGCGCGCGGGGCCTCGCCCACGCGGGCCCAGGACTTCCGTTCGCTCACCGGCAAGGGCGTGGTGGGGCAGGTGGAGGGCACCTCCGTGGCGCTGGGCAACGCGGCGCTGTTCTCCGCGCTGGGGGTGGACGTGAGCGCCTTGTCCGCGAGGGCCGAGGCGCTGCGGCGCGAGGGACAGACGGTGGTCTTCGTGGCGGTGGAGGGAGCGGCCGCGGGGCTGCTGGGGGTGGAGGATCCGCTCAAGGCCACCACGCCCGAGGCGCTGGCGCTCCTGCGGCGCGAGGGCCTGCGCGTGGTGATGCTCACCGGCGACAGCCGCACCACGGCGGAGGCGGTGGCCCGGAAGCTGGGGCTGGACGAGGTGATGGCCGAGGTGCTGCCCGAGGCGAAGGGGGACGTGGTGAAGCGGCTCCAGGCCGAGGGGCGGGTGGTGGCCATGGCGGGAGATGGCGTCAACGATGCGCCCGCCCTGGCCCAGGCGGACGTGGGCATCGCCATGGGGACCGGAACGGACGTCGCCATGGAGAGCGCGGGGGTGACGCTGGTGAAGGGGGACCTGGTGGGCATCGCCCGCGCGCGTGCCCTCAGCGAGGCCACGCTGCGCAACATCCGGCAGAACCTCTTCTTCGCCTTCGTCTACAACCTGCTCGGGGTGCCCCTGGCCGCCGGCGTCCTCTACCCCGCATTTGGCTGGCTGCTGAGCCCCATGCTCGCCAGCGCCGCCATGAGCCTCTCCTCCGTGTCTGTCATTGGCAACGCGTTGCGGCTGCGAAATCTAGCCAAACGGGAATCCTTGGAATAGCTTGCAAAGCCTCACCAAGGAGCATCCCCCATGCCGTCACACTCCGCAGCGTTCGTCGCCCTGGCCGCGCTTTCTCTCTCCCCGCTTGCCCACGCCCACTCTCAGGACGCCACCCTCGTGGCCAAGGTGTCCTTCGCCTCCCGGGAGGACCTCAACGGTCTGGCCGAGAAGTTGGACCTCACCGCCGCCGTGGACAATGAGCGCCGCACCGTGGAGGCGCTCCTGTCGCAAGCGGAGTTCGACGCCCTGGTGGCCTCCGGGCGCAAGGTGGAGCTGCTCGAGGAGCAGACGCGGATCCTCAACGCGCCCCGGGAGCAGGACATGCGCCTCCAGGGCATCTCCGGCTATTCGTGCTACCGCACCGTGCCCGAGACCTATGCCGCCATGGCCCGGCTGGAGACCACCTACCCGAACCTCGCCCAGTGGAAGGACATTGGGGACACCTGGGACAAGGTGACCGCCGGGGGCCCCGCGGGGGATGACCTGCGCGTCATGATTCTCACCAACACGTCGCGCCCCGGCCCCAAGCCGCGCTTCTTCCTCATGGGCGGCATCCACGCCCGCGAGTACACGACGGCGGAGATGGCCACGCGCTTCGCCGAGCAGCTCGCCTCGCGCTACGGCACGGACGCCGACGCCACGTGGCTGCTCGACCACCACGAGCTGCACGTGGTGGTGCAGGCCAACCCCGATGGCCGCCGCATCGCCGAGACGGGCGCCTCCAAGCGCAAGAACACCAACACCACCCAGGGCTCGTGCAACGCCACCACGTGGGGCGTGGACCTCAACCGCAACAGCAGCTTCGACTGGGGCGGCGGCGGCGCCAGCACCAGCTTCTGCAACGAGACGTACCGGGGCCGCTCCGCCGCCTCCGAGCCCGAGGTCCAGGCGCTGCAGAGCTACATCCGCTCCATCTTCCCCGACCAGCGCGGCACGGGCTCCACGGACGCCGCGCCCGCGGATGCCACCGGCCTGTTGATCAGCCTCCACAGCTACGGCGGCTACGTGCTCTACCCCTGGGGCGCCAGCACCACGCCGGCCCCCAATGCCACCCAGCTGCGGACCCTGGGGCGCAAGTTCAACTACTTCAATGGTTACCAGGCCTGCCAGGTGGCCTCGTGCCTCTACGCGGCCACGGGCTCCACGGATGCGTTCTCCTACGGCGAGCTGGGCGTCGCCTCCTACACCTTCGAGATGGGCAGCGCGTTCTTCGAGAGCTGCACCAGCTTCGAGAACACCATTGTCCCCAAGAACATGGGGGCGCTCTATTACGCCTTCAAGGCCGCGCGCCGGCCCTACCAGGTGAGCGCGGGCCCCGATGCCACCACGCTCGCGCTGTCGGCGAGCACCGTCGCCCAGGGCGCGAGCGTGACGCTCTCCGCCCGCGCCGATGACACCCGCTACGGCACCAACGGCGGCACCGAGGCCGCGCAGGCCATCCGCGCCGCGCGCTACTCCATCGACGCGCCCTCGTGGGTGTCCGGCACGCCCACCTACGCCATGAACCCGGTGGATGGGACCTTCAACGCCACCGCCGAGTCCGTGCAGGCCACCGTTGTGACCACGGGGCTGGCCCCCGGCCGGCACACGCTCTTCGTCGAGGCCCAGGACAGCCAGGGCAACTGGGGCGTGCCCTCGGCCATCTTCCTGACCGTGCAGTGAGCCATCCGTTGTAATACCGATGATGCAGGACCGGGCCCCTTGTTTCCCGTTGCGTCACAGGGGGCTCCCCGCAGCATCATGGGACACGCGGCCTCGTGTCCCATGATGACTCCAGCCTCCTCCCCCCCGCAGCAGGACAGCGCCGCCCAGCGTCAGGCCGAGGCGCACCTCCAGGAGCGGGATGAGCAGCTTCGCCTCGCCCAGCAGGCGGGGGGCATTGGCGCCTTCGCGGTGGACATCCGGACCGACGTGATGTCCACGACCCCGGAGTTCTGCCGCATCTTCGGGGTGGACGTGGTGGAGACGATGCCCCCGCGGCAGATCGAAGCCCTCGTCGTTCCCGAGGATGCGGCGATTGCCTCCAGCACGCGCACGCGGGCCGAGGGCACGGTGCCTTCCCAGGCCGAGTACCGGATCCGCCATGCCCAGACGGGCGAGCTGCGGTGGATCTCCCGGCGGGCGGAGCTCGTCCGGGACGCCGAGGGCCGGCCCGTGCGGCTCGTGGGCATCGTCCAGGACGTGACCGAGCGCCGGCAGGCCGAGGATGCCCTGCGCGCGGCCAACGAGCGGGTTCAGCTCGCGCTCAACGCGGGCGCCGTGCTCGGCACCTGGGTCTGGGACATTCCCGCCGTGCGCATCACCGTCGATGCCCTCTTCGCGAAGTCCTTCGGGCTCACGCCCGTGCTGGCCTCCCAGGAGGTGACGGTCCAGGCCCTGTCGGCCTCCATCCATCCCGAGGATTTTCCCCGCGTGGAGGCGCTCGTCTCCCAGACGGTGGAGAAAGGCCGGCCGCTGCGCGTCGAGTTCCGGGCCCGGCAATCCCATGGGGCCTACCTCTGGCTGGAGGCCAACGGCCACTGCGAGCATGACGCGCAGGGCAAGCCGCTGCGCTTCCCGGGGATTCTGCTCAACATCGACGAGCGGAAGCGGGCGGAGCTTCGCCAGTTGGCCCTCGCCGAGCTGGGCGAGCGGCTCCGGGCACTGGACAGCACCGCGGACATCGCCGCGGTGGCCATGGAGGTGGCCGGGCGCCACTTCGGCCTCCTGCGCGCGGGGTACGGCCGGATCATCCCGTCCCAGGGGCAGCTGGTGATCGAACGGGACTGGGTGTCCGGGCCCGAGGCCTCGGGGCTGGCGGGCACCTACCGGTTCGCGGACCTCGGGCCGTCCCTGGAGAACCTCCAGCGGGGCGAGCCCGTCATCATCCCGGACGTGGAGGCGGATCCGAGGACCGCCGGGCAGGCGGCCGCCTTGCGCGAGTATGGCGTCCGGGCGCTGCTCACCGTGCCGCTGCTCGAACAGGGGCAGCTGGCCGCCGTGCTGTACCTGCACAGCCGGGAGGTGCGCTCCTGGCAGCAGGAGGACATCCAGTTCGTGCACAACGTCGCGGACCGCATCTGGGCGGCCAGCGAGCGCGTGAAGGTGATGGCGGACCTGCGGCGCGCCAACGAGACGCTCGAGCAGCGCGTGGCCCAGCGCACGCGCGAGCGGGACCGCATCTGGAACGTCTCCCAGGACTTGCAGATGGTGACGGACTTCGAGGGCCGGATCCTCAGCGCGAACCCCGCCTGGAGCACGGTGCTCGGGTGGGCCCCGGAGGAGCTGATGGGGAAGACCACCACGTGGCTCGAACACCCCAGGGACCAGGCGAGGACGCGCGCCGAGGTGGCGCGCCTGGCCGGGAACCACCGGTCCATGGCCTTCGAGAACTCCTTCCGCCACAAGGACGGCTCCTACCGGCTGCTGTCCTGGATGGCGGTGCCCGTGCCCGAGGACGCTTCCATCTATGCCGTCGCGCGCGACATCACCGCGCAGCGGCACATCGAGGAGCAGCTGCGGCAGGCCCAGAAGATGGAGGCGGTCGGCAACCTCACGGGGGGCGTGGCGCACGACTTCAACAACCTGCTGCAAGTCATCGGCGGCAACCTCCAGCTCCTGGAGCGCGAGATGACCGCCCACGAGCGGGGCCTGCGCCGGGTTCAGACGGCCCTGGGCGCCGTCGAGCGGGGCGCCAAGCTTGCCTCCCAGCTCCTCGCCTTCTCCCGGCGGCAGCCGCTGCAGCCCCTGGTGCTGAACCTGGGCCGGCTGGTGCGCGGCATGGATGACCTGCTGCGCCGCGCGCTGGGCGAGGATGTCGAGGTGGAGACCGTCGTGACGGGCGGCCTGTGGAACACGTTCGCGGACCCCAACCAGCTCGAGAACGTCATCCTCAACCTGGCCATCAACGCCCGGGATGCCATGACGGGCCATGGGCGGTTGACGATCGAGGTCCACAACGCCGTGCTCGATGAGCCGTATGCCCAGCGCCACCCGGAGGCCGTCCCGGGCCCGTATGTGATGCTGGCCGTGTCCGACACGGGCAGTGGCATGCCGCCCGAGGTGCTGGCGCGCGCCTTCGAGCCCTTCTTCACCACCAAGTCCGAGGGCCGTGGCACGGGCCTGGGCCTGAGCATGGTGTACGGCTTCGTCAAGCAGAGCGGCGGCCACGTGAAGATCTACAGCGAGCTGGGGCATGGCACGACCGTGAAGGTCTACCTGCCCCGCGCGCTCCAGGCCGAGGCGCCGCTCGCCGAGCCCGAGAAGGGCCCCGTCGAGGGGGGCACCGAGACAGTGCTGGTGGTGGAGGACGACGCCGAGGTGCGGGCCACGGTGGTGGAGATGTTGAGCGAGCTGGGCTACCGCATCCTCAAGGCCGTGGATGCCCAGAGCGCGCTGGCCATCGTCCAGAGCGGCCTCCCGGTAGACCTGCTGCTCACCGACGTGGTGATGCCCGGGCCCTTGCGCAGCCCGGACATGGCGCGGGAGGCCAAGGCCCTGCTGCCGGACCTGGAGGTGCTCTTCACCTCGGGCTACTCGGAGAACGCCATCGTTCACGGGGGCCGGTTGGATCCGGGCGTCCACCTGCTGAGCAAGCCCTACCGGCGGGAGGACCTGGCGCGCAAGGTGCGCGGCCTGCTCAACGCCCGGTCGCGGCGGCGCGAGAGCCTGGCCTCGCGCGAGGCCCGGGCGCCGTCCCGGCCCGGGCAGGCGCACCCGCAGGAGACGCCCCAGCGGCTGCGCGTGCTCCTGGTGGAGGACGATGCGGACATCCGCGCCTCGGCGAGCGAGCTGCTGTGCTTCCTGGGCCACGAGGTGCTGGCGGTGGAGAGCGCCGAGGAGGCCCGGGGCGCGCTGGTGGCGGACGCCTTCGACGTGCTGTTCACGGACGCGACGCTGCCGGGCATGTCCGGCGTGGACCTGGCGCGCGAGGCGGTGCGGCGGCGGGCCGGGCTGCGGATCATCATCGCCTCCGGGCACGGGCACGCGGCGCTCGAGGACGGAGGGCCCCGGCTCGACGGGGTGGTGGTGCTGCCCAAGCCCTACGCGCTGGCGCAGATCCATCAGGCGCTGGCGCAGGTGCTGAGCGCCCGCTGAAGGGCCTCGCGGCTCACGGCACGCGGCGCAGGGTCCACAGCTGGCTGTCGGTGAACTCCGCCGTGGGCACGTAGGGGCTGTACTGCTGCACGGGGGTGTTGTTCTCCCCGGGGAAGGCCACCAGCAGGCGCTGGCTGCGCTTGTTGCGCAGGGCGTGGTAGCCGTTGCCCGCGTAGATGAGCTCCCACTGCTCGCTGTCCAGGGAGAGGTCCGGGGTGTACTGCTCCAGGACGGCCCCTTCCAGGGTGGAGCCATCCTTCACCTTCATCGCCAGCCCGCTGTGCTGGTTGAGCACCTGGTAGGAGCGGCCCCCCACGTAGTTGAAGCTCCACTGCTGGGCGGCCCAGGTCTCGTTCACGTCGTACTGCACCAGGGCCGCCGCGTTGGTCTGCGCGCTGCCCGCCACGTGCAGCGCCTTGCCGGTGCGCTTGTTCACCAGGGTGTAGCGACCGGAGAAGCCGCCCGTCTGCAGCCGGTGCTCCAGCGCCGCGTAGGCGGGCTTCTCGTTGTAGGACGCATCGAAGATGAGCGGATCATTGTTGGGCAGCCACGTGTACTTGTCGGTGACGCCCCAGAGCTGGAAGGCCTTCACGGCGGGCTGCTGGAGCACCCGGTCGAGGATGTTCCAGTACACGTCCGCCTGCGCCGTCAGGTCCGCGGCGGTGGCCGGGTGGCTGTCGGTGGCGACGTCCATCTCGCTCACGTAGAGCTGGATGCCCAGCGCCGCGAAGCGCCGCATGTTGTCCGCGAAGCTCTGGTAGTTGATGCCCTTCTGCTTGATGTGCATCTGGAAGGCGAGGCCATCGAAGGGCACGCCCTTGGCCAGCAGGCCTTTGATCATCGCGTACACGGCGTCGGACTTGGCGTTGATCGTCTCGATGCCGTAGTCGTTGTAGACGAGCTTGGCGCCCGGGTCCGCGGTGCGCGCCGTCCAGAAGGCCTTGTCCACGAAGCCCGTGCCCATGGCCTGGTACCAGACGGAGTTGCGGTACGAGCCATCGTCGTTGAAGGCCTCGTTGACCACGTCCCACGCCCAGACCTTGCCCTTGTAGCGGGTGGCCACGGTGGTGATGAAGGTCTTCATCACCGCCTCGCGCTCGCTCAGGGCGGTGCTGTCCACCCAGGTGGGGACCTTGTACCAGACGAGCGTGTGGCCATGCAGGGCCAGGCCGTTGTTCTGCGCGTAGTTCACCAGCGTGTCGGCATCCCCCCAGAGGAACTCGTCCCTCCGGTTGGGCTGGATGAACTTCATCTTCAGCTCGTTCTCGGGGGTGACCAGGTTGAACTCGCGCGTCAACGTGCCGCGGAAGGGCGCGTCGGTGTCGATCGCCGAGCGCTTGGCCACCCCGCCAAAGGTGATGCCGTGGGTGGCCGCCAGCGTCTTGAGCCCTCCGCCCACCGCCACGGCCTCCGCCGTGTGCGTGCCCAGGGCGTCCTGCGCCTCCGGCTCCAGCAGCCCTTCCTGTCCTCCGCAGGCGGCGAGGCAGAGCGTGATGAGCAAGGGCAGGGGGCGCGCCATGGGGTCCTCCAGGGGCTTATTTCCAGCGAGGGAAGATATTTCCTTCCTATTTGAAACAAAGAAGGCCTGAAATCAAGGTTTAATCGGAATTATTTCGAAGGCTGCACCCGGCGCGCGCATCGATAGATTGCAGGGCATGAGTCCTCGTGACGAGGCACGGGCGCCAGGCGCGCCGGCCGGCAACATCTCCGTGGTCCGGCTGCCGGACTGCTGGTTCATTCTCTGCGCCTCGGGGGAGCTGGGCGGCAAGCCGCTCATGCGCACCCTGCAGGGCACGCCGCTCGTGCTCTTTCGAGGGGAGGGAGGGCGGCCCGCCGCGCTTCTGGACCGGTGCCCCCACCGCAACATCCCGCTGTCGCTGGGGCGGGTCGTCGAGGGCCAGCTCCAGTGCGGCTACCACGGGTGGCGCTTCGACGCGGCCGGGGAGTGCCGCGCCATTCCCGGGCTGAGCGGGGAGACGCGCGCCAAGGCCCGCTGCGCGGCCTCCTATGCCACGCGCGAGCAGGACGGGTTCGTCTGGGTGTACTCGACGCCCGGCGTGGAGCCCACCTCGGAGCCCTACCGCTTCCCGCTGCTGGAGGCGCCCGGCTACAGCACCGTGCGCCGCGTGGTGCGCGCCCCGGGCTCGCTGCACGCCTCGCTGGAGAACACGCTGGATGTGCCGCACACCGCGTTCCTGCACGGGGGACTGTTCCGCACCGCGAAGAAGCGCAACGAAATCGAGGTGGTGGTGCGCCGGGGCGCGGACCGGGTGGAGGCCGAGTACATCGGCGAGCCGCGCCCCCAGGGGCTCGTGGGCCGGGTGCTGGCCCCGGGCGGCGGGGTGGTGCAGCACTTCGACCGGTTCCTGATGCCGTCCATCGCCCAGGTGGAGTACCGCATCGGGGCGGAGAGCCACCTGATGGTCAGCTCCGCGATGACGCCGGTGTCCGACTGGGACACGCTCATCTACGCGGTGGTGACGTTCCGGCTGCCCATTCCCCACTGGCTGGTGAAGCCGTTCCTCACCCCCGTGGCGATGCACATCTTCTCGCAGGACTCGCGCATCCTGAAGCAGCAGACGGACACCATCCACCGCTTCGGCACCGAGCTGTACGTCTCCACCGAGCTGGACGTGCTGGGCCCCGCCATCCTGCGCCTGCTGCGCTCCGCGGGCCGGCAGAAGGCGGCGTCTCCCGCGGAGCCCGAGCCCGAGCAGGAGACGCGGCTGAAGATGCTCGTGTGAGCGCGCGCTACGCGGGGCCGCGGCTCTGGAGCAGCTCCGTGGAGAAGTAGCGCTCCATGCGGTCCGGGAACACCGTCACCACCTGGGCGCCGGTGCCCAGCCGCCGGGCCGCCTCCACCGCCGCCACGTAGTTGAGCCCCGAGGAGGGCCCCACCGGAAAGCCCCGCCGGATGAGGGCCCGGGCCGTGTTCATGGCCGCCTCGTCCGAGACGTTCAGCTCCACCAGCCCTGGCAGGTCCGCGTCGCGGTAGAGCCGCGACAGCCCGTCCACCACGCCGGGCACCCGCGAGCTGAAGCTGCAACACTCGATGTCGGTGCCCAGGCCGGAGATGGGCCGGGCCACGAAGGGCACCACGGGACAGCCGGCCTCCGCGAACGCCTGGTACAGGCCCACCACCGTGCCGCCCGTGCCCACGCCGCTCACCACGCCGTGCACCAGCCCGCCCGGAATCTGGGTGAGAATTTCCTGGCCCGTCCACACGCGGTGGGCCTCGGCGTTGTCCGGGTTCTCGAACTGGCGCGGCGCGAAGGCGCCCCGCTCGCGCGCCAGCTCCTCCGCCCGCGCGATGGCGCCCCGGATGCCCTCACCGCGGGGGACGAGCACCACGTCCCCGCCATAGGCGCGGATGGTGAGCACGCGCTCGCCGGTGACGCCCTCGGGCATCACCGCGGTGAACTTCACCCCCATCTGTGCCGCGGCCAGCGCCAGCGCGATGCTCGTCGAGCCGCTGGAGGCCTCCACCACCTCGCCGCCGGGGCACAGCTCGCCCAGCCGCCACGCCTTCTCCAGCATGTACCGGGCGATGCGGTCCTTCGTGGAGCCGCTGGGGTTGAGGAACTCCAGCTTGCACCACACCACGGGGTCCTCCTCGCGCAGCCGGACCGGCACCAGCGGGGTGGGGCCGATGGACTGGAGGAAGCGGCCATCGGCGGGCAGCGGGCGGCAGGGCGGGCGGGTGCTCATGGAGGACAGTGTTTCTTCCACGATGCCTTGGGGGCTGCAATCTTCCACCAGCCAACGAATGGGGAGGGGGGCGACTCGCGCCGGATTGCCTGGGCCTGCCAAGGTGGCGGGCATGCCGAACGAGAAGCTTGTCTTCGCTCAGTCCGTGGAAGCCCTTTTTGTCCGGTCTCTGGGGCCCCGCATCATGCGAGAGGAGCGGCTGCGGCTGCGGGAGGCGGGGTTGGACTTGTCCGAGCCCTTGCGGCCGGCCTACCTGCTGGAGCAGTGGAAGACGTTCCTGCGGGCGGCGGCCTCGGCGGTGTTCCCCACCAACTCCTGCGAGGCGGCGCACTTCGCGCTGGGCGAGCACCTCGTGCAGGGCTACCGGCAGACGGCGGTGGGCCGCGCGAGCATGTCGCTCATCTCCCACATGGGCCCTCGGGGCACCCTGGAGCGGATCTCTCACAACTTTCGCGCCGGCAACAACTTCAACGAGGCGCGCGTGGAGGAGCTGAAGGACCGCTCCGCCACGCTGTGGCTGAAGGACGTGGCCGCCGACAACCCCTTCTTCAGCGCGGGCTTCCTGACGGAGACGCTCCGGGGCGCCGGCGCCTTGGACATCCGCGTGGAGCCCATCGCCTTCGAGGATTCCTCGGCCACCTTCCGGCTCGCCTGGGCGCTGGGCGCCCGCCGGCCCGCCTCCGGACCTCACGCCGCTATATAAGGATGCGGGGCGCCGGGCGGCCGGTAGGACGAGGTAGGCCAAGCGCTCCAGGCTGACCCTTCCGGGGACACAGGCCGTGCGTTGACGGGCGCCTGCACCTGTGTTCAGGCTCATGCGTGAGCGCCATGGCCCCGCAAATCTCCATCGACTTCCTGGCTGCCCCGGCGGCCCACCCCGCGTTGGAGCCGTTCCACCCCGTCGTGCAGCGCTGGTTCACCGAGCGGCTGGGAGAGCCCTCGCGGCCCCAGGTGGAGGGCTGGCCCCTCATCCAGGGCGGCTCGGACGTCCTCATCGCCGCGCCCACTGGCAGCGGCAAGACGCTCACCGCCTTCCTGGCCGCGCTGGACATGCTCTTCCGCCAGGCGCTGGAGGGCACGCTCCTGGACGCCACCCAGGTGCTGTACGTGTCGCCGCTCAAGGCGCTGGGCAACGACGTGCAGAAGAACCTCCTCCAGCCACTGGAGGAACTGCTGGCGCGGGCGCGCGCGGAGGGCTACCGGCCCCAGGAGCTGCGCGTGCAGGTGCGCACGGGCGACACCTCCGCCTCCGAGCGGGCGCGGATGCTGCGCCGCCCCCCGCACATCCTCATCACCACGCCGGAGTCCATCTACCTCTACCTCACCGCGGACCGGGCCCGGAGCACGCTGCGCTCGGTGCACACCGTCATCGTGGATGAAATCCACGCGCTGGCGCGGGACAAGCGCGGCAGCCACTTCGCGCTCTCCATGGAGCGGCTCAAGGCGCTCACCCTGGTGCGCCCGCAGCTCATCGGCCTGTCGGCCACGCAGAAGCCGCTGGACCAGATCGCCCGCTTCCTCACCGGCGCCACGCTGGAGGAGTGCCGGCGCGTGGAGGTGGGGCACCAGCGGCCGTGGGAGCTGACGGTCGAGATTCCGGACGAGGAGCTGGGCTCGATCGCCACCCACGAGATGTGGGGCCAGATTTATGACCGGCTGGTGCAGCTCACCACCACGCACCGCACCACGCTCATCTTCGTGAACACGCGGCGGCTGGCCGAGCGCGTGGCGCATGACCTGGGGGAGCGGCTGGGCCACGACAAGGTGGCCGCGCACCACGGTAGCATGTCCCGGGAGATCCGCCTCGCGGCGGAGGAGCGGCTGAAGTCGGGCCAGCTCTCGGCGATGGTGGCCACCGCGTCGCTGGAGCTGGGCATCGACGTGGGCAACGTGGACATGGTGGTGCAACTGGGCAGCACGCGCGCCATCTCCGTGCTGCTCCAGCGCGTGGGCCGCGCGGGCCACTACAAGGGCGGCATCTCCAAGGGCATCCTCTTCGCGATGACGCGCGACGAGCTGATGGAGTGCGCCGCGTTGCTCAACGCCGTGCGCGAGGGCGACCTGGACGCGGTGCGCATGCCGGAGAAGCCGCTGGACGTGCTGGCGCAGCAGATCGTCGCCGCGTGCGCGTGCGAGGAGTGGGACGAGCGCGCCCTGTTCTCCATCTTCCAGCGGGCCCATCCGTACCGGGAGCTGACCTGGGAGGAGTACCAGGCGGTGCTGGAGATGCTCTCCGAGGGCGTGGCGCTGCGCCGGGGCCGCAGCGGGGTGCACCTGCACCGGGACCGGGTGAACCACCGGCTGAAGGCCCGGCGCGGGGTGCGCATCACCGCGCTGACCAACGGCGGCGCCATCCCGGACACCTTCACCTTCTCCGTCACCGCCGAGCCCGAGGGCAAGGTGGTGGGCCAGCTCGACGAGGACTTCGCGGTGGAGTCCTCCCCCGGGGACATCTTCCTGCTGGGCTCCACGGCGTGGCGCATCCAGCGCGTCATCGGCAGCACGGTGCAGGTGGAGGACGCGAAGGGCGCCCCGCCCAACGTGCCCTTCTGGCGCGGCGAGGCCCCGGGACGCACCGACGAGCTGTCGCTCCAAGTGGGCCGGCTGCGCGAGGAGCTGCTGCGGCACGAGAACCCGGCCTCCTTCCTCCAGAAGGAGCTGCGCATGTCCGCCCCAGCGGTGGACGCGCTCCTGGGCTACCTGCGGCTGGGGCAGAAGATGCTGGGCGTGGTGCCCAGCCACACCACCGTGGTGGCCGAGCGCTTCTTCGATGAGGCGGGCGGCATGCAGCTCATCATCCACGCGCCCTTCGGCAGCCGCATCAACCGGGCCTGGGGCATGGCGCTGCGCAAGAGCTTCTGCCGCTCGTTCGACTTCGAGCTGCAGGCGGCGGCCACCGAGGACGGCATCCTCCTGTCCCTGGGAGACCAGCACTCGTTCCCCCTGGCGGACATCTTCGACTTCGTCCACCCGGACCGCGCCGAGGAGGTGCTGACCCAGGCCATCCTCCAGGCGCCCATCTTCGGCACCCGCTTCCGGTGGAACGCCACGCGCTCGCTGGCGCTCAACCGCTTCATGGGCGGCAAGCGCGTGGCGCCCAACCTCCAGCGCGCCCGGAGCGAGGACCTGCTGGCCTCCGTCTTCCCCGCGCAGGTGGGCTGCCAGGACAACCATGGCGGCGGGGACATCGAGCTGCCGGACCATCCGCTGGTGAACCAGACGATGGGCGACTGCCTGCACGAGGCCATGGACATCAACGGCCTGCGCGAGGTGCTGCGCCGCATGAAGGACGGGCGCATCCGCCTGGAGGCGCGGGACGTGCCGGAGCCCAGCGTCTTCGCGCACCAGATGATCCACAGCATGCCCTACACCTTCCTGGACGACGCGCCGGCGGAGGAGCGGCGGGTGCGCAACGTGGCGCTGCGCCGGTCGATGCCGGCCGAGGACGCCGCGTCCTTCGGCTCGCTGGACGCGGACGCCATCGCCCAGGTGGTGGAGGACGCGGCGCCGCCCATGCGGGACGCGGACGAGCTGCACGATGCGCTGCTCCAGCTCGTGCTGCTGCGCGCCGCCGAGGTGCCCCGGGGGCTGGAGGTGCCGCTCTTCCAGCAGGGCCGCGTGGCGTGGCTGGAGCGCCCGGGTGGGCGCTTCCTGGTAGCCGCCGAGCGGGGCAGTGCCATCCGGGCCCTCTTCCCGGACGCGGCGCCGCAGCCGCCGCTGCCCGTGCTGGAGCATGACCGGCCCATGGAGCGCGAGGCCGCCACGCTCCAGGTGGTGCGCGGCTACATGGAGATGCTGGGGCCCACCACGGCGGGGGAGCTGGCCCAGCTCGTGCTCCTGAGCGAGTCCGACGTGAACATGGCCCTGCACCAGCTGGAGAGCTCGGGCAACGTGCTGCGCGGGCAGTACCGGCCGCTGCTCACCCCGCGCTCGCCGGACGCGCCGCCGCCGCTCGAGTGGTGCGACCGGCGCCTGCTCCAGCGCATCCACCGCCTCACGGTGGGGCGGCTGCGCAAGGAAATCGAGCCGCTGAGCGCGCAGGACTTCATGCGCTTCCTCTTCCGGTGGCACCACCTGGAGGAACTGGACGCGCTGCGCGGCTCTACCGGCCTGCTCAAGGCCATTGGTTTGCTTCAGGGCTACGAGGCCCCGGCCTCCTCCTGGGAGCGTTTCCTGCTGCCCGCGCGCATGAAGGGCTATACGCCGGACCTGCTGGAGCGCGTCTGCTACGAGGGCGGGGTGGCGTGGGGTCGGCTCACGGTGAAGGACGCCAAGCCCCCGCCCGGGCCTCGCCGGGGCGCCCCGGTGCCCCCGCCGGAGCCCGAGGCCCCCCGGACGCGCGCCCCGCAGCCCACGCGCAACGCGAGCCTCACCTTCGCCCGCCGGGAGAACCTGGACTGGATGCTGGCCGCCGCGCGTCCCCATGCGGTGCTGTCGGACGGCGGGGTGTGGCTGCCCGCGGACCTGTCCGCCGCGGCGCGTGACGTGGTGGCGGTGCTGGAGCAGCGCGGGGCGTGCTTCTTCAACGACCTGGTGTCCCGCGCGCGCCGCCTGCCGGCCGAAGTCGAAGACGCATTGTGGGAGCTCGTGGCGCGCGGGCTCGTCACGGCCGACGCGGTGCAGAACCTGCGCGTGTTGCAGAGCCCGGCCCAGCGCCGGCGCCAGAAGCTGCTGCAGCGCGGGGGCCCGGGGCGCTGGAGCCTGCTGGTGCCCTCCGAGCCCAAGCCCGCGGAGGAGGTGACCGACTCGCTGGCCCGCCTGTTCCTCCAGCGCTACGGCATCGTCTGGAGAGACCTGGTGATACGCGAGGCGCTCTCGCCGAGCTGGCGTGAGCTGCTGTTCGTGTACCGGCGCATGGAGGCGCGCGGGGAGGTGCGCGGGGGCCGCTTCGTGTCGGGCTTCGTGGGCGAGCAGTTCGCGCTGCCGGAGGCGGTGGACGTGGCGCGGGCGGTGCGCCGGCACGCGCCCTCGGGCGTGCGGGTGCAACTGTCTGCGGTGGATCCGCTCAACCTCACGGGCGTGGTGACGCCAGGCCCCCGGGTGCCCGCCACGGTGGGCAACGTGGTGACGTGGGTGGACGGGATTCCCCAGGGAGTCGATGCCCTGGCGGAGGAAGGGGGCGAGGACTCGGAGGGCGAAGAGGACGAGGGCCAGGCAGCCGCGGGTTGAGGAGCGCCAAGGAAGCGGCACATGGCACCTTCAAGGCTGCTAGGGTCCATGCCCTTCCAACCGGAGGGGAACCTGCGCATGCGCCGTCTGCTCATCTTGGGGTTGTTGCTGCTCACCGCTTGTGAGAGTTCAGGGGATCCGGAGGATCCCAACAAGGGGCGGATTCAGGGCCAGCTCAGCCCATTCCAGGGCTCCACGGCCTCCGCGGGGAGTTCCTCCGCGTGTCCCGCGGTGCTCCAGGGCGAGGAGGGGCGCAAGCTCGCCCAGGCCTTCTCCCGCGCCTTCGCCCAGAAGCGGCAGCAGCTCAAGGCCGCCGCCCAGGGGCTGACGAGCCCGGAGCTGCCCATCCTCATGCCCCGCGCGGGCAAGGAGGCCCTGGCGCGGCTGCCCCAGGAGGAGCCCTCGCTGGAGGGTGAGGTGCTCGTCCGCCTGGAAGAGGCGGGCCTGGATGAGAAGGCGGCGCTGGAGCGGGTGCAGCGGCCCGGCTACCGCGCGGTGCACAAGGGGTTCGCCAGTGAATTCATCCACGTGATTGCCTACGAGCCGCTGGATGGCCACATGACGACGCTGGCCGAGACGGGCCGGCTCGTGGCGCAGGTGGGGAAGCTGCCCGGGGTGCGCTTCGCGGAGAAGAACCTTCGCATGCACGCCTTCAAGGCGCCGAATGACAAGGCCTACGGCTTCCAGTGGCACTACCCCTCGCTCAACCTGCCGTCCGCGTGGGACGTGCAGACGAACGAGAGCAGCCCGGTGGTGGTGGCCGTCATCGATACCGGCATCCGCGCCCACCCGGATCTCCAGGGGCAGGTGCTTCCCGGCTACGACATGATCTCCGATACCTCCAACGCGGGGGACGGCAACGGGCGCGACAACAATCCCAACGACGAGGGCGAGGACGAGCCCGGCGGCGGCTCCTCGTGGCATGGCACGCACGTGGCCGGCACCATCGGGGCGTCCACCAACAACCAGAACGGCGTGGCCGGCGTGTCCTGGGGCGCGAAAATCCTCCCGGTGCGCGCGCTCGGACGGCTCGGAGGCTCCAGCGCGGACATCGTCGCGGCGATGACCTGGGCGGCGGGAGGCACCGTGACGGGCGTGCCGGCAAACCCCAACCCCGCAAAGGTCGTCAACTTGAGCCTGGGCGGGGCCTCGCCGCCGCAGAAGGCGTACCAGGACGTCATCGACGCCTTCCCCAACACCATCTTCGTCATCGCCGCGGGCAACGAGAACGTGAATGCCAGCAACACCACGCCGTGCAACCAGCAGAACGTCATCTGCGTGGGCTCGACGAACTTCGCCGGCAAGCGCAGCAGCTTCTCCAACTTCGGCCCCGCCGTGGACGTGATGGCCAGTGGCGGGGAGATGCGCGAGGACCTCAACGGCGACGGCTACGCGGACGGCGTGCTGTCCACGTCCTTCGACGAGAAGGGCGAGCCGGCGTACGTCTTCAACCAGGGCACCAGCATGGCCTCGCCGCACGTGGCGGGCGTGGTGGCGCTGATGGCCCGCCTGTCCCCCAACCTGTCCCGCGCCCAGGCCGAGAGCCTGCTGAAGAGCACGGCCAGCACGAGCAGCCAGTGCAACGAGGGCTGTGGCGCGGGGCTGGTGAACGCCCTCTCGGCGCTCAAGCGGCTCCAGGGTGGCAGCCAGAATGATCCGCCGGTGCTGGGCATCACCGCCTCGCAGCTGTCCTTCCAGGGCAGTGGCTCGCAGCAGCTCGTCATCTCCAACCTGGGGGGCGGCACGCTCCAGGCGTCGGTGGCGGTCTCGGGGCCGCAGGCCTCCGCGGTGTCGCTCTCCCCCAGTGCGGTGTCCGTGCCGGCCTACGGCTCGGACGCGGTGACGGTGACGGTGAACGCCGCGGGGCTCGCCAATGGCGAGTACTCGGCCACGCTCACCGTGACGAGCGCCACCGGGGCGGGCAACGCCACGGTGACGGTGCGGATCCGCGTGGGCGCGCGCGAGGACAAGGACGCGTTCATCGGCTTCGCGTGGCAGGACCGCACGGGCGAGTGGCAGGTGGACGATGCGGCCGTGGCGGAGGTCCGGGTCGCCCGGAACTACCAGTACGCCATCGACCTGGTGCCGCATGAGTACTACGCCCTGGCGACCATCGACGATGACGAGGACGGCACGTTCTTCGAGGACACCGACCGCTCGGGCTTCTGGCGGAACGTGGACGCCTTCGAGGGCATTCCGTTGGAGGCCGGGCAGACGGTGACGGGGATCGACTTCGACCTGGTGCCGCTGGCGCCCATCGGCGATGACGCGCCGGAGCCGAATCCGGAGACGGACGTGGGGCTCCCGTGTGACTCCAGCGCGGACTGTCCGGGCGCAGGCCGGTGCAACACGAACTACCTGGGGGGCTACTGCACGTACGACTGTTCCACCAGCCAGTCGTGCCCCGCGGGCTCCGAGTGCTTCAACGGCTCCTGCCACGCCAAGTGCACGGGCCCCGATGAGGGGCAGAGCTCCTGCCGGAGCGACTACGTGTGCTACGACGACAACACGGGCATGGGCCTGTGCCTGCCGGACTGCCGCGAGATGCCGAACCTCTGCCGCCTCGGCTGCGACGCCCGGGGCTACTGCCTGTAAGGAAGCGGCCCGGCCCAGGGGACGTCCCTCGTGAGGACGTCTTCTGGCGCTTGGCCAGGACCTTTGTCCTCCCACGGTAGCTGGTGGACACTTCCAGGAGATGACGGTTTCCTTGGGGGGGGGGCGGGAGCATCCTCCGAAACGCTTGCCTTCGAATCCTGCGAATCTTCTTCAGCGGTTGAAGTTGGAAACACGGCCTCACCACGAGCGGGCCGAGCGAACGGTGCGCTTCCTGGATCCGGCCCTCACGCCAGCGGAGTACCGCCGTCACCTCGAGGCGCTCTGGGGGCTGCATGCGCCCCTGGAGGAACGGCTCGCCGAGGTGCTCGCGGGGCCCGTCCCCGCCCTGCGCATCGGGGAGCGCCGCAGGGTGCCCTGGCTGGCGGAGGATCTCCGGGCGCTGGGCCATGACACGGAGTCCCTGGCGAAGCTCGCCCGGGCCACGTGGTTGCCGCCGCTGCCCGGGGTGCCCGAGGCGCTCGGCTGCTGCTACGTGCTGGAGGGCTCCACGCTGGGAGGCCAGGTCATCCTGCGCCACCTCCAGCGCCACTTCGAGGGCGTGCCGGTGGGCCCCTTCGCGTTCCTGCGCGCTTACGGCGACCAGACCGGCCCCATGTGGCGGGCCCTGGGAGAGGCCCTCACCCAGGCCTCGGACGAGGCCGCCTCGGAATCGTTCGACGCGCGCGTGGTGAAGGGCGCGCAGGACACCTTCGACGCGTTCGTGGCGTGGCTCGCGCAGGAGGCGGCGAATGCGCCCGTCCGTCTCTGAGCTCGAGCTGAGCCAGTGTGACCGCGAGCCCATCCACCTGCTGGGTGGGATTCAGGCCTACGGGGTGCTGCTCGCGTTCCGGGGGCCAGACCGGCGCCTGGAGGTGGTGAGCGCCAACACCCAGGCGCTGCTGGGGCGCCCGCCCGAGGCGCTGCTGGGCAAGCCCGCCGCCCAGGTGCTGCCCGCGGAGCTGTGGGCCCAGTGGGAGCTGCTGGCCGCCCGGGGCGCGCTGCGGGTGGCGTTGCCCTCGGGGCCCTACCGGGCGCTGCTGCACGAGAGCGATGGGCTGACGGTCCTGGAGCTGGAGCCCGCGGAGCCGCAGCCGGACATGGAGGAGACGGCGCTGGAGCTGGTCCGGCGGCTGGTCTCTCCGCTGGCCGGCGCGAAGGGCACGCGGGAGCTGCTCCAGACGGCGGCCAACACGGTGCGGGCCCTCACGGGCTTCGACCGGGTGATGGTGTACCGCTTCGACGCGGACTGGCACGGCGAGGTGCTGGCCGAGAGCAAACGGGAGGGCATGGACGGCTTTCTCGGCATGCACTTTCCGGCCACGGACATCCCCGTGCAGGCGCGGGCGCTCTACACCCGCAACCCGCTGCGGCTGATCGCCGACGCGCGCGCCCGTCCCGTGCCGCTGGTGCCCTCGGTGGTGCCGGAGCTGGGCCGCCCGTTGGATCTCTCCGGCTCGGCGCTGCGCAGCGTCTCCCCGATTCACCTGGAGTACCTGCGCAACATGGGCGTGGAGGCCTCCTTCTCGCTGTCGCTGCTCAAGGACGGGGCGCTCTGGGGGCTCATCGCCTGCCACCACCTGGCGCCCCTGCACCTCTCCTACGAGCGGCGCCGGGCCTGCGAGGTGCTCACCCAGTTGCTCGCGCTGCAGCTCTCCTCCGAGGAGCGGGCGGCGGAGGCCGCCGAGAACTCCCACCGCGCCGCGCTCCTGGGCCCGCTCGCCACCGCCCTGGGGGCGGGCGGGACGCTGGAGGAGGTGCTGGAGAAGGAGGGCGCCCGGGTGCTGGAGCTCACCGGGGCCACCGGCGCCGCGCTGCTGCTGGGCGGCGAGCCGCTGCTCGTGGGGCGCACGCCCAGCCTGGACGAGGTGGAGGCGCTGGCGGCCTGGTTGGCCTCGCAGCCCTTCCAGACGTCCTTCCACACCGAGCGGCTGGGGGCCCTCTATCCGCCCCTGGCCGCGCGCGCGGACGTGGCGGCCGGCCTGCTCGCGGTGCGGCTGGCGCCGGCGTCCTCGCGGCTGGCGCTCTGGTTCCGTCCGGAGGCGGTGCGCACCATTTCCTGGGCGGGCAACCCGCGCAAGCCCGCCGAGCCCGAGCCGGGCCACGCGCGGCTGCACCCCCGGGGCTCGTTCCAGGCCTGGGAGGAGACCGTCCGCGAGACGAGCCCGGCCTGGAAGCGCGCGGACCTGGCCGCGGCGGAGGGCTTTCGCAGCGCGCTCATCGGCGTGGTGTTGCGCCAGGCGGTGGAGCTGGAGCGCCTCTCCGAGGCCCTGAGCCGCTCCAACGCGGAGCTGGATGCGTTCGGCCACACCGTGGCGCATGACCTCAAGGAGCCCCTGCGGGGCATCCAGCAGTACGCGGGCTTCGTGATGGAGGACTACCACGGCGCGCTCGGCCCGGAGGGCCGGGGGCACATGGAGTCGCTGATATGGCTCGCGCAGCGCTCCGGGGACATGCTGGATGGGCTCTTCGAGTACAGCCGCGCGGGCCGCGTGGACCTGGCCTGGGGCGAGGTGGACATGCAGTCCGTGGTGGACGAGGTGCTCGCCACCTTGTCCTCCCGGTTCCAGGCAGAGAAGCTCACCGTGCGCATGCCACGCCGCTTGCCCACCGTGCGGTGTGACGGTGTCCGCATCGCCCAGGTGTGGGCCAACCTCCTGGTGAACGCGGCCAAATATCAGGAGGGCTCGGAGCGTTGGGTGGAAGCCGGTTTTCATGGCCCCGGCGAACCGCGGCCCGGTGCCGCGGGGCGTTATCCCTCTGCCTATGTGTTCTACGTGAAAGACCCGGGTATCGGCATCGCCCCCCCATTCCACGAAGCCATCTTCGAGATGTTCCGCCGGTTGCACGCCGCCAAGGCGTACGGCGGGGGGACAGGGGTGGGGCTGACCATCGCGCGCCGGTTGGTTCAACTGCACGGCGGAGCCCTGTGGGTGGACTCCGCACCGAAGCAGGGCGCGACCTTCTATTTCACGCTTGGCCGAGGACCTGGTTGATGGCGCGTCCGCTCTTGTTGGTGGAGGACAGTGATTCGGATGCGGAGGCCCTGTTCCGGCTGTCCCGGCAACTGCCGCTGAGCCCGCCCATCATCCGCGTCCACAGCGGCGAGAGCGCGCTGGACTTCCTCCACCGGCGGGGCGAACACGTGAACGCGCTGCGTCCCTCGCTCGTGCTGTTGGATCTGCACCTGCCGGGCATCGGGGGCCGGGAAGTGCTCGCCGACCTCAAGGCGGACCCCGAACTGCGCTCCATCCCCGTCATCATCTTCTCCTCCTCGGAGGAACCGGCGGATGTGGAGGGGGCGTACGCGAGCGGGGCCAACAGCTACCTGCACAAGCCGCCCGGGGGCCTCCGGCTCCAGACCGCGGCGCAGGCCCTCCAGGCCTTCTGGTTCACGGCCGCCATCTTACCTGGCGACAGGGAGCCGCCGCAGTGAGCGTCCGCGTCCTCCAGGTGGATGACAGCGCCGCTGATCAGATGGTGGTCCGCCGCGCGTTGGAGCGGGATCCCGACACGCGCTGGGCGGTGGAGCAGTTCTCCAACGCGGAGGAGGCGCTGGAGCGCGCCACCGCGTCCGTGCCCGACGTGGTGCTGATGGACTTCCACCTGCCCGGCATGAATGGCGTGGAGCTGCTGCGCGCCCTGCGGGAGCGGTGTACGGGGCAGGTCCCGGCCTGCGTGCTGCTCACCGGCACGGGCAACGAGCGCCTGGCGGTGGAGGCCATGAAGTCCGGGGCGCAGGACTACCTCGTCAAGGGGTCCTTCACGCCGGAGCGCCTGCGCCACTGCCTGCGCGCGGCGCTGGAGACGGTGCGGCTGGAGCGGGCGCTGGAGGAGCGGCGCCTTCAGGCCGAGCGCGCCGAGCGGGCCGCGCGCGAGGCCCTGGCCGTCCGGGACGAGCTGTTCGCCCTGGCCACGCATGACCTCAAGGGCCCGCTGCAGATCATCACCCTCAACGCCCAGTTCCTGCGCCTCAAGATGCCGGCCGCGAGCCTGACGCCCTCGCTGGACGCGCGGCTCACCAGCATCAGCCACGCGGCGATGCGCATGGGGGAGCTCATCGACCACTTCCTCATCGCCACCCGGGGCCAGGAGCAGATGCTGCGCCGCGAGCCCGTGGACCTGCTGACCCTGGTGAACACCAAGGTGCGCGAGCTGGAGAGCACCTCCACCCGCCATGTCTTCCACCTGAGCGTGGAGGGCAGGGACTTCACCGGCAACTGGGACTCCACGAGCCTGGAGCGGGTGCTGGACAACCTGCTGAGCAACGCCGTGAAGTACAGCCCCGCCGGGGGCAGCATCCTCGTGACGCTGGCCGAGGGGGCCGCTCAGCCGGAGCGCCAGGTGCTGCTGCGCGTGGAGGACTCCGGGCTGGGCATCCCCGAGAAGGACCTGCCCCACGTGTTCGAGCGCTTCCACCGGGCCAGCAACGTGCCGGATACCATCGCGGGCTCCGGGGTGGGGCTGGCGAGCGTGCGCCGGCTGGTGGAGCTGCACGGCGGCACCATCGAGGTGAAGAGCCAGCAGGGCCAGGGCGCGGCCTTCACCGTGCTGCTGCCTCAGGACGTGAGCACGGGCTCCCCTGAGTCCGGCGAGGGCCCGGCGCACGACGCGCGCTGAAGCCCCCTCAGGGCACGGCGGGCAGGCTGCCGCGCAGCATGAAGTAGACCACCACGCCCGTCACCGACACATACAGCCAGATGGGGGCCAGCCACCGCGTCACCTTGCGGTGCCGCAGGAACGCCTTGCGCCAGGCGAAGTAGAAGGACATCAGCGCCATGGGCAGCACGGGGATGGACAGCAGCACGTGGCTGGCGAGGATCGCCAGGTACACCGTGCGCAGCGGCCCCGTGCCCGCGTAGCGCGTGTCCCCGTGCACGTAGTGGTACGCCAGATACCCCACCAGGAAGAGCGCCGAGGAGGCGAACGCGGACACCATGAGGTACTGGTGCACCCGCTGCGCCTGGCGCCGGATGGCCACCCACCCGGCCAGCAGCAGGCTCGCCGAGAGCGTGTTGAGGCTCGCGTTCACCGCCGGCATGAAGCGCAGATCCACGCTCGTGTCCCCGCCCCGGCGGATGAGCAGCAGGTACCCCAGCAGCGACAGCGCCGCCACGGAGACCACCCCCGTGAAGACGTAGAAGGTTCGGTCCGTGAGACGCGACGTGGGGGCGGGAGCAACGTTCGACATGCCCCCTGAATGTCTTGAAACATGCAGGCTTGCAACCTCTCCCCCCGGTGTGGGCTGCTCTCCCACAGTCGTAAAAGTGCAGGGCAATAGTAAAAACTCGTAATTCCGGGTACCGTTCACTGCGAGTCATTACGCACCCCCTTGGAGGTTCCCCTTGCCCCGCGCGCGTCGCTGCTTCACCGCCCTCGCGGCCCTGGCCTTGCTGATGGCGGTGGCGCCTGCGGCCTCGGCCGAGGAGGCGGTTTGTGGTCCGGTGGAGCAGGTTCCCCTGCAGCGGCACCTGCGCCAGCTGTCCCTGGACCTGCTGGGCCGACCGCCCACCATCGACGAGTACCAGGCCATCGAGGCCCAGGGCGCCATCGGTGCCGAGGACATCCAGCAGATGATGAACTCGGAAGAGTTCTACCTGCGGATGCGTGGCTTTCACCGCGCGCTGCTGCGCTCGAACATCCGCTCGAGCGTCAACGACAACGGGGACTACCGGGTGCAGGGCACCGGGGCGGTGAACAACCCCTTCGGCATGCGCGGCAACACCGCCACCGGGCTCCGGGGCGTCAACGGCCAGGCGTGTGACGGCTACATCGAGCAGTCCGAGTGCAACAGCACCCAGCAGGATCCGCACGCGGAGCCGGCCTCCAAGAAGTGCGCGGACGAGCGGGGCGTGCCGCTGCCGGTGAGCTACGACTACGACACGAACTACTTCGCCTGCACGCGGCTGGACGCCACGGATGCGTCCGTCACCTCGTGCGAGGTGGCGGTGACCAAGGGCCTGGTGCCCGCCAAGCGGCTGTATTTCTGCGACATGCGGCGGCTGAGCGACGGCAAGCTCCACCCGCATTACTGCGTGCCGGACCCGGCCAAGAACACCACGGGCGCGCTGACGCAGGAGGAGCTGGACGGCTCGGGCAAGGTGGTGGCCTTCCTTCACCCCAATCCGCCCGACAGCCGGGCGCTGGCGCGGCTGGACCGCTGCACGCTGGAGCCCACGCTGCGCAACGGCGTGAAGGGCAGCTACGCGGCCCCGCGCGGCTGCATCCAGCGCGAGGGCTACCTGATGAAGCCCCTGCCGTTCTTCCCGGTGAGCCCCGCGGCGGAGCAGGCCGGCAAGGTGGCCGTGTGCGCCTATGACGCGCAGGAGCGGGACGTGAACCCGTGGACGCTGGAGTCCTGCGAGACGTCCCGC
The DNA here is from genome assembly GCF_020103775.1 of Allostigmatella hybrida. Taxonomy (NCBI): domain Bacteria; kingdom Pseudomonadati; phylum Myxococcota; class Myxococcia; order Myxococcales; family Archangiaceae; genus Allostigmatella; species Allostigmatella hybrida. The sequence goes on from NZ_JAHXBH010000001.1 coordinate 787,917, forward strand.
TTCGCCGCGGACCGCAGCTGCGGCTGCGGCGCGAAGATGCGCCGCTGCGGCGTGGCGGACGCGTACGCCAACACCTACAACGCCCGCACCGACGCCTTCAACGCGGAGCCGGAGCTCATCGCCGACTCGGTGATTCGCAACAACGAGCCCTACTACAACCTCCTCACCACGCGCCGCTCGTTCGTGAACGGCACCCTGTCCGAGTTCTACCGGCAGCGCCAGGGCGTGGGCGTCTTCAACGTCACGGCCCCCGCGCCCCTGGAGGCGGTGCCGGCCATCGCCTACAACCAGCAGGACACCTGGCAGGAGTACACGCGCAGCGCGTTCCACTCCGGCGTGCTCACCACCCCGGCGTTCCTCTACCGCTTCCCCACACAGCGCGCGCGCGTGAGCGAGTTCTACGAGGCCTTCCTCTGCAAGACGTTCGTGCCGTCGAAGGACCCGCTGCCCCCGCCGGAGGACCCCAGCCACCGCGACAACAACCTCGCCCGGCGCGCCGGGTGCAACTACTGCCACGCCACCATCGAGCCCACGGGCGCGCACTGGGGCCGCTTCGACGAGCGCAACTCGCTGTTCCTCTCCCCGGAGCGCTACCCGCGCTCGGATCCGAAGTGCAAGGAGTGCGCCCTCAGGGGGGACACCTCGTGCGGCGGCGAGTGCGGCGCCTACGTGATGCAGGCCTTCGACGAGGAGGGGGCCAACTCGCTCGGCATGCTCAAGACGTACCTGTACCGCACCGAGTCCGAGGAGCCGAACATCGAGGGCGGCCCGTCGCTGCTGGTGCAGCGCATGATGCAGACAGGCGACATGGAGCGCTGCACCGTGAAGCGCATGTGGCACGAGTTCCTGGGCCGGCCCATGACGGCGCAGGAGCAGGCGCTGTACCTCGAGTCCCTGGCCCAGAACTTCGCCAGCAACCACCACAGCCTGAAGTCTCTCATCGAGACGCTGCTGATGACCGATGCCTACCGGAGGATCGACTGATGCGCCGCTACGTCGCCCTCGCGCTGCTCGCGCTGGCCCCCGCCTGTTCCAACACCGAAGAGAAGGTGCCCCTTCCGCCGCCTGAAGAGGGGCAGCTGGAGCCCATTCCCCCCGGCCATGGGGAAGGGGGCGGAGGCGGAGGCGGTGGGGTGATGCCCCTGCCGGATCCCGAGGCGCAAGAAGGCTCGGTGGGCCGGGCGCCCCGGCGCCTCACCGTGGCCCAGCTCAAGACGTCCATCCAGACGGCGGTGGGCCGTTCCTGGGACGAGCTCGAGGCGCTGGCGCCGTCGCTGGGCCGCGCGGACTACGCCAACATCGTCACGGAGAACATCGAGCCCAACCTCGTCTTCGCCAAGTTCATGGAGGATGGCGCGCGCAAGGTGTGCCTGGACCAGGCCTCCGCGGAGCTGGCCCAGCCGGACCCCAGTGCCCGCGTGCTCAGCCGCACCGTGCCGGGCTCCATGAAGGACATGAAGGCGCTCAACGACGCGCAGGTGGAGCAGCTGCTCGGCTACCTGTCCACGCGGTTCTGGGGCGCGCCGCTGCCGGGCGAGGAGCTGCCCAAGTGGAAGCGGCTCTTCACCCAGGCCTCCGCCCGGGCCCTGACCCTCAAGAAGCCGGACCAGGCGTTCGCCGTGGTCTGTATCGCGATGATGACGGACTCGCGCTTCATCACCTACTGACCCCCGGGGACCTCGACCATGAAGAAGAACCCAACGCCCCCCAGTCCTGGCCGCCGCAACCTGCTCAAGGCCGCCGCCGGCTTCATGGGCGCCAGCCTCTTCGGCGGCCTGCCCTTCCGCGCGTTCGCCCAGGCGTCGGACCTGGCCGCCCCGGACCGCTGCTTCATCTTCGTGTACTTCAACGGCGGCTGGGATCAGCTGCTGGCGTTCGATCCCAAGGACCCGGACATCTTCACCCCGGAGCGGGTCACCAGCACGCAGATCCTCCCCGGCTACAACCTCATCAATGACTCGCGCTTCGAGTCCCGGCCGCTGGTGCCGGAGAAGAACGGCGTCCAGTCGAACATCCACTTCGGCCCCGCGGTGGGCCGGCTGTCGAACCACTTCGACCTGATGACGGTGGTGCGCGGCATCAACATGAACACGCTGGGCCACGAGGTGGGCTACCGCTACTTCCTCACCGGCAAGCAGCCCATCGGCAGCGCGGCGCGCGGCTCGTCCACCGCCACGGAGATCGTCGGGCAGTTCAAGCCCGCGGTGCCCATCCCCTCGGTGGCCTACAACATCGAGACGTACAACGACCGCTACCCCGGCCAGGCCAACGCCCTCCGGGTGAGCCGCTCGGCGGACCTGCTGCTGACGCTCTCGCCCAGCTCCCGCACGCTGGACAGCGAAATCGAGAAGGAGCTGGTGGACCTGCGCGGCCAGCCCATCTCCTGCGAGGCGGCGGCCTACGGGGCGCGCGGCGTGGGAACAGCGTACGCCACGAGCCAGGACCAGATGCGCTCGGTGCTCTCCAACCGGCTGGACAACGCCTTCCGCTTCGAGCGGCCCGAGCACGCGGAGCTGCGGCAGAAGTACGGCCTGGCGGGCTCGGGGCCCTACGACAACGAGGCGGGCCGCGCGGCGCTGGTGGCCACCGCGCTCAAGAAGGGCATCAGCCAGTGCGTCACCATCAACATGACCGGTGGCCTGGACACGCACTTCGGCACTCAGCTCACGCACGCCAACAACCAGCGCCGCGGCTTCGACGCGCTGGCCACGCTTGTGGACGACCTCCGGGCAAGCAACCATCCGGCGGGCGGCAACTTCATGGACCACACCACCATCATGGTGTTCTCCGAGTTCTCCCGCACGCCGACCATCAACACCTCCGGTGGGCGTGACCACCACCTGACCAACAGCTGCCTGCTCATGGGGGCAGGGGTGAAGCACAACTTCGTGCTGGGCCGCAGCGGGGACATCGGCATGTCGCCGGGCACGTTTGACCTTCGGACCGGAGCATCGGATCCTAACGGGGAAAACATCCTGCCGGAGCACGTCATCGCCACGGTGCTGGCTTCGGCGAACCTCGACTACAGCATCACCCGGGTGGAGCCGCTGAGGACCATCCTGGCCTGACCGGAAGCAGATGAAGATGACAGCCTTCTCGCGGGAGAAGGAGGGAGTGAAGGCCGCCCTTCCCCTCCTTCTCGTTCTGGCAGCTGCCGCAGGTGTGGGCGGCTGTTCATCCTCCTCCTCCCTGCCGCTGGAGCGGCCCCGGCCCATGGCCTTCCAGGCGGTCCAGGCGCACGCGGCGCAGGCGCTGGCGCCGGGCTCGGGCTTCGCGGATCAATCCGGCGGTGGCGTCTTCGTCACCGTGGCGGGCGAGGCGGTGCGGCTGCGGCTGGACGGCACCCGCGCCCAACTGGTGAGCCACCCGGGCAACCCTGTGGCGCCCGGCCGCGTGCGCGCGGTGTTCCGCACCGGGCCCCGCACAGCGCTGGTGGAGGCGGAGCAGGGGCTGTTCATCGCCGACTCGGGCTGGATGATCGCCCCGCCCTGGCGGCAGAGGCTGGGGCCCGGGCTGCTGGCCTCGGCGCAGACGGCCGACGGGGCGGTGTGGCTGGCGCATACCTCGGGGCTGTACCGCATGTCGGGCGGGCAGCTCACCGCGCTCAAGGTGGGGGACGCGGCCCTGACGGGCATCACCTCGATGGCGGCGGCGCCCGCGGTGGAGGATGCGGCGCCGGGCCTGTGGCTGCTGCGCGATGGCCAGCCCTATGTGGCGGTGGCGCTCTCGGCCAGCGTGCACCAGGTGCGCCCGGCGGAGATTCCCCTGGAGGAGAACGAGTCGCTGCTGTCCCTGGCCTCGCTGGAGGCCTCGAAGGAGCAGGGCGCCGAGCTGTGGGCGCTCACTACCGAGCGGCTGCTGCGCTTCAAGAACCGGCGCTGGTCGCGGGTGGAGTTCCCCCAGAAGCCCGCGCAGCTCCTGGCCGCGGGCCGCTTCCTGTGGGTGAAGTCCAGCGACCAGCTGCTCGCCTATGACGCGGACGCGGACCGCTGGGGCGAGGCCATGGGCCTGGACATGCGCGAGTTCCGCTTCCTGGCGGCCGACGAGAGCGGCTGCGCCTGGGTGCTGCTCGGGGGCCAGGCCGCCTCGCTGAGCTGGGGCGCGGTGGCGCGCGTGAACGGGCTGTACCAGGGGCAGAAGGTGGTGGCCGACGGGCTGGTGGTGCGCGCCATTCCGCCGGTGGGCCCCGAGCCCTCGGCCCTGCTCTTCCAGCTGGGTGGCACGGACATCCTCTCGGAGGGGCCCACCTACAGCCTGGGCGGCTCCGAGTCGGATGGCACCCCGCGGGCCTTCTCCTTCGCGTCGCTGGAGCCCGGCATGCACTCGCTGAGCGTGGTGGCGCGCTTCCTGGATGGGACGGAGACGCGCCGGGTGGTGCACTTCGATTACCAGCCGGTGGGCACCGCGGTGCTCGGCTGGGCGCAGGACATCCGCTCCATCCACGAGTCGCGGTGCGCCCAGTGCCACGTCTCGGGCCCGGGCCGGCCGCTCGCCACGTATGAGCAGTGGAAGGAGAACGCCGAGCGCATCGTCAAGGCGGTGCGCGACCAGCGCATGCCGGCCGATGGCCCGCTGGATCCACAGCTCATCAACACCATTCAGCGCTGGGCGTCGTCTGGCGCCAATCCCTGAGGCTTCGAGGTCAACGCATGCCGTCCCGACTGCTCTTCCGCGCGGTGCCCCTCGCCGCGCTCCTGACCCTGGCCTGCGCCGCTGAAGAGGACGAGCTGCCGCCCCTGCAGGATCCGCCCGTGTTGGACCCCTGCGAGGGCCTGAGCCCGCTGTCGCTCACGGTGTCGCCCGTCCAGGTGCGCGTCTCCCAGCCGGTGTCCCTCACGGCCCGGGGAGGCAGCGGCGCGTACCGCTTCCGGGCCGAGCCCGGTGGCTCGGGAGGCCAGGTCGTCGGCGGCACCTTCGTCGCGGGGCCGACGCCCGCCACGGACACGCTCGTGGTGGAGGATGCGCGGTGCTCGGGAAGGGCCGAGGGCGCGCAGGTGGGCGATGCGCGGGCCACGGTCGAGGTGCTGGCGGCGTTCGACGTGTCCCCGGGGCGCGCCATGGTGCGCCCGGGCACCTCCTTCCAGGTCCGCACCGAGGGGATGATTGGCACCGCCGAGTTCACGCTGGTGAGCAGCCAGGCGGGCAGCACGCTGTCGGCCACGGGCCTCTACAAGGCGGGCACGGGGCAGGGCATCGACCAGCTCCGCGTGCGCGACAGCCAGATGGGCAACGTGGCCCTGCTCGAGTTCGAGGTGAACAAGGACGCGAAGCTGCGCTCCAGCCCGCAGGTGCTGGCGCTGCCCGCGGGCTCCTCCGCGAAGCTGAACGCCACCGGGGGCAGTGACCGGGTGGTATGGACGAAGCTGTCCGGCCCGGGCACGGTGTCCGGCAGCCGCATCCAGATCGATCCCGGCGCCCGGGAGCCGGTGCTGCTGGAGGCCTCGGATCCCTTCACCGGGGACAAGGCCCAGGTCTCCATCCGGGTGATGGAGGAGCTGACGCGCCCGTCGCAGGCCCACGGGCGCCTCACGGACGTGGCGGCCATCGTCTCCGCGGACTTCGACGGGGACGGCCACGAGGACGTGGCGGTGGGCCGGCGCGAGAGCGACCTGAGCCGGCCCTCGGGCGGCGCGGTGTTCATCTACCGGGGCAGTGCCTCGGGGCTGCCCCGCGAGCCCACCTGGGTGCTCACGGGCCTGACGGACACGGCGAGCTTCGGCGAGACGCTGGCGGCGGGAGACCTGGACGGGGACCAGCGCGCGGACCTGGTGGTGGGCTCGCCGGGCGCGGACATCACCGGCGCGGACTCGGGCGCGGTGTACCTGTACCGCTGGGGCGCCACGGGCCCGGAGCAGATGCGCGCACCGCTGACGAGCGTCACGCGCGGCGGGGTGTTCAGCGCGGGCCTGGCCCTGGCGGACGCCGACGGGGATGGGGACCTGGACATCTTCGCCAGCGCCCCCGCGGGGGACCTGGCCGCCTCCTCGGCGGTGAGCCGCCGCGGCGTGGTGGACATCTTCACGCTGACGCCAGGCAAGCCGGTGCCAGACCTGCCGTCGATGCGGCTGGGCGGGAATGACTTGGCGAAGGACGGCGCGACGATGTCGCGCAGCAACACGGACTTCGGCCGGTCGCTGGTGGTGGCGGACCTCAACGGGGATGGGCGCGTGGACGTGGCGGCCCAGAGCAAGGTGTCCCGGTACAACTCGGATGGCTCCGTGTCCGCCACGGTGCTCACGGCCGTCTCGGTGCACTTCGGGCGGGCGGACGGGCTGCGCTTCCAGGCCATCCCGGATGTGTACGTGATGCCCTCCAACACGGCGGACACCAACGAGGGCACCTGGCGCCTGGACGCGGTGGCCGCGGAAGGCGGCCGTCCGCCGCTGCTGATGGTGGTGATGGACCGGGCGAACTCGCCGGACCTGAGCGCCAGCGGCGGGCTGAAGTCGGGCGCGGACTCCGGCGGGGTGCTGTTCTTCGATCTCTCCGCCTTCCAGCCCACGGGGGAGCCCCCGGTGAAGCCCGTGCAGATGGCCCGGGGCGAGGCCTACGCGCAGATTTATGGTGAGGCGGCCAGCATCGTCGCGGGCCGGAGCTGGGCGGTGGTGGACGTGGACGGCCAGCCGGGGCCCGAGCTGGTGCTCGGCGCGCCTTACGCCACGGCGCCCGGGAACCCCACCCTGGCCAACGCGGGCCGACTGCTGGCGTACCCGCTGGCCACGCTCACGAAGGGCAGCATCCTCAACAGGCCCCTGTCGGTACTCCACGGGCAGAACGCCCTGGATGTGCTGGGCGTGGGGCTGGCGCCGTGGAAGGGCCCAGCGGGACAGGCGCTGGTGGCCTTCTCGGGCCGCTCCACCTCCGAGGCGGGTGCTTTCGTGGGCCGCGTGGAGTCCTTCTCCCGCGTGGGGGCTTCGCTGTCTGAGTGGACGCGCCAGGCCCACCTGGTGCCGGCCAAGCCCGCCGTGGAGCGCTTCGGCGAGGTGGTGGCGGCGGCGGTGGGGGCGAACAACCGGACGATGGCGCTGGTGGGCATGCCGGGCTACGCCGGGGCCGCCAACAGCGGCAACGACTTTGGCTCGGGCCGCGCGTACGTGTACGACGTGACGCGGAAGACGGCGGCCACGCTCGTGGCCGAAGGGGCCACCGCGCCCCTGACGAACGGGCGCAACGTGGGCACGGACGTCGCGTTCACGGACTTCAACGGGGATGGCCGGGCGGACCTGGTGGTGGGCTCGCCCGCCCTGTCCGTGCCGGGCAGCACGCAGACGGCGGAGCTGGCCGTGTACGCCACGGCCCCCAAGGCCGGCTGCGTCACCTCGGGCAACCAGCCCGTGGGCGGGCTCCTCGTGTCGCTGGGCCAGACGGACGGCTCCTTCAAGGATGCCTACCGGCTGTGGGCGCCGCGGGTGCTGAGCGGCTGCACGCCGGAGACGGACGGGCGGTGCCAGCGCAGCCAGATTGGCCGCGGCCTGGTGGGCGGCTTCGACTTCAACGGGGACGGCAAGAAGGACATCGGCGCCATGCGCAACAACGGCTTCGAGGTCTTCCTGGGCCGGGCCCCGGACGACGCCTCGCTCGCGAAGCTGTCCATGGGGTGCGATCCGGTCTACTCCACGCCGCCCTCCTCGGTGCGGCAGACCTCGGCGCCGGCGGCGCTGGGAGACCTGAACGGGGACGGCTGTGACGAGATTGCCTGGCGCTACACGGAGTCGGGCCGCTCGGGCGTCATCATCCTGCTGGGCTACGAGCCCGCGGGAGGCCGGTGCGGGGGCCGTGCGGCGGCCTCCTGGGTGCGCGTGGCCGCGGACGCGGAGGTGGGCACCAACAACCTGGGGCTCGGCGTGGCGACGGCGCGCGCGGGCAACTTCCTGAACGACAAGGTGGACCGGGTGGCCATCAGCGCCACGAGCGTCCCCTTCGACGGGGTGACGCAGCCCGTGGTGTTCCTGTTCGAGACGCCGGATCTGCTGGCGGGCATACCCACCTCGGGCGAGAAGCTGATGAATGCCCTGGGGAACGCCGAGCCCCCGGTGACGCTGGTGCACCAGTCGCGCGCGGTGAACTTCGGGGCCGCGATGGTGGGCGGCAAGGACTGGACGGGCGATGGCATCCCGGACCTCATCGTCAGCGCGCCCGGGGCCTCGGTGGCCTCGGACGGTGGCGGGGCGGTGTTCCTCTACGCCGGCGGCGCCCAGTCCAAGGGGGCGCTCACGCCCTGGATGGTCGCCGTGGGGGACGTGAGCGAGCGCTCCAACCTCGGGCAGGATCTCGCGCTGTCGCCTGGCGCGAGCGGGGTGCCGCCGGTGCTCGTCATCGGAGCACCGAACAGCTACCGCACGGGAACCCAGAACGGCACGGCGTTCAGCCTGACCCTGACGCCCTGAGCGGCCCCGGCCTCACTCGAGCGTCTGGGTGCCCTGGAGTGCCTGCGCGAACAGGTCCCCCACGGCATCCAGCCGCTTCGCCAGCGTCTTCAGGTTGAAGCGCAGGGGGTCCAGCTTCCGCGTCACCTCGCTCCACTTGAGCGGGGCGGAGAAGGGGGCCCCGTCGATGGCGCGAAGCGAGTAGGGCGCCACCACGGTCTTTCCCCGGCCGTTCTGGCCCACGTCCAGGTAGAGCCGCCCGCGGCGCTTCTGGATGCTGCGCTCGGTGGTGGCGATGCTGCCCAGCTCCGCCTCCAGCTCGGCGGCGATCCGCTCCGAGAACCGTTGGGTCTGGGCGTAGGTGTGCCCGGGCGCCAGGGGAACCAGGACGTGCAGCCCGCGCTTGCCCGAGGTCTTCGGCAGGCTCTCCAGCCCGAGCGCCTCCAGCTTCTCGCGCAGGAGGCGGGCCACGGTGAGCAGGTCCTCCCAGCCGCCCTTGCCGGGATCCAGATCGAACACCACCCAGTCGGGCTGCGCGAGCTTCGGCGCATGGCTGGACCAGACGTGCAGGGTGAGCGCGGACTGGTTGGCGAGCCACAGCAGCGCATCCACGTTCTGCACGTGCACGTGCCGCAGCGTCTTCTCCTCGTGCTTCACGCGCAATGTGGGCAGCCACTCGGGCATGCCGGACAGCTCGTGCCGGAAGAAGCCCGGGGCCTGGATGCCCACGGGCCACTGCTGCACGGCGAGGGGCCGGTTCGCCAGCACCGGCAGGAGCAGGGGCGCCGCCTCGCGGTAGTAATCGAACACGTCCTGCTTGGTGAGCCCGTCCTCGGGGAAGAGCACCCGGTCCCCGTGGGTCAGCCGCGCCATCCCGGTGTCCTCCGCGGGGGGCGCCTTCGGAGCGGCCGCGCGCGTGGAGCGGGCCGCGAGCGCCTGGGGGGCGCGGCGTGCGCCCGAGGTGCGTGGGGCCTTGGCGGTGGCCTGGGGCTTCTCGCGCACCACCTCCTCTGGCTTCTTGTCCGTGCGCAGGCCCTGGAAGACCGGGTGCCGCAGCCGGCCATCGGCGGTCCACTCGGTGAACTGGAGCTGGGCCACGTACTTGGGCTTGACCCAGACGGCGCCCGCGCGGGCCTTCGCGTCCACCGCGGCGGGGGTCTTGACGCGCTGCCGGTCGAGCAGGGCGCGCAGCTCCCGCCGCGTCTTCGAGGTGAAGCCGGTGCCCACCTTGCCCACGTCGTGGTAGCCGTCCGGCCCGTGCACGCCCACCAGCAGCGCGCCGATCTCTTCCTTCGCCCGCTCGTTCTTGATGGGCAGGTAGCCGAGGATGACGGCCTCCTGGCCTGCCTGGACCTTGAGCTTCAGCCAGTCGCCGGAGCGTGAGCCCACGTAGGCCGAGCCCTTGCGCTTGGCGATGAGCCCCTCCCAGCCCCGGCGCCGGGCCTCCGCGAGCGCCTTGTCTCCGGGCAGCTCCAGGCGCTCGGAGAGCTGGACCGGCGGCTTCACGCCCGCGAGCAACTGCTCCAGCAGCTCGCGCCGGGCCTCCAGGGGCCGTTGCCGCAGGTCCTCTCCGTCCAGCCACAGCAGATCGAAGACGACGAAGCGTTGCTCCGCGCCGCTGCCCTGTTGCAGGAGCTGGAAGCGGGAGCGGCCCTCGGCATCCAGGGCGACAATCTCGCCATCCAGGACGGCCTCGGTAACGCGCAGCCCGCGCAGGGCCTCGGCAATCCGCGGGAACCGGGCGGCCAGGTCATTGCCGTTGCGGCTGTCGAGCGTCAGCGTGCCGGAGGACAGGGCGGCCAGGGCACGGAAGCCGTCGTACTTCACCTCATAGAGGTGGGTGGCATCATCGGCCTGCTCGGGAACGGAGAGCTGGGCGAGCATGGGAGGCCACACCCGCTGGAGGAGCTGCTCCACGGGCAGGGGGCCCTGCTTCCGCGCGGCCTTGCGCACGGGCCCTCGCGTGGCGCTTCGGCCGGACTTCACGGACTCGGGGTGCTCGGCGGTGACGTCGTAGTCCGGGTTCGCCTCGCCATCCACCGCCTTGAAGCACAGCCACTGGGCCTTCTTGCCGCGGGGCTTCGTGCGGATGAGGTGCCAGCGGCCCTTGAGCTTCTCGCCGTGGAGCTGCACCGTGAGGTGGCCCTTCTGGCGCTGGGCGTGGGCCTCCCCGGGCGGCACGGTCTCGTAGGTGCCGCGGTCCCACAGCAGGGAGTCTCCGCCGCCGTACTCCCCCTCGGGGATGCGCCCCTCGAACCCGGCGTAGGCCAGCGGGTGGTCTTCCGTCTCCACCGCGAGCCGCTTCGTCTTCGGGTCGAAGCTGGGCCCCTTGGGCAGCGCCCAACTGGCCAGCGCGCCGTCGATCTCCAGGCGCAAGTCGTAGTGGAGCCGGGTGGCATCGTGCTTGTGCACGACGAAGATGGGCGGCTCGCCCGGTGAGCGAGGGGCTTCGGCCTCGGGCTCGGGCTCGGAGGTCTTCTGGAAGTCGCGCTTGGCGCGGTAGGTCTGGAGAGAGCGTGGGCTTTTCACCTACCCACAATTCGCACCGTCCGGCTCCGGTGCAATCACCCCGTCCCCGGCGAGGAGACGGGAGTGATGCGGGCCCCCGGCTCAGCTCAGGGGCAGCGGCGACGGGTGTTTCAGCTCGTCCACGGACTTGAGGGCGGTCACCAGCTGGGTGGGGCCGGTGCGCTCCACCTGCTGGGAGTCATCCAGCGTCTTCACGATCTTGTTGTAGGTGCCCAGGATGAGCAGGGTGGGCGCCCACTGGCCCACGAAGTTGGCCCAGGACTTCCGGTTGAGCACCATCAGGGTGGCGCTCACGGCCATCGCGCCGATGGCCAGCCCCAGGAAGCTGACGGAGGGAACCTTCTTCGTCACCTGCTCGATGCTCGTCGTGGCCACGTCTTCATTCTTCATGGCTTGACCCCTTTGGGTTGCGGTGTGCCGGTGAAGGTGCGCACTGCGTCAGGGCCTGCATCCGGCGGCCTCTTGCTTGCTCTCCTGCCGGGAAAGGGCGCGATGGCGCTTCGCGTCATGACGGGCTTGGCTGAAGCCCGGCTGCTCCCCACTTTGAGGGGACGTCACTCTTCGAGGAGGTTCGGCGATGGAAGTGAAGTCCGAAGTGGTGAAGTTGCGGAGCCTGGCCCAGCTCGACGCGGACGCGGTGGGTACCTACGACGCGGCGATCTCCCGCATTTCGCAGCCGCTGGTGCGTGAGCGGCTCAATGATTTCCGGGTGGACCACCTGCGCCACATCCAGGATCTCAACCTGCTCATCGAGCGCTTCGGCGGCGAGCCGGTGGCGCTGAGCCCCGACCTGAAGGGCGCGGCGATGAAGGGCCTGACGGCGGTGACGAGCATGATGGGCACCGAGGCGGCCCTGGTGGCCATGCTCGGCAACGAGGAGTTCACCAACCGCGCCTATGACTTGGCGCTCCAGTTCGACTGGAGCCCGGAGGTGGCCCAGCTCATCCAGAAGAACCGGGAGGATGAACGGCGCCACCTGACGTGGATCCGCGATGCGATCCGCGCCCGCCCCTGGCTGCGCGAGCAGGCCTCGGCCGCCGAGGGCTCGGAAATCACCACCTGACGGGCGGAGCGTCTCGCAGGGGTCCAATTTTCCGCCCGGTGAACAGCGGTGCTACCCCAGGGGGCGTGCCTGCGTTGACCTGTGCACCTGCGCGTCGGCGCCTAGCTGCGAGGCGGGAGGCGGTGGCGTAGGCTGCCGGGGGTGAACGAGACCACGGTTTACCAGCCGGACCTCCTCTATGTGCGGGGACGGCTCCAAGAGGGAGGCGCCCTGCGGGTGGGCGCCGATGGCCGCATCCTGGAGCCGGGAGGGCCCCTGCCGGAGGGGGCACGCCTCGTCCGGCTACCCGGGCGTGCATTGCTTCCAGGGCTCGTCAACGGGCACTCCCACGCCTTCCAGCGGCTCATCCGCGGGCGCACGGAGTACGTGGCCGAGGGCCATGGCTCGGATGACTTCTGGAGCTGGCGCGAGGCCATGTACCGTGCCGCCGAGGCCCTGACGCCCGAGGAGGTGTACACCGCCTCGCGGCAGGCCTTCCTGGAAATGGTGCTCTCGGGCATCACCGCGGTGGGCGAGTTCCACTACCTGCACCACCAGCCGGATGGCACCCCGTACGAGGATCGCAACGAGCTGGCGCGCGCGGTGATTCGCGCCGCCCGGGACGTGGGCCTGCGCATCGTCCTGCTGCGGGTGGGCTATGCGCGCGCGGGCTTCCGCGTGCCGGAGAACCCCCGGCAGCGCCGCTTCATCGAGCCGGACGTGGACATGTTCCTCGCGGCGGTGGCGGAGCTGGCGCGGGCCACGCGGGGAGACCCCGCGGTGACGGTGGGGCTGGCGCCGCACAGCGTGCGCGCGGTGCCCAAGGAGTGGCTCACCGTGCTCGCCGGGGTGCGCACGGACATGCCGGTGCACATGCACGTGGCGGAGCAGCCCCGCGAGGTGGAGGTGTGCCTCGCCGAGCACGGCCGGCGCCCGGTGGAGCTCCTGGAGGAGCTGGGCGTACTGGAGACCCGCTTCACCGCGGTGCACGCGGTGCACGTGACGGAGGACGAGGCGCGGATGCTGGGCGAGGTGTCCGCGGGCGTGTGCGCCTGCCCCTCCACGGAGCGCAACCTGGGCGATGGCATCATCCCCGCGGACATGCTGGCGGCGCAGGGCGTGCGCCTGAGCCTGGGCTCGGACAGCCAGGCCCTGGTGGACCTGCTGGACGAGGCCCGGCAGCTCGAGGGGCACCTGCGGCTGCGGCGGCTGCGGCGCGCGGTGATGGACCCGGGCGGCGGCGCGGTGGACGGGCTGGGGGTGCGGCTTCTGGAGCTGGCCACGGTGAACGGGGCGAAGAGCCTGGGGCTGCCCACGGGCACGCTGGATCCGGGCACGCCCGCGGACTTCTTCACGGTGGACCTGAACCACCCCTCGCTCGTGGGGGCCAGCCCCGCCTCGTTGCTCTCGGGCATCGTGCTCGGCACGGACAAGGCGGCGGTGCGGGACGTGGCGGTGGACGGAAAGCTCGTGGTGCGAGATGGACTCCACCCGCGCGCGGAGGAAACTGGCCGCGCCTTCCACACCCTGGCCCGGAGACTCTACCCGTGAACGACACCCTGCCCGCGCTGCGAGCCACCCTGACGGAGCTGGTGGCGCTGGACACCACCTCGTCCCGTCCCAACGCGCCGCTCATCGACTATGCGCAGCAGCACCTGGAGCGGGCGGGCTTCTCCGCGCAGCGCCAGCGCTACACGGATGACGCGGGCGTGGAGAAGGTGAACCTGGTGGCGGTGAAGGGCGGGGACGAGGGGCGCGCGGCGCTGGCGCTGGTGGGGCACTCGGACTGCGTCCCCTATGACGCGGCGTGGACGGACGCGCTGCGGCTGACGGAGAAGGACGGGCGGCTGTACGCGCGCGGCGCGTGTGACACCAAGGGCTTCATCGCCTGCGCGCTCCACGCGGCCACCCGCGCCACGAACCTGCGCGCGCCGCTGATGGTGGTGCTCACCGCGGACGAGGAGGTGGGGCTTGTGGGCGCGAAAAGGCTGGTGGAGGCGGGGCTGGGGCGGGCACGGCACGCCATCGTGGGAGAGCCCACGCGGCTGACGCCCATCCGGGCCAACAAGGGCTACTGCCTCGCCGAGGTGGAGGTGCAGGGCAAGGAGGGGCACAGCGCGTACCCGGAGTCGGGCGCCTCGGCCATCTTCCGCGCCGGGCGCTTCCTGCACCGGCTGGAGGCGCTGGCGTACACCACGCTGCGTGAGGAGCGGGACACGGGCTTCGAGCCGCCCTACACCACGGTGAACGTGGGGCTCATCCAGGGGGGCAAGGCGAAGAACGTCATCCCCGGGGCGTGCCGCTTCACGGTGGAGTGGCGGCCCATTCCGGGCCAGTCCCCGGACCGGGTGGCGGAGATGCTGGAGCGCATCCGCCAAGAGCTGGTGAAGCAGGAGCCGGGCTACGAGGCGCGCATCCGCGTGCTGCGGATGGACCGGGGCGTGAGCACGCCGCCGGAGGCGGAGGTGGTGCGCTTCCTGGCGGAGGTGTCCGGCAACGCGCCGGGCACCGTCTCCTTCGGCACCGAGGCCCCGCAGCTCACGGAACTGGGGGCCGAGGCGGTGGTGTTCGGCCCGGGAGACATCCGGGTGGCGCACCAGACCGGGGAGTACGTGCCGGCGGAGGACCTGGTGCGCTGCGAGTCCGCGCTCGCCCAGGCCATCACGCGCTTCTGCGGCACGCCCTGAGGCGGGGGACTACCAGGGGCAGTCGACGACTTCCACGGTGCGCGTCACCGGGGTGGCCACGTTGCCGCCCGGATCCGTGAGCGTGTAGGTAATCGTGTAGGTGCCCTCGGCCCAGCCATTCACCTCGCCGGTGCGCCAGATGACGTGCGAGAGGGCGCCGTAGCACGCGTCGGTAGCCTCGGCGCCGGGATCCACGAACGGGCGGTTGCAGGTGTGGACGATGTGGGCCGCGCCCTTGAGCGTCAGCGTGGGGGCCGTGCGGTCATCGACCTTGACCCAGCGGGTGGCGGCCACCGCGTGCCCGCCCGGAGGCTGCGCCCAGTAGGACACCGCGTAGTCGCCCTCGACCTTGGGGTTCGGGCCGGGCTCCTTGGGCGTGGGGTTCTGCCCGGAGTTGTACGTGTTGACCGTCAGGGCGTTGCCACACCCGTCGGCGGCCTGCGCGCCCGGATCCGTGTAGGTGGCGGACGACGCGCACTCGATGGTCCAGTTCGCCTCGCCGTTGAGGGTCAGCGTGGCGGGCAGGGAGGCACAGGCAGGCCCGCTCGCCAGTGCGCCCTCCGCCTGCGCGGGGGCGGCCGAACCGGTGTCTGGCGCGTCCGCGGGCCCGCACGCGGCGAGGGTGAAGGCAGAGAGCAGAAGCCCACGGTGAGACTTTGAACCGCTGATTAGTTTGAGCATGGAGATATTCTAACCAATCCTGAAAACACGGCCAGGTCTGAAAGTGCCGGTGAGTGTTCTGGACCCGCCGAGGGGGCTCCGGAGGAATCGCGGGGGGTGCCTTGCTGGCCCCGGGGCAGGGTGCTAGCGAGAAGCCCCGTCCCATGCGCTTCCGCCCTCTGCTCTCGGTTCCCGCCCTCTCGGTTCTCCTGTTCTCTGGCTGTGGCAAGGAAGGCCCGGCGGCCGGGAGCACCTCGCCCCCGCCGGCCGCGCAGGTGAAGGGCACGCCGGTGGTCTCGTTTCAGGGCGGCGCCATCACCCTGGAGCAACTCCAGACTTACATCTCGCAGATGAACCCCGCCGCACGCACCCGGGTGCAGTCAGTGGAGCAGCGGCGGGAGTACGCCGAGGGGCTGGCGCGCTTCGAGCTCTTCGTTCAGGAGGCGCGGCGCCGGGGGCTGGACCAGGACCCGGAGGTGCTCGAGGCGGCCAAGCGCGCCATGGTGCAGCGGCTGCTGCACAAGGAGTTCGAGGAGCAGGCGGCCCCGGTCACCCCCGAGGACATCGCCGCCTATTACGAAACGAACAAGGCCGAGTTCGTCTCCCCGGCGCGCGGGCGCTACTCGCACCTGCTGGTGCCCGCCCCCGCGGGGAGCGCTGATCGCGCCGCGAAGAAAAAGCAGGCCCAGGCGCTGCTGGACAAGGCGCGCAAGCTCCAGCCCCTGGACTTCGATGGCTTCGATGCGCTGGTGAAGGAGGCCTCGGGCGATCCGGAGGCCAAACCCGCAAGCGCCGACACCCACCTGGTGACCACTGGGGAATTGAAGGAAAAGCTGGGGCCCGAGGTGGCCGCCGCGGCGGGCAAGCTTCAGCGCGTGGGGGAGACCTCGGCCGTGGTGGAGTCCCCCAAAGGCTTTCATCTGCTGAAACTGACCGACGTGCGCCCCGAGCGAAACCAGCCCCTGGAGGCTGTGTCATCGATGTTACGCACGCGAATCGCCCGCGAGCGGCGGGAGGCGCGTGTCAGCGCATACACCGAGAAACTCCAGGAACAAGCTCAATTCAAGACAGACACAGCAGTGCTTGAAAAGCTTCAGGTCGACGTTCAGGCCCCGCAGGCCGAGGCCACGGGGCCAGTGCCGGGTTATCTTCCGGCACCCCAGCCCACGCGTTAGCCATTATTTCCCGGGGTGACTTTTACCGGGACGTCACATTGCGTACACTTGCCCGTCCCTGGTGTCTGCGCACTCCGGGCGGATGGTGCCTGGGGTTTGTGCCAGGGGACGGTGACGTACCGTTTTTTCTCCACAGGGGTAGACCGTGAAGCAATGGGTTTCGGCCTTGTCAGGCCTGGTGCTGGCCGTCTCGGGGACGGCAGCAAATGGGAAGGATCTTCCCAATATTGATGCGTCTCAAAAGGGCGCATCGTCTCTGCGCAAGGACAGCCATGTCCAGGCGCAGTCTTCGGGCCTGCGCGTTTCCCGGTTCGGAGCGCGTGCAGGGGAATCGGCGTTCCTGTGGGGAAACCGGACGGCGGTCGACGAGCGGCTCCAGTCGGCCCTGCGGCGCATGTCGCCGGAGCAGGCCGCGCGCGTGCACCTGGGCCGGGTGGCCCCGCTCTACAACCTGTCCGCCGAGGTGGCGCAGTCGGCGCCCGCGAGCGTGCATCCGCTGCTCCCGGGGCGTGACGCCTCGCTGGTGACCTTCCAGCAGAAGGTGGACGGCATCGAGGTGTTCCGCAGCGCGCTCACGCTGGCGCTGAACGACCGGCACGAGCTGATCTCGCTCTCGGGCGCCTTCTCCCCGCATGCGCCTGCCAGCACGAAGGGCCGCAAGCTGCGCTTCACCCTGGATGCCCCGCGCGCCATCTCCTCGGCCTACGAGGACCTCAACGGCCAGGCCATCGACGCCATCAGCCTCGAGGCGGTGGGCAAGGCGCAGGGCCCCTATACCTCGTACCGCTTCACCGCCGCCTCCAACGCCCGCTACTCGGCGAAGATGATGGCGCCGGCGCGCGTGAAGCAGGTCTTCTTCCCGCTGGCCGAGCGGCTCGTGCCCGCGTGGTACGTGGAGCTGAACACCGGCGCGGCGGGCTCGTCCGAGGGCGACTACTACGCCTACGTCATCGCCGCGGACAACGGCCGGGTGCTCTTCCGCAACAACCTGACCGTCTCCGATGCCTTCTCCTACCGCGTGTGGGCGCAGAGCACGGCCCCCTTCCTGCCGGACGATGGTCCGCAGGGCACCGTGGGCACCCCGCACCCCACGGGCATGCCGGACGGCTACCAGCCGCCCTTCGCCGCCCCCAACCTCGTCACGCTGCAGAACGCGCCCTTCAGCCGGAATGATCCCTGGCTGCCGGCCAACGCGACCGAGACGGTGGGCAACAACGTGGACGCGTACGCCGACATCTCGGGCGACGACGGCCTGGATGACGTGGACTTCCGCGCCTCCGTCACCGCGCCCAAGGTGTTCGACCGCGTCTACGACGTGACCCAGGAGCCGGACGCCACCACGGGCCAGCAGATGGCGGCGATCACCCAGCTCTTCTTCGCCAACAACTTCTTCCACGACTGGTACTACGACTCGGGCTTCACCGAGGCGGCGGGTAACGCGCAGGAGGACAACTTCGGCCGGGGCGGCTTTGGCAACGACAGCCTCCGGGCCGAGGCGCAGGACTCCAGCGGGCTGAACAACGCCAACATGTCCACGCCGGCGGACGGTGCCTCGCCGCGCATGCAGATGTACCTGTTCACCCCGAACACGGAGACCACCTTCACGGTGACCGCTCCGGGGCCCATCGCGGGCGAGTACACGCCGGGCGTGGCCGACTTCGGGCCCACGGCCTTCAGCGTCTCGGGCAACGTCGTGCTCGTGCAGGACGCGGGCGGGGCCTCCCCCACGGACGGCTGCGAGACGCCGTTCGCCAACGCCGCCGCGGTGGCGGGCAACATCGCCCTGCTGGACCGTGGCACCTGCGCCTTCGCCGTGAAGGCGCTGAACGCCCAGGCCGCCGGGGCCATCGGTGTCCTCATCGCCAACAACGCCCCTGGCGCCGCGCCGGGCCTGGGCGGCACCGACCCGGCCATCACCACGCCCACCCTGTCGCTGAGCCAGGCCGATGGCGCCACCCTCAAGGGCGCGCTGAGCGGCGGCCCGGTGTCGGTGGTGATGTTCCGCGAGGCGGCGCCCTACCGCGACGGCTCGATCGACAACAGCATCGTGGCGCACGAGTGGGGCCACTACATCAGCAACCGCCTCATCGCCGACGGCAACGGTCTGTCGAACAACCAGGGCCGCTCCATGGGCGAGGGTTGGGCCGACATGCACGCGCTGTTGATGATGGCGCGTGAGTCGGACGAGGCCCTGCCGGGCAACGAGGGCTTCAAGGGCGCCTACGCCGTCGCGGGCTACGTCTCTGGTGGTGGAGGCAACGATGGGTACTACTTCGGCCTGCGCCGCTACCCGTACTCCACGGACTTCAGCCGCAACCCGCTGACCTTCAAGCACATCCAGGCGGGCGTGGCCCTGCCGGCCACCGCTCCCATCAACCCGGACCTGGTGGGCACCAACAACGCCGAGTACCACAACGCCGGCGAGGTGTGGACCTCGATGCTCTGGGAGGCCTACACCTCCTTGCTCAAGGACAAGCCGCGCCTGACGTTCGCGCAGGCCCAGCAGCGGATGAAGGCCTACATCGTGGCGGGCTACAAGCTGACCCCGCCCTCGCCGACCTTCATCGAGGCGCGTGACGCCATCCTGGCGGCCGCGTACCTGGGTGACCCGGCGGACTTCAAGCTCATCTACTCCGCCTTCGCCCGCCGTGGCGCGGGTCTCCGGGCCGTGGCGCCCTCCCGCTCCTCGACGACGCACGCGGGCGTGGTGGAGAGCTTCCTCACCGGCAAGGACGTGGAGCTGGGCGGGGCCGAGCTCATCGAGAACGAGGGCAGCTGCGACGATGACGGCGTGCTCGACAACGGCGAGAGCGGCGTCATCCGCCTGACCATCTACAACACCGGTGACGCGACGGTGAACGCGACCACCGCCACCGTGACGAGCTCGGATCCGGGCGTCACCCTGGCCAACGGCGGCCTGCTCACCTTCCCGGCCATCCAGCCGTTCGCCTCGGCCACGGTGGACGTGGGCGTGTCGCTCAATGGCCCGCAGGAGGTGCGCATCCTCACCTTCCAGGTCGCCTACCGCGACGCGGAGCAGTCCATCCCGGGCGACCGGACGGCGGCTTTCCAGGTGCGTGCCAACACGGACGACGCCCTGAACGCCTCCGCCTCGGATGACTTCGAGGCCAACGTGAGCCCCTGGACGGTGGGCCGGGACCCGAACCTGGGCGACTACTACCCCTGGTTCCGCTACGAGGAGACGGCCAACGAGCACTACTTCTACGGCGTGGACGCGCCCGAGACGGCGGACATCTACCTCATCTCGCCGCCGCTGCAGGTCTCGGCGTCGGGCAGCTTCAGCTTCACGTTCGATCACCGCTACGCCTTCGAGTACGGCGCCGATGACTTTGGCGACCTGTACTTCTTCGACGGCGGCGTCATCGAGATCAGCACGGACGGCGGCCTGACGTGGGCGGACATCGGCGCGCAGGCGTCGCCGGGCTACGACGCGGTTCTCGAGTCGGGCGGCGACAACCCCCTGGAGCAGCGTGAGGCCTTCGCGGGCGTGAGCGCGGACTACCCGGCGTGGATTCCCGCTACCGTCAACCTGGGCTCGTCGTTCGCGGGCCAGACCGTCCGGATCCGCTTCCGCATCGGTACGGACCTGGCCGTGGGCTCGGTGGGCTGGGATGTGGAAAACGTCAGCTTCTCGGGCATCACCAACACGCCCTTCAACAAGCTGGTCGCGGAGACCGAGCAGTGCGTGCCCAACACCCCGCCGGTGGCCAACGCGGGCCCGGACCAGACGGTGGACGAGCGCACCCCGGTGACGCTGAACGGCAGCGGTTCCTCGGATCCCGAGGGCGAGCCGCTGACGTACGCGTGGACCCAGACGGCGGGCCCCACGGCGGCGCTCACCGGCGCCAACACCGCCAACCCCACCTTCACCGCCCCGGAAGTGACGGCCAGCACCGCGCTCACCTTCCGCCTCACGGTGAGCGATGGGGACCTCACGAACTCCGACACGGTGACCATCACCGTGAACAACGTGAACCGTGCGCCGGTGGCCAACGCGGGCCCGGACGCGTCGGTGGATGAGCGCACCACGGTGACGCTGAACGGCAGCGGCACGGATCCGGACGGCGGCACGCTGACGTACGCGTGGGCCCAGACGGACGGCCCCACGGTGACGCTCAGCAGCGCCACGGCCGCCAAGCCCACCTTCACGGCGCCGGAAGTGACGGCCAACACCGCGCTCACCTTCCAGCTCACCGTGAGCGACGGCACGCTGACCAGCTCCGACACGGTGACCATCACCGTGCGCAACGTGAACCGCACGCCGGTGGCCAACGCGGGCCCGGACCAGACGGTGGACGAGGGCGCCACGGTGACGCTGGCGGGCAGCGGCACGGACGCGGATGGTGACACGGTGACGTACGCGTGGACCCAGACGGCGGGCCCCACGGCGGCGCTCAGCAGCGCCACGGTGGCCAACCCCACCTTCACCGCGCCGGACGTGACGGCCAACACCACGATCACCTTCAGCCTCCGGGTGAGCGACGGCACGGCTACCAGCGCCGCCGACACGGTGAACATCACCGTGCGCAACGTGAACCGCGCGCCGGTGGCCAACGCGGGCCCGGACCAGACGGTGAACGAGCTCGCTGCGGTGACGTTGGATGGCAGCGGCTCCACGGATCCGGATGGCAGCACGCTGACGTACGCGTGGACGCAGACGGCGGGCCCGGCGGTGACGCTCACCGGCGCCACGGCCGCCCAGCCCACCTTCACGGCGCCGGAAGTGGAGGCCGACACGGCCCTCACCTTCCAGCTCACGGTGAGCGACGGCACGCTGACCAGCTCCGACACGGTGACCATCACCGTGGCCAACGAGAACCGGGCGCCGGTGGCCAACGCGGGCCCTGCGCAGACGGTGGACGAGCGCACCGAGGTCACGCTGGCGGGCAGCGGGACGGACGCGGATGGTGACACGCTGACGTACGCGTGGACCCAGACGGCCGGCCCCACGGTGGCGCTGAGCGATGCCACGGTGGCCAACCCCACCTTCACGGCGCCGGAGGTGGCGGCGGACACGGAGCTGACCTTCAGCCTGGTGGTCAGCGACGGAAGCGCCTCCTCCGAGCCCAGCACGGTGACCCTCACGGTTCGCGATGTGAACCGTGCGCCGGTGGCCGATGCGGGCGCCGACCAGAGTGTGCAGGAGGGCACGGAGGTGCGCCTGGCCGGGACCGCCACGGATCCGGACGGTGATGCGCTGACGTACGCCTGGACGCAGACGGCGGGTCCGTCGGTAACGCTCACGGGGGCGGATGCCGCTGGGGCCACCTTCACCGCGCCGGATGTGGACGCCGACACGGTGCTCACCTTCACCTTCAAGGTGACGGACGCGAAGGGCCTGAGCAGCGAGGACACGGTCTCCATCACGGTGACGGCGAAGACCGGCGGCGGCGATGGCGACGGCGACGGTGACGGTGACGACGGGGACGAGGGCTGCGGTTGTGCCACCGACTCGGGCGCCGGTCCGCTCATGCCGCTGCTGATGCTCGGCATGGTGGTGCTGAGCCGCCGCCGGCTGTTCTCGCGGTAATCTGAGCAGTACGGGGGAGGGCCCGGGTGTATGCCCGGGCCCTCTTTCTTTTTGGGGCGCAGAACCCGGCCCGGGGAGGCGCACGTCATGGATGAGGGACGGTCAGCGGCGGAAGGGTGGACGTTGCTTCGCCGGTTCGTCTCACTCCAGGCCGAGCTGCTCCGGGCTTTGATGCAGGGCTCCTCCGGCGCCGAGGCCTTCCGGGCGGCCCAGCGGCTTCCCCGTCACGGCGAGCTGCAGGTCCGGGGCGAGCGTTGGCGGTTCCACCGGCATGGCGGCGGCGTGGGCTTCGAGGGCACGGACTCGCGGCGGGTGGTGGATGCCCACCGGGCCCTGGGGACGCCCGAGTCCTTCGATGCCTGGCGGTTGATGCTGTACCTGGAGTCCATCGGTGTGAATGCCGTCCACCTGGGGGCCCGGGAGTTCTTGACGGACGACGAGCGCGAGCTCGAGCAGTGGCTGGCGGAGCTGGAGGGCCTGGGGCTCGTCCGGCGCGAGCCGCGCGAGGTCCGCATGTGGCGGCTCGCCCCCCAGCACTGAATCAAGCCTGGGGAAGCGCGCAGGCGCTCAAATCTCTCAGCACCTTCTTGGCCTCGGCGATGAGGGCAGGGCCCTGGGTGCCCTCCTGCACCCGGACGATGAGCTTCATGTCCGGGGTGAGCCGGTAGACGCCCTTGGAGCGCTGCACCAGCGCCGCCACCTTGGGGCCATCCAGCAGGGCATCGGCCCCCAGCGTCACCACCAGCCGGCTGGTGCCACCCTCCAGGGCACGGAGCCGCAGGTCGCGCATGTCGATCTTCAGCAGCGTCACCTCCGAGAGGGTGTCCACCTCGTCGGGCGCCTCGCCGAAGCGGTCCACCAGCTCGGCGCGCAGGTCCGTGACTTCGTCCGGGTGGCTGGCCTGGCTGAAGCGCTTGTAGAAGACGAGCCGCTGGTGCACGTCCGGCACGTAGTCGTCCGGGATGAGGGCCGGCATGGACAGGGTGATGTCGGGCTCCACCTGGACGCGGGGCGGCTGGCCCTGCATCTCCGCCACGGCCTCTTCCAGGAGCTGGGCGTACATGTCGAAGCCGATCTCCGCGATGGCGCCGGACTGCTTGTCGCCCAGCAGGTTGCCCGCGCCGCGGATCTCCAGGTCATGGCTGGCGATGGAGAAGCCCGCGCCCAGCTCGGTGAAGTTCTGGAGGACCTCCAGGCGGCGCTGCGCATCGCGCGTCACGGCGCGCCGGGCGGGCACGAGCAGGTACGCATACGCGCGCTCCTTGGAGCGGCCCACGCGCCCGCGCAGCTGGTAGAGCTGGGCGAGGCCGAACGCATCCGCGCGGTTGATGATCATCGTGTTGGCGCTGGAGATGTCGATGCCGCTCTCGATGATGGAGGTGCAGAGGAGCACCTGGTGCTGCTTCTCGGTGAACGCCAGCATGACCTTCTCGAGCTGGCCCTCGCCCATCTGGCCATGGGCCACGCCGATGCGGATGTTCGGCACCAGCTCCTTCAGGAGCTTCTCCATGGAGGCGATGGACTGCACGCGGTTGTGGACGAAGAACACCTGGCCGCCGCGGGCCACCTCGCGCTCGATGGCCTCCTTGATGACCTGGGGATCGAACTTCATCACGAAGGTGCGGATGGCGCGCCGGTCCTGCGGCGGGGTGGCGATGATGCTCATGTCGCGCACGCCGGACATGGACATGTGAAGCGTGCGGGGAATGGGGGTGGCCGTCAGCGTGAGCACATCCACCTGGGTGCGCAGCCGCTTGAGCTGTTCCTTCTGCTTCACGCCGAAGCGCTGCTCCTCGTCGACGATGAGCAGGCCCAAGTCTTTGAAGGCCACATCGCCGCCGAGCAGCTTGTGCGTGCCGAGCAGGACGTCGACCTTCCCCTCCTTGGCGCGCTTGAGCAGCTCCCGTACCTCGGGCGGCTTCTTGAGGCCGGAAATCACCTCCACGGTGATGGGGTAGTCCTTGAAGCGCTTCTTGAAGGACAGGAAGTGCTGCTGGGCCAGCACGGTGGTGGGCACCAGCACCGCCACCTGCTTGCGGTCGAGCGCGGCCTTGAATGCGGCGCGCATGGCCACCTCGGTCTTGCCGTAGCCCACGTCGCCGCAGACGAGCCGGTCCATGGGGACGGGTTTCTGCATGTCCGCGAGCACATCCTCGATGGCCTTGGCCTGGTCGGGAGTCTCCTCGAACTCGAAGTCCGCCTCGAACTGGGCGAAGTAGCGGTCCGGCGCGGAGAAGGCATGGCCGGGGTGGGCCTTGCGCGCGGCGGCGAGCTGGAGCAGCTCCGCGGCCATCTTGAGGAGCTGTTCCTTGACGCGCTTCTTGGTCTTCTCCCAGCCGGGGGTGCCCAGCTTGTCGAGCTGGACCTGGCTGGGGTCTCCGCCGGTGAACTTCTGGATGAGCCGCATGCGGCCCACCGGCAGGTAGATCTTGTCCCGGCCCGCGTACTCCAGGACGAGGAAGTCCCCGGGCACGCCGTTCACCTCCATCTTCGTCAGGCCCGCGTAGCGGCCGATGCCGAAGTCGGTGTGGACGATGAGGTCCCCTTCCTTGAGGTCCTTGAAGCCCGCGCCGAAGGCCTCCGTCTTCTTGGATCGGCGGACGCGGCGCCGGGCGCGCACGCCGAAAATCTCCTCGTCGGCGAGCACCGCGAGCCCCCCGGCGCCGTCCACGAAGCCGTGGCTCACCTCGCCCGTGAAGAGGTGCGCGTAGACGGAGGGCTCGTAGAGCTTGGCCGCGTCCGTGAGGGGCTCCTCGTGGATGCGGACCATGAGGTTGCGGTCCAGCAGCAGGCGCTTGAGGCGGTCCGCCTGGCTCAAGGTGCCACAGGCGATGGCGCACGCCACGTGCATGTCCCGCCACCGCTGGAGGCGCTCCACCAGCGGGGTGAGGGCGCCCTCTTCGCCGTGGTGGGCGAGGATGGCCTCGCGCAGGTCCTGCGTCCCGCCAAAGGCGAAGAGCACCGGAGGCTGCTCGCTGGGCGTCAACGCCAGGCCGCCGCCCTCGAACACGCGCCAGCCGGCCAACTGCGCATCGGCCTGTTCTCGGGTGAGGAAGTGCTGGGCGGGGGGGAGCGTCAGGTCCTGGCGGGCGTCGGCCTCCTGGTGGGTGCGCTCCAGCTCCTCCCACAGGTCGCTGGCGGCCCGGTCCAACCCCACCGGATCATCGAGGTAGACGAGGGGCTCCTGCCCCCACAGGCGCAGGTAGTCGAAGACGGTGGACAACCCTCCCTCGAAGAAGCCGGGGAGCAGCCCCTCCAGGCCAAAGCCGGGCAGCCCCTCGCGCAAGGCCTCCAGGCGCTCGCGCAGCTTGATGGTGGGCAGGTTGATGCGGTCGGCCACGGCGCGGGCGGTGGCCTCGGCCCGGGCGCGCGTCTCCTCGGTGAGGAGCAGCTCGCGCGCGGGCACCAGGTACACCTCCTTGAGCGAGTCCACGGTGCGCTGGTTGTCCGGGTCGAAGACGCGGATGGACTCGATGGTGTCCCCGAAGAACTCGAGCCGCACGGGCCGGTCATAGAGGGGGCTGAACACATCCAGGATGCCGCCGCGCACGGAGAAGGTCCCCGGGTCCTCCACAAGCGGGCTGGACTGGTAGCCCATGAGGACGAGCTTGCGGGCAAGCGAGTCCCGGTCGAAGTCCTGGCCCGTGGTGATGAGCTCCGCCAGGGAGGCCATCGTGGACACGGGCAGGACGCGGCGCAGGAGGGCGCGCACGGAGAGCACCAGTGCGGGGAAACGGGTGCCCTGGCTCAGGTGAAAGAGGTTCCCCAGGCGCTCGCTGACGACGCGGGGCTCGGGCGAGAGCTCGTCGTAGGGAAGCACCTCGTCGCCCGGCAGACGGAGCACGCGGGGGGCGAGCAGGGAGCCATTGCCCCCCAGGAAGAAGGCCAGGTCACTGGCCAGCGCATCGGCTGCTTCCTCGTCCGCCGCGACGCAGACGAGCGGGGCCTTGAGGGCCCGGGAGAGGCGGGCGAGGACGTGACCGCGCGCGGCGCCATGCAGGCCTTGGGTCCGGACACGCTGCCCGGGCCGGAGCCGTTCCAGCAATCGGGGGAAAGGATCTCCCGAGGGAGGGGTGCCCCCGCGCAATGCCTCTGAACCGGCTGCCTGGCTGAAAGGTGTATCCATTTCGGGATTCCTGAGGCCCCGCGTCATAGGAGCCGCCTGGGGCCCGGTCAACGGTGGATCTGCTGCCGGGCACACCGTGGAAAGGTCCGACTGTCCGGTTGTCACTGCCACCGGCGGATGCCTGACACCTGGAGGGGCAGGGAAGTTCACCCCCTTGGCATGGGCGGTAGGCTGGAGGCCCCAGGTTCGGAGACGCCACGAGGCAAGCCATGCGATTCCGGAGAGAGACGACGCCGCTGCTGGAGGGGAGAGGCCCGGCCGCGCGGGAGGAGTGGGTGATGCTTCGGGGGATTCGCTCCGCCGAAGGAGCCCTGACCGACTTCGAGTGCGTGAAGGCCTCTGCCGGTCTGGAGCGGCAGGAGGGAGACGCCGTCTTGCCCCTTCCGGGTCGGCGGTTGCTGGAGGCCTCGCCCTGGGCGGACGGATGCGGTCTCTTCGCGTTGTGCGTGCGGGCCGTGGAGCATCAGGTGCCGGAGGTGGCGCGGTTCACGGGCGGGAAGCCCCCGGCGGCCGTCCAGGTGCGGGTGCGAGCGGCTCCCGGACAGGGCGGGCTCACGCTCTTCTGGGAGGAAAGCGCCGAACCGCTGGAGGCACCGTCGCAGGACCTCGCGGTGCTGCGGGCCCTTCTTGAGGGCAGCCCGGAGGCCGTGTTCGCGAAGAACCTGGAGGGGCAGTACGTCCTGCTCAATCCCACGGCGGCGAGGGCCTTGGGACGGCCCGCCGGGCAGGTGCTGGGCCGTGACCGGGAGGCCTCGGTGCCGCGGCGCCAGGAGCCGGAGCAGGACGTGGAGGGCCGGTGCCGCGAGCGCTTCATCGGGATGCTGGGCCATGATCTGGGCAATCCGCTGTTGGCGATCCGGCTCACCTCGGCGGCGCTGCTGGCCCGGGACGCGTTACCGCCGGACGTGCGGCGAGGGCTGGAGCGCATCGAGGGCAGCGCTGGGCGGATGGCGAGGATGGTGCGGCAGTTGCTGGACTTCACCCGGGCGCGCGTGGGCGGAGGAATGCCGCTGCGTCCGGGAGAGGTCGCCCTGGACGAGGTGTGCCGGCAAGTCATCGGCGAGCTGGAGCTGGCCTCGCCTGGACGGGAGATCCGGCTGGAGACGCGTGGAAATTGCCGGGGCTTCTGGGACCTTGAGCGGATCGCCCAGGTGCTGTCCAACCTGGTGGCCAATGCGCTCCAGCACAGCCCGGCGGGAACGCCCATCTGCGTGTGCTTGGAGGGGGTGGATTCCCTGCAGCGCATCGAGGTGCACAACACCGGGCAGCCCATTCCGGAAGCGCTCCGCCCGCGGCTCTTCGAGCCTTTCCTTCGCGCTGAGCGGGGACCGGCCGCTTCTCCCGGGGGGGGGCTTGGACTGGGGCTCTACATCGTCGCGCAGATCGTCCAGTCTCATGGAGGATGTGTCGAGGTCAGCTCCACGGCCGAGGACGGAACCCGGTTCATCGTGCTGCTTCCGCGCGCGGTGCCGGCTGCGGGGGGCACGGTGGAGGAAGGCACCTTGCCGCAGCAGGCGTACCGGGGGGTGGCCAGCTGAAGCGTCCCGCTGGAAGCGGCCCCGGGGGCCTTCAGCGCAAGGGCGCGTCCCGCCACTCCAGCCGGTAGAGGGTCAAGGGCTCCTGCTTGCCCTTGACCTGGATGGGCGGCAGCTTCGTCAAGGGCCACGTACACGCCTGGCAGCGCTGGAGCGTGGCTTCGGAGAAGCAGATCTCCGCCGGACTCGTGGCATCGCAGATGCGGCTGGCGACGTTGGTCGCATCGCCAATGGTGGCGTACTGCAGGTAGTGCTCGGAGCCGATGTTGCCCGCGGCGACGCGGCCCGTGTTGAGCCCGACATGGATCTGAATCTCGGGCCGGCCCTGCTCGCGCCAGTGGGCGTTCAGGTCCGCCAGCGCGCGTTGCATCTCCACCGCCGCTCGCAGGGCTCGGTCCGCGTCATCGGGCTGGGAGAACGGCGCGCCCCACACTGCCATCAACGCATCGCCGATGTACTTCTCGAGCGTCCCCTCGTGGCGGAAGACGATGTCGGCCATGACGGGGAAGTACTCGTTGAGCAGGTCCACCACCTGGCGGGGGTGCAGGGTGGAGGACAGCGAGGTGAAGCCGGTGATGTCCGAGAAGAGGACGGTCACCTCTGTCTCGACGATGTCCAGGGGGGCGCCCCGCGCGCTGCGCAGCTTCTTGATGACGGGAGGAGGGAAGAACCGCAGGTAGGCGGTGCGCAGCGCGGCCTCTTCGGCCAGGCGCTCGGACAACAGCGAGTTCTCCAGCGCGATGGCGGCCTGGTTGCCGAAGGCGGTGAGGAACTCCAGGTCCTCCTCGGTGAAGCCGTTGACCCGGGCCAGATTGTCCACATAGAGCACGCCGAGGACCGTGTCCTGGGGCTTGAGCGGCACGCACATGGCCGAGCGGATGGACTGCAACATGACGGAATCGGCCCCCGTGAGCCGGGGATCATCCAGGGCATCCGCGAAGAGCGCCGCCACGGAGTGGGTGCGCACGTAGTCGACGACATGCTGGCTGTAGAAGGCCCCGGAAGGCACCTCGCCCGTGAGGAAGCGGGCCACCCGGGGGCGCAGCTCGCCGCTGAGGGCGTCCACCAGCAGGATGACCACCCGGTCCACGTCGAGGATCTGGAAGACGAGCTGGGCGATGCGCTCCAGCAACCCGTCGATAGGGCCCGCGGAGGACAGGAGCTGGCTGACCTTGAGCAGCACCTCCAGCTTCTCGGCGGAACGCAGGGCGGCCTGCCGGGCCTGCCGGACCTTCAGGGCCGACTGGCTGCCGACGGTCCGCTCCCGCTCCAGCAACTCCTCCATGGAGGGCAGGGAGAAGCGCGTCTTCAAGTCCTGGATGTGCGTGGGCTCCACCACCTCCAGAACGGACGTGAGCTTGAAGAGCACGTCGCCACACTGGAAGGAGTCACCGTCCCGGAGCTCGTAACGTTCGACGCGCGCGCCTTGCACGAGCGTCCCGTTCTTGCTTCCCAGGTCCACCAGCACCACGCGTGTGCCCTCCCGCTCCAGGCGTGCGTGGCGGCGGGACAGGCTCAGGTGGAGCACCCGGAAGGTGTTCT
The DNA here is from genome assembly GCF_020103775.1 of Allostigmatella hybrida. Lineage (NCBI taxonomy): Bacteria > Pseudomonadati > Myxococcota > Myxococcia > Myxococcales > Archangiaceae > Allostigmatella > Allostigmatella hybrida. The sequence goes on from NZ_JAHXBH010000001.1 coordinate 817,130, forward strand.
CGCCGGTGCGGCCGATGGTGGAGTGTCCCTCGGGCAGCTGGAGCGGCTGCTCATTGGACAGCCCTGGGTTCACGATGAGCCACATGTTGCCCTATGGTAGCGTGTGGGGCAGCCGAAGCACGTGCCCTGAGGGCTTCATTTCGTGAGAAGGGGGCTGCTCAGGGGCAGTGGCGCGCGGCGGCGCGAAGCCGGAGCAGGTAGCCCTGGGCTCCGGGGTCGACCAGCTCCAGGGCTGCGTGGGGGCTGAGCCTCCGGTAATCCTCTTCATCCCCCTCGTCGTCCTTGTCGTCCTTGTCGTCCTTGCCCATCAGGGGCTGGGGGCGGGCCAGGCGGGGTTCGATCGAGGCCAGCCCCGAGGCGCTCGCGCGAGCCGAGGAGAAGAGGGTGACGAGGGACAGGACGAAGAGCAGGGCGACGGTGACGGTCTTCATGGGAGGGCTCCAGCAGGGCTCACCCAGGGCGGACGAACCGTCCCCCACGATATTCACGCGGCCTTTATTTCGCCTGGAGGCCCCGGACGTACTTCACCAGCGCGTCGATCTCCTCCGTGCTGAGCTTGTCCTTGTAGCCCTTCATCTTGCTCCCGGAGACGCCCTCGGAGATGGCCTGGCGGATCTTCTCGTCCGAGTGGTTCTTCTGCCACTCGGGCAGGGACATATCGTCGATTTTCTCCCGCTCGCCCACCTTGGTCTTCGCCTTGCCATCGTCGCCGTGGCACGACTTGCACTTAGCCTTCCATACATCAGCCACATCATCCGCCTGTGCGCTCGCGGCGACGGAGAGGGCCAGTACCAGGGCAAACCGCGTCTTCATTCTGCCTCCTCTTTCTGCGGGTGAAACCTTCGGCCGGGTGGGGGATGGATCCCGGCCCCGAAGCACCCTCTATGAACGGGCCGCCGAGTATAGACGGAGGACTGTTCGGGTGACATCGCCGTCAACGGCACAGGGGGCGGAGGCCGGTGCGCGCCAGAGAACGGTTGCTGGGACCGAAAACTCGGCTGAGAACGTAAAATCGTGATGTCAACGAAACTCACAAGGGATCACGTTGCAGCATCCTGTGAGGGTCGTATGTTCGCGGGTTCCATGCCTCGCGCGGGAGGGCAGGCTCCCGCTGTGAGGCCATCCTTCTGAGGAGGGCCTCGATGAAAATGAGAAGAATGCTTTATGTCTCGCTGCTGATTCCGGTCTTGATGACCGCGGCCGCGTGCAGTTCGGACATTGTGGATCCCAAGCCGGACGGAGGAGGGGGGGGCGTGACGCCGCCACCACCGCCGCCGCCGCTGCCGACGGATCCGAATGATCCGAAGAACGACACGAAGGACACCGACTGTGACGGCCTGAGCGACAAGGTCGAGTTCGAGACGGTGCGCGACGGAGGGAAGACGGAGCCGGGCCAGCGGGACACGGACAATGACGGTCTGCCCGACGGACTCGAAGTGGGTGTCACCCAGCCGGTCGCGGGCACCTCGTGCCCCAATCTGCTGCTGGACTCGGACCCTCGCCGGCAGACGGACCCGCTCAACTTCGACACGGACGGAGACGGGCTGTGGGACGGGGTGGAGGACGCCAACAAGAACGGCAAGGCGGACAATGAGGAGACCAATCCGCTGATGAAGGACACGGACTGTGACGGACTCATCGACGGTCCGACCCAGGGTGCCGTGAAGGGCGAGGACCAGAACGCGGACGGGAAGAAAGACGACAACGAGACCGATCCCCGCCGTTTCGACACGGATGGGGACGGAATCTCGGACGGAGTGGAGTCGGGCGTCACCGTGAGCCCGGATCCGGTCACCTGCGCCAACATCTTCATTCCGGATGCGAGCCCCGGGACGACGACGAACCCGGTGAACCCGGACTCGGACGGTGATGGCATCCCCGATGGCGCGGAGGACACCAACCAGAATGGTGGGGTGGATCCTGGAGAGCTGGATCCCAATGCAGGCGACGCGACAGGGCCCGTGGGCCAGGTGTGCACGGTCAACAACCTGCGTCCGGTGACCTTCCGGTCCGAGGATGGTGCGGACCTGAAGTTGGCCTTGCCTGAGACCTTCACTGAGGTGACGCAGATCAAGGTGGGAAACGAGGTGAAGGGGTTGGTGGGCTATGACAGCAGCACGAAGGTGGCGTTCCTGGCCTTCCGCCGCGCGGCACCGGTGGGTGCCACGGATCCACTCGGGGATGAGGAAGAGCTGCGTCCTTCCATCAACGGCAAGGGCGCACTGACCAACCGCACCGCGCAGGTGTTCAAGACGTGGGACGGCTTCAACGCGGTGCAGGCTTTCTACGACCAGTCGGGAGCCAGCACGGACCTCAAGCGCCGGACGGATCAACTGGTGGATGCGTTGGTGCCTGGCAGCACGGGCCGGCTCAGCCAGGAGGCCGCAGGGGTGAACGGTGACTTCCGCCTCCAGGCGCTCTTCGTGCATCGCTCGAACGACAGCGTGGTGGTGTTGGTTGCCGTGGTGCCCCTGGCCAGCGTGACGGGAGCCAACCGCAGTTCGACCGCAGCCTTCTCGTCCAAGGACCTGTCCGATGGTTCCGCGCTCGCGCAATTCGGCGAGCCCACGGCGGTGCAGTGTGAGCGCTTCCAGTTGGAAGCGGCGAAGGTGGACTTCATCTTTGTCGTAGACGACAGCGGCTCGATGGCAAGCTCGCAGGATGCGCTTGCTGCTACGGCCAGTGCCGCGGTGGACTCGCTCAATGCCTCGTCATTGGACTGGCGAATGACGCTTGTCTCGTCCTCGTATCACTACGGGACCTCATGGTCCAACGCAGGCACGATTCGGCGCTTTACCCGCAACGTGAACAAAGTGAAATCATGGCTCACGAGCGGTAGCAATTGCGTGAACAATGTCTGCAGCGGGGTTCCTACAACCCCCGAGACCGCAGCTTGCCCCGGGGCTCTTAAACCACCCAGCGAGGATGATACCGGCAAGTCCATCGAAGGTGCGAATGGTGGTTGCTCGGTGGGAATTAAGGGAGCCGGCAACGAAGGGGTGCTTGGGGCGGCAAGGAAGGTCATCAATGATATCACCCCGGGAACGGAGCCAGCCGAGCCGGAGTCGAATCTCCGTGCCCGTAAAGACGCCACGCTGGTGGTCGTGTTGCTCGGGGACGCGGATGACCAGACGTTGAAGGATGTGAATAACGGTATCGAGAATTGCGGCTCGGGTGGAACCAAGGAGCGGGAGGGGTCTTCTTGTGAGCCTGTTCAGACCTTCATCAACTTCTTCGGCAGCGTGACGTCTCCGGTCACTCCCACCAACAAGACAGGCAGTCTCATCACCGTTCATGGCATCATCTGCCCGGGTGGCAGTTACTGTGGGTGCGGTGCAGGGCAAACGTGCACGGGCACGAGCTCCAGCCGTGAATTCAACCCCCAGGCTGGAGGCGTATCGAAGGCCCGCAACGCGGCGGTCGTCAATGCCACGGGTGGAGTGATTGGCTCCATCATCGACAACAACTCCATCCGGGTATCGATGGACGCCATCATCGCGGATGCCATCGGGAACGCGGGTTACAAGACCCTCAAGCCGCCCATTGGTGCGTCCCTCAAGGTGGCGCTGAGCGAGGTGCGCGACGCAAACGTCTGCAACGCCAACAACGTGCCCCGAAGCACCGTCAATGGCTTCGACTTCGACGGCAGCGCGCGGACCCTCTCGCTCTTTGGTGCGTGCCGTCCTGCCAACGAGAACTCCCAGGCCGCGGTGTCGTACCAGTACTGGATTGATCAGGAGAAGGATCCCAACGGCGGCGTGCCCTGCCAGGACGATCCGGACTACGACGAGACCGAGCAGGATCACTGCGACGATCTCCTGGCCTGCAACGAGCCCACCGACACGTGCGTTTGCCCGTCCAACTGCAGTGACACGTGCGGCGCAGGGACTCGGTGTGACGAGGCGCTGTGCGCCTGCGTGCCCGTCATTGGCTGATGAAGGACTGGAGGGCTTCGGGCTGTTGAGCCGGAGCGCCTCCCAGGCCTGAAGGCCGTAAAAAAGAGGGCCCGGAACCCCACAGCAGGGTTCCGGGCCCTTTCTTCATCCTGGGAAGGCTACGGCAGGCTGAGGTCCAGGCGCACCCGCACCCCGAAGTTGCACGAGGCCTGGTTTCCGGACGCATCCGTCGCAGTGCAGGTGACGGGCGTCAGCCCCAGCAGGAAGAGAAGCCCCGGGGCATGTGAGCAGGTAACGGGGGCCGGGCCGCAGGTATCGGTGGCCGAGGTGGCGAAGTTGACCGCCACGCCGATCTGCCCGAGCCCCACCTTGGCCTCCACCGACAGCGGGCAGCTGATGACTGGAGGCGTCGTGTCGCCGGTCACTTTCACGTCGAAGCCGCAGCTTGCCGTGTTGCCCGAGCCATCCTTCGCGGAGCAGGACACGGGCGTGGTGCCCACCGGGAACTTGGAGCCCGAGGCGTGCGAGCAGGACACCGGCGCCGCACCGCAGTTATCGGTGGACGAAGGAGACTCGAACGTGACGGCTGCTCCCGCGGGAGCGCAGGTCTCCACCGTCTTGGAGGCAGGGCAGCTCACGGACGGCTTCGCCGTATCCCCGGTCACCGTGACGTTGAAGCCGCAGCTTGCCGTATTGCCCGAGCCATCCTGCGCGGAGCAGGACACGGGCGTAGTACCCACCGGGAAGGTGGCACCTGAGGCGTGCGAGCAGGTGACAGGGGCCTCGCCGCAGTTGTCCTGGGCCGTGGCGGCCGCGAACGTGACGGCGGTGCCCTGGGGAGAGCAGCTCTCGAGCGTGGTTGCGGCCGGGCAGCTCACCTCGGGCTTCGTGGTGTCCACCACGGTGACGGTGCCCACGCACTGGGCGCTGGCCTCTCCATCGGTGGCCGTCAGGGTGACGGAGTGGGAGCCCAGGCCAAAGGGACCCTTCGGCGCCTCGGAGACCGAAAAGGGCGCCGGCTGGTGGTCCGGATCATGGCTGCCGTTGTCGATGCTGGCGGTGCCCTGGCACGTGGCGTTCGCGGAGACGGTGACATCCTGGCAGAGGGCCACGGGCGGCAGGTTGGCCGGGGTCTCCTGGCAGCTCAGGTCGATCGTCGCCGAGGCGCTGTTGTTGGTCTCATCGCACTCGGTGTCGCGGCCCGCGCCCGTGCCGTCGTCATCCGCGACGGCGAAGATCTCGAAGGTTCCTCCCGGAGACGGATTCAGCGGCAGGGTGGCCTCGCGGCTGGCCCCCGAGGGAATCGCCTCGCTGAGCACGGCCACCCCCAACCGGGTTCCACCCGAGGCGGGATTGCCCCGGTAGAACGCCACCTTCAGCCCCGTGGGCACCGTGCCAGCCCCCATGTTCGCGACGGTGGTGCTCAGGAGCAGCGCCCCGTTCTCGGCGCACTGAGCCGTCACCGCGAAGGTGCTCAGCTCCGGAAGCAACAGGGGACTGTCGCCCAGGTATCCGGCGACGTTGGAGCGGAAGGCATTGAGGAAGGACTGCAGCCAGTGCCGCGTGGGTTGGGAGGGGATCCGGCCATCGTCGGTGATGTTGGTGATGGAGTAGGCGTGCTGGTTCCAGATGCGCCGCGTGTGGGCCCAGCCCTCCTTCTTGTCGTGGTACACGCGGATGCCGTGGTAGCCCGGATAGGCCGTATCGTTCGTGGCCACCACCAGCTCCGCCGCGAAGTCGTTGTCCACGTCCGCGATGACCGGGTTCTCGTGCGTGGTGCTGGAGCTGTGGTTCGTCTCGAAGCGCACCTGGCCGGTGGCCCCGTCATAGATGCGCAGCCGCACCTCGTCCGCGTAGATGATCTCCAGCTTCCCATCATCCTCGAAGTCGAACGCGGTGGAGCCCGTCTTGCCGGAGCTCAGCTCCTGCGTGGGGCTCCTCCACAGCAACTTCCCATCCGAGTCCAGCACGCTGTACGCGTTCGTGCCGGGCAGGCCGATCTCCGGCACGCCGTCGTTGTCGAAGTCTCCGATGTTGGGGCTGCCCCCGTGTCCACCCCCGGGCACAGGCGACGTCCAGAGCACCTGGCAGGTGTCATCGAGCAGGCTCACCTGGCCATGGCCCGACACGACAATCTCCGCCTTCGCGTCCTCATCGAAGTTCCCCACCGCCGCGAAGCCATGGGGAATCGGCGCGGAGGGGCAGTAGGCCGAGCCATTGTGCCGGTAGATGGAGCGGCCGTTGATGACCTCCTGCTTGCCGTCCCCGTCGATATCGGCCGCGAAGGACACCGGGCCGGTGTTCTCGGCGCCGCCCATGCCGTCCGCCCCCACCCACTTCAGCGTGCCCGTGTGGCTGTAGACCCGGTTGCCGTCGAGGATCTCCACCTTGCCATCGCCGTCGAGGTCCGCCAGCGAGGGGCCACCCCACTCGTTGTAATCGAAGGCGTCCGGCGCCGTGCGGAACTTGAAGGTGCCGTCGTTCTCGTAGCAGATGATGCCGCGGCCGTCGGAGGGAATGCCGCAGATCTCCACCAGGCCATCGTTGTCGATGTCTCCAGCGGTGATGCTGGAGGCCGCCTTGATGCGGTGGGCCGGGTCGGTGTTGGCCCAGAGGTCCCGCCCATCGTCTCCGCTGATGGCCCGAAGCACTCCCTCCTTCCAGATGGCATCCCCCGGGCCATTCTTGAAGGTGCTGAAGACGATGTCCGGGACGCCATCGCCGTTCACGTCGATGACCACCGGCGTCATCATCACCTGGTTGAACTCGGGGGCCTGCTGGCTGCCCGTCCAGGCCCACTGCAGCTCGGGCTCGAAGTTCGGCTCGAAGGGCGGCTGTGCGTCGCAAGCCTCCGAGAGGGGGCTCGCCTCCTTGCCGCTCACCTGCTGCCCGGGGGCCGTGGTCTCGCTACACCCTCCGGTCCCCAGGGCCATGAGCGCGGCGAAGAGCCGCTTGCGCCAGGGGTGTCCGGTTCTCCCTCGTACACGGTCATGGGTGTCTCGTGCCTGTTCCATGTCGCGCCTCCTCTGCTGCCGGGCGTAGGCCGACGACATGTCGGCCGCATTTGAGGTGTGGTTGATCCATCCCGTTTTCTTGGGATCTCGGTAGAATAAGAAAAATATAGATTCTGCGGAAAACAGGTTCAGATCCAATCCGTCCGGAGGTCGTAGGGAGGTGTGGGCCAGGAACAGTGTCCGCTATCCACCCCTGAGGCCGCAGGGCTCTGTCCGGCCAGCAACAGCGGATCACCCTCCCGGCACTGCTGGAAGTTTCGTCCAAAAACCCCAGTCCCTACGTTCCCCCCGCTGAGACAATTGGATGGGCGGGTGAGACATGAGGTCGAAGCGGTGGGCGTCTGAGGCAGAGTTCTTCGATCGGTTGGCGGAGTCCCAGCTTGGGAAGATTCCTTGGATGGACCCTGCCATCCTCCGGCGGTACAGCGGCCGGTTGCGTCCGTGGTTCAACAAGGAGTTCCGGTTCGAGCGCCTCGGCGACCTGAACGGGCTTCATGTGCTGGATGTCGGGTGTGGCGACGGCTCCAACAGCATCCTGCTGGCCAGCCGGGGCGCCCGGGTGACGGGCATCGACATCTCGTCCCGCTCCATCGAGCTGGCGACCGAGCGGGCCCGCCTGGCCGGCGTCCAGGACCGGGTCACGTTCCACTGCTCCCCGCTGGAGCTGGCCGACTTCCCCGAGAACACCTTCGATGTCATCTGGGGCGATGGCATCCTCCACCACCTGATTCCCGAGCTGGAGGGCGTGCTGGCGCAGCTGGAGCGCTGGGCCAAGCCCGGCGCCCGGGTCATCTTCTCCGAGCCGCTCAGCCTCAGCCCCTCGCTCCGGCGGCTGCGGTCGCACATTCCCATTCACGAGGGGGCGACCCCGGACGAGCGTCCGCTGGAGTCCGCCGAGCTGAACCTCATCCTCCAGCGCCTGCCTGGCACGCAGATGCGGCACTTCTCGCTGCTCAGCTGGTTCAACCGCTTCGTGATGAAGGGCACCACCTACGAGCGGGCGTCGACCGCCCGGCGGCTCGCCACGGAGCTGCTCCACGCGGCGGACTATGCGCTGCTGTCGCTCCCCGGCTTCAAGAACCTGGGCGGCATGGTGGTGCTCTCCTCCACCCTCTCGAAGCAGGCCAAGCCTGCCGGGGCGTTCGTGCAGGAGCCGGTGCGCCGCGCGGAGGCCGGCTGAGCCGTGCCCCGCGAAGCGTCTCAGGTCCCGGACGCTTCGCGCTCGAGTTCCTTCCGGAAGAAGGCGCTGCCCTCGGCCAGCGTGCGGACGTAGGGCGTCACGTCCTCGCGCGCCTCGGGTGACAGCCGCGCGAAGGGAATCACGTGCTCATCGGGCACGTAGCGGAAGGTGAAGTTCACCCGGCGCGTCTGGAAGCCGGGAATCTCCGGGGGCAGCAGGTGCCCCATGCGGGTGTCCACCCGCTGCACCCGGTGGAAGGTCTTCTCCTTCCACTGCGCGCCGCCGAAGAGCTGCAGCGCGCCGTCGTCGAGCCACTGCTCCAGCACCACCTCGTCGCGCTCTCCCGGACGCGTGGAGGTGACGAACTGGATGAGGGCCCGCTCTCCCAGGGAGAGCGAGGCCACCGGCCCCGGCTCGAAGTCCTTGTGCTCGCCCACGCGTGCGGTGTCCACCCAGCGCCCGTCCTCCAGCCGGTTGCCGTAGAAGTTCACCAGGCAGGTGTTGAGGTGCCAGCCCTGCGGCATGTCCGGTCCCCGGAACATGCGGCGCGCCAGCTCCTCCACCTTCTTCACCTGGCGCTGGAGCACCGCGGGGAACGGCTCCGCCTGCACGCACCGGTTCATCACCCCCTTGGGGGGCCGGTAGTAGTCGAGGCACGCGAACTGCCAGTTGCCCAGCCAGTACACGGGGCGCAGGAGCCGCCGCTGGCTCTGGCCGGGCGGCGGTGGAAAGTGCTTCGAGTAGCGCTCCTCCCACAGTGGCTTCAGGCTCCCCAGCCAGGTGAGGATTTCCGCGCGGTCCGCCGCGGACAGGAAGCTCGCGTTGTAGTGGTGGCCTGGCGTGCGGTGGCGGGACCGGGCGGCCAGCGAGGGGCCCCGGCGGGGGGGAGGTGCCATGTCACGTGCCAGTACCACACCCGGCCCCGAGGTGGGCAGCGCCCGCGTTTTCACTGCCAGGCAAGCAGGCGTGTGGCACACTGGCCCGCACCATTCGACTCCTCTTCTCCATCGTCTTCTGGTCGTTCTTCGTGCTCTCCAGCCTGGGGTTCTACCTGGGCGCGCTGGTGCTCTGGGCGATCACGCTCCCGTTCGACCGGAACGGGCGGATCCTCCACCTGTACTCGTGCTTCTGGGCCCAGCTCTACATCTACGCGAACCCGCTCTGGAGCTGCCGGGTGGAGGGCCGGGAGCACCTGCCGTGGCGAGGGGCCGCGGTGCTGGTGGCCAACCACGAGTCGCTGGGCGACATCCTCGTGCTGTTCGGCCTCTACCGGCCCTTCAAGTGGGTGTCCAAGGCCGCCAACTTCCGGCTGCCGTTCATCGGCTGGAACATGACGCTCAACCGCTACGTGCCCCTGGTGCGCGGCGACCGGGAGAGCGTCGGGCGGATGATGGTGGAGTGTGAGAAGTGGCTCCTCCGGGGCGTGCCCATCCTCATGTTCCCCGAGGGAACGCGCTCTGCGGATGGCCACATCAAGGCCTTCAAGGAGGGGGCCTTCCACCTCGCGGTGAAGTTGCAGTGCCCCGTCATCCCCGTGGTCCTCACGGGCACCGCGCGGACCCTGCCCAAGCATGGCCTGAAGCTTCAGACCCGGGCCCGGTGCCACGTGCGGGTGCTGCCTCCCGTGAAGCCCGCGGACCATGGCAACAGCGTGCCGGAGCTGCTGGAGCACGTGCGCACCCTCATGATCGAGGAGAAGGCCCGCATGGATGCGGCGCAGCTGGGGACTCCCCGCTGATCAGAGGGAGGCGGAGGGCCAGAAGGGCACTGCCTTGCCCGGGGGCGTGAGCCACACGGACTCCAGGAGCCGCAGCGCCTCCTGGTCCCCCGCGTGGTGGGCCGTGCCCGGGAGCTGCGCGGCCAGCAGCAGGCCCGCGAGGAGCGCGCCCCCCGCCAGCACCGCCCCCGTGGGCCGGGTGTGCTCCCGCGAGCCCAGCCGAAGGAAGGCCCAGGCCGCCATCGCCAGCAAGGCCAGGAGCAGGGGGGCCGCCGCCAGCGGTTGGGGGACGCCCCAGAAGCTCAGCACGGTGGGCGTCAGGTAGCCCGCCTTCAGCAGGGGGACGGTCAGGGCGAGGAGCGCGCTGGAGACCTGGTCCGGCACGTAGTTGATGAGCGTCACCGCGCCGGTGATGAGGATGGACACCGCGCATGCCGCCGCCGCGGCGCCCAGCAGCCCGGGGTGGTGGCTCGCGCGCAAGCGCTCCAGGAGCCAGGCAATGGGCAGCAGCAGGAAGGGCACCAGGCCGGTCAGGTGCCGGGGGCCTGTCGTCCACCCCCACGAGTCATAGGAGAACGACGAGGTGAAGTAGGTGTACCCGGCCAGGAGCACCGCCGTGAGCCAGAAGAGCGCTCGCCACTCTCCGGAGGCCCGGGCCTCCCGCCGCATGAGGACGAGGCCTGGCAGGGCCAGCAGCAGGAAGGGCGACAGGGTGAACAGCCCGCGCAGCGGTGAGAAGAACGAGAGCAGGAAGGCGCGGGGATCCGGATAGCGGATGCCCAGGAAGCCCCCCAGGTGCCACGGTTGGTAGGCCGCGTCGTTGAGGTACTTGTAGCCGCTCGCCAGCGGGTGTCCGAAGGTTGCCTGGTGGTAGAGCATCAGCGCGGCCACGAAGGGCAGGGCGCCCAGCGTGGCCAGGCCCAGGGCCCGTCCCATGCGCACGAGCCGTGTCCGCCACGGCTCTGGGCGCCCCAGCAGGCCGAGCGCCGCGTACAGCACCAGTCCCGCCACCCCCAGCGCGCCCGTGTACTCGGCCGCCACCGTGGCCCCCGCGAAGGCTCCGGCCACGAGGTAGCCGCGCTCCCGCCACTCGTCCCGCGCGCACCGCCACAGGGCATAGAAGCCCCCGAAGAGCAGCACCGCCGTGGGCTGATGGCTCATGAAGAGCAAGGAGTAGCTGTAGGCCAGGGAGCCCAGCCCGTACGTCACCGTCACCCCGTCCGCGACGGCGGGGCTCACGTAGGCGAGCAGGAAGCGGCGCACGGTCCACAGCATCGCCAGGGTGGGCAGGACCGTGAGCAAGAGCCGGCTGAAGAAGACCAGCGGGATTTCGGGCACCGCGTACCGGAACCCTCCGCCTGCGGCCCTCAGCGCCGCATAGAGCGGCACCGCCGCGAAGGACATCAGCGGCGCCTTGGAGGGGTAGTACTTCCCGTCCTTCACCGACAGGTCCCCCACATAGCCGTAGTCCCGCAGCGCCTGGTTGATGTCCAGCGTGCCGTACTCGACCAGCGCCCGGGTCTGCCACAGCCGGCACAGCTCGTTGGGCGAGCGCAGGCCGGGGTGGTAGGGGAACGCCAGCACGTACAGCGCGGCCAGCACGGCCCAGACCCAGCGGGAGGTCCGGACCGGGGCCGGAGCGGAGGGCGGGGCGGGGGACAGCGTCACGGCGTCAGCCGGCCGTTTCCGTGACGCGGGCCACGGCGAACAGACTCATCCCCACCGGCAGCTTCACGTGCCGCTCCGTCTGCGCGAGCAGCGGCGCCAGCCGGTCGTACAGCTTGAGCTGGAACTTGGGCATCGCGCGCCGGCGCAGCAGCCGGCTGTTCACGAACCAGCCCGGGATGCCCACCAGGTTCATCCACTCCAGCGTGTCCACCGTGAAGCCGCCTGCCTCCAGCACCTCGCGCAGCGCCTTCGGCGTGTAGCGCCGGTAGTGGCCCACCGCCTCGTCCATCGAGCCGAAGAGCTGCGGCAGCGCGGGCACCAGGATGACCACCTTGCCGCCCACCGGGAGAATCTGCCGGAAGCGGCGCACCGCCGCCGCGTCATCCGGGATGTGCTCCAGCACGTTGGACAGGACGATGGTGTCCAGCCGCTCCGCCTGGAGCGACTCCCAGTCGGCCAGGGCCACGTCCGACAGGTACGGCCGCACGTGCGGCTTGCCCCGGAACAGGTTCTTCAGCCGGTCCACGTAGAAGCGGTCCACCTCCAGCGCGATGAGCAGCTCGAGCCCTGCTTCCAGCTCCCGGGTGATGGTGCCGATGCCCGCGCCAATCTCCAGCACGCGCCGGCCCAGGTGCTCGCGAAAGCGCTTGCCCAGCCAGGCGTTGTAGTTGTGCGCCCCGTCCATCCGCTCCAGCGAGGTGTAGCCCTCGTGCTGGTTGTCCGCGTCGTCGCGCACGGTGGCGTAGCGCATGAGCGTGCGCAGCTGGGACAGGTGCGAGGCCAGCGGCCGGGTGGGCACCGCGGTGAGCGGCAGCGGTACCTCGGCGAGCCGGTAGAGCTGCGCGGCGAGCTTCACCACCAGCTCCGCGTCCACCGCGTCATCGTCGCAGGTCAGCGTCACCGAGCGCAGCGCCTCCGTCCGGAAGGCCCGGGCCCCCGTGAGCGGGTCCGCCAGCGCCGTGTCCGTGACGAACCGGGCGAAGCCTCCCAGGGCCCGGCCGGCCAGCAGCTCGGGCTTCAGGCCCGGCACCGTCCGGCGGCCGAAGACTCCGTCCGCCGTGTCCTCGTGGATGGGCCGGCACAGGGCTTCGTAGGCCGCCAGGTCGTAGGCCTCGTCCGGATCCTGGAGCACCGTCACCGCGCCTGTCACCTTCGAGAGCGCCGCCCGGATGGCTGCTCCCTTGCCCACCTGGCCAGACAGGACGTGCAGGCGCGGGCCTGGCGTCACTTCCAGGGGGCCCTCTCCGGCGAGCACCACTTCATGCGAGCCCGCCAGGGCATGGGCGAAGCGGGCCGCAGCGGCTGCCGTGGAGGGCGTGTAAGGAAGGATGACGGAAAGAGGCGGATTCACGGACGCGTCACTAGCACACATGCTAGGAGGCAGGGGGGCGGAGCCGGAGGAATGCCCGGCGGACGTCCAGGCGTTTGGGGTACGCGTTTTGGAAGATTGACCCTCTGGCCCCGCCGAGGCACGCTCGGAACAGACTGTGGGTGTAAGTCGGGCCAGGAATCCATGCCAGGCCAACGCCTCGCGCGGGAAGAGTCCAGGAGAGCCCTTTGGATGTTTCAGTGAACGGCCCGGCGGGTGCGGGCATGACGCCTTTGAACGTGATGCGCTTCGTGCGCGCGTTGTGGCGCCGCAAGTGGCTGGTCCTGGGTGTGGCCATCCTCATCACCGGCGGCGTGTCATTGCAGTCCCTGCGCCAGCCCAAGGTGTACGCCGCCAGCACCTCGCTCATCATCGACGTGACCGCCCCGCGCATCCTCGATGGCGAGGTGAAGGAGGTCATGGGCGAGGAGCGCAGCAACTACTGGTTCAACAAGGAGTACTACACCACCCAGAACGAGATCATCACCTCGCGCGCGGTGTCCATGCGGGTGGTGGACAAGCTGGGGCTGCAGCACGACCCGGGCTTCCTCGGCCTGTCCCACCTCAAGGACGAGAAGGAGCGCAGCCAGGCCATGCAGGGCGCGGATGCGGCCGGGCTGCTCCAGTCGCGCATCCGCGTGCAGCCCGTCCGGGACTCGCGCGTGGTGACCGTCTCCGTGGAGGACCTGGATCCCCAGCGCGCCGCGCTGCTCGCCAATGAGGTGGCGCAGGCCTACATGGCCGAGAACCTGGCCCTCAAGCTGCGCACCACCGAGAGCGCCACCGTGTGGCTGGAGGAGCGCCGGGGGGAGCTGGAGCGCAGCTCCAAGGTGAGCGAGCTGGCCCTGTATGATTTCAAGAAGGAGTCCGACGTGCTGTCCACCTCGCTGGAGGACCGGATGAGCATCGTCAGCGACCGCATCAACAGCTACAACCTGGCGCTCACCGAGGTGCGCACGCGCATCGCGGGGCTCCTGGGCCGCGTGGAGTCCATCCGCCACCTGCGCAAGTCCGCCGATTCGGGGGACATGACGTGGGCCGAGGCGGTGCCCGGTGCGGATGACACCGCCCTGCAGGAGTTCAAGCGCCGGTTCATCGAGCAGCGCGTGGCGTGCGTGGAGCTGACCGAGCGGTACCTGCCCGAGCACCCGAAGATGCTCGAGTGCGAGCGCAAGCTGGCCGTGGTGAAGCTGGACTTCGAGCGCAGCCTCAACAACGTGGTGCGCAAGGCGGAGGCGGAGCTGGCCGAGGCGCAGGCCAAGGAGAAGAACCTCGTGCGCCTGCTGTCCACCACCAAGGACGAGGCGTTCGAGGTGGGCAAGAAGGAGATCGAATTCGATCGCCTGCGCCGCGAGGCCGACAACAACCGCCGCCTGTACGAGCTGGTCCTCAAGCGGCTCAAGGACATCGAGCTGTCGGGCCTGTTGCGCACCAGCAACGTGCGCGTGTTGGATCCGGCCCGGCCGCAGTTCATGCCCATCAAGCCCAACGTCCGGCGCAGCGTGATGATGGCGCTGGCCCTGGGGCTCCTCGCGGGCGTGGGCGTGGTGGTGCTCCTGGAGTTCCTGGAGCGCAGCATCGCATCCCAGATGGATGTGGAGCAGAAGCTGGGGCTCGCGTTCCTGGGCTTCGTGCCGCACGTGGAGGGCAAGGAGGACAACCTCCCCGAGAAGGACTTGTACGTCCACCGCCAGCCCAAGTCCTCCGTGGCCGAGTGCTGCCGGGCCATCCGGACGAACCTCCTGTTCATGTCTCCGGACAAGCCCTTCAAGACGCTGGTCGTCACCTCCAGCGGCCCTCAGGAGGGCAAGTCCACGAGCTGCATCTTCCTGGGCGTGGCCATGGCCCAGAGCGGCAACCGCGTGCTCCTCATGGACACAGACATGCGAAGGCCCCGGCTGCACAAGGCCTTCGGCGTCCCCAACGACGTGGGCATCAGCTCGCTGGTGGTGGGCGAGGGCTCGCTGGACCGGGCCATCAAGAGCACCGAGGTGCCCAACCTTTTCGTGCTGCCCTGTGGCCCCATTCCGCCCAACCCGGCGGAGCTCCTGCACACCCAGGCCTTCGCCGAGCTGCTGAAGACGGTCGGCGGGAAGTTCGACCGCATCCTGCTCGACAGCCCGCCGCTCAATGCCGTCTCGGACTCGGCGGTGCTGGCCACGCAGGTGGATGGCGTGATGCTGGTGCTGCGCGCGGGGAAGACGAACCAGGATGCCGCCCGGCGTGCCCTGCGCTCGCTGGCCGATGTGCAGGCGCAGATGTATGGCGCCATCCTCAACGATTTGGACGCGACGGACGGCCGGTACAAGGAATCGTACCTCTACTATCGCGATGAGTACGGGCCGCGCGAGGAAGTGAAGGACAGGGTGGCCTCTTCGTGAGCCGTTCCAGTTCGGGTCTGCGGGTGCTGCACCTGGGCAAGTTCTATCCCCCCGCCTCCGGCGGCATGGAGGCGCACGTCCAGACGCTCGCGCAGGCCCAGGCGGCGCTGGGGGCGCGCGTCGAGGTGCTGTGCATCAACCACTCGGCCGAGGGCGAGGGCTTCAGCCACGAGTTCCGTGGGCGCAGCGCCACCCGCGAGGAGTGGGATGGGCCCGTGCGCGTGACGCGCCTGGGGCGCTGGGCCTCGCTGCTGCGCATGGATGTGTTGCCGGAGCTGGTGCCCGAGCTGGTGCGGGCGCTCTCCCGCGGCGTGGACATCCTCCACGTGCACACGCCCAACCCCACCATGGTGCTGGCGCTGGATGCGTTGCCCTGGCTGCCCACGGTGGTCGTCACCCACCACAGTGACGTCATCCGTCAGCGGGTGGCCGGCGCGCTCTTCCGGCCCTTCGAGATGCTGCTGTACACGCGCGCCCGCCGGGTGCTGGCCACCAGCGAGGCGTATGTGGGGGGCTCGTCCCTGCTCAAGCGCTTTCGCCGGAAGGTGCGCGCGTTGCCGCTGGGCGTGGACCTGGCCCCCTGGCTCTCGCCGTCCCCCGCGGCCCTGGAGGCCGAGGCCCGCTGGCGTGGCCAGGACGATGCGCCGCTCTGGGTGATGGTGGGCCGGCTCGTCTATTACAAGGGGCTCTTCACCGCCCTGGAGGCCCTGGCCAAGGTGCCGGGCCGGTTGCTGGTGGTGGGCGTGGGGCCGCTGGAGCAGGAGGGCCGGAGCCGGGCCCGGGAGCTGGGCATCGAGGACCGGGTGACGTGGGCCGGGTACCTGTCGCCGGAGGAGCTCGCCGGCGCGTACCGGGCTTCGACCGCCCTCTGGTTTCCGAGCAACGCCCGCAGCGAGGCCTACGGGCTGTCGCAGATCGAAGCCATGGCGAGCGGCAAGCCCGTCATCAACACCGCCATTCCCCACTCGGGGGTGGCGTGGGTGAGCCTGCATGAGCAGACAGGGCTCACCGTGCCGGTGGGCGATGCGTGGGCGCTGGCGAAGGCCGCCCGGCGCCTGCTGGAGGAGCCGGGGCTGGCCGAGCGGTTGGGGCGTGCGGCGCGCGAGCGGGCCCAGTCCGAGTTCCAGCACACGGTGATGGCCGAGCACAGCCTCTCGCTCTATGCCGAGGCCCTGCGGTCCTCCTCCGCCGCCGTCCGTCAGGACAAGGCCGTGCGGGAGGAGAGGCCGTGAGCGGACCGGACGCCGGGTCCTCGCCGCCGCGCTCCAAGGACACCGTTCTCCACGTCCACAGCGGCAACCTGTATGGCGGGGTGGAGTCGTTTCTGCGGACGCTGGCCCGGGAGCAGCGCGGCGCGCCCGGCCCCACCCATGCCTTCGCGCTCTGCTTCGAAGGCCGGATGAGCCAGGAGCTGCGGGAGGCAGGGGCCTCCGTGTCCGTGCTGGGCGGGGCGCGGGTGAGCCGTCCCTGGTCGGTGTGGCGGGCCCGGGGAGCGCTCGCGGAGCTGCTGCGGCGCGAGCGGTATGCGGCGGTGGTGTGCCATTCGCCCTGGTCCCAGGCCATTTTCGGTCCGGTGGTGCGCTCCGCGGGGCTGCCCCTCGTCTTCTTCCAGCATGACGCGCTGGAGGGAAAGCACTGGCTGGAGCGGTGGGCCCGGGTGACGCCGCCGGACCTGAGCATCTCCAACAGCCGGTTCACGGCGGGAACGCTGCGCAACGTCTACCCGCACATTCCGGGCAAGGTGCGCTACCTGCCCGTGGTGCCCCCCGCGTCCGTGAGCAGCGGCGAGGAGCGGGCCCGGGTGCGCGCCGAGCTGGGCACGGGCGCGAACGACGTCGTCATCATCCAGGCGTGCCGCATGGAGGCCTGGAAGGGCCACCGGTTGCTCCTGGAGGCGCTCGGGCGCCTGCGGCAGGTGCCGGGCTGGGTACTCTGGGTGGCCGGCGGGGCGCAGCGCCCCTACGAGGCGCGGTACCTGGAGGGGCTGGAGGCCCTGGCGTCCGAGCTGGGCATCCGGGAGCGGGTGCGGTTCCTGGGACAGCGCTCGGATGTACCGCGGCTGCTGCGCGCGGCGGACATCCACTGTCAGCCCAACCTGGGGCCCGAGCCTTTCGGCATCGCCTTCATCGAGGCCCTGCAGGCCCGGCTGCCCGTGGTCACCACCGCCATGGGCGGGCCGCTGGAGATTGTCGACAGCTCCTGTGGCGTGCTCGTCGCGCCAGCGCCCGAGCCCCTGGCCGAGGCCCTGCGGCGGCTGATGGAGGCGCCCGAGGAGCGGCAGCGGCTGGGGGCCGCGGGGCCCGCGCGCGCCACGGCGCTCTGTGAGCCCACCGTGTTCTTCCAGGGCCTGGCCGAGGACTTTCAGTCCCTGGCCGCGCGAGGACACCGATGAAAGGGCTGGGCGGGTCCTTCCAGGGTCCCCGGCCGCTTCAGGGACCGGGGGTGCTGAATCAGCGGTATGTCCGCCGCGTTCCTCCGTCCGGGGCCGCCGCGCCCGAGGCCGTGAGCGAGGCGCCCGCAGCGCCGGCGCCGCAGGTCCGCAAGGGGCTGCTCTCTTCGAGCGCGCTGGTGCCGCTCTTCATCGCCGTGCAGATCCTCACCCAGCTCGCCTTGCTGTGGGAAGTGCTTGCCCCGCTGCGGATGATCTTCCGCATCTTCTCGTTCGGGGCGAGCCTGGTGCTGCTGGCCATCGTGCCCGGCGAGAAGCTGCGGCACCCCGCCTTGCCCTTCGCGCTCGCGGCCATGGCCGTCACCGCGCTGAACATCCTCCACCCCCAGACGAGCAGCCTGCTGGCGGGCGCGGCCCAACTGGGCATCCAGTTCTCCGTCCTCGCGCCGCTCATCTGGGTCACCCGGCTGCGCATCGATGCGCAGGCCCTGCGGCGCACGCTGGGGCTGCTCTTCCTGTTCAACGCGGCGAGCGCGGCCCTGGGCGTGTTGCAGGTTTACTACCCGGGCCAGTTCCAGCCCGCCATGTCGGCCGTCATCGAGAGCATGGGCGAGGCCTACACCCAGAGCCTCCAGTTCGTGGGCCCCAGCGGTGAGCGTATCTTCCGGCCCTTCGGGCTCACCGACACGCCCGGCGGCGCCACCACGGGGGCCTTCTACGCCGTGCTGCTGGGCAGCGGCTTTCTGCTCAGCTCGAAGAAGGGGCTCATCCGCTGGGTCAGCCTGGGCGGCATCTTCCTGGGCATCGTCAGCCTCTACCTGTGCCAGGTCCGCGCCAGCGCGGTGATGCTGCTGGTGTGCATGCTGGCCATCGTGGGGGTGTTGGCCCTCAACGGCCGGCTCTTGCGGATGACCAAGCTCATCGCCGTGGTGGGTGGCTTCGCCATCGCGGGCTTCGGGTGGGCCGCCACCATGGGGGGCGATGCCGTCACCAGCCGCTGGAACTCGCTCTTCGAGGAGGAGGCGGGCGACGTCTATTACAGCAACCGCGGGCGCTTCCTCGACAGCGCCTTCACGCACTACCTGCCGGAGTATCCCCTGGGCGCGGGGCTCGGCCGCTACGGGATGGCCAACGCCTACTTCGGCGACAACAGCGATCCGGAACGGCCGCCCCTGTGGGTGGAGATTCAGTGGGCCGGCTGGATTCTGGATGGCGGCATCTTCGTGCTGGTGCTCTATCCGCTGGCGCTGCTCGCCACGCTGTTCTGGTCCTTGCGGCTCGCCTCCAGCAAGGACGATGAACACGAGTTCTGGCTCTGGGGCAGCATCCTCTTTGGCTTCAACCTGGGCGCCATCGCCATCACCTTCAGCTACCCGTTCTTCATGAGCCAGACGGGCATGGTGTTCTGGCTGCTCAACGCCGCCCTCTTCGGCGCCTACCACCACGCGCGCCAGCAGGCCCGTGCCTCCCTTCCGAATGAGACCCTACACGCTCATCGCCGGTGACTTCGTCGCCACCGGCGGCATGGACCGGGCCAACCTGGCCCTGGCCAGCCACCTCGCGCGGCGCGGCCACCCTGTCCGGCTCGTGGCCCACCGTGTCTCGGACGAGCTGCGGGCCCTGCCCAACGTGCGCTTCATTGAGGTGCCCAAGCCCGCCGGGGCGTACCTGCTCGGCGAGCCGCTGCTGGATGCCGCCGGGCGCCTCTGGGCCCTGCGCACCCTGGCGGAAGGCGGCGAGGTGGTGGCCAACGGCGGCAACTGCACGGTGCCCGCCGTCAACTGGATCCACTATGTCCACGGGGCCTATGCCTCCGAGGCCAGCGGCACGCCCCTGCGCCAGCTCAAGGCCCGGGTGAGCCAGCACTACTATCGTTATACCGAGCGCCGCGCCGTGCGCCGGGCCCGCCTCGTCATCGCCAACTCCCAGCGCACGCGGGACGACATCCTCCAGGCCACGGGCATCCCCGCCGGGCGCGTTCACGTCGTCTACCTGGGAAGCGATCCGGAGCGCTTTCAGCCTGCCTCCCCGGAGGCACGGCAGGCCGCGCGGGCGGCGCTGGGCTGGGCCGGCACGCGCCGGATCGCCCTGTTCGTGGGCGCGCTCGGAGACCGGCGCAAGGGCTTCGATTCGCTCATGGCCGCCTGGGAGCGGCTGTGCGCGCACGAGCTGTGGGACGTGGACCTCAAGGTGGTGGGCGAGGGGCCGCAGCGGGCGCACTGGGAGCGCGAAGTCCAGGCCCGTGGCCTGGGCGGGCGCATCCAGTTCCTCGGTTTTCGCAAGGACGTGCCCATGCTCCTGTCCGCCGCGGATCTGCTCGTGGCCCCCACGCGCTATGAGCCGTATGGGCTGGGCGTCCAGGAGGCCCTGTGCGCGGGGCTCCCCGTGCTGGTGAGCCGGCGGGCGGGGGTGGCGGAGCGGTACCCGGAGGCCCTCCAGGAGTTGCTCCTGGAGGACCCGGATGATGTGGCGGAGCTGGTCCGGCGTCTGGAGTCCTGGCGGGCGCGGGAGGCCCTTCTGGCCCCGCACGTCGCGGCGCTGTCCGGGACGCTGCGCGCCTGGACCTGGGAGCGCATGGCGGTGGAGCTCGTGGACCTGCTGGAGCGCGGCCGGGCGCCGTAGCGCTCAGCCGAGGACGGACTCGAAGAAGTCGAGGTGCTCGCGGGCCACCGCGCTCCAGGCGAAGCGGGTGGTGGCGCGCTCCCGCCCCCGGGCGGAGAGCTCCCGGCGCTTCTCCGGGCTCTCCAACAGCTCGGCCAGGGCCGCTGTCCAGGCCGCCACGTCCGCCTCGGGCAGCACCCGCCCCGCATCCCCCATGGTGTGGGGAATCTCGCCGGAGTCACTGCCCAGCACGGGCACGCCGCACGCGAAGCCCTCCGCCAGCATCCGGCCGAATTGCTCCTTCCACCGGGGAATCGTCTGGCTGGGCGCGCACAGCACATCCATCGCGTTGAGCGCCTGCGGCACCCGGGCATGCGGCACGCCGGTGACGACGCGCACCCGGCCGCCCTGGCGCTCGCCCCAGGCCCGCAGGCTCGCCTCCATCGGTCCGCCTCCGACGAAGAGCGCCCGCCACGGCGTCTGCAGGCGCTCCAGCGCATTCCGCAGCAGCTCGACGCCCTTCTCCGTCACGAAGCGCCCCAGGTAGCCCACCACCGGGGGGCCTTCCTGTTCCCAGCCCAGCTCCCGAAGGAAGGCGGCGCCCATCGCCCGGTCGGGCTGGAACAGCTCCACGTCCACGCCCATGGGGATGGCGCGGGCGGGACGGCCCGCGTAGCCCGGGCGGGCGAGCAGGTTCTGCTTCACCGTTTCGCCGAAGGCCACCCAGCCCGCCGAGCGGGACACCACCCACGGCTCCAACTGCGCGAACGGAGGCGGGTAGCGCTTGGGCAGGTTCTGCGCGGTGGAGAAGACGAGCGGCACGCGCCGGGGCGTGAGCAGCGCCACCTCCGCCCCCGCCAGCACGTAGGGTTCCTCCCAGGAGTGCACCAGGCTCACCTTGGTCGTGAGCAACGTGCGCAGCTCGGGCCCGTAGAGGAAGGCGTGCGCCGAGCGGCCGAACAGCGCCCGCACCGCTTCCACCTGACTGGGCTCGCCTGGCTCCCGCTGAAGCTTCAGGGGGCTCAGGTCTCCTTGAAAGGAGCGGGGGGCCACGGCCTTCACGTCCCAGCGGCCCGCGCCCACGCGCGCCATCTCGTTGGCCAGGCGCCGGTTCAGCGTGACGACATAGGAATGGGAGATGGTGACAAGCTGACGAGGCGTCTTCACGGGGTGCCCTGGACTGCGGGGAGAGAGCGGTAGAGCGACAAGATTTGCTGCGCGTAGCGCTCCCGGGAGAAGCGGGCCACCGCCACCTGCCGGGCCGAGCGGCCCAGGTGCTCCCGGAGGCTCGCGTCCTCCACCAGGCCGCGCAGCGCGGTGGTGAGCGTGGCGGGTTCGCCCGGGGGCACGCTCAGGGCATCCACGCCCTCGGTGATTTGCTCCGCGGCCCCGCTGGCCCGGGAGAGCACGGTGGGCCGCCCACACCCCATCGCCTCGGCGATGGTGAGCCCGAACGGCTCGCGCCGGGTGCTCGCGTGCACGAAGATGTCCAGCGCCCGGTAGACGGCCACGGGGTCCTGCTGAAACGGCACCAGCCCCACCTGTCCCTCCAGGCCCAGCGCCTTCACGAAGCCCCGCAGCTCCGCCTCGGAGAACTGCGAGTCCTGGGTGCGGTAGAGCGGCGCGCCCACCAGGTAGAAGCGCAGGGGCACCGTGGGGCACGCGCGCACCAGCCCGGCCGCGGCCTGGAGGAAGACGTCGTGTCCCTTCCAGCGCGCGTAGGTGGCCACCAGGCCGATGCGCAGGGTGCCCTCGGCCGCGGGTGGCAGCCCCGCGAGCCCATCCAGCCGCGCCCCATCCCCCGGGCCCGGCGTGAAGCGCTCCACGTCCACGCCGTTGTAGACGACCTGCACGGGCACCCCTCCGAGCACTTCCCGCGCGTCCTCGCCCACCGCCTGGGAGTTGGCGATGGCCGCCGTCGCCAGGGGCCTCAAGCCCCGCAGGGCCCGGCGCACCAGGGGGCGCTCGCCCACGAAGTCATGAATGTGCCACACGCGCGCCACCGGCAGCCCCACGGTGGCCGGGCTCAGCAGGTGCGTCTTGATGCCATTCGAGTGGATGAGGTGGGGCCGCAGCGCCTGGACTTCGCGGCGCAGCGCGCGCAGGTACGTGGAGAGCAAGGCCGGGGCCGGCGCCAACCTGCGGGCAAAGCCCCACAGCGCCTGGGGGCCCTGGTTCCGCAGGCCACTGTCTCCCAGCGTGGAGAGCTGCTCGGGCAGGGGCAGCAGCCGTGCCTCCACGCCGAGTGCCCGGGCTTCGTCCAGCAGGGGGCCAGGGGTCCCCACCAGCAAGAACAGGGACAGGCCGGGGTCGAGCCTTCGCAGGCAGGCCAGCAGGTCGAGCAGGGCGCGCTCGGCGCCGCCGAGAATGCCTACGGGATTGAGGAAGAGGATGCGCAAAGCCCGGCGACCGAATCAAACCCCTTCCCAAGGGTCAAGCCAGGAAGCCAGGGGGCCGGCCGAAGCGGTGGGCCCGGGCTACGGGCAGTTGACGTCGTTGCTGACGTTGAAGGGCTCGCCGGCGGAGACACTCTCCGGCACGCCCAAGGACTCCGGGCAGACCGTCTCGAGGAGTCCGTCCGCCGAGGAGATGAGCCAGGTGTCGGCGGCATCCTCGACCTGGTCGTCCACATCTCCCACGCCGTACGCGATGAAGTCCCAGCTGCCCTTCTCTCCGTAGACCCCCGCCTCGGCGCCCATGTTGTGGGCGGTGCCCTGCTCGTCCCAGTTGGGGTTCGCCACGGGCACCACCTCGAAGAAGGCCGGGAAGCCTTTGAACCGGGAGGCGTCCGCGCCAATGCACGTGTCCTTGGCATGGCGGACGGTGTCGACCGTGGAGCGCTCCTCGTAGGTGGAGCACCCGTTCTCCAGGTGGTAGCTGTAGCGGTTGCCGCGATCCGGCGAGAAGCCCGTGCCGTGGATGTTGTCATCCGGCTTGCGCTGCTGGGTGCGCATGGCGGTGAACAGGCTCTTGAGCTGGGTGCTCACCTCGGACTGCCGCGCCCGCGCCTGGAAGCGCATGAAGCTCGGAATCGCGATGCTGGCGAGAATTCCGATGATGGCCACGACGATCATGAGCTCGATGAGAGTGAAGCCTCGTGAACGCTGAACCATGGGAGCTCCTGGAGAGTTGCAGGCAAGAGAGCAAGGGCCGAGCCACACCCCACGTATGAATCGCTGCTCGAAGGGTGGGGAGCAATGGACCGGCTGTGTACAGGATGGGTGTGATGATCCGCCCTGCGTGGATGATCAAATCCGCCTGTCCCGGGTATCCCTTTTTGGGATGAGGGCGTGGCACACACCCTGTCTCCACGGCTCCGCGCTTCGCCTGCATCGGCCCCAAAGGCCTACGTGACCAAAATTGTCAGCGGGTGCCGTCTTTTGTCTCACGCTTCAAGAATCCCGGGCGGAGCAGGTGAAGGTAGGCCTCCAGCACCGTGCGGGCGTGCGCCTCCCAGGTGAAGCGGCTCGCGCGGGCCAGGCGGGCCTCGCGGGAGGGGGACTGCTGCCGCTCCGAGAGCAGCGCGTCCAGCGTCTCCACCCAGGCGTCCACCTGGGCCACGGGGCAGTAGGTGCAGGCCTCGCCGCCCACTTCCTTCAGCACGTCCAGGCCGCTGGCGATGACCCGCGCGCCGCAGGCGAGCGCCTCGATGACGGGCAGGCCGAAGCCCTCCGCCTCGCTGGGGACGAGCACCGCCGAGGCCCGGCGGTACATGCCGGCCAGCGTCGCCCGGTCCACCTTGGGCGGCTGAAGGAGCGCATCGCCGATGCCCAGCCGGGCCACCTGCTCGCGCTGGGCCGGGGTGAGGGCCCCGCCCTGCTGGACGAGCCGCAGCTCGGGGTGGCGGGCCCGCAGCGCGGCGAACACGTCGAAGAGCACGTCCAGGCGCTTGCGGGGGATGGCGCTGCTCACGTGCAGCAGGAAGGGCCTGCCGCCCAGCGGCGCGAGGATCGCTTCGCTGGCATCCCCAGGAGAAGGCTCCGGGCGGTACTCGGGGGAGACACCATACGGCGCCCAGACGAGCCGCTCCGGGTCTATCACCCCGTGCGCCATGAGCTGGGTGCGCACCGCCTGGGTGCTGTGGAACACGATGGCCGCGCGCTCCAGGCCCCGCAGCGTGACGCGGGCCATCCCGCGGAACCAGGCGGGGCGGGGCTCGCGGGCGGGCTCCAGCACGGAGCGGAAGGCGTCGATGTCGTGGCAGTAGACGCCCGTCCGCCCCGCCGGCAGGGCGTGGACGAGCTGCGCATAGGTGTGGTCCACCACGTGGAAGGCCTCGTACCGGCTCCGGGCCAGGAGCGCGCGCAGCGGGTAGGCCCCGAAGCGCGTGAGGAGCCGGTCCGCGTTGAAGGCCGCGTTGCGGCTTCCCACCTTCGGCAGGTGGCGCACCACCCGGTGCAGGGAGGGGCGCACGCCCGTCACGGCCACTTCCTGGGGCCGCGCGGACAGCCCCTCCAGCAGGGCCTCCCCCACGAGGTCCATGCTCGGCCAGCCCTCCTCGCGCGGGTCCATCAGCAGCGCGAGCTTCAGCGGGGACGCCATGCTCATGGCGTGGCGGGTCCTTCCGTGGGAGCGGGGCTCAGCAGCGCATCCACCGTGCGCTCCAGCGAGAAGCGCTCCCGGTAGACTTCCGCCGCGCGCGCGCCCAGGGCGTCCCGCTCCTTGGGGTGCGACAGCAGCCGCTCGGTGAGCGCGATCAAGGGGGCCGGGTGGGTGCCTTCCGCCAGCGCGAGGGCCCCCAGGCCGCGCCACACCGGCTCGGTGAGGTGGCCGGTGTTCGTCACCAGCGGCACACCCAGCGCCAGCCCCGCCATGGCCGTCGTCCGCCGGGCGCTCACCCCGTCCGGGTAGGGCTGCACGAGCACGTCGCTGGCCTTCAAGGCGACGGCCACCTCCTCCGGGGAGAGCGAGTCACGGAAGACCACCCGGCCCGCCAGCTCCGGGTGGCGCTGCTCCAGCCCGGCGGCGTAGGCCCGGCTGCCCCGGCCGAGCAACAGGGCCCGCCGCTCCGGGCCCGCGTGCAAGAGCGGCACGAGCACCTGCTCCAGCGGCTCCGCCGTGGCCTTCCCATACGTTCCGAAGTGGCCCAGCCAGGGGCCGGGCCCCAGCTCCGCGCGCAGCCGGGAGACGGCCTCCGGGGAGGCCTCGGTGGCCAGGGTGCTGGGCACGGGGCGCCACTCGGCGCGTGCACGGACCTCCTCCGGCAGGTGCTCCTTCCAGGCGGGGATGGAGACGAACGTCCGCGTCGCGCTTCCGGCCACCATCAGCGCCATCACCCGGGTGGTGCCCGCCAGGAGCCGGTGCCGCAGCGGGGCCTGGGGGCTCCACGGGTACACCACCTCATGAAAGAAGACCCAGCGCTCGTCGTGCCGCCGCGCGGCGAACCAGGCGCAGAACGGCACGTTCATCGCCTTCATCCCGAAGGCATGCGGCACGTACTGAAGCAGCAACCGCCGGGGGCGGGGCAGCCGCTCAAGCGCCCACGTCAGCCTCGCCAGGCCCATGGGGGTGAAGAGGCCGGGCTCGCGGTGGACCTGGACGCCGTCCTCCGTCCGCTCCTCCCGCGCCCCTGGGGCCCAGACGTGGACGCGCTCGCCGGCCCGCGCCAGGGCGTGGGCGACGAGCCGGGTGTAGTCACTGACGCCGCCGGGCTGGGGGGGATACTCCCCCGTGAGCAGGTGCCAGGAAACAGGGGGGGAAGAGGAGTGCGCCATGGCCATGCCCTTCAGGACAGCTCCGGGGTTTTCTTGTGGGTGGACTCCATGATGCGGGGCAGATCCTGGAAGTTGATGGGCTTGACGAGGTGCAGGTTGAAGCCGGCCTGCTGGGCCTTTGCCTTGGCCTCCGGGCCACCATAGCCGGTGAGCGCCACCAGGAAGAGCGAAGCGCCTTCCGGCGTGGCCCGCACCCGCCGGGCCACCTCGAAGCCGTCGATGCCCGGCAGGCCCACATCCACGAAGGCCACGTCCGGGAGCACCGCCAGCAGCGTCTCCACCGCCGCCAGACCATGGGTGGCCACCTCCACCTCGTGGCCCTGGTCCTCCAGCAGCTCCTTCATGATGTCCCGGACGTCCTCGTTGTCCTCCACCACCACCACCCGGCGCTTCGAGGGGCTCTCCGGGACCGGCCGCGCGGCCGGCGGCGGGGCCCGGGCGGCAGCGGCCTGCCGGGGCGGCAGCGGGAGCCGGACCCTGAACTCGCTGCCCTTGCCCAGCCCCTCGCTGTGCACGGAGACGGTGCCGCCGTGCATGGCCACCAGCCGGTCCACCAGCGTCAGCCCGATGCCGAGGCCCCCGCCCGAGCGGTCGATGGACGGATCCACCTGGACGAACAAATCGAACACCCGGCTGAGCATCTCCGGGGCAATGCCCCGGCCGGTGTCTCGCACGCGGAGCACGGCCCAGGCCTGGGTGGGCGTCTCCTCGCGCTCCAGCCGCACCTGGAGGGTGCCCCCAGGCTCGGTGTACTTGGCCGCGTTGTTGAGGAGGTTGGAGATCACCTGCTCCAGGCGCGTGGCATCCGCCTGGAGGTGGAAGTTGCCGGGGGCGAACGTCACCGACAGCTCGTGCCCCCGCGCGTCGATGAGGGTCCGGCTCGTGCCCAGCGCGTTCTGGACGATGGTGGTGAAGTCCACCTCCGCCAGGCGCAACTCCACCTTGCCCCGGGTGATGCGGGACACATCCAGCAAGTCGTCGACCAGGCGCACGAGGTTGTGGACCTGGCGGTTGCAGGTGTCGCGCAGGCGCGCGGCGCGGACCTCGTCCCCCGGGCTCCGGCCCATCATCTCCAGGGCGGTGCTCAGGGCGGCCAGGGGGTTGCGCAGCTCGTGGGCCAGCATGGCGAGGAACTCGTCCTTGCGCTGGTCCGCGTCCTCCGCCCGGCCGCGCGCCTCGCGCTCCTGTGCGGCGAGGTGCTGGAGCTGGGCGCGGGCCTCCACCTGGAACGTCACGTCCACGGCCACCGTCATGACGCCCTCGATGGTGCCCGAGGCGTCCCGGATGGGCTGACAGGTGAACTGGAAGTACACGTCCTTGCCGCCAGTGCCGTCCGGGTCCAGGTGGACGGGATACTCATCCGCGGTGAAGGGCTGGCCCGTCCGGAAGACGTTCCAGACCATCTGGAAGACGGGGGCGTCCCCGGGCAGCTCGGGGAAGACCTCCTGGAACGGCTTGCCCAGCACGTCCTGGCGGCCCAGCAGGGAGAGGTAGCGCGTGTTGGCCAGCTCGAAGCGCAGCTCCGGCCCCGAGACGATGGACACCGCCACGGGCGCCTGCATGAGCTGGGTGTGCAGCCGGACCTGCGCCAGCCGGAGCGCCTTGTGGGCCTGGGAGATCTCCAGGCGGGCCGCGACGCGCGACACCAGCTCCCGCGCCGAGAAGGGCTTCACCAGGTAGTCATCGGCGCCCGCTTGCAGCCCCTCAATGGAGGCCTCCTCGCCCGCGCGGGCGGACAGGAGGATGACGGGCACGGAGGCGGTGCGAGGGCCGGCGCGCAGCTCCTTCAGGAGCCCGAAGCCGCCCAGCCCCGGCATCATCACATCGCTCAGGATGAGGTCCGGCGTCTGCTCCCGGGCGGCCCGCAGCGCATCCATGCCGTCGGCCACCGCCTCCACCGTCCACCGGGCGCCGAGCAGCTTCTGGATGTAGGCGCGCATGTCCGCGTTGTCCTCGACGAGGAGGATGCGCGCGGAGGACCGGGGGGTCTCCTCCGGGGCGCCGGGCTCCGGCGTGGGCAGGGGCTCGGGGGCGCCTTCCCCCTGGAGCCACTGCGAGGCCTCCTCCAGGAAGAAGCGGGCCCGCTGGCGCACGTCCGGCGGCGGGGCGGCGGCCTGGAGGTACTCGGAGGGCAGGTGGGCCGAGCCCAGGGGCAGTGAGAGGGTGAAGGTGGTGCCCTGGTCCACGGCGCTCTGGACCTCCACCGTGCCGCCGTGCTGCTGGATGAGCTCCTTCACCAGGGCGAGCCCGATGCCGCTGCCCTCGTAGCTCCGGCCCTTGGCGTCCTGGACGCGGTGGAAGCGCTCGAACAGGTGGGGCAGCGCCTGGGCGGGGATGCCCGCGCCCGTGTCCGCCACCTGCACCTGGACATGCTTCCCCTGCAGCCGGAGGGAGACGCGAATCTCCCCGTCGAGGGTGAACTTGAAGGCGTTGGACAGCAGGTTCAACACCACCTTCTCCCACGCCTCGGCGTCCACGTAGACGGGCTTGGGCAGGGGCGGGCAGTCCACCACCAGCCGCATCCCGGCGCTCTCGATGAGCGAGCGGAAGGCGCTGGCGAGCTCCGCCGTCAGCGCGGACAGGTCCACCGGGCGGAAGATGGCCCGGGCGCGCCCCGCCTCCACGCGGGCGAAGTCCAGCAGCGTGTTGACGAGCTTCAGCAGGCGCAGGCTGCTGCGGTGAATGGTCTCCTGGCGCTCGCGCTGGCGCGGGGGCAGCGGCTGCCCGGTGTCCGCGAGGCTGTCCTCCAGCGGGCCCAGCATCAGGGTCAGCGGGGTGCGGAACTCGTGGCTGACGTTGGCGAAGAAGTCCGTCTTGGCGCGGTTCAGCCCGGCCAGCGCCGCCAGGCGCCGCTTCTCCTCCTCCTGCGCCCGGGCGTTGGCCACGGCGTTGGAGACGTGCCGCGCCAGCAGCTCCAGGAAGCCCTGGTATTGGGCATCCAGCGCCCGGCGGGGGCTGATGCCCACCACGAGCACGCCCGTGGGCGCGTCATGGCCCGGCCTCACCAGCGGCAGCGCCATCGCGGCGGTGGCGGGCTCGGGCCAGGGGCCTCCGGGGAAGGGCGGGAGCGCCGCGGGCAGGGTCTTCAGGAAGACGGGCGTGCCCGTCCGCACCACGCTGGCCCAGGGGTACAGCTCGGCGGGGGCGTCCAGGTCCAGCGTGGGAGGGGCGGCCGCGCTGCCCGGCTCGAGCCCCACCGTGCCGGTGAGGCGCAGGGTGGAGTGCTCCGGGTCCGCCAGGTAGATCAACGCGAAGGGCACGTCGTGGCGGTTGGCGTCCAGCACGCGCGCGGCTTGCTGGCAGGCCTCCTCCGCGCTGTGGGGCATCTGCTGGCCCTCGCTCAGCGCGTGCAGCGTCTTGAAGCGCCGCGCGCTCAGCACCCGCTCGGTGCTCTCCGAGCACGCGTTGAACAGGCCGTTGATGCCACCGGACTCGTCCTTGATGGGCGAGTACGCGTAGGTGAAGTACGCCTCCTCCAGATAGCCGTTGCGGTCCATGCAGACCAGGCCATCCTCGATGAAGGTGGACTCGCCCCGCTTCGTGACGGCCGAGAAGGAGGGCTCCAGCACCTCCCACGCTTCGGCCCAGCACTCCTGGGCGGACTGGCCCATGGCCTTGGGGTGTTTGACGGCGCCGAGCATGGGCCGGTAGCTGTCGTTGTAGAACTGGACGAGCTCCGGGCCCCAGAAGGCGATCATCGCGTGGCGGCTCGCCAGGACGATGGAGATGACCGTGCGCAGGCTCTGGGGCCAGGTCTCCACCGGGCCCACGGGCGTCTGGGACCAGTCAAGGGTGCGCATGAGCGCGCCCATCTCCCCGCCTCCCTCCAACACGGTGTTGGGGGCGGAAGGCGAGGAGGCGGGGGGAAGAATGGGCATGGGACGCGCTTTCAGCGGACGGTCTTGGCGAAGTGGTGGGCCAGCCGGTGCATCAGCTCATCGAGCTCCGGCTGGGCCGCCTGGAGCTTGGGGAGCTGGGCGCGGACGGCCGCCACGTCCGTGCCGTGGCGTTGCAACTCCTCGGGCCACTGGTTCAGCCAGCCGTCGAGCACGGAGGCCTCCAACTCCAGGTGGAACTGGAAGCCATAGGAGGTGCCCAGCCGGAAGGCCTGCTGGGTGTAGCGGTCCGTGGAGGCCAAGAGCGTGGCCCCGGGCACGGCCTTGAAGGTGTCCTGGTGCCAGTGGGCCACCACCGTGCGGGGGCGGACCCCGGCGATGACCGGATCCTTCAGCCCCTCCTGCGTCCACCGGACGGGGGCGGCGCCCACCTCGAAGCCGTTCTTGCCGAGGAACACCTCCACCCCGGCGGCCGAGGCCAGCATCTGCGCGCCCAGGCAGATGCCCAGGCAGGGGCGCTCGTTGGCCAGCCGCTCGGCCAGCAGGGCCACTTCCTCGTGGAGGAAGGGGTGCTGGTCCCCCTCGTAGGCGCCCATGTGGCCGCCCATCACCACCACCAGCTCCGCGTCCACGTCCTCGCGGCGCACCGCGCGGAAGCGCCGGACGAGGGAGAAGCCGGCCTGCTGGAGCGCGGGGCCGAGCCGCCCCACGCCCGTGTTCTCGTCGTGCTCGAAAACCACTGCGCGCATCACGCGTTCCTTCCTGGCGCTAGCCTGCGCGCCACACCCGCCACAGCAACCCGGGCTGGGTGGTGTAGCCGATGGCCGCCTGGGCAATGTCCCCTTCCGGGGAGATGACGAAGAGGGTGGGGTACTGGTTCACCCGGAACGCGGCCCGCACGGCCTCGTCTCCGAGCAGCACCGGGTAGTCCGCCCCCTGCTCCTGGACAAAACGCTGGACGGCGGCCTCATCTGGGTAGTCCAGCGCCACGCTGAGCACGTGCGCCCGGTCTCCGAGCGAGCGCCGCACCGCCGAGAGCGTGGAGGACTCCTGCTTGCACACCCCGCACCAGGGGGCCCAGAAGGCCAGCACCACGGGCTTGCCCCGCAGGTCCGACAGGCGCACCGGCGCCCCGGAGAGGCTGCGCAGCTGGAAGTCCGGCGCGGGGGTGCCCGCAGGGGGAAGGTGGCGCGTCTGCCAGGCCATGACCGCCAGGACCACTCCGGCCATCACCACCAGGTCCACGCCCCAGCGCACCCACCGCCGCTGGCGGGCCCGTTGCCAGGCGGCACGAAGCCCCTTTCCCCCTTGCTTGGCGTCACTCATGGTGCGGCGGAGGCTACTCCTTCAGGGCGCTGTCGAGCGCCTTCTTCAGCTCGGGGCTGTCCGGCTCCACGGAGCTGGGGAAGGCGGCCTTCACCTGGCCATCCTTGCCAACCACGTACTTGTGGAAGTTCCACTTGGGCTCGCCGTGCTTCTGAGCGAGGAAGGCGTACACGGGCGACTGGCCCTCGCCCTTCGTCTTCACCTTGTCGAACAGGGGGAAGGTGACCTTGAAGCGCAGCTCGCAGAAGCGGGCGATCTCCTTCGCGGTGCCCGGCTCCTGCCCGCCGAAGTCGTTGGAGGGGAAGCCCAGCACCGTCACGCCCTTGCCCTTGTAGTCCTGGGAGAGCTTCTCCAGTCCCCTGTACTGGGGCGTGTAGCCGCACTCGGAGGCGGTGTTCACCACGAGGAGCACCTGGCCCTTGTAGGCGGACAGGTTCTCGGACTTGCCGTCGAGGCGGGGGGCACTCAGATCGAAGAAGGACATGGTGGGACCTGCGAGCGCGGCGGCGCCCAGGGACAGCGCCGCGAGGGTGGACAAGAGGGTGGGGGTTTTCATGGTCAGAGGGCCGCGATGATGGCGTCGGTGAACTCGCGCGTGGTGGAGCTGCCGCCCAGGTCGCCGGTGCGGATCTTCCCCTCGCCGTAGACTTTCTGGAGCGCGGCCTGCACGCGCTTGCACTCGCCGGTGAGCCCCATCCAGTCCAGCATCATCGACGCGGACATGAGCAGCGCGGTGGGGTTGGCGATGCCCTTGCCGGCGATGTCGGGCGCCGTGCCGTGGACGGCCTCGAACACCGCGGTGCGCTCGCCGATGTTGGCGCCCGGCACCACGCCCAGGCCGCCCACCAGGCCCGCGCACAGGTCGCTGATGATGTCGCCGTAGAGGTTCTCCAGCACCATCACGTCGAAGCGCGACGGGTCCTTCACGAGCTGCATGCAGAGGTTGTCGATGATGACCTCCTCGTACTGAATCTCCGGGAACTCGCGGCCCACCTTGCGGCAGCAGTCCAGGAAGAGGCCGTCCGACAGCTTCATGATGTTGGCCTTGTGCACGGCCGTCACCTTCTTGCGGCCGAGCTTGCGCGCGTGCTCGAAGGCGAAGCGGGCGATGCGGGTGGAGGCCTTCTCGGTGATGATTTTGATCGACTCCACCACGCCCGGCACGACGATGTGCTCGATGCCGACGTAGAGCCCCTCGGTGTTCTCGCGCACCACGATGAGGTCCACGTCTTCATAGCGCGTCTTCACGCTGGGCACGCTCTTGACGGGGCGCAGCGACGCGTACAGGTCCAGGCGCTTGCGCAGGCCCACGTTGGCTGACGGCATGCCCCCGCCCACCACGGTGCCCGTGGGGCCCTTGAGCGCCACGCCGCTGCGCAGCACCGCCTCCACCGTCTCGTGCGGCAGGTTGGTTCCGTACTTGGCGATGACCTCGGTGCCCGCGTCCTTATGGTCGAACTCCAGCGGAAGCTTGAGCGCCTCGAGAACCCGGATCGTCGCCCCCATCACCTCGGGGCCAATACCGTCGCCATTGATGACCGTCACCGTACGCGTATTCGCCATGATGGCGGATACAAGACACAAAAGGTCAGGCCTCGAAAGGATGAAAACCCCCGGCGTGTCCCCTGGCGAATGGGGGCCATGAGCAGTCCCCTGTGAGTGTCCAAAACCTGTCGAGAGGCTCAGGGCTCCGGGGGCAAGGGCGGCGAGGCGGGCGGGGGCCGGGAGGCCCGGCGCCGGGACCGGTTCAGGGCATAGGGCCGGTAGAAGGTCTCCCACAGCGCGGCGCGGCGGCCCCGGGGCCGCGAGCGCAACTCGCCCAGCGGCGCGCGGACGAAGAACGAGGAGACGAACATGTAGATGGCCAGCAGGCTCATGCCGGCGATCAGGCTCATGATGAGCTCCCCAGGGACGGGGCCCACGTGGGCCCGCTCCACGAACTCCTGGAAGGTGCCGGGGGCCTGCGGGTGGCTGTAGACCTTCACGAACCAGCTCAGCAGCAGGACGATGAGGATGGGGCCATAGGCGCGGTTGAGCCGCGTGGAGATGGCGGAAATCAGCGAAAGCTGTATCTGGGGGCGGGCCAGCTCCTGGGCCAGCTCGCGCAGGGAGTCCGGGTCCACCGGCTCGTGGCGGAGCATGGGGGCCCAGTAGCCGTCCTCCAGCAGGCGGACCCGGCGGTTCCACAAGTCGTAGTACCGGTAGCGCCGCGCCTCGATGAGCAGGAAGGAAATCACCATCCAGATGCCCACCAGGAACGTCACGTGGGGGCTGGAGGTGTTGGCGAAGCCGAAGGAGATGACGGCCGCCGTGGTGGTGAGCGCCCAGTTGGTCGTCGTGTCGAGGCGTGTCCGCCAGTTGTCAGAACGGCCCAGCTCGCCCCGGTAGAGGTGCACCATCGCCGTGTCGGAGATGGGAAGCGGCTTCAGCGCCTCGTTGTCTCGTGCCGTGGGTCGCATTCCGGTGCCTCTCAAGGGTGGGGATGACCCGGCCGCCGCAGAACCCGGGGCGGAAAATGGCATGCTTGCCTGCCTGCCCCCGCTGGGCAGGGGGGGCGGCCGTGCACACCTTGAGGCGCTGACGGTGAACACCAAGACTGCCATCGAGCTGCTGGCCCAGGTCCTCGGCAAGGAACGCGAGCGTGTCGCGCGCCTGTGGGCCAAGCGCCTGCGCGAGGAGCTGTACGAGGTGGAGGTGCCGGGCAAGGACCTCCGGGCCCCCTTGCGCCAGCTCCTGGATGAGCTGGTGCGCCTGCTCCAGGACCGCGGGGAGGATGCGCTGCGGCTGTGGCCCGAGGTGGTCCGCTCCCACGGGGCCTTCCGGTATGACCAGCGCTTCGAGCCCGATGACCTGGCGCGGGAGTTCAAGGCGCTCGCCTCGGTGCTCATGCGCGTGTACGTGCGGTGCGAGGGGGAGCTGCCCTACGAAGTCGCCGACCTCATCAACGAGCTGGTGGGCGAGGCGAGCGCCTCCGCGCAGGCCTCCTACGCGCGGGTGCTGAGGACCGAGTCGGTGCGCTTCCGCGAGGCGGCCGTGATGGAGTCCGTGCTCTACCACGTGGAGGTGGGCATCCTCCTGGCGGAGCTGGACGGGAGCGTCTCCTTCGCCACGCAGCCCGTCAGCCGCCTGCTGGGCGTGCCCATCCGCTCGGTGGTGGGGGGCCGGGCCGTCACCTCGCTGGCCCCGGTGCTCTCCCAGGTGAACGCGCACCACCCCTCGGGGGCGCCGTTCCGGGTGGCGGACATGCCCTTCATGCGCGCGCTCAAGGAGGGCAAGCCGGTGCGCGGGGTGATGATGGAGGTGGAGCGCCTGGGCGGCGGCGGGGTGGCCAGCCTGGAGATGAGCGCGACCCCCATCTGGGAAGAGGGTGGGGAGCTGGCCGGCGTCATCCAGACGTTCTCGGACCGCACGGAGGCCACCCGCAAGAGCCGGGAGCTGAGCTCCGCCCAGGACGAGCTGCGCCGGTTGCAGGGCCAGCTCCTTCAGCGGACGCGGGCCCAGTCCCTGGGGCAGCTCGCCAGCGGCGCCGCGCACGCGCTCAACAACTTCCTCAACGTGGTGCGCCTGCGCGTCACGCTGCTGCGCCGCGAGTTCAAGCCCGAGCACCTGGACGCGCTGGACCGGACGGTGGGGCAGATTGGCGGCCTGGTGAGCCGGCTCCAGGAATTCAACGTGCAGCGCACCGAGGAGCACCTCACCGACGTGGAGCTGGACACGGCGGTGCGCGAGGCCCTGGAGCTGATGCGCGGCGAGCTGGAGCGGGGCGAGCACCCGCTCGAGGTGACGCTCCAGCTGGGCGCTCCCGGCAACGTGCGGGCGGATGCCGGCTTTCTGCGGGAGCTGGTGGTGACGCTGCTGCTGGCGGCCCGGGACCGGATGGTGCAGGCGGGGCGGCTGTCGCTCACCACCCAGAGGGAAGGACCCGGGATGCTGAGCCTGCGCATCCAGGACGAGGGGCCTCCCTTCCCCGTGGAGTCCCTGGCCCAGCTGTTCGATCCGCTCACCCGGGAGGCCGGGGCGCCCCAGTCCGCGCTGCAACTGGCGGTGGTGAAGGACCAGGTGCGCCGGTGGGGCGGCGAGCTGACGGTGGAGAACGTCGACGGGGGCAAGGGGGGCACGTTCGTGGTGCGGCTGCCGCAGGCGCGCGAGGCGCACGAGGAGGCGCTGCCCGCGGGCCGGCGCATGGAGGGGCCGCGCCGCTTCCAGCAGACGCGCCGGGTGCTGGTGGTGGACGACGACCTGGACAACGCGCGGATGATGGCGGAGGTGCTCGGCGAGGAGGGCTACGACGTGCAGCTCGCCCAGAGCGCGGAGGTGGCGCTCCAGCTCTGGGAGCGGCGCCGGTATGACGCGGCGCTGCTGGACGCGGTGATGCCGGACGTGTCGGGCTGGGAGCTGGCGCGCGAGCTGCGCCAGCGCACGCCGCACGCGCTGCTGGCCATCGTCACGGGCATGGACGTGCGGGGACAGAACCGCTCCACCCTGGCGCTGGTGGACGCCGTGTTCCGCAAGCCCATCGACATGGGCGCGCTCGACGAGTTCCTCTCGCAGTCCGATGCGCCCGAGCCCTCGCCGCCGGAGGACGGGCCGGGGGAATCCGTTGGGCCCGGCGCACCGAACCCGTAGACTCCTGGGGTGAGTCCGGACCTGGAGCGCCTCCGCCGCAAGGTGGAGGCCGGTGAGCGCCTGAGTGCCGCGGAGCTGGACGCCCTGCGCGGGGCCGCCCAGGGCAGCGCGGGCCCCACGCTGTGGCTGACGGTGGCCCATGCCCTCATCAACGCCGAGGCGAACCGCGAGGCGCTGCCCCTGCTGGAGCGGCTGCGGAAGGACTTCCCGAAGGACTTGCAGGTGCGCCTGGGCCGGGCCCGCGCCCTGCTGGGCCTGGAGCGGTACGGCGACGCGGAGGAGGCGCTGGGCGAGGCGCTGGCGCTGAGCCCCGGAGACCCGGAGGCGCTCAAGGTCCTGGCGGTGCTGGCGATGCGCCGGGGCGAGAACGCCCGGGCCCAGGCTCACGTGGCGCAGGTGCTGGAGCGGGACCCGTTCGACACGGAGGCCCGCTTATTAAAGGAGGAGCTGGAGACGGGAGCGCTCCCCGCGCCGCCGCCGGGTGAGGAGCAGGTGCTGCGCCCGGAGTTCAACGCCGCGCTGGCGGCGGCGCTGCGGCGGGCAGGGGTGGCGTTCCGGCTCCAGGGGCGGGACGTGCTCGTGAAGCAGGCGGGAGGAGAGGTGGCCCGGGTCGACGTGGCCTCGCTGTTCGCGGCCTACGGCGGGAACCGGCAGGAACTGGCCGCCTACGTGGACGGGCTGGCCGCGCGGCTGGGCGGGCTGGGCACCGGAGGGCCGGAGGCGCCGGAGGCCTGGCTGGCCCGGCTGCGGCCCGTGCTGCGGCCGGTGGGCTTCGAGGCGCAGGCGGCGGGGGCGCTCTTCCGGCCGGGGCCCGCGGGCCTGGAGGTGTTCTACGTCCTGGAGGATGCCGAGTACGTGCGCTACCTGCCCGCCGCCAAGCTGGGCGCGGTGGGGCTGACGGCGGAGGCGGTGGACCGGGCGGCCTGGCGCAACCTGGAGGCACACCCGGCGGCGGTGCGCCCGGCGGTGCTGGACCGGGGCGAGGTGCGCCTGGCGGAGACGTTCAGCGGGCTGTGGCTCCTGGCCGAGGGGGACGGCTACGACGGCGCCCGGCTGCTCACGGCGGAGCAGCGGCGGCGGTTGCGGCTCCACGCGGGGGACGGGCCGCTGCGGGTGAGCCTGGGGCGGCGGGAGTACGCGCTGGTGTGCCGCGAGTCGGACGCGGCCGAGTGCGAGGCCCTGGCGCGGCTGGGCCACGCCCCGGATGGCATTGCCGGTCTCTTCCGCCTCACGGAGGAGGGCCTGCAGCCCGCCCTCTAGCCCGCGGTAGGGCGGCTCAGCTTCTCCACGAAGTTCACCTGGGTGAAGCCCAGCGACAGAAACAGGGCGCGCAGGGAGCGCTCGGCGGACTGGCGCGCGCGCTCCTTCAGCCGGGCATCCCCGCGCGCCTCCCGCTCGAAGGCGGTCCGGGCCAGCTCCAGCAACTGCGCGGTCTCGGTGCTGTTGAGGTTGGAGTCGATGATTTCGGTCTCCCCGGGGCGCAGCGCCACCTGGACGCTCAGGGGCGGGAGCACCACCTCCACCTGGGTGCCGTTCACCTGGAGCGAGGACGCGTCGATGCGCTGGAACTCGTAGCCCAGGTGCACATCCGCGAAGACGATGGCGCGGCCTCGCGGGGCCCGCAGGGAGTAGGCGGCCCAGTGCACGACGTCCTTCCAGAGCGCATCCGAGGCCTTGGGCTCGGGGCTGAACGTCACCTTCTTATAGAGGGAGACATCGAGCGTCTCGAGCCGGGCCACCTCGCGCATCTGCAGGACGAGGGAGGGCGAGTCCGGCAGGCCCCGGGACTGGGATTGCAGGAGGAAGTATGTGCCCAGCGCGCCGAGGGCCCCTGCAATGACGACGGAGAGAATCCGCGAGACGTTCGCCATGGTCCGCAGTCTATCCTGGCGGACGGAATGTGGCGTCTGGCGCCCCGCGGACAGGACCGATGGACCTTCGGGATGAAGAAATCGAAGCGCTGGGCACCCAGGGCTTCTTCGTGCGCACCGCCTTCCTGGGCGAGGAGCAAGCAAGGGCCATTCATGCCCAGGCCCAGGCGCGCGCCGCCTCTGGAGGGCTCCGGCCCGCGGCCATCCGCCGGGGCGCGGACCGCTCCGAGGACACGGCCGTGCGCGGCGACTTCATCACCTGGCTCTCTCCCGAGCCCGGTTCGGCGCTCGGCGGGCTCTGGGAGGCCTTCGCGGCCCTGGGTGAGGCGCTCTCGCGGGCGGCCTACCTGGGGCTGGGCCGCTTCGATGTCCAGCTCGCCCACTACCCGGGCGGGGGAGCCCACTATGTCCGTCACCGGGACGCCTTTCCCGGCCAGTCCAACCGGCGGCTGACGGCCATCTACTACGCGAACCCGGACTGGCGGCCAGCGCACGGCGGGCAGCTCCGGCTGTACCGGGAGGAGGCCCCCTTGGACGTGCCGCCCACGCTGGACACGCTGGTGGTGTTCCTCAGCGAGCGGCTGGAGCACGAGGTGCTGCCCACGCATGCCCCCAGGCTGGCGCTGACGGCGTGGTATTACGGACGGGACGTGGCCTGAATGGAGCCCCTCATGCTGGAGCGCCCTGCCCCCTTCAAAAAAGGAACCCTGTGGAACGCCATCGTCGCGCGCGGCGAGCGGGCGCTCGCCAGCGGTGCGCTGATGCCCATCCGCACGGAGATGGAAGTCATCGAGGACGAGGGGGTGCCGTTCCTCGTCCGGGCCGTCTCCAACCTGGAGCGGAAGGCCCGCGCCACGCAGCCACCCTCGGGAGGGGCCCCGCCGAAGAACCCCTTCCTGGCTCCCTATGAAGAAGACCTCTTCGTGGGCTACGTGGCCCCCGCGCACGCGTGCCTGCTGAACAAGTTCAACGTCTACGAGCACCACGCCCTGCTCGTCACCCAGGCCTACGAGGACCAGGACGCGCTGCTCACCCTCGCGGACTTCGAGGCGCTGCTGCTGTGCATGGACGAGTTCGACGCGCTGGCCTTCTACAACGGCGGGCGCATGGCCGGGGCAAGCCAGCCGCACAAGCACCTCCAGCTCGTCCCCGCGCCGCTGGCGCACGGGGGCAGCCGCACGCCCATGGACGAGGCGGTGGCCCGGGGCCGGTTGCCGTTCCGGCATGCCCTGGGGCCCGCGCCCCAGAGCCCCGCCCAGGCACTGGCTGTGTACCGGGAGCTGCTGCGGGCCACCGGGTGTGATGTGCCCGGGACGCCCTACAACTACCTGGCGACGCGGGACTGGAGCCTGGTGGTGCCCCGCGCGCAGGAGTCCTTCGAGTCCATCTCCCTGAACAGCCTGGCCTTCGCCGGCTCCCTGCTGGTGAAGAACCGGGAGCTGCTCGAACGGGTGCGCACCGTGCGCCCGATGACCCTGCTGCGGGCCGTCACCGGCACGGAGCGGCCCGGCCTCAAGTGAGCAGCGTGGGCTCCAGCTCCACCTTGAGCCAGCCCGGCTTGCGCAGGTCGAACTTCCGGTAGGCGTCGATGGCGCTCGTCATCGGCTCCACATGGGAGAGGATGGCCGTGGGGTCCACCGTCCCGGTGCGCACCAGCTCCAGCAGCTTGGGGATGTACTTGCGGTGGTGGCAGTTGCCCATGCGCAGCGTGAGGTTCTTGTTCATCGCCTCGCCGATGGGGAACGTGCGCGCCGTCTGGGGATAGACGCCGATGATGGACAGGGTGCCCGCCTTGGCGAGCGCCTTCACCGCCCAGAGGGCCACCTGCGCGGGCGCATCGCCTGGCACCCAGTTGTCCCCGTCCGGGTTCGTCTTGGGCGCCACCTCCTTCACCTCGCGCTTGAACTCCGCCTTCTCGGCCTTGGCGGCCTTGGCGGCGGGCCCATGGTGCGCGTGCATGGCGTCCACGCCCACCGCGTCGATGGCCCGGTCCACGCCGATGCCCCCGGTGAGCCGCAGCAGCGTCTCCACCGGGCTCTCCTCGTCGAAGTTGATGATCTCCGCGCCCTGCGCCCGCGCCATCTCCAGCCGGTCCTCATGGCAGTCGATGGCGAACACGCGGCCGGCGCCCAGGAGCTTGGCGCTCACGATGGCGAACTGGCCCACCGGGCCACACCCGAACACCGCCACGGTGTCCCCGGGTTTGATCTCCGCCATCTCCGCGCCCATGTAGCCCGTGGGGAAGATGTCCGAGATGAGGATGGCCTGCTCGTCCGAGACGCCGTCCGGCACGCGCACCATGCCCACGTGGGCGAACGGCACGCGCACCTTCTCGGCCTGCATGCCGTGGAAGGGCCCTGTCATCATCGGCCCGCCGAAGAAGGCCGTGCCCGCCTGCGAGCCGTTGGGGTTGGCCGTGTCGCACTGGGCATAGTAGCCGGAGCGGCAATACGAACAGTTCCCACAGGCGATGGTGGAGCCGATGACGACGCGGTCCCCCACGCTGAAGTTGCGCACGTCCTCGCCCAGCTCCTCCACGTAGCCCACGGCCTCGTGGCCCAGGATGGTGCCCGGCTTCATGCCCGGCATGGTGCCGCGAATCATGTGCAGGTCCGTGCCACAGATGGCGCTGGCGCTCACGCGGACGATGGCATCGGTGGGCTTCTCGAGCCGCGGCTCCTCCACGTCATCGAGGCGGATGTCTCCAATCCCATGGAAAACGACGGCTTTCATCGCGGCAGCTCCTTCCGCCTTCGAGCGGACCCTGTTCGCCATGCAGGGTGGCCATCGCCGCCAGGGGGAGCCAAACCGGGGCACTTTCCTCCCTGAAGGGCAGGGGAGGGAGCAGGGCCTACTTGCCCACGTGAAAGAGCAGCCGCTTGCCGAACACCGAGCGGAAGTAGGCGGCCTCCCGGTCCACCGTCCACAGCTCCAGGTCCATGGGCTGGCGGGCGTTGAGGTGCAGGGTGACGCCATCCCGGCTGGCCGAGGCCCGGATCGACTTGATGGGCTGCTGGTGGCTGCAGTCCAGCGCGTTCGCCACGCGCAGCAGGGTGGCGAGCTTGCGCACCGTGCGGGCCTCGGAAGCGGGCAGCCCCGCCATGCCCGGGTGGGACACCTTGGGCACGCTGCGCCGGTGGTAGCGGGCCACCAGGGCCACCAGGGCGCGCTCGCGCTCGGACAGCCCGGGGATGTCCGCATTGCGGATGAGGTAATAGGTGTGCTTGTGGTGGCGCTCGTAGCTCACCGTGGTGCCGATGTCGTGCAGCAGCGCGGCCACCTCCAGGTAGGGCCGGGCGGACAGGGGCAGGTGGTGCAGGTTCGCCAGCGCGTCGAAGAGCGCCACGGCGAGCCGGGCCACCTGCCGGCAGTGCTTCTCGTCGAAGAAGAAGCGCCGGCCGAGCTCCAGCGCCGTCGCCGTGAGGCTGTGGTCCTTGCGCGTGACGTCCTGCCGGTAGAGCAGGTCCACCAGCAGCCCATCGCGCAGGCCGCGGTTCACCGCGGACACCGTCTCCACGCCCAGGTGCTTCATCGCCCCTTCGAGGATGAGGGCGCCCGAGACGATGATGTCCGCGCGCCGGGGATCGAAGCGCTTGCGCCGCCGCTCCGGGGGCATGGCCGCCAGCGCGTTCACCGCCTGGCTGATCTGCCGCACGGTGGCGATGTTGCCATCCTCCCCGGAGGCGAAGGCGACCACCGCGTTGATGGTGCCCGAGGAGCCCAGGGCCCCCTTGGGCGCGCCGGACAGCTTCTTCTCCGGCAGCGTCTTCCGCACGGTCTCCGCCACGAAGCTGCGCATGAGCCGCAGGTGCTTGGAGGACACCTCCTGGGAGGCCTCGAACACCTCCGTGAGCCGCACCGCCCCCAGGGCCAGGCTCCAGAGGTGGTCTGGCTGCTCGCCGGTGGTGAGGGCCACCTCCGTGGAGCCCCCGCCAATGTCGATGAGCAGCGAGCGGGCGCCGGGGGGCTTGCGGTGCAGCACGCCCAGGCAGATGAGGCGCGCCTCTTCCTTGCCGCTCACCACCTCCAGGTCCAGCCCCGTCTCGTCGCGCACGCGCTGGACGATGGCGTCGCGGTTGCGCGACTCGCGCAGCGCGCTGGTGGCCACGGCCCGCACGAGCGCCTTGTGGCGCTTACACAGCGCGGCATAGCGGCGCAGCGTGGCCAGCAGCCGGTCCGCCGTCTCCTCGGGCATGGCGCCCGTGGCGAAGACGCCCTCGCCGGGGCGGATGGGGTCCCGCTCCTGGTGGAGGGTCTCCAGGGCCCCATCCGCGTCCGGGCGGGCGAGCTCCAGGCGCACGGCGTTGGTGCCTACATCGATGGCGGCGAGGACGGGCGGAAGCGTGGAAGAGGCCATAATGAGCGCGGCGGAAAGTGTATCGTCACAACGCCCCCATGTAAGGAATCATGCCAGAGGACTGCCCGGTGCCGTCCGGCGGCGTGACATGCCCGTGACGTGACGCGGGGGAACGTTCCATGCAAGAGGCTGTGCCCGTGGACCTCAACGACCCCCAGCTCTTCATCAACCGCGAACTGTCCTGGCTGGCCTTCAACGAGCGCGTGCTCGGGGATGCGAGCGACGCGGCCCTTCCCGCCTACGAGCGGCTGAAGTTCTTCGCCATCACCGCCTCGAACCTGGACGAGTTCTTCATGGTGCGGGTGGCGGGGCTCAAGCAGCAGCTGGCCAGCGGGGTGGCGGAGACGGCGGCCGACGGCATGCTGCCCGCCGACCAGCTGGCGGCCATCAGCGAGCGGGTGCACGCGGCGGTGGAGGCGATGTCCCGGCTCTGGAAGGAGGAGCTGCTGCCGAAGCTGGCCTCGCACGGGGTGGCGGTGCTCACGCGGGACAAGCTGACGGCGGAGCAGAAGGCGGCGGCGAAGACGTTCTTCACCTCCTCGGTGTTCCCCGCGCTCACGCCCCTGGCGGTGGACCCGGGGCACCCGTTTCCGCACCTGCGCAACAAGTCGCTCAACGTGGCGATCCTCCTGCGGCGCGAGGGCCCCCGGCGCCGGCGCAACATGCTCGAGAAGTCGCTGGCGGTGGTGCAGGTGCCCAGCGTGCTCAGCCGGCTCGCGCCGGTGCCTACTCCCGCGGGCACGGTGCTGTC
Organism: Allostigmatella hybrida; assembly: GCF_020103775.1. Taxonomy (NCBI): domain Bacteria; kingdom Pseudomonadati; phylum Myxococcota; class Myxococcia; order Myxococcales; family Archangiaceae; genus Allostigmatella; species Allostigmatella hybrida. Next base: position 859,826 of record NZ_JAHXBH010000001.1, read on the forward strand.
GGTGCTGCCGCTGGAGGAGCTCATCGCGCTGTGCGCGGCAGAGCTGTTTCCGGGCTACGCGGTGGAGCAGTCGGCGGCGTTCCGGGTGACGCGCAACTGGGATCTCAACGTGGACGAGGAGGAGAGCGCGGACCTGCTCTCCACGTTGCAGGAAGAGCTGCGGCGCCGGGACCGGGGCGCGGCGGTGCGGCTGGAGCTGGAGGCGGCGGCCAGCATGGAGCTGGAGACGGCGCTGACGGGGGCGCTGAAGCTGGGCTCGCCGGACGTGTACCGCATGCAGGGGCCGTTGCAGCCCTCGGACCTGATGGCGCTGACGGAGCTGGACCCGCGGCCGGAGCTGCGGGTGGAGCCCTTCGTGCCGGCCACGCCGCCCGTGCTGCGGGACGAGGAGCCGGTGATGAGCCACATCGCCAAGCGGGACATCCTCCTGCACCACCCCTACGAGTCGTTCGACCCGGTGGTGCGCTTCCTGTTGGAGGCGGCGGAAGACCCGAACGTGCTGGCCATCAAGCAGACGCTGTACCGCACCAGCGGGGACAGCCCCATTGCCCGGGCACTGACGCGGGCGGTGGAGAACGGCAAGCAGGTGGCGGTGCTGGTGGAGATCAAGGCGCGGCTGGACGAGGCGAACAACATCGCCTGGGCGCGGCGGATGGAGGAGAGCGGGGTGCACGTCGTCTACGGGCTGATTGGCCTGAAGACGCACTGCAAGGTGGCGCTGGTGGTGCGGCGCGAGGGCAATGGCATCCGCCGGTACGTGCACCTGGGCACGGGCAACTACAATCCGACGACGGCGCGGGCGTACACGGACCTGTCGCTGTTCACGGCGCGGCAGGAGATCGCCGAGGACGTGACGGCGCTCTTCAACATGCTCACCGGATACTCCACGGCGCCGCAGTGGAAGCGGCTGGCGGTGGCGCCCATGGGCTTGCACGAGAAGGTGCTGGGGCTCATCCAGCGGGAGACGGACAAGGCGAAAAAGGGCGAGCCCGCCCGCATCGTGGCGAAGATGAACTCGCTGGTGGATCCGGGGGTCATCCGGGCGCTGTACACGGCGAGCCAGGCGGGGGTGCGGATCGACTTGCTGGTGCGAGGCATCTGCTGCCTGAGGCCCGGGGTGCCGGGGGTGAGCGAGAACATCCGGGTGACGAGCGTGGTGGACCGGTTCCTGGAGCACAGCCGGGTGTTCGCATTCGGGGAGGGGGCGCAGGCGGAGGTGTGGGCGTCGAGCGCGGACTGGATGCCCCGGAACTTCGTGCGCCGCATCGAGACGATGTTCCCGGTGGAGGACCCGCTGCTGCGGCAGCGGCTGCTGGACGAGGTGCTCGGCGTGGCGTTGAGGGACAACGCAAAGGCGCGGCGGCTCCAGCGGGACGGGACGTATGTGCCGGTGCCGCAGGAGGGCTCACCCGTGCGCAGCCAGATGGTGCTGCTGGAACTGGCGCGGCGGATCGCGGAGTCCAAGTCCATCGAGACGCTGATGCGGCACGTGGCGGCGCCAGAGATTCCCGCCGAGCCGCTGCGCCCACCTGCTACCCCTGTGCCTTCCGCGAGCTGAGCCCATGAGGCTTGGGCTCAGGGATACATTTACATTGGCGCTGGGCACCCTGGTCTGGGAAGGATGCGCTCACGTCGGCACTCCCATGCGGTCAGAGTGCCGTGAGCTGCCGACCATCGAGGAGTGCCAGGCTGCAGCCCAGCCCATCACGGACACGTGTCTTCGAACCTGTGTCGAGATGCAATGCGCGGGCATCAAGGTCAATTGTGGCCAGCTCGTCAAGGACGAGTGCAAGAAGCGAAATTCAACAGGAATCACTTCACTGGGTTACGTCTACAGACCTGATGATGCAGGCTGCAACAAGCCGGTGAGCGAAGTGAATTGGTGCGAGGAGCCTCTGTCTCGCGATTGCCGTGCGAAAGCAATGGTTCATGAGCTGGCACACGCTTGTGGCTGGAAGCACAGGCAAGGTTTGGGTGTGCCAGCGGATGATGGGGATTTGAAATGCGAATGAAGAGGTTGTTCTTCGCTCCACTTGCACTCTGGGGACTCGGGGCTTGTGGCGGTTCCTTCCTGTTCTGGCGAAAGCCTGAGCGGCTGGACATTGAGAGGATCTGCGCGGCGAAGGGGGCTGCCGCCAGCGAACCGGGCGCCATTCGCGCGGAGATGGAGCTGCTGAACGTCCGCTACGATGGGAAAAGCCTGTTTGGGCGTCTCCTGGTGAGCCCTGTCGAAAAAGCGGTTTGCTTGGACAAGCGGCTCATTGAAAGCCTCGCGCTCAACCTGGAGTCCGTCTCTGAGTGCGGCACAGGCCGTAAGCTGGGCTTTATGGTGGTGGATGTTCTGGCCAAACCTCTGAGCGAGGAGAATGTCTTGGCCGTGTCGCCGGGGTATTGGTATGGCAAAGAAATCATCCTTCCCCTGTTTCCGGAGCGGGGGACGGAGCAGCTCGCGCCGGATTGTATTGATGTCGAGTTTTCGCTTCATGCGCTGATCGGTGGACAGGTAGCTCGTTTGCGCGTCCAAGCTTCACGTGATCCACAGCATCTAGGTGTTGAGGATTACCCCGTGGACTTACAAAGGCTGTAGGTGGATGATGTGGCTTGCCGCGTGGAATGCCTTTCAAGGCGCCCAGGTGCCGTTCCTTTTCAAGGAACGCCAACTGAAACAACGATTGTGGTCCTTATTGAGGAAATTGTAAGGCTTGGGTGGTGGTGATGATTTTTGCTCATGCGAATGTGGAGTTGAGTCGTAGTTCGCGGATGTGTCCGCACGCTAATGTGCAGGCCCTTGGCCTTGTAGTGTACTGGTTCGCTGTAAGGGTTTGATTTTATGCGTAAGAAAATGACGTCCCAATCAGCCGGCATCCATCGCGAAGTAAAAAAAAGCATTGATGGCTCGTTCAAGTCATCTCCTCAAGAGATGTCGGCAGTACCGCGAGTTCCTTCCGGCCTTAATCAGGATGTACTTGGCTCTCCGGACTCGGCTCGAGATGTAGTTCTTGGGCTAATTAGGGAACGGGCCAATAAGCAGCACAAAGCTGCGGCGATAGATATCGGATTGATAGTGGCGGCTCTTGTTGTGTTGGCTCTTGTGTTTGTGGTTGCTGATAGGTTGTCGCAAATGGAAATGGAAACAATGGTGGCTCTTAATGGAGTTACGGATACGGTTGGACGAGAGTTTAAGGTCAAAGATGCTGCAGAGCGCCTTAAGGTAGCAGTTGACCGGGCTGGAAAGAAGTTATCGACTCCAGTGGAGGCGTTTCGTGATGTTGGTGAGGCGCTTGATGTGTTTGTCAGGGATATCCATGATACTGAGTCTATCGGCCGAAAAAAAGATGTGTCGACTCCGCAGCTTGCTGTTCACGCGGTGACGTCGTGGATGACTCGGATTGGAGTTCTGATCTGCGGGTTTTTTCTGATTCAGTTGCTTGTGTCTAAATATAGATTTGATATCCGTCTTGCCGGGCAGTATGATGCCATGGCAGACGCCCTTCAACTGATGCCTGAGGAACAAGAGCTTGAGTTTGATGCTCTTATTTCTGCGCTGACGCCCAAGTTAGAGTTTGGACCCATTCCCAAGGTGATGGTTAATCAAATTGCGGAGACAGTGAGACGCCTGTCTGATACAGTGAAATAAGGTATGCTTGATGGGTAATCAGTGATCCATCGTGGACAGGCTGTCATGCGAGGCTTTCGGCAACTGCTGCTGCGAGGGCTGGCGAAGGCCTGCGGGGGGGGGGCTTCATTTGCCTGACCCACAATCTGCTGAAGCTTTACCGAGCCACGATCGCCGTGTAGCGGCGGGCTCGCTCCCCCTGGAGCAAGCAGGCGCCGAGCCGTCCGCCCGACGCCCCTGGCTCGTTAGCTCAACACACTCCTAGGCAGGCTCTCGCCCCTGTATCCCGAGACCACCCTCTGCGAAATCGAAGTGGGAGTGCCGGAATTCAACAAAGATGGAGTCGTCTTGGACAATGTGGCGCAAGTGAAGGCGGCCCAGGCTGCGGATGCCGCAGCGGCGCGTGTTCTCAAGGAGCGGCTTCCCACGGCGATGGCATGTAGCGAATTCCGCAAGATCATGCATAGCATCATGGGAGATCCGGCCGTCGGTACTCTTCCCGGCACCCGGGTTCGTTCGTTCATCACTCCAGGCATCCCAAGGACCACCTTTCCGTGAAAGGCCCATGACCGTCCTCACTGGCATGAAACCTGATCTCTCCGCTGCGGCGCTCGTCCAGCTCCTCCACCAGTACTATCCCACGGGTCTCTGGGCTGACGAGCCAGGGTACAGGGAGTCCGAGCAGTTCCAGCGGCTTCAGCGGCGCTTGGAGGAGGCCCGGGAGGATACCGACTCCTGGAAGGGCTTCGTTCAGCGCGCCCGCGAAGAGTTCCCGAACTCGACTTTCTGGGACTCGACGATGCTGTTCTACGATCCGTGCTACCGCCTCCGGATTTCCCTGCCGTTACCGAAGGAAGCGGAGGGAGCGCTCGATGAGCTGGTCTGCCTGGTGAGCCTGCTGGCCCCGGCCTATGTCATCTACGCCTCGCACGCGCTGAAGACGGGTTCCTCCGAGGAGGCATGGACCCGCTACCCTCCGCTGCCTCCAGGCTTCCAACCGGATGAGGCCCGGCTCGCCGCACTCATTGAGTCCACCTTCCATGCCACGCGGCTACCCAACGAGGTGCTTTTCACTCCTGTTCCCCAGATGGATCATTGGGGAGGAAATGTCGGGCTGGGAAAGGCGCTCCTGATCGATCTGCTCTTCACCGAGGATCGCGGGTGAGCCTCTTCCCTCTGTTGGGTCTGCCCATCGTGGGGGAGTGACCAAGCCGCTTCCCGGCTAATGCATTGCTCTCCCACCTGAGCGTTCCCCGCTCCTCCCGTCTCGCCCCGTTCAAGTTCCCGCTGGAGGGCACACTGGGGGCACATGCGGCCCAACTCGATTCAGCACGCTTGAGACAGGTGATGATGACGAGCCCTCAACCCATGTTTCCTCCGGCCCACGCGAGTCTCCATTCAACTGCTCTCGGCATCACTCGGGGTCAGGCGAATCTACTTCCTGCGGCGTGAAGGATGGCACGAGTGTTAGATTCATCTCCGCCCGCTTCCCGATAGCGAACGTTTTCCCAGCCACCTTCACGAGAGTTCCCCAGGAAGACAGCGGTTGTTTCCGCAGCCACTCCTCAGCACGCCCCATGTCTGGGAAAACATGGGCAGGATCGACTAAAGAGGGGGCGGCCCTGTCAGTGTCGCGGCGGTACTCACGAAAAGCCGTGAACTGGCCGGTCACATAAAGATAGTGGAGCGCGTTCGCTGCGGTACTGATCGCATCGTGCGCAGCGTCTGGAACATACTCTACCGCGCCCTCGAGGGCATGGCACAGGGATTCAAATTCGAAGTCTTCGGGCCGTGTTGTCAAGAAGCTGCACCTCAGAGTGCCGCGAGAGGATCCAGCACCAGCACGCCCGCCCCTGCCGTGCCAATGACAAAGGCAGCCCCAGCCACCAGGACGATGCGTAACCGTTCACCGCCTCAGACGGTGTGGGCGGATTCGGCCTACGAGAGGCCGCGAGTCGAGCGCATCGCCCAGCAAACCGGAGTCGAGGTGGCGTCAGACGATTCGTAAGGGGCGAGATGTCGGAGCAAGTCCTTTGACACTGTTCCCAGACAACGGACCCGGGGGTTGCTGGGCTCCCGAGGAGACTCCCTCGAGAGCCCGCGCAACGCCGGCTGTGGCGTCTGTCTGCGGGTTGCCGTTGCCGCTAGCAGGGGTTCTGGCAGGTCAGCGATGCGCCGATATTCAGGTCCCAACCCACCAGATTGTAGGCACAGTCAATCGGGAAGGAGTAGCCTCCCACGTTGAAGCGCGTGCCGCCCACCCACCCGCACCAGCTGGGGCAACTGATGAGCGTGTTCTCCCGAGGAGCAAAGTTACGCGAGTTGCCGGGGCACCCGACGTGGGCCACAAGCGGAGAACTGCAAGACACCGAATAAGTAAATGAAGTGGTGTTATTCACCCGGAAGTCCTGGCTGCCTGGGCAGGCCATCAGGGATACGTCGGCCGTGCCGATCGCGTCGATACGGTAGGCCCCCTCCTCGAGCACCAGGGTGATGTTCTTCTCGATGTCGGCCCCCGCGAAGGTGACCTCGACCGCCAGGATGGAGCCATCCGTGTTCGCCGCGACGTTCGTCACGCGGTAGAGCTCGGACACGCCAGCGGCCGTCTGCGCGGACTGAAGCGCATTGCGCTCCTGCTCCAGGCGCGACTGGATGCCCTTCTCCACCGTCCCATAGCGGCTGGCAATGCCCTCGTGGACCCGCTTCGAGAACGCCGCCTGAATCCCTGCCACATCCCCGGAGAGAAGGGCCGAGGCATAGCTGTTCAGCGCATGCTCCGCACTCTGCGCGTGCAGGGGATTGGCCAGGGACACCTGCGCGAACAACACCAAACCCACGAAGCTCATCGGATGCAGTTTCATTGAAGGTCTTCCTTGAGAGACCCTACTGCCATTGCGAGTGCGTCACTCTCATGTTGAATACTGAACTACAATAGAATAATTTCTCATCTGACCATCCATGTGTCCTAATGCGCATAGGGCCTGGGTCATCTCCTCCAGAAGCGTATGGTCCGTTGCACAGAGGCCCGGTCTGAGCCAGAAGGCCTGCGGCGATGATTGACTACGATCCGCATCAGTGGGGGCATCACTTCTTCGACCTGAAGGGGTCGATGGTCCGCGAAATCGTCGGACGGCTGCTGGCCGTTGCCCTGTGGGCGGCAGCGGTCGTGGCCTTCCACCACTACGTCCGGCCTGTCGGCATCCCCAACACCATGCATGCCCTGGTGGGCGTGGCGCTCGGCCTGCTGCTGGTGTTCCGGACCAACTCCTCCTATGACCGCTTCTGGGAGGGCCGGAAGCTCTGGGGCGGCATCGTCAACGAGACGCGCAACCTGGCGCGCGCCTCAAGCGTCTTCCTCCGCGAGCGCGACCCGGCGCTCTACCGGACGCTCGTGCTGTGGACCGCAGTGTTCCCTTATGCCGCAGCCTCGGTTCTGCGAGGTGACAAGGATCTTGGCTTCATCCCCGCCCAGCTCCCACCGGAAGAGATGCGGCAGGTGGGCACGGCCCAGCACGTCGCGCTCGCGGTGTCCCAACGGATGAGCGAGGCCCTGGCCGAGGGCCGCCGCCGGGGCCACTACACCGAGTACACGCAGATGGCGCTGGATCAGAACGTGCAGCAGCTCATCGACTACCTGGGCGGGTGCGAGCGCATCCACAAGACGCCCATGCCCTTCGCGTACATGGTGCACCTGCGCCGCGCGCTCGTCATCTACTGCGTCTCGCTGCCGTTCGCGCTGGTGGAGACCTTCGGCTGGGGCGCGGTGGTAGCCACCTTCCTCCTCTCCTACGTCTTCTTCGGCATCGAGGAGATCGGCGTGGAAATCGAGGATCCCTTCGGCACCGACGAGAACGATCTGCCGCTCGAGCGCATCTGCGGCGTCATCCAGAACAACCTCCTGGCGCTGCTGCCTTCCGAGACCGCCAAGCCCGATTGACAAATACAGACGTCCGGAGGCCAGGACGCGAGCGGTGAACGGGCTTCAACTCGCGTACACTAGAACTCCTCCGCAAGGCCGTGCCCACCTGGCACTCCGCCAGCGCGCGGAGGGGCAGGGGGTTCTATGCACTACGCAGAGCCGGCAACCGTGGAGGAAGGGGTCGAACTCCTGGCCTCCACGGAGAACGCCCGGTGTCTCGCAGGGGGCGCCACCCTGGTGGCGATGATGAACGCACGCCACCTCGCGCCGGCGCTGTTGATCAGCCTGCACCGGATGGAGGAACTGTCCACCGTCACGGAGATGCCAGAAGGGCTCTGGCTGGGGGCCATGCTCACCCACCGGGCCCTGGCGGCCGAGTCCCGCTTGAGCGGGGCCATGGAGGTCATCCGCAGCGCCGCGCGCCAGCTCGCGCACCCGGCCATTCGCAACATGGGCACCCTGGGAGGCTCGCTGTGTCTGGCGGATCCCAACACGGAGCTGCCCGTGGCGCTAACCGCCGCCTCCGCCCAGGCCGAGATCGCAGGTCCCGAAGGACGGCGCGTCATTCCCGTCGAGTCTCTGCTCGTGGATCGCTTCCAGACCTCCCTACGCCGGGGCGAGCTCGTTACCCGGATCTGGATTCCCCGCGGCACCCCGGGGGCTGTCGGCCACCACCTCCGCTTCAGCCGGGTGGCCAGCGATTACCCCACGGTGTCCATCTCGCTGGTGCTCGCGCTGGAGGGGGGAACGTGCCGCCAGGCCCGCGTGGCCGTGGGGTCCTGCGGCCCCATGCCACTCCATGTGGACGCTGCCGACCAGCGCCTCGTGGGCACGGCCCTCGACGCCCAGGCGCTGGCCGAGGCGGGCCACCTCCTCGCACGTGCCGCCACGCCCCGTGACGATGTCCGTGGCACGGCGGAGTACCGCCGCATGCTGATCCCCCGCCTGTTGGGCCGTGCCGTTGCCCAAGCCCAGGAGCGCACCCATGTCTGACAGGATTTCCTTCTCACTTCAGGTCAATGGCGAGACACACGGCCTCACGGTGGCTCCTGCGCGAACCCTGCTGGAGGTGCTGCGCGAGGATCTCCGCGCAACCGGGACCCGGCGCGGCTGCGATCAGGGCAGCTGCGGGGCCTGCATGGTGCTCGTGGACGGCGAGCCCCGGCTCTCGTGTCTGTCCCTGGCCGTGACCCTGCGCGGACGGGCCATCACCACCATCGAAGGGGTGGAGACAGGGGGGACGCTTCACCCGGTCCAGCGCGCCCTTGTCCAGCATGGCGCGGTGCAATGTGGATTCTGCATGTCCGGCATCGTCGTGACCGCCAAGGCCCTGCTCGACCACAACCCGGCCCCCACGACCGAGGAGATCCGCCACGCGCTCGGCAGCAACGTCTGCCGCTGTTCGGGGTACGCCAAGGTCATCGAGGCCATTGCTTCGCTGAGCGCTGCCCCCGGCGCGGCCAGTTCCCAGGAGCGTCCTCATGAGTGAGCCGAAGCCCCAGGGGCCCTTCTCTGCCCCCGTGGGAGACCTCCTGGGCAAACCCGTTCCCAGGCTGGAGGCCCAAGAGAAGGTCACCGGACGCGCCGTCTATACCGACGACATGACCCTGCCCGGCATGCTTCACGGGGCCCTGCTGGGCAGCCCTCATCCCCATGCGCGGATCCTGTCGTATGACACCTCCCGCGCCCGGGCGATGCCGGGGGTCAGGGCCGTGCTGACCGCGGAGGATCTGCCTGACCACAACGTCGGCTCCGTCATCAAGGACCAGCCGCTGCTCGCCCGGGGGAAGGTCCGTTACGCGGGCGAGCCCGTGGCCGCCGTGGCCGCGGTGGACCTTCCGACGGCCCGCCGGGCCCTCGAGGCCATCGACATCCGGTACGAGCCACTCGCCCCCGTGCTGGACCCCGAGGAAGCGCTGAAGGAAGGTGCCCCCGTCATCCATGAGCAGCGCGATGCCTACGTCAGCCTTCAAGCGGACTCCCCGGCGAGGGCTGCCACCCCCAATGCCGCCTCGTACATCCGGCTGACGGAAGGCTCACCGGAGGAGGTGTGGAAGCGCTGTGACGTGGTAGTCGAAGACGTCTACGAAACGCCCGCCCAGCAGCATGTCTACCTGGAGCCGTGCTCGACCCTGGCGGCCGTGGATCGCGACAGTGGGAAGATCACCCTCTACACCTCGACCCAGTCCGTGTTCCGGGCACAGGCGATCACCGCCGAGGCCCTGGGCCTGCCGATGTCGAAGATCCGGGTCATCGCGCCCCGGATTGGCGGCGGGTTCGGCGGCAAGACCGAGATGACCAACCAGCCCATCACCGCCGCGCTGGCGATGGCTGCGGGGGCACCGGTCAAGATGACGCTGTCGCGCACGGACGACATGCTCATGATGAAGTCCCGCCACGCGAGCCGCATCCACATGCGCACGGGGGCCACCCGGGACGGGGTGCTCCTCGCCCGCCAGGTCCGGCTGGTCTTCGACACCGGCGCCTACGCCGACGATGGACCGTTCGTCGCGTCCCTGGGGTCCTACTTCGCGCGCGGGCCGTACCGCATTCCGCACGTCGATGTCGAATGCTGGGCGGTGTACACCAACCGCCTCCGGGCGGGGGCCTTCCGCGGGTTCGGCAATCCGCAGATCCACTTCGCCAGCGAGGTGCAGATCGATCAGCTCGCGGAGAAGCTGGGGTTGGATCCCTTCGAGTTCCGGCTTCGCAATGCGTTGGAGACGGGGGAGCGGTGGTTGGGCGGCGCGCCGGTCGAGAGCGGCACGCTCCGGGCGTGTCTGGAGCGGGCCCGGGAAGCCTCGGACTGGGTTCAGCGCCGCGAACAGCCCGCCACGGCTCCTGGCAAGCGGCGGGGCCTTGGGGTCGCGGCGGTGGCGCATACGAGCGGGCTGCTGGGCTCGAGCGCCACGGTCCGGCTCAACGAGGATGGGACCCTCACGGTGAACACGGGGGCGGTGGACATTGGCCAGGGCTCGGACACGGCCCTCACCCAGTGCGCAGCCGCGGTCCTGGGCCTCCCCCTGGAGCACATCAACTACAGCGGCCCCGATACGGATGTCTCCCCGTACGACTGGTGCACCGGAGGCACACGCACCACCTTCACCGTGGGCCGGGTGGTGGTGCAGGCCTGCGAGCAACTCCGGCAACAGCTCTTCGAGCACGCCAGCGAGATGCTCGGGCATCCCGCGCAGGACCTGGAGCTGCGGCCTGGCGGCATCGTGGGCGTCCGAGGCCAGCCCGGCACCGGGGTTTCCTTCGGGGCCATCGCCGGGCGAGCCCTCTACTTCAAAGGGGGGCCCCTGGTGGCCACCTCCCGGTGGTTGTTTCCCCCCATTCCCATCGGCACGGGGGGGACCTCCGCCCAGGGCATGCCCTCCATGGGCAATGGCTTCTTCGTGTTCGCGGCCCAGGTCGCCGAGGTCGAGGTGGACGAGCTGACGGGACAGGTCGAGCTGCTCCAGGCCTGGAGCGTCCATGACGTGGGACGCGCGATCAACCCCGCAGCGGTGGAAGGACAGATCCAAGGAGGGTTCGTCCAGGGGCTGGGCCTCGCCCTGACCGAGGAGCTGCTCTGGAAGGATGGGCACCTGCTCAACCCGTCCATGAGCAGCTACAAGGTCCCAGGCTCACGGGATGTCCCGGTGGCGATCCACCCCCTCCTGCTCGAGCATCCTGCCGGGGCAGGGCCGTTTGGCGCCAAGGGGGTGGCGGAGGTGAGCCTCGTGGGCGTGGCACCGGCGATCTGCAACGCCATCCGGCATGCCACGGGTGCGCACGTCACCCGCCTCCCCGCCACGGGCGAGCGCGTATTGCGCGCGATGCTCGCCCGGGAAGAGGCGGCTTCGAAGGTGTAATGGGGAGCCGTGACGCCAAGGTCTCACGGCCCGCGCAGGTTGCTCTGCTTGGAGGCGGCGGGTTTCGAAGCCGCAGCAAGGCGGAAGCAAAACCCCAAGCAGGTCGCGGTGTTACCGGCTAACGCCTTGATCTCTCATCGGTTCGTTCTCGCAAGCGGCCTGAGTTCCCCGGTCTCCCAAAGCTCACGAGAACCTGACGCCGAAGCGCGAAATGATCATATCGAAGCTTGCAGGCTTGAAGATCGGCTCCGAGATGTCGATGCCGATGCAGCGGCCCTTCGCACCGGGCCGCCGCGTCTGGAGCACTTGGAACGCGATAGTTCCAGGCGCATCCATCACGCTCAGGTCACCCGCGAATGGCGGAGATGCCGGAAGACGTGCTTCCTTCCGGCGCCTCGCTCAGCACCTCAGCGCAGAATGCGCCGCATCGTCGGCGGGTGGGCCACGGCCGCCTTCTGCTTTGCCGTCAGCTTCCTCGACTTCGGTACCGGAGAGGGAGGCAAGCCGCTCGCCAATGTGAAGACGAAGCTGAAATCCGAGGCAATGCGCGAATTGCCCGCGATGGCCGCGTTCTTGTGACAGACGATGCAGTTGCTGGCCTGCTGCCCCTGGCCGAAGTCCGCCGTCTGCTGGATGTAGGTCTCCATCGTCGTGTTCGCGATGGGAATCGTGGAGGAGGGCATCGGCGCGGCGAAGGGCAGCGGGACCTGCACGGGCTTCGCTGGACTCGGGCTCGACTTGGAGGACCAGAGCACGTTCACCAGGATGTAGTTCTGCCAAACGGATCCCGGATAGCTCGTGCCGATGTTCTGATGCACCAACTGATTCACCGTCTGTGCATTCTGGTCGATGGGGTTCATCCGGGTCACCTGAACAGGCACCGGCGCCGGACAACCTTCGCCAATGTAATACGGCGGCGCCGTGTTCGGCGTGCACCCCACCGTCACGTGAGTGGCCTTGCCGTCCGCCGCGCACGTCGGCGGCAACTGCAGCGTCCGCGGCTGACATTGGGGATTGTAGAAGTTCCACTCCGTTGTTCCCGCATCCGCTCCGTCGAGCGGCGCATTCGCCACATGCTCGAAGGTCGACCAGATGAGGGTTGGCTGGCTCTGGGTCGCATGGATGATGTGCAACCCGACCAGGGCCACCGTGGCCTGACGGCACTTCTGGGTCGAGGGATCCACGACCACCGCGGCCGCCAGCTTGTAGGCATTCCAGCGGGCGTCGGCCGGACTGGTGACCTCCATCCAGGCCGCCTTCAGTTCGATGGCCCCCACCGTGCCCGGTGAGGGTTGGAAGGCGCCCTGGGGCAACACCAGCGGCACGCCCGCATCCGCCATGGCCACCTGGTTGGCGGCGTTGTAGAGGCCGGCGTCCACGATGTATTGGTACTCGGGCAGGTTGACCTTCACGTCGTACCAGACGTTCGTGCCGTTCTGCGCCCCCAGCCACGCCGGGGCGCCCCGGGGATAAGCCTGGGCGCTGCTCTTGCCCGGGTCGAACTGCTCCGCGAACTTCGACGCCACCATGAGCGGCAACCGCCCTTTGGCCTGCGCCTGCGTCAGGCCCGCCTCCGCAAGGCAGTCGTCCGTCACCTCCGGCTGCGTCCCCCAGGGCGGAGGCGGCCCGGCATCCGGCGGAAAGAGTTGCCCTGTGCTCATGTACGTCTGCCACTGGACCGCGGCCAGGTCCCCGGGAGTACCAAAGCCCTCCGCAGTCCCACCGTCCATTCCGGCGGCGGGCCAGTTCAGCGCGATGAATTGCTGCCACGCGAAGCAATCCGCATCGATCTGGACCGAGACCTGACTGAAGTCCGGCGGGATGTCCGGACCGAAGCGGATGACCTGCCAGTTGCCGCAGTCGAACTGCGGGGGAGCCCGCGCGGCAGCCGGCAGTGCCGCCTCGGCCTTGGGTTGAATCGCCTCCATCGCCGGAGCCATACCTCCGGATGGCGCTTCTCTCGAGGCCGCATCCCTGGCGCAACCTGGGCCCAGTGCCCAAAGCACCGCCAACGCCGCAAAACGAAAGTTCTGGAATGAAATCATGCGGGTGCTCCCAGGGCTACGCTGCGACCACATGCAGCGCGGAGGGGAATGCCGTCAGCGGCGAGCTCTGGCCCGGGAAGGAGATGGTGACACCTCGCGCCCCCAGCGGAGCATCGGCGGCCACGGAGACCTCGATGCTCAGGGCGAGGACCGGCCCCGGATACGTGTTGCCCGGCACCGCGTAAGTCACCACCTCGGCTCCGGTGAATTGGACCGTGACCCCCGTCCCATCGAAAGCCACGGTGGGCTGTCCCGTGCCGGTCTGCGAGGCCGTCAGCACCATGCGGACCTTGCTCTGCCCTTGCTGGACCTTCGGCGCAATCAGCGTGCTGTTGCTGCCCAAGTTCATGGGGACGCCCATCAGGTTGGGAACCTGCGTCGCGAACATCGCCTTGAACACACCGGCGTGGAAGAGCTGAAGCGGCTGCGGCTGCTCCACCCGGGCATCCGTGACGCAACTCTGCTGCGGCGCGGAATCCGGTTGCGCCAGTCCCATTCCGGTGATCTGCATGAAGAACGTCTGCGCCACCTGACCGGCCCACCGGATCGGCGCGCCGTTGATGGTGATGTCCGAGACGGTGTAATTCTTCGCCTTGGGGACCTGAAAGGTGGCGTGCAGGATGTAGTTGCCGGGCATGGGCCTGCCGCTGGCGTCATTCAGCGCGGCCTTGCCCCGAACGATGGTCCAGAACTCCGAGGCGGGCGTCTTGTCCTTCGTCTGGTAGTTGTAGCCCTCGAAGTCCGGCGTCTGGATGTAGAGGCCGGGAGGATTGGCGAGGGTGACCTTGTGGGCGGTGCTGCTGGGGTTGGGCGGCGCCACAAGCTGGTTGACGCTCTGACCGATGTGCGGATCGCTGTTGCGCGCGGGCTGACCGTACTGGGCACAGCACAGCAGCGCCTGCGCATTGGCGTTGCCCCCCGCGCGAGGCACCGTCGCCGACGAGGCCAAGCCTGTCTCCGTCTGGAGTGTGTTGGGCGTGCTCGTCAGGTGCATCGCGCCACCTTGGGTGGCAGTGGACACCGGGCCGCTGTTCCACTTGTTGAGCGGGTTGTAGGCGGGCTTCCCCGTCGAGGCATCCACCACGGGCTTTCCGGCAACGGGGTCCATCAGGACCAGGTCCTCCAGCACGATCTGGGGCTTGCCCAGGGTGCTCCGGTAGAGGGCCAGCACCTTGTCCGGGTCCACCCCCCAGAGGGTGCTCCAGTACTCCGGGTTCTCACACGTGAAGTCGATGCGAACGATGTTGTCTTGGCTGTCGCGCTCGACGCTCCACTCGCAGTACTCGTCCTGCCATCCCCGGGGACCAAAGGGGCCGTAGGGGCTCACTTCCTGGGTACAGGGATTGGTGATTTGTGGCAGCTCCGAGAAGGGCATCCCGGTGGTGGTCTTGCCCGTGTCCGCCAGGGACAGCAGATCGGCTTCCGGAAGCACAAGGCCGGTGCTGTTCGTGCCGCCCTCACCGCCGTAGTAATACGTCAAGCGCCCGGGGAAGGCATTCCACTGGATGGGCGCATATTTTCCCTCCGACGTATTGGTGGTCAGAGGATTGAAGTACCAGGTGTTGTTCGCGGAATTGGTCAGGTTCCACGGATTGCCAGTGATTCCCTGGTTGGTGAAGCCCGTCAGGTTGAACGTCCATGCCGCATTCATCGCCTGCTGCGCAGTGGGGTTTTCGGGAAAGTCGATCTGATTCGCTGGCGTGAAGAAACGTGGATCCGAAGGGAGCTTTTCCATGCCGTGTATTCCTTGAAAGCTGGTTTGAGAGAATCCCCCTCTCGGCGCCAAATGACTTCCATTGCCAGGGATTTGGCTTCACTTACCGTATGACTCCGTCCGTGAACAGATCGGACACGAAAGACCCGCTCAAGCCCGCTTTTGAATACAGGGTACGAAGGGAATCCCGAGTTCAAATGTGCGATTTCGGTAAATTGGCAGCATGGCAGGAATAGCACCAAGGCACCCTGCAAGCAGGCAATCGATATCCATCTTGTGAATCTTTCCATGGCCACAGGACAGGGAGCCAATGGCAGGCACGATAATTTCTGTGAATGACCGACGAACACCACCCGCTCGAGACACAGCTCACGGCAGATCTCCAGCACGTCCTCGGCGTAACCCGCCAGGGTCCCATACTTCGTGCGGTCGTAGGCGGAGATGTCCGATCCGCCAGCCCCCACGTGATCGAACAGGACGGTGCGGTAGTCGCTCTCGAAGGCGGGGGCGACGAACCGCCACATGTTTTGATCGCACCCGAAGCCATGCGCGAAGAGCATCGGCTGCGCGCTCGTGCCCGTCACCTTGACATTGTTCTTGGCGAGAACGCTCATGAGCCTCTCCACTGTCGCGGGGAGGGACGAAGACTCATAGGGCCGATGGGATCGCGCAGTCAACCGCCGTTCCAGCAAGAGCCTACACGCCAGCGGGCTCCCGGTTGATTTGGGCGAGCCCCGCTCTCCGGAAGGAGCGTGGAACCACGAGTGCGTCTACGCGTAGAACGCCGGCAGTGCAGTGAGCCTGGCGCAGCCGGACGGCGCGGCCGTGAACTTCAATTACCCAGGCTGCCGCATCGAGAACACGGCCGGCGAGGACCGGGCAGTTCGTCGGCCGGAGTTCGCGGCTCACTTCTTCACGAAGACCTCCACGTCCGGCTCCTCCTGGAGCTGCGTCGGCAGGAACCCCATCGCATCCGAGCGGCTGCGCAGCGTGGCCTCGAAGTGCGCCAGCGTCGCCGCCCGGACGAGCCGCAATTGCCGGGTTGCCCCCAGGGTCTGTGGGAAACGCTGGTGGCACAGGGGCGTGCAGCAATGTTGAGCACCCCGGAAGCGGCCTGGAACCCCGGCCGGATGTTGCTCTGGTCGAACGCGGTGCGGTACGGACTCCTGCCGCCGGTCTCATCGAGCGCGGGGGGCGAGCTCGAACAGGAAGAGGTCGAAGCGGGAGGGAGTGCCCGCGTCCGGGGTGTGCGCTCCTCCCATCTGCCCGGCCGGGCATGCCGCCCAGCGCCCATTGGGTGACACCCGCGGGTGTGCCGCGCAGCGCACCTCGCCGTGGGGGCCTGGAACGACGAATGTCCAGGCTTGCCCTTCGACTTTCAGGGACCGGAGTTCATCGGGTTTCGAGAAGTAGTACCGGTTTCCTCCCGCGAGGAGGGAGCCCGGTCCGGAGGAGAGGTCGAGGCCCTGCAGCTCGCTGTGCTGGCGCGGGTTCTGGGCGGACACCACCACCAACTGATCGCCTTTGCCTCGCGCCACCACGACCGGCTCGGCCCAGCTGTCGTGGTCGTTCTTCGTTCCTTCAGGGCCGATGCTCCAGACCTTGGTCTGGTAGTACCCAATCGCTCCCTGGTACTCGAGCTCGACACGCCAGCCCTTGCCAAAGGGCGATCTGTAGGGCTCCTCCTTCTCCCAGCGTCCGGTGCGCGCATCGATGCAGCGCATGCGCGGCGGAGCTGACGCCTCCTGCCGCACGCAGAGCTGGGTGCGGCGCCAGAAGAGGATGGGGGTGTCGTCCTCGTGCAGCAGTCCGGGCAGGCTCATGAGGGTGCCCACCCTCCGGACTCCGGTGGGCATGAGTGGAGGCTTCGACCGCAGGGTCTCCAGGCGGAGGTTCAGTGCCGAAGCCCAGCTGCTCAGCTCGGGAAGCCCGGGACCCGGTGGCAGGCTTTGAAGCGCGTGGCGGGCCTGGTCGAGATTGCCCGAGGCGAGCATTCGCTCGACGTTCAGCAGCCGGGCCCGGATGAGCGCCTCTCTCAGCCCCGACACCTGCCAGTCGCCCTCGCGAAAGGGTCCGTTCTCGGTGTCCAGCCCCATCCCGGAGGCCAACGCAGCGAAGACCTCGTCGAGCGACTGGACGGCCGGGCCACCCAGCTCGCGGCTCCCTGGGTGCAGGATCCGCGAGAAGCGCGGGTCGAGCTTGAACTCCGAGGCCCCGGCTTGCAGCGACACCTGGACGGCCGGGGTCACGATGTCGATCCGGCCCTGCTCACAGCGCACCCGCCAGCGTTCGCTCTCGTCGATGCGTGCCCCTCCGCCGGATTCAGGCGCTCCTTCTTGCCCGAAGTGCAACACCGTCTGGTCATTGCGCCGGAGGGCGAAGCGCTCCACACCGGTGGATATCGATGCGCCCTCGGTCGATCCGGAGACGCGCCAGAGTTCGCCTCCCGGGGCGAACGCACACGCCTCCTTCCAGGTCTCATCGCCGCTCCCCACGTCCCACCGGAGTTCCTGGAAGACGTCCTCCTGCGCCATGGGCTCGGCGGCACCACCGTCCTCCCCGTTCGATCCCCACGCAGGCGCGGAGACACACACGAGGCTCAACAGCCACCTTCGAAGGGACATCCGGGGCGGCGAGCGTCGAAAGATCATCGTGCCCGGGAACGTTAGCAAGGTCTCTCAGAGACGGGACGCGGCCATGGGAAGGGTCCGCAGGCGCTCGCGCTCTTCGCGGGAGAGCGGATCCTCCCCGCGCAGGAAGCGCTCCAGGTGACCCAGGGAGTCAACGCCGAAGAAGAGCTCCTCGTCCGCGAGCACGGTGGGAACGCCGAAGCCCCCCAGCGCGAGCAGCTCCTCGGTGTTGCGGCGCACCTGGTCCTTCACGTCCGGCGTCCCCGCGGCGGCGAGCAAGGCCTGGGCTTCCAGCCCCACCGCGCCCACGCAGGCCCCCACGCGCTCGGGTTCCACGAGCCCGCCTCCGCCCGCCCACGCCGCCGAGAACAGCGCGGAGACGAGCCGCCTCCGGGCCTCCTCCTCCCGCACCGCGGCCGTCACCCGGAGCGCGAGCAGCGGATTGAAGGGGTGCGCCGAGGGGAAGACGAAGGGGACGCCGAGGTCGTGGGCGAGCCGGTGGGTGTGCTTGTAGAGGTAGAACCGCTTGGCGGGTACCTCCGCGGGCCCCAGGGTTCCGAGGGCGTTGAGCACGCCGGCGAAGAGCACCGGCACGGCTTCCAGCGTGCGGCCGTGACGCTTGGCCAGGGCGGGAAGCTGCGTCCAGGCGAGGTAGGCGTAGGGCGAGACGTAATCGAAGAAGAAGCGCAGGGGAGCACGGCTCATGAACCCCCTATTCTATCCTGTGGGAGCTTGGGTTGGGTGCTCTTACCCCCCTTTGGGGGGATTGCCGCCGGTAGCGTCCCCGTCATGTGATGGCAGGCGTACGCCTCCGGGATTCTGCTTCAGGTGAGAGATGCCGCGGCCGGATGTGACGTGCAAGGAGGCCGCACGATGCACGCCGAAGCGATGAAGCAGGAGGCCAGGGCCGCGGCGGTCCGGTGGGCCCGTTGGCGCATAGGCCCTACGGGCTTTCGCGAGCTCATCACCCAGGTGGATGTCGAGACGCTTCGCTATGGACGCCTCCTCACGCGCTATGCGGTCCGTACGGGAAGCTGGGTGGAGGAGCCCTTCCGTGGCAGCACGATTCCCCCCGGTGTCCCTCTGGAACTGGAGTCCCTCGACCTTTGGAGCGGGGCGCCCGAGGAGTTGGCCGCCCGGACGTCGCACCCGGTGGGCTGCCGCAGGTGTTCGGGCGACGGCTTGGTGACGTGCCCCTCCTGCCACGGCACCTTGCGTGCGAGCTGCGCTGGCTGTGGCGGCACCGGGAAACGGATGAGCCGGGCGCGTAAGAACTACCGGATGGTCAACTGTCAGCAGTGCCGGGGCAACGGACAGAAAAAGTGTGTCCGCTGCTCGAAGGGCCAGGTGGGATGCTCGCCCTGCCAGGGGTCGGGCCGCATGCGCCGGTGGCTCAAGGTCGCGACGGTGCAGCACACCCATGTGGGCATCTGGCCGGATGACCCACGGCTGAGCGCGCATCCTGGCCTCAAGCAGGGCTCGCCCGGTGCTGCCCAATGGCAAGGCGCGCGGACCGTGGCCTCATGGGCGCACGATGGGCGGATTCCTCCCTCCCAACTGGGACCGGAAGCCGAGGCGGCGGGGTTCTTCCCCGTGCGCGCTTCTCTGGAGCCGGGGCTGGAGCCCTTCCGGACACGGGTGCTCTCTCAGCGCCTGGAGGTGTTCGAGGCCCCAGCGGCCACCGTCCACTACGCATTCGCTGGCAAGAAGGGCTTTCTCAAGCTGCTGGGCAGTGGTTTTCGTCCTACCCCCGTCCGGGATACCCGTCCCTTCCGTCACCGCTTCGCATGTCTGCTGGGCGTGTTCTTCGTGAGCCTCTTCGGCGCCGTCTTTCTCACGGGCGCGTTCACGGAACGCCAGCTCTTTTACGGGCGCCATCCTGCCGCGGGGCTCGTCGCGTTGGCCTCGCTGGGCTTCGTGCCAGGTCTCGGGTTGATGACCGCGAGCTGGCTGAGACGGCGCAGGCCGGATGGCTCGACGCTGGCGAAGCGGTGGCATGACAGGCTCGGCTTCGGGTTTGCCGGGTCCTGCGCCCTGACCGTCCTGGCGTGTTTCCTGTTCGTGCGGCCATCGGTCCAGGAGCTCTCCCGGTTGACGGCTGCTGGCCAGCTCGATCAGGCCGAACTGCACGCCAGCGCCTTGCAGGGGGAGGGAAACACGTCCTCAGAGTTCATCGACGCCCGGAATGCCTTCGTGCGGGCACGCATCCTGAAGATGGACAACCGTGATGCCGTGCGCTTCATCGAACCCTACGTGCGCACGAAGAGGGGAGCGGAGCCCCTGGAGGCCGAGCGCCGGCGCCTGCGCGAGGCGTGGGTTGCCAAGGCCCTCTCCCAGAACGAAGAGGCCGAGGCCGAGAAGGAACTGAACGCCCTCACGGAGGAGGGGGCGCCGGCCGCCTGGGTGGACGGACTTCGTGCAAGGCTCGAAGACCAGAGGCTCGAACAGGGCAAGGCCTTGCTGGCGAAGGGCGAGGTGGAGGATGCGATCCGCACGTTGCTGCGCATCCAGACCCCGGGACTCGCCTCGGAGCCCCCTGGGCTCTTGTTGTCACAGGCCTATCTTCTTCGGGCCCAGGCGTGTTCCGCTCAGGACCTCCACTGCCGGGCTCAGGCGCTCAAGCTCGCCACGGAGGCCAGTCCCATGGAGGCGGCCCGGAGCGCACTGGCGGCCTTTCGCTCAGCGGAAATCAACCGGCTGGCCAAGGCGGCCCGGGCCTCGGGGGGAGTCAGCCACACGCTGCGTGCCCTTCATGAGGGCGAACGGGATGCGGGGATTCTGCTCTCCGTGTTCGAGGGAGATGCGGAACTGACGGGAGTGCGCGAGGGGCTCCTCCGGCGGCGTGAGGAGCTGCTGCGCAAACACTGGCCACTCGGGGAGCCGGTGGAAGTCGTACAAGCGTTGCTGGGACCATCTGGATGGGAGGAGCGGCGGCCCGGGGTATTCGCCGTGCGGCAAGTGCCGCCTGGCACGCTGGTCCACCTCTTCGTGAGCCAGGGCCTGACGCGCGGGGTCCATGTCACCGCCCGGGAGCACGGGCGCGAGGCCCTCGCCACGGAGGTCCTCCAGCAGGTGGCTCAGCGCCTGGCCGGGAAGACGTTCGCCGCGAAGGACCTGGCACGCGCGGGGAAGGGGGTGGCACATGTCCCGGCGCGTCTGGGCGTTCATGCTGCTTTGCTGGGCTGGCAGGACGGAATGCTGGTCGAGGCCCTCATCGGAAAGGTGGACCCATGAGACGGGGGATGCGAGCGCTGGGGGTGGGGGCCGCCGTGCTGAGCCTCTGTGCCCCACACGCGGTGTGGGCTCATCCAGGGCGGACCAACAGCTCGGGCTGCCATAACAACCGGCGTACAGGCGGCTACCACTGCCATGGGGGAGGAGGCTATGCGGGAGGAGGCCATGTGCCCGCGGATGTGCCCACGCGGTTCCAGGTGGTTGCCATTCCCCGCGCCCGGGTGTGGATCAACGGTACCTACGCGGGCGTGTCTCCGACCCGGGCGATCAAGGTGCAGAGCGGGAGTGTGAAAGTGAGGCTCGAGCACGCCGCGCTGGGCATGTACGAGACAACGTCGAGCGCCACGGCGGGAGAAACGACGGAGCTGACGGTCCGGTGGTGAGGGATGGGCGGCCTGCAAACCCCAAGAGGGCTCCTGTCCTTCCTATGCTCCAAACAGACCACCTCTCAGCCAGTTCACCAACCTTGGTTTCCGGCTTTTCTGGTATGAAATAGATTAAATTCCCAAGGGGCAGGTAACTCAGCCGGCAGTTGCTCCACCAGCCCCTTCAGCCGCCTCTCAGCAGCCTGCTAGACGAGCGCTGAAACCCTCGTCCCGAGAAGCCCCTATCAGCAGCAACTTTTATTGGGCACCCCTGGATGATGACTGTGTTCACCGTGCTGATTCAGCACAGTCATCACAAAATCCATCTTGGGAATAAAGATGCTTCAGGCCGTCAGCTTGACGATTGCGCTATTTCTTTGCTTCACATCAGAAGGCCTGGCCAGCGAAGAGAAGCCGGATGCACGGCTGCTAGAGGCTCAGGCTGGCTTCGAAGAGGCGACAAAGCTCAAAGACTCGGGCAAATATTCAGAAGCTCTTGCCCAGGCCGAGCACGCACGCGCTCTCAAGGAGACCGTGCTTGGCGGTATGCATCCAGAAGTTGCCAGTTGCCTAACTCTGGTGGGGAACCTTTATCGACTGAAAGGGGATTTATCCCATGCCGAACCCCTCCACCAACGGGCTTTGGCCATCCGCGAGGCTTCCCTCGGCAACAGCCATCCCCTCGTCGCCTCTTCCCTCAACAACCTCGCCAACATCTACTATAGCCAGGGGTTGTATGGCCGGGCCGACCTCCTCCATCGGCGGGCTTTGGCCATCCGCGAAGCCTCCCTCGGCAACAGCCATCCCGACGTCGCTAACTCCCTCAACAACCTCGCCATCCTCTACTATGACCAGGGATTGTATGGCCGGGCCGAACCCCTCCACCAGCGGGCTCTGGCCATCCGCGAGGCTTCCCTCGGCAACAGCCATCCCGACGTCGCTGACTCCCTCAACAACCTCGCCAGCCTTTACTACAATCAGGGGTTGTATGGCCGGGTCGAACTCCTCCATCGGCGGGCTCTGGCCATCCGCGAGGCCTCCCTCGGCAACAGCCATCCCGACGTCGCTGACTCCCTCAACAACCTCGCCAACCTCTACTCTGACCAAGGGTTGTATGGCCGGGCCGAACCCCTCCACCGGCGGGCCCTGGACATCTACGAGGCTTCCCTCGGCAACAGCCATCCCCTCGTCGCTTCCTCCCTCAACAACCTTGCCAACCTTTACTACAATCAGGGGTTGTATGGCCGGGCCGAGCCCCTCTACCAACACGCGCTCGCTTTTCGGGAGGCAACTCTCGGCACCCATCACCCGCTCGTTGCTGAATCACTCAGCGGTCTCGGCAAACTTCGTCTGGCCCAGCATCGTCTCTCTGACGCGTTGCCTCTCTTCTCTCGCGCCTTCTCCATCTCCGAGAGGCGCCTGCGTCATGAGGCCCTCGACTTCTCCGAGTCCCGCCTTTCCACATTTCTTTCCTATCTGCGTTCTGATGAGCAGCGGCTCTATGCCCTGCTGCGCGCCCACCCTCAGGATGCCCGCGTTCAGCGATTGGCCCTCGGCGCCTCTCTCCTTCTCAAGGGCCGCTCCATCTCGGAGACTGCCACCATTTCTCGTACCCTCTACCGCAGCCTGAGCGCCGAAGACCGAGATACCCTTGAGCGCCTCCAAGGCTTGCGGACCCAACTGGCCTCCCTCTCCCTCGCGGGCCCGGGCACTCTTTCTTCAGACGACTATCAACAGCGCCTCCAGTCCCTCGCGCAAGCGGGTGACTCGCTCGAAGCGGACCTGGCCAAACGCTCCGCACCCCTTCGCGCTGTCTCCTCCCTTCCTTCTCTCGATGACATTGTCTCCCGCGTCGCCTCCTCTCTTCCCAAGGATGCCGCGCTCGTCGAATTCATCGCCTACTCGGACAGCCCTCTCGTCCCTAAACCCGGGACGCCTCTCGCGAAGACACCCCGTCAAGAACGGTACCTGGCCTTGGTTCTTTTCCCTGATGCCTCCACCCGTGCTGTGGACCTGGGCCCTGCTGCTCCTATTGACCAAGCCGCCTCTCGCTTTCGCGATGCCTTGGCCGAGCGTGAGGTCTCCTTTCAATCCACCTCACAACAGCTCTACCAACTTGCCTTCCGGCCTCTGCTGGCCCAGCTGGGCGCTACCCGCCGCCTCTTCCTCTCTCCCGATGGCCAGCTCAACCTCGTCCCCTTCTCGGCGTTGCACGACGGCGAGGGCTTCCTCCTGGATTCCTTCGACTTCACCTACCTCACCTCTGGCCGTGAACTGCTGCCTCGTCCATTGGACAGCGCTCCCTCTTCCTCCGTCGTTGTGCTCGCTGACCCAGACTTCACCGCTCCCTCGCTTTATGCGCCTTCCGGCGCTCCTCCATCCTCCACCGCTTCACCGTTGCCCGATGCACTGGAGCGCTTCTTCGCCGCTCCGCGTTCAGACCTGACCCGAAGTGCTTGGGTCCCCCTTCCTGGGACCCGGTTGGAAGCCCAAGGCATTCAACGCCTTCTGCCTCATGCCCAGGTCTTCCTTGGCTCCGATGCCTCCAAGGAACGGCTTTTGAACCTGCCCACTCCGGGCATTCTCCACCTGGCCACCCATGGCTTCTTCCTCGGCAATTCTTCCTCTGTCCCCAGTTCCCGTGGATTGGCCGTCGTCGATTCCTTGGGCAGCGCACCTCCTCCCCAGGCGGAGCCTCTGCTCAACTCCGGCCTCGCCTTGGCGGGCGCTCGCCTGGCGGCCCCGGGCGCCCCCCTTTCTCCCCAAGCTACCCTGGTCACGGCGCTGGAACTGGCTGGGCTGAATCTCTGGGGTACCCAGCTCGTTGTCCTGTCCGCTTGCGACACAGGCCGCGGCGAGATTCACCTCGGCCAAGGCGTCTATGGCCTTCGCCGCGCGTTCATGGCCGCCGGCGCTGAAACCGTGCTCGCGAGTCTTTGGAAGGTCAATGACAACTCCACTCACCTTCTCATGGAGTTCTACTACCGCAACCTCTTGGCGGGACAAGGCCGCGCCTCCGCCCTGCGCGAGGCCATGCTCTCCCTGCGGGCGACCCATCCCCATCCCCATGCTTGGGCTCCCTTTATCGCCTTGGGCAGCGATGCCCCCCTGCACGCCATCACACCTGCGCTTCCTTGGACACCGAAACCGGAGCTTTGGATTACCCAGTCATATTGGGACATCGCTCCAAGTGAACAGCCCCTTGGAATGCGCCACCCTCTGAACGGCGCTTACCATCCCCCAGAGCGTCGATTCTTCTGATGTTTTGTGAGGGAGTTGGCTTGATGCCGTGGTCAGAGTCTTACAAGCCGTAATAAGACTTGAGCAGGCGCTCGAAGAGCCAGGAGGGGAGGAAGGCCTTGGCGGCGGTGATGATCCGCTGTGACAGGTGGCCCACCGTGGAGCGGACGCCGGCGTGCTTGCGCTCCATCAACTTCAGGACCTGCGTGGCCACGAGGTGGGCTGGTGCTCCAGCCCGTTCCTCTTTCTCGATGATGCTCAGCACTGTTTCGAACGCACTTCGGTAGGGAGACCCTGGGCCCCCTCCCTGGGTCCGCACACGGTTCTGGGTGATGGGTGTGTGGACGTCTCCCGGCTGGAGCGAGGTGACCTGGACGGCAAAGGAGGCCACTTCCAGGCGGAGACTCTCCGTCAGCCCCTCCAGGGCGAACTTGCTGGCGCTGTAGAGCCCCTGGAAGGGCAGGCCCGCCACTCCGCCCAGAGAGCTCACGTTGATGATGAGCCCCGAGCGCCGCGCCCGCATGGAGGGCAGGACCGCCTGGCACACACGCAGCACGCCGAAGAAGTTGGTGTCGAACTGGCCCTGGGCCTCTTTCAGCGACGTCTCCTCGATGGGGCCCGCCAGGGCGTAGCCTGCGTTGTTCACCACCACGTCGAGGTGTCCCTGTTCCGCGAGCACGGTGGACACCGCCGCCTGGACCGATGCGTCCTGGGTGACGTCCAACTCCAGCATCCGGAAGCCCAGCGAGGCCGGTGAGGACTTGCGGCTCGTTCCATAGACCGTATGGCCGCGCTCACTCAGCAGCTTCGCGCACGCCAGACCGATACCGGACGAAGCTCCTGTGACCAGGACAACCTTGTTTGTGCCCATCCTCACAAAGTACCAGAACGGCTCGCGCTCACGGAGGGGTGGCAGGCTGGGAGGTGGGCTGGCGTTCTCGATGCGGGACGGGCACGTAGCATGTGCCATTGAGCACGACGCCGTTCAGCATCTCGCATTCGTCTCGATTCAGCACCATTTTGACCCAGCACCCGCCCTCACGGGCAATCTGCTTCGGGTGAGGGCAACGGCCCTTTGCATTGGGCCGCACCTGACCTGGCGTGGGCTCGGGAAGTGTGTCTTCCGGGCTCCCTCCTGGAACGGATGGCGCGAAGGAAGTCTCCATGGAGGTGGCCACCGCTTCGTCGCCGAGTCCTGCCGTGCCGCCGTCCTCCAGCCGGGCTCCTCCAGCTTCAGGCGTCACGGCAGAGGCATGGTCTGGATGAGCCTGTGGCGTTACCGCACAGAGCCAGATGCCCAGAGCCAAGAGCGCCGCCGCCGCCAGCCCGAGGTGCAAGGGCCGGGAAGGGGATTCCCACTGGGTGGGGCGCGCCTCGCTGGAGGGCACTGAAGCGCCAGAGGCTTGCTCCAGCGCCTCGGCCAGCTCCACCGCGGTGCCGCGCTGCTCGGGGCGCCTGGCGAGCATGCGAAGAATCAAGGCATTGAGCCGCGCGTCCACCTGGGGATTGAGGACACTTGGCGCGGCCGAGGCAATGCCATCCAGATGCCACGTGCCTTGCTCATCCCGGGTGGGCGCTCCGAGCTCGGGGTACTCACCCGTGACGAGCCGGTAGGCGGTGACTCCCAGGGCGTAGAGGTCGTCCGCCGGTTGCGCGGAGTAACGGGCTTGAGGATCCCGGAAGAACTGAAGCTCGAACAGACAGGCCTCCGGGGAGCGGTAGGCCGGGGTGCCCGGGGGCAGGGTGCTCGGCGTGAGGGTCTCGGCATCCGGGTAGCGGCCAGAGCCCAGGTCGGTGAGCAGGGCACTGCCACCGGAGGGGCGCACCAGGATATTGCCGCCTTTGACGTCACGGTGGAGGCACCCCTGCGCGTGCAGGGCTTGAAGCGCGCGTGCCACCTGGGCCAGCAGCAGGAGCACTTGCCGCGAAGAGGGGCGGTGTTGCCCGGCCCAGTCATACAGCGGCGTTCCGTCCACCCAGTCCATGACCAGAAACGGGTGGAGCGTGCCGCCTGGGTGTTGCCAGGTGCCCGAGTCTTTCAGTCGCGGGATGTGAGGATGCTTCACACGCGACAGCAGGGCCACCTCGCGCGCGAAGCGCGGGTCTCGGGGCAACAGGGCGAGCTTGAGCGCCGCGGGAGCTGCGCGCTCATCGTGGTCCGGCACCGCCTGGTAGACGGCACCCTGGACTCCGCCGCCCGCCCAGGCCACCACGCGCCAGGCGCCAATGACGGTGCCCAGCGGAAGGAAGGCGGGGTTCAACTCGGGCGTTCGAGGGGACTGCATGGGCGCCTCACGTAGGAGAAAGGCACCTTACCCCAAGGGTCGCGTGGCGTTGCGTTCTTGAGACGCAGGCCACGCGCCCCGGTGCGGCTCAGCGCAGGTGCGTGAACACGCGAGGGGAGAAGGGCAGCTCGACGCCCTCCATGGGCAGCAGGCACGTCACCTTCGCGCCCCCGGGCCAGGGAATCCATCCCGAGCGCCACATCAGGGGCGCTGGGACGCAGGGGCCTCGCAGCAGCGCGGCGCAGCTCACGCCCTGCCGCACCATGTCCTGCATGGCCACCTGCAACAGCCGTTGCCTCTCGGCGGTGGGCAGGTCTTCCTCGAACGCCAGCAGGTCCACCACCCCGGCCGTCACCTCGCCCCGGGCCCTCATCCGCAGGGTGTAGTAGTTGACGAGCCCCCGGACCTCACCGCCGTCCTCCAGCACGAAGGTGCGCGGCACGTGCCGGTACTGGAGTTGCGCCGCCAGGCGCTCGGGCGTGTATGCGTAGCCCAGGTTCACCGGCGCCATCATCCGCTGCACCAGCGCCATGCAGCGGGGCAGGTCCGCCGGGCGGTAGGGCCGGATGCCCTCCGCGCTCGCGCGGCGGAAGCCCTGCCGGTGCCAGGGCCTGGCCAGGGTGAAGAGGGCCCGCTCGGAGGCGTGGAGCGACCAGCGGGCCAGCGCCGCCGGATCGAACACATGCATCCACAGCCCCATGCTGTCGAGGAAGCGCATGCGCTGCGTCTTTCCCCAGAACCGCTGGGCCAGGGCGGTCTCGGAGGATACGCAGCTCAGCATGAGGTGCGCTCCCCGCTCGCGGTGGCGCCGCGTCAGCTCCTCGGCCAGCCGCTGGCCAATGCCTTGCCCCCGGTACTCCGGATCCACGCCGTTCCAGCTGCCGTAGCTTCCATCCACCTCGCGGCGGCCGAGCCGGATGCGCGTGGGCTCGGCGAAGAGCGTGCCCACCAGCTTCCGGCCCGAATAGGCCGCGATGAGGTAGCGCCGGTCCGCCTGTCCCCCGCGGAACAGCAGCCAGTCCAGGAAGCGCGCGTCCCACACGGGCAGGGGCATCTGCCGGCCGTAGGCGGCCTGCCAGACGTGGGTGACGAACCGGGCGGCCTCGCTGGCGTCCCCGTCGAAGGTGCGGATCTCAACCATGGCGCAGCGTCCTCTCGGAGAGGGCGGTGAGATCGGCCGGGTGTTGCCCGAACAGGTGCGTGAAGAGGGCCCGGGTGGAGGGGATGAGGGCGTTCCAGTCGGGCAGGTGAATCCGCTCCGGACTGGTGAGGACCTTCGCATACAGCGCCTCGTAGACGCGCTTCACCGTGCCCGGCGCGATGGCGTCCATGTCGAAGGCGGGCACGATGCC
This sequence comes from Allostigmatella hybrida, assembly GCF_020103775.1. Lineage (NCBI taxonomy): Bacteria > Pseudomonadati > Myxococcota > Myxococcia > Myxococcales > Archangiaceae > Allostigmatella > Allostigmatella hybrida. Next base: position 888,083 of record NZ_JAHXBH010000001.1, read on the forward strand.
CACGAGTTGGAAGCCCCGGCGCTCGGCGTTGAGCTGGCCCCGGGCCGCCTTCAGCGTGGAGTAATAGAGGGCCACCTCGGCGCCGATGCTCCGGCCAATGGTCTCCAGCAGCGTGAGGCCGTACTGGCCGAGGCCCAGCCCCCGGTGCGAGGGCTCCACCGCGCCCATGGAGGCCGAGATCTGCAGCCCCCGGACGTTCTTCTCGAGCGTCAGCAGGCCGATGATGTCCCGGCTGTCCCGGGCGCGCGACAGCACCGCGAACAAGGGGCGGTCGGGTGCCTCGCCCCGGAGGAAGACCTCGCGCTCGTAGAAGGAGGGCTCCAGGTGCCGGCTCTCCGTGCCCACACAGATGTCCGGGTACCACGTGCGCAACAACTGGGTGAGTTGAGGAATGTCCTCCCGCGCCAACTGCTCGAAGCCGTAGTCCGGCGGGCCCTCCAGTCCGGCCAACATCTCCTTCAAATCCCGCCACTGCATCACGTCCCCGCAGTGCTGCTTTCGCATATGCAAGCGCTCCCCCCCGTCGTACCTGCCATTGATTCCTGGCGGTGGACTTGGATCTTTTCACCGAAGCGCGTGCTGGACACCACGCCGCGCTCCGGCATGGCCCCCGCATCGGTTCAATGGTGATCCATGGGATTGTCCTGCGGGCCGAGGTTTGCGCGCCCTCGTTGTTCTCGTTGTCTCCCTGCGTGACAGTTCAGTCACCCTGACGGGACCCGGCATCAAGGGCAGCAAGACGCTCGACACCGCGTTTCCCTGCGCCGAGGAGCCCCTCAGCCCTCAGAAGGTCGCGATGGGGTTGACGGGCGAGCCGGTGCCCTGCTCCACGCGCAGGGGGTTGATGCTGAGGAGGAAGTCGTAGCGCTTCCGCTGGGCGGCGGCCTGGCTCAGGGCCTCGGGGTCGGCGTTGTCGATGATGGAGATGCCCAGGGCGTTGATCAGCATGATGTGCGTGGGGAACGCATCTCCCTCCACGCCCGAGGGGAGCACGTCCAGGCCCACGTCCGTGGCGACGAGGGCCACGCCGCGCTTCTTGAACCAATCGGCGGTGGAGGCGTGCAGTCCCGCCGATTGCTTCGTCAAATCCCAGGGCCCCACGGCGGCGCGGCGGGCCCAGCGGCCCGTGCGGACGATGACGGCGTCACCGCTCGACACGCGGACCTTCGTCTTCTTCTCCCAGGCCTCCAGGTCCGCCGCGTGGATGGCGGTTCCCGGCTCCAGGTAGGGCACGCCCCGGAAGGAGGGGATGTCGATGAGCACGCCGCGCGTGAGGATGCCGTCCTTGAAGGCGCTCACGGCGAGCTTCGCGCACCCGCTCGCGGTGACGAGCTTCTGGTCGTAGCCGTTGTACATCTTGCCCTGGTCGAAGATGTGGCAGAGCGCATCCAGGTGAGTGTGCGCGAAGCCATGGAACTCGATGGACAGGGCGTCGGCGCTGTACTGCGCGTCCGCGGCCTCGCCGGTGAAGAGCATGCGGTGGCCCAGGGGAGAAGGGTTGTCCTCGGCCTTCTGGGTCACCAGCGGGTGCGCGAGGGACACGGAGACGCCGTCGCGGACGAGCTTCACGGCCTCCTTGCGCTTGGCGGCGGTGATGAGGTTCACGGCGCCGAGCTGGTCCTCCGGACCCCAGCGGTTCCAGTTCCGGTTCTTCTCCTTCCAGGCCTCGATGTCCTTCGCGGTCTTGAAGGAGGAACTGGCCGCGCTGTCCTGCGCGGCCGCCGGGGAGGTGCCCAGCAGGGCTCCCGTGAGAAGAAAGGTCTTGAGCAAGGTCATCGGCGCTCCTCGTGGTGGCGAAAGCGGCAATCTCTCATGGAGAGAGCGCCTGTTCCATGAGCGCGGCCACTGCGAGGTCGTCCGGACCGCCCCGCGCCTTCAATTCTTGAATGACGCGCTGCTGGTCCTCGGGCGAGCGGTTCTGGCTCAGCTTCCGTGTGCCTTGCAGCCGGGTCAGCTCGATTTCGATGCCCACGATTCCCTTCGTCATCGCCTGGAGGGAGGCCTCGGGCACCTCGTCGAGGGACCAGGGCGCGGCGCTGGCCGCCTCGTACTTCCCGGACAGCTCCGCGAGCATGGGGCGGACCCTTCCGGGCTCCACCCGCCGGGCCCGCCCGTAGGCATGCACCGCCACGTAATTCCACGTGGGCACGTCCGTGCGCTCCGTGTACCAGGAGGCCGAGATGTAGGCGTGCGGCCCGGAGAAGACGGCCAGCACCTCGCCCGCCGCCTCCAGGTGCTGCCATTGCCGGTTGGCCCGGGACACGTGCGCGAGGAGCCGCCCTGTGCCCCCGCCGTCCGTGTCCAGCAGGAAGGGCACGTGGGTGGCCTCCATGCCTTGAGGCCCCGGGCTGATCAGCAGGCCGAAGCCGTGCTGGCGGATGAACGCGTGGAGCGCCTCCGGGCGCTCCTCTTTGAAGTGAGGAGGCGTGTACATTCCTCCGTGGTAACACAGGTGCTTTCCCTCAGTGCTGGAGAGGTTCCGTGACGCTCGCATCCCCCCTTCGTCTCTGTGTGCTTCTCGCCGTGGCCCTCGCGGGCTGCACGCAGCCTCAGCGGCCCTACACGTTCCAGGCCTCTCCGGGGCCCGAGTCCGTCCTCGACACGCTCGTGCGGGCGTTGGTCTCCGCGGGGCAGCCGCCCGAGAGCGTCGAGCCTGACCTGGGCATCCTCCGCACGCGCTGGGAGCAGACGCAGCCGTGTTACCAGACGCCCAGCCAGCAGCAAGGCGCCCTGATGCGCCGCTTCATCACCACCGTGGCGCCCACGGCCTCCGGCAGCAACATCGTCACCGTGACGATGGAGGCCCAGTGCTGCGAGGCCCAGGGCGAGCGCCGCCACGGCGGCCTGCGGCCCGGGTCCTGTCTGGCGGTGAATGAGATTCTCGAGTCGCACCAGAACGAGGTGAACGCCCTGGGGTCCACGCTTCAGCAGGCCATGGACAACGCCGCGAAGTGAGGTGAGGCCGCTCAGGCCGCCTGCACCGTGCCGGCCTCGCCCGTCACCGTGAGCAGGCGGACCTCCCCGGCCACGCCTTTGAGCGGCACGCGGGCCACTTCCCTCACCGGGAAGGCATCCCCCAGCCGGCGCGCCACCTCCTCGCTGAAGAGCAGGGGCGGAAGGGGCTCGCGCGCCTGGCCTTCAATCCGCGAGGCCATGTTGACGGTGTGGCCGATGACCGTGAACTCCATCCGGTCCGGGCTCCCGAGGTAGCCCGCGATGGCCTCGCCCGCGTGGATGCCCACCCCCGCGCGCAGTTGAATCCCCCGCCCGGCCAGCCGCGCGTTGTAGGCCTCCAGGCGCCGCTGCATCTCCAGGCCCGCCGCCACGGCTGCCCGCGCCGGGTTGCCTTCCCCTCCGGTCAGCCCGAACACCGCCAGCACCGCGTCCCCGATGAACTTGTCCACCACGCCCCCGTGCTGCTGGAGGGCCCCCACCATCTCCTGGAAGTAGCCGTTGAGCACCTCGATGAGCACCTCGGGCGCCAGCGACTCGGACAGGCTCGTGAAGCCGCGCAGGTCGCTGAAGAGCACCACCACGTCCCGCCGCTCGCCCCCCATCACCGCCGCCTTCCCGTGGCGCGCGTACTTCTCGATGAACTCGGTGGCCACCTGGGGCGAGACGAAGCGGCCAAAGGCCTCGCGAATGCGCTCGCGGAGCTGGAGCCCCCCCGCCATCTCGTTGATGCCCTCGGCCACCAGGAACAGCTCGTCCGCGCGGCTCGTGGCGGCGCCCGGCTGGAAGTCCCCGCTCCCCACGCGCCGCACCGCCTCCAGCAGCCGCTCGGTGTCCCGGCGCAGGCTCTGCCCGTAGGCGAACGCCCCGCCCAGCGCGATGCCCGTGAAGCCCAGCGCCAGCGCCGCCGCTTCCACCAGGTAGTGCCGCTCCCCGTGGAACTCGACGACGAAGCGCAGCAGCGTGAGCATCAGCACCAGCACGGGCACGGTGGTGAAGATGATGTAGCCTTCGAGCAGCCTCCGGCCGATCCGCTCCCGGTGCGCGGCCGTCCGCGAGGCGGAGGGGGCCGGGGGAAACGCCCGCTCGAAGAGGAGGTACTCCACCTGCCCCAGCAGTGCGCCGCCCAGCAGCCAGTAGCCCACCGCGAACTTCACGTGGCTGAAGAGGGGAAAGGCCGGGTACTGCGCCTTGTGGAGGACGCTGGCCACCAGCCCCGTCACCCCCCAGGCGAGCACCGACAGCTGCCACGCCCGGCGGGCTGGCAGGGCACTCCGCGCGGGCGAGGGCAGCAGGTGCAGCAGCAGCTCCCGGAGCGCGATGTGGAACACCGCCAACCCCGCCACCGTGCGGGCCAGCTCGGCCGTGGGCAGGCCGCAGATGTGCGTGCAGACCAGCCGGGCGTAGCCGAAGGTGAAGAGCCCCACGAGCAGCGAGCTGCCATGGAGCAGCAGGCGAAGGCCCATGGGCAGGCGGACATCGGGCGAAGAGGACATGGGCGGAATCCAGGAGACGCGAGGGGGTCCGCGGTGCGTCCCGGCGCTGGAGAGTCTACGTCCCCGTCACCGGGCCCTGTCCACCCGGGGAAACCCCGGGAGTCCCCGGGAAACCGGGCAGGCATGCCCGGCGCGACGGAAGAAAGGTAGGCGGGCAGGGCACCCCTGGCGCCTTCGGGAAAGGGGCCGGGGCCTTCCGGGCCTGTCGACGCTCCCGGCACAAGCCGCTAGCGTACGCGCCGTGGCTGATCCCCAGAAGGACAAGTCGGACAAGACCCCCATTCGTCACCGGAAGATCGGTCCCTATCGCGTGCTCGGAGAGCTGGGGCGCGGGGGGATGGCGCTGGTGTACCGGGGGTTGCACGAGGCCATCCAGCGCGAGGCCGCCATCAAGGAACTGCTGCCCGAGGGTCAGCGCGACAAGGAGTCGCTCTCGCGATTCCACCGCGAGGCGCTCGCCCTGGCCGCCTTCCGCCACCAGAACATCGTCACGCTGTATGACATGGTGGAGAAGAACGACAGCCTCTTCATGGTGCTGGAGTTCGTGGATGGGCCCACCCTGCAGGAGCTCATCAAGGAAGGGCCGCTGCCGGCCGATGTGGCCGCCGTCATCTGCGCGCGCATCGCCAGCGCGCTGGACCATGCGCACTTCCGCCACATCATCCACCGCGACCTGAAGCCCGCCAACGTCATGCTCACCAAGGCCGGTGAGGTGAAGCTGATGGACTTCGGCATCGCCAAGGACGTGGACCTGGTGGCGCTCACCCAGCAGGGCGTGGCGGTGGGCACCCCGGCCTACATGTCCCCGGAGCAAGTCACCGGCGCGCCGTTGGATGCGCGCACGGACATCTTCTCGCTCGGCGTGCTGCTCTACGAGGCCCTCACGGGCACCCGGCCGTTCCAGGGGCGCACCGCGGGCGAGGTGTTCGCCAAGATTCGCGATGGCCTCTACAAGCCCCTGAACAAGGTGGCCCCGGAGGTGCCCACGCCCCTGGTGAACATCGTCAAGCGGGCCCTGGAGGTGCGCACGGAGAACCGCTACCCGGACGCGGCGGCGATGCGGCGCGAGCTGGATGTGTTCCTCGCGCGCGAGGTGGAGGTGTCCCACCCGGCGCTGCTCGTGGCCTTTCTGCGTCACCGGGAGAAGCTCACCGAGTCCGAGGCGCTCGCGCACCTGACGCAGGCGGAGCTGGGCGTATTGGACTCCTACGCCGCGGGCCGCCGCAAGCGCTCCACGGGCGGAAAGCGCAAGTGGGTGGTGGCCGCGCTGCTCGCCCTGGCCACCGCCACGGGCACCGGCATCTACCTCACGCAGGACCACTGGGCGCCCCCGGTCGAGAAGAAGATGAAGCGGTGAGCCCCCTCCCGCCGCTCGAGCCCGGCATTCACCTCGTCCACAAGCCGCTGGGCGAGACGAGCTTCACCTCGGTGCGCGCCGCCATGGCCGAGCTGGAGGCCACGCGCCCCGGCAAGCGCGTGCCCGTGTGCCATGGCGGGACGTTGGACCCCTTCGCCGAGGGGCTCCTGCTGCTCCTGGTGGGCCAGGCCACGCGGCTGATGGACCTCTTGCACGCGGTGCCCAAGCACTACGTGGCCGAAGTCGTGTGGGGCGCGGAGACGGACAACGGGGACTTGCTGGGCCGGGTGGTGCGAGAGGGGGATGCGTCCGCGCTGACGCCCGGGGCGCTGGAGGTGGCGCTCGCGGGCTTCCAGGGCTGGCACGAGCAGGTACCCCCGGCCACCAGCGCGAAGAAGGTGGGCGGAGAGCCCGCGTACCGCAAGGCGCACCGGGGCGAGGAGGTGGTGTTGCCGCCCTCGCGCGTGTACCTGCACGCGGCGCGCTGGCGCTCGCACGCGCTGCCGCGCTCCAGCCGGCTGGAGCTGGTGTGCCGGGGGGGCTTCTACGTGCGCGCCCTGGCGCGGGAGCTGGGCCGGGCGCTGGGCTGTGGGGCTCACCTGGCCCGGCTGCACCGCACGGCCATTGGCCCATGGGAAGACCCGGGGCCGGGGGCGCGCGTGGCCCTGCGCGGGCGCCAGGTGCTGCCCTGGTGCGCCGTGCGGGAGCTGTCGGACGCGGAGATGGGCGAGCTGCGGCGCGAGCGGCCCATTGCCCTGGGCCGGCGGCTGCCCCCGGACTGGCGGCTGCCCGCGGGGTTTCCGGATCCGCAGGCCCCCGTGCGCGGCTTTCACCGCGAGCGGCTGGTGGCGCTCCTGCGCGAGCAGGAGGGGGCGCTGCGCCTGGAGCAGGAGCTGCGCGGAGGGCTCTAGGCCTTCTTCTTCTCGTGCGTCACGGTGACGATGGTGCCGATGCCGCCGCGCACGAAGAAGTCACCCACCACGGTGAGCTTGCGGGGCTTGATGGCCCGGATGATGTCGTCCGCGATGGTGTTGGTCACCTTCTCGTGGAAGGCGCCCTCGTTGCGGTAGGACCACATGTAGAGCTTGAGGCTCTTGAGCTCCACGCACAGCTCGTCCGGCACGTACCGGATCTTGAACGTCGCGAAGTCGGGCTGCCCCGTCATCGGGCACAGGCAGGTGAACTCCGGCACGTCGAAGGCGATCTCATAGTCGCGGTCGGCGGCGGGGTTGGGGAAGGTCTGCAGTTCTTTGGTGGGCTCGGAAGGCATCGCCCGTGTCCTCTACCACACGAAAGCACCGGGGGAACTGCCGCCCGTGGGGGGCCTCTCCATCCGGAGGGCAGGGGAGCTGCCGGCTGGTGGAGAGATCGCCCGCCGCCAGTGTTGGCCCACCAACGCCACCGACGTCCGATTAGCAGGAAAAGCCCGGCGGGCGGTTGTCGCCAGGGGGGCCCGGCCCCTATCTCGAAAGCACCCCACCCATGGTGCCCTCAGACTTCGAGAATGCGCTTCATTTGCTGCCTCAGGCCATGCTCCGCGTGGGCCCTGAGCTGCAGGTGCAATGGTTCGAAGCGGACTTCGCCCGGAAGGTCGGGCTGCCCCTGACGGTGGGCCGCGGCCTGCTGGAGGGACTGGAGTACAGCCGGAGCCGGGATGCCCTGGCCCGCGCCGTGCGGGAGGGCCGGCCCTACGCCGGGCACCTCGTCACCTGCGCGATGCGTCAGGTGCGCGTCCAGGTGCAGCCCGCGCGCGAGGACGAGCCGCCCGGCGCCTGGCTCGTGTTCGACCCTTCCGGCCTGGATGACGAGGAGGCCTTCTCCCAGGTGGTGCAGCAGGTGGCGCGCGCCGTGGGCGAGACGCTGGATGTGGACAGCGTGTGCTCGGCGGCGGTGCTGGCCCTGGTGCGCTGTGCCCAGGTGCGGCGCGCGGAGGTATTCCTCTGTGAGGAAGGCACCCAGAACACCCTGCGCCGTGCGGCGGTGTCGGACCTGGCGGACCGGGACTCGCCCGAGGACACGTTTGATCCGGCGGCGGACCCCTTCCAGCACGCCCTGTCCACGCGGCGGGCGCAGATCGGCGTCCAGCGCGGGTACGGCGACAGCATGGGCTCCATCTTCGCCGCCGTGCCGCTGTGCGCGCCCAAGCGCACGGTGGGGCTGCTCCTCCTTTATAAGGAGCAGGGCGCGTCCTTCTCCGTGAGGGAGCTGGATTTGTGGATGGCGGCGGCCAGCCAGCTCGCGGTGGCGGTGGAGAACGCGCGGCTCCTGCGCGAGGCCCAGTCGGCCCTGCGGGTGCGCGAGGAGTTCATGTCCATCGCCTCGCACGAGCTGAGGACGCCGCTCACCCCGCTCAAGCTCAGCCTCTTCACCATGGAGCGGCGCATCGCCACCGGGCAGCCGGTGGAGCTCTCCAGCGTGCTCAAGTCCAAGCGGCAGGTGGACCGGCTCGTGGGGCTGGTGGATGACCTGCTGGATGCCTCGCGGCTGGAGCTGGGCAAGCTGGCCATGCACGCGGCGCCGCTGGAGCTGGGCCAGCTCGTGGCGGAGGTGGTGGACCACTTCCGCCACGCCCTGGAGCGCCCCTTCTCCGTGGATGTGCCCCGCACGCGCGTGTGGGTACAGGGGGACCGGGACCGGCTGGAGCAGGTCATCGTCAACCTGCTGGAGAACGCGCACAAGTACAGCCCCGCGGGCGCCCCCATCACCGTGGAGGTGGAGGAGCTGGCCGACGAGGCCCGCATCCACGTGAAGGACCACGGCATCGGCATTCCCGGGGCGGACCAGGCGCAGGTGTTCCAGCGCTTCTACCGGGCGCGCAACGTGTCCCACCGCAACTTCGGCGGCCTGGGGCTGGGGCTCTTCATCAGCCACTCCATCTGCAAGCTGCACGGGGGCAACCTCACCCTGTCGAGCGCCGAGGGGCAGGGCTCCACCTTCTCCGTGGGCCTGCCCAAGATGACCGCGCGCGAGGTGGGGCGGCTGCCCCGGCGCGTGCTCCTGCTGGACGAGGACCGGGTCCAGGAGGACGAGGCCGCGCGGGTGCTGCGCGCCGAGGGCTTCGAGGTGCTCACCGTGCGCGATGGGAACGAGGCCCTGCGCCAGGAGGCCCACCTGCCCGTGGACCTCATCCTCCTGTCCGCCAGCGCCTCCCAGAAGGAGATTGGCGTCTTCCTGGAGACCTTCGCCACGCTGCCCCGGGCCCGGCCCGTGCCCATTCTGCTGGCGGGCGCGCGGCTGCCCACGTGGGCCCAGGAGGGCACGGTGCTGTGCTCCCGGCCCTACCGCCACGATGAGCTGATGGCTCGGGTGCGCAACACCCTGGCGCTGACGCCGGCGGACCCTGGCTGGCCCGTGGCCGAGGAGAGCCCCTTGCGGATGTGAGCCGCGCCCCTCAGGGCCGGGCCGAGCACTCCGCGGCCAACGCCGCCGCGCGGGCCGGGAACCTGTGGGCGAGGAGCGCCTTCGCCTCGGTGACGGCGGCGGTGTCCCCCGTGCGGGCGTGGAGCTGGCACCGGGCCGAGAGCGCGCGAGGGTCCTCGGGGTCGAGCTGCTCCGCCTGGCGGTAGGCGCGCTCGGCGCCCGCCGTGTCCCCCTTCTGGAGGAGCACCGCGCCCAGGTAGTAGTGCGCCACGGCGAGCTGGGGGGCCTTGCGCAGCGCGCGCTTGAGCAGCGCGGCGGCATCGTCCATGCGCTCCTGGCGGTAGCGCACGAAGGCCAGCTCCGCCAGCGGGCCCGCGTCGTTGTGCTCGCGGACCCACGCGCCGAGCACCTCGGAGGCCTCGTCCAGCCGTCCGCTCTGGGAGAGGAGCTGGCCATAGCGGGGCGCCACCTGGGCCTCGCGCGGCCGCTGCTCGTAGGCCTTGGCGAGCGCGCCGAGCGCCCCGGCGATGTCTCCCTGCCGCTCCCGCAGGTCCGCCAGGGCCAGCAGGGGGCGCACGTCCTTGGGCGCCAGCGCGGTGGCCTCCTCGATGGCCCGCTCGGCGCGCTTGCCCAGCTGCAGCGCCGTGGCGGCGCGCGCGTCCAGCAGGTGCGCCTCCAGGTTCTGGGGGAAGCGCTGGATGAACGTCTCCGAGAGCGAGAGGACCGCCTGGTGGGCGCCCAGCTCCATCAGCAGCTCCCCGGCCCGGGCCAGCTCCTGGGCGGTGGCGCGCGGGTCCTCCTCGATGCCTTCGAGGAAGGCCCGCCGCTCTGGCGGGGTGGGGGTGTGCTCCGCCTGGGCGAGCCGCTCGGACGGGGGCACGCGCGGGCGCATCACCCAGTAGGCGCCGCCCGCGCCCAGGCCCACCAGCGCCAGTCCGGCGAGGGCGAGCAGGGGCCAGGCGCGCCGCGTCCGGGGCGCCACCGGGGCCGGAGGCGGCGGGGCCACGGGGGCGGGGGCTGGCGGGGGCGCGGGGGCGGCCACCCCCGCGTCCGAAGGGTCCACGGAGCGGGCCCGCTGGAGCGCCAGGCGCTTGGGGTCGCTGTCCCGGGGGAAGAGCGACTCGACGTAGGCCGCGACGTCTCCGGTCGAGGCCACCTCGGCAGAGCCCCCCACGCCCTCGATGGCGTCGATGAAGACCTGCAGCGTCTCGAAGCGGGCCTCCGGGTCGCGGTGGAGCGCGGTGAGGCAGATGTGCTCCAGGGCATCGGGGACGGAAGGGTCGAACGTGGTGGGGGGCCGGGGGCGCCCCTCGGTGATGCGGGCCAGCACCTCATCGGGCTTGAGGCCGGTGAAGGGGCGCCGGCCGCACAGCTGCTCGTAGAGCATCACCCCCGCGGCGAAGATGTCCGCGCGGTGGTCCACCCGCTGCCCGGTGATCATCTCCGGCGACATGTAGAAGAACTTGCCCTTGAGCATGCCCGGCTCGGTGCCCGAGCCGAGCGCGTCCGCCTTGGCGATGCCGAAGTCGATGACCTTGACGTGCCCGTTGGCGCCCACGTGGATGTTGTCCGGGGTGAAGTCCCGGTGGACGATGCGCAGGGGCCGGCCGGCCTCGTCCACGGCGCGGTGGGCCGCATCCAGCCCCCGGCACGCCTCCACCAGGGTGCGCAGCGTGACGCCCAGGGGCACGCGCCGGCCCCGCTCCGCGGCCTCCTGCCGCAGCTCGGCGAAGGAGCGCCCCTCCAGGAGCTCCAGCGCGATGAAGGGCTCGCCCTCGTCCATGCCCGTCTCCAGGATGGAGACGACGTTGGGGTGGTGGATCTGCGCGGTGATGCGCGCCTCGTTGAGGAACATCTGCACGATGCGCCGGTCCGAGGCGAGGTGGGGCAGGAGCCGCTTCACCGCCACGGCTGGGCCGCGCCGCCCGTCCTCCTCGATGCGGCGGCCCAGGTACACCTCCGCCATGCCGCCCGTCGCGATGCGCGCGCTCAGGCGGTAGCGGCCCATCCAGGAGACGTGCTGCTCGGGAGACCCCACGGCCCGGGCAGTCTACGTTTCGAGACGCCGGGGGCCTACTCTCTTGGAGAGGGCTGCCGCTTGGCTGGACGCCCGGGTGACTTCCCCTCTACCCGGGACGCCCGGCAGTGCTAGCCTGCGCGGCATCAGGCCTCACTCAGTGGCTTCACGGTGGAGGGACGTTGGGCACCGTCCTCAAGGGTGGACATGTCGTCGAACTGGAGCCCGCCCTCGTCGAGCGGGTGGACCTGCGCATCGAAGGCGACCGCATCGTCGCGCGCGCGCCGGACATCGCGCCACGGCCCGATGACGAGGTGGTGGCCCTGTCGGGCAAGCTCGTCTTCCCGGGGCTGGTGAGCGCCCACCACCGGCTGCACACCGCGCTGGCGCGGGGCCTGCCCGAGCCGGTCGTGGGCAGCTACCAGGAGACGCTGGAGCACCACCGCTGGCGCTACGAGGGCGCCCTGGACGGGGACGCGGTGCAGGTGGCCGCGTGCGCCGGGGGCCTGGAGGCCCTGCAGTGTGGCACCACCACGCTCTTCGACTCGCACTCCTCGCCCCGTGCCATCGCCGGCTCGCTGGTGCGCGTGGCGCGCGGGCTCCACGAGGTGGGCGTGCGCGGGGTGCTCTCCTACGCGGTGACGGACCGCAAGGGGGCGGTGGGCCGCGAGGAGGCGCTGGAAGAGACGGTGGGCTTCAGCCGCAAGGCCAAGGGCCGCTTCCGGGGCCAGGTGGGCGCGGCGCCCCTGTTCACGGTGGGGCCCGAGGCGCTGGAGGGCCTCAAGGAGGCCCTGGCCTCCACGGGCGCGGGGCTGCACGTGCCGGTGGCCGAGGATCCGCTGGACGAGAAGCTCTCGGTGGAGCGCCATGGGGGCTCGCCCGTGACGCGGCTCATGGAGGCGGGGCTCCTGTCCCCCAAGAGCCAGCTCGCGCACGTGGGGCACCTGGCGTGGGCGGAGCTCGCGCAGCTCATCTCCACCGGGACGTGGGTGGTGCACACCCCGCGCTCCAACCAGCGGCTGGAGGTGGGCTATGCGCCGGCGCTGAAGTTCGGCGCGCGCGCCACGCTGGGCACCGACGGCCTGGCGGCGGATGTGTTCGCCGAGGCCCAGGCGGCCTACCTGCGCTCGCGCGAGGCGGGGCAGCCCATCGACGTGCTGCGTTACCTGGCCAACGGCCACCGCCTGGCCTCGCAGGCCTTCGACTTCCCGGTGGGGGCGCTGCGCGAGGGCACCGCGGCGGACCTGCTCATCCTGGACTACCTGCCGCCCACGCCGCTCAACGCGGGCAACCTGGCCTGGCATGTGGTGTACGGCCTGGGCTCGCGGCACGTGGAGGCGGTGATGGTGGAGGGCACCTGGCGCATCTGGGCGCGGCGGCCGCTGTCGGTCAGCCCCTCGGTGGTGGCCGACCAGGCCCGCGAGGCCGCTACGGCGGTCTGGGCGCGGATGTCCCAAGGGGGTTAAAAGGAGGGCATGCTCCTTCCCCTCCTGACGGCAGGTTTCCTCGCGGCAGCGGTTCCCCAGGCCGGTGACACGGCACCGGACTTCACGGTCACCGACACCGACGGCAAGTCGTACACGCTGTCGGAGAAGGTGAAGGAGGGCCCGGTCATCGTGGCCTTCTTCCCCAAGGCGTTCACCCCCGGGTGCACCAACGAGCTGACCGCCTACCGGGACCGGTACGCGGACATCGAGAAGCTCAAGGGCCAGGTGCTGGCCGTCTCCATGGACGACACGGAGACGCTCAAGAAGTTCAAGGACTCGCTCAAGGCGCCCTTCGCCTTCATCCCCGACCCGGACGGCAAGCTGGTGAAGCAGTTCGACGTGAAGACGCCGGTGATGTCCTTCGCCCAGCGCTACACGTTCGTCGTGGGCGAGGGCCGCAAGGTGCTCCGGGTGGACTCCGGCAAGGACGCCGTGGACCCGTCCTCGGCCATCGCGGCCTGCCCGCTGCGCAAGCAGGACGCGAAGAAGGACCCGAAGGCCCCGGCGCACTGAGGCCCGGGCCCGGCCCGCGCTAGTTCAGCTGGCAGACCTTCTGGACCTGAAGGGTGGCCCCGTTGCCCGAGGCCTCCTGCCCCGGGGCGGGGTACGCCAGCGTGCCCACGAAGCGGTAGCGGCCCTGCTCGGTGAGGCTGAAGGGCCGGCACCAGGGGCTGCAGTCCGTGCCGCCGCAGGCGAAGTCCTTGTGGCTCAGGCACAGGTTGCCCTGCTCCGTGGCGAGCGTGAAGGGGCAGCCCTCGACGGAGCCGCACGTGTTGTTGCAGCACTTCGCGTCGCACCCCATCTGCGTGCAGACGAGCCCCGCGAGCGGCGTGCCGTCGATGGCGACCACCTGGCCCGCCGCGGGCCGCATGCCCCCGGCGCCCTCCGGCGAGGCGAACACCGAGGCCGCCTCCACCACGGCAACCCCCTCACACTCTTTGCTCGCCAGCGGGGGCGCCACCGCTTCCGCGGCATTCGCGGGGGGTTGTCCCTTGTTGTGTCCGGCGTGGCAGGAGGTGAGCAGCACCGCCGCGACGGCGGCGAGGAGGAGGGGGCGGGAAGGGGAAGCCATCATGGGCCGCTGCGTACCACTTCCCGTATTCAAAGGAAGGACTGTGTGTGCACCCTTTCTTCACGGGTAAACAATTGAAATGGATTCGTAAAATTATGCCTCAATTCTCTGTTTGAGGCGTTACACTGGTTCAGCCCCCTGGACGGGGGCGGTTTCGAAGGGCCCGGCTGGTCCAGGCACTCAGGTGGTTCGAGAAGGAGCGGGACATGCGCTTCAACGTGGCAGTCACCCTGGTCTTGGCAGTTCTGCTCTCCTCGACGGGGGCGCTGGCGGGCTCGAAGGGCTCCACCTACATCCTGGTCCACGGGGCCTTCCACGGCGGCTGGGCCTGGCAGCCGTTCGCCGAGGAGCTGCGCGATGACAAGGCCACGGTCTACACGCCCACGCTGACGGGCCTGGGCGAGCGGGCGCACCTGGCCCAGCCGGAGGTGAGCCTGGAGACGCACGTGCAGGACATCGTCTCGCTCATCCTGTTCGAGGACCTGCACGACGTGGTGCTGGTGGGCCACAGCTACGCGGGCATGGTCATCACCGCGGTGGCCGCGGCGGTGCCGGGGCGCATTCGCCAGCTGGTGTACTTCGATGCGGCCATCCCCGAGCCGGGCCAGTCCTTCTTCGCCACGGTGGGCTTCCCGGATGCGTTCCCCGCCGGCATGTGGATGCTGCCCCCCTTCGCCGCGCAGGACTTTGGGGTGACGGAGGCGGAGGACGTGGCCTTCGTGGCCCCGCGCCTGCGGCCCCAGCCGCTGGCCTCCTTCCAGGAGCCCGTCTCCTTCAGCTGGAGCGCGCTCTCGAAGATTCCCAAGGCGTACATCCACTGCAAGGGCGCGTGGTTCCAGCGCGACATCTTCCTGGCCTTCCGCGCGAAGGCGCAGGCCCGGGGCTGGAAGATCGAGGACCTCGAGGCCAGCCACGACGCCATGCTGACGGACACCAAGAAGGCCTACAAGGCCTTCCGCAAGGTGGCGGACTGAGCTTGTCCCCCGCGGGGCCCCGGTGTGTGGGAAGAGGCGCGGGGCGCCCGTCCGCGTTACGCTTGCCGCCATGGCAAGCCCCCTTCTCGAGACCGCGCCGCTTGGCTTTCCCTGGGTGACGGTCGATCCCTTCCTGTTTTGCGTGCACCATGACGACGCCTACCCGCGGGCCAACGCGCAGATGGGCCCCGCGGCGTCCCTGGCCGGCCGGCAGATAGGCCAGGACTTCGAGGGCAAGGACGGCTGGCGCATGTACCACGGGGAGACCGTTCCCGGTTTCCCCCAGCACCCCCACCGCGGCTTCGAGACGGTCACCCTCGCGCGGCGAGGGGTGATTGACCACTCCGACTCGCTGGGCGCCACGGCGCGCTTTGGCGAGGGGGATGCCCAGTGGCTCACCGCGGGCTCGGGCGTCGTGCACTCGGAGATGTTCCCCCTGCTGCACCAGGACAAGCCCAACCCGGTGGAGCTGTTCCAGATCTGGCTCAACCTGCCGGCCGCCGACAAGCTCGCCCCGCCGCACTTCTCCATGCTGTGGAACCGGGACATCCCGCGCTGCGCCTTCCAGGACGAGGCGGGGCGGGGCACCGAGGTGACGGTGGTGGCGGGGCAGCTGGACGGGCGGCGCGCGCCCCCGCCCCCGCCGCGCTCGTGGGCCTCCCGTCCGGATTCGGATGTGGCCATCTGGACGATTCGCATGGAGCCGGGCGCCGTGTGGACGCTGCCGCCCGCCTCGGGCCCGCGCGTGAACCGCACGCTCTACTTCTTCAAGGGCGAGGCGCTGAAGGTCGCCGGCCAGGGGGTGAAGTCCCACCTGGCCCTGGCGATGCGGCCCGAGGTGCCGGTGCGGCTCGAGGCCACCGGCGCGTGCGAGGTGCTGATGCTGCAGGGCCGGCCCATCGGCGAGCCGGTGGTGCAGCACGGCCCCTTCGTGATGAACCACCGGGCGGAGATTCAGCAGGCCTTCCAGGACTACCAGCGCACGGGCTTCGGCGGCTGGCCCTGGCGCAGGGATGATCCGGTGCACGGCCGCGAGGAGGGCCGCTTCGCCCGCCACGCGGATGGCCGGGCCGAGCGCTCCGAGGGCTGAGCGCCCGGAAGGGGGCGCCCCTCAGCCCGCGCGGGGCGTCACCACCAGCGTGCCGCGGAACATCTTCATGCCGCACATGAACTCCACGTCCCCGGCCTTGAGGGGCGGCAGGTCCACGGTGACGGGCTTGTTGGGGGGCAGCTCCTGGCGGATGTTCAGCGAGGGCAGGATGACCTCGCGGGTGCACGGCGTGTACTCGCGCCGGACGAACTTGAGCCGGACGCGCTCGCCCTCCACGGCCTCGATGCGCACCGGCTTGTAGCCCCGGTCGACGATGATCTCGATTTCGCGCACGGCGGGGGCGGCCTCCCCGGCGGGGGCGGGGGCCTCCTCGGCCGAGGCCCCCAGCGGCAGCAGCAGGGCGAGGGTGGAGGCCAGGAAGAAGGATCGGAGCGGTTTCATGCGGAGGTCTCCTCAGGGGTGAACGGGCAGAGCGGCCGGAGGCTGGAAGCGCTTCAGGCGCAGGGAGTTGGTCAGGACGGACACGCTCGACAGCGACATGGCCACGCTCGCGACGATGGGGGACAGCAGCCACCCCGTCCAAGGATAGAGAAGCCCGGCGGCCAGCGGAATCCCCATCACATTGTAGAGGAAGGCCCAGAAGAGGTTCTGGCGCACGGTCCTCAGGGTGGCCCTCGCGAGCTGCAGCGCGGTGGGCAGGGCGGCGAGGCCCCCTCGCAGCAGGGTGAAGTCCGCCGCGGCCACCGCGATGTCCGTGCCCGTGCCCAGGGCGATGCCCACCTGGGCCTCCGCGAGCGCGGGTGCGTCGTTGATGCCATCTCCCACCATGGCCACCGTCCGGCCGCGGGCGCGCTGCTCCCGGACGATGCGGGCCTTGTCCTCGGGTTTTACCTCGGAGAACACCGTGCGGATGCCCAGTTCATGCGCCACCGCCTGGGCCGTGCTTGCCCGGTCGCCGGTGACCATGAGGGTGTCGAGGCCCATGGCGCCCAGGGCGCTCACCACCGGGCGGGCGGCCCCGGTGGGCCGGTCCGCGACGGCCACGAGCCCCGCGAGCGCCCCGTCCACGGCGACGAAGAAGGGTGTCTGCCCCTGGGCGGCGAGGCGCTCGGCGTCCGCCTCCAGCGGCTGGGCGTCCAGGCCCGCCTGGCCCAGCCAGGCCCGGGTGCCCACGCGCACGGTGTGGCCCTCCACCTGGGCCTCGATGCCGTGGCCGGCCTCCGAGCGGAAGCCCTCCACGGGGTGGAGCGGCACGCCGCGCTCGCGGGCCCCCGCGACGAGGGCACGGGCGATGGGGTGCTCGCTCTCGCGCTCGGTGCTGGCGGCCCAGGAGAGCAGGGCGGCGGAGGCCCGCGGGGGGAGGGCGATGACCTCCGTGAGCGAGGGCTTGCCCTCGGTGAGCGTCCCGGTCTTGTCCAGGAGGACCGTGTCGATGCGGCTGGCCGCCTCGAGCGCGGCGCCTCCCTTGATGAGGACGCCCAGCTCCGCGCCGCGTCCGGTGCCCACGGCCACGGCCGCGGGGGTGGCGAGCCCCAGCGCGCACGGGCAGGCGATGACGAGCACCGCCACGAACCGCTCGACCGCCGTGGCGAGGCCCGCGCTGCTCGGGTCCAGCGCCAGCCAGACCCCGAAGGTGAGCGCCGCGATGCCGAGCACCACGGGGACGAAGATGCCGCTGACCACATCCGCGAGCCGGGCGATGGGGGCGCGTGAGCCCTGGGCCTGCTCGATGGCCTCGATGATGCGCGCCAGCGCCGTGCCCTTTCCCGTCTGGAGGACGCGGACGGTCAACGCGCCGCTCTGGTTCTGCGTGCCCCCGAAGACCGGGGCGCCCACCGCCTTGTCCACGGGCAGGCTCTCGCCCGTAAGCATCGACTCGTCCACGGCCGAGGCGCCGCGCACCACCTCCCCGTCCGTGGGGATGCGCTCTCCGGGCCGCACGCGCACGGTGTCGCCTGGCACGAGCTCGCTCAGGGGGACGTCCTCCTCGTGCTCGCCCTGGAGGCGCCGGGCCCGCTGGGGCTGGAGGGCCATCAGGCCGCGCACCGCGTCCAGGAGCCGGTGCCGGGCGCGGGTTTCGAGGAGCTTGCCCAGGAGCACGAAGGTGAATATGGCGGCGGCCGCCTCGAAATAGAGGTGGGGCACCCGGCCATGCCCGGCGTGGGCGAAGAGCCCGGGCGCCACGAGCGCGGCCGTCGAGTAGCTCCAGGCGGCCCCCACCCCCATGGCCACGAGCGTGTTCATGTCGGCGGTCCGGTGCCGGAGCGCGGCCCACGCCAGGGTGAAGAAGCGGCGCCCGGGGCCCAGGACGACCGGCGTGGCCAGGGCGAACTGGAGCCACCGGCCCCACGGCCCTTCCGTCCCGGGAAGGGCGCCATGGGACATGGCGATGACCAGGAGCGGCACCGTGAGCGCCACGGCCAGACGCAGCTCCCGCTGGAGCGTCCGTTGCTCTCCTTGTGTCTGCTCGCCCGGGTCCCGGGCAAGGACGTGATAGCCCGCGCGGACCACGGCCTCGGCCAGGGCGTCCGGGCGGGCCTGCTGTGGCTGGTAGCGCCCGGAGGCCCGCTGGGTGGCGAAGTTGACCGTCGCCTCTTGCACCCCTGGAACCTCGGCGAGGGCTCGCTCGACACGCCGGGCACACGAGGCGCACGTCATGCCTTGGATCAAAAGTTCGAATGGCTGGGCATCCAGGGCCCGGGCCATACTGTTCTGCCTCCACGCGTTCGTGGTTTGCATCGCGTCTCCTTGGGGGCCATGCCGCGGATGAGCCGGGGCCCATTGGTGGAGACGCACTGCCTTCCCGGGGATTACACCGCTTCGCCTGCCCCGGAGCCCTTCCATCCCTGGGTGTAATGCCCGCTGGAGAAGGGCGTCTACAGTGAGGTGATGGGCCGAAGCTTTCACCCGATGATGGTCTGGACCCCTTTTGTGCCGATGCGAGCCGTGTTGATTGCCCTGGTAGCCACCGCGCCCTTGAGTGCCTGCGCGCCGCGCGCCTTTCCCGCCTCCTTCCCCCCGGCGTCCGCGGCCTCTCCCGAGGCGGAAGCCGCGCCGGAGGCCCGCATCGGGGAGATGCTCCAGCAGGAGCCGCCCTTGCCCGGGGAGTCCACGGAGCACTGGCAGGGGCTCGAGGAGCAGCCCCCCCTCACGAAGGGCGGGGCGGGCGGACAGGCGGGCGCTCAGGAAGGAGGGCAGGGGCATGGGCACTAAGCGGTCCACGGCCGGGCTCGTGGTGCTCCTGGGGTGGACCGGGTGCGTCTCCCCGTCCATGCAGTCGGATCTCACCCGGGTCCGGGAGCTCACGCGGGTGCCACTGCCCTCGCAGCTGGCCCTGCCCCGGGACGAGGCCCAGGGGCTGCCCGAGGACGTGCGGGCGTTGCTCCAGCAGCCGCTGACCGCGGAGACCGCGGTGCGCATCGCGTTGCTCAACAACCGGGAGCTTCGCGCCTCGCTGCGGGAGCTGGGGGTGGCGCGCGGCCAGCTCGTCCAGGCGGGGGTGCTCCCCAATCCCTCGGTCGAGGTGGAGCTGCATCAGCAGGAGGACCCCGAGCAGCCGTTCTCGCCCCAGACGGAGATCCGCGTCGAGTACGGCATCTCGCGGGCCCTGCTCTCGGTGGTCCGCTCCAAGGTGGCCCGCAGCGAGCTGGAGGCAGCCCGGTACCGCACCGCGGGCACCGTCGTGGAGCTGGGGTACACCGTGCGCGCGGCCCACTACGCGCTCCAGGCGGCGCAGCAGCGCATGGCGATTGCCACCCAGGCCTTGGATGCCTTCGCCGCCGCCCGGGATGCCAGCCGGGCTCTCTTCGAGGCGGGCAACATCCCCGAGCTCGATGCCGCCACCCAGGAGGCCGCCTACGAGTCGGCCCGGGCCAACGTGGCGCAGCTCGAGCTGGAGACGCTTGAGCGCCGCGAGCAGCTCCAGCGCCTCCTGGGCCTGCACGGGGATGCCACCGCCTGGACGGTGACGGACACCCTGCCGCGCCTGGCCGAGCAGGCCCCCACCTTCGAGGACCTGGAGCGCAAGGCCCTCACGGCCAGCCTGGAGCTAGCGGAGACCCAGCGCCGCCTGGAGGGGACGGCCCAGCGCTCCGGGCTGACGCGCGCGGAAGGCTGGATTCCGGACGTCACCGTGGGGGTGATTGCCGAGCGGGAGGGCCATGGCACTCCCTCGCATGGCGAGTGGGCGTGGGGAGGGGCCATTCACTTCACGGTGCCGCTGTTCGACCGCCAGCAGGGAACGCGCGCCGCCTCCGAGGCGGAGTTCGACGCGCTGATGGAGCGTTACCAGGGAATGGCCATCGACATCCGCTCCGCCGCGCGCGAGGCGCGCAACCGCGTGGAGTCCACGTACCTGCGCGCCCGGCAGTACCAGCAGGTGCTCCTGCCGGCCCGGCAGCGGGTCATGCGGCAGACCCTGCTCCAGTACAACGCCATGCAGATCGGCATCTTCCAGGTGCTCCAGGCCCGCCGCGAGCAGCTCGACGCGGAGCTGGCCTACGTGGGGCTGCTCCAGGAGCACTGGACGGCCCAGGCCGCGCTGGACGCCCTGCTCGCGGGGCGGCGCGCGGGGGCACCCCAGGGCGCGGGGACTGCGCCATCACTGGCCGGTGGGGCCGAGGCCGGAGGGCATTGAGACAATGGATCGCCGTTCATTTCTGAAGTGGAGCGGCCTCGCCACGAGCGCGGCCATGGTGAGCAGGGCCCAGGCCGCGCCAGGCGCGCTCACCGGGAGCAGGCCGCCGCCCGCGCGGGTGGTGGCCCCGGGAGGCCAGGTCGCCGTCGTCACGCCCAACGGGGCCACGCTGCCCATGAAGACGGTGGGCAAGGTGAAGGTCGGCCACCTCATCGCCGAGGAGTTCGAGCACGAGTTCGCCCCGGGCATGAAGGCGCTCGCCTGGGGCTACAACGGCCGGACGCCGGGGCCCACCCTCGAGGTGACGGAAGGGGACCGGGTCCGCATCTACGTCACCAACCGGCTGCCGGAGCCCACCACGGCCCACTGGCACGGCATCATCCTGCCCAACGGCATGGATGGCGTGGCGGGGCTGAACCAGCGCCCGATTCCTCCCGGGGAGACGTACGTCTACGAGTTCACCCTGCGCCACCCGGGCACCTTCATGTACCACCCACACTTCGACGAGATGACCCAGATGGCGCTCGGGATGATGGGGATGTTCATCGTGCACCCGAAGGTGCCGGTGGGCCCGCGCGTGGACCGGGACTTCGTGCTGATGACGCACGAGTGGCGGCTGGACGTGGGGGCCAAGCGGCCGGACCCGAACGAGATGACGGACTTCAACGTCCTCACCTTCAACAGCAAGTCCTTCCCGGCCACCGAGCCCCTGCTGGTGGGCAAGGGCGAGCGGGTGCGCATCCGCCTGGGCAACCTGAGCGCCATGGACCACCACCCCATCCACCTGCACGGGCTGTCCTTCAAGCTCACGGCCACGGATGGGGGCTACGTGCCGCCGTCCGCGCAGATTCCGGAGACCACGGTGCTCGTGCCGGTGGGCAGCACCCGGGTCATCGAGTTCGTGCCGGACGAGCCGGGAGACTGGGCCATGCACTGCCACATGACACACCATGTCATGACGCAGATGGGGCACGACATGCCGAACATGGTGGGCGCGGACACGCGGAAGCTGGACCACCGGATGAGCCGCGTCATGCCGGACTTCATGACCATGGGGACGATGGGCATGGGGGGCATGGGCGAGATGGAGATGCCCATGCCGCCCAACAGCCTGCCCATGCGCGGCGGCCCGGGCCCGTTCTCGTACATCGACATGGGCGGCATGTTCACCATCCTCAAGGTGCGCGACGACCCGGACCGCGCCGACCCGAACGGCTGGTACGTGCACCCGCCGGGCACCGTGGCGGGCCCGGCCAGCGCGCAACAACTGGCCGCCGACGGCATCGAGCTTCCCGATGGACCCAAGCAAGGCTAGCGAACCCAGGCCCCTGTCCGCGCCGGCGCGGCAGTTGCTCGTGTCGAACTACCCCCGCTTCCGCGCCTTCCTCCTGCGCCGGACGGGGAGCGAGCCCGTGGCGGAGGAGGTGCTCCAGGGCGTCCTCGTCCGGGTGCTGGAGCGCGGGGCCCCGGCGCTGGAGGGCGCGCGGCTGATGGCGTGGTTCTACCGGGTGCTGCGCAACGCCCTGGCGGACCACGTGCGCCACCAGCGGGCCGGGGAGCGCGCCCTGGCCCGGGAAGCCCGGGACGCGGAAGGGGCGGTGCTCCAGCCCGGGCTGAAGCGCTCGGCCTGCCAGTGCCTCCACCGCGAGCTGGAGGCGCTCAAGCCCGAGTACGCGGAGGCGGTGCGCCAGGTGGACCTGGAGGAGCGCCCGCTGGCGGAGGCCGCCGAGGCCTCGGGCATCACCCCCAACAACGCGGCTGTGCGGCTGCACCGGGCCCGGCAGGCCCTCAAGAAGCGGCTGGAGAAGACGTGCGGCGCGTGCGCGGCCCAGGGGTGCCTGGATTGTGACTGTGCCCGGTCCGCCGCGGCGCTTGTTTACGAGCGGAAGGACGGGGACTGAACGGCCTGTGAGGCCGGGCGCCCGTGCTAGAAGACGCCCATGCTCAAACCAGGAGATACGGCGCCGGACTTCACGGTCCGCGACCACACGGGCCGGACGCATTCGCTGTCCGACTACCGGGGCAAGACGGTGGTGCTCTGGTTCTACCCGAAGGCGGACACCCCCGGCTGCACGGCCGAGGGCTGCGGCTTCCGCGACCACAAGGCGGGTTACCAGCAGAAGAACGCGGAGATCCTCGGCATCAGCTTCGACACGCCCGAGGAGAACCAGGCGTTCTCGGAGAAGTTCGGCTTCAACTTCCCCCTGCTGTGCGACACCGACCGCAAGGTGGGGCTGGCCTACGGGGCATGTGACGATGCCCAGGCGCCCAACGCGCGCCGGGTGGGCGTCATCATCGGGCCGGACGGCAAGGTGAAGGAGTACTCGCCCAAGGTGGACGCGCGGAGCTTCCCGCAGCAGGCGCTCGCGGGGCTCTAAACGCAACCGTGCTCCCGGAAGTCCTCCTCCGGGAGCACGGGAACAACGGCCCGAGGGGCCTACTGCCGCTTGAGCAGGGCCTGGGGGGCGGGCCCCGAGGCCGAAGGCAGGTGGTCCGCCGCGGCCGTCAGGGCCTCACGCATCTTGTCCTCGGCGGCCTTCTTCCGGTTGGCGACGGCGCCCCAGAAGTTGGTGGAGGCCTTCAGCTCGGCCTGCATCTCCGGGGTGTACTTCTTGTAGGCGTACTTCACCTGGTCCGAGGGCGTGCGCAGGTCGCTCACCACGCGCATCCACGAGAGCACCTTCAGCGAGTAGTAGCTGAGGTCCACCTCCCACCAGAACCAGCCCTGGTTGGCGGTGTTCTGGTAGTAGTGGTGGTTGTTGTGCCAGCCCTCGCCCAGGGTGATGATCGCCAGGAACAGGTTGTTCTTGCTGGTGTCCGTGGTGCGGTAGCGGCGGTTGCCGAAGATGTGGCTGAGCGAGTTGATGGTGAAGGTGCCGTGGTAGAGCAGCGTGGTGCTCACGAAGAAGCCCCAGACGAGCATCGAGAAGCCGCCGATGAAGAACAGCGTCACGGCCAGCAGGATGGGCGGCAGCAGGTGGAAGCGGTTGAGGAAGCGCAGCTCCGGAAAGCGCGCGAAGTCCTTGATGCTCTCGAAGCGCGTCTGCTCGTACTTCGGGCACATGATCCAGCCCATGTGGCTCCACCAGAAGCCCTTGTGCAGCGGCGAGTGGATGTCCTGCTCGGTGTCCGACTCGCGGTGGTGGTGCCGGTGGTTGGCCGCCCACCAGAGCACGCCCTTCTGCGCGGACGAGGTGGCCACGAACGCCAGGATGAACTGGAAGACGCGGTTCGTCTTGTAAGCCCGGTGGCTGAAGTAGCGGTGGTACCCGGCGGTGACGCCCCACATGCGAATCACGTAGAGCGCCAGGCACACCAGCACGTCCACGGGCTTCGCCCCCACAGAGAGGACGAACAGGCACATCGCATGGATGCCCAGGAAGGGGATGGACGCCCACCAGTTGATCTTCTCGGGGGTGGCCAGGGCAGGAGTGTCGGTTTGCAAAAGAGCCTCGGCAGGTGTGGATCGGGACAGAAGCTGTTCAGTCTCTGGCCCGATCAACACCCCCCCATGTCATGGCTCTGTCAGGAGGCCGCAGATTGCCGAAGCTCTGTGAGCCAAGCTTCGAAACCCGGGTGCCCATGCAGGGGGGCCAGGTCCTCATCCGAGGCGGCATAGGCCGCGTCCCGGTAGCCCAGCGCCTTGGCGCGGTGCAGCAGACGCACCGCGTCTGAAACATTCTGCGCCTTGGCGAAGGCACACGCCGCGTCATAAGCGATTTGAGGGTTGGGCACGTAGTCGAGCGCCGCCTCGCCCATGGCCGCCGCCTCGGAATACGCGCCCCGGATGAACAGCACCCGCTCCGCGCAGGAGAAGGCGGCCGCCAGGTCCACGCCCGGCAGCTTGAGCGCCGCATCCCGCTTGCCCGCGCGCAGGAGGCTCCCGCCGTACTCGTGCATCACCGTGCGGTCCCCGGTGTCGCGCCACGCCATCTCCCAGAGGGGCAGGGCCCGCGTCTCATCTCCCACCAGGGAGAAGGCCGCCGCCAGGGCGTGGCTCTCCACCGGCTGGCCCTGCACCTGGGCGAAGTGGTCCAGCGCGAGCCGGCCTTGGCCTCCCTTGACCGCCACCCACCCCAGCAGATGGTGGGCGTGGCTGGCCAACTGGGGGGTGAGGGCCTCGCCCGCCTCCAGCACGGGGGTGGCCAGGGTGCGCGCCTCGTCGAGCGCTCCCCGGGAGAGCGCCTGCTGCGCCTGGCGCAGGGCCTCGGCCAGGGGACGTTGGTCCTCGCCCATGCGGCCGGCCTGGAAGGCATCCCGGATGGCCCGGACGCACTGGAAGCCCCACATGGCGAAGAAGACCGGCAAGAGCAGGGAGCCGGTGCTCAGCCCCCAGGCCACCATGGCCAGGGAGATGAGGAGCGCGAGCCCCTGGGCGGCGATGAAGCCCGCGCGGCCGAAGAAGCGCGAGGCCAGCGTGGTGGTGACATGGCCCCCGTCCAGGGGCGGCACGGGCAGCAGGTTGAGCGCGGCCCAGAAGAGGTTGGCCCGGAGGAACCAGAAGAGGAAGAAGTCGAGCGCCAGCGAGTGGCCCCCCACCACGGTGGCCCCCACCCAGCACACGGCCCCCAGGAGCAGGCCGAACAGGGGGCCCGCGAGCGTGCTCAGCACGCTCTTGTGCCAGGGGATGGGGCTGGGGGCGTTGGGGTACGTCTCCCCGCCGAGCCACACCAGGACGATGTTCGGTTGGTAACCGAACGCCCGGAAGAAGATGGCATGGCCCAGCTCGTGGACGACCACGGAGACGAAGACGATGAACATCCAGGCCAGCACGTACGCCGCGATGGCGGCCCCGTACCGGGGGTGCCCCTCCTCCAGCACGTACTCGGCCAGCCACGGGGGGCCGACCTGGGAGGCGTAGGAGGCGAAGCTCCACCCGAACACGGCCGAGGCGAGCAGGTGGAAGGAGTGGACCTCGACGGGAATGCTCCCGAGGCGGAAACGGAACATTGGGGCGTACCTTAACCGTTCAGGTCCAGCCGCGCAGACTGTTACGCCACCCCTGCGGCGCTTCTGGCAATCCGCTAGGTTCCCGGCCCTCCATGTTGCAGATCGGTCCTTATTCCCTTTCCAATCCGTACATCCTGGCCCCCATGGCGGGGGTGAGCGAGCGGCCCTTCCGCGTCATCGCCTTCAAGTGGGGCGCGGCGCTGTGCCCCACCGAGCTGGTGAGTGCCCAGGGACTCATGCGCGCCAACCAGCGCACGCTCAAGTACCTGCGCTTCTCGCCCGAGGTGGAGCGGCCCTACGCGCTCCAGATTTTCGGCGGCGAGCCGGAGGCCATGGCCCGCGCGGCGGTGGTGGGCAAGGAATACGGCGCGCAGATCATCGACATCAACATGGGCTGCCCGGTGAAGAAGGTGACGAAGAACGGGGCGGGCAGCGCCCTCCTGTGCGAGCCCGTGCGCGCCGCCCGCATCGTCGAGGAGATCGGCAAGGCCACGGGGCTGCCCGTCACCTGTAAAATCCGCTCGGGGTGGGATGCGGGCCACCGCAACTACCTCCAGATGGCCGGGGAGCTGTTCGCGGCGGGCTGCGCGGCGCTCGCCATCCACCCGCGCACCCGGGACCAGGGCTACTCGGGCAGCGCCGACTGGAGCGTCATCGCGGACCTCAAGCGCCACTTCCCGGACCGGGCCATCATCGGCAACGGGGACGTGAAGACGCCCGCGGACGCGCGCCGCATGTTGGAGACCACCGGCTGTGACTTCGTGATGATTGGCCGGGGGGCGCTGGGCAACCCGTGGATCTTCCGGGAGCTGGCCGGAGGCCCTCCGCCTACCCCCGAGGAGCGCTGCGCGGGGGTGCTGGAGCACTTCCGGGCCCACGTGGAGTTCGTGGGCGAGCCGCTGGGCGCGGTGCGCTCCTTCCGCCGGCACATGGCCTGGTACGCGTACGGGCTGCACGGCGCCGCCGCCTTCCGCGCGGAAGTGAACACGCTGGAGACGCCTTCCAGCGTGGAGGACGCCGTGGCGCGCTTCTTCATGTCGGCCCCGGTGGATGCCCAGGCCCCCACGGAGGAGCAGGAAGTCGACTACCGGGCGGCGCTGGGCTGAGCCTGGAGCACGGCCTCCGGAGGCACCAGCCGCCGCCCCTGGGCCACGGCGCGGAAGTAGGCGCAGGCCGGGGTGGGGCGGCGCTCCAGGGTGTCGAAGTCCACGTGGTACAGGCCGAAGCGGGGCCCCCAGCCCTCCAGCCACTCGAAATTGTCGAGCAGGCTCCAATAGAGGTAGCCGCGCACGTCCACGCCCTGGGCCCGCGCGGCGAGCACCTGCTCCAGGTGCCGGTGAATGTAGTGGGGGCGCCGCTGGCCCCCCCGGTCATCGATGCCGTTCTCCGTCACCCACACGGGCAGCCCGTAGCGCTTCGTCTCGCGCAGGATGTCCCCGAAGCCCTCGGGGTAGTCCTCCCAGCCGATGTCCGTGAGCCCCCGGTGCAGCCGGTCCCGGAACTGGAACGCGAGGAAGGGGTGGCGCGGCAGGAAGCGCAGGTGGGCGCGGGAGTAGTAGTTGACGCCGATGAACTCGCACGAGCCCCGGGCCTCGGGGATGTGGGCGCGGGTGGAGGCCAGCCCCGGCATCGTCACCCGCAGCTTCCCGGTGACGAGCGCCTCGTGGAAGGCGTGGTTGTAGGCGTGCGCCCCCAGCCGGACGAGGGCGCGGTCCACCGGGTGCCACCACCGGTCCGGGGCGAAGCGGAGCATGTTCTGGGAGATGCCCAGCTCCACCTTCCCGAGCACCGCCTGGAGCTCCTCGCGCGCCGCCACGTGCGCGCGCACCATGTTCTCCAGGGCCGCCATCGTCTTCGGCCCATCGGCGAGGCCCGGGGGCAGCAGGCCCTGGAGGTAGCCGCCCAGCAGCACCACCATGGGCTCGTTCAGGCTGATGACGAGTGCCTCCAACCCCTTCAAAAGAGGGGCGCACGCGCGCGCGTAGGCCCGGAAGGCGTCCACGCTCGAGGGCAGGTGCCAGGGCGTCTCGCGGTGGAACCACGTGGGGTGGGTGAAGTGGTGGAGCGTCACCACGGGCCGCAGCCCCCGGGCCTTCATCCGCAGCAGCCGCTCCCGGTAGGCCTCCAGGGCCGCGCCCTCGAAGCGCCCCCGCGCAGGCTCGATGCGCGCCCACTCCAGCGAGACGCGGAAGGCGGTGGCGCCGGCGTCCAGGGCCAGCCCGTAGTCCTCCTCGTAACGGTTCCAGTGGTCCACCGCGCGGCCGCAGCGCATGTGCGGCTCCTTCAGCTTCCCGGCGCGCTCCCACTCGGCCCAGTCGTTCTCGATGCCGCCCTCCACCTGATAGGCGGAGGTGGCCACCCCGAAGGTGAAGTCCTGCGGAAACGTCGTCTCGTCGGCACTCATCGCGGGCGCGCACGCTAGGCCGCGGACTCGGGCCAGCGGAAGCGCGGCGTGTCCCCGGGGCCCAGTGCGAGGCAGCGGACAGTTGCCGGGAATGAATCCGCGTCGCGTCCGGAGCCGGATTCTCGGCCTCCGCGCCGCGTCGCGTCCCGAGGCTGAAAATCGGCCTCCGCGCGTGCTCACCGGCCCGCGCGGAGCTGCGCGAAGAGGCCCGCGAACGCGCGCGAGCCGGAAAATCGGCCTGCGATGAACCATGCAATACGTCACCATGCGTTGACACACACGCGTGGTGCCTCTACCATTCAAGTCAAGCACTCAGTCAGTCAGTCCGAGTGCAGGGCCCCGTCCCCCTGGACGAGGGCAACCAACCGAACGGAGGGTTTGCATGGCCGCTAAGAAGAAGACCGCCTCGAAGACCACGAAGAAGTCCGCCGCCCCGAAGAAGAAGACGGCGGCCAAGAAGGCTCCGGCGAAGAAGGCCGCCCGTAAGGCGCCTGCGCGCAAGAAGACGGCCAAGACCAAGACGGCCAAGACGGCCGCCCCGTCTGCGCCCAACGCCTAAACAAGTGGTCGGTCTCTTCGGGAATCCTTGAGGATTTCCGTGAACGGCCCGGCGGATTCCGCCGGGCCGTTTTCATTTTCCGCACGCGGGGGTAGGGAAGCCGCATGGCCCTGCGCCCCGTGGAAATGGAACAAGTGGTGGTGGAGGCCGGCACGCGCCTTGCGGGCGCGGTGGTGCAGAAGGCCTGGTGTCCGCTGTCCCGGCTCGCGTACCTGGAACTCCGGGTCCCCGGCCGCTCTTTTCTCCTGTGCCTGTGCGCCGAGGGGGAGCTGGCGCGGCTGTCCGTCGCCGCCGACCGCTTTCCGACCCCCGGCGAGCCCGCCCCCTTCCAGCGCTGGCTTCGCCAGGAGCTGACCGGCTTCAAGCTGCGATCGGCCGAGTGGCGGGAGGCCGAGCGGGCCGCCGTGCTGGAGTTCCACCGGGAAGAAGAGGGCATCCGGCGGCTGGTGCTGGAGCTGGCCTCGCCCGGAGGGCTCGTGCTGCTGAGCGCGAGCGGGCGCGTGCTGATGCTCTCGGGCGAAGGGTTCGCGCAGCGCCGGGGGCTGCACCCTGGGGCGGAGTGGACGCCGCCGGAGCCCCTGCCGCCCGAGGCGCTGGCGAAGGCCCGGAGCGCCCCGTCCCGCCTGCAACCAAATCCGGAGGACTTCGCCCCGTTGGCGGAGGCCGCGGAGCGGCTGCTGGGCCAGAAGGATCGCCGGAGCCGCGCGGACTCCATCCGCCGGCGCCTCGCGCAGCCGTACCGGGCGCGCCTCAAGCGCTCGGGCCGGACGCTGGAGAAGGTGCGCGCGGAGGCGGCCCGGGGGCCGGACGCGGAGGAGCACCGGAAACTGGGCGAGCTGCTCTCGCAGAACCTCCACCGCCTGCGCCGGGGCGCCACCGAGGTGACGCTCACCGCGTACACCGAGGCGGGCATGGAGGAGGTGCAGGTGAAGCTGGACCCGAAGCGCGGGCCGAAGGAGCAGGTGGACTGGCACTTCCACCAGTACCGGCGGCTGACGCGGGGCGTGGAGCAGGCCCGCAGGCGCGAGGCGGAGCTGGCGCGCGAGGTGGCCCACGCGCGCGAGGCGCTGGAGCAGCTCGAGCGCATGGACGAGGCGGCGCTGCTGGCCCAGGCGGAGGTGCTCCTGCTGCCCACGGGGGAAGACGGCCCGCCGGAGGGCCGTCCTTATAAGGAGTACGTGGGCCATGGCGGCCAGCGCATCTGGGTGGGGCGGGGTTCGGAGGACAACGACACCCTGAGCTTCAAGGTGGCGCGGCCCTACCACCTCTGGCTGCACGCGCGGGGGCAGCCGGGCAGCCACGTGGTGGTGCCGCTGGAGAAGGGCAGGGAGGTGCCGCAGGAGGTGTTGCTGGATGCGGCGCACCTGGCCCTCCACCACTCGGGGGCCAAGGGCGAGCCGCGAGGCGAGGTGAGCTACGTGCCGGTGAAGTTCCTCCGCAAGGTGAAGGGCGCCGCGCCGGGGCAGGTTCAATACTCCCGGGAGAAGACGTTCCAGGTGCGCATGGAGCCCGAGCGGCTCGAGCGGCTGCTCAAGACGCGCCACACGGAGCCCCCCGCCCCATGAGCGTGCCGCAAGGCGCTGTCTGCGCGCGCTGCCCGGGGCTGCTCGGCAAGTCCTGCTGCGAGCCGCGCAACGGCGAGCACCTGGCCATGGTCACCCGCGCGGACATGGAGCGGATCCACGCCCACACGGGGCTGGCGGTCCACCGCTTCACCCACCGGGAGGGGCTCACCGACCTCGAGGCCCAGGAGTACGAGGGGCAGTGGCCGCTGTACCGGGGCTACTTCCGCAAGGGGCCCGTGCGGGTGACGCTCGCGGAGCGGCGCGGGGCCTGCATCTTCTTCGCGCCCGCCACCGGGTGCACCCTGCCCGCGGAGGTGCGGCCCGTGGCGTGCCGGCTCTACCCCTTCGAGCAGTGGGCGGACGGGAGCTGGAGCGTGGCGGTGGGCCGGTATGGGGACCTCGCGCTGGCGCGGCAGGAGGGCGGAGCCTGTCTGGGGGTGGAGGAGGCCTCCTCCATGGAAGCGCTGCTTGCGATGTTCGGTACTACGCGTGAAACGGTGGAGGCGCTGGGAGCGCAACTGGCCGAGGAGACACGCGCCCACGGGCGCGGTTGACGGTCTGACGGAGGGCGGGCGGCCAGGAGCCGTTGGCCTTGAGTCCCCGAGGGTGCCGAGTACGATGCCCTCCGTCGATGCCCGAGTACCCTCCGCAGATGTCGATGTTCACCCTGGCTGGCAGCCCGGCGGCGCCCGCACGGCCCCTGGTGCTGCCCCAGCCCCAGCCGCCCGTGCGCAACCGGCTGGAGGAGGCCCCGCGGGCGCTCTCCTCCCGCGAGGAGCTGTTCGCCCGGGCGGAGACGCTCGCGTGGCGGCTCTCGGCGGATCTCGGCATGCCCGTGCGCCTGGCGGTGACGGACAACCGCTCCACCATGGTCTCGTTCCGGCGGGGCGCCAACGTGCTGCAGCTGCGGCTGCACCACATGTTCCTGGACGCGCCCGAGTCCGTGGTGCGCGCCGTGGCGGACTACGCGGGCCGCGGCCACCGGGGCGCGGGCGGTGTTCTGGACGACTACATCCGCGGCCAGCAGCCGCGCATCCGCCAGTTCCGCCGCGAGTCCGACGCGGAGCTCAACCCGCGAGGCAACTGCTTTGACTTGCAGGTGCTCTTCGACACGGTGAACCGGCTCTACTTCCAGAACGGCATCCAGGCGCGGATCGGCTGGGGCCGCATGCCCCCGCGGCGCCGGCGGAAGTCGATTCGTTTGGGCGTCTATGATCATCAGACGCGGGAGATCCGCATCCACCCGGCGCTGGACCGGCCCGAGGTGCCCGCGTTCTTCGTGGAGTTCATCGTCTTCCACGAAATGCTCCACCAGCTCTTCCCGAGCACGGGGCGGGGCGGGCGGCGGGTGCACCACCCGCGCGCGTTCCGCGACCGGGAGAAGGCCTTTCCGCATTACGGCCTGGCCTTGAGGTGGGAGCGGGAGAATCTGGGCGTGCTGCTGCGCGGCTGAAGCGCTTCGCCGGCAGGCGGCTCTTTTACCGTTTTACCAAGCGGAGGAGGTGCGCAGCGTGCTTGACCCGGCGCGGTTCAAGCCCCCATCCTCCGTGCCCTTATGCGACGAGCAAAGATTGTCTGCACCCTTGGTCCCGCCAGCCAGAGCCAGGACATGTTGGAGGCCCTCATCGAGGCCGGCATGGACGTGGCCCGGTTGAACTTCTCCCACGGCAGTCACGAGCAGCACGCCGAGAACATCGCCAAGCTGCGCGCGGCCTCGCTGAAGCTGCGCAAGGCGGTGGGCATCCTCGGTGACCTGCAGGGGCCGAAGATCCGCACGGGCCGCTTCATCACCGGCAGCACGATGCTGAAGGAAGGCGCCACCTTCACCATCACCACCGACGAGAGCGTGAAGGGCACCGACGACATCGTGTCCACCACGTACGCGCACCTGGCGGCGGACGTGAACCCCGGCGACCGCATCCTCCTGGATGACGGCCTGCTGGAGCTCAAGGTGATGGAGACGGACAAGAAGCAGATCCTCCGCACCCAGGTCGTCATTGGCGGCGTGCTGAAGAACAACAAGGGCATCAACCTGCCGGGCGTGGCGGTGCGCGCCGACGCGCTGACGCCGAAGGACCGCGAGGACCTCATCTTCGGCATCAAGGAAGGCGTGGACTTCCTGGCGCTGTCGTTCGTGCGTCAGCCCGCGGACATCGAGCTGGCGCGCCAGGCCATGGCGGAGGCGGGCCGGCAGGTGCCCATCGTCGCCAAGCTGGAGAAGCCGGAGGCCATCGCGCGGCTGGACGCCATCCTGGACAAGACAGACGGGGTGATGGTGGCGCGCGGCGACCTGGGCGTGGAGATTCCCCCCGAGGAGGTGCCGGCCGTCCAGAAGGACATCATCCGGCGCTCCAACCAGCGCGGCCTGCCGGTCATCGTGGCCACGCAGATGCTCAACTCGATGATTGAGAACCCGCGCCCCACGCGCGCCGAGGCCAGCGACGTGGCCAACGCCGTGTTCGACGGCGCGGACGCGGTGATGCTCTCGGGCGAGACGGCCAGCGGCCGCTACCCCATCGAGTCGGTGCAGATGATGGACCGCATCGTGCTGGCGGCCGAGTCCGCGGGCCGGGCGCAGACGGGGCTGGGCCGGATTCCGGACGGGCCCATTGGCGTGCCCTCGCACTTCCCGGACGTGATTGCCCGCGTGGCGTGCCAGGCGGCCCAGGCGAGCGGCGCCTCGCTCATCGCGGCGTTCACGCTCTCGGGCGTGACGGCGCGGCTGCTGGCGCACTACCGGCCGGCGGTGCCCATCGTGGCGTTCAGCCCGAACCAGGAAGTGCGCCGCCGGCTGGCGCTGCTCTGGGGCGTGGTGCCGCGCGTGCTGGAGCCCATCCAGGAGACCGAGGCCATGGTGAAGCGCGTGGAGGAGGAGCTCCTGGCGCGCGGCCTCGCGCGGAAGGGCGAGCGCATCGTCATCGTCTTCGGCGCGCCCGTGGGGCAGCCGGGGAAGATCAACAGCCTCCGGCTGCACACCATCGAGGGCTAAAGCCCCCACCGGGTTTTGAAACGGCCCCTCTGGCGCCCGCGGGCGCTGGAGGGGCTTTTCTACTTCTTGGCGCGGGCCGTCACCTTGCGGACCACTTCCGCCTCGGTGAAGACCGTGAGGAGCTCCTTGTCGAGCTGGCCGCCGTTGGCCTCGCGGGACAGGATGTCGATGGCGAGCGTGTGGGGCACGGCCTTCTTGTAGGGCCGGTCCGACGCGGTGAGCGCGTCGTAGATGTCCGTGATGGCCATCATCTTCGACTGCACGGGAATGGTCTTGCTGGGGATGGCGCGCGGGTAGCCGGTGCCATCGAGCTTCTCGTGGTGCGCGTAGGCAATCTCGGGCACGCGCCGCAGGGTGCGCGTCCAGGGAATCTGGGACAGGAAGCGGTAGGTGTGATCGACGTGGCTTTCGATCTCCCGGCGCTCCTCGGCGGAGAGCGTGCCGCGGGTGATGGAGAGCGAGCGGATCTCCGGCGTCTGGAGCAGGGGCCGCTCCTGGCCGAAGGCATCGGTGTAGGTGAGCTGGGCCAGCTCCTGCAGCCGCTCGAAGCCGCCCTGGGCGAGCACGGTGGGGCGGTTGCAGGTGAGGGTGAACTCGAGCACCTCGTCCAGGCGCTTGAGCTCCTCGCCGAGCCGCTCCTCCTCCTCGGCTTCGATTTCGGGCAGGGCCTTGTCGCCGCGCAGCTTCACGGCGGTGAGGCGGCGGCGGTAGCTCTGGAGCTGGAGATCCTTGCGGGCCACCTGGAAGCGGGCGCGCAGCATGTCCAGCTCGTGGGGGTAGAGCTTCTCGGCCTTGACGAGCACGGCCTCGCGCACGCCCACCTTGCCGAAGTCATGGAGCAGCGAGGCGTAGCGCAGCTCTTGCAGCTCCATGGGCGAGAAGCGGATGTTGGCGTAGGGCCCGGTGGCGGTGTGCTCCAGCGCGTGGGCGAGCTCCACGGTGAGGTTGGCCACGCGCTCGGAGTGGCCCGCGGTGGACGGGTCTCTCGCTTCGATGGCGACGACGGAGGCGGAGACGAAGCCCTCGAAGAGGCGGTTGATCTCCTCGTGGAGCAGGGCGTTCTCGATGGCGCCGGCGGCATTGGCGCCGAGCGCCAGGAGCAGCTCCTCGTCCTCGGCATCGAAGATGCGGCCGTTGCGCTTGTTGAGGGCCTGGATGACGCCGGTCACCTCGCCGGAGGCATCGCGCATGGGCACGCAGAGGATGGTCTGCGTGTGGTAGCCGCTGGAGGTGTCGAAGGAGCGGTTGAAGCGCTCGTCGGCGTAGGCATCCGGGATGTTGATGACGGCGCCGGTGGAGGCCACCTGGCCGGCGATGCCGCTGCCCACGGGCAAGC
The DNA here is from genome assembly GCF_020103775.1 of Allostigmatella hybrida. Lineage (NCBI taxonomy): Bacteria > Pseudomonadati > Myxococcota > Myxococcia > Myxococcales > Archangiaceae > Allostigmatella > Allostigmatella hybrida. Next base: position 922,288 of record NZ_JAHXBH010000001.1, read on the forward strand.
GGATCTCATTCTTGGAGCCCTGGGCCACCTTGCTCCACAGCTCGTTGCGCTCGCGGTCCATGATGAACAGCGAGCAGCGGTCGGCCTCTACGACCTTGGAGGCCTCGTAGAGGATGAGGGGCAGGAGCAGGTCGAGGTCGCGCTCGGCGCTCATCGCCTTGGCCACGTCCAAGAGGGACGTGAGCTTCAGCAAGCGCCGCGTAAGGGCGGTGTCGTCGGACTGGAAAAGCACCTGGGAGCGACTCCGAAGAAAAGGCGTGTTCTGGCGCAGACCGCTCTTTCTAGCACGAGGCTCCGGGGCGGGCCTGCCCGGCTGGCTGCCTGCATCTGGGATTGAAAACTTCGGCGCTGAACAGGCGGGAAATGCCCGGTACCGTTGGAAACCCGGAGCAGCTATGACAGGAACCCATCATGAGCCGCCGCGTCCTTATCTCCCCGTCTTTGTTGTCCTGTGACTTCAGCCGCTTGGCCGAGGAGGTGCGCGCGGTGGAAGCGGCGGGCGCTGACTGGATTCACGTGGATGTCATGGATGGCCGTTTCGTGCCGAACATCACGCTGGGGCCGGTCATCGTGCAGGCCATCAAGCGGGTGGCGACGAAGCCGCTGGACGTGCACCTGATGATTGTCGAGCCGGAGCGCTACATCGAGGCCTTCGCGAAGGCGGGGGCGGACGTCCTGACGGTGCACGTGGAGGCGAGCCCGCACCTGCACCGCACGCTGCAGCAGATCCGCCAGGCGGGGGCGAAGCCCGCGGTGGTGCTCAACCCGTCCACGCCCCTGTCGGCCATTGAAGAGGTGCTGGGGGAGGTGGAGATGGTGCTGGTGATGAGCGTGAACCCGGGCTTCGGGGGCCAGAGCTTCATCGAGGCGTCGGTGAACCGGGTGCGCCGGCTGCGGGCGATGCTGGATGCCCGGGGGCTGAGCACGCACATCGAGGTGGATGGCGGCATCAACGCGGAGACGGCGAAGCGGGTGGTGGAGGCGGGAGCCTCGGTGCTGGTGGCGGGCTCACACGTGTTCGGCGCGAAGGACTACGCCGAGGCCATCCGCTCGCTGCGGCCGTGACTCAGGCGGGGATGGGCATGGGCTGGGCGCTGGCGGCCAGGCGTGCGACGCGGGGCATGAAGGTGGTGCTGAAGGGCTTCACCTCGTAGGCATCGGCGCCGAGCTTGAAGCACTGGTGGCGCATGTGCTGGTCCTCGATGCCGCTGAGGACGATGACCTTGCAGTGGCGGGTGGCCGGGTCCTGCTTGAGCTGGGAGAGGAGATCCCGCCCATCGAGCTGCTGGTGGATGTCGAGGATGACGACGGCGGGGCGGTGCTGGCGGGCCAGGGGGAGGACATTCTCCGAGCGGGTGTCCCCGATGCAGGTGAGCCCCGCGCGGCGCCCCTCGCGGACGAGCGCGGAGATGAGAAGGGGTTCGTCGTCGGAGATGAGGATGATGGGGGAGGTCATCAGGATCCGCGGAAAGGCGAAAGAGGCGAAAGAGGACCAGAGCAATCCGCATTCCCGGCATCTCTCTGAACAGAATCAGGAGGTTGCGCCCTTCAGGACAGGGTCAAGACGCACTCCTGGGTGCTCAGCGACCCGGGAAACAGCGCTCAAAAGGGTCAGAAAGAAATGCAGATCCTGAGGCGTTGACTCGGCCAGGCGGGTCGGATACATCCGCCGCACTTCGCCTGCCCGAGGCCGTACTCAGGTGAAGGGAAGAGACCGGGGAGTGGCTCAGCCTGGTAGAGCACTTGGTTCGGGACCAAGGGGTCGCAGGTTCAAATCCTGTCTCCCCGACCATTCAAAGGGCGCGGAATCCTTGGAGAAATCCTCGGGTCCGCGCCCTTCGTTTTTCTGGGGTGCAGAAGCCCCGGGCCTTCGTTGTCCGTGCCTGGGGCGGGGCTTAAACTTCTGCTCCATGGCGACCAAGGAAGACCTCCTCTCGGATGTGCTGCGGCTCCCCCCCGAGGAGCGCGCCGAGGTTGCCCACAAGCTCCTGCTCAGCTTGGAGGAAGGGACCGAGGACCCGGAGGCCCAGGCCGAATGGTCCGCGGAACTGGAGCGCCGGGCCCGTGAAGTGCTCGACGGGAGTGTGAAGACGGTGCCCTGGGAGCAGGTGGAGGAACGCGTCCGTACCCGGCTCGGTCAGCGGCGGTGAAGGTTCGTCTCGAACTCCACCCCGAGGCTGTCTGAGGTGGAGGCGGCCATGGACTGGTACGAAGGCCAGCGCGCGGGCCTGGGAGCCGAATTCTTCACTGAACTTCGACGGAGTCTCCAGGTGATTGCCGAGGCTCCTCTCGCCAACCCTTCATGGTCTGGCGGGCGAGCGAGGGACGTGGAGGTGCGGCGGCTCCTCATGGAGCGCTTCCCCTTCGCGCTGCCCTACCTCGTGCTGGAGGAACTCGTGGTGGTGCTTGCCGTCGCGCACGTTCGCCGCCGGCCGGGGTATTGGCTCCAGCGTGCGCGGCCATTGCGGCAGCGTTGAAGCATCGGCTCCAGCTCGGCTTCAGCTATTCCGTAGCCGCTCCATGCGGTGGATGGAAGTTGAGCGGGTTGAGGCCCTTGCGCATGTCCTTCACGTCGAGGTGGCCGTACACCTCCGTGGTGATGGCCGGGTCGTGGAAGCGGACTTGCTGCCGAAGATGCTCGGCCAGCGCGAAGAGGACAGCAACAGTCATCCTCCGGGGGAGTGTCGAGGCCAGCAGCTTCCTCACGGTGCTCAGCATGGCGTTCACCCCCTTCCCGCCGGACTGATCCAGCGCGAACGTCCTACGCAGCAGTCCAGCGAGAGCCCAGTCGCGGCGTGCGCTCCATCGTCGACTCCACGTGAGGGAGCTTTTCCGTGGCTCCCGTTGTGCAGTAAGTCACTTCCCCAATGACCCATACCCCCACTGCTCAGACCTATCTCTCGGACCTGACAGCGCGCATGACGCGGCTCTTTGAGATCAATGGCGAAGCAATTGGAGCCGCTGCCGCTGCCATCCAGCGCACGGCGGAGGCTGACGGCCTGGTCTATGTCTTCGGAACCGGCCACAGCCATACGATGTCCGAGGAAGTGCACTACCGGGCCGGTGGGCTGGCCCTCACCGTGCCGATCCTTGCGACGATGACCATGGTGCATGAGGGGGCCGTGGCGAGCACCGCTTATGAGCGGATGCCGGGTCTCATCGCCAACGTGCTGGTCCGCTATCCCATTTCGGCACGCGATATCCTGATCGTGGTCTCCAACTCAGGCATCAACGCGGCCCCGGTCGAGGCGGCGCGCTATGGCAAGGAGCGGGGGGCAACGGTGATCGCCCTGACCTCGGTGGAATACTCCACGTCCGCCGCCAATGGCCGCCCCCGCATCGCCGATATCGCGGACATCGTGCTCGACAACCTGAGCCCAGCCGGGGATGCGGTGATCAGCTTGCCGGGGACCGAGCTCCGGGCCGGCCCCGTCTCGACCTCGCTGGGGGCGGCGCTGCTCAATGCCGTGCTGGCTGAAGCAGCCGCGCGCCTGCAAGGGGCGGGGACTGCGGCGCCGATCTACCGCAGCGCCAACCTTCCGGGCGCCAACGAGATCAACCAGGCGCTGGTGACGCGGTACCGGCCGCGCAATCCGCATCTTTGACCGATACAACTGGGGACGGCTCGATGTGGACCGCCCATGGGTGCTCTCGGAGTCCTTCCTGGCGTCAACCCGCGAAGAACTGCTGCAGGTATACGAAGCGGCTTCTGACGAGCGGTGAATTCATGGGTTCGTACGAGTAGATCAGATTGCCCTGATCGCGCAGCTCGATCCGGTAAGGCTGGTGCAGCACCTGCGTCAGCGTGTACCAGGCCACAAGCTCGGCGATGTCGTCGTGCCAGTTGTTGCTTCCGTAGAGCGATGCGAAGGGAGTCTGTGAAAGGGCGGCGTAGACGGATGGGATCTTGTCCAGGGGCACCGTCTTTCCGCGCTCGCGCCAGCAAGTCGTATCCAGGATGTCACTGCGGTAGGCGGTCACGGCATGCAGGCGGTCCTCCCAGATGCCCTCGGTGAACGGCCTGGCCGGCTCATACCTCGCGCCGGCCTCGGCGGTGAACCCAAGGCTGCTGTCCACAATGTGCGTCGCCTCGTGCAATAGGACGTAGACCAGTGCGTCCATGTGGCCGGCGTCTATCGACAGTTCCAGCGACGGCCCGGCGGCATCGGCGCAGCTGCGCTCCTTTCGGGTGATGAGTTCGGATACCGTCTCGTTCAGCACGCCGGCGCGGATGGTGATGTGGAAGCGCTTCTCCGAACGGTCCGTCTCATCCGGATACGTGAGCGCATTGTTCGGCATGCCCTCGACGAAACTGATCGAGCGCAGATGCCTGGTCAGCACGCGGCGCTGCAGCGGCGTCAGGTGGCCCAGCGCCGCAGCGAGCTTGTGCCGCTCGGAGTCCGTCAGCGTGCGCGAGGCCGCATCGCGAAGTTGCAGCATTTCGAAGAACGCCTTGGGCGCGGGGCCATGACGGTCCTGCAGGGGAGTCGATGCATCGAATACGTGCGGCGGGGGCATGCCGTGTGCTGCGGGGGCGCGGCTGACGGCCGTGGAGCAGCCACACAGGAGGATGGCCAGGATCATCGGGGGAAGAGCGCGCATGGGGCATACTGTACAAATGTCTCCAAGAGGGGACTCCGTTGTTTTTCCAGGACCCGGGGGGCCCACAGCAAGCGGGGCGTGCCCAAGCCGTGCGAGGGGTCCTTCCCGACGTACATCATCGGAGCAGGACAGCTCACGGCAGCGGCGGGCCACTTCACGGCATGGACGGAGCGCTTTGCTGCAAGGCCGGCGTAACGGGGAACGGGGCTCTGTACATAGCCCCTCGCGAGCAGGGCGCTCCCAGCGGCCCTGACCGCCGCCAGACACGGCGGTTCTGAACCCATCCAGTCCCCAGGAGTGGTCCTTCATGCGTCTTCACAATGCGTTGCTGATGTCCGTGCTGTTCGCCACCGCTTGCGGCCCCGAGTCCGAGCCTGTCCCAGACGAGACGGGGACGCAGGCCGGTGCGCTGGCTTCTCCCTCCATCACCTTCTGGGAGGGCAACTTCTGCGGTGGAGATCAGGTCGGCTCGTATCCCTACAATACGGCGGCGACCATCATCCCCAACTCCGGCGGCTCGGGCTGGTCCAATGACGAGGCCCGGTCCATGAAGTTGTTCCAGGTGCCCGTGGGAACGGTCATCCGCGTCTACAACAGTGCTTCTGGCAGTCATGGCGATGACTGGTCTGAAATCGTCATCACCCAGTACGCGGAGCAGCTCTGTGTCACCTCCTTCGAGGTGACGGGAACCCCCAACCCCTACTACTCGCTTAGCTACTGCGACAAGGGGGGGCTTGACGGAAAGGTCTCGCAGGTCCGGGCTCAGCCCTATGCATTCGTGGGCAGCGACTGCAACTGACCTAGCGCTATTACTGAGGCCGACGTGAAAGAGAGGGCTGGGCCACGGGCCCCAGCCCTCGGCCGTCAGGGGAAGAGTCCGGGGCAGCCTCGGACTCCCAGGCCAAGATGCGGACCTGCCGGACGAAACGGGTGAGGGGCTCGCAGGCCAAGCCGCACAGAAACCAGAGGGGGGCGTAGTCCAGGCGGATCAGCCCGTGAACGCTCCACGGCGAGCCCGTGTAGTCCCACGGGCTCCGGCCAACGGCCGCCACCAGGAGGGCACCGGTGACGTACTCGATCGCGAAACTCGCGGCCATGGCGATGAAGGCGCGCGTGAGCCGGCTCAGCCGCATGCGCCGCAGCCACCCCATGAGGACCTCGGCCAGCAGCAGGGTCGCGCCCCAGATGGGGTGCATCCACAGGTACGAGTACCCCTTGAGCCGCAGGTCTCCCACGCCCGTGGCCAGATCCACCACCGAGGTGAAGCAGCACTCGATGCACAACCCCATCAGTCCATAGACGATGAACCGTCCCAGCCCCCCCAGCCGCTGTCCCCCGGGTGCCAGCGGCGCTGTGCTCGCGCTTGGACCGCCATTCATCCGTGCCTCCCACGTCTGCGACGCATGAGGATAGGCATCTTAGGCGTCTCCGAGCGAATCGCGCCTGCCCGCCCTCCCTACACGTGACGGCACCTTCGCGGGAAGCACTCAGGCAAGAGGGCTCTGGACTGAAACTGCTCTGTCCACCCTCACAAAAGGTGTGTGGTATCGATGGGTTGGATGCGTACCTCGACCCCACCCCACGACGCGGCGGACAGCGCCTCTTCCTCCACCCAGCCGCAGGGCGAGCCCCAGCGCGAAGCGGCGGCGATGCCCGTCGGCGGGGGCGAGATGGGCGCCCTCATGCGCTCCATCGACTGGGCGCAGACTCCCGTGGGGCCTCAGGAAACGTGGCCCCAGTCCCTGCGCACGGCGCTCAGCATCCTGCTCGAATCGCGCTTTCCGATGTACATCGCGTGGGGGCCCCAGTTCGTTCAGTTCTACAACGATGGGTACCGGCCGATTCTTGGCTCGACCAAGCATCCCGGCGCCATGGGCCGCAGCGCCTCGTCCACGTTCGCGGAGAGCTGGCACATCATCGGCCCGATGTTCGAGGGCGTGAGACAAGGGAAGGCGGTCGGCTCCGAGGACTGGATGCTCCCGCTGGACCGGAACGGCTATCTCGAGGAGTGCTACTTCACCTTCGCGTACAGCCCGATACGAGACGAGAGTGGGGGCGTCGGAGGTGTTCATGTCACCGTCACCGAAACGACCGGCCGGATGCTCGGCGAACGGCGGCTGAGGACCCTGAGGGACCTTGCGGCGCGGGCGGGGCCGGCGAGGCGGGAGCACGATGCGTGGCAAGAAGCCGCCCGGGTGCTGCAGGGCAACGCGCTGGACGTTCCTTTCGCCTTGCTGTACCGGATGACGGACGCTGACCAGAGGCCCGAGCTGGTGGCGGCGGCCGGGTGGGGGACGGATCCAGCCGCTGCGGTTTCGCTCCTGGGCGCACCGCAGGCAAACCTCCTGTGGCCCTTCGCGGATGCGGCCGCGGCCCTGACCCCCCAATTCGTCCCGGATGTGCGTGCCCGCTTCGTGGAGCCTCCCAAGGGCCCCTGGCCGGAGGCGCCTCGGTCGGCCTGGGTATTGCCCGTTTCCCGTTTGGGCTCCGCGCGCCTTCATGGCTTTCTCGTGGCGGGCTTGAGCGCGAGGCGCGCTCCTGACGACGACTACCGTAAATTTCTGGAGTGGGTGGCGGATCACATCGCCACGGCCATCAGCAACGCGAGCGCCGACGAGGAGGAAAAGAAGCGGGTCGAGGCACGGGCGGAGATGGACCGCGCCAAGACCGTGGACACCCTGCGTTTTCTCGAGGAGTCCCGCCGCGCCACGCGTCTTCGTGAGGACATGCTCGCCGTCGTCAGCCATGACCTGCGCTCGCCGCTCACCGCCATTCGCACCTCCGCCGAGCTCCTCCAGCGAATTCCCCTGGACGGTGAGCCACTTGCCCGCGTGCGCAAGAAGGCGGACGCCATTCGACGTTCAGCCGACCAGATGAACCGGCTGATCGATGACCTGCTGGATCTGGCGAGCATTGATGCGGGGACGCTCTCCATCCAGCCCCACCCGCAGAGGGTCGAGGCGCTTGTCCACGATGCCCGGGAAGTGTTCGAGCCTCAAGCGGCCGAGAAAGGCGTGCAACTCGCCTTCGAAGTGGAGCCGGGACTCATCCTGACGTGTGACAAGGAACGGATCCTTCAAGCGCTCGGAAATCTGCTCACCAACGCGATCAAATTCACGCCCCCGGAGGGCCGCATCCTCCTCCAGGCCAAGACCGAGGAGGGGACCGGGCATATCCGCTTCAGCGTCGCGGATACCGGCCCGGGAATCCCTCCTGCCGCGCAACCGCACATCTTCGATCGGTACTGGCACGAGGCGCAGCAAAAGCGCGAGGGACATGGCCTGGGCCTCTCCATTGCCAAGGGCATCGTGGAGAGCCACGGAGGGCAGATCCGGCTCGAGAGGACCTCTGCCGCGGGCAGCACCCTCTCGTTCTCGCTTCCCGCCGGACCCCAGGAGGCGGGCGCGGTCTTGCCAGCACACCGCCGCCTCTTCCCGCCGCCGGGCGCCGGGGAGAGTTTCATTCAAGGCGGGGGCGAGATGGGCGCGCTGATGCGCGCCTTCGACTGGTCCAAGAACTCGCTGGGCCCGCTCGAAGCCTGGCCCCAATCGCTGCGGACCTCCGTCAGCACGATGCTCCGCTCCCCGTATCCCATCATTCTGTTCTGGGGCCCCGAGCTTCGCATGCTCTACAACGATCCGTTCCGTCCCATCCTGGGGACGAAGCATCCCCAGACCCTGGGGGCGCGCGGGCATGAGGCGCTTGCCGAGGAATGGGCGCTCCTTGGCCCCCTGATGAAGCGCGTTCACGAGACGGGAGAGCCCCTGTTCATCGAGAACGGGAACGTCAATTTCGCGCGGCGGCCTGGCGGGTTGAGAGAGGAGGCGTACTTCACCTGGTCCTACAACCCGACCATCGGGGAGACGGGGGAGATCGCGGGCCTCTTCGCCATCGCGAGCGAGACGACGCGCCAGGTGGTGGGGGATCGCCGGCTGGGAATCCTCCGGGAGCTGTCCATCCGCGCGGCGCTCGATAAGAAGGTCGAAGGGGTTTTCCGCTCTCTGGACGAGGTCCTTGCGCAGGCTGGCAACGATCTTCCTTTCTCGCTCCTCTACGCCGTCGAGGCCGGGAAGGCGCGCCTGGTGAGCTGTGCCGGCCTTGCACGGGGCGCTCCCGCGGCCCCTCTCGGGCTGAGCCTCGGCGACGCCCACCCGTGGCCCCTCGCCGCCGTTGCCAGCCAGAAGCAGGAGGTGCTGGTCGAAGACCTCCACTTGAAGTTGGGCCCCCTTCCCGGCGGCCCTTGGCCCGAGCCCGCGACACGCGCCCTCGTTCTTCCCGTGCCCATGGGCGCGGATACCGCGGCCACGGGAGTGCTTGTGGCGGGCCTGAGTCCACTGGTCGCGCTGGACGACGAGTACCGCGGCTTCCTGCAGCTGCTGGCGCGGCAGCTCGCCGCCAGCCTCTCCAGTGCCCGCGCCTATGAACAGGAAAAGCAGCGGGCAGAGGCGTTGGCCCTGCTGGACCAGGCGAAGACGGCATTCTTCAGCAATGTGAGCCACGAATTCAGGACTCCGCTCACGCTCATCCTCGGCCCCATCGAGGACGCGCTGTCCAAGCCGGAAAAATCGTTGGAAGGAGAGAAGCTCGGCCTGGTCCGCCGCAGTGCCCTGCGGCTCTACAAGATGGTCAACACGCTGCTCGACTTCTCGCGGATAGAAGCAGGCCGGGCCCAGGCCCACTACGTGCCGGTGGACCTTTCCGCCGTGACGCGCAACCTCGCGAGCGCCTTTCAATCCGCGGTGGAGAGCGCGGGCTTGAGGCTGGTGGTGGAGTGCCCCCCCCTGCCCGAGCCCCTCTACGTCGATCCGGAGATGTGGGAGAAGGTTGTCTTGAACCTGCTCTCGAATGCGGTGAAGTACACCTATGAAGGTGAGATCCGTCTGGGCCTCCGCTGGCAGGAGAGCCATGTGGTCCTCACCGTGCAGGACACGGGGGTGGGGATTCCCGAAGAAGAGCTTCCGCGCGTCTTCGAGCGCTTCTACCGGGTCCGGGTGACCCAGGGACGAAGCCACGAGGGCACGGGGATCGGCCTCGCCCTGGTGCAGGACTTGGTGAAGCTTCACGGCGGCAGCATCTCGGTGGAGAGCAAGCTCGGTGAGGGAACGGCCTTCACCCTGCGGCTGCCGCGCGGGTCGGCCCACCTGCCCCAAGAGCGAATCGAGCGCACGCCCCGGCCGGACTCTTTCTCCGCGGGGATCGCGCCCTTCGTCGAGGAGGCTCAGCGCTGGTCCGCGGATGCCACGGGCGCGGGCATGCTCAGCGCTGGAGCTTCCGATGAACCGGTGCTGGAGGTGCCGGAGGAGCTTGCGCGCTCCCGCATCCTCCTCGTCGATGACAACGCCGACCTGCGCACCTACGTGGCTGGGTTGCTCGGGCGCGTCTTCCGCCACGTCGAGACAGCCACCAATGGGAACGACGCGCTCGAGCGGGTGCGTGCCCAGCTGCCGGACCTGGTCCTCTCCGATGTGATGATGCCAGGGTTGGACGGCTTTGGGCTGGTGCGCGCCCTCCGCGCAGGTGAGGACACGCGCGCCATCCCCATCATCCTGCTCTCCGCGCGGGCGGGCGATGAGTCCACGGTGGAGGGCCTCCAGAGCGGGGCGGATGACTACCTGGTGAAGCCCTTCTCTGCGCGCGAGCTCATGGTCCGGGTGCGCACCCAGCTCGACATGGCCCGCGTGCGCCGGGAGGTGGTCCGCAACGAGCTTGAGAAGAAGGTCCTGCGCGAGTCCGTGCAGGTGCGGGATGAGTTTCTCAGTCTCGTCAGCCATGAGCTGCGCACGCCCGTGGCCGCCCTGTCGCTCAACTTCCAGTCCTTGGTTCGAAGCCTGGGCAGCGAAGACCCGGCCGAGGCGGTTGGGGTAAAGGCGCAAACGACGCAGAAACAGGTGCACCGCTTGACGCGCCTGGTCGAGCGGCTGCTGGACGTGTCCGAGGTCTTTACCGGCCGCCTGAAGATCACACCGCAGGAAGTAGACTTGTCGGCGGTCGCGAGTGCCGTCGTGGAACAGGCGCGGAACAAGGCCGCTCACGCCGGTTGTGTCCTCACGGTGAATGCTCCCTCACCCGTCATCGGACACTGCGACCGGGCGAGGCTGCACCAGCTCCTCGAAGGCCTCATTGATAACGCACTCAAGTTCGGGGCGGGAAGTCCCGTTGAGGTGGCCGTGCGGAGGGACTCGGACCATGCCGTCCTCTCGGTGGTGGATCACGGCGCAGGCATCAGGCCGGAGGACGAGGCGCGCATCTTCGGGCGCTTCGAGCGCGCCGTTTCCGAGAATCATTATGGCGGGTTCGGGCTGGGCTTGTGGTTTGCCCGCTCCATTGCGGAAGCACACGCCGGCAGCATCCGCCTCATGCCCACGGAGGGCGGAGGGGCCACCTTCACGGTGGCGCTCCCGCTGAACGGGACATTGGGATGAGGCCTTACGGCGTCCCTTCCTCGCCGACGAGGAAGAGATTGCTGGTCACCGGCTCCTGGACGGCCTGTCCCTGGGAGTCGGTCCGAAAGGTGTCCACGTGGTGCACGATGCGGTACTCGCCGGCCCGTAGCTCCACGGGGAGCCGCAGCGTGCCCTGGGCCTGTGCGCCGCCCTTCAGCGTTTGACTCATGGCGGGGCAGGCCTCGTCCTCGCCGAGGTGCGGCGTGTGGGTCCACCCGGCGTCCTCTTCCCGGCGCTCGATTCGGACGATGCAGAAGTTGTAGCCCACCTTGGGAGTGCCCTGGTTCTGAAGCAAGAGCTGGACGGTGTCACCAGGCTGATACGCCGTGGTGTCCGTGGTGAGGGAGACCTCGATCTCTCCACAGGCAACCATGAGCGTGGTGAGGGCCATCAACGGAAGTGTCAGTCGCATCTGCGTCCTCCTGAGCGTGAGCCCCGGCGCCAGTGCAACCGCCGGGCCATCCTCATCCCACCGTCTTCCGGGAAGATCGCACCGGGGCCCTCTCGGAAATCCGGAGCCGTTCCCTCGGGCATCACAGATCTCTGATGCCGCCGGGAAAGGAGAGGACCGTTCAGGCGGAGCCCGTCGCCTTGCGCCACGCTCCGAGGATGTGGTCGATGACCTCTTGCAGTCCCACGCTTTTGGTCACCTGGGTGAAGACGAAGGGCCCGTCACCGCGCATCTTCCGCGCGTCGCGGTCCATCACCGACAGGTCCGCGCCCACGTGCGGCGCCAGGTCCGTCTTGTTGATGATCAGCAGGTCCGATTGGGTGATGCCCGGTCCACCCTTGCGGGGCACCTTGTCTCCGCCCGCCACGTCGATGACGTAGATCGTATAATCCGCCAGCTCGCGGCTGTACTGCGCCGCCAGGTTGTCGCCGCCGCTCTCCACGATGAGCAACTGCGGCTTGAGCTCTTCCATCAGCTCTTCGAGCGCGAGCAGGTTGTGGCTGATGTCCTCACGGATGGCCGCGTGGGGGCAGCCCCCCGTTTCCACCGCCTTGATGCGCTCGGGAGACAGCGCCTTGTTGCGGACCAGGAACTCGGCATCTTCCTTGGTGAAGATGTCGTTGGTCACCACGCCGAGCCGGTAGCCATCCCTCAGCGCGCGGCACAGCGCCAGCACCAGCGCCGTCTTCCCGCTGCCCACCGGGCCTCCAATCCCGATGGTGAAGGAACGCGAGGCGAAGTCGCGGAGCTGGCTCGGCTCGCGCTCATGGAAGTGGCCGGGGTGGTCCATCTCCTCATGGGTGTGGTCGTGATCGTCATGGCCGTGGCCGCGGTGGTCGTCGTGCATGGGTTCACCTCAGGAAAGAAAGAGCCGTGAATAGAGCCGGTCGTGTGTGGCGCTGAGCAGGTCCATCAGCGGGGAAGTCTGGCTCAGCGCCTCGACGCCCAGCTCGGAACAGGCTGTGAAGACCTCATCCAACAAGGGGGCACACTGGTGCTGAATCTGGTGGGACTCGTGGGTGCCCACCATGCCCATCCGGACCGCCGCGGAGAGCGTTCCGCGCAGGGTCAGCGACAGAAAGAGCTGCTGGGCATCGAGCCGCTCGACCTCCAAGGCACGCAGCACCGCGCCGAAGAGGGGGGCATGGTGGCAGCGCAGCCCCGCTTTCCGGGCGGTGTGCTGCAAGGGGCTCACCGGCCCGGGGAAGATGCGCGCGCACGTCCCCAGGAACGCCCGCCCCTGGGTGCGGCTTGCCCGATTGGCCACGTGGTTGGTGAGGAACGCCTCCATCCGGGCGTCCAGCGCGGGAAGCGAGGAGGGCTCGCCGTGCGCGGCGCCCAGGACGGGCAGGGCGCCATACCCCGTCTGCCAGAGCAGCTCCCGCGCGAAGCGCTCCAGCCCCTCGCGGCCGCGCACCTCACCTTGCTGCAGTGCCGCCTCCAGTCCCCCCGAGTGCGCGAAGCCCCCGGTGGGAAAGCCCGAGTCCGCCAGCTGTAGCACCCTCCAGGGGACGCCCATGGCCCGTGCCTCAGAACAGCGAATAGAGCTGGGCGAGGGGCAGGCGCGTCGCGGGCTCCACCATGAGCGGCCTCTTGTCGATGTAGACCTTGAATTCATCCGAGACGACGCTCAGGTTGGGCAGCGCGTCGTTGAGCTTCATGTCCACTTTGCCGATCTTCCGGCACTTCTGCACCGCGGAGAGGCGCTTGGTCAGGCCCAGCTCCCGCACGAGTCCTCCTGGCGCCAGGGAGCGCGCCGAGACGAAGGCGATGCTCGTGGCCCCCCGCGCCCGTCCCAGGGCGCCGAACATCGGCCGCATGAAGGAGGGCTGGGGCGTGGGAATGGCCGCCCCCGGGTCTCCCATCTGGGACCAGGCGACGATGCCGCCCTTGACCACCAGCTCCGGGCGCATGCCGAAGAAGGCCGGCTTCCACAGCACCAGGTCCGCCAGCTTGCCCGTCTCCACCGAGCCAATCTCATGCGACATGCCATGGGCGATGGCCGGGTTGATGGTGTACTTGGCCACGTAGCGGCGGATCCGGAAGTTGTCGTTGCCGTCCGTGTCCTCGGGCAGCCGTCCACGCTGCTCCCGCATCTTGTGCGCCGTCTGCCAGGTGCGGTTGATGACCTCGCCCACCCGGCCCATGGCCTGGCTGTCCGAGGAGATCATGCTGATGGCGCCCATGTCATTCAGCACGTCCTCCGCGGCGATCGTCCCGCCCCGGATGCGGCTGTTGGCGAAGGCCAGATCCTCGGGGATGCTCTTCTTCAGGTGATGACACACCATGAGCATGTCCAGGTGCTCGTCCAGCGTGTTCACCGTGAAGGGGCGCGTCGGGTTGGTCGAGCTCGGCACCACATTGGGCTCGCCGCACACGCGGATGATGTCCGGCGCGTGACCGCCACCGGCTCCCTCCGAGTGGTAGGTGTGGATGGTGCGGCCCTTGAAGGCGGCGATGGAGTCATCCACGGAGCCGCCCTCGTTCAGCGTGTCCGTGTGGATGGTGACCTGGACGTCCTCTTCCTCGGCCACGCTCAGGCAGGTGTCGATGGCGGCGGGGGAGGTTCCCCAATCCTCATGCAGCTTCAGGCCCACCGCCCCCGCGGCGATCTGCTCCAGGAGGCCCGCCGGCAGGGAGGTGTTGCCCTTGCCCGTGAGGCCGATGTTGAGCGGCAACGTGTCCGTGGCTTCGAGCATCCGGTGGATGTTCCACGCGCCGGGCGTGCAGGTGGTGGCCTTGCTCCCCGTGGCCGGCCCCGTGCCACCGCCCACCCAGGTGGTGATGCCGCTGGCGAGCGCCTCGTCCGCCTGCTGCGGGCAGATGAGGTGGATGTGCGTGTCGATGCCGCCCGCCGTGACGATGAGCCCCTCGGCGGAGATGACCTCGGTGGTGACGCCCACCACCATGCCAGGGGTCACCGTCATCACGTCCGGGTTGCCCGCCTTGCCGATGCCGGCAATGCGCCCCGCCTTGATGCCGATGTCCGCCTTGTAGACGCCGGTCCAATCAATGATGAGCGCGCTGGTGACGACGCAGTCCAGGGCGTCCGCGTCGCCCACGCCGGCGTTCTGGCCCATGCCTTCGCGCAGCACCTTGCCGCCGCCGAAGATGCACTCGTCGCCATAGAAGGTGTGGTCCTTTTCCACCTGCGCCATCAATCCGGTGTCTCCCAGCCGGACGAGATCGCCCGTGGTGGGGCCATACAAGACACCGTAATCCGCACGAGGGATGGACTTGCTCATGTTTCCTCCTGGTGCCCAAACCCGCGGGCGATCACCTGCTCCATGGCACGCTTCTGGTTCTCCGGTGTCACAGGCCCCGAGGCCAGGTTATTGCCGCCTCGAATGACCTGCGCGCCGGCAATGGGCACCAACGAGACTGTCTTCTCCTGATCTCTCTCGAAGCGCTCCGCAGTTCCCGCCTTGATGTTCAGCCGCCGCCCATACGCCCGGGCCCGGTCGAAGACGAGGTCCTTGTTCACCTCGATGAAGTGGTAATGGCTGCCCACCTGGATGGGGCGATCTCCCCGGTTGATGACTTTCAGGGTGATGGCATCCCGGCCCGGGTTGATCTCGATGGGTTCGGAATGGAAGAGCACCTGGCCCGGCACCAACCGCGCCTCTTTCGTGGAGCGCTCCTGTGGCCAGCGCAGCGGCAGCACCGGCAGGAAGCTGCCATAGAGGGCCAACGACATGTCCCCCTGCTCGAGCTCGATGGGGTTCTGCACCGCCACCAGCTTCGTGCCATCCGGGAAGGTTCCCTCGACCAGGACTTCCGAGACCATCTCCGGCACGCCCTCCATCACCTGCGCGCGGCCCAGCAGTTTACGCCCCAGGTCCATCAGCTCGTATACGCTCATCTGGCCATCGCGGATGAACTCGAGCAATTGGGTGGCGATGAGCGCCACCGCCTCGGGGTAGTTGAGTTGCAGGCCCCGCGCCAGACGTTTCTGAGCCAGGAATCCCGCTTGGTGCAACATCAGCTTCTCGATGTCACGCGGCGACAGGTGCATGGTCCTCCTCCAAGTCAAACTTTGCTGGCTGGAGCTACCCATCCAGGGCGCAGCGGCACTCTACTTCTTGCGACACGCCGGATGACGTGAATTTGCTCAGCTGCCGTGAGACCAGGGGTCATCGCCCAGCAGGGCGGGCAGAAAGGACAGCCAATCCGTGGCCGTGTGCATCAGTATCTCGGGGGAGGTGGCGGCCGCCCGGAGGACCAGCCCATCGCTTCCGATCGGGCTGGCGGAGCAGACGAGCCGGGCGCCCGGAGTGATGGGCAGGGTCCCCACGCGCCCGGCGAGCGCCTCGCGGGCCGCGGTGGACGCAGGCCCTATCAGGAGCACGGTTCCCAGCGCGTCGAACCGGCCCATCCGCTCGGAGAGCGGCCCCTGGGCAGGATCCAGCAGCCAACGCTCGTCGAACAACGCGCGGCCCTCCCGGTAGACGCCGAGCGAAGAGGAGAAGCGGGAGAAGTCCCAGCGCTCACCGGTGGCGCGGCGGCCCGTGGTGACGAGGTCCATCAGGATGAGGGAGGCCTCGGGGGCCAGATGGATGTCCTGGCGTTGCTCGAATCGGGCGCCCGTGTAGCACGTGGTGGGATCTGGAACCAAGATGAGCAAGGCCCCCTTCTCCACCCGGGCGGACAACACACTCCGGCAGCCTTGCGGCGAGCGGTAGATCCGGGTGTTGCCCCGGCTGGACAGGAGGGCGGTGGCGCCCGCGGCCACGCGCACCTCCAGGGAGAGCTGGTCTCCATCCACCAGGCCGTCACCGAACAGGCTGGTGTAGACCCAGGCGGCGTGCCCGTGGTTGCGCGGTGTGAGCAGCCGCATCGGACTGTGGGCCAGGGCCGTGCTCACCACGGTGCGTGTCCCCACCCGTTCGAAGGCAAGCCGTGCCGCTCCATCGTGTCTGCTGCGAGCGGGCTGACGCTGAATCATGCGCCACGAGCCTGCCGCAAGCGTGGCGGAGAAGCCACGAATACGTGGGTGCGGCGAAAGTCGCGGCACCGCTTGTTCACAGCATTTGCCCGCACATAGGATGAGGCGTGCCTCACCACACCAACTGGGCCCGCAACGTCGAATACGCGGCAGCGCGTTTTCACCGGCCTACCTCGCTCGACGAGGTGAAGGAGATCGTCGCCAGGGCGAAGGCCGTCCGCGCGCTCGGGTCAGGGCACTCGTTCAACACCCTCGCGGACACGCCGGGCGATCTGATCTCCCTGGAGGCATTCAACCCAGAAGTGGTGCTCGACCGCGAAGCCCGGACGGTCACCGCCAGTGGCGGCATCCGCTACGGCGAGCTCGGCGCCCGGCTCCAGGCAGAGGGATTCGCTCTGGCGAACCTCGCGTCGCTTCCGCACATCTCGGTGGCTGGTGCCATTGCGACGGCGACGCATGGCTCTGGGTGCGCGAATCGAAGCCTGGCGTCCGCGGTCGCGGGGCTCACGCTGGTCACGGCCAGCGGCGAGACGCTCGCGCTGACCCGGACGAGCCCAGACTTCGCGGGAGCCGTCGTCGGTCTGGGAGCCCTGGGCATCGTCACCTCGGTCACCCTCGACATCGAGCCGGCGTTCACCGTCGCGGTCAGCGTCCACGAGGAGCTCGCCTGGGACACCCTGTTGAACCACTTCGACGCGATCACCGGTGCTGCCTACAGCGTGAGCCTTTTCACGAACTGGGCACGTGACACGATCGATCAGGTCTGGCTCAAGCAGCGGTGCTCGGATGCGCTGCCCGCCGCGGGCCAGCGCTTCCACGGTGCCGTGCCTGCCCAGGTGCAGCGGCATCCCCTGCGTGGAGTCTCACCCGAGGCCTGCACCGAACAACTCGGCATCGCCGGGCCCTGGATCGACAGGCTGTCCCACTTCCGTCTCGACTTCACCCCGAGCCAGGGCGACGAACTCCAGTCCGAATACATCCTGCCCAGGGCCCACGCGGCCGAGGCCATCCAGGCGGTGCGCGCGCTGGCCGGCCGCATCGCGCCGCTCCTGCACATCGCGGAGATCCGGACGATCGCTGCCGACGACCTCTGGCTCAGCATGGCGTACCGCGAGGCCAGCGTCGGTTTCCACTTCACGTGGAAGCGCCTGCAGCCCGAGGTGGAGG
This sequence comes from Allostigmatella hybrida, assembly GCF_020103775.1. Taxonomy (NCBI): domain Bacteria; kingdom Pseudomonadati; phylum Myxococcota; class Myxococcia; order Myxococcales; family Archangiaceae; genus Allostigmatella; species Allostigmatella hybrida. Next base: position 939,896 of record NZ_JAHXBH010000001.1, read on the forward strand.
CCCTGCTTCCCACCCTCGAAGAAGCGCTCGCGCCGTTCAGGGCGCGGCCGCACTGGGGCAAGCTGTTCCACGCCCAGGCCGGCCACATCGCGACCCTCTATGAGAAGCTGCCGGCCTTCGTTTCGCTGGCCGAGCGGCTGGATCCGGGCCACAAGTTCCGCAATGACTTCCTCACCCGCCATGTCTTCGGCGGCTGACGCTCCAGGCGCGAGGGTGAGGGGGGGACCGCTCCGTTGCCGGCGCATTCTCCGTACCGTAGCGCTCAAGCGGCTTGAGTTCCGCAGCGCGACGCCATAGAGGCCATCCGTCCACCATGACCATCCCCCCGCCACCCATCATCTCCGTCTCCGGCCTGACCAAGACCTATGCGTCAGGGCTTCATGCGCTGAAGAACATCGATCTGGAGATCCGCAAGGGCGAGATCTTCGCCCTGCTGGGCCCCAATGGGGCTGGAAAGACGACGCTGATCAACATCATCTGCGGCATCGTCACCCCCAGTTCAGGAAGGATCGTCGCCGGCGGGCACGACGTGCTCCGGGAGTACCGCGCCGCGAGGTCCAAGATCGGGCTGGTGCCGCAGGAGCTGGTCACCGACGCCTTCGAGACCGTGTGGGCGACGACTTCCTTCAGCCGCGGTCTGTTCGGCAAGGCGCCCCATCCGCCGCACATCGAGAAGGTGCTCCGGGACCTCTCCCTCTGGGAGAAGAAGGACGCCAAAATCATGACGCTGTCGGGCGGCATGAAGCGGCGGGTGATGATCGCCAAGGCGCTGAGCCACGAGCCGGAGATCCTCTTCCTCGACGAGCCGACCGCCGGTGTGGACGTGGGGCTTCGCCGGGACATGTGGGCGCAGGTCCGGGACCTGCGCGAGAAGGGGGTGACCATCATCCTGACCACCCACTACATCGAGGAGGCCGAGCAGATGGCCGACCGGGTCGGGGTCATTTCCAAGGGCGAGCTCATCCTCGTCGAGGACAAGGCCAGCCTGATGAAGAAGCTGGGCAAGAAGCAGCTCACCTTGAACCTCCAGAATCCGCTGACGGCCCTCCCGGCTGGGCTGGCCGACTGGCCGCTCACGCTGAAGGCCGGTGGCCATGCGTTGGAGTACGTCTTCGACGCGACCGAGGAGCAGACGGGCGTGCCGAGCCTCCTGCGGCGGTTGAGCGAGCTGGACATCGGGTTCAGGGATTTGAACACACGCCAGAGCTCGCTCGAGGACATCTTCGTGGGCCTGGTCAAGGAGCGCACCGCATCATGAGCATGACCTTCAATCGCCATGGCGTCTGGGCCATCTACCGGTTCGAGATGGCACGGGCGCTGCGCACCTTGGTGCAAAGCGTGGTGACCCCGGTCATCACCACCTCGCTCTATTTCGTGGTCTTCGGCTCGGCGATCGGTCAGTCGATGCGGCAGGTGGACGGCGTGTCCTACGGCGCCTTCATCGTGCCCGGCCTGATCATGCTCAGCCTGTTCACCCAGAGCCTGTCCAACGCCAGCTTCGGCATCTACTTTCCCAAGTTCACCGGGACGATCTACGAGCTGCTGTCGGCGCCGGTGAGCTATCTGGAAATCATCATCGCCTACGTCGGGGCCGCCGCGACCAAGTCGGCGGCCCTGGGGTTGATCATCCTGGCCACGGCGGCGATGTTCGTGCCCATCGACATCCTCCACCCGCTGTGGATGATCGCCTTCCTGGTGCTGACGTCGGTGACCTTCAGCCTGTTCGGCTTCATCATCGGCATCTGGGCCAACAGCTTCGAGCAGCTGCAGTTCATCCCCATGCTGATCGTGACGCCGCTGACGTTCCTGGGCGGCGCGTTCTACTCCATCGACATGCTGCCGCCCGTCTGGCGCACGGTGACCCTGTTCAACCCGGTGGTCTATCTGATCTCGGGCTTCCGCTGGAGCTTCTACGGGACGGCGGACGTGGCGGTGGAGGTGAGCCTCGTCATGACGCTGGGCTTCTTCCTGCTGTGCCTGGTGGCGGTGGGGTGGATCTTCAAGACGGGCTACCGGTTGAAGAACTAATGGGATGGCCCTGCCTCCAGTCGGGCGCCCGTGTGCGCCCAGCTCCCTGGTTGGTACTGTAGAGCGGCTGCTGCCAACGGGTTGGTACCGTCGACGGGCACAGTCCGCAATTGCGGACTGTCCCTGTCCAGTGCTTTGGGGGACGCGGTGCTGGTTCCCGTGCCTTCGAACGAAGCGAAGGCCGCGAGCTGGCCGGACGCGTGGCGCACACTCTTAAGCAGGGCTTCAAAGCCTCTTTCCGCTCCGGCACCTAGTGCCTCGCGGAGGGCGGGTGCTATTGCTAACCGCATCGAGCCCAACCCCTACGAATTCAAGATTGTAGACCTGCTGTCAGAGCCTCTCTCAAAGAAGGGATGGGACGGATGAAACACCGTACTGCCTTGGTGCTGATCACCGTCGCGCTCAGCGCCTCCACGTGTGCAACCACGGCCGAGCAGCCCGGGCCACTGCTCATTCAGGAACAAGGCAGCTTTGCAGCCGGCGGCACGGTCATCACCGCGCCCGGCACGTTCGACCCAATCAAGCAGGGCAGTTACAACCCCGCAGGGCCCGACTCCGCGGGGCAGATGTTGCACGGCGATCACGTATATGTGTCCTATGAGATCCCGGCGAATGCCAGAAAGCTTCCACTCGTGTTCTGGCATGGCCACGGCCAGTCCGCGAAGACGTGGGAGAGCACTCCGGACGGCCGAGAGGGATTCCAGAACCTTTTTCTGCGCCGTCGCTTTCCAGTGTATTTGATCGATCAACCACGGCGCGGCCGCGCAGCACGCAGCACTCAGCCCATCATGATGACGGCTGCGCCTGACGAACAGCTCTGGTTCGGCATCTTCCGCCTTGGCTTGTGGCCGGACTTCTACCCAGGCGTGCAGTTCTCAAGCGATCCGGAGGCGCTCAACCAGTTCTTCCGGCAGATGGTGCCCAACACGGGTCCCTACGACGTGGAAGTCAATTCCGATGCGGTTTCCGCACTCTTCGGCCGGATCGGGCCCGGCATTCTTGTCACACACTCACAGAGCGGTGGACTCGGCTGGCGCACGGCGATCAAGAACAGAAATGTGCGAGCCATCATTTCCTACGAACCGGGTGCTGGCTTCGCCTTCCCGCCGGGCGAAGCCCCTGAACTGACGATGTCCACCGGCGTCACGGTCAGAGGCGTCGAGGTGCCGCTGCCGGACTTCCTGCTGCTCACGAAGATCCCGATCGTCATGTACTACGGCGACTTCATTGCTGAAAATCCAACCCCGAATCCAGGCCAGGACCAATGGCGAGTCACGCTCGCCATGGCAAGGCTGTTCCGCGATGCGGTGAACCGCCACGGGGGTGACGTGACGGTCGTGCATCTGCCCGAACTCGGGGTTCGCGGCAATACGCACTTCCCCATGTCGGATCTCAACAATGTCCAGATCGCTGACCTTCTGTCTCAGTTTCTCAGGCAGAAGGGGCTGGATTGAACCTCCAGGAAGAACTCCCATGAACGTGTTCGCTTCGGCCGTCCTCTCCCTGATTCTCGCCACTTCCGCATCCGCTCAAACCATTACCATCGCTCGGCGTGGCACGCAGCCGTCGCGGCAGGGGCCAGCCGAAAACTTCACCGGCTCCGTCCGCGTCGACCCGCTGTTTCAGGCCAGCGCTCCGGCGCGGGCGATGGGCGCACTCGTCACGTTCGACGGGGGCGCGCGATCGGCATGGCACAGCCATCCACTCGGTCAGATCCTCATCGTCACAGCCGGAACCGGGCGCGTGCAGCAGTGGGGCGGACAGGTTGACGAGATCCGGCAGGGGGACGTCGTCCGCATTCCGCCGAACGTGAAGCACTGGCATGGAGCGGCGCCGGCCACGTCGATGGCGCATATCGCCATCGTGGAACAGCTCGATGGCAAGAGCACCGATTGGCTGGAGAAGGTCACCGAGGAGCAATACCGCATGCCCGTAAGAGGCTCCTCCACGCCCCCCGCATCGACGCAACCCGCGCAACCGACGCCTGCCCAGAAACTGATCGGCGGCTTCTCGCCGAAGCTGGTCGAGCTGACCGACGAAGTGCTCTTCGGCGATGTGTGGACACGCCCGCAGCTCTCGCCTCGCGACCGCAGCCTCGTGACTGTGAGCGCGCTTATCGCCATGAATCGTCCCGACCAGCTCCGCTCGCACTTTGCCCGCGCCCGCGACAACGGCGTGACGCAGGAGGAGCTGGTCGAGACGATCACACACCTCGCCTTTTATGCCGGCTGGCCGAGTGCAATCACCGCCGTGACCGTGGCCAAGGACGTCTTCGAAAAGAAATGAGGCTCTTCATTATAAATTTGTGCTTAACACCCCATTAACCCCCAGCGCCTAGTGCTCCGCAGGCTTGGGGCATATGGCTGTTCCAGCAAGACGTTCGATCGCCAGGCCAGAAGCGCTGGAGCGCGCGGCAAGGTGCACGGGCCGCAGCAGCCCCCTCTTTCTTTGAGACAATAACACCATGACTGGAAGACGCTTCTCCCTCCCGCGCAGCAACGGCGTTAAGATGCCGGCCCTTGGGCTCGTCGCAGCGCTCTGTGCCTCTGCCCTCCTGGCTTGTTCAGACCGGCCCTCCACCGAGAGGGATGCCGGCGTCGAAATGGATGCCGGGGGGCGGACCGATGCCGGAGATCAAAACCCAACGAGTGACGCTGGTGAGACCGACGGCGGGAGTTCCGATGCTGGCACTTCCGATGCTGGGACTTCTCTCAAGAACAGCTGCCTGGGGCCTTCGAGCGCCAACGTGGCCAATGCGAGGTTGCCAGCGGGGTACTGTGCATGGACCTGGGCGACCGTTACTAATCCGCGAGGGTTGATCGTCGCTCCGAACGGAGACGTTCTGGTGGTCGAGCGCACCGCAGGTCGAATCACCGCACTCTACGATTCGAACGGTGACGGCGTTTCGGATTCGTCCGAACGGGCGACGCTGGCCGAGGCCAGCGGGCTCAACCATGGCATCACACTGCACGACGGATATCTCTATGCCTCTTCCGCGACGCGCGTCCTGCGCTGGCCGTTCGCAACCGGAACGAGAGCCGCGCTGAGCGGCCAGGAAGAAGTGGTGACTGGCATCCCTACGGGCGGCCATGTCACCCGGACGATCATCTTCGACGCCGAAGGCCGCCTCTACGTGAGCGTCGGTTCAGCCGCGAACGTGGACAACAATTCGACGCGCGCTCGCATTCGTCGCTTTACCGCAGCCCAGGTTCAGGCGGGCAACGTGGCTTTCACGGACGGCGAGGTGTTTGCCGATGGCCTTCGGAACGAAGTGGGCCTGCGTTTCGACAGCCAGGGCCGGCTGTGGGGTGTGGAAAACGGGCGAGACAATCTCAACCGTGCCGACCTCGGGGGCGACATTCACACCGACAATCCCGCTGAAGAGCTGAACCTCTTCGCCGAAGCCGGGCGGTTCTATGGCTACCCCTATTGCTTCAGTGAGTTTCTGCTTCCGTCTGGTGTGGGAATGGGCCCGACGACGCAGTGGGCAGATCCGGGCTTCATGAATGATGGTACCCACTCCGATGCGTGGTGCCGCGACGTCAATAATGTGGTGCCTCCGATGTTGGCGATGCCCGCTCACGTTGCGCCGCTCGACATCGTCTTCTACGACGGCGCGTCCTTCCCGCCCGAGGTGGTCGACGACGCCTTCGTCAGCTTCCACGGTTCCTGGAATCGACAGCCCGCCCAGGGTTACGAGGTGGTGCGGGTGGTGTTCGAGAACGGGTTGCCGGTTCGCTACGAGCCGTTCTTCGAATTCGACGGCGCCAGCGACACCGCAGCCGGCTGGCCGCATCGGCCGGTAGGGTTGGGTGTGGGCCCCAATGGCGAGTTGTTTGTGAGCAGCGACGCGTCAGGTCAAATCATCGCAATCGGATACCAGCGATAACCAGATGCCCCGCGCCAATTCGTGGCCGAGCGCCACCGCGAGCACGGGAGCGCCGAGCGCGAACGTGAGCGAGAGCGCTGTCACCCATTGACCCGCCGCCGCGATGGAGACGCCCAGGTCCGTGGACAGGGCTGGCAGGAGGCCGGCCCGCAGTGTGACCGAGGCCGCCGAGTCCGACGCCGCCGACCTTCTTCGCTGGCCCGATGCTCTACCTGCGCAGCGGAGAGTAGACGGTGATGCCCGCGCACAGCATCGGTCCCGCGTGTGCCAGGGCGATCACGTCGGGGATGCCGATGACGAAGTCCTCGTCCACGACGTTGAAGGTCGAGTAGCCGCCCTGTGTCATCGCGCCGTCGCGGTCCTTCGAGCCGTAGGTGAGGACGTTGCCGTTCTCGCAGTACTGCTCCATTCCGCTCTCGCACGGGCCGCAACGGCGGCACGAATTCACCATGCAACCCACACCGACGCGGGAGCCGGCCTTGAACTTGCTGACGCTCGAGCCAACGGCGACCACCCAGTGCTCACGGCCATGGTGGATGTCGGAGTGACAGACCCCACAGTCCGCCAGCGGCCAAGGTGGCCGTCACCATGAACCGCCGCCGGCTCAGGCCAGCGGTCTCATCAGAACTCTGATCGCTTCCTGCTTCTTCGTTCGCCAGCTTGCTCTTCACGGTTCCTCCTGGGGTTTTTGAGAAGGCGGATGTCCGCCAAGCTCGGTTCTCTCAGCGGCCGACCCTGGCCTGAAGGTGCGCGGGATACCGATCCCCTTGCACCGTGATCTTGGAGAGGGCGCCCTCGATGTCGCGGAGCTCATCGGGCGTCAGCTCAACGGCGGACGCTCCAGTGTTCTCCTCCAGGCGATGCAACTTGGTGGTCCCCGGGATCGGCACGATCCACGGCTTCCGGGCCAGCAGCCAGGCGAGGGCGAGCTGGGCTCGCGTTACCTGCTTCCGGGCGGCGATTTCGCCGAGAAGATCCACCAAGGCCTGATTCGCTGCCCGCGCCTCTGGCGTGAAGCGCGGGACGATGTTGCGGAAATCCTTGCTGTCGAATGCCGTGCTCTCGCTGATCGCGCCCGTGAGGAAGCCCTTACCAAGGGGGGAGAAGGGCACGAAGCCGATCCCGAGTTCCTCCAGGGCTGGCAGGATCTCCTTCTCGGGTTCCCGCCACCACAGGGAGTACTCGCTCTGGAGAGCGGCCACCGGCTGGACCGCATGAGCGCGCCGGATCGTCTGCACGCCTGCTTCGGACAAGCCGAAGTGCTTGACCTTGCCCTCCTGGATCAGCTTCTTCACCGCACCCGCCACGTCCTCGATCGGAACGTTCGGGTCGACGCGATGCTGATAGAAGAGATCGATCCGATCGGTCTTGAGCCGCTTGAGCGCTGCTTCCGCGACTTCCTTGATGTGCTCTGGCCGGCTGTTCATGCCGCTCTGCCCGCCATGGGAGTCGAACTCGAAGCCGAACTTGGTGGCGATCACCACCTGGTCCCGGAAGGGGGCAAGGGCTTCGCCCACGAGTTCTTCGTTCGTGTAGGGGCCGTAGGCTTCGGCGGTGTCGAAGAAGGTGACGCCGCGCTCGAAGGCCGCCCGGATCAACTGGATGGCCTCCTGCCTATCCGTTGCCGGGCCATAGCCATAGCTCAGACCCATGCAGCCGAGTCCGATGGCCGAGACTTCCAATCCGCTGTTTCCAAGTCTGCGCTTCTTCATTGTTCTTCTCCTCTAGTTTTCGCTCAGGCTCAGCAGTCCTTCGCCGAGCCGGGCCCCTTGCACCTCGACCTTCGAGGCGGCGAGGTCGATCTCGCGGAGGTCGCCGGGGGTGAGCGCGGCGTCCGTGCGATCGCCTCCTGCTTGCCGGTCGCTGGGCCCAGATTGGCGCTCAGGCCCACATGGCACCGAACCCAAGGGCCGAGACCTCCAGACCGCTATTTCCCAATGAACGCTTACGCATTGCCTCTTCTCTCCCTGTGGGTTGGGAGCCGTTCGCCCTGTTCACGAAGAGAAATAACCCTGGTTTCCTCGGGGGACTACGCGCCCTGGCGTCAATAAGCTCTTAAGCGGTGCTTAACAGTGAGGCGTAAGCTCCCGCGGAATCCACGGTGGCCTTGAAGGGGCTCTCGCAATGAATACGGCTCTCCTCCCGCAGCTCCAGGTGTTCCTCGCCGTGGCCCGTCTGCGCAGCTTCAGCGGCGCGGCGCGCGAACTCGGCGTCTCCACCCCCGCGGTGAGCCAGTCGGTGCGGCAGCTCGAGGAGCAGCTGCGTGTGGTGCTGCTCACCCGCACGACGCGCAGCGTGTCGCTTACGGATGCAGGGCGGCGGCTCTTGGAGGGCGCGGGTCCGGCGTTGGGACAGGCGCTCACCGCCCTCACCGAGGTTTCTGCTCAACCGGGAGAGGCCGTGGGCCGCGTCCGGCTGTCGGTGCCGCGGTCGGCGGTGCCCTTCGTCATCACCCCGGTGCTTCCCACCTTTCGCGCGCGCCACCCGCGGGTCGAGGTGGAGGTCACCATCGAGGATCGCTTCGTGGATATCGTGGCGGAAGGCTACGACGCAGGCGTGCGGCTGAGCGAGGCCATCGAGCGCGACATGGTTCAGGTGCGCCTCACCGACGCCTTCCGCTTCGTGGTGGTGGGCGCGCCTGGCTACCTCGCACGCCACGGGACACCCCAGCGCCCCGAGGACCTCCTTCGCCACGAGTGCCTCACCTTCCGCGTGCACACCACCGGGGCGCTCTACGCGTGGGAGTTGGAGCGGGGCCGCAGAAATTGGCGCGTGCCTGTGCGCGGGGGCGTGGTCGCCAACGACAGCCGGCTGATGGTGACCCTGGCGGAAGAAGGCCTGGGGCTGGCGTACACCTTCGAGCCGATGGTGGCGGAGCAGCTCCAGACCGGGCGGCTGCAGCAGGTGCTCGAGCCCTACGCACCCACGGTCCCCGGCTTCTTCCTCTACTACCCCAGCCGTGCACAGCGCTCCGCGCCGCTGCGTCTCTTCGTGGAGGTGGCCAAAGAGTTGCTCGTGCCGCCTGCACGCGGTGTGAAGTGACCCCGAGGGCGACGCACCCCTCAGAAGGAACTGCCGGGACGCCCTGACGCGCGCGGCGGCTTGGTGCGCGAGGAACGCCAATGGACCTCGGGGCGATTCATGCTGAAACTCGCGTGGGCCTCGCGGCACTCATGGGGGCGCGGCGAAAACGAAGCCGCGCCGCTGGCTCCGGCCCTGGAGCCGCGTCTCCGATTGCACACCAGAGGTTGACCATGAAGCCGTTCCTGTCCGTTGGCGCGGTTGCCACCGCGCTGCTGGGGCTGTCCTCGCTCGCCATCGCCGGCTCGCCGGCCTCCTCGAATCCGGCCGATGAATGCAAGGACCGTCCTCGCTCCGAGGCCATCGAGAAGACGGCCATCCCCGCCCCGCCCCGCCCGGAGGCGCCTTCCCAGGGCCGCGCGGACGCGAAGGTGACCGTGGAGGTGTGGTCCGACTTCGAGTGTTCGTTCTGCGCCCTCGGGGCCGACACGCTCAAGGCCCTGCGTGAGAAGTACGGGGAGAAGGTGCGCGTTGTCTTCCGGCACAATCCCCTGCCCACCCACCCGAATGCGCGCCTGGCGGCCGCCGCCTCGATGGCAGCGCATGAGCAGGGGAAGTTCTGGGAGTTCCATGATGCGCTCTTCGCCCACCAGGACGCGCTGGACCGGGCCTCGCTGGAGAAGCTGGCCGGCAAGCTGAACCTGGACGTGGAGCGCTTCCGGCGCGCGATGGATTCGAGCACCTGGACCCACTACGTGGACATGGAGGTGGTGGAGGGCCAGCGCCGCAAGGTCATGGCCACGCCCACCTTCTTCATCAATGGGAAGACCCTCGCCGGGGCGCGGCCGATGAACATCTTCGAGCAGACCATCGACGCGGAACTCGCGCGCTGACGGACACCGCGTGAGGACAGGGGGAGGGGCAACGCCCTTTCACACCTCCTGGACCCGGTAGCGTATCCTCGGAGCCCACCCTCACCGGAGCCCGACCATGGAAGCGCAACGCCTGCATCGCGGCCGTCTCATCGACCATCTCCAGCTCATCGTTCGTGATCTCGGCGCGAGCCGCCGTTTCTACGTCGCGGTGTTCAACGTGCTCGGCGTGCCGCTGGGTGGCGAGGGCGAGGACTGGTTCTGGGCCGACGAGCTGTTCGTCTCGACGGCCAACAGTGCGGCGGCGGCCGGCGTGCTGACCGGCCGCCACCATCTCGCGTTCCAGGCGCGCGACCGCGCGATGGTGGACACGTTCCACGCCGCGGCGATCGCGGCGGGCGGGCGGGACAACGGGGCGCCGGGCCTGCGCAGCTACCACCCGGGCTACTACGCGGCGTTCGTGCTCGACCCGGACGGCAACAACATCGAGGTGGTCTTCCACGGCCCGGCGGCGCGCAGCGTGCCGTCGGTGGAGATCACCTTCTAAAGCCTGCCACCCGAGCCCCGCATGGCGGGGCTTGCGGTGCAGGGGCTTCAGTTGAGGAGCTTGATGCGGCGGAAGGCGTCGGCCGTCTTGCCGTTCTCCAAAACCCCGCTCTGCTTCATCACGCCCATCACGTGCCCGATGATGGGGATGCGCGGCCACAGCTCCTCCAGGGGCATGGGCGCGAACGTCTCCCCGAGGATGCGGTCGATGTGGTGCTCGGGCACCTGGAGGGACCGCAGGACGTCGCGCTCGTACTGAGGATCCGGCTTGAAGTAGTTGAGGATGAACTCGGGCAGGAGCGGACCGATGGCGCTCCGGGACGGCTCGTCGAGCGCGCTCCACATGAGCTTGAGGATGTGCGTGAAGAAGACGGCATGCCGGCTCTCGTCGCGGACATGGTCTTCGATCACCTGATGGACCACGGGGTTCATGGAGCGATCACCGGTCAGGTGAAGCAATTCCTTGGTCAGCGTGTTCTCTCCCACGCACACGCCCACCAGTTCGAAAATCTCGTGGAGGTTCTCGGGCAGCACGCTCTTGCCGTGGGCAATGGCTTCCGAGAGCACGGTCTTCACCGGCATGGTCACGGGCTTCACGCCGCTGCGCTCAATGACTTGCCGCATGAAATCCCGGGCCACATAGGCGTGGTAGGACTCATCCACGATGATTGCCAGCGCGTCGTGCTGAATGTCTTCCGAGAAGGAGAACGGCAGCGTGTTGTTGACGATCTTCAGGGAGATCTGATTGACCGTGTCCATCTCCACATGGGAGATGTCACTCATGTATTTGTAAGTCGTGTGGATGAGCAGGTGATCCTGCGCCTGCTGTCCTACCGCCTGCATCAGCGGGTGGTGATAGAGGGGCTGCCTCGCGGTGGGGCACATCTGCCCGGTCAGGGGACCCTCGGGGAGCATGCGCCGGGGAATGCTGCGCGCGGTGGCAAACTTGTCCCACTGGAGTTCCTTGGTCTTGTAGTCCTTCAGGTGGACACGGGAATCGGTCTGGGTCACGGCGTCCCTTTGATATGAGAATTTCTCTGGAAAGCCGGAAAATACACTAAACTGGGTATTCTTGGAAGTGGGCGCGGGGGTGATGCCTTTTAGGAGTGTTTGGACGCATGGATTCCGTTCCCCAAATGAGCCGCGCTGCGGTTCTGGATGAGTTTGGCGATGCGTCACGGTTGCACGTGACTGCGGTGCCACGCCTGTCCTGAAGCGTGATCAACCTTGGGCCTGCCAGGCATTGCCCGCTGGAATGGAGGAGGGCAAGGTGTCCGCTCACCCGGCGGCTGCCTTTGACATCAAGCAGATCGCCGAGGCGCCCTGGGGGCTGGCACTGCGCCCCGGCCTTCCTTCCGGTGAGCCCGCGAGCGGGCTTCACCGGAAGGGCAGCGGCCTTGGGCCGGGACTACTTGTTGGTGGAGTCGGTCGTGGGGATGGACACGTCGCTCTTGTTGATGGTGGGATCCTCGATGACCTCGCTCTTGCCGGAGCCGCTCTCGCTGCCGGAGCCGCCCGTGCCGCCGTTGTTCTGGTTCACGGCGCCCTCGGGGGCCGACTGGTTCGTGCCGAGGTCCTGGCCATTGTTCTGCTGCACGTCCCACTTCTGGCCGTCATCGGTCGTCACGGTCTCGCTGCCCGAGCCGCTGCCGCCGGTGGCCTCGCCCTCGTAGACGGTGGGCGCGTCCTTACGATCGCGCTCCTCCAGGGTGGTGACGTTGCTCGCCTCACCGGGCGTCAGGCTCTCCTCGGAGGAGGCCTCGCTGGCGCTGGCCTCGCCGCTCGAGGAGCCAGTAGAGGAATCCACGTTGCCCGAGCCGCCCACGGCACCGGCCTCGGAGGCCGAGGCTTCACGCGTGTTCGAGGACTGGCTGGCGCAACCGTACAGCGTCAGGGCGGCGAGCGCCGCCATCAGAGGAAGCTTCATGGGAGTCTCCACGAGGTGAAAGGTCGGAGTTCTTCTGCCGGAAATCTGGGGACCCCCTGGAGGGAGACAAGCACACCGTCAGGCCAGCGCCCTCGGCTCCGCTCCTGGGCTGACGGGCAGGCAGGCAGTCCTTTTCGTCACCGGGGAAAACGGGTGAAAAGTTACTCACCGTACTCTTGGGGGCGGAAAAATCCATGAAGGACGTGATCAGCCCGCCGCTTCGGTCAAGGCTTCCCCTCCATGATGGTTGGATCGCTGGAGCAGGGCGCGATGGAACGCCTGGAGATGGTGTTGCCGCGCACCGAGCGTCCCACGCAGGCGCAGTCCCTGCGGATTGGTGGCGTGCTCGCCCTGTGCATCGTGTTGTTCTACGCGCTGGATGTGCTGTTCCTGCGCGGCTTCTACCTGCCCTCGCTGCTGGTGCGTGTGGGCTGGGCCCTGGAGATCCTGCTCTACCTCTGGGCACGGGAGAAGGTGGGCGAGCGGGGCGAGGCGGTGCTCACGGCCCTGAACAGTGTCTGCTGCGGCGTGTGCTTCCTGTGGCTCACGTACCTGCTCGGGGGGCCCTCCAACCCGTTCATCTATCTGACCCCGGCGCTGCCGCTGGTCCTGGCGCTCGCGCAGCCCCGGGATGCGCGGCCCATCATCTATTCGGGGCTCACGTGCTCCCTGGGGACGCTGTACCTGTTGCTGTTCGTCTCGCACGATCCCATGCGCGCGCTGGCCGTGGCGGGCCTGGTGGCGTCGATGAGCTTCTGTGGCGCCTATGGCGCGGCGCAGTTCCGAAAGACTCAGCAGGCCCTCAATGCGATGCGCTGGGAGCAGGCCCATCGCGAAGCGCAGGAGAAGCTGGCGCTGGCCGAGCTGCAGCGGGCCCAGACGGAGAAGCTGGCCATGCTGGGCCGCCTGGCCGCCAACGTCATGCACGAGATCAACAGCCCCCTGTCCTTCGTGCACGCCAACGTGGAGTTCCTGCGCGGGGCGCTGCGTGAGCGGCTGTCCGGCCAGGACACCGAGGAGCTGGACTCCGTGCTGGAGGACACCTTCGAGGGGCTTCAGCGCATCGAGCGCATCGTGTCCGACCTGAAGGGCTTCTCCCGGATGCAGGCGGAGGAGCCCTCGGAGTGCGCGCTGGTGGATGTGGTGTCGGACGCGGCGCGGCTGGCGGCGGTGCGGCTCAAGCACGTGGCGCAGCTGTCGGTGGAGGTGCCCGAGGACCTGCGGGTCTTCGCCACCTCGGGGCGGCTCGCGCAGGTGGTGCTCAACCTGCTGGTGAACGCGGGGGATGCGCTGGAGCAGGCCCGGGTGCGCGAAGGGCGCGTGTGGGTGAGGGGCACGCGGGGGAGGGGCCGGGTGATTCTCCGCGTGGAGGACAATGGCCCGGGGTTCTCTCCCGGGGTGTTGCCGCACATCTTCGATGCCTTCTTCACCACCAAGGACCGGGACAAGGGGACGGGCCTGGGCCTGGCCATCTCGCGTGAGATGGCCGAGCGCTTCGGCGGCACGCTGCGCGCGGAGAACCGTCCGGAAGGCGGCGCCCGGATGATCCTGGAGCTGCCCCTGCCGCAGTGAACCCTCTGTGCGCTATCCACCACGCGCCTGGGCGGGAGGGTTGCGCCGCCCGGGTCGGGCTGGTGGGTTGAGGGCGCTCACCGCCGAACCCTGGCCCCTTTCCGGGAGAACGCCCCGTGTCCGATGAGACGACCTCCGCGCCCTCGCGCCGCCTGTTCATGACCCGCTCGGCCCTCGGCCTGGGCAGTGTGCTCCTCGCGGGCCAGGCCGGGGCGCAGTCCATTCCCACCGGCCCCACGGGCCGGCCTCAGCCCCAGCTCGAAACGGAGCCGCCGCTGCCGGCGGAGCAGCAACTGGGCTGGGCCGTGGTGGGGCTGGGCCACTACGCGCAGCAGTATGTGCTGCCGGCCCTGGGCCGCGCGCGCCGGTCCAAGCTGGTGGCGCTGGTGTCCGGCAACGCGGAGAAGGCGCGCACCGTCGCCGCGCGCCACGGCGTGAAGGCCTCCAGCCTCTACACCTACGAGACCCTGTCCCGGCTCTCCAAGGACCGGGACGTGTCGGTGGTCTACATCGTCACCCCCAACTCCTCCCATGCCGAGCTGACGGTGAAGGCGCTGGAGGCGGGCAAGCACGTGATGTGCGAGAAGCCCATGGCCAACTCGTCCGCCGAGTGCCAGCGGATGATCGACGCGGCGAAGGCCGCGGGCCGGAAGCTGATGATCGCCTACCGGGCGCACTGGGAGCCCCACAACGTGCGCGCCCGGGAGATGCTCCAGGCCGGTGAGCTGGGCAAGGTCTGGTTCGCCTCGTCGGACCACCACCGTCCGCTCAAGCCTTCCCAGCCCCGTGACCAGTGGCGGGCGAAGAAGGCCATCGCCGGCGGCGGCTCGTTGGTGGACATTGGCATCTATTCGCTCAACGGGCTCCAGTGGCTCCTGGGCGAGAGCCCGAACGCGGTGTCGGCCTCCATGTTCTCGCCCCCGGGAGACCCGCGCTTCGCCGAGATCGAAAACGTCTTCACCGCGGAGCTGGTCTTTCCCTCGGGCGCCCGCGCGACGATTTCCTCCGGCTACACGGCGGACAAGAAGCGGATCGACCTGTGGGGCGACAAGCAGGTGGCGACGTTGGATCCCGCGACCGCCTATCAGGACAACCGGCTGGTGGTGGGCAACGCCGGGAAGTCCGAGGAGGTGCTCACCTCCCAGTCCAGCGCCGAGCAGTTCACCGGGGAGATCGACCACCTCTCCCAGGTCATCGCCGAGGGCGGCGAGGTGCGCACCCCTGGCGAGATGGGCCTGCGCGACATCCGGCTCATCGAGGCGCTCTACCGCGCGGCCGGGACGAAGCGCTGGATCGAGCTCAACCCGGATATGACGATGAAGAACGGCTGACGGGAGGCGTCTGCCCCCAGCCCGGTTGGCCTCGCCGCAGGATCAGCGTCAGCCCGATGGCGAGCCCCACCGTGGCGAAGCGCGCCACGTTGGCCTGCGTGCCGCCCAGGGCGGTGTCGTCCACGGCGAACGCATCCCAGGACAGGTTCATCAGGGCGTGCATGCCGATGGGCACCCACAGGTCTCCCCAGCGCTCCAGCAGCCATGCGAAGAACAGGTGGCCCAGGCCGGTGATGGCCAGCACCCCGGCGAGCCCCCACAGATCATGCCCCGCACGGACGCTCTGGTAGAGGTGCCCGAGCGCGAAGGGGGCCAGCCCCACCAGCGCCGCACCCCAGAAGGACCAGTCTGCCCGGCGCTGCAACTGGCCGAGCACATAGCCCCGGTACAGGACCTCCTCCGCGAGGGGAGCCGTGACCGCCTGGGTCACCCAGTCGCTCCAGCTCAGGTGCACCTGGAAGCCCGCGGCGGCGCCATAAGTTAAAACCATGGGCAGCACCGCGGCGGCGCAGAAGCCCAGCGCCCGGCCGGTGAGCGGGCCCAGGCCCAGCTCGAGCAGCGCTGCCCGGGGCCGCAGCCGGTGCAGGAGCGCGACCGCCAACAGGCAGACCAGCACCTGGGCGCTCTGCCAGGTCCACAGCCGGAAAGGGCGGGGCAGCAGGCGCAGGAAGGGCAGGGTGTTGATGTACGTATCGACGAGGAGGAGCACCGTCAGGGTGAGGACGGTCACTCCCACTCGGGATTCCAGGAATCGCCGGTCCATCCACAGGCTCCTCGGAGGCCACAGAAGGAAGCGCCGCAGCGAACCGGAGTTTATCCTACCCTCCCGCATCCGATGGAGCGAAGGAGACACACCATGAGCGAGACCCTCTACGGCATTCCGGTGAAGCGCATCGACGGCCCGCAGGCCCAGCTGGCCGAGTACACCGGCAAGGTGCTGCTGGTGGTGGAGGTGCTGGGCTTCCCGGCCAACAACTTCCTGACGCAGGAGCCCGGCACGGACGCCGAGATCCAGAGCTTCTGCAATACCCAATACGACGCGGAGCGCTTCTCACCGGACGTCGCCGAGGATGATCCACGACTGCTCGCCGCCATCGACCGCGAACTCGCCAAGACCGCCTGAGAGACCCGTCCCCATGGCCCCCTCCTTTCGAGACATCCTGGCGAACACGAAGAAGGAAATCCGTGAGGTGCCGGTCGAGCACGTCAAGCAGCTCCTCGACCAGCGGCGTGCCTTCACGCTCATCGATGTCCGCGAAGGGGAGGAGTACGCCGCGGGACGGCTGCCCGGAGCCCTCTCCATTCCCCGCGGCTTTCTGGAGCTGCGCATCGAGGAGAAGGCCGCGCGCGACGACGAGCTGGTGCTCTACTGCGCGGGAGGGACCCGCTCCGCGCTCGCCGCCAAGACCCTGAAGGACATGGGCTACCTGAACGTCTCCTCGATGGCGGGGGGCTACAGCCGCTGGCACGACGCCTCCTACCCCGTGGAGAAGCCGGTGGTGCTGAGCGCCGAGCAGAAGGAGCGCTACCGGCGGCATCTGACCATCCCCGAGGTCGGTGAGGAGGGCCAGGCGCGCCTCCTGGCCTCGAAGGTGCTGCTCATGGGCGTGGGCGGGCTGGGCTCGCCCGCGGCCCTCTACCTGGCCGCCGCGGGCGTAGGCACGCTCGGCATCATCGACATGGACGTGGTGGACCTCTCGAACCTCCAGCGCCAGGTCATCCACACGCGCGAGCGGGCCGGGATGCCCAAGACGGAGAGCGCCCTGGAGGCCATTCGCGCCCTGAACCCGGACGTGAAGGTGCTCCCGTTCCAGGAGCGGCTGACGTCCCAGAACGTCCTGCGCATCCTCGAGCCCTTTGATCTCGTGCTGGATGGCGGGGACAACTTTCCCACCCGCTACCTGCTCAACGATGCGTGCGTGATGCTCAAGAAGCCGAACATCCACGGCTCCATCTACCGCTTCGAGGGGCAGGTGACGGCGTTCGTCCCAGGCAAGGGGCCCTGTTACCGCTGTCTGTACCCGAAGCCGCCTTCGCCCGAGATGGCCCCCTCCTGCGCCGAGGCGGGGGTCCTGGGCGTGCTCCCCGGCATCATCGGCCTGTTCCAGGCCACCGAGGCCCTGAAGCTGCTCCTCGGCATCGGAGAGCCCCTGGTGGGCCGGCTCCTCAACTTCGATGCCCTGAGCACGCACTTCCAGCAGCTCAAGATCCGCCGCGACCCGGAGTGCCCGGTGTGCCGCGAGGGCGCCCAGGTGGAGCTCATCGACTACGAGCAGTTCTGCTCGGCCGTGTCCTGAGCGGCGCCGGGTGGCCGCAGGCCCATCGCCGACGCGCAGAGCTCGGCGGTGGCCTGGGGGTGGAACCGCACGTTCCCATTCATGACGAGCAGCGCGCTCTGGCCGTACTGGATGGCCTCGTCCAGGGCGTGGGTCACGAAGAGGATGGGCACCTGGAACCGCCGCAGGTGGTTCAGGACGTCCTCCGCCAGGCTGTGCCGCAGTTGCCGGTCGAGCGCCGAGAACGGCTCGTCCAGCAGCACCAGCCGGGGCGGCCGGGCCAGGGCCCGGGCCAGGCTCACCCGCTGGGCCTCGCCTCCGGACAGGTGCCGGGGGTAGCGGTGGGCCAGGTGCTCCACCTTCATCCGGCGAAGCAGCGCCAGGGCCTCGTCGCGGCGGCTTGCCCGGGAGCGCGTGCGGTCCAGCGCGAACGTCACGTTGCCCAGGGCCGTCAGGTGGGGGAAGAGGGTGGACTTCTGGAAGACCATCGACAGGGCGCGCTCGTGGCTCGGCCGTTCGAGCCCGCGCTCCGTGTCCAGCCACACCTCGTCTCCCACGGTGATGGTCCCCTCCTCGGGCCGCGTGAGCCCCGCGAGCGCCGACAGCAGGGTGCTCTTGCCTGACCCGGAGGGGCCCAGCACCACCGTGACTCCGGGAGGGGCCTGGAAGGAGGCCGACAGCGTGAAGCCTCCCAGCTCCGATTGGCGCTTCAGCTTCAGCTTCACCTGGAGGAGGGCCGCGCTCATACGACGGTCTTCCGGGTGAGGCGTCCGACCGTATAGAGGATCACCAGGGCGAAGGCCGTGAGGATGATCGCCATCCGGGCCGCCTGGTCCTCCCGGTTGGCCTGGATCGCGTCATAGATGGCGAGCGGCGCGGTCCGGGTCTCGCCCGGGATGTTCCCCGCCAGCATGAGCGTCACCCCGAAGTCCCCCAGCGCCCGCGCGAAGCCCAGCATGAGCCCCGCGAGAATGCCCTGCGAGGCCAGGGGCAAGCGGATGATGAAGAACCGCCGCAGGGCCCCCGCGCCCAGGGTCCGGGCCGCATCGAGGTAGAGCTCATCGACGCCCTCCAGCGCCGTGCGCGCGGAGCGGATGACCAGGGGCAGGCTGCCAATGGCCGCCGCGAGGATGACCCCCGCCCGGGTGAACACGATGGGGCTGCCCACGAGCCGCTCATAGGCGGTGCTGATCCACGTGCCCCGGCCGATGACGACGAGCACGTAGTACCCGAGCACCGTGGGGGGCAGCACCATGGGCGCGGTGAACAACACGTCCAGGAGCTCGCGGCCGGGGAACCGCCAGCTCGCGAGCAACGCGCCCAGACCGATGCCCACCACGGCGGTCAGCAGGGTGGCGAGGGCGGCGGCCTGGAAGGACAGGACGAGGGGGCTCCAATCCATGCGCCGGCCGCTCAGGGATCCAGGAGGATGAAGCCGTGCCGCTGCATGAGGGCCCGGCCCTGCTCGGACTGGAGGAGGGCCGCGAAGCGCTGCGCCCCCTCGGGATTGCCGCCGTTCTTGCAGCGCACCGAGGTCTGCTCCACCGGCGTGTAGAGGCCCTTGTCCAGCAGGGTGTACTGCCCGTCCTGAAGTGAGAGGACCAGGGGCAGGGGCACGATGGCGGCGTCGGCGTTGCCCGTCTGGGCGAACTGGAGCGCGTGCTTGACGTTGTCGGCGTGGACCATCCGGGGCCGCAGCTTCTCCCACAGCCCACTCTTCTCCAGCGCTTCCTTGGCGGCGCGGCCATAGGGAGCGTGCTCGGGGTGGGCGATGGAGATCTTCACGAAGCGAGGGTCCTCCAGCTCGGCGAGGCTCTTGGGGGCGGTGTCCGCCTGCTTCCCACGGGTCCAGAGCACCAGGTGGCTCTGGGCGTAGCGGGCCTTGGTGCGGGCGTCACAGCTTCCCGCCGCGATGGTCTCGTCCACGAAGGCGGCATTCGCGGAGTAGAAGGCGTCATACGGCGCGCCCTGGCTGAGCTGCTTGGCGAGCGTTCCCGACGCGCCGAAGATGAGGGTGACCTTCTCGTGGTGGAGCTGCTCGTACGCCTGGCCCATCTCCTCGAAGGCCACGGAGAGATCCGCCGCGGCGGCGATCCGGGCCGGGGACAGGGCCGCCGTGGGGACAGCCGCTTCCTGAGGCTTGTTGCAGGCCAGCGCCAGGAGCAGGGCGAGCCCGGGCAGGGCACGCCCGCGGGGGGCCTGGTGCCTGCCTGCGCTCGTCCACCACGGGGTCTTCAAGGGGGCTCCCGGAAAGCCACCGGTTCTAGTCCGTCCGGCCCCAACCACCAAGCAGGGCGTCCACCCAGGAGATGTCCATTGGCGGACTGCGCCTCTTCCCGTTCCGAATCCTTCGTCCAGAGTCGCATGGCCATGCGTTCCCCCACGCAGCACTTTTCATTGGGGGAGGGGCGGCATGCGACAGGCAGCGGCGAAGGTGGGCGGTGGGCGCAAGGGTGGGCTGGGACGGTGGGGGCGGAAGGGGACGCTGGTGGCCGCCTTCTCGCTCGTGGCGTATGGGGGGCAGGACGCTGAAGCGGCCGGGCAGGCGTGCTCCTTCGATGTGGGCACTGCCCATCGGGTCAAGCAAGTCCTCCCACCGGGAACGGGCGCAACCCGGTGGGATGGGCCCTCGAACATGGTCGAGTTCCAGGGGCAGTTGTACTTCTCGCTCGTCCGCCAGAATGGCCCTCCGTCGTTGTGGCGGAGCGATGGGACCGAGCCAGGGACCTTCGCCATCCAGGAGTTCCCCATGCCCCCGGTAGGGAGCCTCGCGCAACTGACGCCCACGGCGGATCAGCTCTTCTTCGTCGCGGCGGAGCCGTCGCACGGCCGAGAGCTCTGGGTGAGTGACGGGACGGCAGCGGGAACGTACCTGTTCGCCGACCTGACGCCCGGCGTGCAGGACTCGTCGCTGAACCTCCTGGCGGGGCTGGGGCCGCGGCTCGTCTTCATTCGCAACCAGGCGGGAGGCTTGCAACTATGGGCGGCCGAGGGGACGTCCTCGGAGCTGGGGCCGCTGGTGAACCTGGGAACGAGCGTGGAGGAGTACCCCGGGGAGCCCATCCGGCTGGGAGACTCGGTCCTCTTCTTCTTCCGAAGCGCCCAGGGCAACACGCTCTGGCGCACGGACGGCACGGCGGGTGGCACGGTGGCGCTGGGGTTGCTGGACCGGGGCCCCGGGAGCGCGCGCATGCAAGATGTGCGGGTGTCGGGGGAGGCCGCCTTCTTCACCCTCATCGAGCCGGATGGGGCCACGGAGATCTGGCGGACGGACGGCACCCCGGCGGGTACGGTCCGCTTGCACACGCTCGGGGGGGAGCATCGCGTCTCGCGGCTCCTGGGCCGCATCGGCGCCTCGCTCTACGTGGTGGGCACGGACACTCGCAACCAGCGCATGTCCCTGTTCCGGCTCTCGGCGGAGGTTCCCGGCGGCCGTGAGCCCGTGATGATGCTGCCCAATCCCTACGCGGCCCAGCCCGATGCGTTTCCGTACTTCATCGGCGTCACCGGCTCGGGCGGCAGGCTCTTCTTCCTGACCGGCATTGGCAGCCCGGGGCCCTCTCCTCGCACGACGCAGCTCTGGGTGACCGATGGCACGCAGGCCGGTACCACGCTGCTGCTCGAACCGGTGAGCAACTCGGATGAGTCCGTGCCCTTCGTCCAGTCCGTGGCGGACAACCTCGTGATGCTCCTCGTCTACTCGGGCGGCCCGTCCGCCTGGGTGACGGATGGCACCGTGCCGGGCACGCGCCCCGTGGCCTACGTGGGCGCGGACGGGAAGCCATCGGACCCGGGCCCTTACACGCGCGTGGGGGAGGAGCTCTTCTTCTCTGCCCGCGATGGCTCGGGGTACTACCAGCTCTGGAGCGTTCCGTTGGTGAGTGCTTGCACCCGCCAGGAGCCCTGAGCTTTTGGTAGACTCCGCGAATGTTCAGTCGTGGTGAGGCCGCGCGCCCTGGGCTCCAGCGCTGGGGCGGCGGATGAAAGGCATCCTTCGCGGCCTCTGGTGCGCCCTGTTCCTGGGCTTCCTGGGGATGTGGGCGCTCAGCTACGACTTCTACACGTCCTTTGGCATCGACACGGACCGGCGCGGGGAGCTCTCGGCCCTTCAGGCCCACCTCCGGTTCCGCTGGACGGGCAACGGCTCCTTCATGGTGGGGGCCGATCAGTTCTGGCTGGCCTCCTGGAAGCCCCTGGACCGGTTTGACCTGGGCGGTGCCTTCTTCAAGCCTCCGAGACGGCCGCGCGTGCGCTCCACCTGGAACCAGAGGGGGTTCTGGTTCATCCGCGAGCGCTATCCCTATTCGAAGCTTCCGCTGAAGGTCTCGGAGCCGGCCTCCTCGACCTGGCTCGGCGTGCCGAGCTGGTTGCCCGTCATCCTGACCGGCATCTGGCCCGTCCGCTGGTGGCTGCACCTCCGCGGGGGGCTGCTGTTCAGTCCGCTCCTGGAGCGGATCCGGCGCCGGGGAGTCCGGTCCGCGCACTGAGCCGCCACGCCGCCTGGATGGCGTCCATCGTCTCCATGATCAACAGCGTCTCCTGGAGCGGCATGAGCGGGCTCTCCAGGAGCCCCTCGCGCATGCACCGCATTACCTCCGCAGCCTCGTGCGCGTAGCCGTTGCCCAGCACCTTGCGCGTGAGGGTGTGAGGAGGCTGGAGCGGGGTGTCCGCCCCGCCAATGGCCCGCGTGGGCACGTGCGTGAGCGTCTCGGGGCAGTTGAGGGGCTCGTGCAGGTGGAGCATGCCGTGCGTGCCAAAGACGGCCGCATCGTTCTGCAGGCGGTTGCGCACGCTGGTGCTGAGCGTGGCCTGCCGTCCCTCCGGGAAGTCCAAGAGGATGGAGACCTGCTCGTCCACGCCCGTCTCTCCCAGCACCGCATGGCTGGTGATGCGCGTGGGCCGTCCGAACAGCCGGAGGGCGAACGAGACGGGGTACACGCCCAGGTCCAGCAGCGCGCCACCGCCCAGGGCGGGGGCAAACACCCGGTGGTGGGGGTTGAACGCGAACGGCAGGCCCAGGCTCGCGTTGAGCATCCGCACCTCCCCGATGGCCCCCGTGGCCAGCCGCGCGTCCAGCTCGCGCATGATGGGGACGAACCGGTTCCACATCGCCTCCATGCAGAACAGGCCCTTCTCCCGGGCCTTGTCAGCGATGAGCGCGCCTTCCTGCGCGTCGAGCGTGAAGGGCTTCTCGCACAGCACGGCCTTGCCGTGCTCCAGGCAGAGCAGGCTGTTGTCCTTGTGCAGGGGGTGGGGCGTGGCGATGTAGACCACCTCCACCTCGGGGTCCTTCGCCAGCTCTTCATAGCTGCCGTACGCGCGGGGAACCCCTTGCGTGCGGGCGAACGCGTCCGCGCTGTCCCGGCTGCGGGAGCCCACGGCCAGCAGTCCGGCGTCCGGGAGCATGCGCAGCGCTTCGGCGAACTGGCGCGCGATGTTGCCTGTTCCGAGGATTCCCCACTGAATGGCGTGCGGCATGGCTGTTACGGGCTCCGGGGAGCGGAGGCGGCGAGAATGTGCCGGGTGAGCACCCGGTGGGTGGGGGCGAGGGCCTCGCCGAGCTTGCGCCACTGGCGGCCCGACATTCCTCCACTGTGGAGAAGAACGGCGGGCTCGCCCTCACCGCGGGCCGTGACATGCAGGGACATGGCCCCCAGGCTACGCGGCGCTGCGCAGCTTGAAACGCTGAATCTTCCCCGTGGCCGTCTTGGGCAGCTCGGTGACGAACTCAATCCAGCGCGGGCGCTTGTAGGCCGCCATCTTCTCCGTGCAGTGCTCGGTGAGCTGGTGGATCAGCGCCTCGGAGGGCGTCTGGTCCGGCTTGAGGATGACGAACGCCTTGGGCTTGATGAGCCGGCTCTGGTCCGGGCACCCGATGACGGCGCACTCCTGCACGGCCGGGTGCTGGATGAGGGTGCTCTCCACCTCCACGGGGGACACCCAGATGCCGCCCACCTTCAGCATGTCGTCCGAGCGGCCCGCGTGCCAGTAGTAGCCGTCCGCGTCGATGAAGTACTTGTCCCCCGTGGCGAGCCACTCGCCCTGGAAGGTCTGCCGGCTCTTCTCGAAGTTGTGCCAGTAGGAGAGCGCCGCGGTCTCGCTGCGCAGCAGCACGTTGCCGATCTCGCCGGCCTGCACCGTCTTGCCCTCATCGTCGACGAGCTTGAGGTCGTAGCCCTCGACGGGCTTGCCGCTGCTGCCGGGGCGGATGTCCCCGGGCCGGTTGGAGATGAAGATGTGGAAGTTCTCCGTGCAGCCAATCCCGTCGATGATGTCCACCCCCGTGGCCTCCTTCCACGCGTACCAGAGCGCCGCGGGCAGGGCCTCGCTGGCCGACACGCACAGCCGCAGGGAGGACAAGTCGTACTGGGAGAAGTCCTTCATCGCCAGCGCCGCCGCGTAGCCGGTGGGGGCGTTGTAGAAGATGGTGGGCTTGAAGCGGGCGATGGTGCCCAGCACGTTCGCCGCCACGCGCGCGGCGCCCGGGAAGAGCACGCAGCTGGCGCCCACGTACCACGGGAAGATGAGGTTGCCGCCCGTGCCGAAGGTGAAGAACAGCTTGGCCAGCGCGAAGGTGCGGTCGCTCTCGCGCAGCCCCAGCACGTTCACGCCCCAGAGCTGCGCGGTGAGCGGGTAGTCCTTGTGCGCGTGGGGAATGCCCTTGGGCCCGCCCGTGGTGCCGCTGGAGTAGTTCAGCGAGCAGATGTCCTCGCGGTGGCTCTGCGCCGCCTCCAGCGCGGTGGACTGCCCGCGCATCCACTCGTGGAAGGAGAGGTGGCCCGCATGCGGACCCTCGCCGATGACGACGATGTGCTCCAACATGGGCAGGTTGCCGCGGACCGACTCGATGAGCGGGAGGAACTCCTGATGGACGATGAGCACGCGGGCCCGGCAGTCGCGCAGGATGTACTCGTACTCGGGCGCCTTGAGCAGCGTGTTGATGCCCACCGCGATGGCGCCGAGCTTCACCGTGCCGAAGAAGGACGTGACCCACTCGGCGCTGTCCAGCGTGAGGATGCCCACGCACTCGCCGAAGCGGACCCCCAGCCCCTTCAGCGCGTTGCCCACCTGGTTGGCCTCGTCCGAGACCTGCCGGAACGTCAGCTCCCGCTCCGGCGTGAAGAGGGCCGTCTTGTCCGGGCGCGTGGCGAGGTTGCGCTCCAGGATGTCCACAGCGTTGTAATACAGCGGTAGATCTGCAGCCTTCATCCACAACCCTCGTCGCGAGCTGTCAGCGGAATCGCCTCTAAGTGGAATAATGCACTTTTGGCGGCTAACAGGGAAGTGGGGGGCTGCCGCAGCTCGTCACGCCCCCGCGCCCAGAGGGGCGGGGGGCATGGGTCAAGCCGGACCTCAGGCGGATTCGGCGACGCGGACCGGCTGGGGCTGGCCGCGGTAGATGCGGTTGACCAGGGTGCGGACCTGGCCCAGGGGCTTGTCCAGGCGGCCCAGCTTCATGCCGCGCAGGTTCGGGTCCTTGTCCGCCAGGTTCGCGAGCATCTCCTGGTCGAGCTTGGTCTCGTAATCGACGAGCGTGTAGAGCACCTTCCGGCCCAGGAAGGGCATGCGCGTCATCATCTTGTGGAGCTTGGGCGAGACGAAGGTGAAGGTCAGCACGTCGGTGATGTCGTCGGTCACCGGGGTGAAGTAGATGACCATCTGGGTGCCGGGGGAGCGGACCTTGCCGGGCTCCTTGTCGTTGGTCCAGAGCTGCTCGGAGATCATGCTCACGGGGCTGAAGCGCATCTCGGTGGGCACCTGCACCCAGTCGCCCTCCTTCACGCCGAACATGAGCTTCAGGGGCAGGGAGACCTGCTTCTGGGGGCCCCGGTGGTTGACGCGCATGACGTCGCCGTCCATCTCGACTTCCGCGGAGGCTTGGGTCACGTTCTGGTAGCCGAAGATGAGGTGGGTGGTGACGCTGTGGTCCAGCTCGACGAAGTTGTCGAGCACCACCTCCAGGGGGGCCTCCATGCGGTGGCGCATAACGAAGGCGCAGCGGTGGTCGGGCTTGTGGAGCTGGGGCAGCGGGGTGTCCTCGCCCGCGTTCTTGAGCCAGATGGCGCCGTGCTGCTCGGCGGCCATGTAGTGGGTGGCGCACGAGCGCATGGGCTCGTTGTTGTGGATGGGCGCCTTCACCTCGCCGGCCCGGTCGATGCTCCAGCCGTGGTAGGGGCACACCAGCCGGTCCCCCTCGACCTTGCCCTTGCTGAGCTTCATGCGGCGGTGGGGGCAGCGGTCCTCCAGCGCGCCCACCTTGCCGTCCGCGGTGCGGAACAGGGCGATGTTCTTGCCCAAGACGGTGACGGCCAGGGGCTTGTCCTTCAGGTCCTGGCTCTGAATGACGGGGTGCCAGAAGTCGAGTTCTTTCATGACGTCCTCCCAGGTGAATCAAGCAGCAATGCGTTCAAAGCGGTGAGTCGAAGGCCAGGGGCTCAAGACGCCTGGGCGTGGGCATGGGGCGCCGCGCCCCGGAACTCGCCCTGCAGCATCTTGCCATCCTGGATGTGGAGCGCGCGACGGGCGTGGCTCACCACCCGCGGGTCGTGGGTGGAGAACAGGAACGTCACCCCGTTCTCGCGGTTGAGCCGGAGCATCAGGTCGATGATCTGCTCGCTCGTGGAGGAGTCGAGGTTGGCGGTGGGCTCGTCGGCGAGCACCAGCTTGGGCTCGGTGATGAGCGCCCGGGCAATGGCCACGCGCTGGCGCTGGCCGCCCGACAGCTCGTCCGGCCGGTGGTGCAGGTAGGGCTTGAGGCCCACCGCCTCCGCCAGGGCCTCCACGCGCTGGCGCAGGGCCGCCTTGCCCTCGGCGTTGCGGCGCACCACGCAGGGGAACTCGATGTTCTCCGCCACGTTCAGCACGGGGATGAGGTTGAAGTTCTGGAAGATGAAGCCGATCTTCCGGTTGCGCACCTCGGCCAGCGCGTCGAAGTCGCGGTTGCCCACCTCTTCCCCGTCGAGCTTGTAGGAGCCCGAGGTGGCCCGGTCCAGGCAGCCGATGATGTTGAGCAGCGTCGTCTTGCCGCTGCCCGAGGGGCCCGTCACCACGGTGAACTCACCGGCCGCGACGGACAGGTCCACGCCGCGCAGGGCGCTGACCTTCGTCTTTCCCAGCAGGTAGTCCTTGGTGATGCCCTGGAGGTCGAGGATGTTTTGAGAGGTGTTCGCAGAGGTCATGGTCGTCTTTCAGTAGAAGATGCGGGCCTGGAACAGGCCGCGATACTTGAGGGGCAGGAGACTGAACTCGCTCACCGCCTCCCCGGTTCCGGGTCTCTTGGCGGCAAGTGAGCGGGGGCCCGCGTAGGGAACGAAGGCGGACAGGGTGAGCGTCAGCCACTCCTTGGCGGACCAGGCGAGGCTGGGGCTCACCAGCCCGGACAGGTCCTGAAGGCTGGAGACGAGCACCACCGAGAAGGTGAAGTCGTCGCGGATCTTCGGCTTCTGGAAGCTGAGGAAGGCGTAGTGCCGGGTGATGGGCTCGAAGCTGAACTTCTGGGGCAGCCCCGGGTCCGCCCCGCCAAAGCCGATGCCGGACGGATCCAACCCGAACTGCTCGCCCGAGCGCAGGAGCGACAGCCCATTGAGGTAGTCCTGCGCCTCGGCCTTCTTCAGGCCGTCGGCCTGGTAGAGGTACTCCAGCGACACCATGGACTCGTCGCTGAACATGTAGCGCGTGCCGGCGAGAATCTGCGGCCGGATGCGGCCCTCCTTGATGCGGCGGGGCACGAGGAAGTCCGCGCCGCGCTCCGCGCAGCCGAGCGCCGCCTCCGGGGAGGCCACGCAGTCCGGGGCCGCATAGAGCCGCGGGGAGCCGGCGCCCACGAGCGCCTCCACGTGCAGCTCGTAGTCGGTGAAGAAGTAGCGCGAGAAGGAGAAGCCGAGCTGCGTCTTGTCCTCGAAGGCGTTGCGGTACAGGTTCGAGTGGAAGAGCATCAGGTTGACGTCCGCATCGAGCACCAGCGCGTACGCGCGGGCGGCGATGAGGTAGTGCAGCTCGTCATCCCGCTTGTCCCACGAGGGGTAGGTGAGGATGGAGCGGGGCAGGCCGCTCACCTGCTCGGTCACCGCGGGGCTCGCGAGCAGCGTGAAGGCGTACTTCTCCAGCGGCACCTCCAGGCGCACCATCCACGCGCCGGCGCGCTGGAAGGTGGGGTCCGTCGGGTCCTTCAGCGGGTTGAGCAGGTCGGTGGGGTTGTAGGCCAGGCCCGCGCCCCAGATGAGCCGCTTCTTGCCCGCCAGCACGTTGAAGGCCGGGGCGAACTCGTGCTGGAGGAACAGCTCGTTGATGGAGGCGATGGGCTGGGCGCCGGCCTCCTCGGTGGGCCGCACGCCCACCTCCCGCTGCTCCGCGTTCAGGCTCCGGTAGCGCCCGGCCATGGACAGGAACAGCGAGAGGTCGGCCGAGACGACGCCGCCGGGCCGGTACTCGTGCCGGAGCTGGCCGTTGAACTCGAAGAGCTGCTGCAGTTCGGGCTGCCCGCGGGTGGGCAGCACCCCGTCCACCCGGGAGCGGGTGTACTGGGTGCGGCTCTCCACATAGCCATTCACCTCGGCGCCCCGGGCAACCGGGGACAGCAGGGGCGAGGCCAGCAGCAGGCAGAGCAGGGCGTGGGGGCGCATAAAGGCCAGGGGCGGCAGGAGGGGGTTAGCGGCCGAGATCCGCCTGGGTGAAGCGCTGCGCCTTGATCTCCACGTCGCGCTTCATGGTCTTGAAAATCATCTCCGAGCGGCGGGTCTTCACCAGCTCGTTCTGCATGATGATGCGGGCCGGCCGCGTGAAGCCCTTCTCGAGCTCGGTGTAGTCGGTGAACTCCGCGCTGCGCTGGAGCTGCCCGCTGGTGCCGAAGTAGTGGCCCTTCACCGGCAGGCTGTCGGACTTGCGCAGCCACAGCTTGATGGAGTCGTAGGCCGTGTCCTGGTTCTTCGCCTTCAGCTCCAGCGCCCAGGTGTCCGGCACGTCGGAGGCCACCAGCTTGGCGGTGTAGTCCTTGGCGTAGGTGACGCGCAGCACGTCGGCGTTGTTGAAGTCACCGCCCTGGAAGCTCTCCCGGTTGGCGATGCGCGTGGCGCGCTTGAGGTTGGGCAGGTAGATCCACATGTTCTGCCCGGAGCGCAGCACCTCCTGGCCCTTCACGCTGGAGGGCGAGGTGAACCAGATGCGGAACTTGTCGTCGTCCGCCTTCATCATCCGCATGCCGTAGGTGCGCTTGCTGCCATCCTCCCGGTACGACACCATTTCCGATTCGCTGTCGTACGTGTGGGGCCCCATGACCGCATCGTACTGGGCGATCAGTTGATCGGCGGTGGGGTCCGCGGCGAGCGCCGGAGCGGCTGCCAGGAGGGTCATCAGGCTGAGGAGCAACGTCTTCATGGGTTCCTCGGGGGTCAGGGAGTAGAGAGACCTACACGGAGCGAAGGGCATCCACGGGCTGCATGCGGCTGGCCCTCCAGGCGGGGTAGCTGGCCGCGAGGACGGCGCCGAGGGTGGCGAAGGCGAGCGTGCCGAGCATGAAGGGCGCGTGCAGCTCGGGGCGCAGCAGGGACTCCACGCCGCTGCCCAGGCTCTTCATGGGGATGCCCTTGGAGGCCAGCAGGGCCACGAGCGCGCTGCCAATGGCCGCGCCGCCCACGCTGCCCAAGAGCCCCAGGAAGGCCGCCTCCGCCAGGAACAGGGTGAGCACCTGGCGGCGGCGCACGCCCACGGCGAGCATGGTGCCAATCTCGCGCACCCGCTCGAACACGCTCATGAGCATCACGTTGATGATGCCGGTGACGATGATGATGCCGAGCACCGCGGACACGAAGCCCAGCACCACCTTCAGGCGGACGATGACGTCGCGCACGAACGGCTGCAGCTCCTGCCAGGTGTGGACCTCGTACTCGGGGCCGAGCTTCGTGCGCAGCTCCGCGGCGATGCGCTCCAGGTTCTCCAGGTTGTCCACCGCCACGGCGTACTCGGTGACGCGGCCCTGCATGCCCAGCAGGTCCTGCGCGAGCGCCAGCGGCACGGTGGCCACGCGCTTATTCTCGAAGGGCAGGTTGGAGTCGCTCAGGCCCTTGATGGACACGTCGAACGAGTTGGAGCGGCCCTTGGGGCTGGTGGAGGAGAGCGTCACCTGCTCCACGAGCGCCTGCGCGCCGGGGGCGTTCTCCGCCAGGGCCTTCTTCTTGGCCGTCTGGGTCACCGCGCCGAAGGATTTGATCAGCTCGGCGCCGAAGATGCCGTGGGTGTAGTCCGCCTCGGTCAGCGCCTCGCCGCCCACTCGCACGTCGAAGCCCGAGCGGGGCACCGCCTGCTTCTCGGTCTTCATGTCCAGCGCCCGGCCGACGAACATCGTCTGCGAGACGCCGTTGCTCACCAGCCCCGAGAACTGGATGTGGCCGGTGACGCCGGTGACGCCGGGCACGCCGCGGATACGGGCGCGCATCTCGTCGTCGTAGGGCATGTTGGGCTCCAGCGGGAGCGCCTCCACGCTGTCGACGAAGCCCTTGCGGTGAATCTGCAGGGCGCCCGTGCGGCCCTGGACGACTTCGTCCTCCATGAGGCGCACGAAGCCATCGGAGATGCCGCGCAGCACGATGACGGCGGTGACGCCGAGCAGCACGGCGGCCAGGGTGATGAAGCTGCGGCGCCCATTGCGCGCCACGTTGCGGACGGCGATCGAAGGAAGGGACGTGCTCATGAGGTGCTCAAAGCCTCCACGGGACGGAGCCGGGACGCGCGGTAGGCGGGCCACAGGGCCGCCAGCGATGCGCCCACGATGGCCACCACGGTGGCCCGGACGAGGTAGGTCAGCGGAATGACGGGCCGGATGATGCTGTCCACGCTGGCGCCAGGGGCGGGGATGCGGATGCCCTTCTGGTTCAGCCAGAGCGTGAGCGCGTAGCCCACGAGCGCGCCGATGACGCCGCCCAGCAGGCCCAGCACCGCGCCCTCCATCAGGAAGAGCGAGATGATGTGGCGCCGGCGCATGCCCACCGCCAGCATGGTGCCAATCTCCCGCACCCGCTCGAGCACGTTCATCAGCATCACGTTGACGACGCCCAGCAGCACCACGAACAGGAAGATGAAGATGATGATGCCGAAGAGGGAATCCTCCTGCTTGAGCAGCTCCGCCACGTAGGGCTGCACCTCATCCCACGTGTGGACCTCGTAGTCCGCGCCGAGCTGGGCCTTGAGCGCATCGCGCACCCGGGGCGCATCCTCCAGCCGGTTCAGCGCCAGGGCGTACTCCGTCACGCGCCCCTCCATGCGCAGCAGGCGCTGCGCGGTGGCCAGCGGCAGGTAGCCCAGGCGCCGGTCTCCCGGCGTGGCGCTCACCAGCGTGCCGGAGAGCTTCACGCCCTCGCCGTTGAGCACGCCGTCGCGGTCGCTGGCCAGCAGCGCGGGCCACTGGTCCTCGGGCGGCGGCGACTGGAGGCTCATCACCTGGGTGCCCAGGCTGCGCGCCATGTCCGCGTTGAGCATCATCTCGGAGGCGTCCACGCTGGACAGGAAGCTGCCGGTGCCCAGCCAGTCCATCCGGCGGGGCGTCACCTGCGCCTCCAGCTTCGGATCGAACGCCGTCATATAAAGGAAGGTCGTCTTGCCCGCGCCCTCGTCCTCCTCGGAGGCGGGGGGCGGCTGGCCCTCGGCCTGCGTGTCCGGCATGGAGAGCATGGCGCCGAAGGCGATGCGCGCGGTGAGCGCCTTGACGCCCTCCACGGAGGCGATGCGCTTGCGCAGCTCCTCCGAGTCCGCCATGTCCAGCGTCAGCGGCGAGCTCTGGACGTTGGCCTGGTAGCCCTTCTTGTTGATGACGACGGCCCCGAGGTTGCCCTCCACCACCCCATCCTGGGTGACGCGCTGCTGGCCGTTGATGTAGGCGCGCAGGAGCACCATCACACACACACCCAGGACGAGGGCGGCGAGCGAGATCGCGGTCCGGCGCCGGTTGCGCGTGAGGTTGCGGGCGGCGAGTGTGATGAGCTTCACCGGCCCCTCCACTGAGCGAACGTTCGTTTCATAGTTTCACCGACTGACAGAAATGGTGGACGTGTTGTTCAACCTGGTTTTTCAGGACCCGCATGTCCGTCAGGCCCCAGGACATCATCAGGTACATCTGGCGCAGCATGATGAGCGGCCCCATGAACTCCAGGGCGTAGAGGTCCAAATCCCCGGGGCGGATGAGCTGGCGGCGCACCAGCTCCTCCAGGAAGTGCACCATGTGGGTGTGCGACTGGCCCAGGATGGCGGCGGGGTGGACGATGCCCGCGGTGCTCAGCCGCGGGGCCTCGGACATCATCAGCCGGGCGAACTTCTGCTCGCGCGGCAGGGCCCATTCCTCGAAGAGCGCCACGGCCATGGTGCGCAGGCAGGCCTGGACGCCGCCCGCCAGCGCCGCGTCCAGGTCGAGCTGGCTCAGGCGCTCGGTCTTCCCCGGGCCGTACTCGTGCAGCAGCGCCTCGAAGATGGCCGCCTTGGACGGAAAGTGGTGGTAGAGCGCACTTTCCCGCACCTCCACGGCGCGGGCGATCTGCCGGATGGACGTGCCCGCGTAGCCATGGACTGAGAACAGGTCCAAGGCCGCATCCAGGATGGCGCGCCGGGTGTTTCGGGCCTCGTCTTTTCGCAGCGCTTGCGCCATGGACCGCTGTTTAGCCTAACGAACGTTCAGTTCACAAGCCGACCCCCGGCGGCCGGGGGGTGGGGGTTCTGATGTTCGTGATAAGAACCCGGAGAGGTGGGACAACCGGGTTTAGCCGCAGTTTGAACCCAGAAAGAATTTTCCGTATCTTATGGGATTTGTGCAATCAGCGACATTCCCCACGCGCGTTGTGACCCTGCTCCAAGTGGGCAGCATCCGGTTCACGGCCTTTTATCTGGCGGCCTTCTCCACGGCGATTGCCGCCACGGGGCACGACCCCGTGCCCTGGCTGGCGATCGCCGTGCCGCTGTGGATGGTGAAATGCCTGGCCATCGAGCTGACCAACCGCTACGCGGACCGCATCGAGGACGCGGTGAACCGCCAGGAGCGGACGCTGCTGTGCGAGCAGGTGGGGTACGACATCATCCGCCGGGCGGCCATCGGGCTGAACGCGCTGGTGCTGGCCTTCTACCTGGCGTGGTTCGCCGAGTGGCGGCGCCCGGAGCTGTTCGCGGTGCAGCTCGTCTCGTGGCTGGTGATGTGGAACTACTCGGTGGGGCTGCGCTTCAAGGCGCGGCGGCTCGGGGTGCTGGTGGCGCTGTGCGGCACCTTCATCCTGCCGTTCCTCTGCGGGTGGATGATCTACGGCGAGTTCAAGAGCGTGCCGCTGCCCATCCTGGCGATGCTGGTGTTCGTCTTCTCGCTGTCGGGCATCAAGGACATCACCGACGTGGAGGGCGATGCGAAGCGCGGCTACCGGAGCTTCTTCGTGGACGTGGCCAGCCGGCGCTCGGCGGCGCGGCTGCTGCTGCTGCTGGGCAGCCCCTACCTCTTCATCGCGGGGCTGGTGGCCTCCGGCGCGGCGGAGCCGCGGTTCCTGGCGCTCGTGGTGTTCGCCCCCATCTCGCTGCTCTTCGCCTCGCTGGTGCGCGGTGCGCGCGAGCCCCACGAGCGGACGACGGTGCGCGAGTGGACGTACCAGTTCTGGTATGTGTTCCTGATGGGCATCCTCTGGCTCGTACAGCCCACCGTGCACAACGCGCTGGTGCTCGGCGGCTGCACGCTGTTCTGGGTGCTGGCCACGCGCAAGCTGCACTGGGCCGTGGGGCTGCGGGCGGATCAGGTGGAGGATGTCAGCCGGATCCTCTCGCGGGTCTTCGTCGCTTCGTGAGTCCGGGCGAGCCGAAGGAAGCCTTGACTGAAGTTCCCTCATTCTAGAAGAAGGCGCACACCGTCATGACACGTGATGAGATTCGTTCCAAGGTGATGCAGATCGCTGGCGAGGTCTTCGAGCTGGAGCCCGAGGAGCTCCAGGGCGACAAGCACATCATCGATGAGCTGGGGGCCACCTCGGTCATGCGGCTGGAGTTCATCGTGATGCTCGAGCGCGGCTTCGGGCTCCAGTTCGTCCCCGAGGAGATCGAAGTCGCCCAGAACCTGGACGAGGTGGTGGGGGTGGTGGAGACGTTCGTCCGTAGGAAGACTCCATGAGCAAGCGGAATGTCGTCGTCACGGGGGTGAGCGTCATCACCTCCGTGGGGGTGGGTGTCGACGCTTTCTGGTCCGCGGTCTGCCGCGGCGAAGTGGGAACGGGCAAGCTCACCCGCTTCTCGCCCGAGGGGCTGCGCAGTGACCGCGCCGGCGAAATCAAGAACTTCGATGACACGAAGGCCTTCCGGCACCTGGACCCGGCGCCGCACCAGCGCGGGACGCGGCTCGCCATGTCGGCCTCGCGCATGGCCGTCGAGGACGCGAAGCTGAGCGCGGGTTCGCTGGAGGGTGTCTCCGAGCGCGCCGGTGTGGTGATGGGCGTGGTGGTGGCCAACCGCCCGGGCCTGGAGGCGCCGTATGGCCAGGGCCACAAGCAGCCCGAGGGCCGCAAGCCTGTGTCGCTGCGCGCCCATGACGTGGCGCTGGTGAGCGAGGTGCCCGCCAGCGAGCTGGGGCTGCGCGGCCCGTCGCTGGTGATTCCCACGGCCTGCGCCGCGGGCAACAGCGCCATCGGCTGCGCGATGGACCTCATCCAGGACGGCCATGCCGACCTGATGCTCGCGGGGGGCGTGGACGAGCTGTCGCCCGCGATGCTCATGATGTTCTCGCTGTTCGACGCGATGTCCACCGACGTGGTGCGCCCGTTCGACAAGAACCGGCGCGGGCTCATCCTCTCCGAGGGCGCGGCGGTGCTGGTGCTCGAGGCCGAGGAGCACGCCCGGGCGCGCGGTGCGCACATCTATGGACGGGTGCTCGGGCACGGGAACTTCGCGGATGCCCACGACATGACGCACCCGCACCCCGAGGGGCTCGGCGCGCGGCTGGCCATGGCGTCGGCGCTGCGCGAGAGCGGGCTTTCCCCGAAGGACGTGCACTACGTCTCCGCGCACGGGACGGGAACGCCGACGAATGATCCGACCGAGGCCCGGGCCATCCGGGACCTGTTCGGCAGCCACACGGACTCGCTGCCCGTCTCGTCCATCAAGTCGATGCTGGGGCACTCCCAGGGCGCCGCGAGCGCCATCGAGTCGGTGGCGTGCCTGATGGCGATGCGCGACGGCGTGGTGCCGCCGACCGTGAACTTCACGGAGGCGGACCCCGAGTGCCAGGCGCTCGATGTGGTGCCCAACCAGGCCCGCAAGCACCGCGTGCAGGTGGCGATGAACAACGCGTTCGGCTTTGGCGGCAACATTTCTTGTGTCGTCTTCGGTCAGTGAGGGGGCTGTTGTGAGCGGATCAGACGTGGTCATCACGGGGCTGGGGGCCATCACGCCGTTCGGCGTGGGGGCGGCGGCGGTGCGTCAGGCGCTTCTGGAGCGGCGGACGGTGTTCGCCTCGTCGGCTCCCACGATGGATGCAATGCCCCCGCTGGAGCCCTTCCTCTCGGCCCGGGTGGCCGAGGCCGCGGCCAGCACGGTGCTGGGCAAGAAGGGGCTCCGGGCGGTCAACCCCGAGTCCCAGCTCTTCATCGCCGCGGCCCAGCTCGCCCTGCGCGAGGCCGGGGTCGACTCCGCCAACCTGGACCCGACCCACATCGGCCTGTTCGCGGGCACGGTGCGCGGGGGCCTGGACGAGTACCTGCGCTACCACATCGAGAGCCTCGTGTGGGGCATGCACCGGGTCAGCGCCACGCGCGGTCCGAACACGGGCTTCAACGCGCCGGCTTCCCACGGCTCCATCCGGCTGAAGCTGCAGGCGGCCAACATGACGCTGTCCAGCCGGACGGCGGCCTCGCTGGATGCCATCTCCCAGGGCGCGGACTTCATCCGCAAGGGCCGGGCGCGGTTCATCCTCGCGGGCGGCATCGAGACGTTCAGCTACGCGGCGGCCGATGCCCTCCACGCCGACGGCCAGGTCCCCTCGGGGCCTCCCCGGCCGTATGACGCCCAGCGCGGGCGGCCCGTCCCCGGCGAGGGGGCGGTGGTGTTGCTGCTGGAGACGCGCGAGAACGCCCAGGCGCGCGGCGCCAAGATTCTGGCCACGGTGGGCGCCTGGTCCACCGCGTTCGAGCCGGCGCTCCGGGGCGCGAACGTGGCCGCCGCCGGCGTGCGCTCCCTCAAGGGCGCGCTCAGCCGCGAGGGCATCGAGGCCAAGGGCATCGGCGCCATCTTCTCCTCCGCCGCGGGCAGTGTGGAGACGGATGCCGCGGAGGCGCAGGCCCTGGGCGAGGTGTTCGGGCCGGCCTTGAGCGAGACGCCGCTGTGCGCCGTCAAGGGCACCGCGGGCGAGTGGGATGGGGCCAGCGGCGCGCTGCAGGCGCTCGCGGCCGTGCAGACGCTGGCCGAGGGCGTGCTGCCGCCCACGGCGGGCACCGAGAGCGTGGACCCCGCGCTGCCCCGCATGCGGATTCCGAAGGAGCCGCTCGCGGGCACCTACCAGCGGGCCCTGGTGCACGTGCTGGATCCGTCCGGCCGCTCCTCGACCCTCATCCTGCGGGGAGCCGAGGGGTGAGCGGAGCCAACGTCTTCACGTTCCTGCTGACGCGGCACCTGGAGGCGGGCAGGGGCGACCGGCCGGCGTACCGCCAGTCCGGGCGGACCTATACGTACGCCGAGATGGAGCGCCTCTCGGCCCGGGCCGCCGGGCTGCTGCACGAGGCGGGGGTCCGCCGGGGCGAGCGCGTGCTCTGCCTGGCCGGGGACAGCGTGGAGATCATCGCCCTGGTGCTCGGGGCCTTCCGGCTGGGGGCGGTGGCGGTCGTGGCCAACCAGCTCTCGCCCGCGGCCAAGCTGCGCTTCCTGTGCCAGGACACGGCGGCGCCGGTGGTCGTCGTGTCCTCCATCAGCGCGCCGGCGCTGGCCTCCTGGACGGAGCGGCCCGCCTCGCTGCGCAGCCTCTGGTTCCAGGGCGAGGGCGAGACGGGAGGCCTCCCCCGGCTGGAGGAGGCGATCGCCGTCATGCCCCCGCGCGACCTGGTGGAGGCCGTCGAGGGCTCCCACCCCGCGTGCTGGCAGTACACCCACGGGGCGGACGGCACGGAGCTGGCGGTGGTGCACGCCCACGGTGGGCTGGCCGCGGCGGTGGAGCCCTTCGCGCGCGCGAGGCTGCACCTGCGCGAGGACGACCTCGTCTTCTCCATCGCCAAGCTGTACTTCGGCTACGGCTTCGCCAACTCGCTGGTGTTCCCGCTGGCGGCCGGCGCGTGCGCGCTGCTGCACCCGGGCCGCTCGGACGTGCTGACGGTGATGGAGCTGGTGCGGCGCGAGCGCCCCACGCTCTTCTTCGGCGTGCCCACCTTCTATGCGGGCATCTTGAAGGTGCCCTCGGCCGCCCAGCGCTTCGATGTCTCCAGCGTGCGGGCCTTCATCTCCGCCGGCGAGGCGCTGAGCGTCCCACTGGCGCGCAAGTTCCAGGAGACCTTCGGCATGCTGCCCGTCAACGGGCTGGGCTCGACGGAGATGTTCCACATCTACATCGCCACGGAGCTGGATGGCGCGCCTGCGGGCTCCCTGGGCACCGTCACGCCGGGCCATGAGGTGCGCCTGCTCTCGGCCCAGGGCCAGCCGGTGGCCGAGGGCGAGGTGGGCGAGCTGTGGGCGAAGGGGCCGCACCTCGGCCTGGGCTATGCGCACCACCCGGAGCACACCCGCCGCGTCTTCGTGGACGGCTGGGTGCGGACCGGGGACCTGCTGAGCCGGGACGCGGGCGGCGCCTACACCTTCCACGGCCGGACCGATGACCTGCTGAAGGTGGCCGGGCAGAAGACGTTGGTCTCCGAGATCGAACAGTGCCTGCGCTCGCACGAGTCGGTGCGGGAGGCCCAGGTCCAGGTGGTGGTGGACGAGGATGGCATCCGCGACCTGCTCGCGAAGGTGCGCCTGCGCGAGGGCGTGCCCACGGGCAACGCCACGGTGCGCACGCTGCGCACCTTCATGCGCGAGCGGCTGCTGCCCCACTACTGCCCCTCGAAGATCGAGGTGCTGGCCGGCTCAGCCGCGTAGCCGGGCCGCGAGGAACCGGAGCAGGTGTCCCCAGGCCTGCTCCGCCGCGGCCGCGTCGTACTCCTCGGGCCAGTGCGTGCTGAAGAAGCCGTGCTTGGCCTCGTAGCGGTGGAAGTCCACGTCCACCCCGCCCTCGCGCATGCGGGCCTCCAGCGCGTCGATCTGCGGCACGGGGTACCAGTCATCCGACAGCCCGTAGTGCGCCTGGAAGGGGATGCGGATCTGCCCCGGGTCCGCGTTCTTCCCGGGGGGAATGCCGTAGA
Organism: Allostigmatella hybrida; assembly: GCF_020103775.1. Lineage (NCBI taxonomy): Bacteria > Pseudomonadati > Myxococcota > Myxococcia > Myxococcales > Archangiaceae > Allostigmatella > Allostigmatella hybrida. Next base: position 977,682 of record NZ_JAHXBH010000001.1, read on the forward strand.
AGGAGATGCCCGCGTCGAACTCGGGCACCTGGCAGGCCGCCATCGTGGCCACGGCCCCTCCGAGGGAGAAGCCCAGCACGGCCGTCTTGCCCCCGGAGGCCTTGAGGTACTGCGCCGCCCCCCGGACGTCCTGGGTCACCACGTCCGGGATGTCCAGGGACATGCGCTTGCGCATCGCCTCCAGCTTGGAGCTGGCGACGTAGCCCCGGTAGTAGTCCACGGCGAGGGCGCGGTAGCCCTCGGCCGCGAGCCGGTCCGTCACCTTCTCCACCGTCCCGGTGAGCCCCCACCACTCGTGCAGCACCACCACCGAGGGTCCCCCCGTCCCGGAGGAGGGAAGGGCCAGGCTGCCCTGGGCCTCCTGGCCATCAGGGCGTGGGTAGTGGAGGCGGGTGCTCATGCGGCGTCCTTCGCGGGGGTGGGGGCTTCCGGGCGAGAGCCTACTCGTAGAACTTCAGACTCCAACCCGTGTTGCTCTCGGAGCCGCGGGTATAGGTGGTGTTGCCCCACCACTGGAACGTCCCGGAGTACCAGTACCGTCCGCCCCAGAAGGGGTTGGGGTAATCGGCCTTGGGCACGCCGTGGTAGGCCAGGGGGAAGGTGGGGCCTGCGGGGGGGCTGGTGTTCGGGTCCCCGTTGAGCAGCACGAAGGAGTGGTGGCCCACGCCCTTGGCGTACAGCGTCGGGTGCCAGCCGCTCATCATGATGCTGCCGTTGGCGCCGAAGAAGCAGCCGTTGGCCTTGAACCAGTCCCAGACGTAGGTGGGGTCTCCGCCCGCCCGGAGCCGGAGGTCCGCCAGGCAGTAATTCACGTCCCAGCTGCCGTTGGCCGAGTACACGATGTGCAGTTGCCCGTTGGGATCGATGATGGGCTCGGGCCCTTCGTTGACGCGCGTGGGCGGGTTGACGTCGGCCTTCTCCCACCACTCCCGGGGCTGGGAGATGACGAAGCGGGGGCCGGTGACTTGGGTCGGGCTCGACATCCGCGCGATGAACAGCGTCTGCTCTCCGTTCTGGTCACCCATCCAGCCGGACCAGACGAAGTACCACTGGTTCTTGTAGATGAAGGCCGTGCCGTCGATGGCCCACTTGTTGTCGGGCAGGGCCAGCGCCTGGGCCGCCGAGTAGCCCGTGTTGGGCGAGCGGGACTGGATGACGTACATGCGGTGGGCGCTGCCGGCGCCTGCCGTGAAGTAGATGTAGTAGGTCCCCCCGCTCATGATGATCTGGGGCGCCCACACCTCCGCCCAGTTGTTGGGGTTTCCCCAGATCTGCTGTTTGGCCGCTCCGGCCAGCCCGTCCACGGAGGAGGCCGTCCGCACATAAATCCGGCCTCCTTCCGTCTCCGCGGAGATGTACGTGCTGCCCACCCGGATGATCGTGGGGTCGGCATTCTTGATGGAGAGCCGCCCCAGGGACTGCTCTTGGGACGCGAGGGCTTCCGCGCCGGGCGCCGGGAGGGCAGCCGTCTCGGGACCACAGGCTTGGAGGGAGGCAGCGAGAACGGCACTTTGCAGGAAGTTCAACCAGCGCATTCGGGAAATCCTCGTAAAGCTGAATTAAGCAATTATCGCCGGACTGGCGGGTGCGTTGCGGCGTGCGTGCATCGGATGCAATCGTCGGGTGGCACGCGCGTACCCCAGGGGTCTGGAACCGCCGCTCCAGCGCGAAGAGGGAGCAACACCATGGATACGACCGAGGCCATCACCGTCGTCATGATCGTGGGGATGACCTGTGGCATCCCGCTGCTGGGGTTGACGCTGCGCTTCTGTGTCAAACCCGTGATGGAGGCCTACATCCGCCTGCGCGAGGTGCAGAACCAGGCGCCCCAGGTGCAGAGCCTGATGGATCGCGTGGCATACCTGGAGCGGAAGCTGGAGCTGCGCGAGCTGATGGACCTGTCCATCCCCACGTCCGTGCAGTCCATTTCCGCCGAGGCCCCTGCCGCCCTGGTGAAGAAGGAGCAGGGGCTCAGCTAGGGGGCTCAGCCCGCCGGGCAGAACGTCACGTTCATCTGCTGCCCGCCGGTGCAGGTGTAGAAGCCGGCCTGGTTGGCGGCCATCGGGTAGTCGTCGTACGCGAACCCGTACACGGCGCCGCACTGCTGGTGGACCCACTTGGCGTACTGGTTATAGGGCTTGCCCGTGTTGTAGTACTTCGACACGTCCGTGCTGTCCGGCATGTCCACCGTGCCGCGGTTCAGCGCGGCGCACCACTTGGCGCTCATGTCGAAGAACGGCGGCGAGCAGGCGTACACCTGGGCCGTCTTCGCCGTGCCCGGGTTGCACTGGCCCGGGTACTTGCTGGCGCAGCGGGCAATCTCGCCGTCCAGCCGCGTGCAGACGTCGCCGCGGCGCGGATCACTGGCGTACTCCCCGTCCAGACAGAAGGAGCGCGGCGCGAGGCAGATGGTGCCGCCGCCCATGGAGTAGCGCAGGCCATCCGGGCACTGGCCGGCGATGGCCGACTCGATGGCGCTCGCGGACTTGTTGCACCGCACCGCCACGCAGCTCGAGCCGGAGCCGGCGCTGGAGATCTCCATGGGCAGGCCCACGTGGTCCACGTACGTCAGGTTGTAGTGGATGAGCTGCGAGCCGCCCGAGGGCTTCTCCAGGGTGAACTCCGCCTTCTCCAGCTCCCGGGGCGACTGGGGCGTGGGCAGCACCTTGTACGCGCTCACGCGGCCGCTGGGGTAGTTGGCCGGGGTGGCATAGGTGTAGCTCGCCCCCCGGGCGAGGTTCCGGTAGATGGGGTTGCCCGCGCCGTCCCTCTCCAGGGCGATGCTGTTCACGCCCGTCAGCGTCACGTTGAGGTTGTAGGGGCACTTGTTGGTCACCACCACCGGGATGGTGCCGGAGGGCGTGGTGGGCGGCTGCGTCGTGCCCGAGTTGTGCAGCTCGAACCAGTCGAGCTTGAACAGCCAGTCCCCGCCCGTGGCGATGCCCTTGAAGAAGAGCGCCCGGGTGCCGCTCACCGGGGTGATGCTGAAGGTCTTGGTGACGAAGCCGTTCCAGTCGCCGCCCGTGGCGGCATCCAGGCTCACCGTTCCGAGCTTCGTGCCGCTGCCCACCGCGTCCGCCCAGAGCTCCGCCTTGCCGCCCCCGTAGGGCGCCGCCAGGCGGACCTGGATCTGGTTCGCGTTGGAGAAGTTCACCGAGTTGTAGCGGATGACGTCGTTGACCTGGAACCCGGCCACGGACTGCCCTTCGCCGCCCCCCTCGTTGGCCACGCCCGTGGTGCCGCTGGCCCAGGACTCCGCCTGGTACCGGCTCCCGACGATGGCCTCCTGCCCCACCGCTTGCGGCGGGGGGACGTCCTGGGGCTCCACGCCCCCATCACATCCCACCGCGGTGGCGAGCACACAGCCCGCCGTCACCGAGCGCCACAGCCTCTTCCCGAAAGGTGAACCTGAGGTGTTCATGCCGTTCTCTCCCTTGTGCTGCCTCTCAAGAGACGAGAACGTAAGTTATCGGGTTAAGATGACAAGTTCCCTTAAGCCGTTTTCCCTGGGTGGTACGCCACCCAGGGAAAGTTGGGGCTCATTCGAACTCGAGCGCGCGCTGGAAGTCGGCGGGGTTGGTGGCGGCGCTGCTGGCCGTCTCCAGGGTGATGAGGCCCGCGCGGTACAGCTGGCTCAAGTGCTGGTCGAAGGACTGCATGCCGTAGGTGTCGCGGCCCTTCTCGATGACGTCCTTGATTTCGCTGGTGCGGTCCTCGCGGATGTACTCCTGGATGGTCTTGGTCTGGACCATGATTTCCAGGGCCACGGCGCGGCCCTTGTTGTCGGCGCGGGGCAGGAGGCGCTGGGAGATGGTGGCCTTGAGGTTGTCGGCCAGGCGCATGCGCACCATGGTCTGCTCCTCGGAGTTGAACACCGACACCAGGCGGTTGATGGTGCGCGAGGCGTCCGTGGTGTGCACGGTGGAGAGCACCAGGTGGCCCGTCTCGGAGGCCTTGAGCGCGATGTCGATGGTCTCCGTGTCGCGCATCTCGCCCACGAGGATGACGTCCGGGTCCTGCCGCAGCGCGGCGCGCAGCGCCATGGCGAAGCTGTTGGTGTCCGGGCCGATTTCCCGCTGCGAGATGGAGGACTTGACGTTCTTGTAGATGAACTCGATCGGGTCCTCGATGGTGAGGATGTGCAGGCTCTCGTTGCGGTTGATGTGGTCGATCATCGAGGCCAGCGTGGAGCTCTTGCCCGAGCCCGTGGCGCCCGTGACGAGCACCAGGCCGCGGTCCTGGCTGGCGATGGTCTTGATGACCTCGGGCAGGCCGAGCGACTCGGCGGTGGGCACGTTGGCCGGGATGATGCGCAGGATGATGGCCAGGGTGCCGCGCTGCCGGTAGATGTTCACGCGGAAGCGGGCCACGCCCTGCAAGCCGTACGACGCATCGTGCTCCTGGATGCTGTCGATCTGGTTGCGCTTGTTCTCCTCGTGGATGAGGTGCAGGGCCACTTCACGGGTGTGCTCGGGCAGCAGCTTGTCCATCCGCAAGGGACGGAGCACGCCATTGACCCGGTAGATGGGCGGATCCCCGGGGCGGAAGTGGATGTCGGAGGCGCCGTTCTGCACGCCCACGGTCAGCAGCTTGTCGAGTGTCGCTTTGTCCAGGAGCCTTACCTCACGATCGGGTGGACCCTAACATCATGGGCTGTTCCCCTCCCACCCCTCACGCAAAAAGCGCCGGGCCCTTTCCGGGCTCCGTCCGCCCGGGTGTAGGGGAGTCTGGGAGACCCCATGCTAGGTTGCCCGCCCTCACGAAAGGAGCTCGCCGATGATCGACCTGTACACCTGGGCCACCCCCAACGGATACAAGGTGTCCGTCACGCTGGAGGAGCTGGGCCTGCCCTACACCGTTCACCCGGTGGACATTGGTAAGGGTGAGCAGAAGCAGCCGCCGTTCCTGCGAATCAATCCCAACGGCCGCATCCCCGCCATCGTGGACCGGAGCGAGGGGGACTTCGCGGTGTTCGAGTCGGGGGCCATCCTGCTCTACCTCGCCGAGAAGGCAGGGAAGCTCTTGCCCACTGACCGGCAGGGCCGCTCCCGGGTGACGCAGTGGCTGATGTTCCAGATGGCCGGCGTGGGGCCCATGCAGGGCCAGGCCAACGTCTTCTTCCGCTACTTCCCGGAGAAGATCCAGCCGGCCATCGACCGCTACCAGAACGAGACGCGGCGGCTCTACACCGTGCTCGACACGCGCCTTTCAGAGAGCGAGTACCTGGCCGGGGACTACAGCATCGCCGACATCGCCAACTGGGCGTGGGTGCGCGTCCACGGCTGGGCGGGTGTCTCCGTGGAGGGGCTGCCGCACTTGCAGCGCTGGCTGGCCGCCATCGAGCAGCGGCCCGCCGCCCAGAAGGGGGTGACGGTGCCCCATGAGTCGAAGCTCGACGCCTCCACCACGCAGGACCGGATCGCGTCGGCGCAGGCCATGCTTCAGCGGTAGGCGGCACGCGGGGCTTCAGCGCGCGGACTCGGGTATTCCCATGATGCATCGGTTTGACGCCCTGAATCAAGAGATGGGCTTTCGCGCGCATTGCGGGTATTCGCGTGGGCGCGTGCCTCAGCTTGGAGGAGCAGAACCCGTCATGACGAACGCCGTTCCCGGGGGTGGAAACGCCTTCCACCCCACAGTGAAGACTTGGTTTCCTTTTGCCCGGCCCCGGCCCGAGGCCCGCCTGCGCATGGTGTGCTTTCCCTTCGCGGGCGGGACTGCCTCCTTCCTTCAGCGGTGGGTGGACCTGATTCCGGACGTGGAGGCGTTCGCCGCGCAGTACCCCGGGCGGGAGACGCGCTTCACCGAGACGCCCTTCCGGGATGTGCGCACGCTGGCCGAGGCGCTGGGGCCCGTGGTGCGCTCCCTGGCGGACCGTCCGCTCGTGTTCTTTGGCTACAGCCTGGGTACCCTCGTGGCGGTGGAGGTGGCGCGCTGGCTGATTCGCCAGGGCGGGCCTGCGCCGCTGGGGCTGCTGGTGGCCGCGGGCACGCCCCCGGGCCGCCGGACGACCCGTCCGCTCTACGCGCTCTCGGAGAAGGACTTCATCCAGGCCCTGGAGGAGTACGGGGGCACCCCTCCCCAGGTGCTCGCGCACAAGGACCTGATGGAGATGTTGATTCCCATGCTGCGCTCCGACTTCGAGATGGTGGACACCTACAAGCTCACCGACCCCTCGCCGCTGCCGGTCCCCGTGCATGCCTTCTCGGGGGATCGGGACTCGCATGCCCTGCCGCCCGTGATGGAGGGGTGGAAGGACTTCACCTCCACCCCGGACTTCTCGCTGCAGGTCTTCCCCGGGGAGCACTTCTTCATCAACACCGCGGCGGACAGCCTGCGTGAGGCGATGGAGCGCTCGATGCTCCGGTGGTGCCCCCGGGCACCGTGAGGCGTGGGCCCGCGGGTGTCCGCGGGCCCCCTCTTGAAGGTGGGGGGCGGCCAGTGGACCTCTCAGGTCCTGCTGGCCTCAGGCCGTGTCAGGTTCTCCCGGTGAGGTGGGCAGCTGTCCGGTGAGCGCGATGTAGAGCGCCTTCAGGACGGACGGGAGCGTCCCGGGAGGGGAGGCCTTCTCCACCAGCGCGATGCCGCGCGCGCTCCGCAGCTTCCCCGGGGGATGCGCGGTGTGCAGCACGCAGGCCACGCGGGGGTCCAGGGCCTTCATCTGCTCCAGCAAGCTCAGGCCGTCCACTTCCGGGAGGCAGTAGCCGCTCACGACGACTTCGGGCGCGTGCTGCCGCAGCAGGCGCAGCGCCTCTTCCGCGTTGCGGGCCAGGAGCTTGGAGCCCGGAAGATCGCGGCTCGCACGCCCCAGCGCCGACAGCCAGAGCGGGTTCTGATCCACGAAGAGAAAGCAGGGCAATTTCACGCGAACCATACCGTCCACACCTCGTTCAGCCATGTGACTCGTCTGGTCATATCCGTACGAGCCTACCTGCCGAGTTCTTGGAAGCCAACCCTGCAAGTCATATCGACATAGGCGAACCCGGTGGGTTAACGAATATGGAAAAGACCCTCGCAGCCAGGCTCGGCGCGGCTGCTCGCCTCGCTCGACAGCGCCTCAACCTCACGCAGGCCGACGTCGCTGAGCGCATTGGTATTGCGAGCGAAGTCTATGGCCGTCTGGAGCGCGGCCACATGCTGCCGAGCATCCAGACTTTTCGCCGGCTGTGCGTGGTGCTCTCCATCTCCGCGGACGAAGCGCTGGGCCTCAAGCCCTCGCAGGACGTGAAGTGGGCCGCGGAGCCTCCTTCGGATGCCGGCGAGCCCGCGGAGCTGCGCCGGCTCATGCGCCGCGCCCGCCAACTGGACCGCAGCGCCATCCGCTTGCTCAGCGTCCTGGCGTCGAACTTCCGCCCTCGCGGCGGTTGACGCCCGGGGGCGTCAGCCCTCCGCCAGCCGGGCCAGGCGCTCCCGGAGCCTGCGCGCGGAGGGAAAGCCGTTGAAGAGCATGACCTGCGGGTGAGCCTCCAGCTCCCCGGGGTCCCCCGCGCGCGCCAGCGCCCGGTCCACCCCCAGCAGCAAGCGCGGATCGGGCCGCGAGCGCAGCTCTGCGAGCCGCCGGGCCAGGGGACCTGCGTGCCACGCGTGGAAGAGCTCCAGCGCCACCTCGTGCCCCGTCTTCTGGTGGCGGAAGGTGAGGTCCGGCACGCACAGGCCCGCGGCCCCCGTGTGCCGCGGCAGGGGCGTGAGGTCCATCGCCCACTCCGCATCCTCGAAGCCCTGGGCCAGCGTGGCCACCTCGGGCGGAATGTGTCCCAGCGCTGCTGGGTGGGGAGAGACGAGAGGATCTCTCTGGTCCAGTACGAGGACCGCGCGCCGTCGCGCGTGGGTCTCTACCTCCGCGGACAGCTCCCAGCGCTCCAGCACCGGCACCACCGACAGGAAGCTGGCGAGCTGCAGCCCGTACTTCTTCTGCAGGGACAGCAGCGCCCCGGGCCCCTCCACCTCCAGCGCCCAGTCGTCGCCCTCCTGGCGCACCTCCGCCACCAGCCGGCAGAACTTCAGCCACCGCAGCACCTTGCGCACCCGCAGCAGCGTGGGCGCCCGGGCGCGGAGGGTGAGCCGCCGCGCGCCCAGCAGGGGGCCCTGGGCCAGCGCCAGGTTGTACCGGTCCAGCAGCTCCGGGGGCGTGAGTGCCTCCCAGCCGAGCAGCCGCCGGGAGCCCGGCAGGTCCGCGTAGAGCGCCTCGCGGACCTCCTCCAGAGGGGCGGGCAGTACCTCCGCGAGCCGGGCCTCGTAGACCTCCACGGGTGTCCCGGGGGAGAGCGTCCGCAGCACCTGGGCGGCGGTCTGGAAGCGCTCCCAGCGCACCGCCGAGGCCCCCTCGGTGGCCTCGTCGAACAGCGCCCGGTCCAGCAGCAGCTTCACCAGGCCCCGGGCAATCTTCGGCCGCGAGAAGGCGCCCGCGCGCAGGGCGAGGGTCTCCTCCACGTCATCCCGCATCTGGCCCCGGGCCCCCTCCACCTCGGCCACCAGCTCCGTGGCCAGGGCGAGCAGCTCCGGGTCCTCCCGCTTGATGAAGGAGGGGCGCAGCTTGCCCTCGCGCACGCGGAACAGCAGCAAGTCCCGGGTCAGCACGGCTCACCGTCCTGGTAGGCGCTGTGCTGCCGCCGCCGCTCGCTGATGCCGCTCTCCGCCGTCTGCGCCGAGCACACCTCGTACAGCAGGGCGCGTTTCCCCGGCCGCTGGCGCAGGATGCGGCCCAGCCGCTGCACGTGCTCGCGCACGCTGCCGCTGCCGCTGAGCACCACCCCCACGCGCGCCTCGGGCACGTCCACCCCCTCGTTGAGCACGCGCGAGGTGAGCAGCACCGGCAGCTCCCCGCTCGCGAAGGCCGCGAGGAGCGCCTTGCGCTCGGGCACGGGCGTGTGGTGGGTGATGACGGGCAGCAGGAGCTTTCGCGCCAGCGTGTACACCGTCTCGTTGTCGTCGGTGAAGACGAGCACCCGGTCCTCGCGGTGCTCCAGCAGCAGCCGCCACAGCACCTCCATCTTGGCGGCCGACGTCAGCGCGATGCGCCGCTGCTCCCGGTAGCCCCGGTAGGCCGCGCGCCCCTCGTCGCTGCGCTGGCTCTGCGCCAGGAAGCGCGCCCAGCCCTCCGGGGCGCTCAACGCGATGCCGTTCTTGCGCACGAAGCCCAGGTAGCGCGCCCGGGCCTCGTCGTACCGGGTCTTCTCGTCCGGAGACAGGGGCACCTCGATGCGGCGCACCTCGTACGGCGCGAGGTAGCGGCCCTGCAGCTCGCGGATGTCCGCCCGGTACACGCGAGGGCCCAGCAGCTCCTCGCACACGCGCTCGCCCCCGTCCGCGCGCTCCAGCGTGGCGGACAGGCCCAGCCGGTACGGGGCCAGCGAGCCCTCCGCGATGAAGCGGTAGCTGGGCGCGGGCAGGTGGTGGCACTCGTCGCAGATGAGCAGGCCGAACCGGTTGCCGTGGAACTCCGTCTGCGCCATCGCCGAGTCGTACGTCGTCACCGTCAGCGGCTGCCGGTCGTTCACCCCGCCGCCCAGGAGCCCCACGGGCACGCCCAGGTGCCGGGCCAGCACCGTCTGCCACTGCGCCATCAAGTCCAGCGTGGGCACCACCACCAGCGTGGGCCGCTTCACCTGGGCGATGGCCAGCACCGCCAGCAGGGTTTTTCCCGCCCCCGTGGGCAGCTCCACCAGCCCCCGGCCTCCGGCCTGCGTCCAGGCCTCGAGCGCCTCGCGCTGGTGCGGAAAGGGCTCGATGGGCGTGGTGAGCGCCACCTCCAGCGGCTCGAAGCGCCGGGCCTGATCCTTATAAGGGGCCTCCAGCTCGCGCAGCCGCAGCACCACCTCCCGGTAGCGCCAGGCCGCCGCCCGGAACACCCCCGTACGCCCGTCCTTCTGGAAGAGCGCGCGCAGGGGCCCGTCCTCCGGCAGGGCCGGGGCCACCAGGGTGCCGCAGTCGAAGTGAAGCTCGGTCGTCATCGGTAGGACCTGTTGAGTAGCCTGTCGCCCTTCCTGGCGCCACCCCGACAGGGCCCCCCGCCGGGCATGTCAGAGGGGTGTGCTAGGGGCCGTGCCCTCCATGGCCCTCGCTCTTGCCCTCGTCCTGCTCCTCGCCGGAAGCCTGCTCGGCGCCGGTCTGACGTGGCTGCTCCTCCAGGGGCGGCTCCAGCACGAGACGCGCCTCGTCCGCATGGAGGGCGAGGCCGAGCGGGCCACCCTGGCCGAGCGGCTGCGCGGCCGGGAAGGGGAGCTTCAGGAGCTGCGCCGGGCGCTGGATGCCGAGCGGCTCCGGGTCCGGCAGCTCCAGGAGGTCCGCACGGGGCTGGAGGTGCGGCTGTCCGCGCTCCAGTCCGCCACGGACGAGGAGCGCCGCGCCATGGAGGAGAAGCTGGCGCTGCTCACCGAGGCCCGGGATGAGCTGGCCCAGTCCTTCAAGGCGCTCTCCGCGGACGCGCTGCGGATGAACAGCCAGTCCTTCCTGGAGATGGCCCAGCTCCAGCTCTCGCGCTTCCAGGAGGGGGCCCGCGCGGACCTCACCCAGCGCGAGCGCTCCATCGAGGCGATGGTGAAGCCCCTGCGCGAGTCCCTGGAGAAGGTGGATGCGCAGGTGAACCAGCTGGAGCAGGCGCGGGCCCAGGCCTACGGGGGGCTGGCCCAGCAGCTCCAGTCCCTCGCCTCCACCCAGGAGGCCCTGCGCGCCGAGACGGCCAGCCTCGTGGGCGCCCTGCGCGCCCCCACCGTGCGCGGGCGGTGGGGGGAGATTCAGCTGCGGCGCGTGGTGGAGCTGGCCGGCATGGTGGAGTGCTGTGACTTCGTCCAGCAGGAGACCGTCACCCACGAGCGCGGGCGCCTGCGCCCGGACATGGTGGTGCGCCTGCCCGGCAACAAGTGCGTGGTGGTGGACTCCAAGGCCCCGCTCCAGGCGTACCTGGAGGCGCTGGATCTGCGCGACGAGGGCGCCCGCCTGGTGAAGCTGCGCGAGCACGCCGCGCAGACGCGCGCCCACCTCAAGGCGCTGGGGGACAAGGCCTACTGGGAGCAGTTCCCCTCCGCGCCGGAGTTCGTGGTGATGTTCCTGCCGGGCGAGACGTTCTTCAGCGCCGCGCTGGAGCAGGACCCGGCCCTCATCGAGGCGGGGGTGGACCGGCGGGTCATCCTCGCCACGCCCACCACCCTCATCGCCCTGCTTCGCGCGGTGGCCTATGGGTGGAGCCAGGAGAACGTGGCGCGCAACGCCCATGACATCCGCGAGCTGGGCCGCTCGCTGTATGACCGGATTCGCACGCTGGCGCGCCACTTCGGCGACCTGGGCCGCAACCTGGACCGCGCCGTGGATGCATACAACACCACCGTGGGCTCGCTGGAGGTGCGCGTGCTGCCCGGGGCCCGGCGATTCAAGGAGCTGGGCGCCGCCACGGGCGAGGATGTGCCCGTGCTGCCCACGCTGGACACCGTGGCCCGCCCGCTGCGTGCCCCGGAGCTGGAGCCCCCCGTTGCCGAGCGGACGGGCTTGCCGGAGAACTGAAGGGCGGGCTTGCCGCGCTGCGGGGCTTCGGATACCTGCCCAGGCCCATGCGACATGTCCTCGTCGTCAGCCCTCACCGCGCCTCGCGCGAACTGCTTCTGCGCTTCCTCTCGGAGCCGGAGCTCGCCGTGGGCGCCGCCGAGGACGCCGACGCGGCGCTGGCCTCCCTGGCCTCCACGCCCCCGTCCGTCGTGGTGGTGGACTTGCGAAGGCCCGATGAGGACCACCCGCTGTTCCTGGCCCTGCTGCGCAAGCGCTACCCCGCGCAAGCCGTCATCGCGCTCATCCCCGGCAGCCTGCGCGTCTTCGATGGGAGCCACGAGCGGGTGCTCGAGGTGAGGGATGATTCGGCCGAGGGGCTGCACCGGCTCCTGAGCGCGCTGAAGCAGGCGGTGGGCGAGGTGCTGGCCCACCACCTGCTCCGGGTGTTCCGCCCCCCGGTGGGCCAGGCCTGAGCGCCGCGCGGCCTCAGTACACGGTGATCCGGAACTCGCGGTTCTGCACGAACAGGCCGCTCGTCGAGAGGGTGAAGAGCTCGGTGCCGGCCTTGTCCGGCGTGCCCTCCAGGAGCCCCGTGGAGGAATTCAACCGGATGCCGCTGGGCAAGGTGCCCTTCGACACGGACCAGGAGGGCATCCCGTCCGAGGCCTTGAGAACGTAGTGGTACGGCGTCCCGACCCGCCCATCTGGCAGGGACTGGGTGGCGATCTCCCTCAGAAGCGAGATGGGCGGTATCGCGATGTCGAGGGAGAGATCCCGGATGGAGATCTGCGGGGGATTTCCCGAGTCGGTGACCCGCACCCGGTAGGTCTTCACCCCCGTGGTGCTGTTGGGGGTTCCCGAGAGGGTGCCACCGTCTTGAAGTGACAGCGCAGGGGGAAGCGCGCTGCCGCTCTCCATCTTGAAGGCATAGGGCGCGATGCCTCCCGTGGCGTACACGCGCTCTGCGTAGGCGGTGCCGCTGTAGCCCGTGACGAGGGTCACCGGCCCCGCCAGCCGCAGCAGGGTCCGCACGGTCAGCTTGAAGTCCTCTTTTCGGAGCGTCGAGGGGGGCGTGGCCGAGTCCTTCACCTCCAGCGCCACGTCGAAGACGCCCACCGTGTGCTTGTCCTCCGCTTCGAGGAAGCCCTGTCTGAGCTTGAACCCCGGGGGCAAGCTGCCCACAGACCGGAACGTGTAGGGCGGCACGCCCCCTTCCACTTCCAGCACCTGGGCGTACGGCGTGGCCTCCGTGGCCAGGCTCAGGCTCTGCGTCACCCAGCGCAGGGGCTTGAGCGTGGGAATGCCCGCGTCGGTGCCCGCGTCTTCGCCTTCGTCCGGCGTCTGTCCGCCACCTCCGTCCGGAGGCAGTCCGCCGTCCGGCTCCTCCCCGGGGGGCGGGTCCGTGACGTCGCATGTCCCCTGGAAGCCACAGTCCGGAAGGCAGACGGCCTCTTCGGTCAGGCAGGTGTAGCCGTTGCGGCAGGCGTTGTTGGGGCCGCACCGCTCGAAGCGGGAGAAGTTGGGATCGAACAGGCAGGCCGTCGCACCCAGCCCGCAGAGCACCACCCACCCGAGGAGGCTCCAGCGCAGGTTCATGGCAACTCCCAGACGAAAAGCAGGGCGCCGCCCGCGCCCAGCACCGCGCCCGCACCCATCAGGCCGTTGGCGAGGCGGCTCTGCTGCTTGCCCTTGCGCAGCCCGTCCGCGAAGCAGCTTCGCAGGGCCTCGCCCTCGCCCGTGCAGCCGCCGGTGCCCTCGGAGAGGCGGTTCTCCGTGGCGCGCGCCGCCAGGCCAAAGCCCACCCCTGCGGCGAGGGCGGCCGCGCCCGCGCCCAGCATGACCTTGGGCCAGGCGCTCCGCCGCCGCTGGGTCTCCACCACCACGCCCTGGGGCTGCGCGGGCAGCCGTCCCTCCCAGAGCGAGGCGAAGGCCTGCGCGGCGGCCTGCTCGGTGCCCGCCTCCTCCTCCGGAAGCGTGAAGGCGCTCCGGTGCTCCTGCCCATCCGGGCCCACGAGCACCAGCGCCACCGAGCGCGCCCCGCCCAGGCCCATCACCCGCCCTCGCACCAGCCACTGCGCGCCGAAGTGCTTCACCTGGGCGGTGCGGCAGGCCGCGTTCAGGCACGGGCTCAGGGGGTTGCCCTGGGCCAAGAGCCCCTCCACCGTCCGCTGGCGCGGCTCCAGGCACGTGTTTTCCGTCCGGGCCACCGCGCGCCGCACCGCCTCCTCCGTGCGCCGGGCCTCGGCGCGCGCCACGGCCACGGTGTCGAAGGGAATCAGCGCCAGGCGCTCGCCCTCGCAGGGCAGCATCGAGGGCTGGGAGGCCAGGGCCATCAGCAGCGCGAGCGAAAGGGCCGTCATGGGGAGAGATCAGGCCCGGGGTAGAGCGTCACGGGGGCCGCGCCGGTGCTCGCCACGTACCCGCTGTAGAAGCGCGGGCCGAACGCCACGCTGAAGAGGTGGTCCCGGAAGGCATCCTCCAGCGCGCCCCGGCTGGCGACCGACAGGGCCGTCCAGGAGAGCCCGCCTGCGTCCACCACCTCGCGCCCCTGCGTCACGGTGAAGCGGGCCTCCTGCCCCGGGGTGCGCAGGTAGTACCCCCGGCCGGAGGGCAGCCCCAGCACCAGCGCGCGCTCGCGCTCCTTGTGGAACTCGGCCAGGCGCACGCCCCGGGTGTCCTCGACCCACATCCTGCCGCCCTGCCCCTCGGGGATGAGCAGGTAGCCCAGGCCGGACTTCTGGGCGAGATCGCTCAGGGCCGCGCTGCGGTCGAGCAGGGGCGGGCGCGCGAAGATGTCCAGCCGGCCGCGCACATCCTCCACGCCCTGGCTGGCGGAGGCGATGAAGGCCATCAGCTCCGAGTACTCCACGCGCCCATCCGCGTTCACGTCCGCGGCGCCCGCCAGCGCCGAGCGCACCTGGTGGCTGAAGACGCCCGCGGAGATGGCGCTCCACTCGTGGCTCTCCTGGGCCTTGGAGGTGGACAGCACCACGCCCACGTGGGGGTAGCGCTCCAGCTCGCGCGAGGCCAGGTGCTGCGTCACCGCCGAGCCCAGGGCGGGCCCCACCGGCAGCGCGCCGCGCGAGTTGACGAAGAAGTACGAGTCGCACGCATCCACGATGAGGTGGAGCAGCCCCGCGGTGCTGGGGGCAATCACTTGCTTGTAGAGGTCCGTGCGGCTGAAGGGGCCGTCCAGCAGGCTCACCGAGCCTTCACCCGCGGCCCCGCGCTGCCCGTGGCCGGTGAAGATGAAGTAGAGCACCGGAATGTGCCCGGCCGCCTTGTCGGCCGCCATGCGGGCGTTGAGCCCCTGGAGGGCCTCCAGCAGGGCGGCCCGGGTGGGCGGACGGGTGCGCGCGGCCAGCCCCGGGTGCCGCTCCTGCGTCTCCGCGTCCAGCACGCTCAGCAGCACGGCCTGCTGGGACTGGGGGGCGAGCAGCTCGTAGTAGCGGGCCCCATCGTCGTCCGCGTACCGCAGGTCCGCCTGCTTCGGGTCCAGGCTGGCGTTGTTGGCGACGATGAGGGTGTAGGCGGTTCGCTGAGGGGCCTCGGCCCGGGCGGACCCGGGCAGGGCCCCTCCCGCGCCCAGCAGCAGCATGACGCAGTGGGACGCAAGGAGGCGATAGGACAGGTGCATGGCGCGAAGGTGGGGGGTGGCCGGCCGCGCCCCCACGGCAGGTTTCTGGGCATTCAGAGTGCCATGTTCGGGGGGGGGCGATCCAGCCGGGTCGGCTTCTGACAAGGAGAGGTGACGGCCGGTGAACGCCGCTGTATGTGGCTGAAATGGCGTGGGAGTGGGACCAGGAGCGATTGCGGCGCTTCCGGGAGGGCGCACCGGACGTGCTCGGGGAGGTATTCCGCGCGCATTCTGAGTGGCTGGCCCGGATGCTGCGGGGCGCGGCCTTCCGGGGGAGGGGCTACTCCCACCTGCGAAGTGCCCTCGAGGTGGAGAACACGGTGTTGGAGACCTTTGCCCGCGCCTTCGAGCCCCGGACGCGGATGGCGTACGACGGGGTGCGTCCTTATGGACAGTTCCTCATGGGCATCGCGCGCAACGTGGTGCTCGAGGAGCTGCGCTCGCGCGAGGTGGTGGCGGGGCTGGGCCCTCAGCACGAGGACAGCGCGCTCGACTGGGAGTCGGGGGCCGAGGGCACGGGGGAGAACCTGGAGCAGATGCTGGAGGACCGCGAGGTCGAAGCGCTGCTGAAGGACTTCAAGGAGGGGCTCTCCGAGCAGGAGCGGGCGCTGTTCGAGTTGCGGTTCTCGGAAGGGCTGGCGCAGGAGAGCGCCGCGGAGCGGGTGGGCCTCACGCGCATCCAGGTCCGCCGGAGGGAGAAGGGACTCAAGCTTCGGCTGCTCGAGTTCCTGCAGGAGCGTGGGTATCTGCAAGGCGTCCAGGCGAAAGGCTGGGGCTTCTTGAAGAGGAGTGGGGACGGATGACGTGCGAGAGTGGGGAGGCGAAGATGGCGCTCCGGGCGCTGTTCCAAGGGGATCTGGACGCGGAAGGCCACGCGCGCTTGCGCACGCACGCGAAGGCCTGTGCCGCGTGTGGCACGGCCTACGAGAAGCTCTCCCGCGTGGAGTCCGCGCTGGAGCGGCGCGTGTTGCCCGTGGGCCGCGAGCGTCTGCTGGAGGCGCAGGTGCTCTCGCGCGTGAAGGGCGCGGAGCAGGCCGCCGCGCCGGCGCGGGCCCCGTTCTGGAGCTGGTGGAAGGTGGCGCTGCCCATGGCGGCGGCGGCGGCCGTGGCCGTTGTGGTGCTGCCCAGGGCGCAGCCCGGCACCGGCGAGGCGGAGTGGCAGGCGCGCGCGGGCGCCGGTGGAAAGGCGTTCGGGGTGCGTGCGTTCTGCATCACCCCCGAGGGCAAGGTGGCCGGGGAAGCCTCGCCCGGGGGCGCGCTGGCTTGTCCCGAGGGCGCGGCGGTGCAGTTCAGCTACACGGCGCCGGAGCAGGCGCGGTTGTCGGTGGCCAGCCGGGCCCCCTCGGGGGAGCTGCTCCAGTTCTTCCCGCGGGAGGGGGACGCGGTGCCGGTGGCGCCGGGCGTGGATGTGCCCCTGGCCTACAGCACGCCGGTGCAGGGCGGATGGCTCTCCCAGCCCCTGGAGGTGCGGGCGCGCTTCACGGATGAGCGCGGGACGCTGCTGGGCGAGACGCAGGTGACGCTGACGCCGGTGAAGTAGGCCCTCGTCCGGAGGGCGGGCCTTCCTTCAGTGAAAGGGGGCCGTGCCGTCCTCGGTGGCGGCCAGGGGCACCTTGAGGGCGGTGAGCCGGTCCAGGCGCTTGCGCTCCACGAGCGTGCCCGCGGTGGGAAAGGCCAGCCCCGAGGCGCCCCACTGGGGGACGAAGAGGATGGGCTCGGCGGCGCCGTTGTAACCGAGCTGCACGAGCTGGTCCTCCTCGAAGGTCTGGCAGCGCTTCTCACAACAGAAGAAGGACTCCCGGACCCGGTAGAAGCCCTCGTTCACGAGGGGCTCCAGGTGCTCGGCCCATTCTGGGGCCGGCAGCGTCGTGCCCCGCGCGTGCCACTGGGCCCGGTTCTGGTTCCATCCACTGGGCAGGTAGAGCCCAGGCCCCGGGTCTCCATGGTTGTGGAAGTAGACCAGGCGGCCTTCGGGGATATGGGAGCCGAGGGCCTGCCGGGTGCGATAAAGCCCACAGGGGGGGAGGGGAGACATGGCCTCGTTCTAACGTGGCCCCTCTTCGCTGGCGCATTTCCCGCGGGGACGGCCCCCTCTTTTTCCAGGGCGGGAGGGATGCACGGGAGATTTTTCCGGAGCCTGGATTCAGGGCCCCTCCCTTCATGCCCATGCCAAGAGGTAACGGGTTGAAATGACAGGAGATGGAGGGCTCCAGGGGCATCGGCACGCCGAATGCTAAGGACAAAGGCGTGGGCAGCACGGGGCAGGGCGGGACGGGGCAGGGCGGGCGGGACGGGGCAGGACGGGCGGGACGGGGCAGGGCGGGGCGGCAGGACGGGCGGGACGGGGCGGTTCGCAGGACGGGCGGGACGGGGCGGTTCGCAGGACGGGCGGGACGGGGCGGTTCGCAGGACGGGGCAGGACGGGCGGGACGGGGCGGTTCGCAGGACGGGCGGGACGGGGCAGGACGGGGCAGTTCGCAGGACGGGGCTGGGCGGGCAGGACGGGCGGGACGGGGCTGGGCGGGCAGGACGGGCGGGACGGGGCAGTTCGCAGGACGGGGCAGGACGGGCGGGACGGGGCAGGACGCAGTGCGGGGGGAGGGGGACGGTCGGGGGGAATGGCAGTGCAGTGGGGACGTCGCGGAAGTGGGGGCGTGACGTTGGGGGGATGGACGGTCGGGGGGTTTAGGAACGGCTCAGGGGTAGGTCGAGTGGCGGGGATGGAGAGCCGGTACCTGGCGGGGAAGCACGCTCGCTGGGACCGGCGTTTTCACGTTCGGAGGGGAGGGCGAGCATGACATGGGTGTTCGCGCTTCTCGCGATGGGGCTCGTGTTCCTGGCCCCGAGAGCGCATGCGCTGGATGGCCGGGCGCACGCGTTTGGAAATGAAGTCCGGCTGCGGATGCAGGATCCGGAGCGTCTGGCGCCCTTCGGGCTGCTGCTGGACGCGAACCTGCCCGAGAAAATCGGCTGGTCCGCGGTGTTCCGGCCCTCGCCGCACCTGCGGCTGCAGATGGGGGGCGCGCACAATGGCCTGCGGCTGGGGGGCCGGGTGGCGGTGACGCTGCGGCCATTACGGGCGGGCGCTTCGCCCTCTCTCTCGTTCGAGCTGGGACATGCGTTCGCCGGCAGCGCCCATGCGCTGACGCGGCGCCTGTCGGACAGCTCGCAGATGCCAGGCCCCACGATGGACCGCGTGGGCTACTCCTACGCCAGCGTGCACCTGGGCTTCGAGGCCGGCGCGCCCGGCCGGTACATGTTCTTCGTCCGCGGGGGCATGAGCTGGGTGCAGCTCGATGTGCCCAGCCTGGAGACGCTGGGAGAACCCTTCCTCGCGAACCTCAGTTCGCTGGAGGCGCAAGGGGGCCGGTTCCTCTACGCCAGGCCCTCCGCGAAGCTGGGGCTCATCGTCTACTTCGGGTGAGCCTGCCGGGCGAAGCGGCCGAGGAACTCCAGCACCTGGGCATCGCCCCAGAAGCGCGGGGCGCGCCAGTGGCCCGAGACGAAGCCCACGTGGCCCCCGTGCTCCGTCAACACGATGCTCAGCAGCGGGTTGTCCGCGGCGCCGGGCGGGATGACGGGGGTTTCCAGCATGGGGTCATCGCTGGCGCTCAGCAGTAGGGTGGGCCGCTGGATGGCGTGCAGCCGGGGCCCGGAGGAGGCCTCCGCGTAGTAATGAGCCGCATCCCGGAAGCCATGCAAGGGCGCGGTGACGGCATCATCGAAGGCACGGATGGAGTGCGCGGCCTCCATGGCCTTGCGATCGAAGGCGCCGGGAAAGCGCCGCAGCTTCTCGCGGGCCTTGTGCTTGAGCGTGCGCAGGAAGCGCTCCCGGTACAGGCGCTGGAAGGGGCCCGGACCGTCGATCTTGCGGCAGCACGCATCCAGCAAGAACGGCGCGCTCACGGCCGCCGCGGCCTCCACGGGGGCCTCCGCGCCCGTCTCCGCCAGCAGCCGGCAGAGCACGTTGGCGCCCAGGGAGAAGCCCACCGCGTACAGCGGGCCCCGCAGGCGCCGGCGCAGGAGCCCCATCACCTCGAGCGCGTCGCCAATCTCCCCCGAGTGGTACGAGCGCGCCAGGCGGTTCGGCTCGCCGCTGCAGGAGCGGAAGTTGAGCGCGGTCGCGCCCCAGCCCCGTGAGGCCGCGCCCCGGAGGACGGCGGCGACGTAGCCCGACCCGGACGAGCCCTCCAGCCCGTGGAGCACCAGCACGTGCGGCGCGCCCTCGGGCGAGTCGAGAATGTCGAGGTCGACGAAGTCCCCGTCGGACAGCTCGTGCCGCTCGCGGCGCAGGGGCGGGCCACGGGTGGGCCGCACGAGCGACGCATAGATGGTCTGCGCGTGGGGGGAGGCCAGCCACGGCGCGGGAGCGAAGGCTTCGGTGGGTTGGAATCGCACGGGCCGGCAATCTACAGGGCGCCGCGGGCCTGGCGCATGGACGTGCAGCCCTTCTGCCGGAGGGTGGCCGCCTCGGCGCCCAGCTCGAACAGCTCCAGGTACTTCTGGACGCGCTCGTCCAGCGTGGGCGCCTCGATGAGGCGGCACACCTCATCGGCCTGGTAGCTGCGGCAGACGCTGGGCCGCCGGTCATACACCGTGCAGAGGTTCTCCTCGGAGAGGTGGGGACAGCGCATCCCCAGCGGCTTGTCCAAGGCGGCGATGTCGGGCGCGACGCAGCAGGCGCCACAGCGGGTGCACTCCATGGCGCGATGCTACCCCTGTTTCCGCGCTACACCCACAGGGCCCGGGCAACGGGCAGGTCCTCGGGCAGGAGCACCCCGGGCCGCAGCGCCTGCAGCATGGGCAGGGAGCCGTCCCGAGGCTCTCGCGTGGCGCCCGGGACGCGGGCCAGCCAGGGGGCGGTGGCCGGCTCCTCCCACACCTCCACCCGGGAGAGCCCCGCACGGTGGGCCACGCGCTGGGCGGCGCCCAGGAGGGCGGCGGCGTCCTGGGCGCTCCGGGCATCGAGCCACAGCAGCACGAGCACGCCATACCGGCCCACCATGGCCCAGAGCGCGGTGGAGTCACCCACGGTGGCGCCGCAGGCCTCCGGGCGGGGGCGGCCGAGCTGCTCCGCATAGATGCGCTCGCGCTCGAGGTGCCAGTCCACCTGCGCGGCGGTGGGCCAGAGGTAAAAGGGCCGCTCGGGCTCCTTCGCGCGGGCCAGGGCGCGCTCCAGGTCCTTCTCCGTGAGAAGTCCGTCCACACACGCGGCGGGGTCGCCCGGCTCGGGCGCGAGGGTCCAGTTCCAGGCGGGCACCTCGCGGTAGCCCGAGCGCTGGTAGAGGGGGGCGCCCACATCGGAGAAGAGCAGGGCGGCCTGGGCGCCGGGCGCACGCCCGAGCTCCGTCACGAGCAAGTCCATCATCCGCGTGGCGTAGCCGCGGCCCCGCAGCCGCTCCTCGGTGAAGACGCTGGCGATGGCGAAGCTGTCCCCCGGCACGGGTGTCCCGTCCCCGGCGCGCAGGATGCTGCGGGTGCGGAACGTCTCGCAGGAGGCGAGCACGCTGCCCGCCTCGTCACACAGCAGCCACGTCTGCATGCCGGCGCGGGCCCAGGGGTGGGCGCGCAGCCGCTGCTCGCGGACGGCGTAGCCCTCGCGGGTGAGGGGCGGCCCCCACTCCGAATAGGTGACGGCATCGCGTTCGGTCTTCTGGGCGTCGGTGGCGAGGACGAGGCGCATGGCTCAGATCCGGGTGGTGACGGGGACGCGGAAGTGGAGCAGCAGGTAGGGCTGGCCCACGTGGAAGATGGACGCATCCAGGGGCTTCACCTCGCCCAGGGTGCCCAGCTTCTGGGGAACGTAGACGGTGGAGGCCCACCCGAGGCTCAGCAGGAAGCTCTTGCTGAGCTGGAACTCGAGGTCCAGCCCGGCCTGGAGCCCGGGCCGCAGGAAGTGGGTGTTCTCCAGCGTGTCCGAGTACAGATAGGCGTAGGTGAGCACCAGGCCCGCGTCGAACGAGAGGCGCACGGGGCTGGGGGTGAGCCCGAGCCCAATGCCCAGCGGCTTCCAGGTGGCGCCGTAGATGCCCGTGTTCCGGTATTTCGGAGAAATGATGAGCGTGTCCGGAATGAGGGCCGCCAGGGGAGGCGCGACGCGGATCTCCCCGGCCTTCAGGGCCTGGCTCCGGTACTTGCGGGGGATGAGCGACCGGTTCTTGCGCAACCACTCCGGGTCGAGCACCGCCTCCACGTCGAGCTTCAGGCCGGTGTGCAGGGGCTGGTCGTCGAAGACAGGTCCGAAGAAGAGCAGCGCGGAGGGGCCCACCGCGATGTCCACCGGCACGGTGACCTGACGGGCCGCGGACGCGGCGCCGGGAAGCAGCAGCAACAGCAGAAGGAGGGCAGGGGAGGTGGGCTTCATGGAAATCCGCTCCGGGGGGGCTGAACGCACCGCGCAGGAAGAGTAAAGGGAGCGGACGTCCGCTGTCGTCAGGACAACACAAAGGACCTGAAGAGAGTTTCCCATGCTGACCGCCTTCCTCGTTGCCACGTCCCTCCAGTCCCAGGTTCCCCCCGCTTCCGCCCCGCCCCCCCCGGCGCCCGCGCAGGCCGCCGCCGCCGAGCGTGCCGCGGCCGCCGCGGAGAGCGCCGCCACCGCGGCCCAGGAGGCGGCCAAGGCCAGTGAGCGCATGGCCACCGCCGTGGAGAAGCTGACGGAGGCCCTGGCCCATCCCCCCACCGTCCCCCCCGCGGCGATGCCCGGAGCGCCCCAGAAGAGTGATGCGCCCGTGGTGCCGGATCCCTGGACGGGGGCGGTGGGCCTGGGCCTCATCTCCCTGTCGGGCAATGCCTCCACGCTGACGTTCAACGGGCTGGCCACCGCGCAGCGCAAGACGCGCGACTGGATTTACGCCGTCCGGGCCCAGGCGGTGTACGGCCGCAGCCGCCTGCCGGCCACGGAGACGGAGCCCGAGCGCGCCCAGGTGGTGGCGCTGGGCGCCGCGCTGCAGGTCCGCGGGGACCGCCGCTTCACCGAGGTGGTGAGCGGCTACCTGCTGGCGGGCGCCGAGACCGACCACATCAAGAGCGTGGAGGTGCGAGGCCTGGGCGAGGCCGGTACCGGCATCCTCTGGTGGGACGAGAAGAGCGCCGACGGCCGGGAGTCCTTCCTGCGCACGGACCTGGCGTTCCGCTTCCTGCGCGAGACGCGCTTCCAGTACTACCCCACCCGGGAGGACCTGCCCGATGTGGACCTGGGCGGCCCCCGGCTGGGCGTCGCGCTGCGCTACGGCATCTCCAAGGACGTCATCTTCACCGAGGAGGCCGAAGCGGTGCCCAACGTGCTCGGCGATGCGCGCCTGCTCGTCAACAGCCAGTCCAAGCTCACGGCGCGGCTGACCCAGACGCTGGCGCTCGCCACCAGCTTCCTCGTCCAGTACGACAGCTCGCCCGCCGAGGGGAAGGTGTCCACCGACACCGCGCTCTCGGTCAGCATCGAGGTGGGATTCTAGGCCCCGCAAATGCCACGCGGCGCCGGGGAGAACCCTCGGCGCCGCGCGGTGAAGCAGGGAGCTGTCCGTCCCGCTACGGGTGCGTGGACGGGTTCTTCAGGTCATGCGAACCGCCGTGCATCGCATCGCCCTGGGCCTCCGGGAAGTTGAGATCCTTCAGGTCGCTCACGTGCGAGCCGGGAGGATTCGAACCGCGGAAGCGCGTGGCGAAGTCCGCCATCGGGGCGGCGATCATCAGCACCACGAAGAGCAGTGACACGCCCATGACGAGGCGGTTGGCGCCCTTGTGGTCGATGAGGTGCATGAAGAACAGCAGCACCAGGGTGCCCTTCACCGTGGCGATGACGAGCGCCAGCAGCAGCCCGAAGGTGGGCAGGTGCATGCGGCCGGTAACCACCGTGATGAGGGTGAAGGCCAGGAGCGCGCCGTACACAATCCAGTACCGGGCCGTGCCGTGGTGCTCCTGCATGTTGCGGTGCTCCGTGTGGGTCTCGTTGACGATGGCCATGTGGGAGCGCTCCTAGACGAGATACAGCATCGGGAAGAGGAAGATCCACACCAGGTCCACCAGGTGCCAGTACATGCTGGCGAGCTCCATGCCCGTGTAGTTGTCGGGGCCGAAGCTCTTCTGGGTGAGCGCCCGGAGTCCCATCCAGCTCAGCACGCCCATGCCGATGGTGACGTGCAGCGCGTGCAGGCCCGTGGTGAGGAAGTAGATGGTGAAGTACATGGGCGCCCCAGGTATCTGGAGCCCCGCGTAGTGGTAGTGCTTCCCGGGCAGCGTGCCCTCGTGGAACTTGTGCGAGTACTCGAAGCCCTTGATGACGAGGAAGCCCACCGCCATCAGCAGGGTGAGCCCCACCATCACCGCCACCAGGTTGTTCTTCCCCTCCTTCGCGTAGTGCACGGCGAGCGCCGCCGTCAGCGACGAGGTGATGAGAACCACCGTGTTCACGGTGCCCAGCGTCAGGTCCAGGTGGCGGCTCGCCAGCGCGAACGCCTCCGGATAGAGGTAGCGGTAGCAGGCGTAGCAGACGAACAAGCCCGCGAAGAGCAGGATTTCCGTCGAGAGGAACAGCCACATGCCCAGGCGGGCCGCGTGGTTCTGCACCTCCAGGGACGCGAAGTGCTCAGCGAACTTCGGGCCGGGCGCCGCGCCGTGGGCGGCCGGAGCGCTAGACATCTTTCACCTCGTCCTTCTTCGGGGCCAGGTAGTAGTGCGGCTCTTCGGGGAACACCGGCTGCGGCCCCACGAAGTTGTGCGTGGGCGGAGGGGACTCGGAGACCCACTCGTAGCCCGTGCTGCGCCAGGGGTTCTTCCCGGACGCGCGCCCGTAGAACAGCGCGTACGTCAGGTAGATGGCGATGACGATGAAGCCGAACGCCAGCAGGGTGGCCCCCGCCGTGGAGGCGACGTTGAGCGCCTGGAACCGCTCCGGGTACTCGTAGTAGCGGCGCGGCATGCCGTAGTTGCCCAGCAGGAACTGGGGGATGAACGTGGCGTTGAACCCCAGGATGATGAGCGCCGCGGACACCAGGCCCCACCCCTCGTGGTACATGCGCCCGAACATCTTCGGGAACCAGTAGTGGAGGGCCGCCAGGAAGGCCATGATGGTCGCGCCCACCATGATGAAGTGGAAGTGCGCCACGACGAAGTAGGTGTCGTGCCACGGCACGTCCAGCGACACCGTGCCCACCGCGATGCCCGTCATGCCACCGAACACGGTGAAGAACAGGAAGCCGCAGAAGTAGGCGAACGGGGTGCGGAAGTCGACCGCGCCCTTGTACACGGTGCCCACCCAGTTGAAGACCTTGATGGCGGTGAACACGCCCACCAGCATCGTCAGCACACCGAAGATGCCCGCGTCGAATGTCGACTGGCCGGACACGAACATGTGGTGGCCCCAGGCGAAGAAGCCCACGAAGGCGATGCCCAGCGAGGAGTACGCCACCGCGCGGTAGCCGAAGATGTTCTTGCGGCTGTAGGTGGCCACCACCTCGGACATCACGCCGAAGGCAGGCAGCACCATGATGTACACGGCCGGGTGGCTGTAGAACCAGAACAGGTGCTGGAAGAGCACCGGGTCGCCGCCGCGCGCCGGGTCGAACAGGCCGAAGTCGAACAGGTTCTCGCCCACCACGAGCAGCGTCAGCAGGCCGATGACCGGCGTGGCCAGCACCTGGATGCAGCTGGTGGCGTAGATGGCCCACACGAACAGCGGCAGCTTGAACCAGGTGATGCCCGGCGCCCGCATCGTGTGCACGGTAACGATGAAGTTCAGACCCGTGGCGATGGAGCTGAAGCCGATGACGAAGGCGCCAAAGAGCACCGGCGCCACCGTCGTCGTCGTGTGGATGCTGTAGGGCGCGTAGAACGTCCAGCCGGTGTCCAGGCCGCCGTTCAGCATGCCCCACACCATCAGCACCGCGCCCGTCACGTAGATGTAGAAGCTCGCCAGGTTCAGCCGCGGGAACGCCACGTCCTTGGCGCCCAGCATCAGCGGGAGCATGAAGTTGCCGAACGCCGCCGGGATGGCCGGAATCATGAACAAGAAGATCATGATGAGGCCGTGCAGCGTGAACGCCCGGTTGTACGTCATGGCGTCCATGATGGTCGGACCCGGCGTGAGCAGCTCCACGCGGAGGGCCAGCGCGAACACGCCGCCCACCAGGAAGAAGAACAGCACGCTGGCCAGGAACATCAGGCCGATGCGCTTGTGGTCGATGGTCAGCAGCCACGACTTCAGCGTGGTGCCGTCGACGAGGTAGTTCGGGTGGTGGTGGTGCTCGGCATGCCCGCCGGCGTCAGCGTGTCCGGGCAGGACACCCTCGGCGGTAGGGCTACTGGACGGGGTCATAGGCGGGGCCCTCCGGGGAGGCTTCGCGGACGTTCGCGGTACGCAAGGTCTTGAGGTACTCGACGATGGCGGCCGTCTCGGGGCCCTGCAGCTTGCCCTGATAGGTCGGCATCACGTTCTGGTATCCGACCACCAGGTGAGCCCCGGGGTCCATCATCGACTGGGTGATGTAGGCTTCATCCACACGGACCGTCTGGCCGTCCGCCAGCTTCTCCTCGCGGTCATACAGGCCGAGGAACGTGGGGCCCACGTGCTGGGAGCCGTCCACCGTGTGGCACTTGAGGCAGCCCTGGGAGACGGCGAGCTTCTCGCCCTGCTCGGCCATGCGGGCCACCGGCGGCACCAGCGAGGTGTCCGCCAGCGCGTCCTGACGGCCCTGGAGCCGGCCGCGCTGCTGCTCCTTGAGCCACTCCTCGTAGTCCTCCGGGGCCAGGACGACGACCTCGGCGAGCATCTTCGAGTGCGACAGGCCGCAGTACTCGGTGCAGAGCACCTGGTACGTGCCGGGCTTGGTCGCCTCGAACCACACCTGCGTGTAGCGGCCGGGCAGCGCATCCATCTTGATGCGGAAGGCCGGCACGTAGAAGGAGTGGAGCACGTCGCGGGACGTGATGAGCAGCCGCACCGGGCGGTGGGCCGGCACGTGCAGCACGTTCACGCCGTTGGGCCCCTCCGGGTAGGCGAACTTCCACATCCACTGCTTGCCCATGACGTAGACGTCCATCGCGTCCTTGGGCGGCGTGGTGACCCAGGTGAAGTCCCGGAAACCAATGGCGAACCAGGCCAGGAAGAACACCAGGGGCACCGAGACGAAGAGGAACTCCGTCTTGAGGTCTGGCGTCACGTACTCGGTGGTCTGGTTGGGCACGCGCCGGCGGTAGCGGAAGAAGAAGAACAGCGCCGCCAGGCCCACGCCCGCCGACATCACCATGGTGGTGCCGACGACGAAGTAATGGAGGACGTCGACTCGATCAGCGAAGGTCGACGCGCGCTCCGGAAGGAAGAGGATTTTATTGGCAATGTCGCTCATGCCGTCGCGCCTTTCTTCAGCTCGCGCCTCCAGAAGTAGATCAGCATTGTCGAGAGCGCGCCGAATACCATGAGCGCGCCCACCCGGATGAAACCGAAGATGTAGAAGCCATACCGCCGCGTGGCCGTGTCGTACTTGAAGCAGGTCATCAGGACACGGTCAAAGCTGGTGCCTATCTTGCCGTGCGAGGCCTCCACCAGCGCCATCTTCATGTCGCTGGCGGGAAAGCTGGTGCCGTAGAGGTACCGGGAGATGGTCCCCTCGGGGGTGAGAACGAACACCACCGCCGCATGGCCGTACTGCTGGGTGCTCTCGTCGTAGGTGTACTTGAATCCCAACGATTCCGCGAGCTTGTGAATGTTCTCCTCACTGCCCGTGAGAAAGTGCCAGGGGGCCGTCTCGGGCTTGCCCATGGCCTGGAGGTGGCGCCGGCGCCGGTCCAGGCTCTGGGTGGAGGTGTCCTTGGGGTCGATGCTCACCGTCACCGACTCGTAGTCCTTGCCCAGCTCCAGCCCCAGCTCGCGCATGGCGCTCACCTGGCCGTTGATGACGAGGTTACAGAGCATGGGGCACTGGTAGTACACCAGCGTCATCAGGGTGGGCTTGTCCTTGGGCAGCACATCGCCCAGGCGCACCTCGTTGCCCTGCGCGTCCGTGAAGCGCGTCCCGGTGGGCACCAGCTCGCCCAGGTGCTCCTCCACGTCCACGCCGCGCATGGCCGGGGGGGTATCCGATTGCGCCTCGATGATGGCGCGGGGCGTCTTGCCGCCGCCCGGCAGCGCCGCCGCGGGCAGCGCCGCCCCGAGGAGCAGCACCACCGCGGCGAGCCCGAGGGCCCGCGGGGCGCGGACAGACGTGTGAGGGGAGAGGGAGGACATCGTCGGAGACTAGCGCTTGGGCGAGGGGGAAGGGGAGACGGGGGCCGGGGCGGCCTCCGGCTCGGGGGCCGGGGGCGGCGGCGGGGGCGCGCGGCGGGCATCGGAGATGACGCGCTCCATGGCCTGCTCCAGGTTCGGATGGGCCGCGGTGCCCGGCTGGTCACCCCAGCCGTTGCGCAGCGCCTGCTGCTGGCCGGCGATCTTCTGCTCGGCGTGGAAGTCCTGCTGGAACAGGCGCTGGTTGACGATGCCGATCTCGTACTGGCCCATGGCGGCAGGGCGGGGGGTGGGGCCCTCCGGCAGCTGCTCGTTCATGGTGGCCACCTGGATGCGCCAGGCCCACACGCCGCCCACGGCGAAGATGATGAGCGAGATGACGCCCACGCTGACCACCTTGCCGAGGATGAGGTGATCCTCCTCGGCCGCCACGCCATGCGCGCCGGTGATGATGCGCGACTCCTGCTCGACCTGGGTCTTCTTCATGGCTGCACGTACCTCAGGGACTCGGCGATGTACGGATCCTTCACCGGCAGCGTGTACCGGCCGCGGATGCGGAACAGGGCGAAGGCGATGGAGATGCCTCCCACGCCCAGGAAGGCGGTGACGAGCGTCCAGTGGAAGGACGGGTGCTCGGGGCTGAGGGCCGGCCAGATGAGCCAGTACAGGTCCACCGCGTGGATGACGAGCAGGTACACGGCCACCACCGCCAGCTTGCGCGGCTGCAGCTTGAGGTTGCGCGACAGGAGGATGGCGAACGGCAGCAGGAAGTGCAGGAAGAACAGCGAGATGGACAGGCTGCGCCAGCCGGTGGCGATGCGCGTGTGGTACCAGGGCGCCTCTTCCGGAAGGTTGGCGATCCAGATGAGGAAGAACTGGGAGAAGGCGATGTAGGCCCAGAAGGCCGTGAAGCCCAGCATCAGCTTGCCCAGGTTGTGGAAGTGCGAGGGCTTCACCAGATTGCCGTACAGGTTATGCCCCTGCGCGTTCACCGACACGATCGTCAGCACGCAGAAGACCGCCAGGAAGCTGCCCGTGAAGTAATAGACGCCGAAGATGGTGGAAAACCACAGCGGCGTGAGGCTCATCATCCAGTCGAACGAAGCAAAAGTAATGGTGAGCGCAAGGAAGGGCAGGGAGCCCGGGGACCACTTGCGCAGGCTCGCGGTGCGCTCGAGCTGGCCGTCCTCGTCCTGGCGGGTGCTGAGCGAGTGCAGCCGGTGGCTCACGAAGATCCACACGCCGAAGTAGATGACCTGGCGCACGGCGAAGAACGTGGGGTTCAGGTAGCCGTGCTGCTTGTGGCCCAGGTGCTCGCGCTCCAGCTCGCTCAGGCTGTTGACGAGCTCCGAGCCGGGGAACCACGGGTAGATGTGCTTGAAGGCCGGGATGAGGCCCAGGAAGAGCACCGCGAACAGGGGGATGGACACGGCCATCGTCTCCATCACCCGGCGCAGCACCGTCATCCACGTGGCCTTGGCCGTGTGGAAGATGGCGATCATGATGGTCGAGGCGATGGAGATGCCGGCCCAGTACGCGAACGCCAGCAGGTAGCTGTGGCCGGTGGTGCGCGGGTCCACGAAGTACCCCGCGGCGGTGGCCAGCAGGCCGAGCACGCCGATGCCGCCGGCCAGCGGCATGAGCTTGGGCGTGGCGGTGTAACGCTCCACGGAAATCATCGGTTCTCCTGGGGAAGGGGCTCGCCTCCCGGACGGGTGGACCGGGCGGCCTGGAGCGCGCGCACGTAGGCGACCACGGCCCAGCGCTCCTGGGTGTTGAGCTCGCCGCTGAAGGACGGCATCACGCCGTAGCCCTCGTTGATGGCGGTGTAGAAGTGGCCCGCCGGGCGCTCGGACAAATCCAGCAGGGACGGCGGCAGCCGCAGGCCCATGTTCTCCGCGACGATGCTGTTTCCGTCACCGAGCACGCCATGGCACTGCGAGCAGACGATGTTGTACTTCTTCTGGCCGAGCAGCAGCAGGCTCTTGTCCACGGACACCGGGATGGCGGACACCAGCTGCGTGCCCACGCGGCCGGTGGTCAGCCCCGGGTTGCCCACGAGCTGCTCGCGCGCGACGGTGCCCTCGGGTGGGGTGCGCATGGCACGCCCGTCGGCCCAGAACTCGGAGGTCTCGTAGTACTCGTACTTGGCCTGGTCCTCCATGCGCTGGAGGGTTTCGGAGGAGACGTGGCAGCCGGTGAGGGCCACCAGTCCCATGGCGGGGATGAGGGACTTCATTCCTTCTCTCCGGTGACGACGGTCACCTGGGTGGCGCCCAGGCCCTGCAGCTGCTTCATGACATCATCCGTGTTCACGCCCGCGAGCTTCGGAATGCTCAACCAGAAGCCGTGCGTGGAGGCGCTGCGGAACGCCTCGTGCTCGAACACCGGGTGGTAGAGCTGGGGCAGACGGCTGAGCGCCATGAGGCCGAAGAAGATGCCGAAGGCGGTGAAGAGCACCGACAGCTCGAAGGTGACGGGCACCCACGAGGGCAGGCTCAGGATGGGACGGCCACCCACGTTGAGCGGGTAGTCCACCGAGTTCATGAACGTCTGCATCGTCAGCGCGGTGATGCAGCCGGTGAGCGTGCCGCCCAGGGCGATGGCGGGCACCTTGGAGGGGGGCAGGCCGAGCGCCTCGGACCCGCCGTGCAGCGGGTACGGGGAGTACGTGTCCATGCCCTGAAAACCCTTCAGGCGCATTTCATTGGTGGCGGCGACCAGGGCTTCGGGCGTCTCGAATTCGCCCAGCACATAGCTGTCGAGGACCTTGGCTTGCATGGCTCTAGTGCGCTCCGTGGGTGAGGGTTCCCGCCGCGCCCGTGTCGTTGGCGTGGCCTGCGTGGGCAGCGTGGGCGGCGTGCTTGAGCTCCAGCTGCATCTCCTTCACCTCGCTGATGGCCACCGCGGGGATGAACTTGAGGAACAGCAGGAACAGGGTGCCGAACAGGCCCAGCGTGCCGATGTAGATGGACCAGTCCACCCAGGTGGGCGCGTACATGTCCCACGAGGAGGGCAGGAAGTCCTGGTGCAGCGAGGTGACGATGATGATGAAGCGCTCGCACCACATGCCGATGTTCACCAGGATGGAGGCCACCCACATGATGGGGATGCTCGTGCGGCACTTCTTGAACCAGAAGATGTTCGGGGTGATGACGTTGCAGGCGATCATCAGCCAGTACACCGGCCAGTAGGGCCCCCGCGCGCGGTTCACGTAGAAGGTCCAGATTTCATACTGGCTCTGCGAGTACCAGGCGATGAAGTGCTCCATCATGTACCCGTAGGACACGAGCAGGCCCGTCGCGAGGATGACCTTGTTCATGTTCTCCAGGTGGCGGTCCGTAATCACGTCCCGCAGGCCCATGTACTTGCGCGCCGGGACGATGAGCGTAATCACCATGGCGAAGCCGGAGAACACGGCGCCGGCCACGAAGTAGGGCGGGAAGATGGTGGCGTGCCAGCCGGGCAGCAGCGACACCGCGAAGTCGAAGGACACGATGGTGTGCACCGAGACCACGAGCGGCGTGGAGATACCGGCCAGGAGCAGGTAGGCGATCTTGTAGTTGTGCCAGTGCCGCCCGGAGCCGCGCCAGCCGAGGCTGAAGATGCCGTAGAGGATGCGCTGGAGCTTCGTCTTCGACGAGTCGCGCAGTGCCGCCAGGTCCGGGACGAGGCCCACGTACCAGAACAGCGCGGACACCGTGAGGTAGGTGGAGATGGCGAACACGTCCCAGAGCAGCGGGGAGCGGAACTGCGGCCACGCGCCCAGGGTGCTGGGGTAGGGGAACAGCCAGAAGGCGAACCAGGGGCGGCCGGTGTGGAACAGCGGGAAGAGACCCGCGCACATGACCGCGAACAGCGTCATCGCCTCGGCGAAGCGGTTGATGCTCGTGCGCCACTTCTGCTGGAAGAGCAGGAGGATGGCGGAGATGAGCGTACCGGCGTGGCCGATACCCACCCACCACACGAAGTTGACGATTTCGAGCGCCCAGCTGACCGGCTGGTTGTTACCCCACGTGCCGATGCCCTTGGCCACCGTGTAGGTGAGGCCGATGACGAGCAAGCTCAGCAGGCACAGGGAGATGCCGAACAGCATGAACCAACCCTTGCCCGGCTTTTGCCAGACATAGTCGAGCAGGGTCTCGTTGAGCGTCCGGTCGTTGTGATGCGGCGGGACGAGGTCGCGCGGCTCGAGGGGGTCGAGCGCGGAATGAGCGGCGGTCTCGGCCATGATCAGTGCTCTCCTTCGTGGGCCTTGGGAGCTTGGGCCAGGGCGGGATTCGGGTTGCGCAGCCGCACGAGGTGCACCGTGCGCGGGAGGGTGCCGAGCTCGTACAGCAGCTTGTAGCTGCGGTCATCCTTGTGGAGCTGGCTGACGCGGGAGTTCGGATCGTGCAGCGAGCCAAAGGTGATGGCCTGGGTGGGGCACGTCTGCTGGCAGGCGGTCTGCAGCTCGCCGTCGGCGATGGGCCGCTTCTCCACGCGCGCGTTGATGCGCACGCGCTCGATGCGCTGGACGCAGTAGGTGCACTTCTCCATGACGCCGCGGTTGCGCACCGTGACGTCCGGGTTCATCAGCATCTTCTGCGTGGGCGTCTTGCCCTGCGTGTAGTGCAGGTAGTTGAACCGGCGGACCTTGTACGGGCAGTTGTTGGCGCAGTACCGCGTGCCGATGCAGCGGTTGTACACCATGTCGTTGAGGCCCTCGTCCGAGTGGACGGTGGCGTTCACCGGGCAGACGTACTCGCAGGGCGCCTTCTCGCAGTGCACGCAGGTGACCGGCTGGTGGATCATCTGCGGGTCGGCATCCGGGTCGGCCTTGTTGGCGTAGCCGTCCGTGTGGATGCCGGTGCCGCTGAAGTAGCGGTCCACGCGCAGCCAGTGCATCTCGCGGCTGCGGCTCACCTGCTCCTTGCCCACCACGGGCACGTTGTTCTCGGCCTGGCAGGCCACCACGCACGCGGAGCACCCGGTGCAGCGCGCCAGGTCGATGGCCATGCCCCACTTGTAGTCGTTGTACTCGAAGGCGCCGAGGTTGTTGAACTCGCTCTTCGGGTCGTCCAGGTTGCCGCGGGTGCGGGCCAGGGCCGCCTTCACGTCGTGGCTGGACTTCGCGCGGTACTCCTCCGCGGTGAAGTCGAGCGCCACCGGGCGCTTGGCCATGCTCCAGTGCTGCTGGGTGGAGATGAGCCGGTAGGTCTTCCGGGTCTTGGTGAGCGTGGCGCCCGCGTCGAACCAGGGCGCCTCGATGCTGCGCAGCACGTTGGCATTGAAGCCCACGTTCTGTGCCACCGTCTCGTGCATGCCCGTGCGGCCGTAGCCCAGGGGCAGCGTCACCGAGCCGTCGGCGTGGCCGGGGAGGATCCACACGGGCACCTCCAGCGTGCGGCCGCGCGAGGACAGCTCCACCACGTCACCGGTCACCAGGTTGTTGTCGGCGGCCGTCTTGGGGCTGATGAGCGCCGGGTTGTCCCACACCAGGCGGGTGACGGGATCCGGCAGCTCCTGCAGCCAGGTGAGGTTGCCGAACCGGCCGTCGTAGACCTTGTAGTCCGTGACGAAGTTCAGCTCGACCTGGTTGGCCTGGGTGCCCGCCTGGGGCGCGGCATAGGCGCTGACGAGCGAGGCGACGCCCTGGGGGTCGGCCGTGACGCTCACCGGGGTGGCGGTGGTGTTGGGCACGATGCCCACGGAGACGGCCGTCTCCCACTGGCTGTCGAAGTCCCCGTTGGGGGCGAGGTTCTGCCCCATCCAGTGCTCGCGCAGCATCTGGTGCGCGGGGCGGTAGGGCTCGTCCAGGAAGTACGCGAGCAGCTCGGACTCGGGCACGCCATTGTAGATGGGCTGGATGAGCGGCTGGGCGATGGCCACCGTGCCCTCTTCGGCGCGGCCGTCGCTCCACGTCTCGAGCTGGTGCGCCGCGGGGATGAACCAGTCGGTGACCGCGGCGGTCTCGTCCTCGAAGAGCGAGGTGTAGATGACCGACAGCTTCGAGCGCTGCTCGGCGTTGGTGGCCGGGTTGAGCACCTCGGCCAGGCCCGCGTCCCCGGGCAGCGAGTACACCGGGTTGTAGGCGGTGATGACGAGCGTGTCGACGCGGCCCGCCTTGATGTCCGCCACCAGCTCGCGGATGCCCGCGAGGCCCGTGTGCTCCGCGGACACCGGCACGTAGTTGACCGTCTTGCCGATGTTGCCCAGCGCGGCGTTGAGCGCGTGCGCCAGGGCGTGCACCGCGGCCGGCTGGCGCTCACCCACCACCACCACGGAGCGGCCCGCGGCGGCGCGCAGGTCGCCGGCGACGGCGTTGATCCACTTCTGGGCGCTCTCGCTCCACTGCACGGGCACCTTGGCGGCGGCCGCGGCGGCGGCAGGCGCGTTGAGCACCTGGCCGATGGCGCCCGCCAGGGAGAGGATCTCCGAGGACTTCAGGCGCAGGCGGTGGTCCGCCATGCCGCCGGTGATGGAGTAGCGCGCCTCGGCCACGTACAGGCGGTTGAGCCGGTCGATGTTGTCGCGGCGGCTGGCGAACTGGCGCGTGTAGGCGAAGTTGGCCGGGTGCGCGGCGAGGAAGTCGGCATCCAGCGAGAGGATGACGTCCGCCTGGGCGAAGTCGTACACCGCGTTGAGTGGCTGGCCGAACACCGCCTGGGTGCCCTCGGTGGAGCCGGTCTTCCCCGTGGGCGCGTAGCTGTAGAAGCGCGCGCTGGGCAGCTTGCGCTGGATGCGCTCGCGCAGCCCCACCATCAGGGGCGAGTTGAGGGGCTCGGTGAGGAAGCGGATGCCGGCGCCGCCGTCGGTGGCCGCCTTGTTCACGCGGGCGGAGATGGTCTCGGCCAGGGTGCGCAGGGCGCGCGGGGACTTGCCCTGGCGCAGGACGCGGGCGCGCTGCGGGTCATAGAGCGCCAGCAGGAACGACTGCTCGAAGGGGCTCGCCGCGCCCTGGTTGACCGGGTGCTGGGGGTTGCCCTCGACCTTGACGGGCCGGCCCTCACGCGCCGTGACGAGCAGGCCGGAGGTGTAGCCGGCGAACGTCATGCCCGAGGCGTAGTGCAGCGGGTTGCCGGGCTTCATCTCCGGCGGCGTCTTGGTGAAGGGGACGATGCGCTCGTCCGGGGGGCGGGTGGTGCAGGCCGAGGCGCCCGCCAGTGCCAGCGAGGCGCCGATGAGCTGCATGAACTCGCGGCGGGCCACGCCGGTGGGGGGCAGGTCCGCGCCCGCGGGGAACTCGGGGCCCGTCGTCTCGGTGAACTCGGGCAGCCCGAGCCGCTCCTCGAGGCTGCGCCAGTAGGTGCGGCCGTAGCCGCCCTCGGAGGCAACGCCCATGGCGGCCGCGTGCTCGAGCGCCTCGCCGATTTCATCGCCGTGCGAGTGGCCGTGCTCGTGGCCCTCGTGGTCGTGGTCATGGCCTTCGTGGCCATGGGCCTCGGCGCGGGCGGCCTGGCTGGAGACCACCGGCAGCGCGAAGGAGGAGGGGATGTCCTGCGCCGGAGCGCCGTCGTGCTTGGGGTTCATCGGTGGCATGTGGAGCAGCTCGTGCGCGAGTGAACTTCGTATTCCTTGGCCAGCGTCTCACCGAGGGCGGCAGCCTCTTTCGGGTCCGCGGGCGGGGTCCAGGTCATGCTGGTGATGTACTCGGCCGGCCGCAGGTGCGGCTTCGGGTCCCGGTGACAGTCCAGACACCAGGCCATGGTGAGGGTGGAGGCCTGGTGGATGGCGGCCATCTGGTCCACGCGGCCGTGGCACGTGGCGCAGCCCACGCCCTTGTTCACGTGGATGGCGTGGTTGAAGTAGACGAAGTCCGGCAGGTTGTGCACGCGCACCCAGGGGATGGGCTGGTCGGCGAAGTAGGCCTTGCGCACCTCGGTGAGGTACGGGCTCTTGTTCCAGATCTGCGCGTGGCAGGACATGCACACGGTGGTGGACGGGATGCCCGCCGACGGGGCGCTCTCCACCGTCCAGTGGCAGTACCGGCAGTCGATCTGCTCGTCACCCGCGTGGTGGCGGTGGTCGAACTCGATCGGCTGTTCGATGGGCTGATTCTGGTTGGTGACGTGCGGGGAGCGCGCGTAGGCCAAGAGTCCGCCGATGGAGAGGGCGGGGACTGCGAACAGGCCCGCGACGGACAGCCGCGACACCGTGTTCGTCCAGCGAGGGAAAAGAGGGCCGCTCATACCAGGACCTGGGGATAGCTGTGGACTGCGGTGGAACACAACGGAAGGGAAGAGGCGCCTTGCCAGCGGGGTTCTGCTCGGTGCGGGAGGCTCATGTGTCTCATCTCGTCGAGGCAGTCAGGGCGACGCGCGGGGCGTGCACGGGCATGGAGAACACGATCAAAGTCGACGACTGAAATCCCAAGAGATGCCGCGGGCGGGGACCCTCTTTCATTTCCCGTTCCAACGCGGCGCGCGACCATCGACCAACAACTCCTGACTGTCAATCTTCTTTCGTTAAGGCCATGACCTGGCGCGCCGGGATACCACGGCGCCGCCCGCGAGGTGCGCCAATCCGGCCTCAGCCGATGACGTTCTCTTCTGGCAATCGGAAGGGGGGTTGAATGAGGACTGGATCAGGCCTGTTACAACCGGTGGCTCAGTCCGCGTCCGGCTCGCGCCAGCGCTCGCGGCGCCGGGCCTGGAGCCGGGCCACCAGCTCCTGCGCGCGGGCGTCCTTGAGGTAGCGCGGGTCGTGGCGGCTGCCCTTGCCCTGATTACACCGGGCGCACGCCAGGCCCAGGTTCTCCAGCGCGTCGGTGCCGCCGTGGGTCCGGGGGATGATGTGCTCGATGGTGGCCCGGCTGATGGGCTCGCCCTGGAGGCTCACCATCAGGTGGGCATTGCAGTGCAAGCACTTGCCCAGCCACACCTCGTGCTCCCGGAACCCGGTGCGCTCGAAGGTGGCGTCGGTGGCGATGATGCCCAGGACGCGGCGGCGCTTGGTGGCGCTCATCGCCTCAAACCTCCACCACCGTTTCTTCTGCGATGGCGAAGATGCGCTCTCCGGCCCGGCGGGACACATTCAGCCCGCCGGTGAAGGCGCTGAAGGCAGGAAGTATGCCCAGGGTGGGGCCCACGTGAAAGCACGGCAGGCGCAGCCGGTCCGCCCCCGAGGACAGCCGGACCACCGGGTGGAGGTGCCCCGCCCAGAGGTAGCGCCCGGCGACGGGCTCCGGGTGGTGGGCGAAGCGGAAGGGGCCCTCGTCCAGGTGTTCCTCGCGGACCTCCAGGCGCCAGGA
This sequence comes from Allostigmatella hybrida, assembly GCF_020103775.1. NCBI lineage: Bacteria > Pseudomonadati > Myxococcota > Myxococcia > Myxococcales > Archangiaceae > Allostigmatella > Allostigmatella hybrida. The sequence goes on from NZ_JAHXBH010000001.1 coordinate 1,014,246, forward strand.
GGCCGGGAGCGCGGAGAGGTGCCGGTCGTGGTTGCCCCGGATGAGCACCATCTCCACGTCGTGGAGGGCGCGCCACTGGGCGATGCGCTCCACCACGGCCGGAGTGACTCCTCCCTTGGAGTGGATGAGGTCTCCCACGAGCAGCAGCCGGCGCGCCCCCGTGGTCCGCAGGGCCTGGGACAGGCGCGCCAGGTCATCCTCCAGCACCCCGAGGGGCAGGGGAATTCCGAACTGCTGGAAGCTCTCCGGCTTGCCCCAGTGCAGGTCCGCCACGGCGAGCAGGCCCCCCTCGGGCCAGGACAGGCCCCGCTCGGGGAGCAGCTCCACCGGGGTGCCGCTCACGCGGACCTGGCATCGTCGCGTTGCCATCGCTCCTTGAGGCGCGTCACCCGCTCCAGCAGGGACTCGCTGGAGAGGCTCGCGCTGATGCGTTCAACCACGAGCGGGAATCCCAGCGGCGTGGGCCGCCGCACGGGCACGAACTCCAGGGTGGAGCGCTCCAGGCGCTCCAGGGTGGCGGTGAGCCGGTTCTGCTCGAACTGCTGCTCCAGCACTTCGCGCCGGGCCTGGACCAGGAGCAGGTTGTCCGGGTCGTACTTCGAGAACACATCATATAAGAGCGAGGCGCTGGCTTGAACTTGGCGCGTGGACTTGCGCGCCCCGGGCAGCCCCGGCAGGACGAGCCCCGCCACGCGCGCCACGTCCCGGAACTGCCGCCGTGCCAGCTCGCTCAGGTTGACGCTCTCCAGGATGTCCTCCACCAGCCGCTCGCGGGTGAAGAGGGCCGGGCGCAGCGCCTCCTCGAAGGGGAAGTCCTCCGGCGTGAGGAACTCGATGCCGTAGTCGTTCACCGAGAGGCTGAAGGTGGCCTTCCGCATCCGGGTGAAGCGCAGCGCCAGGAGGGCCGCCAGCCCCTCGTGTACCAGCCTCCCTTCAAAAGGATAGAGGAAGAGGTGGTGCCCATCCCGCGTCTGGCACGTCTCCGCCAGGCAGGTGCCCTCGCCGGGGATGCGCGAGAGCCGGGCTTGCGCCTCCAGCACCGGCCAGGCCGCCGCGAACTCCTCGGCCGTGACATCCCCGTACCGGGCGGCGTTCAACGTGCGGCGCACCGCCGCGGCCAGCGAGCCCGAGAGGGGCAGGCGGCTGCCACCCCAGCGCGGCGTCTGTGTGGCCTTGGCCTTCGCGGGCTTCACATAGGCCGTCATGTCCTTGAAGCGGCTGAACTCCAGGCGCTTGCCCGCGAAGAGGAAGACATCCCCCGGGCGCAGGCGGCTGATGTAGGACTCCTCCACGCTGCCCAGCCGCCCGCCGCTCCAGTAGCTCAGCTGCACCGTGGCGTCCGAGGCGATGGTTCCGATGTTGAGCCGGTGCAGCCGGGCGATGCGCGCGTCCGCCACCCCGAAGCGGCCCTCGTGCTCCACCACCCGGCGGAACTCCGGGTAGGCCTTGAGCGTCGGGCCGCCCTCGCGCACGAGCGCCAGCGTCCACTCGAACTCCTCGTCCGTGAGGTGGGCGTAGCTGGCGGCCTCGCGGACCTCGGCCCGCATCGCCTCCCGGGTGAAGCCGCCGCCCAGGGCACAGGTGACGAGGTGCTGGGCCAGCACGTCCAGGGGCTTGCTCAGGGGCACGCGGGCTTCCACCTCCCCCTGTTCGAGCGCCTGGCGCGCGGCGGCCATCTCCACCAGCTCCAGCGCGTGCGTGGGGACGAAGAGCAGCCGGCACGTCTCCCCCGGCCGGTGGCCGCTGCGGCCCGCGCGCTGGAGCGAGCGGGCGATGCCCTTGGGGCTGCCCACCTGCACCACTCGCTCCACCGGACCGAAGTCCACCCCCAGGTCCAGCGAGGAGGTGCACACCACGAGTCGCACCGAGCCGTCCTTGAGGCCACCCTCCACCCGCTCCCGCTCCTCCCGGTCGATGGAGCCATGGTGCAGGGCGAGCACGGGCTCGAACTCGGGCCGGGCGAAGCGCAGGCCCTCGAACCAGCGCTCCGCCTGGGAGCGCGTGTTGGTGAAGAGCAGCGTGGAGCGGGCCGGGTCCAGCCACGCCGCCACCTTCTCCAGCATGGAGAAGCCCAGGTGGCCCGCCCATGGAAAGCCGTCCACCTGGTCCGGCAGCAGGGTGCTCACCTCGATGGGCCGCTCCAGGTCGGCGCTCAATAAGGTGGGCACCGTCTGCGTGCCCACCACGGCGCGGGCTGCCTGCTCCAGGTTGGCGAGCGTGGCGGAGAGCGCCCAGGTGCGCACGCCCGGGGCGAAGCGGCGCAGGCGCGCCAGGGCCAGCTCCATCTGCGTGCCGCGCTTGCTGCTCAGCAGCTCGTGCCACTCGTCGGCGATGACGGCGCGCAGGGAGGAGAACAGCTCGGCGGAGCGCTCGTTGGACAGCAGTACCGAGAGCGACTCTGGCGTGGTGATGAGCACCTCGGGCAGCCGCTGGCGCTGGCGCTGGCGCACCGAGGAGGAAGTGTCCCCCGTGCGGCTCTCCACATCAATGTCCGCGCCGAGCGCCATCAGCGGTGCGCGCAGCGCCAGCTCCACGTCCCGGGACACAGCGCGCAGCGGGGTGACATAGAGAATCTGGAGCCCCTTCTGGCCCCGCTCCGCGACGTCGGCCAGGGGCCCGATATAGGCGGCGTAGGTCTTCCCGGCGCCCGTGGGGACGTGGATGAGGCCGCTCTCGCCCCGGGCGTAGGCCGCCCAGGCCTGCTCCTGGAAGGGGTATGGGGTCCACCCGCGCTCCCGGAACCAGGCACGGAGCGGGTCAAGCGGGGGCCCTGCGTTCGCCGGCAGGGGCTTGGGTGGCGGGGCCCGGACACTTCGCCGCTTAGTGCTGGGCATGCAGCAGGTCCTTGAGGCGGTCCAGGGAGTCCGCGTCCTGGGGCTTCTTGTCCAGGCGCCAGCGGGCAATGCGCGGGAAGCGCAGGGCCACGCCCGACTTGTGCCGGGGCGAGGCGGCGATGCCCTCGAAGTGCAGCTCGAATACCTGCTCGGGCGCCACGGAGCGCACCGGGCCGAACTTCTCCTGGGTGTGGGCGCGGATCCACCGGTCCAGCTTGGAGATCTCCTGGTCCGAGAGCCCCGAGTACGCCTTGGCCACCGGCAGCAGGTCCTCGCCGTTCCACACCGCGAAGGTGTAGTCCGTGTAGAGCGAGGCCCGCCGGCCGTGCCCCGGGTGCGCGTACAGGAGCACCGCGTCCACGGTGAACGGATCGATCTTCCACTTCCACCAGTCCCCGCGCTTGCGCCCGTGCTGGTAGGTGGACTCCATGCGCTTGAGCATGAAGCCCTCGACGTTGCGCTCGCGGGACTCGTGCCGCAGCTCCGCCAGGGCCTCCCAGGATTCCGGCGACACCGCGGGCGACACGGTGAAGCCCGGCTTGTCCTTCAGCAAGGCCACCAGCCGCGCGCGGCGCTCCCGCAGGGGCTTGCCGCGCAGGTCCTCGCCCCCCTCCTCCAGCAAGTCATAGGCGATGAAGGCCGCGGGGGCCTCGGCCAGCACCTTGGCGGTCAGCTTCTGCCGGCCGATGCGCCGCTGGAGCCGGCTGAAGGGCAGGGGCTTGCCCTCCTCGTAGGCCAGCACCTCTCCGTCCAGTACCACCCCGTCCGGCAGGGCCGCCGCGGCCTCGGTGATTTCCGGGAAGCGCCCGGTGATGAGCTCCTCGCCCCGGCTCCACAGGTACACCTGCCCGTGGCGCCGGATGAGCTGGCCGCGGATGCCATCCCACTTCCACTCGATGAGCCAGTCCGCGGGCTCCCCCAGCGCCTCCACGGGCTGCTCCAGCGGGGAGGCGAGATAGAAAGGATACGGGCGGGAGACATCGCCGTCCGAGACATCGGGCGAGAGGAGCTGCTCGAAGAAAGTGCGCGTGGGCGCCCACGTCCCCATCAGCCGGTGCGACACGGTGGCCGGGGGCAGCCCCGCGACCTGGGCCACGGCGCGCACCACCAGCGTGTCCGACACGCCCACCCGCAGCTCGCCCGTGAGCAGCTTGTTGAGCAGGAACAGCTCCCGCCGGGGCAGCGTGTGCCACCAGGAGAGAACCTGCTCGCGCTGCTCGGGGACCTCCAGCTCCTTCAAGGGCAGGAGCCGCTTCTCCAGCCACCACGACAGGGGCATCTCCTCGGGGGCGGGGGGGCGCTCGTACTGGTCGAGCAGCAGCGCGATGACCTCCGCCAGGTCGCCCACGGAGGCGTACACCTCGTCGAAGAGCCAGTCGGGCGTGCCCGTCAGCTCCTGCGTCCACTGGGCCAGGAGCTTGGAGGTCAGCAGCCGCTTCAGGCGCCGGCCCGTGAGGAAGTACAGCCCCCAGGCCGCATCCTGGGGCGGTGCCTCCCGGAAGTAGCGCACCATGGCCTCCACCTTGGCGTTGGTGGAGGTGGTGGCGTCCAGCGCCTCGTACAGGTCCGCGAGCCGTCGCACGTCAGTCCTCCGCCTCGCCCTCGAAGGGGGTGGCCAGGGGGGCCGCATCCAGCCCCTGCTCGCGCAGGTAGCGCGCGAGCGGATCGCTGAACCCATGGGTGGCGAGCACCCGCGCGGCCTGGGTGTCCTTCACCGTCCGCAACAGCTCGGGCCAGTCCGCATGGTCCGAGAGCACGAAGCCCCGGTCGAACCCGCGCCGCCGCCGGTTGCCGCGCACGCGCATCCACCCCGAGGCGAACGCCGTGGCGGAGTCCCCGAAGCGCCGCATCCACGTCGAGCCCCCCGCACTGGGCGGGGCGAGCACGAGCGCGCCCGTGAACGAGGCCCCCTTCTCCGTCTCGGACACGAGCTGCGTGGGCACCATCCTCACGCCCGCCTCGCGGTAGCACGCCACGAGCCCGTTCACGGCGCCATGCACCAGCACGGGCCGGTCCGTCAGCCGGGAGAGCTCCCCGAGGATGCGCTGCGCCTTGCCCAGCGCGTAGCAGAACAGCACCGAGGCGCGCCCTGCCTCGCGGTTGCCATCCCACCAGCGAAGGATGTCCTCGGCCACCAGCCGCGGGTCATCCCAACGGTAGATGGGCAGGCCAAACGTCGCCTCGGTGATGAAGGTGTCGCAGCGCACCACCTCGAACGGGGTACACGTCGGGTCCGGCGTGCGCTTGTAGTCCCCGGAGACGATCCACACCTCGCCCCGGTGCTCGATGCGGATCTGCGCGCTGCCCAGCACGTGCCCCGCCGGGTGGAAGCTCACGGTGGTCTCCCCCACGGTGAGCCGCTCGCCGTACTCCAGCGTGGCCAGCTCCGTGTTCGCCCCCAGCCGCTTGTGCAGAAGCCCCTGGCCCGCCCGGGCCGCCAGGTAGCGCTGGCTGCCTCCGCGCGCGTGGTCCCCGTGCGCATGGGTGATGAGGGCCCGCTCCACGGGCCGCCAGGGATCGATGTGGAAGTTGCCCGGGGGGCAGAACAAGCCCTGAGGCGTCACCGAGACCAGCGGCGGTCTGTCCTGGAACGGGTAGGTGCCCACGCGTCCAATTTGGTAACGGCCGCCCGGCCCGGCGGCGGGAAGGGACGGGGCCGAAGTGCCCGCCGCCTCCAGGCCCGGCCAGGCAGCCAACCCCTCTCCCCGCGTCTTGCACGCCCAGTCAATCCAAGGGGGTAGGAGAAACAGGGTGATGGTGGGAATGGATATTTTCGATGAAAACGGACCTGGCCCTTGGCACCGCGCAGCGCTCGGGGGACACTGGGGCGGACCCTGCCAGGATGTTCACAGCCAGGGGGGAAACGATGACGATGAACGCAGAAGAGCGGAAGGCGGCGTACCGCCAGCGCGCGGAGAAGGGCGAGGCGGTCCCCGTCTCGGTGGAGATTCCTGCGGATCTCGACACGCCGTTGTCGGTCTATCTGAAGCTGGGGTTGGGCGCAGGGCAGCGGGGCTTCGTGCTCGAGTCGTGCCACGGCGGAGAGAGCTTTGGCCGCTACAGCCACGTGGGCACCGCGCCCGCGGGTCGCGTCCGGCTCGACCGGGGCGGGGCTACGCTGTGGCGTGGGGACCGGCAGGAGCGCCGCGACGGCAAGCCGCTGGACGTGCTCCGCACGCTCTGGAAGGAGCTGGCGGTGGCGTCGTTGCCCGGCGAGGCGCCGTTCCTCGGCGGGCTCGTAGGCTACATGGGCTACAACTGCATGTCCTGGTTCGAGCGCCACATCCCGGACCGGCACCCGAACGACTTGTCGTTCCCGGACTCCGAGTGGCTCCTGTGCGAGGAGTTCGTCACCCACGACTCGCGCAGCCAGTCGCTGCGGCCCACGGTGATTGCCCGGCCGTCGATGTTCGGCAGCGTGGCCCAGGCGCTGAAGGACGCGGAGGAGCGCGCGGAGGCCCTGGCCGAGCGCCTGCGCCGGCCGCTGCCGCCGGAGGCCTATACGCCGGCCCCGAAGATGCGCGGCGAGCCCGAGATGGTGGTCCACTGGGACCGCGCCGGGTACGAGGCCGCCGTGGAGCGCGTGAAGGAGTACATCCGCGCGGGCGACTGCATGCAGGTGGTGCTGGCGCGGCGGTTCGAGTCTCCGGGCGCGCCGCCGCCCTTGAGCCTCTACCGGGCGCTGCGGCGGGTGAACCCCTCGCCGTACCTGTTCCTGGTGGAGCTGGGCGAGGCGCGCGCGCTGGTGGGCGCCTCCCCCGAGCTGCTGGTGCAGGTGCGCGATGGGGACGTGGTGGTGCGCCCCATCGCGGGCACGCGGCGCCGGGGCAACAACGAGGCCGAGGACCAGGCGCTGGAGAAGGAGCTGCTCGCCGACGAGAAGGAGCGCGCCGAGCACACCATGCTCGTGGACCTGGGGCGCAACGACGTGGGCCGCGTGGCGGCTCCGGGCTCCGTGAAGGTCGAGGATCTGATGATCATCGAGCGCTACAGCCACGTGATGCACATCGTCTCGCAGGTGCGCGGCAAGCTGGGCAAGGGCTTCGACGCCCTGGATGCGCTGGCGTGCACGTTCCCGGCGGGCACGGTGTCGGGGGCGCCGAAGATCCGCGCGATGCAGATCATCGACGAGCTGGAGCCGATGCGCCGCGGGCCGTACTCGGGCGCGGTGGGCTACCTGAGCTTCTGCGGCACGCTGGATGTGGCCATCGCGCTGCGGACGTTCTTCGTGGACGGAGACCGCACGTTCTGGACCGCGGGCGCGGGCCTGGTGGCGGACTCGGTGCCCCGGCTGGAGGCGGATGAGACGGAGGCCAAGGCGCGCGCGCTCGGCGCGGCACTGAAGCTGGCCCGTGAGGGAGGTGGACGGTGATTCTCGTCATCGACAACTACGACTCGTTTACCTTCAACCTCGTGCAGCTCTTGTACACGCTGGGCGCCGAGGTGAGGGTGGAGCGCAACGACGAGATCGACGCCGCGGGCGTGGCGGCCTCGGGCGCCTCGCACGTGGTGGTGTCGCCGGGCCCCTGCACGCCGTATGAGGCGGGGGTGAGCATGGCGGCCATCCGCGACGCGAAGGTGCCCGTGTTCGGCGTCTGCCTGGGGCACCAGTCCATCGGCGCGGTGTTCGGGGGCAAGGTGATCCGGGCCCCGGAGCCCATCCACGGCAAGACATCGCCGGTGAAGCACGAGGGCACGGGCCTGTTCACGGGGATGAAGCAGGGCTTCCAGGCGGGGCGCTACCACTCGCTGGTGGTGGAGGCCTCGTCGCTGCCCGGGGAGCTCCAAGCCACGGCGTGGACGCCGGACGGGCTCATCATGGGCCTGCGGCACAAGACGCGGCCGGTGGTGGGCGTGCAGTTCCATCCGGAGAGCGTGCTCACGCCGGATGGGCCGACGCTGGTGAAGAACTTCCTGGAAGGCCGTTACTGAGAGGCTGACGGGCGCTCCCGTGGGAGCGCCCGTGGCCCGGCGCTGAAGCCCGTTACCGCTTCAGTCCGCGCTTGATCTCCGCGCAGAGCTGGCGCGCTGCCGCAGGGCCGTCCGCGTGCGCCGCGCGCACGAGGGCGCTGCCCACCACCACGCCATCCGCGTGCGCGCCAATCGCGCGCGCCTGCTCGGCGGTGGAGATGCCGAACCCTGCCGTGATGGGCACTGGCGAGGCCCGTTTCACCAACTCGAGCCGCGAGGAGAGGTCCGCGGGCAGCTCGGCGCGCATGCCCGTCACGCCCGCCACGGACACGCAGTAGACGAAGCCCCGGGCATCCCGGGCGATCGCCTCGGCCCGCGCCGGAGGGGTGGTCGGCGCGCACAGGGGGATGAGGTCCATGCCCGCCGCGTCGAAGGCCGCGCGAATCCCCTTGCTCTCCTCGGGAGGCAAGTCCGGGAGGATGGTCCCGGAGATACCCTTCTCACGGGCCAGCTTCGCGTACGTCTCCTCGCCCATCGCCATCACCACGTTGATGTACGTCATCACCACGAGCGGTGTCTCGGGGCAGCGCCTGCGCACTTCGGGCACCACCTCGTTCAGCACGCGCTTCAGCGAGGCTCCCGCCTTCAGCGCCCGATCCGAGGCCGCCTGGATGACAGGCCCGTCCGCGATGGGATCGCTGAACGCCACGCCAAGCTCCAAGATGTCCGCGCCGCCTTCCACCATCGCCGCGAAGACGTCCACCGAGCGGGCCAGGTCCGGATCTCCCGCCATGGCGTACGCCACCAGTGCGCCTTCGCCCCGTGCCTTCGCCCTCGCGAAGGCCGCCGCGATCTCTCCACTCATGACTTGTTCCCCGTGATGGCCGCGGGGATGCCCCGGGCCGCGATGGTGGCCACGTCCTTGTCGCCGCGGCCCGAGCAGTTGATGACCAGGTGCTTGCCCTTGCCCAGCTCCCGCGCCAGCTCCGCGCCCCGCGCGAACGCGTGCGAGGTCTCCAGCGCCGGCAGGATGCCCTCGGAGCGCGACACCTCGTAGAAGGCCTGCAGCGCCTCGTCGTCCGTCGCCGTGCGGATCTCCATGCGCCCCGTCTTCACCAGGTAGGCCAGCTCCGGGCCCACGCCCGGGTAGTCCAGACCGGCGGAGATGGAGTGGGCCTCCTGAATCTGTCCGTTCTCGTCCTGCAGCACCAGCGACCGCGAGCCGTGGAGCACGCCCTCGGTGCCCAGCGTCAGCGACGCGCCGTGCTGCTTGGTGTTCAGGCCATGGCCGCCCGCCTCGACGCCCACCAGCCGCACCTGCTTGTCCCCGACGAACGGCTGGAGCACGCCGATGGCGTTCGAGCCGCCACCCACGCACGCGATGATGGCATCCGGCAGTTGGCCGAAGAGCGCGTGGGACTGCTTGCGCACCTCGTGGCCGATGATGGATTGGAAGTCCCGGACGATGGTGGGGTAGGGGTGCGGCCCCGCCGCGCTGCCGATGACGTAGTGCGTGTCCTGCACCTGGGAGACCCAGGTGCGCATCGCCTCGTTCATCGCGTCCTTCAGCGTCTTCGAGCCCAGCTCCACCGGGCGCACCGTGGCGCCCAGCGCGCGCATGCGGAAGACGTTGAGCGCCTGGCGCTCCACGTCCAGCGCGCCCATGTACACCTCGCACGGCAGGCCGAAGAGCGCGCACGCCGTCGCCGTGGCCACGCCGTGCTGGCCTGCGCCCGTCTCCGCGATGATGCGCTTCTTGCCCATGCGCCGCGCCAGCAGCACCTGGCCGATGGTGTTGTTGATTTTGTGCGCGCCCGTGTGCGCCAGGTCCTCGCGCTTGAGCCACACCTGGGCGCCGCCCCAGGCCTCGGTGAGCCGGTACGCAGGCGTCAGCGGCGTCTCCCGGCCCACGAACTCCTTGAGGACCTGGGCCACCTGCTTGCCAAAGGACGGGTCGGCCTGGGCCGCGGCGTAGGCGGCCTCCAGCTCCAGCAGGGCCGGGACGAGCGTCTCCGGCACATAGCGGCCTCCGAAGGGACCAAAGCGGCCAACGGTTGCGGAAGTCTCGATGCTCATGGTGTTACTCCCTGAAGCTCACAGTGCCTTGGCAGCGCGAATGAACGTCCGCACCGCGTCCACATCCTTGATACCCGGGCGGGACTCCACCCCACTCGCCACGTCCACCCCGTAGGGGCGCGTGGCGCGGACCGCCTCGGCCACATTGGCCGGCGTCAGCCCGCCCGCCACCAGCACGGGCACGCCCGCATCCGTCAACCGCGCCACCAGGCTCCAGTCGAACGTCACGCCGCCGCCCCCGTAGCCGGGCGCCGCGCCGTCCAGGAGCAGCGCCGCCACATCCCCCACGCCCACGTACGTCCGTGCCCGCTCCACGTCCTCTTCGCCGCGCACCCGCAGGGCCTTGATGATGGGCACCCCGTAGCCGGTGCAGGCCTCGGGAGGCTCATCCCCGTGGAGCTGCACCGCGGTGAGGCCGCACTCGCGCACCCGCGCGAGGATGGTGACCGGCGTCTCGTTGACGAAGACGCCCACCACCGCGCCCAGCGCGGGCCGGGTCTTCGCCAGGGCCGCCGCCGTGGCGGGCTCCACGTAGCGGGGCGAGCGGGGGTAGAAGTTCAGCCCCAGCGCGTCCGTACCCGCATCCCACGCCGCACGGGCATCCTCGGGCCGCGTCACCCCGCAGATCTTCACCCGGACGCTCACCGCGTGCCGTCCCCGGCGGCCAGCAGCCGCGCCAGGGCCTGGCCCGGGTCCGCGTTCCGCAGGAGTGACTCGCCCACGAGCACCGCGTCCGCGCCGGCCGCCTGCGCCGCCGCGAAGTCCGCCGCCGTCTTCAGCCCGCTCTCGGCCACCAGCGCCCGGGAGCGCGAGCGCAGCCGGGGCATCACCCGGAGCGCCGTGGCCGTGTCCGTGCGCAGCGTGGACAGGTCCCGGTTGTTGATGCCCACCAGCTCCGCGCCCGCCGCCAGCGCCCGCTCGGCGTGCGCCGCCGTGTGCGCCTCCACCAGGGCCGCGATCCGGCACGCCTTCGCCGTGGAGAGCATCTCCCGGAGGAGCCCGTCCTCCAGCGCGTCCGCGATGAGCAGCACCGCGTCGGCGCCCATCGCCGCGCTCTCCTCCACCTCCTGCGAGGCCACGAGGAAGTCCTTGCGCAGCACGGGCAGGCGGATGGCGGCGCGCACCTGCAACAGGTCCTCCACGCTGCCGCCGAAGTCCACGTCATCGGTGAGCACGCTGATGGCGCTGGCGCCCCCGGCCTCGTACCCCCGGGCCACCTGGACGAGATCCTGATGGGGGAAGGGGCCGCCCGAGGGGCTGCGCCGCTTCACCTCGGCGATGACGTTGATGACCGCCTCCGGGCGGCGCTGGAGCAGGGCCGCCGTGAAGTCCCGGCCCGGAGGGCGTACCCGGGCGCCCAGGGGGGCGCGCGCGGCGAGCTCCCGGCGCTTGCGTGCGAAGATGTCCGCGAGCAGATTCATTCCTGTTTCTCCGAGACGGCTCCCTGAATGAGTGCCGCGAGCTTGCGCGCCGCGGCCCCGGAGTCGATGGACTCCGCGGCCCGCTGGACGCCCTCGCGCAGATCGGCTGCTTTTCCCACGACAACGAGCGCGGCCCCGGCGTTGAGCAGCACGGCGGTGCGCACCCCGGAGCGCTCTCCGTCCAGCAGCGCCCGGAGCATGCGCGCGTTCTCCGGCGCGTCCCCGCCGGCGATGGCCGAGGGCGGCACCCGCTCCAGCCCCACGTCCTCGGGGACGATGGTGAAGATGCGCACCGTGCCGTCCTCGCGGAGGTCCGCGACATCGGAAGGGCAGCAGGGGGAGATTTCATCCAGCCCGTCCTGGCCGTGGACCACCCAGGCGCGCTGGCTGCCCAGGCGCTTGAGCACGCGCGCCGTCTGCGACAGGCGCTCGCCGGCGAAGGTGCCCAGGAGCTGGTAGCGCGCCCCGGCGGGGTTCGTCAGCGGCCCCAGCAGGTTGAAGAGGTTGTGGAACCCCATCTCCCGGCGGGCCTGCGCCACGTGCCGCATGGTGCTGTGGTGCGCGGGGGCGAAGAGGAAGCCCAGCCCATGCTCCTCGATATCGCGGGTGATGGACGCATGGGGCCGGTTCATGGGCAGCCCCAGGGCCTCCAGCACGTCCGCGCTGCCGCAGCGGCTGGAGATGGCGCGGTTGCCGTGCTTGGCCACCGTGACCCCGGCCCCCGCGGCCACGAAGGCCACCGCGGTGGAGATGTTGAAGGTGTGGGCGCCGTCGCCGCCGGTGCCGCACGTGTCCAGCACCACCTCGGCCTTGACGGGCAGCTTCGCCGCGCGCTCGCGCATGGCCTCGGCGGCCCCGAGAATCTCATCCTCGGTCTCGCCCTTCATCCGGAGCGCGGCGGCCAGCGCGCCCACCTGGGCGGGCGTGGCCTCGCCGGCCAGCATGACGCCCATGACGGCGGTCATCTCCTCCCGGGTCAGGTCGCGCCGGCCCAACACGATGCCCAGCGCCTCTTTGAGTGTCATGGGGGCCTATCCTAGCCTTGCGACATCGCGCCCAATGGCTCCGGCAATGGCCCGTACCTCGTCCATGGCCTTTTCGAACTCGGGGAAGTCCAGGGTTTGGTGGCCATCCGAGATGGCCCGCGGCGGGTCCGGGTGGACCTGCACGAGCAGGCCGTCGGCGCCGGCCGCCACCGCGGCGCGCATCAGCGCGGGCACCGCCTTGCGCATGCCGATGCCGTGCGAGGGATCCACGAAGACGGGCAGGTGGCTCAGGGACTTGAGCATCGGCACCGCGTTCAGGTCGAGCGTGTTGGGCGTCATCGTCTCGAAGGTGCGGATGCCGCGCTCGCAGAGGATGACGCGGGTGTTGCCGCGGGCGACGATGTACTCGGCCGCCATCAGCACCTCCTTGAGGGTGGCGCTGATGCCGCGCTTGAGAATCACCGGCTTGCGCACCTCGCCCACGGCCTCCAGCAGCGCGTAGTTCTGCATGTTGCGCGAGCCCAGCAGGAGCACGTCGGCCACCTCGGCCACCTGGGCCAGCGTCGCCGTGTCCTTCACCTCGGTGACGATGGGCATGCCCGTCTCCCGGCGCGCCTCGGCGAGCAGCGCCAGCCCGTCGTGCTTCAGCCCCTGGAACTCATAGGGGCTCAGGTGCGGCTTGAACGCGCCGCCGCGCAGCAGCGTGGCGCCCGCCTTCTTCACCCCTTGCGCGGTGCCCACAATCTGGTCGCGCGTCTCCACGGAGCTGGGGCCCGCGATGACGTGGATCGACTTGCCGCCCAGGGTGAGCGAGCCCACCTGGAACTTGCTGTCCTCCGGCTTTACCTCGCGGCTGACGAGCTTGAAGGGCTGGGAGATGAGCACCGCGTCCGCCACGCCCGGCAGCACGCGGAAGGGCTCGGGCTCGACGACGCCCCGGTTGCCGGTGATGCCGATGGCGGTGCGGGTGCCTCCGGGAATGGCATGCGGTTGCCAGCCGCGGCGGCGGATCTCCGCATTGACCTGTTCGATGTCCTGGGGTGTCGCATCCGGTCGCATCACGATCAACATGGGGCGCTTGTCTCCGCTGCTCCCGCGCGGAAGTTCCGGCGGGAGGACTCGTGGGCCGCGTGGCACGGGAACCAGGGAGGGCGCCTCCTGGCGGAGTGCTCACGGGGGTGCGAGTGTCCCTTGCGGCACAGAAGCAAATCAAGTGACGTTGAAGGCTTTCACTCTTGACGGTTGGCCGCCTGTGGTCAGAACAGGGGAGGAAGTGTGGGTGAAGCGTCTACGCACCGGGAATGGACGGTGGCCGCGAGCGTGACGGCGCTCGTCTGGGCCGTGCTCGTCCAGCTTCGCTTCCCGGGCTTCTACCTCGTCGCGCCGCTCTACTGCCTGGGGTGGCTGGGGCTCTCGTGGAAGGCCCTGGGGGCTCCGCGCGTGCGGCGCCCTGCCTCCTTCGGGAAGGAGGTGCTGCTGGGCGCGGCGGTGGGGGCAGGGATGGTGGGCGTGTCGCTGGCGGTGGCCTGGGGGCTCTGCGAGGGCGCCGCGTGGCCCTTCTGCCAGCCGGTGGAGACGCTGACGCAGCAGGCCAAAGGGGTGAGCGCCGCGGCGCTGCTCGGCGTGGGGCTGCTCGTCGTGCCCGCGGAGGAGGTGTTCTGGCACGGCGTGGTGCAGACGGCGCTGCGGCCGAGGGTGGGCCTGCTGGCGCGCGTGGGGCTGTCCACGGGGCTGCTGGCCCTGTCCTACCTCCTGGTGGGCGCGTGGGAGCTGGCCCTGGCGGCGCTCCCGACGTTCCTCGTCTGGGGGTGGCTGACGGAGTGGCGCCAGACGCTCGTGGCCCCGCTGGTGAGCCACGGCCTCTGGACGGTGCTGATGATCGCCCTCCTCGGTTAGAGGAGGGCGAGGGGGCCTCAGGCCTGCGCGGCCACCTGGGTGAGCAGGGCCGTCATCCGCCGGGCGAAGCGGTTGGGGTCCTCCAGCCCGCTGCCCTCGGTGAGCAGGGCCTGGTCGTGCAGCAGCTCAATCCACTCGGTGAGCCGCTCGGACGTCGCATCCTTCTCCTGCAGCTTGCGCAGGTGCTCCACCACGGGATGCGTGGGGTTCACCTCGAGGATGCGCTTGGCGCGCGGGGCGGCGCGGCCGTTCTCGCGCAGGAGCCGCTCCAGGAAGGCAGGCGAGCCCCCTTCCGGGAGCACGAGGCACACGGGCGAGTCGGTGAGCCGGTCCGACACGCGCACCTCGCGCACGGACTCCTTGAGCACCTCCTTCATCCGCTCGGTGAGGGGCCCCAGGCCCTTGGCGTGCTCCTCCTGCTGCTTCTTCTCCTCCTCGGTGGCCTGGATCTTCAGGTCCGCCTGGAGCGCGGACACCAGCGGCTTGCCCGAGAACTCGTTCAGCCCCTGGGCGGCCCACTCGTCCACCGGGTCGGTCATGAAGAGCACCTCGTAGCCGCGCTTGGTGAGCGTCTCCATGTGAGGGGAGCCCTCCAGCGTTTTGCGCGACTCACCGTAGGCGTAATAGATGGCCTGCTGGCCTTCCTTCATGCGCGAGACGTAGTCGGCGAGCGAGGTGAGTCCCTCCTGGTTGCTGCTCTCGTAGCGCACCAGCGAGCCCAGCTTCTCGCGCTGCTCGCTGTCGGCGGCGAGCCCCTCCTTGAGGGTGACGCCGAAGTTCTTCCAGAACGTCTGGTAGTCCTCGGGCTTGTCCTTGGCGAGCTTCTCCAGCTGGTCCAGCGTCTTCTTCACGACGTGCTTGCGGATGGCGCGCACCACGGCGGAGTCCTGGAGCAGCTCGCGCGAGACGTTGAGTGGCAGGTCATCCGAGTCCACCACGCCGCGCACGAAGCGCAGCCAGGGCGGCAGAATCTCCTCGCAGTCGTCCATGATGAACACGCGCTTGACGAACAGGCGCACGCCGCGGCGCTTGCCGGAGGCGTCCATGTCGAACGGCTTGCGCTTGGGCACGAAGAGCAGGCCGGTGAACTGCTGGTTTCCGTCCGTCTTGAAGTGCGTCCACGTGAGCGGCGGCTCGAAGTCGTGGGTGAGCTGCTTGTAGAACTCCTGGTACTTCTCGTCGGTGAGCTCCGACTTGGGGCGCTGCCACAGGGCGCTCGCCTTGTTGACGGTCTCCAGCGCCGTGGTGACCGTCTTCTGGCCCGTCTGCGCGTCGATGACGTCGGTGGTCTTCTTCACCTGGAGCTGGATGGGGTGGCCGACATAGTCGGAGTACTGGGTGATGAGCTGGCGCAGGCGCCACTCGTCCAGGAACTCCTTCTGGTCCTCCTTCAGGTGCAGGGTGACGGCGGTGCCCCGCGCGGCGCGCGTGGCGGGCTCCACCGTGAAGGTGCCCTTGGCCTCGGAGGTCCACCGCCAGGCCTGGCTGTCGGCGCCGGCCGCGCGGCTGACCACCTCCACCCGGTCGGCGACGAGGTAGGCGCTGTAGAAGCCCACGCCGAACTGGCCGATGAGGTTCACGTCCTTCTGGCCGCGCTGGGAGAGCAGCTCCAGGAACTCGCGCGAGCCCGAGTGGGCGATGGTGCCCAGGTTCTTCACCAGCTCGTCGTGCGTCATGCCGACGCCGGTGTCCTCGATGGTGAGCGTGCCCTTCTCCGCATCCGGGAGGATGTGGATTTCCAGGGCCGCCTGGTCTCCCAGCAGCTCCGGCTCGGTGATGGAGCGGAAGCGCAGCTTGTCCAGCGCGTCGGAGGCGTTGGACACCAGCTCACGCAGGAAGATCTCCTTGTGGCTGTACAGGGAGTTGATGACGAGGTGCAGCAGCTGATTGATTTCAGCCTGGAAAGAGTGGGTTTCCCGTGGGGTTTCGACGGACATGGGGCCTCCGGGCGCCCCGGTGGGGGGCTGCCTGTCGCGTTCCCCATAACCATCCCAGACGGCTTGTCGAGTCCGGAATGGGTGGGGAATTTTTCCCCGGTTGACGCCAGGGGGGAGGGGGGTATGACTCCGCCCATGACACGCACCCTCCTGTCCCTCCTCACGGCGGTGTCCCTTGCGGGGGCCGCCCAGGCCGCGGAACCCGCCGCCCCGGCGCTGCCCAACGCCGCCCAGCTCCAGCGGATGACGGCGCGCTTTGCCCCGGTGGACCTCAAGGCCGACCTGTCGAAGCTCCCGGAGAACGAGAAGCGGGCCCTGGCGAAGACCCTCCAGGCCGCCCGTCTGATGGACGTGCTGTTCCTGCGCCAGTCCTGGGTGGGCAACGAGGCCCTGTTGCTGGACCTCCTGAAGGACACGTCGCCCCTGGGCCGTGCGCGGCTGCAAGCCTTCCTGCTCAACAAGGGGCCCTGGTCCCGGCTGGACGAGGGGCGGCCCTTCCTGCCGGGCATCCCGGCGGAGCCCCCCGCGCAGGGCAACTTCTACCCCGCGGGCGCCACCAAGGAGGACGTGGAGCGCTGGGTGAAGACGCTGTCCGAGCCGCAGCAGCGCGAGGCGACGGGCTTCTACACCACGCTGCGCCGCGCGCCGGACGGCAAGTTCATCACCGTGCCCTACAGCGTGGAGTACCAGGGCGAGCTGTCGCAGGCGGCGCAGCTTCTGCGCGAGGCGGCGGCGCTCACGAAGCAGCCCACGCTCCAGGCGTTCCTCACGGCGCGCGCGGACGCGTTCCTGTCCAACGACTACTACGCCAGCGAGGTGGCGTGGATGGAGCTGGATGCCAGCATCGAGCCCACCATCGGGCCCTACGAGGTCTACGAGGACAACTGGTTCAACTACAAGGCCGCCTTCGAGGCCTTCATCACGCTGAAGGACGAGACGGAGACGCAGAAGCTGTCGCGCTTCAGCGGCGAGCTCCAGTGGCTGGAGGACCGCCTGCCCATCGACCCGAAGATGCGCAACCCGAAGCTCGGCGCCCTGGCCCCCATCAGCGTCGTCAACAGCGTCTTCTCCTCGGGCGATGCGAACCGGGGCGTGCAGACGGCCGCCTTCAACCTGCCCAACGACGAGCGGGTGACGGCGGAGAAGGGCAGCAAGCGCGTGATGCTCAAGAACGTGCAGGAGGCCAAGTTCCAGCAGGTGCTCAAGCCCATCGCCCAGGTGGCGCTGCCCGCGAAGGACCGCAAGGACGTCTCCTTCGATGCCTTCTTCACGCACATCCTCATGCACGAGCTGATGCACGGCCTGGGGCCGCACACCATCACCGTGAACGGCAAGCAGACCACGGTGCGCCAGGCGCTCCAGGTGGCCTCCAGCGCCACCGAGGAGGCCAAGGCCGACATCTCGGGGCTCTGGGCGCTGCAGCAGCTGGTGAACAAGGGCGTGCTGGACAAGTCCCTGGAGCGCACCATGTACACCACGTTCCTGGCCTCCGCGTTCCGCTCCATCCGCTTCGGCATCGACGAGGCGCACGGCAAGGGCGTGGCGCTCCAGCTCAACCACTTCCTGGACACCGGCGCGGTGAAGGTGAACGCGGACGGGACGTTCTCCGTGGTGCCCGAGAAGATGCAGGCCTCGGTGGAGAGCCTCACCCAGCAGCTCATGGAGCTTCAGGGCCGCGGCGACCGGGCCCAGGCCGAGGCGCTGCTGGCCAAGCAGGGCGTGGTGCGCCCCGAGGTGAAGCGCGTGCTCGACAAGCTCCAGAACGTGCCGGTGGACATCGCCCCGCGTTTCGTCACCGCCGACCAGCTCCTCCAGGAGTACGGCGCCGGAGCCGTTCAGAAATAAGCACGGGCGCTTGCCCGTCCGTTCTCCCGCCCGCCACGCCCTTCTTTTCCCGTGCATGGCGGCGGGGACATGGCCAGAACCACCCCTGCATGAGCGCTCGCGTCGACCATGGCCCCTGGGGGGTTCCCATCGCGCTGTTCATCCTCGGCGCGTGGGGTGGCCACCTCGTCTGGATGCTCACGGCGGACGGGCTCTCGGCCACCTCGCCGCTCGCCTGGCTGCACGTCCTGGTGCAGGGCTACCTGTGCACGGGCCTCTTCATCACCGGCCATGACGCGATGCACGGCACGGTGAGCCGCCGCCGGTGGCTGAACAACGCGGTGGGCACGGTGGCGTGCTTCCTCTTCGCGGGGCTCTCGTACCACCGGCTGGTGGTGAACCACCGCGCCCACCATGCGGACCCCACCAGCGAGAGGGATCCGGACTTCTCCACCCGCTTCCAGTCCTTCCTGCCGTGGCTGGGCACCTTCATGGTCCGCTACGTCACGGTGATTCAGTTCTCCGTGATGGCGGTGAAGTTCAACATCCTCTGGTGGCTGGGCGTGGACCAATGGCGCATCTGGATGTTCTGGGTGGTGCCCGCCGTGCTGGGCACGCTCCAGCTCTTCTACTTCGGCACGTACGTGCCCCACCGCCGCCCGGAGACGCCGGAGATGGCGCCCCACCACGCCCGCACCCTGCCGCGCAACCACCTGCTGGCCATGCTCTCGTGCTATTTCTTTGGCTACCACTGGGAGCACCATGAAGCGCCCTCCACCCCCTGGTGGGCCCTCTGGCGCATGAAGGACGCGCGGGCCTCGGTAACCGATGCGCGGCCTGTCGCGTAATCTCAAGACCCATGTCCGACAAGAAGGCTCCCCAGCCCCCCGAGTCCGAAGTCACCCCCGAGCCGCTCTACCGGCGGCGCCGTGAGTTCATCAAGAACGTGGGCCTCTTCGCCGGGACGGCCGCGGCCGTGGGAGGCGGCCTCTACCTGCTGGCGCCCAAGCGCGGCAAATCCCCGGAGCCGCCTCCGCCCGAGGCTGCCGGCAAGGCAGGGCCCGCCGAGCCGCCTGCGGCGCAGGCCAGCGCCGCCGGGAACCCCGCGGGCCCCTACGACACCACCGAGGAGCAGACGCCCTACGAGGACGTCACCTCCTACAACAACTTCTATGAGTTCGGGCTCGACAAGGGCGACCCGGCCCGCAACGCCCACACGCTCCAGACGCGGCCCTGGTCCGTCGTGGTGGACGGCGAGGTCCACAAGCCGCAGACGGTGGACATCGAGCAGCTCAAGGCGTGGTTCACGCCGGAGCAGCGCATCTACCGGATGCGCTGCGTGGAGGCCTGGTCCATGGTCATCCCCTGGCTGGGCATTCCGCTGGGCGAGGTGCTCAAGCGCGTGGAGCCCACCAGCCGCGCGAAGTACGTGGCCTTCACCACCCTGGTGAACCCGGAGCAGATGCCCGGCCAGAAGCGCCAGGTGCTCGACTGGCCCTATGTGGAGGGGCTGCGCCTGGACGAGGCGCTCCACCCGCTGACGCTGCTGGCCACGGGGCTCTATGGCCGCGAGCTGCCGCCGCAGAACGGCGCGCCCCTGCGCCTGGTGGTGCCCTGGAAGTACGGCTTCAAGGGCATCAAGTCGATTGTCCGCATCACGCTCACCGAGCGGCAGCCGCCCACCACGTGGAACCTCGCCGCCGCCAACGAGTATGGCTTCTACGCGAACGTGAATCCCGCGGTGGACCACCCGCGCTGGAGCCAGGCCACCGAGCGGCGCATCGGCGAGTTCCGCCGCCGGCCCACGCTGCCGTTCAACGGCTACGCCGAGCAGGTCGCCTCCCTCTACGCGGGCCTGGACCTGCGCGAGAACTACTGAGCCATGGCCTCTTCTCCATTGCCCTGGCTCAAGCCCGCCGTGCTGGTGGGAGGGTTGAGCCCCCTGGCGCTCCTGCTCGTGCAGGGGCTGCAAGGTGAGCTGGGCGCCAACGTCATTGAGGTGGTGCTCAACCAGACCGGCCTGCTGACGCTGGTGTTCCTGATGGCGTCGCTGGCGTGTACGCCGCTCAAGCTGCTCTTCGCGTGGACGTGGCCCATGCGGCTGCGAAAGCTGCTGGGGCTGATGGCCTTCGCCTACGCGGTGCTGCACTTCCTCACGTATGCCGTGGTGGATCAGGGGCTGGCGCTGGGCCGCATCTTCCAGGACGTCACCGAGCGGGGCTTCATCGCCGTGGGCTTCCTCGCGCTGATGCTGCTGGTGCCCCTGGCGGTGACGTCCACGAACGCCTCCGTGCGGCGCCTGGGCTTTCCCGCCTGGCAGCGCCTGCACCGGCTTGTCTACGTGGCGGCGGTGCTGGGCGTGGTGCACTTCGTGTGGCGGGTGAAGAAGGATCTCACCGAGCCGCTCATCTTCGGAGCAATCCTCGCCCTGCTGCTCGGCATCCGGGCCGTGGAGGCCGTGCGCAAGCGCCGCCGCGTCCGGTCCACACCGCGTCACGCCTGACTTTCTTGAATTTAAGTTAAATCGAGATTAGGCCGTCGCCCGTGGGCGGACGGGTGTCCAGCCCACACCCCGTCTCGTCTCAAGAAAGCGCCGGAGTCTGATCCATGAGAAGCCTCATCCCCGCTGCCGCCTTCGCCGTGCCCTTGCTCGCGTCCGCCACGGCCTGGGCGCAAGTTCCCCCCGCCACCTGGCAGGAGCACTGGTTCGAGCACAACCAGGTGGTGACCCGCGTCTTCCAGGACAATGACGTGGCCATCTACTTCGACAAGGACGTGGACCGGTCCATCACCTGGCCGAACGCGTATGTCGGCGCGGTGTGGCGCTACACGAAGAAGACCTACGGGCACTTCGGCGCCTCCCCCCACCTCTACGCCATCTTCCATACGGCCAAGTACAGCGGCGGGCACCCCTCCACGTACTTCGACACCAGCCACGACTCCCGGAACGTCATCGACGTGGGCTCCAACGCCACCAACGCGTGGATCTCCGGCGCGGGCAATGACCTGGACCTCGTCACCCACGAGGTGGCCCACATCGTGGAGGGCGCCTCGAAGGGCACCCAGCGCTCGCCCGCCTTCGGCATCTGGGGCGACAGCAAGTGGGCGGAGATCTTCAACTACGACGTGTACCTGGCGCTGGGCCGCACCGCCGATGCCAACCGGTGGTTCAACCTGATGCAGAACGCGACGGACAACTTCCCCCGCGCCAACACGCACTGGTTCCGCGACTGGTTCCACCCCATCTACAAGAACTACGGCGGCGCCACGGTGCTCAACCGCTACTTCGTGCTGCTGGCCCAGTACCTGCCGAAGAACGGCAGCGCCTACGCGCGTGACTTGAACTGGGGCGAGTTCGTCCACTTCTGGAGCGGCGCCGCGGGCGTCAACCTGAAGACCCTGGCCACCTCCGCCTTCGGCTGGCCCGTCGAGTGGGAGAACCAGTTCGTCCAGGCGCAGCGGAGCTTCCCCTTCACCTACGCGAACCCCGGCCCCTCGGTGGTGACCCTGTTCCAGGACATGAACTACGGCGGCTATGGCACGAGCTTGCCCGTGGGCCGCTACACCCTGTCGGCCCTGAGCGCCTGGGGCATCCGCAATGACGACATCACGTCCCTGAAGGTCTCCAGCGGCTACAAGGTGGTGTTCTACGCGGACGACAACTTCACCGGCGCCACCCTCACGAAGACGGCGGACGACGCCTCGCTGGTGGACGACGGCTGGAACGACCGGGCCACGTCCCTCGTGGTGAGCGCGAACTAAAGACGTCTCCTTGCCCCTCCCCGCGGGGAGGGGCGAGCCCTGCCCGCGGTGTTGTCGCGGGCGCTGGCCTCCCCCCACATTCACGCAGTTCTTCGCAGGAGGGGGTCACGATGAGCTGCAAACGGGGAATGGGTTGGAAGGTGTGGGTGGTGGGGGGGATGGCCGCGCTGTCGCTGGGGACCACCGCGTTCGCGAACGACGGGGCCAAGAAGGAAGCGCAGCGCATGGGCAAGGCGGAGGCGAAGAGCGACGCCTACCTGGACCAACTGGCCCTCTTCAACGCCAAGCAGGTGGCCATGGCCGAGCTGGCGCTGCAACGCGCTCAAAGCCCGGAGGTCCGCGAGTTCGCCCAACACCTGGTGCAAGACCACCGGCAAAACTCCGATGACTGGATGGCCTGGGCGGGCAGTCAGGACATCGAGATGATGGTGGCCGATCTGTCCATGCCGATGATGGGCACGGGCGGCTCGGGCACGGCCGGCATGGAGGACAAGGCCTACGGCGAGGAGATGAAGAAGGCCGGCAAGCACATGGACAAGCGGACCATGGAAGCCCAGAAGGAGCTCGACAAGCTCGGCCAGAAGGAGGGCATGGACTTCGACAAGGAGTTCCTCTCGCGCGTCATCGATGACCATGAGAAGGGCCAGAAGATGATGGGCAAGGGGGAGAAGAAGTTCGCGTCGGATCCCGCCTTCGCCAGCCTCATCGCCAAGACGGACTCGATCATGATGGGCCACATCACCGAGGGCAAGCGCCTCAAGGACAACATGAAGTGAGTGCCTGACAGGGCAAGGCCGCGGCCGCATCCGGTGTCTCCGGGTGCCCCGCGGCCTCGTCCTTGTTTCACCTGGAGCTGTTCCCGGCTCAGGCCTCCTGCGGGGTAGGCGCCGGGCCCGCGGGGTGCTCCTTCTTGCGGCGCTTCAGGACCCGCTCGCGCCCCGCTTCCACCAGCACGTACAGCACGGGGATGAAGATGAGGTTGATGAAGGTGGACAGGAACATGCCGCCGAACACCGCCGTGCCCAGGGACTTGCGGGCCGCGGCCCCCGCCCCCGAGGCCAGCACCAGCGGCAGCACGCCCAGCAGGAACGCGATGGAGGTCATCAGGATGGGGCGCAGCCGCGTCTCCGCCGCCTGCACCGCCGCGTCCACGATGGACTTGCCCTCGCCGCGCAGCTGCTCGGCGAACTCCACGATGAGGATGGCGTTCTTGCTCGCGAGGCCCACCAGCATCACCAGGCCCACCTGGCAGAACACGTCGTTGGGCAGCCCGCGCAGGTTCTGGAGCCCCAGCGCCCCCAGGATGGCCACCGGCACCGAGAGGATGACCACCATGGGCAGCGCGTAGCTCTCGAACTGCGCCGCCAGCACCAGGAACACGAAGACGATGCCCAGGGCGAAGATGAGCAGCACCTGGCCGCCGGCCTGCTTCTGCTCCAGCGAGATGCCCGTCCACTCGTAGGTGTAGCCGGGCGGCAGCGTCTTCTGGGACACCTCCTCCATCGCGTTCAGGGCCTCGCCCGTGCTGACCCCCGGCGCCTGCTGGCCGTTGATTTCAGCGGACCGGAACAGGTTGTAGTGGCGGATGGTCTGCGCGCTGGTGATGGGGTTGATGGTCACCAGGCTGTCCAGCGGCACCATGCTCCCGTCGCCGGCGCGCACGTAGAAGGAGCCGATGTCCTTCGGCTCGTCCCGGAAGGGCGTCGCCGCCTGCACATAGACGCGGTACACCCGGTTGGCGAAGGAGAAGTCATTCACGTACTGGCTGCCCAGGTACACCTGGAGCGTGGAGAACAGGCTGTCCAGCGAGATGCCCAGGGACTTGGCCTTCTCGCGGTCCACCTTCACGTCCAGGAGCGGGGTGTCCGCCGTGAACGTGGAGAACACGCCGCGCAGCGCCTCCGACTGGTTGGCGGCCCCCGACAACTGCTTCGTAACCTGGGCCAGCTCCTCCAGGGAGCGCTCGCCCTGCTGGTCCTCCAGGATGAACTGGAAGCCGCCCACGCTGCCCACGCCGCGGATGGCCGGGGGCTGGAAGGGCAGCACGCGCGCGCCGCTGATGGCGCTCAGCGGGCCGCGCAGCCGCTCCACCAGGCCCGCCACGCTGCTCTCCTGCTTCTCGCGCTCGGACCAGGGCTTGAGGCTGACGTAGAGCGTTCCGTAGTTGGGCCCGTTGCCCTGGAACGAGAAGCCGCCGATGGTGAACAGGGTGTTCACCTCGGGCTGCTTGCGCAGCACCTCCTCGGTCTTCAGGAGAATGTCCCGCGTGTACTCCAGTGAGGTGCCCTCCGGCCCCTGCACGGAGACGATGAAGTAGCCCTGGTCCTCGTCGGGGATGAAGCCGGTGGGCGTGGCCTTGTAGACGAGCACCGTGAGCCCCACGAGCAGGACGAACACCCCCGCCACCACCCAGCGCATCCGGCCGAGCAGCTTGCGCAGCAGCCAGTCATAGCCCCGGCGCGTGGCGTTCAGCCCCTGGTCCACCCAGCGGAACACCCGCCACTTGGAGCCATGCTGCGGGCGCAGCAGCCGGGCGCACATGGCCGGGGACAGGGTGAGCGCGCACAGCGCCGACAGGGCGATGGAGAAGGCGAGCGTGAGCGCGAACTGCCGGTAGATGGCGCCCGTGGTGCCCGGGAAGAAGGCCACCGGCACGAACACCGCCGAGAGCACCAGCGCGATGGCCACCACGGCGCTGGCCACCTGCCGCATGCCCTTGGAGGTGGCCTCGCGCGCGTTCAGCTTCTCCTGCTCCATGACGCGCTCGACGTTCTCGATGACGACGATGGCGTCATCCACCACGAGGCCCGTGGCCAGCGTCAGGCCGAACAGCGTGAGCGTGTTGAGCGAGAAGCCGAACAGGGACACGAACGCGAAGGTGCCCACCAGGGACACCGGCAGCGTCAGCGCGACGATGAGCACGCTGCGCCAGCCATGCAGGAAGATGAACACCACGAGCACCACCAGCGCGATGGCCTCGGCCAGCGTGGTCAGCACCTCCTCGATGGAGGCCTCCACCGCGAGCGTCGTGTCCGTGGACACCTGGTACTTCATCCCCGGCGGGAAGCGGTCCTTGAGCCGCTCCAGCTCCTTCACCACGCCCTCGCGCACATCCAGGGCGTTGGCCTCGGGGAGCTGGAAGATGCCCAGGCCCACCGCGTCCTGCCCGTTGAAGCGCAGGAGCTGCCCGTAGTTCTCCGCCCCCAGCTCCGCGCTGCCCACGTCCTTGAACCGCACGAGCTCGCCGCTGGCGCCGCGCTGGATGATGAGGTTGCCGAACTCCGCGGGCTCGTTCAGCCGCCCCTGGACCCGGACGCTGAGCTGGTAGGACTGGTCCGCGGGGGAGGGGGGCTGGCCCACCTGGCCCGCGGCCACCTGGAAGTTCTGCTCGCGCAGCGCCGCCACCACGTCCTGCGCCGTGAGGCCACGGGCCGCCAGCTTCGACGGATCCAGCCACAGCCGCATGGCGAAGCGCCGCTCGCCGAAGATGCGGACATCGCCCACGCCGGGCACCCGCCGCAGCGAGTCGCGGATGTAGACGTCCGCGTAGTTGCTCAGGAACTCGCGGTCGTAGCGCTGGTCGGGATCGAACAGGCCGAAGGTCATCAGGAGTTGCGTCTGGGCCTTGTTGATGGTGAGGCCCACGGCGTTCACCTCGGCCGGCAGGCGCGCGGAGGCCGTGGACACGCGGTTCTGCACGTCCACCGCCGCCAGGTCCACGTCGCGGCTGGGCTCGAAGGTGAGGGTGATCTGACTGGTGCCGTCATTGGTGCTGCTGGAGGAGATGTAGCGCATGCCCTCCAGGCCGTTGAGCTCGCGCTCCAGCACGGTGGTCACCGCGCTCTCCACCACCTCGGCGGAGGCGCCCAGGTAGGTGGCCTGCACGGTCACCTGCGGCAGGGCCAGGTTCGGGTACTGGGCCACCGGCAGCGAGGGAATGGAGATGGCGCCGACCAGGACGATGATGATGGACAGAACGGTGGCGAAGACGGGCCTGCGGATGAAGAAGTCCGTGAACATGCAGAGCCCTCACTGTCCCGCGCCGATGCCGCCGCCCACACCCGCATCACCGCCGCCGCCCACGCCCTCCCGGCGCTCCGGGTGCGGCTTGGGCTCGATGGGCTGGCCGTTCTGGAGCAGCTGTAGGCCGCTCACCACCACCTTGTCGCCGGCCTTGAGCCCCTCGCGGACCTCGTAGGCGTTGTCGGAAATGTCCCCCAGCGTCACCGGGCGCCGCTGCGCCGCGGGCCCGCCGCCGTCGCCCTCGGCCACGACCCAGGCGAAGCTCTGGCCGCTCTGCCGGGCCACCGCGTAGGTCGGCAGCCGCAGGGCCTCGCGCACGTCGAACACCACCCGGACGGGGACGCGCTGGCCCGCGCGCAGGCCCACCTCGTTCTGGAAGGTGGCCTTGATTTCCACCAGCTGCGTCTGCGGATCGGGCGTGGGCGAGACGAAGAAGACGGTGGAGGCCGCCACGGGCTCGTTCTTCTCGCCCAGCACCTCCACCTCCGTCTGGCCCGGCTTCACCTCCGCGGCGCGCTCGGCGGGCAGCGCCACGGAGATCTCCAGCGCCTGGCTCTGGTCCACGCGGGTGATGGCCGTCTGGGGCGAGATGAAGTCGCCCACCTTCACGGGGATGTCGCCGACGATGCCGGCGAAGGGGGCCTTCACGTTCGTGAAGCCCAGTTGCACCGCCTGGGCGGCGAGCTGGGCCGAGACGGCGCGGGCATTGGCCTCGGCCGCCCGGGACTGCGCCACCGCCTGGTCATACTCCTGCCGGCTCATGAGCCCCTCGCGCACGAGCTGCTCGCTGCGCTTGAGGCTGCGCTGGGCCAGCTCCAGGTTGGCCTGGGCCGAGGCGCGCTGGGCCTGGACGCCCTCGAGCAGCGCCCGCCCCTCGCGGGGATCCACCTGGATGAGCACCTGGCCGGCCTCCACCTTCTGGCCGGGTTTCACCTCGATGCTCTGCACGTAGCCGGTCGCCTGGGGGTACACGGTGACGCTGGTGCGGGAGATGAGCGTGCCCAGGTAGTCCTGCGTCTCCCGCATGGGGCCGGGCTTCAGCTCCACCACCTCCACGGCGGCAGGTTTGCCCTGGCCGCTGCCACCGTCCTGCCCGCCGCTGGCGGCCTTCTCGTCCTTGCTGCAGCCCGAGAGGGCCACCACCGTCAGGGCCGTCCAGGCCACCGTGCCGCGAAGGGACGCCAGCGTCCAGAGTGCCCGCCGCCCGTTGATACGACTCACCCGCTGCATGCCGCCTCCCCAGCCCACGCCGCCACGCCGCCACGCTCCAGACGCCGCGAGCAGGGAAGCGGCCAAAGAACCGCTCTCAGATGTAGGTATTGCCCCCCCGGCGGGGCCACCCGGGGAGGGGGGGGCCCTTCGCCTGGAGAACAGAGGCCTGGCGGCTCTGCTCAGCAGTGGATGGAGCGGCCCGTGGGGTGCTCCGGGGGCAAGCGATCAGGCGTGCTGGGGCACGCGCGAAGCTGTC
Organism: Allostigmatella hybrida; assembly: GCF_020103775.1. Taxonomy (NCBI): domain Bacteria; kingdom Pseudomonadati; phylum Myxococcota; class Myxococcia; order Myxococcales; family Archangiaceae; genus Allostigmatella; species Allostigmatella hybrida. The sequence continues at coordinate 1,041,384 of NZ_JAHXBH010000001.1, forward strand.
CCCGGGTGCAGGGTTGCGCGCCGCGCATCCAGGCTCAACGCGCCCGGGCCCGAGATCGCCTGGGCGAGCAGGCCGCCGATAAGGCTCAGGTTCTTCATGAAGTGGATGAGGTGCATCTGGCGGGCCTCGCCGGTCTGCGCCCAGAAGGCGTGCAGGGTGAGGGAGACGGGGACCAGGAAGGCCACCAACATCAGCGCGCCCCACGAGGTCCGGTACCCCAGCAGCAGGGACAGCCCCCCGGCCAGCTCCGCCGCCGCCGCCCCCGCAAGCAGCAGGTTCGCCAGCGGCAGACCCTGGCTCGCCATGTGCGCCGCCGTGTGCTCCCAGTTGCCCAGCTTGCCCAGCCCACTGATGACGAACAGCGAGCCGAGCAGCACCCGGCCCACCAGCGACACCCACTTCGTATTCACGTTGTTCACGGGACCCGCTCCTGGCACTTCCCTGAGGGAAGCGACTGTTTTTGAGATAGCCCATCTATAACCGTGGGCTTTCGAATGGCAATGAACTTTCTTTTGGAAAGCCCGTGGCCCTGGAGAAAGAGGGTGGCGCGGGGCAGGCCTCCGCCCCATGATTGGAGCACCATGCAGGACCCTGCCCACGCTCTGTGCCCCAGCATTCAGGCTGCGCTCGACATCCTGGGGCGGCCCTGGACGGGCTTCGTGCTGGTCAGCCTCCAGAATGGGCCCTTGCGCTACAGCGAGCTGGCGGCCCGGCTGCCGGGGCTGGGCGACAAGACGTTGTCTGCCCGGTTGAAGGAGCTGGAGGCCAAGGGGTTCATCTCGCGCCGGGTGCTCCCGGAGCCGCCCATCCGCGTGGAGTACGCGCTCACCCCCAAGGGCACCGCGTTCCGGGCCGTGATGGAGGCCATCCACGACTGGGGCCAGCAGTTCGGCGGCGATTCCGGCCGCGCAGCCCCGGCGGAGCCCAAGGCGGCCCCGGCGAGCCTGCCCAAGCGGGCCCGCTCCCAGCGCAAGGCGGGGTGAGCCTCAGGGCTTCTTGCGCAGCCGGGTGAGCTCCCGGTCCAGCGCGGCGGCGAACTGCTGGCGGTCCTGGGCGGAGAAGCCTCCCGGGCCGCCCGTCATCACCCCGCTCTCGCGCAGCTCCTGCATGAAGTTCCGCACCGAGAGGCGCTCGGCGATGTTCTCCTCGCTGAAGAGCTCGCCGCGCGGATCAATCGCCACCACGCCCTTGGGGACGAGCAGCGCGGCCAGGGGAATGTCCTGCGTGATGGCGAGGTCTCCCGGCTGGGCCGCCGCGGCGATGTGGCCATCCGCCACGTCGAGCCCGGCGCCCACCTGCACCGAGGAGACGAACTCCGAGCGGGGCAGGTTCAGGCGCTTGTTGGCCACGAAGACCGTGGGCACCTGGAGCCGCTGGGCGGCCCGGACGATGATGTCCCGCACGGGTCCTGGACAGGCATCGGCATCGACCCAGATCTTCATGGTCCGCGCATCCTCGCGGATTCCGTCCGGGTGGGCGAGTCCCGTGGCATTGGGATGTCCCATGGAACAATGTGTCCCACCTGGGGTGGCTGGTTCCCGGCGGGGGCTGCCCCCATCATGCCGGCATGAGGGCCCGCTTCCGGGGCCCGCGAGGAGCGACACATGAGCTGGGACGCGGACGAGACACGGCGGCACCCCGCGCTGGAGACCCTGATCGTCACCCGGACGCGGGAGATCTCCGATGGGTTCGACGTGCGGCGGGCCCTCCCCTCGATGCACCGGCGGATGGTGGGCCCCTTCATCTTCCTGGACCAGATGGGGCCCGCGGTGTTCCAGGGCGGCAAGGGGCTGGATGTCCGGCCCCACCCGCACATTGGCCTGGCCACCGTCACCTACCTGCTGCAGGGGGAAGTCCTGCACCGGGATGGCCTGGGCACCGTGCAGTCCATCCGGCCCGGCGAGGTGAACTGGATGACGGCGGGGCGCGGCATCGCCCACTCCGAGCGCACCGGCCCGGAGTCCCGGGCCTCGGGAGGGCCGCTGTTCGGCCTTCAGGCCTGGGTGGCGCTGCCCAAGCAGCACGAGGAGACCGCCCCGTCCTTCGTCCACCACGAGGCCCACACGATTCCCTTCCTGGAGGGCGAGGGCGTGCGGATGCACCTCATCGCGGGCTCGCTCCACGGGAAGCGCTCCCCGGTGAAGACGTTCTCGGAGATGTTCTACGCGGACGTGGCGCTCCAGGCGGGCGCGCGCCTCCCGCTGCCGGCCGGGCACGAGGAGCGGGCCCTCTACCTCTTCGAGGGCACGCTGGAGGCGGACGGCATGGTGTTCGGTCCCGGCGAGCTGCTCGTCTTCCGGCCCGGCGCGGAGCTTGTTCTCAAGGCCCCCCAGGCCGCGCGCATGGTCCTGCTCGGGGGCGAGCCCATGGATGGGCCGCGCTACATCTATTGGAACTTCGTCTCCAGCTCGAAGGAGCGGCTGGAGGTGGCCAAGGCGGACTGGCGCGAAGGCCGCTTCGCCCCGGTGCCCCAGGAGACGGAGTTCATCCCCCTGCCCGACGAGCCCACGCCCGTCCGGTATCCGTGAGGGGGCCGATGCGCCGGAACGTGGGCAAGGTGCTGGCGGTGGGGGTGCTGGGGCTCGTGGCCTTCGCCACCTTCGAGTACCTGCGGCTGCCCGAGGCCGGGCCCCTGGTGGATCAAAACCCGAAGACGACGGCGCTCATGGAGCAGCGGGCGGCCGAGGCGCACGAGGCTGGGCACAAGCCACGGCAGCGCCAGCACTGGGTGAGCCTGTCGAGCGTGTCCAAGCCGGCCATCGACGCGGTGCTGCTCTCGGAGGACGCGGGCTTCTATGTCCACCAGGGCGTGGACACCGTGGAGCTGAAGCGGGCGCTCACGGAGGCGTGGGCGGAGGGGGAGCTGGGGCGGGGCGCTTCGACGCTCACGCAGCAGCTGGCCAAGAACCTGTGGCTGTCCACGGACCGGAGCCTGCTGCGCAAGCTGAAGGAGCTGGTGCTGGCGCGGCGCCTGGAGAAGGCGCTGACCAAGAACCGCATCCTGGCGCTGTACCTGAACGTGGTGGAGTGGGGCAACGGCGTGTACGGCATCGAGGCCGGCGCCCGCGAGCACTTCGGCATCTCCGCCTCGCGGCTCTCGGTGGCCCAGGGCGCCGTGCTGGCGGCGATGCTGCCCTCGCCCCGGAAGCGCCCGGTGTCCTCTGGCTCGAAGGCGCTGCGCAAGCGGGCCTTCTGGATCATCGATCAGATGGAGACCTTCCAGCGCATCTCCTCCGCGCAGGCCCAGGCGGCCCGGACGGAACTGGCCCAGCTGCTCGATGGGAAGGCCGCCTCCGGAGAAGGGGACGGCGAGGACGCGCCTTGAGGGGACGGGCGGCCGCGGCTACAGGTTGCGCGGCAGGATGGTGTCCACCAGCGTCATCAGCTGCGCGCAGCTCACCGGCTTGCGCACGAAGGCGTTGATGCCCGCGCGCTGGCCCAGCGCGCGCACTTCCGACACGTTCGGATCACCCGTCATCATCAGGATGGGCGTGCGCGCGATGCGCGTATCGGGGTGGGCGCGCATGGCCTCCGCCAGCTCCGCGCCGCTCATCCCATCCATGCGGTAGTCCGTCAGCACCAAGTCCACCGCGCCCTGCTCCAGCAGCTGCAGGGCCTCCTCGCCGGACTCGGCCTCCACGTACTCGAAGCTGCGCGCCATCAGGTAGATCTTCAGCAGCGTCCGGATGGAGCGGCTGTCATCGACCAGGAGGACCCGCTGGGGAGCCCCCGGGGCGATCTTCAGCCCGGGACGGGAGGTTTCAGCGGCGGGGCGGGAGCCGGGGACAACTGCGATGGAGGTGAATGTAGCAGCTGTCATGGGCCGTCCCTCGTTCAGGTGTCACCCTGAACTGCAGTATTCGCATAGTGCCGGAAAACCCGTGGGCTGTCAAATTAGCGCCATCTTCGTAAAACAGGGAATCTAGGGAACCTCCACGGCGAAGGCCTGGCTGTCCACGGCGGGCAGACCGAGGCCCGGGGCGAGCGGGGGCGAGAGCTCGTTGGGGACGCGCCAGACCTGTCCAGAAGACTGCATGACGACGACCGCGTAGCGCCCGGAGGGCAGGCCCTGGAGCCGGACGGGGGCCGCCGGGTTCCGGGCGTCGAAGGCCACGGGCTGGATGCCCACGGTCAGCTCGGAGACCTCCAGCGTCTTGTTCAGGAGCGGACGGCCCGAGGCGTCGAAGAGCTGGGCGCGGTACGCCTCCAGCACCAGCCCCGCGGCGAGCACCACGAGCTGGGGGGACTCGTCCGGCTGGCCATCCGCGCGCGGGTAGCGGACGCCCTCGTCATCCAGCACGCCGTTGTTGTCCAGGTCGTTCTCGTCGAGCAGGCCGGCCTCGGTGTCGGCCAGCTTGCGCACCACCACGCGGGGCCAGAGGTCCGGCTGCCCGTCGCCATTGGTGTCATCGGGCGTGCCGTCGCCGTTCGCGTCCGCCAGGTGGACGCGGAAGATGGGGGCCTGCAGGTCCATCACGCCATCGCGAATGGCGCGGGCGCGCAGCTGGAGCACCTTGGGCCCGGCGCCCGCCTCGAGGCGCGGGGTGCCCTGCACCTCGAACACGGGGCGCTCGTTCTGCACGATGGCCTGCTTGCCGAAGCTCACCGCGACGCCCAGGGTGGGCATGGGCTTGCCGTCCGCGTCCATACCCACCTCCACCACGCGGGGCGCGAAGGTGGTGGGGTCCACCGCGGCCCCGCCCACGTCGTGCACGTTGGGCTCGCCGGTGACGGTGTACCAGGGGCTGAAGTCCGGCCCATGGCAGGGCTGCAGGCCCATGAGGCAGGTGTCCACGTCGATGAAGCCGCGCAGCAGGTAGTGGCCCGGGGCCAGGTTGCTGAAGGTGAAGGGCGCCGTGAAGGGGCCCTCGTTGGCGGGGCCGGGCGGCCCCTCGCCGAACAGCGTGGCCTGGGGAATCACGGTGAAGGACAGGGGGCGCCCGGTGCCCAGCGGGGGCGGGGGGCGCGTGGCGTCATAGAGCAGCACCACGGCGTTGCCCCGCGCCGGGCCCTGCATCACCACGTTGCCCTCGATGCGCGCGGTGTAGCGGTTCTGCTGCCGGTCCTGGGTGGGCACCACGGGCGGTGGCTCGCAGCCGGCCGTGAGCAGGGTGGCGAGGGCCAGGCCCATGAAGGCCTTCTGACGCGGGCGGAGCGTGCTCATGGGGTCACCGTCACGGTCGCGTAGACGCGGCGCTCGACGCGGTTGCCAAAGGGGTGCTGGAAGTGGGAGCTGCCCAGGTTGGAGCCCACCACGGCCACCGTGAGCTTGTCCTGGAGCAGCGAGTAGCCCACCCGGGCGTTGAGCACGGTGTAGGCGGGCAGCTGGTTGGCGATGAAGTCGATGCGGGTGGGGTCCCCCAGGTCGGGCTCGCGTTCGATCCAGGTGGTGTCCGAGGTGAAGGCCGCGTCGATGCCAAACTCCAGGTCGGCGCGCGTGCGGTAGGTGAGGCCACCGAACAGCCGCACCTGGGGCGCCTGGTTGCACGGGGCGCACAGCGACTCCTCTTCGCCCTCCGCCGTCACCTTCTGCAGCGCGGCGCTGACCTTGATGCCCAGGCCGTCCACCGGGGCCAGCGACACGCCCACCTCGGCGCCGCGCGAGGTGTAGGTGGCCTGCTCGTTCTGGAAGAAGGAGCGGCCGGCCAGGTACGAGCCGGTGACGGAGTCGAAGGACTCGCCCGCGGGCATCCGCTGCAGGGGGGACAGGCCGATGAGGTTCTTCACCGTGTTCTGGTAGAGGGCCACGTCCCAGTCGATGCCCAGGGTGGGCGCCTCGCCGCGGTAGCCCAGCTCGTAGGCCACCAGCCGCTCGGGGCGCAGCGTCCGGTTGCCCTGGGTGAGCGCGCTGGCGCCCGGCACGCCGGGCACGGGCACGCGCAGCGCGGTGTAGCTCTCCAGGAAGGCGGGCTCCCGGAAGGCGGAGGCCGCGGTGGCGCGGAAGGCATGGCCCTCGAAGGGCATGAGGATGCCGGAGACGCGCGGCGAGTGCGCCAGCCCGGGCTCGCCCTGGGACAGCAGCGGGTGCCGGTCCATGCGGTAGGAGGCGATCAGCCGGAAGGGATCCACGGGCCGCCACTCATCCTGCACGAAGGCGGCGGTGTGGAACTCCTCCTTGGCCCCAGGCCCCAGGTAGTCCCAGATGACGCGCTTGAAGCGGCCCTCCACGCCCACGTTGAGCAGGTGCTCACCGCCGAGCTCGAAGCCCTTGCTGAAGAGCGCCTCGCCGTTGAAGACGTGGAAGTCGACGCGGCTGCTCAGCGAGCGCTGGCCGATGCTCTGGTACTGCGGCGCGGCCTTCGAGCCGGTGTGGTTCCAGAAGGCCTTCACCTTCACGGGGCCCAGGCCCAGGTCGGTCTTGGCGTAGGCGCTCAGCCCGTCCAGGTAGAAGTTGCGCAGCACCCCGAGCGGGTACACCTCGGTGTAGTACCGGTGGACGCCGGAGGACACGCCCAGGTCCACCCCCGAGTCGAACTTGTACTCGGTGGACAGGTTGGCCCGTGCGCCGCGGTAGCCCAGGTCCTTCAGGGGCGTCGTCTGGGCGACGTCGGGCCGGTTGTCCCCGAAGTCCCGGCTCCACTTGTCCTCCTGCCCGTAGCCCACGGACAGGCGGTAGCGCAGGCCGCCCGCGGCCCCATGGCTCAGGAAGGAGCCGGCCGCGGTGTTGCCGCCGCCCGCCCGGGCGATGAACTGCCGGTCCCCGGAGCCGGGCGCCTGGGTGATGATGTTGACCACGCCCAGCATTGCGTTGGCGCCGTACAGGGCGCTGCCCGGGCCGCGGATGACCTCGATGCGCTCAATTTCCTCCAGCCCGATGGGGAAGTTGGCCCACAACGTCATGCCCAGGAAGTCCTGGTACTCGGTGCGGCCGTCCACCAGCACGAGCACCTTGTTGGCCATGCGCTGGTTGAAGCCGCGGAAGGAGAGGTTGGCGCTCGTGACGCCCATCTCCATCACGTCCGCGCCCGGCACCCGGCGCAGCAGCTCCACCAGGCTGGTGGCCCCAGACAGGCGGATGTCCTCGGCGGTGATGACGGTGGTGGCGTTGGGCGCCTCCAGCGCGGACTGGGCCCGGCGGCTGGCCGTCACCACGCGCTCTTCATAGGGCACCGCGCCCACGTCCTCCTCGGCCCGCGGCAGCGCGGCGCGGGTGGACGCGGTGGCGCCCGGCGCCGTGGGGGCGGGCGTGGCGGAGGCGGTGGGCAGGGACTCCGCGCGGGCGATGGCCTTCTCCAGCCGCTCCAGGAGCTGCGCCAGGGCCTGCGCATCCGGCGCGGCCGTGGGCGTGGCCGGGGTGGGCCGGGGCGTGCCCGGCGGCGGCGGCATGGGGAGCTTCTGGGCCAGGCTGGAGGACTCGGGCTCGGAGGCCTTCACCGCCTCCTCCAGGCGGGCGATGGTGGCGCGCACGGAGACCGCGTCCGCGGGGTTGGTCTCCAGGTAGCGCTGGTACCACTCCAGCGCCTCCGGCGAGCGGCCGGCGTCGAGGTACGCGCGCGCGATGTTGTAGAGCACGCTGGGGTGCGGCTTGATGGCGTACGCTTCCTTCAACTCGGCGATGCCCGGGTCGAACGCCCCCTGGGCGATGAGGCTCATGCCGTTGCGGAAGTGGCGCCGCGCCTCCAAGCGCTCGTCGGCCAGGGCATTTCCCGCGTACAGGGACAGCGCGAGAAGGCCCGCTCGCTTGAACACTTCGGTGAGTTTCACTGGTAGGGATCGTCCTTGTAACCGGTCGAGCCCGGCCGCTGCCGCGAGGGGCCCTTCTTCTTCTTGAGCTTGTGGGTGAAGCGCACTTCAGGCCCCTCGCCCTCCGCCTTGACGGTGGCGCGGGGGTAGCCGCTGAGCTCGAACGTCAGCTCGGCGCTGGCCCGGCCCGCCGCGTTCGCCGGGAGCTTCAGCTCCACGGGCGTCTGGCCCAGGTCCTTGCCCCGGTGCTTCACCCGGGCGCCGCTGGGCTCGCTGGCGATGAGGAAGCGCACCAGGGAGGCCTGGGCCACGGCCTCCGGCGCGGCGGGCTCGGGAGGGGCCTCCTCCACGGGAGCCTCGGGAGCCTCGGGGGCCTCGGGGGCCTCCGGCTCGCCGGTGAGGTTGGCGGCGAGCGCATCGGGCGCCGGCTCCGTGCCGGCGGGGGCCTGCGTGGGGGGAGGGGCCGGGAGAGGCGCCGGGGCCGCCACGAGCGGGGCCGGGGGTGGCTTGGACGTGGGCGTGCTCAGGGCGAACACCAGGGACACGGCCACACCGGCCAGCACCGAGCCACCGAGCAGGGCGATGGCCAGCGAGTTGCGGCGCCCCTTCGTCCGTGGCTCCTCCTCCTCCACGGAGATGTCGAGCGCCATGGTGGAGGCGTTGGAGGGCGAGGGCGGCGGGCTGAGGGGGCCCGTGTGGGGACCGCTGCCGGGGGTGATGAAGGAGCGGGGGCCCGAGTAGAAGCCGCTGCTGAGGCCGGCCGCGGCGGTGGTGCGGCGGATGCTGTCGAGCACCCGGTCCATCGAGTCGAACCGCTCCGCGGGGTTCTTGGCCAGGCACTTCATCACCAGCGCCTCCACCTCGGGAGGGATGGTGTGGTTGGGCCAGATGGCCGCGAAGGTGGGGGGCGGCTCGTTGAGGTGCTTGACGATGATGTCGATGCTCTGCTCGGCCAGGAACGGCGGGCGCCCCAGCAGCATCTGGTAGAGCACCACGCCCAGCGAGTACACGTCGCTGCGCGGGTCGGAGATGTTGCGCGCCTGCTCGGGCGCCATGTACTGCGGCGAGCCGAGGATGACGCCCGCCTGGGTGAGCGACACGTCCGCGGGGAAGCTGCCCCCGTCGGGCATGAAGGACTTCACCAGCCCGAAGTCCAGCACCTTCACCAGGTCGTGGTCCTTCTCCTGGTTGAGAATCATCACGTTGGCGGGCTTCAGGTCGCGGTGGATGAGGCCGACCTTGTGCGCCTCGCGCAGGGAGCGGGCAATCTGCTGGGCGATGCTGAGGGCGCGCGGCCAGGGCAGGGGGCCCGTCTGGGTGAGCATCTGCGACAGCGTCAGCCCCTCGATGTACTCCATCGCGATGTAGTAGATGCCGTCGTCGGTCTTCCCGTAGTCGATGATGGTGATGGTGTTGGGGTGGCGCAGCTTCGCGGTGACGTTGGCTTCCAGGAAGAAGCGGCGCTGGAACCCGGGATCCTTGTCCTGGCCGTACTGGGGATTGAGGATCTTCAGCGCGACCATGCGGTCGAGCGGGGACTGGATGGCCTTGTACACGCGTCCCATGCCGCCGGCGCCCAGCGCTTCGACGATCTTGAAACGCTCGTTGAGAACCCTGCCCAACAGGGGGTCCTCAATGGGGGGTGGCGCGCCCCCCGCAGAGGCGTCGCTTTCAATCATGTGCTCCCCCGCCGCAAGGCGGCTTCAAAGCCAGTAGGGCAGGAATGCTAGCACCGGATGTTCTACTGCCCAAGAGACCGGGCCGCGGAGAAGCCCTCCAGGCCCGGAAATCCGGCCTCGGGCGGGGGGCCCCATGTCCGGGGCAGGCGGGGGAGGGGGCGGGGCGCCGGCAGGTGACCGGAGGGGAACTCCCGGGCATAGAGTGCCCGGCATGACGGCCTCCCTCGACCGGTTGCTTGCTTCCGCGCCCCGGTACCCCCAGCGCATCGTCTGCATGACGGAGGAGACGACGGAGACGCTCTACCGCATTGGCGCAGGAGACCTGGTGGTGGGGGTCTCGGGCTTCACGGTGCGCCCCCCCGAGGCGCGCAAGAAGCCGCGCGTCAGCTCGTTCCTGGACGCGAACTTCGAGCGCATCCTGGAGCTGAAGCCCGACCTGGTGCTCGGGTTCTCGGACCTGCAGGCGGACCTGGGGCGCGAGCTGTGCAAGCGCGGCGTGCCCGTGTACCTGTTCAACCAGCGCTCGGTGGCGGAGATCCTCCAGACCGTGCGCGTGGTGGGCGCGCTGGTGGGGCGGGCGGAGGCGGCGGAGCAGCTGGCGGACACGCTGAGGGCCAACCTGGAGCGCCACGCGCACGCCGCGGAGGCCCTGCCCCGGCGGCCCCGCATCTTCTTCGAGGAGTGGCACGAGCCCCTCATCTCCGGCATCCGCTGGTGCTCGGAGCTGGTGGATCTGGTGGGCGGCGAGGACGTGTGTGCCGAGTCCCGCGCCCACCCGGAGGCCAAGGGCCGCATCTTCACCCCGGAGGAGGTGGCGCGGCGCAACCCCGAGGCGGTCATCGCCAGCTGGTGCGGGCGCAAGGCCAAGCGGGACAAGATCGTCTCCCGCCCGGGCTGGAAGGAGGTCCGCGCCGTGGTGGATGACCAGCTCTACGAGGTGAAGAGCTCCTTCATCCTCCAGCCGGGCCCGGCGGCGCTCTCGGATGGGGTGGAGCAGCTCGCGCGCATCGTGGCGGCCGTGGCCCAGGGGCGCACATTGCCCTCGCCCCGCCCGGAGGACCTGCGCACGGCATGACCGGGACGCGCGCTCAGGCCGCGTGCTGGGCCAGGGCGGCGAACTCTTCTTCGACGATGTTGAGGAAGTCGTTGATGTCCAACGGCTTGTGCAGCATGCGCACGCCCGAGGGCGGCACGACCCGGGGGTGTGCGGTGATCATCACCACCCGCGTCTGGCGGACACAGCCCTCTTTCATGGCCTGCTCCACCAGCCAGCCGCCGCTCTCCCCGGGCAACATGTAGTCGGTGATGAGCAGGTGGACATGCTGGCGCTGAAGCTGGGCGAGCCCTTCCTCCGCCGTGCCCACGGGGATGACACCGTAGCCTTCGGCTTCCAACAGGGTGCTCAGGCCCTCTCGGATGTCTTCGTTGTCTTCCACCAATAGGACCCTGGGTCCATGAAGAGGGTCCACGATGGTGCGCTCCCGAGATGCGGTCTGACCCGTAGTGTGCGTATGAAACGTTCCGCTGGAACGAAAAGTCCTCTGGCGGCCGGGTACCAGTGTCTACCAGAAACCACTTCGGTGTCGAACTGAGTGCATTTCAACCCTGGAAATGTCGCCTCGTGCACGGCCCCGTGCGTGCCAAGATGGACGGGTGCCGTTCGCGCTCCTTGCCCTGCTGATCCCACCCCTGGTGATGTCGGCGCCCGAGGCCCCGCCTGAGGTTCAAGAGGGGTACGAGGAGACGCTCGTGTCCTGGGGGCTGGCCCAGCACGGGCGCCTGCTGGAGCCCGAGCCCGAGGGCAAGCGGCTCGAGGCCATCCTCGTCGCGGCCGAGGATGTGGTGGCCGAGAGTGATCCGTACCCCAACTTCCTGAACCTCTTTCACGCGCGCACGCGCGAGACGGTCATTCGCCGCGAGGTGCTGCTGGAGCCCGGCCAGCCGTACTCCGCCGCGCTCGTGCAGGAGACGATGCGCAACCTGCGCAAGCTCGGCATCTTCGCCGTGGTGCGCGGGGTGGCCGTGCAGGGCGAGTCCCCCGGCGGGGTGGCCCTGCTCATCATCACCAAGGACCTCTGGTCGCTGCGGCTCAACCAGACCTTCGAGGTGGTGGGCTCCTTCGTGAGCTACCTGAAGCTCCAGGGCACGGAGGCCAACTTCCTGGGGCTCAACCAGCGCCTAGCGGCGGACTTCATCCTGCGTCCGGACACCTTCAGCTTCGGCCAGAGCTACATCAACCGGCGGGTGGGCGGCAGCCGCTGGTACTTCGGCGAGAGCGCCGCCCTCATCCTGGGGCGCGAGAGCGGCAAGCCCGAGGGCTCGCGGGGCTCGGTGGCCATCCAGCGCCCGCTGTACTCGCTGTCCACGCCCTGGGGGCTCAGCACGTCCGCGTCCTGGAACGTGGCGACGACGCGGGTGTACCGGGGCACGGAGGTGTGGCAGCTGGACTACCCGGGGGGCGCGCCCGTCCCCTATATCTACAAGACGCGCGAGGTGTCCGCGGACACGCAGTACACGCGCTCCTATGGCGGGCTCCACAAGGTGAACGTGAGCGGCGGCGTGGCCGCCTACCACCGCGATTATCGCGCCCCCGAGGAGGCGCCGCTGGATGAGGGGCAGCGCGCCTGGCTCCGGGACACCCTGCTGCCGCGCAGCGAGGACGCCGCCTATGCCCTGCTGAGCCTGTCCGCCTTCCAGGCGCGCTACCAGGTGATGCGGGATGTGGACTCGTACGCGCTCTCGGAGGACTACCAGCTGGGGCACTCGGTCTTCGCCAGCGTCCGGTACGCGCCCCCGGTCTTCTCCTCCGCGGCGCACTACGCGGAGCTGGGCGTGGCGGCGCGCTACCGGTGGCTGTGGGGGGATGCGCTCACCACGGTGGCGGCGGCCGCGGCCATCCGCCGCGCGCTCGGGGACGGCGGCGGGTGGACCAACCGGCGCTGGGCCACCGAGGTGCAGCAGGTCTCCCCGCGCGTGCTGGGGGGCCGCTTCGTGGCGCGCGGCGTGCTGGACGTGAACATCGATGATCTGTTCGACCGGGTCGTCCTGCTGGGGGGCGGCAATGGGCTGCGCGGGGCGAGCCCGGATGCTTACTCGGGCAAGCGGATGCTCCTGGTGAACCTGGAGTACCGCACGGTGCCCGTCGTCTTCCAGACGCTGCACCTGGGTGGGGTGCTCTTCTACGACGCGGGCTCCGCCTTCGACCGGCGGCCGAAGGTGGTGCACTCGGTGGGCCTGGGGGTCCGCTTCCTGTTCCCGCAGTTCAACCTGTACCCGTTCCGGCTGGACTTCGGGTACGTGCTCAACGACACGATGCCCTCGGTGGGGCAGCGCTTCACGTTCAGCGGCGGGCAGATCACCGACTACCGGCCCGGCTTCCTGGACTCGCCCCTGCGGTGAGCTCCGGCTTCAAGCGTCCGGCCGCCACAGCTCCCAGCTCGTCTCCGGAGGCGCCTCGGGAGAAGGGATGTGTCGTGCCACACGGTGCCTGCCCCCCCGTCCCGGGGCCGGCTGGACCACCTTCCGGGGACCTGGAACGATGAATCCAAACGCGGGGTTCCGGGAGCGGACGATGGCTGCGAAGCGAGCGTGGGTGCGGATGGCGGTGGGCTCCCTGGCACTGGCCTGGGGCCTTGCCGGGTGTGGGGGAAACAAGACGGCGGTCTCCTGCCAGGTGTTGGATCCGGCACTGCCCTGGTACGGCACCAACCGGACCCAGCTCGACGGGCTGATGAAGACGTACGGCCACTGCGCGGGAGCCTACGATGAGGCGAAGAAGCCCATCGCCGCCTTCGATTGGGACAACACGGTCATCAAGAACGATGTCGGGGACGCCACCTTCTTCTACATGCTGGCGCACGATGCGGTGTTTCAGCCCCCGGGCAAGAACTGGCGTCTGACAAGCCACCTGCTGACGGGGGAGGCCGTCGCGGCGCTGGATGCCGCCTGCGGCGCGCTGGCCGAGGCGGGCACGCGCCTGCCGACCTCATCGAATCCGGCCTGTGCCCAGGAGCTGCTGAGCATTTACTCCGAGGCGAAGACCACCACGGGCCAGGCCGCGTGGGCGGGCTGGAACTACCGACGCATGGAGCCCTCCTATGCCTGGTTCGCCCAGTTGCTCGCGGGCCATACCCGGGCCGAGGTGAAGGCCCTGGCCGAGGCCGCGATGGCCGAGAACCTGCGCAATCCCATCGACGCGAAGCAGACGGTGGGCACCGCCTCGGTGACGCACTGGGTCCGGGTGCCGGATCAGATGAAGGACCTGCTGGCGAGCCTGCAGGCCAACGGCTTCGACGTCTGGGTCGTGTCGGCCTCTCCCCAGGCGGTCGTCGAGCCCTGGGCCCAGTCGGTGGGCATCGATGCCAGCCACGTGATTGGCATCCGCACGCTCGAGGCCGGGGGCAGGCTCACCTCCAACCTGGAGGGCTGTGGCGACGTGCCGGATGGCACCAACGACGGCCAGGGCAAGGTCACGGGCAACAGCCTCATCACCTACATCGATGGCAAGCGGTGCTGGATCAACAAGGTGCTCTTCGGCGTCACGGGCGCCGAGGCGCTCCAGCCCAACCCCGACCTGAGCAAGCGCCCCCTGTTCGCCGCGGGGGACTCCGACACGGATCTGACCTTCATGCGGGATGCCACCGCGCTCCGCCTGGCCATCAACCGGAACAAGAAGGAGCTGATGTGCAACGCCTACCGCAACGATGATGGGCGGTGGCTCATCAACCCCATGTTCCTCCAGCCGAGGCCGCAGCAGGCCGCGCCCTACGCGTGTGCGACGGCGGCGTGCAAGTCCGCGGACGGAGCGTCCATCCCGTGTACGGATGGGATGGGCGCCCTCATTCCCGACCAGGCCGATACCGTCTTCTGAGCGGCGGGAAGGGCCGGGCGCTCACCACGAGGTGTGGCGGTAGTCCTTGAAGAAGTTGCCCCAGGCGCCGTGGCCCGAGTTGACGGCCATGAAGACGGGGTCCACCACGCGGGCGGCCCCATCCACGATGTCCAGCGGCGGGTGGAAGTCGAACTCCTCCTGCTTGCGCTGGGCGTGGAGGACGGGGTCCTCGTCCGTCACCCAGCCCGTGTCCACGGCGTTCATGAAGATGCCGTCCCGCGCGTAGTCGGCCGCGGAGGTGAGCGTCATCATGTTCAGCGCGGCCTTGGCCATGTTGGTGTGGGGGTGCTTGTCCGTCTTCTTTCCCCGCGAGAAGCTGCCCTCCATCGCCGACACGTTCACGATGTGGCCCATGCGGGAGCGGTTGCGCAGCATCAGCGGCTTGAGCTTGCCGCAGAGGATGAAGGGGGCCACCGCGTTCACCAGGTGCACCTCCAGCATCTCGGCGGTCGCCACCTCCGCCAGCCGCAGCCGCCACGAGTTCACCTCGCGCAGATCGACCTGTTGCAGGTCCGCGTCCAGCCGCCCCTCGGGGAAGAGCCGCCGCGTGTCCCCCTCCTGCTCGAGGGCATAGGGCACCAGGGACAGGGCCGCCGAGGAGTGCAGGCCGAGGGCCGGGTCCGCGCTGCTCCAGGTGATGGCCGTGCCCGGGGCTCCCGCCTCCAGGGCGGGCTGAACCCTCGCCAGGCATTGCAGGTGCTCCGCGAGCAGCGGGGCACACGCCTGGGGCAGGGCGCTCACGGGCAGCAGCTCCTTGGCGAGCAGGTGGGCATAGAAGCCCGGGGGCCGGCGGACGGTCTGGGCCGCGTTGTTGATCAAGATGTCCAGGCGGTCATACGTCTGGTCCATGTAGCGCGCGAAGAGCTCCACGCTGGGCGCGTGCCGCAGGTCCAGCCCGTGGACGTGCAGGCGGTGGCCCCAGTCGGAGAAGTCCGGCTCCCGGGCATAGCGCTCGGCGGCGTCATTCGGGAAGCGCGTGGTGGCGATCACCCGGGCCCCGGCGCGCAGCAGCATCAGCGAGGCCTGAAAGCCAATCTTCACCCGTGCCCCAGTAATGAGCGCCACCTGGCCGTCCAGCGGGGCCGTCTGGAAGCGCTTGGCGTAGTTGAAGTCGGCGCACGGCGGGCACATGGAGTCATAGAAGAAGTGAACGCGCCGGAACTCCTCTTTGCACACGTAGCAGTGGCGGGGGTTCTCCAGCAGCTGCTCCGGTCCCGGGGTCTCGCTGGGAAGCTGCGGCGGGGGGGCCTGGAAGACCGGTTCCTGGCGCAGGGTGCGGATCCTGGTCGAGGCGCGGACGAGCTGGTCCTTCTTGCGCTTGACCTGCTTCTCCTCCTTGCGCAGCGACTTGACGAGGCGTGCCCGGACGTCGCGCTCGGGAAGGACGACCTTGCCCGCGGCGCTGAGCAGGGCAATCCGGTCCGGCTCGGGAAGCCGGAGCAGGAGCCGGCGGTCCGCCACGATGGCCTCCAGGAGCTGTGCGCAGCGGCGCACCTCTTCCAGGTCGAGGGCCGGGGGCGGCGGAGAATCCGAGACAGGGGCCGGGGGCAGAGGGGAATCCGAGACAGGGGCAGGGGCAGAAAGAGAATCGAAGGTGCTCATCGCGGTTCAGTGCATAGCCCGAGGCTGGCTCGTCTGGAAAGCCGGCTCGGCCGCACGGTGGGGGGGCTGGCCTTGCCTCCTCACGGTGGTAGGCTGGTGGGGGACTGACGATGGCACCCCCGACGCTGGGAAACACGCCCCCGGGCAGAGAACTCAAACGGCGCTTCCTGTTCCTGGGACTGGCGATGGTGGGCGGTATGGTGCTGCTGGCCATGCAGCTCTACCGGCTCCAGCTCATCCGCGGCGAGGAGTATGCCGCCAAGAGCGTGGCCAACTTCGTCAAGGAGGTCCGCCTCCGGGCCGATCGCGGCGTCATCAAGGATGTGCGCGGCACCATCCTGGTGGACAGCCGTCCCTCCTTCGATGTGTTCCTCACCCCGGCCTTCTGCACGAACTGCTTCGAGCAGGTCATTCCGAAGCTGGCCGAGCTGCTCGCGCTGGAGGCCGATCAGCGCCAGAAGGTGGAGGACCAGGTCCGCGCCGCCCGCCGCAACGCCCCGTTCCAGCCGCTCTCCATCCGGGTGGACCTGTCGCGGGACGAGCTGGACCGGCTCAACGCCCGGCTCGATGTCCTGGACGGCGTGGAAGTGGTGCCGGTGCCGCACCGCAACTACCGCGCCGGCACGGTGCTCTCGCACGTGCTGGGCTACATGAACGAGATCAACCAGGACGAGCTGGCGAGGCTCAACGCCGATGGCGCCCGGTACGCCCTGGGTGACTACATTGGCCGCCGGGGCCTGGAGCGCTACTTCGAGTCCCGGCTTCGCGGGGTGGATGGGGTGCGCAAGCAGGTGGTGAACGCGCGCGGCCAGACCATCGAGGAGCTGAACGACATGCTCGGTGAGAACTCGGTGGTGCCCCCGCAGGCCGGTGGCAACGTCGTGCTCTCGCTCGACATGCGGTTGCAGGAAGCAGCCGAGCAAGCCTTCCCGGGCGTGGCGGGCGCGGTGGTGGCCATCGACGTGAACACCGGCTTCATCCGCGCGCTGGTGTCCCGGCCGGGCTTTGACCCGAACCTGCTCACCGGCCGCATCACCCCGGCGCAGATGGCGGCACTGGCGAAGGATCCGCTCCAGCCGATGATCAACCGCGTGGCCGCCAACCACTACAGCCCGGGCTCCACCTTCAAGGTCGTCACGGCGCTGGCCGCCTACAAGTCGGGCCTCTTCCGGCCGGAGACGGTGGTGAACTGCCCCGGCGGCTACACCCTCGGAGGCCATACCTGGCGCTGCCACAAGGACAGCGGCCACGGTCCGGTGAATGGCCTGCTGGCGATGCAGTACTCGTGCAACACCTGGTTCTACAAGGTCGCCGACACGCTGGGGCTGGACCCCATCGCCGACATGGGCAAGGCCCTGGGCCTGGGCAGCCCCACCGGGATTGCGGTCCTGGCCGAGGTGCCGGGCATCATGCCCAGCACCGCCTACCATGACCGGCTCTCGCCGGGCGGCTACTCCAAGGGCATGGCGCTCAACAGCTCGGTCGGCCAGGGCGATGACAACGTGACGCCGCTGCAGCTGGCGCTCGTGTACGCCTCCCTGGCCAACGGCGGCACGCTGTACAAGCCGCAGCTCGTGCAGCGCATCGAGGATCTGGACGGCAACGTCATCGAGGCGTTCCAGCCGCAGGTGGTGCGCAAGGTGAACATCAACGCGGCGCACCTCAAGGCGGTCATCGAATCGCTGATGGCGGTGGTGAACGAGCCCGGCGGCACCGCCTACCGCCAGCGCCTGCCGGACATCAAGGTCGCGGGCAAGACGGGCACCGCGCAGGTCGTCACGCTGGGCGCGGTGCGGCTCAAGACGCACCAGATGGAGTTCTTCTCGCGGCACCACGCCTGGCTGGCGTCCTTCGCGCCCGCGGAGGCTCCGGAGATCGCCGTGGTGGTGCTCAACGAGCACGGCGGGCTCGGCGGCCTGGACGCGGCGCCCACGGGCATGGCCGTCATCCAGAAGTACTTCGACCTGAAGGCGCAGGATGAAGTCTCACCGCCGCCGCGTGCCAACCAGCCCTACACGCCCGGGCAGACTCCCGTGCGGGTCCAGGAGCGGGCCCCCGTCTCCCAGACGCCGGTGGCCCCGGACCTGCGCGAGGCGTCCGCGATTCACTGAGGGGACTTCAGGTCATTCGGGGACAGCTCGGGCTGGACCCGGGGGCCGGGGCCCAGCTCGAAGACGAGGCCCACCTGGACGAGGCTGATCCGCTGGAGAAAGAGGATGTTGTAGTAGTCCTGGCCCCGGACGTAGCGGACGAATCCTCCGAAGCCCGCCCCCCAGCGCGGCAGCGCGGCGGCCTCCAGGCTCATCGTCCACGGCTGGTGGGGGCTCTCCCCATACGGGGTGCTGGCGTTGCCTTCCAGGCGGAAGCGGTGGCCGAACCAGATCCGCCCCAGCAGGAACCCCGCTCCCGCGTGCCCATCCCCATAGACTTCGCGCATCTCCGGGGTGATGCCGCCGATGGCCACCGAGGCGTTGTGCTCGATGAAGGCATTGAGCCCGAAGCTCCACATGGAGTTGCGCCGCAGATCGACGTGGGTGAGCAGCCGGCCGTGGACCTCCAGCCGCACGAAGTTCGTGGAGAAGTCTCCAGAAAGCTCATTGAGCGGCAGGTGGCCCTCGGTGGAGGCGCAGCCCTCCTCGGCGGACTGGTTGGCGTAGAAGCACCCTGCCTGGCCATTGGAATAGTGGCCCACCACGAGGTTGACCAGGCCGATGCGCACCGAGGTGGGGAGCGTCTGCGGTTCCAGTTCAGGCAGCCACAGGTGGGCCAACTGAAGGGTCAGCTTGGGCATGAACGACGGCGGGATGACGGGGCTCGATTCCTGCGCCAGCATGCGCAGGCGGATGTTCGGGGTGAGCACCGCGCTCAGGATGAACTCCCCGAGCCCCGGGAGCACCTGGCCGAAGTGAAGCTGGGGAAAGAAGAGGTTGGGCGCGACCTGGGCCTCGAAAACGAGCGCGGAGGGCTCCGGCTCCCCGTCCCGCCGGATGCGGTTGGGGGAGGAGAAGACGTACGAGCGGTCCAGGCCGGTGTTGAAGGGCGTGTCCAGCTCGAACCGGGCGCTGGCGTGCGCCTCGGGAAGCAGTCCGAGCAGGACCAGGAGGAAAAGGAAGGGGGCACGGGCGAAGCGGGACATTGGGTTTTCCTTTTAATCCGGAATGCCCAATTGTTTGCGGAGTTCCTCGGCCGTCAGCACCCGCGTGTAGACCGAGGTCCCCACGTCGAAGTCCTTCGCCCGGTCCAGGCCGCCCACGATGACCGGCTCGAAGCCGGCCGCCTTGACCAGCTCGGCCGCGGCCTTCAGGGCGTGCGCGTCATCGCTGGCCAGGGGCACGGCGGCCAGGGGGCCCTCCCGGCCCGCGTGGCTGTTGAGGTCCACGGCGCTGATGGCGTTGAAGGCGCGCACGAGCTTCACCCCGGGCAGCAGGGCCTTCGAGGCTTCGCCCGTTCCCTTGCGGCGCGCCTCCTCGGCCATCGGCCCGTCCCGTTGGGGATAGGGATTGCCGGCGTCCAGGACGATCTTCCCCGCGAGCTCCTTGGCGTAGTCGCGGCCGATCTGCGGCAGGGCCCCATAGGGCACCGCGATGAGCACGGCGTCGCCGTACGCCGCGGCCTCCCGCGGGGTGCCGGTGCGGGCCTTGCGGCCGAGCTGCTGCGCCAGGGGCTTGAGCTCCTCCGGGTGGCGCGAGGAGAGCATCACCTCGTAACCCGCCTTGACCCAGAGCCGGGCCAGGCTGCCGCCGACCTTTCCGGAGCCGATGATGCCGATCTTCCGGAGCTTGACGGTCTCGGCGGGGGTTTTCGCAGGGGCGGTCTTGCCCGTGGCGTGCGCGGAGGGCACGGGCAGGAAGATCAAAGCCAGGGCGGAGGCGAGGCCGAGGAGCCCCGCGGTCCGGGGTCGCGCTGCGCTGTTCATGAAAACCTCATTCCCGCATCACGGGCGGCGGTCAAGAACTTGAGAGGGCCTTCGTACCGAAGGCCTTCCGTTCGCCGTGTGCGCCCGTGCGGGGGTGAGGTGGGTGCCGCGAGCCCCGGCTTCGCCGGGGGCGGACTTCACAGCACGTTGAGGGCGCGCTGGTAGTAGGCCTCGCGGCTGGCGAGCCCGTTGTAGCCGCCGTTGACGCGGCGGGTGACTTCGCGGAAGTTGCCCGCGTCCGCGTAGCTGTTGAGGTTGCGGCTGTTCCAGAACCAGGCGGCGGTGCGGAAGCCCACGTCCGGATCCGCGGCGCGCTTCGGGTTGTTCTCCAGGTCGATGCCCAGCGCCTGGCCCGCGGCGCGGTAGTTGGAGCGGCCGGTGAGCTGGATGGGGCCGCGGCCCTTGAAGCGCACGCCGTCGCCCGGCTGCGTGTTGCCCAGGTCCCTGCGGCCCTCGTAGGCGGCGCCGGAGGCGATCTCCTCCATGTAGCGGAACTCGCCGCTCTCGTGGGCGAGCTGCGCGAGGAAGGCGGCCTGGCGCTTGGGGGTGTTGATGTTCGCCTCGGCCATGGCGCGGTTGAGGTGCGGCAGGTACTGCTCCGCCTTGGCCTGCGACAGGTTGGGCATGATCTTGCGCAGCTGCGCGAGCGACACGCCGCCCTTGACGTCCCCGCCGTTGCTGGGGCCGGTGACGGGCCCCGTGGGGGGCTTGCCGCCGGTGGCCGGCGGATCAAAGCCGTCCTGGGGGCCGGGCCGGGCGCCGCCCGGGATGGTGAGCTTCTGCCCGACCTGGATGAGGTTGGGGTTGCTGATGTTGTTGGCCTTGGCCAGCGCGCCCGTGGTGGTGCCGTAGCGCTGGGCAATGCCGCTCAGGGTGTCGCCCGAGCGCACCGTGTACTGCTGGGAGGAGGGCGCCGGGGCCGGGGCGGGCTGGGCCGCGCCCGCGCCTGGAATGGAGAGCTTCTGCCCGGCATAGATGCGGTTGGGGTTGCTGATGTTGTTGGCCTTGGCCAACGCACCCGTGGTGGTGCCGAACCGCTGGGCAATGCCGCTCAGGGTGTCACCCGAGCGCACCGTGTACTGCTGGGCGGACGCCGCGGCGGGACGGCCCGCGCTGGCGCTGCCGGACACGTTCAGCTTCTGCCCGGCGTAGATGCGGTTGGGGTTGCTGATGCCGTTGTCCTGGGCGAGCTTGCTGACCGTGGTGTTGTATCTCTGGGCGATGGCCGACAGCGTGTCGCCGTTGCGAACGGAGTAGGTGCTCACGGGAGGAAAGCTCCGGAGAAGATGCTGCGAGAGGAGAGGCACCTGGGTTCTCGCAAGCGCCGAGAAAAAGTTGCTCGGCCCCCGAGCTTTTCAGGGAGAGGCGGGTCGTTATTTACCCGCCTTGGGCCTCCAGCTCAGGAGGGCTGGACGTCTCGGCCGGGCGCGGGCCGCGGGCTCAGCCGGGGATGAGGGCCTGCAGGCGCTCGGGCTCCTCTCCGAGCCACTTGGGGTTGAGGGCCGTGCCGTCGTGGATGGAGGAGGTCTTGAAGGGCTCGAACTCGCCCCGGGCCGCGGCCTGGGCGGTCTTGGCCAGCAGCGCCTGGAGCTGCTCGCCGGTGAAGGGCTTGAAGGTGCGGGCCGCCTCGAAGGCCTGGTCGAGGATCTCCATCTTGTCCACGCCGGTGATGACGACCGAGGTGGGCAGGTGGAGGGCGTAGTGGAGACACTCGATGGGGGTCACCGTCTTGGAGCGGAGCAGGGAGCCGTTGGCGAGGGTCTTCATGGCGAGGATGCCGATGCCCTCCTGGACGAGCTCGGGCACCACGAGCTTCGAGAAGCTGCGGAAGTGCGCGTCCATGAGGTTGAGCGGCAGCTGCACCGCGTCGAACTTGACGCCGTTCTGCCGGGCCACCTCCAGCATGTAGAGGTGGATGCGAGGATCCTTGTGGCCGGTGAAGCCGATGTAGCGCAGCTTGCCGGCCTTCTGGGCTTCGAGCAGCGCGGCGTGCGCGCCGTCCTCGGCGAAGACGCGGTCGGGGTCCTCGTAGCGGATGATTTCATGGTGCTGCACGAGATCGATGCAGTCGGTCTGGAGCCGCTCCAGGGACTGCTCCAGCTGGCGCAGGGCCTCCTTCTTGGAGCGGCCGTCGATCTTGGTCATCAGGAAGACCTTCTTCCGGTAGCCGTCCTGGAGCGCCTTGCCCATGCGCAGCTCGCTCATGCCGTCGTTGTAGTCCCACGAGTTGTCCATGAAGTTGATGCCGCCATCGATGGCGCTGCGGACGATGCGGTGGGCGAGCTTCTCGTCCACGCCGGGAATGGACAGGTGCCAGCCACCGAGGCCAATGGCCGAGACCTTCTCGCCGGTGCTGCCGAGGACCCGGTACGGCATGTCTGAGGTGGCCATGTGCGCTCGCTCCTGGTTCATCACAGAGGGACTGCTTCGGAGATGAGGACGCAGGGCAGCGGATGCAATCCGAGCGCGGTAGCACCTGAGGCAGAGGAGGGCAGAGGGCTTGCTCCCTCGTGCCACCGCCGGGCAGGTTGGGGGCGACGGATAGCGAAATCAGGGAGGCGTGGCGTGGAGCAGCTCGCGGAACAGCACCTCGGCGACGTCCCGGAACAGCTCCCCCGAGGCCAGCAGCCCCCCGCAGTGGTGGGGCTCCCGGGCCAGCGTGAGCGCCACGGTCTTCTCCAGCACCGCGTCCCAGAAGGGACCGGAGCCCTCGGGCAGCAGGAACTCCCGGATGATGTCGCGGGGCCAGGGCAGCACCGTCGTTGGGTCCGCGTCGCTGGGCGAGGTGAAGCAATCCAGGTCCACGTCCAGCAGCACCCGCTCCGTCCGCTCCAGCACGTCCCGGACCGCGTCGCCCGGCGCGGGCGACAGGAAGGCCTCCGCCGCCCGGTCCACCGTGGGCACCGCCACCAGCCGGTGCTCCCTGCCGCGCGTATCCTTATAGAGGCTCTCCGCGAAGGCCCCCCGGGGGCGGGCCCGGGCAATCAGGAGCGCATCTCCCACCAGCCCTGCCTCCATGGCCGCGAGGATGTGATCGTAGTTGCGCACGTCCAGGGACCATCGCGCATGTTCATCCAGCGCGCGGAGGCCCGCCGTCCGGTCGGGCACGGCTTCCGGGTGCTGGGGAGGCACCAGATCGAGGTGCCGGTCCAGGGTTACCAAGAGCGCCGGAGGAACCGTGGTCCCCAACGTGTATGCCCAGCAGGGCAGGGCGAGCCGGTGGGGATCGAAGACCCACGCGTCCCTGGGCCCCCGGCCCCCGGCCAGGGCCAGGCGGATGACGCCCGCGAGTCTCATGTGCACCAACTTTTCAGGATCCACGCCGGACATCCTCTCTGCCCGGCGGTCTCTCGACGGCCGTTTCCAGTTCGGAAAAGATGCGTCCTTTGGGAGGAACAAACATGGGGTTTGGCCGTGGTTTCAAGAAGTCCTGGGTGAGTCTGTCGCTGGGCTTGAGTCTCCTCGCGTGTGGAGACGAGGACCCCAAGCCTCCTGAGGACTATCAGCACCCGCTGGCCGAAGGGGAGGCCATCTGTGGGCGCTCTGATTTCAATCAGATGTTCCCCTTCTCCCTTCGCTCCTCGTCGCTGCCGGTGCTCGTCCACTACTACAAGGAATCCGAGCGGGAGACGGCCGAGCAGGTGCTCCAGTTCGTCGAGAAGGGCTGGGACTACCACGTCAACCAGCTCGGCATGCGCCAACCGCTCACGGATGCCGGCGAGTGCGGCCCCGACGAGGCCTTCGACGTCTTCGTGTGGAAGGGGCACCGCAGCTGCCTCGTCAACGTCCTGTCGGGCGATGACACCACCGCGTGGGATGACCGCCGCGGCTTCATGGTGGTGGACCCCTGGGGGCCGTATGGCGGGGCCGAGCTGGAGGAAACCGTCGTCCATGAGATGGCCCACGCCTCTCAGGCCGCGGACGACTGGTACGAGTCCCCCATCACCTTCGAGATGTCCGCCGTCTTCACGGATCAGGTGTACGCCAACCGCTACATCAAGACCTACTTCGACGACTTCCAGGCGCACCCGGACTGGGCGCTCGACTACTACGACGACTACGAGACCTGGTACATGTACGGCTCGTCCATGTACCTGCTCTACCTGAAGGACCGTTTCTTCGGGGGAGATGCCCGGTTCCTGTCGCGCATCTGGCTGGCGTCCCGGAACCCTCCCGGGGCGGGCGAGGACCAGACGCTCAACGAGCCCGACTTCACCGATGCGCTCGATGGGATGCTGGCCGGGTTCCAGTCGAGCTACGTGGCGACGGTTCCCGAGTTCTCACGCTGGCGCTGGTACACCGGCGACCACGTGGATGACCGCCACTTCCGGCACTTCAAGGACGGGCTCGACAACCTCAAGCAGGCCAAGCTCGCCATCGCTGCCCGGCAGGAGGCAAAGCCCGGGACGACGGTCTCCATCCAGGAGAACGCGCCGATGATGCTCGGCACGAGCTACATCGAGCTGACGGGGGGGACATCCGGGCTGTACGTCTCCTTGAAGGCCCCCACTGATGCGCGGCGGCACTTCGTCGTCCAGGCGGTGCCCGGACTGACCCCTGATTCCGATGGAGAGGTCCTGAACCTGTCGGCCGGTGCGAAGCCCCTGCAGTTCCCGGTGGATCAGCGCCGGACGCTCATCGTGACCGTCCTGCCCACGGGCCCCTATGATCCGGACCTGAGGGATTCCGAGCGGTACCCGTTCTCCCTGGTGTTCTCGGACACGCCGTAGCGGCGGAATGTTGGGCACTGGCCTCCCGGGCCCGCGCTTTCCCTCGGGATGCGCGGCGCCGGGAGGTAGGCTCCGGCGCATGCGCCCACTCGCCGCCGCGCTCTTGCTCGTGAGCCTCTCCGTTTCCGCCCAGACCCCCTCGACGCCCATGTCCGACCGGAAGATCGATCCCTTCCTGCAGCAATATTCCGAGACGCGCCGCTTCATGAGCGGCCGTCCCGTCAAACCGCGCATCACGCCCGACGAGAAGACGGTGCTGTTCCTGCGCGCCCAGCCGAAGTCCTCCACGCAGACGCTGTTCGCCTTCGACGTGGCGACAGGCACGACGAAGGAGCTGCTCACCCCCGAGGTGCTCCTCAAGGGCGTCGAGGAGACGCTCTCCGTGGAGGAGGCCGCCCGGCGCGAGCGCATGCGGGTGAGTGCCCGGGGCTTCACCAGCTATGAGCTGTCCCAGGACGGCGAGCGCATCCTGGTGGGGCTCTCCGGCAAGCTCTACGTGTTCGAGCGCACCACCGGGAAGGTGGTGGAGCTGAAGACGGGCATCGGCATCATCGACCCGCACTTCTCCCCGGACGGCAAGCAGGTGGCCTACGTGCGGAACAACGACGTGTTCCGCGTCGTGCTCGCCACCAACAAGGAGCAGCGCGTCACCCAGGGGGGCTCGCCCGAGAAGACGCACGGGCTGGCGGAGTTCGTCGCCCAGGAGGAGATGCACCGCTTCTCCGGCTATTGGTGGAGCCCGGACGCGAAGTTCATCGCCTACGCCGAGGCCGACACCTCATCCGTGGAGAAGCTCACCATCGTGGACGTGATGCACCCCGAGCGCGGGGGGAACATCTTCGCCTACCCCCGGCCCGGCAAGAACAACGCCGTGGTGCGGCTGGGCGTTACCCCCGCCGCCGGGGGCAAGCCGGTGTGGGTGGCCTGGGACGCGAAGGCGTACCCGTACCTGGCCACGGTGGCGTGGCAGAAGGGCGGGCCGCTGACGGTGCTGGTGCAGAGCCGGACGCAGACCGAGCAGCAGCTGCTCGCCGTGGACCCGGCCACCGGGAAGACGCGCCTGCTGCTCACGGAGAAGGACTCCGCCTGGCTCAACCTGGACCAGGACTTCCCCCGGTGGCTCGAGGATGGCAGTGGCTTCCTCTGGTACACCGAGCGCAATGGCGGGCCAGAGGTGGAGCTGCGCAACGCGGACGGCAGCCTCGCGCGCTCCTGGGTGAAGCCCGAGGCGGGCCTCCGCGCCCTGGTTCGCGTCGTGGATGCGGACCGCACGCTCTTCTTCAACGGGGAGGCCAACCCCACCGAGTCCTATGTCTGGCGGGTGAAGGACGGCGGCGCGCCCGAGAAGCTCGCCACGGGCGTGGCGGCGGGCCCGGCCAACGAGATGGCGGTGACCGTCTCCAAGCAGGGCGGGCTGCTGGTGACGCAGTCCCAGTCGGACACCTCCATGCCGCGCTACTACGTGCTGCGCGCGGACGGCACCCGCGTGGGCGAGCTGCCCTCGGTGGCGGTGGAGCCCTCCTTCACCCCGAAGGCCCAGTTCTTCCAGGTGGGCCCGGAGGGCTTCCACGCCTCCGTCATCCGCCCCAAGGAGATGAAGGCCGGGGTGAAGCTGCCCGTCGTCCTCAAGGTGTACGCGGGCCCCACCACCACCGTGGTGCGCCACAGCATGGCGGAGAACCTGCTCAACCAGTGGCTGGCGGACAAGGGCTTCCTCGTCGTGAAGATCGACGGGCGCGGCACCCCCCTGCGCACTGCCGCGTGGGAGCGCCAGGTGAAGTACGACTTCGCCACCGTGACGCTCGATGACCAGGTCACGGCCCTGCGCGCCCTGGCGGAGAAGGTGCCCGAGTTGGATCTCAACCGCGTGGGCATCGAGGGCTGGAGCTTCGGGGGCTACATGGCCGCGCTCGCCGTGCTCAAGCGGCCGGATGTCTTCAAGGCCGCCGTGTCCGGCGCGCCCGTGGTGGACTGGCTGGACTACGACACCCACTACACCGAGCGCTACCTGGGGCTGCCCCAGGAGCACCCCGAGGCCTACGAGAAGAGCTCCCTGCTCACCTACGCCAAGGACATGAGCAAGCCCATGCGGCCGCTGCTGCTCGTGCACGGCACCGCGGACGACAACGTGTACTTCTTCCACACGCTCAAGCTCTCGGATGCGCTGTTCCGGGCGGGCAAGCCGCATGACCTGCTGCCGCTCAGCGGGCTGACGCACATGGTGCCGGATCCGCTCGTCACCCAGCGCCAGAATGAGTGGGTGCTGGGCTACTTCCAGAAGCACCTGTAGCCTTGGAAAAGAGAGAGGCCCGGCTCCCGCGAAGGGCACCGGGCCTCGGCTCATGCGCCAGTCCGTGAGGAGTGGCTCAGAGGGCGCTCAGGCAGCGCGCACGTTCTGGGCCTGCAGGCCCTTGGGGCCGCGGGCCACCTCGAACTGGACCTTCTGCCCCTCCTGGAGGGTGCGGAAGCCGTCCATGTTGATGGCGGTGTGGTGGCAGAACACGTCCTCGCCACCGCCGTCCTGCGTGATGAAACCGAAGCCCTTCGCGTCGTTGAACCACTTCACGGTACCGGTTGCCATGTTGCGTCCTCTTGAACGGGTGGCCCTGGGGCCACCCGGGTTCTTCTGCCCCCCCGACTACCGGGAGACCCCCGGTTTTAGTGGGGGAGCGGACCGCAAGTCCAGGCCGTCAGACTTCCAGCAACAGGCGCTCGGGGTTCTCGATGCACTCTTTGATGCGTACGAGGAATTGTACAGCCTCGCGGCCATCCACCAGGCGGTGATCGTACGAGAGCGCCACGTACATGATGGGGCGGATGACGATCTGGCCATCCTTCACCACGGCGCGCTCGACGATGTTGTGCATCCCCAGGATGCCCGTCTGCGGCGGGTTGAGGATGGGCGTGGACAGCATGGAGCCGAAGACGCCGCCGTTGGAGATGGTGAAGGTGCCGCCCTGCAGCTCCGCCAGGGTCAGCTTGTCATTGCGCGCGCGCGTGCCGTAGTCGCCGATGCGCTTCTCCAGCTCCGCCAGCGACAGCGTGTCCGCGTCCCGGACGACGGGGACCACCAGGCCGCGCGAGCCGGACACCGCCACGCCGATGTCGTAGTACTTCTTGAAGACGACCTCCTCGCCGTCGATCTCCGCGTTGATCTGCGGGAAGGTCTTCAGGGCCTCGATGGAGGCGCGCACGAACAGGCTCATGAAGCCCAGCTTCACGCCGTGCTTGGCCTGGAACTTGTCGTTGTACTTCTTGCGCAGCGCCATGGCCTCGCCCATGTCCACCTCGTTGAAGGTGGTGAGGATGGCGGCGGTGGACTGGGCCTGAATGAGGCGCTCGGCCACGCGCTTGCGCAGCGGCGTCATCCGCACGCGCTCCTCGCGGGCGGCGTTGGCGCGCGGGCCCGAGGGGGCAGGCGCCGGCGTGCTCTTGTTGAGCTGGCCGAGCACGTCGTCCTTGGTGATGCGGCCCGCGGTGCCAGAGCCCTGGAGCTGGGCCAGGTCCACGTTGTTGGCCTCGGCCACCTTGCGCGCGGTGGGCGTGGAGCGGGCCTCCGAGGCCGGGGCCTCGGACGCGGCCGGGGCGGCGGCGGGAGCCGGAGCCGCGGCGGCAGGCTTGGGGGCGGCGGCGGCGGCGCCTCCGGCCTCGATGGTGCCCAGCACCTCGCCCACGCGGACCTTATCCCCCTCCTTGAAGGCGAGGCTGGCCAGGGCGCCGGCGGCCGGGGCGGGCACGTCGATGGTGACCTTGTCCGTCTCCAGGACGACGAGCGGCTCGTCCGCGGCGACGCTCTCACCCTGCTTCTTGTTCCACTTGCTGATGACGGCTTCGGTGATGGATTCGCCCAGGGGCGGGACTTTCAGTTCAACGGCCATTCTTGGTTCCTCGGAGGATGGCTTCCTCGACGATGAGGTTCTGCTCGTAGTCGTGCGTCTTCGTGAAGCCGGTGGCGGGGCTGGCGGCTTCCGCCCGCCCGATGTAGCCCACCTTCACTGGACCGGTGGCATGGGAAGATGCCACGTCGTGGAGGCGGGGGAACATGAAATACCAGCCGCCCGCGTTGCGCGGCTCTTCCTGCACCCAGTACAGCTCGGTGAGCTTCGGGAAGCGGGCCACGAGGCGGGACACCGCCTCGAACGGGAACGGGTAGAGCTGCTCCAGGCGGACGATGGCCACGTTGCGGACCTGCTGCTCGTCCCGGGCCTTGACCAAATCGTAGTAGACCTTGCCGGAGCACAGCAGCAGCCGCGTCACGCCCTCGGGGGCGAGCTCCGCGCGGTCGGGAATGACTTCCTGGAACTGGCCGGTGGCCAGCTCGTCCAGCTTGCTCACCGCCTCGGGGCGGCGCAGCAGGCTCTTGGGCGACATGACGACGAGCGGCTTGCGGTAGGGGCGCACCACCTGGCGGCGCAGCAGGTGGAAGATCTGCGCGGGGGTGGTGGGGTAGCAGACCTGGAGGTTGTCCTCGGCGCACAGGCTCAGGAAGCGCTCCAGGCGGGCGCTGGAGTGCTCCGGGCCCTGGCCCTCGTAGCCGTGGGGCAGGAGCAGCGTGAGCCCGGACAGCCGGCGCCACTTGCTCTCACCGGCGGCGATGAACTGGTCGATGATGATCTGCGCGCCGTTGGCGAAGTCACCGAACTGGCCCTCCCACAGGGTGAGGCCGTCCGGCACGTCCAGGCTGTAGCCGTACTCGAAGCCCATCACGCCCATCTCGGACAGGGGGCTGTTGAAGACCTGGAAGGAGGCGCGGCCGGTGGGGAACTGGGACAGCGGCACGAAGCGCCCGCCCGTCTTCACGTCGTGCAGCACCGCGTGGCGGTGGCTGAAGGTGCCGCGCTCGCTGTCCTGGCCGGACAGGCGCACCGTGTGGCCCGCGCTCAGGAGCGTCGCGTAGGCGAGCGCCTCGCCCTCGCTCCAGAGCAGCTCCTCGCTCTCCAGCATGGCCTGGCGCTTCTTGAGCACCGTGCGCTCGACGATAGGGTGCACGTTGAAGCCCTCGGGCGCCACGGACAGCTTGCGCAGGGCCTCGCGCAGCTGGGCCTTGTCCACCGCGGTGGCCACCTGCGGCGCCTGGGTGTAGGAGCCGCCCTTGTAGGGCTGCCACAGGCCCTCCAGGGCGCTGGGCTCCTTGAACTGGCGGGCCTGCTTGATGCGGGTGAGCGCCTCGTCGAAGTCCTTGAGGCAGCGCTGCTTGATGTTCTCGGACTCCGCGGCGGGGATGCGGCCGGTCTCGGCGAGCGACTGGGCGTAGACCGTGCGCACCGTGGACTGCTTGCGGATGAGCTCGTACATGCCCGGCTGGGTGAAGGAGGGGTCGTCCCCCTCGTTGTGGCCGTAGCGGCGGTAGCAGATGAGATCGATGACGACGTCGCTCTTGAACACCTGGCGGTACTCGGCCACCAGCCGCGCCACGTGCACGCACGCTTCCGGGTCATCCCCGTTCACGTGGAACACGGGAATGTCCAGCATCTGCGCGATGGCGGTGGCGTAGATGGAGGAGCGCGAGTCGTGCGGATCGGTGGTGAAGCCCACCTGGTTGTTGATGACGATGTGCAGCGTGCCGCCCGTCTCGTAGCCCTTGAGGCGCGAGAGGTTGAGCGTCTCGGAGATGACGCCCTGGCCCATGAAGGCCGCATCCCCGTGGATGAGCAGCGGCATGACCCGCGTGCGCTCGGTGTCCCCGCCGCGGTCCTGCTTGGCGCGCACGCGCCCCTCCACCACCGGGTCCACCGCCTCCAGGTGGCTGGGGTTGAAGGCCAGCGACAGGTGGATCTTGATACCCGCGCGGGTGGTGTGGTCCGAGGAGAAGCCCATGTGGTACTTCACGTCGCCGCGCCCCATGTAGGCCTTGGGGTCGGCCGGGCCCTCGAACTCGCTGAAAATCTGATCCGGGCTCTTGTGCAGGATGTTCGTCAGCACGTTGAGGCGGCCGCGGTGGGCCATGCCGATGACGACTTCCCGCAGCCCCAGGCCGCCGCCCACCTCGAGGATGGCGTCCATCATGGGGATGAGGCTCTCGCCGCCATCCAGGCTGAAGCGCTTCACGCCCACGTACTTGGTGTGCAGGAAGTGCTCGAAGCCCTCGGCGTAGGAGAGCTTGGTGAGGATGTGGCGCTGGTCCTCCTGCGAGAACGGGGTGCGGTTCTCGCTGTGCTCCATGCGCTTGAGCAGCCAGCGGCGCCGCTCGCTGTCGAGCATGTGCATGAATTCCACGCCGATGGAGCCGGCATAGGTGCTGCGCAGCCGGCTCAGCAGCTGCGACACCTTCACGCGACCGCCGGGGAAGACATTGCTCGTCTCGACGCTCTGCTCCAACTCCTGGGTGGAGAAGTGGTTCTCGTCCACCATGGGCATGTCCGCCACGTGCTCCAGGGGCGGGCGGGGGCGGCCCAGCGGGTCCAGCTTGGCGCGCAGGTGGCCCCGGAGCCGGAAGGCGGTGATGGTGTGGTCCACGCGCGACTGCAGGCGCATGTCCTGCGCGAGCGTGGCCACGGCGGCGTTGGCCGCGGGGGCGGCGGGCGTCACGGCCGCGGCGGGGGCGGCCTGTTTGCCGTTCTTGCCGGGGGGCGCGGCCGCGGGGGCGGGCGCCTCCAGCAGCGTCTTGCTGAAGATGGGGCGGCCCCCACCATTGCTCTTCTCGAAGATGTCGCGCCAGCTGGGATCCACGCTGGAGGGATCCTGCAGGTAGCGCGCGTAGAGACCTTCGATGAAGTCGATGTTGGCGCCGGAGAGGTACGTGTCCTGGAAATTCGCCATGGCAGAGGGTCTTTTACTGGTGATGGGCCCCGGGTGGGGGGTTTTTGAAGCGATTTGTCACCCGTTTCGGGAAACAACGGAAAGGGCCGTGGATAAAGCAACAGGAAGAGTCATGCGCCACGTGAGCCCAACTTCATGCCGGGGCTCCCGGCGAAAACCCTTGGGGTCTCACATTTCGGGAGGCATTCAGGGCCCTTGGGGGTTTCCCTGCCCCCCGGCCAGCAGGAGTGGTAGATCGCCCGCCCTCTTCATCTGTCCTTGTGAAAGGCCCCCCATGCTGCTGCAGGGTAAGAAGATCCTCATCACCGGTGTCTTGACCCCCCAGTCGATTGCCTACGGCATCGCCGAGCATGCCCTGGCCCAGGGCGCGGAAATCATTTTGACCGGCTTTGGCCGGGCCCGCTCGCTCACGGAGCGCAGCGCCAAGCGCCTCAAGCCCGGCACCGAAGTCCTCGAGCTGGACGTGAACAAGCCCGAGGATTTCAAGGCGTTGACGGCCTCGCTGAAGGAGAAGTGGGGCCGGGTGGATGGCGCCGTGCATTCGATTGCCTTCGCTCCCGAGGATGCCCTGGGAGGCAACTTCCTCAACACGCCCTGGGAGAGCGTTCAGACCGCGTTTCGCGTCTCCACCTTCTCCCTGAAGGAGCTGGCGGTGGCGGTCGCCCCGCTCATGCCCTCGGGTGGGTCTATCATCACACTGGATTTTGACAACAACGTTGCATGGCCCATCTACGACTGGATGGGGGTGTGCAAAGCGGCGCTCGCGGCCACCGTTCGCTACCTGGCGCGGGACTTGGGCCCCAAGGGCATCCGGGTCAACGCCCTGGCCGCGGGGCCCCTGAATACGATCGCCGCCAAGGGAATTCCGGGGTTCAAGTCCCTGGAGCAGGCCTGGGGCCGGCAGGCGCCGCTGGGCTGGGACTCGCGCAACAGCCACGAGACGGTTGGCCGGACCGCGTGTGCCCTGTTGTCGGATTGGATGCCGTCCACCACCGGAGAGCAGGTGCACGTGGATGGGGGCTACCACTCCATCGGGGCCCCGCCGGTGGACCCGTCGCTGGATGACCCGCCCGAGGCGAAGCCCGCCCCGGCGGACGAGTAGGCCGGGCACGGAAGCACGGGGGGAGTGCCGGGCGTTCTGTCCCTCGCCCGGTCTCATGAAGACCGGGCGTGCTTTCTCCCCCGGAAGCGGACACGCTAGAGTCTCATCTGTTTGCAGCGGGGCCGTAGGCGGCCATCGCGTGAGGAGCCGTGGGGTGAGTGCCAACATCCTGGTGGTGGATGACAGCCCAACCGTCCGCAACATCATCAAGATCTACTTGATGAACCTCCGGCTCAGCATCATCGAGGCGGAGGATGCGACGCGGGCGTTGCAGCTGTTACGGCTCGTGCCGGTGAGTGTCGTGATCGCGGATATCAACATGCCGGGCATGGATGGCATCACCTTCGTGAAGGAGCTGCGCGCCAATCCCATGCCCCAGGTGCGCGGCATCCCCGTGATTCTCCTGACCGCGGAGAAGGGCGGAGACCTGCGGCAGCGGGGCGCCGATGCCGGGGCCAATGCGTTCATTCAGAAGCCGGTGTCCCACCACGATTTGACCGAGACGGTCCGTCAGTACCTGCCCCAAGCCGCCCCGTGAGCCTCCCGTCCCTCCTTCTCGTCGATGACAGCGACGCCATTCTCGCGCTCGAGCGGGCCATCCTGTCAGGCCACTACGCGCTGAACACCGCGAGCAACGGCCGCGAGGCGCTCGAGAAGGTGGGACGGCTCCAGCCGGAGGCCGTGCTGCTGGACCTGTCGATGCCGGAGATGGACGGGGACGAGGTGCTCCAACGGATGAAGGCCTCCGCGGCCACCGCCAGCATCCCCGTCATCATCATCTCCTCGGAGAAGTCGCGCGCGGAGGCGTGCCTGGGGCTGGGGGCGGAGGCGTTCCTGGCCAAGCCCTTCCGCGCCGAGGATCTGCTGTCCGCGGTGGCCAAGGCGCTGGAGAACGCCCGCAAGCGCACGCGCGCCGGGGCGATGCTGGTGCTGCGGATGACGACAGGGGACCAGGAGTTCGCCGTGCCCCTGGACTCGGTGCGCGAGGTGCTGCTGCAGCCGGCCCTGCGGCCCCTGCCCACCGGGCCCGACTACCTGCGCGAGTACGTGGAGCTGCGCGGCTCGGCGGTGTGCGTGCTGGACGTGGCGCGCCGGCTGGAGATGGAGCACCGCGTGCCGGTGCGCGAGCGGATGCTCGTCATCATCCACGTGGACGGCGTGCCGCTGGCCCTGTGCGTGGACCGGGTGCAGGACCCGGAGGAGTTCCCCGCGGGGGACATCGACCGGCGCCTGGGCGGCGTGGAGCATGGGCTCCTCAGGGAGGGGCTCATCGGCATGCTTCGGGTGGGGGGAGGCCGGACGCTTCCCCTCCTGGATCCGCGCGTCTTCGTCGCGCGGGAGCTGTTGAAAGACTTGTCCACGCTGTTGAAGCCCGGTGGTGTGGGACAGGGCGCATGACGGGGCCGGGGGGAATGGATCCACTGCTGTTTGCCCGGGCCCGGCAACTGGTCTCCGAGCGGACAGGTTTCCGGGACGACGCCATTGCCCCGGAGTCCCTGGAGCGCGTCGTGCGCGCGGAGCTGGCGCGCGGGCGCTCCTTGGGGGAGCTGCTCACCGAGCTGCAGAACCCGGAGTCGCCCTTCGCCCAGGTCGTCGTGCGCTCCTCGCTGGTGGGGGAGACGTACTTCTACCGGCACCCGGAGCACTTCCGCTTCGTGGCCCGGGACGGGGTTCCCGGCGTGCTGCGCCGCAACCCGATGCGCCTGCGGGGCTGGAGCGCGGGGTGTGCCACCGGGGAGGAGGCCTATTCGCTGGCGTCCTGCCTGCTGGCGTCCGCGCCGCCGGGCATGCCCGTGGAGGTGCTGGGCACGGACATCAACGAGACGAGCCTGGCCCACGCCCGGCGCGCCACCTATGGCGCCTGGTCCCGGCGGGACTCCGGCCCCCACCTGTTTCCGCTGTACCGCGCCACGGGGGAGCGGGAGGTGGTCATCTTGGAGGGGGTGCGCAGCGTCACCTCCTTCGCGGTCACCAACCTGATGGGGCCGCTGCCGGATCTGTTCGGGCTCTTCGAGTTCATCCTCTGCCGCAACGTGCTCACCTACTTCACGCCCGCGGCGCGCGAGGTGGCCATCGGCCACATCGTCCGGGCGTTGGCCCCCGGGGGCTACCTCTTCTTGGGGACCGTGGAGGTGGACCGCGTTCCGGACGGGCTCGTGCGCGTGGGGCCCCCCGAGCTGCAGGCCTTCCACCGCCCCGAGACGCCCCTGGTCCCTCCCAAGGCGCTCGTGCCCCGGCCCGTTCGCACCGGGCACCCGCGGATGACGCCGCCTCCGGTGGCCTTGCCCCCGCCCGAGCCGCCCCGCTCGCCCTCGCAGTTCCACCTGGAGGCGCTCGAGCGCATCGAGCAGGGCGACGTTCCCCGGGCCACGCTCATGCTGGAGGCCCTGGTGCGGCAGTTCCCGGACTACCTGCCCGGCTTGCTGGAGCTGGCCCTGCTGCGCGAGCGCAACGGGGCCCGCGCGGCCGCCTACCCGCTCATGCGCGCCGTGCACGCCCGCGCGGCGAAGCTGCCCCCGGATCAGCTCGTCGAGGGGCCCGAGTGTCTTCCCGCCCGCTTCTACAAGGCGTCGGCGGACGCCTATCTGAACCAGGGAGCCGCTGAATGAAGGTGATTCCAAGGACCCTGGATGAAGCCCAGGAGGAGGAGCTCCGCCGGCTCCTGGAGCGGCGCGCGGAGCGCCTCCGGGAGCAGGAGCAGGGCGACAGCACCCAGGACGAGGCCGTCTACATGGTGGCCGAGTTCCCCCTGGGCGAGGAGCGCTATGCGCTGCCGCTCGAGGCGCTGCGCGCGGCGCTCCCGCTGCGGATGGTGACCCCCGTGCCGCTCTCGACGCCCCACATCATCGGCGTGCTGCGCTTCCAGGGGCAGGTGCTCGCGGCCCTCAGCCTCGCGTCCCTGCTGGGAGGCCACGGCTGGCGGGAGGATCCCGCGGTCCTGCTGGTGGTGGACCGGGGCGATGGGGAGCTGTGCGCGCTGGACTGCGAGGCCATTCCGCGCCCCACGAGCCTGCCCGTGGCGGCGGTGGAGGCGGCGCGCTCCCGGGCGGAGGGCGCCATCCTGGAGGTCTACACCGACCAGCAGCTCGTTCACCTCATCGATCCGCCCCGCCTCTTCGTGAAGGCCGGAACGGGAGTGCGTCATGGCCGTTGATCCTCTCCTGCAAAGTCTCGTCTCGGGCTTTGCCGCCGAGGCCCAGGAAGTCTGTCAGAAGGTGACGATCGACCTGCTCGAGCTGGAGCGGGACGGGCTGGATGCCGATGCGCTGAACAAGGCCTACGTGCGGCTGGGGCGCCACCTGCACACGCTCAAGGGCAGCGCCGCGAGCCTGGGCCTGCAGGACCTGAGCGAGATCGCCCACAAGCTGGAGGACGCGCTGGCGCCGCTGCGCGAGCATCCGCAGAAGATGCCGCGGGCGGTGGTGGACCTGCTGCTGCACGGCCTGGACATCTTCATGCTGCGCGTCCAGGCCCACGCGGATGGGCGCGGGGACGCGCTGCCGGACTACACCATCGCCCTGGCCCAGCTCGTCGCCGTGGCCCCCCCGCCGGAGCTGGCCACCGCGGTGCCCAGCCCCGCCGCGCCTCCGGTGGCGGTGGTGGCCGCCGCGCCGGGCCCCGTCGCGGCCGCCGTGCCCGCCGCCGCCTTGCCCCCGGCCCTCAAGCCGCCGGCCTCCACGCCCGCGCCGCTGCCCACGGGCGGAGGCGGAGGCACGGGGCCGGCCGAGCTGCCCCGGGACGAGTTTCACTCGGGGGACTCCGAGGGCGCGGGCTGGCGGGTGGGCACGCGCCAGGTGACGGCGCTGATGCGCGAGGTGGAGCGCCTGCGCGAGGTGCGTCTGCGCACCGAGGAGCGCTCGCGCGAGCTGGACCGGGCGGTGGCGCTGCTGGCTCGGCAGGGCCTGCTGGCGGAGACGGCCGAGGCCCGGACGCTGCTCGCGGGCGTGGGACGGGCGCTGCGCTCCGATGGGGAGGAGACGGCTGACGTCGTCGACGCGCTGGAGGAGGGGCTCAAGGCCATCACCACCCGGCCGGTGCGCACCATCCTCGAGCCGCTGCAGCGCATGGTGCGGGACTTGTCCCGCCAGCTGCGCAAGGAGGCGCGGCTGTCCGTGGTGGGGGCCGAGGTGTCGCTGGACCGGCGGCTCCTGGAGAAGCTCAACGGGGCGCTGGTGCACCTGCTGCGCAACGCGGTGGACCACGGCCTGGAGTCCCCCGCCGAGCGTGAGCGCACCGGCAAGCACCACGAGGGGGCGCTCACCCTGCGCATCGAGCAGCAGGGCAACCTGCTCTTCCTGGAGTCCAGCGACGACGGCCGTGGCATCGACGTGGCGCGCGTGCGCCAGGTGGCCGAGAGCCGGGGGCTGGCCACCGCCGAGGAGCTGGTGCGGATGAACGACAACCAGGTGAGGGACCTCATCTTCCGCCCGGGCTTCAGCACCCGCGCGGACGTGACGGACACCTCCGGGCGCGGCGTGGGGCTCGACGCGGTGCGCGCCGCGGTGGAGTCGCTCCAGGGCCGCATCGAGGTGGCCAGCACCCTGGGCCAGGGCACGCGCTTCATGCTCACCCTGCCGGTGGAGCTGGGCAGCTCGCCGGTGCTGGTGGTGCGCGTGTTCGACCAGATGATGGGCCTGCCCATGCTGGCGGTGGAGGCCACGCAGCTCACGCGCATGAGCACCCTGCGCTTGAGCAAGCGGCGCGCCCAGCTCGAATACCAGGGACAGCTCATCCCCGTGGTGGACCTGGGCGCCCGGCTGGGCCTGCGCGCCGCCTCCCCGCCGTCCGAGGGGCAGCCGCTCATGGTCATCCAGAACGGTGGCAAGCGCGTGGCGCTCGCGGTGGACTCGGTGGTGGGTGACAGAGACCTGGTCATCCGGCCGCTGCCCGCGGAGGTGCGGGATGTGCCCGCCTACCAGGGCGCGGCCACGCTGAGCCGCGGCGAGCTGATGCTCATCCTGCGCCCCAACTGGCTGGTGCTGGAGCCCGCCACCCTGTCCGCCGTGGCCCCGCAGAGCCGCCGGGCCCTGGTGGTGGACGACTCGCTCACCGCGCGCGCCCTGCACCGGGCCATGCTGGAGGCCGGTGGGTTCACCGTGCACCTGGCCTCCAGCGGCGCCCGGGCCCTGGAGCGGGTGCTGACGGATGCCTACGATGTCATCATCTGCGACCTGGAGATGGAAGAGATGGATGGCGAGGAGTTCATTCGCCGCATGCGGCAGCGCCCCGAGACGCGCAACCTGCCCATCATTCTCGTCTCCACCCACGAGGCGGCCCGGGACCGGGGCCGCGTGGCGGGAGCGGATGGATTTCTGAGCAAGCGCGACTGTGCCTCGGGCCGGTTGCTGGCCGAGGTTCTCGACGTGATGAGCCGCCGCGGAGGACGCCCATGAAGCGCCCCATTCGAGTGCTGGTGGTGGATGACTCGCCCACCATGGTCAATACGATGGCCACGCTGCTGACCATGGACTCGCGCATCGAAGTGATTGGGCGCGCGGGCGATGGCAACCGGGCCGTGTCGCTGGCCCGGCTGCTGCGGCCGGACGTCATCACCATGGACCTGCTGTTGCCCGGGCTGGACGGGCCCGGGGCCATCGCCGCCATCATGATGGACGCGCCGGCGCGCATCCTCGTGGTGAGTGCCGTGGCGGACCGCGGGGCGGACCTGGCCTTCCAGGCCATCCGGGCCGGGGCGCTGGAGCTCATCGCCAAGCCCAACGTGACGTCGGGCGAGGAGCTGCGGCGCTGGGGCCGGGAGCTCGTCAACTCCGTGTGCCTCATGGCGGAGGTGCCCGTGGTGTCCCGCCGCGCGCGCAAGGATGTGCCGCTGCCGCCCCCGTCCACGGGAGCGCGGGTGGACATCTTCGGGCTGGCGGCCTCCACCGGGGGACCGCCGGCGCTGGCGGAGATTCTCTCGCGCCTGCCCAAGGAGCTGCCCGTGCCGGTGGTGGTCGCCCAGCACATCACCGAGGGCTTCACCCCGGGCATGGTGCGCTGGCTCAGCCAGGTCACCACCCTGGGGGTGGCCATCGCCCACGAGGGCGAGCGGCTGGAGCCGGGCAAGGTCTACTTCGCGCTCGACGGGCATGACCTCACCCTGGAGGGCGGCGTGGCCCGGCTCAGCCGGACGCGCGGGGGGCCGTGCCCCTCGGGGGACCTGCTGCTCTCGTCGCTGGCCCGCGTGTACGGCAGCCGGGCAGGCGGCATGGTGCTCACGGGCATGGGAGAGGATGGCGCGCGTGGGCTGTTGGACATCTACCAGGTGGGTGGGGTGACCTGCGCCCAGGACGAGGCCACCTCCGTGGTCTTCGGCATGCCCAAGGCGGCGTTGGATCTCGGGGCCACCACCCAGGCGCTCGCGCTCTCCGCCATGCCGGACTTCATCCGGCAGTGCTGTACGCGTCCATTCGACCGGCCGCGGGGGGGATTTGGAGAGGCGGTATGAGCCGGTTGCTGCTTAACGTGAACGTGCCCGCGGTGTTTCCGTGAAATTGCCCAATCGGTTCCGTCTCTCGCTTGGCCTGTCCGTCAAGTTCATCCTGGTCACCGGGGCGATCAGCGCCATCGTGGCGGTCATCCTCACCACGGTGGCCACGCGCAGGCTGCACCAGAGCCTCGTGGTGGCGCACGCGAGCGAGGGGGCCGCGCTCGCCCTGGGGCTCACCCGGGCCGCCGAGCAGGAGGCCCGGAGCGCCGGGGAGAGCGTCTCCCTGCAGAACCTGATCGAGTCGTTCCAGGTGCAGCAGGGGGTGAGCTACATCTACGTGTCGGACGCCACGGGCCGCGTCCTCGCGCACACCTTCCGGGGCATGCCCCCCGCGGAGCTGATCGCCAGCACGCGCGTGGAGCCCATCGTGCTGGAGCAGGAGCCCGAGCAGCGGCGCATCCAGGAGGTGGAGCTCGGCACGGGCAAGGCGCGGCTGCACGCGCTCGACATCGCCGTGCCCCTGGTGGACAACCGGGGCGTGGTGCACGTGGGCGTGCAGCGCGACTCCCTGGGGAAGAAGGCCTCGCAGCTGTCCCAGGAGATGCTCCTGCTGGCGCTGGTGCTCGTGGCGGGCAGCGTGGTGGTGGCCGCGGTGTTCGTGCGCACCATCGTGCGGCCCCTGCGGAACCTGACCGATGTGGCCGCCCACATCGTCGAGTCCGGGGACCTGACGCGCTCCATCCAGGTGACGAGCGGGGATGAGGTGGGCCGGCTCGCCAAGAGCTTCTCCCAGGTGGTGGAGAAGCTGCGCGAGGTGACCATCAACCTCCAGCAGGCCGCCGAGGCGCTCAAGCAGTCCACCGACCACCTCAACGCCTCGTCCAACGAGCAGGCGCAGACCGTCTCGCGCCAGGCCGCCGCGCTCCAGGAGACGCAGGTGACGGCGCACGAAATCCGCCAGACGAGCCTCCTGGCCTCGCAGAAGGCCGCCTCGGTGCTGGCGGTGGCCGAGCGCGCCGACGAGCTGGCCCGCTCGGGCGAGGCCGCCATCGAGATGACGATGGCGGGCCTGAACGACATCCGCAACCAGGTGGGCAAGATTGCCCAGAAGATCATCGAGCTGGGCGAGCGCACGCAGCAGATCGGCGGGATTACCCAGACGGTGAAGGACCTGGCGGACCAGTCGAACATGCTGGCGCTCAACGCCGCCATCGAGGCGGTGCGCAGCGGCGAGCACGGCAAGGGCTTCGGCGTGGTGGCCCGCGAAATCCGGGCCCTGGCGGACCAGTCCATCCAGGCCACCAGCCGGGTGCGCGAGCTGCTCGATGACATCAGCACCTCGGTGAGCGACGCGGTGCGCATCACCGAGAGCGGCGCGGAGCGCATGGAGTCAGGGCTGACGCAGGTGCGCACCTCGGGCCAGAACCTGCGCGAGCTGTCCGGCATCGTCCAGGACAACGCCGCGGCCGTGCGGCAGATCGCCGCCGCGGTGAATCAGCAGAACGTGGGCATCAACCAGATCCACCAGGCCGTGAACGAGCTGTCGAAGATGATGGACGACACGGTGGCGCGCATCGGCTCCACGGGCGAGGCGGCCACCACGCTGCAAATCATTTCCGAGCAGCTCAGCAGCGCCGTGAAGAGTTACCGGGTAGAGTAGGCGTGGCTGTCCGGTCCCGTGGGTGTGTCCAGCGAGTGAGTGGAGGAAATCATGATGCCGCCCCTTGTCCTTGCCACGATGGAACGCCTGTCCGCCCAGAGGATGCAGGCCGCGTAGGGGGCCCCGGAAGGCCCGCCGCAGCGCGTGACTGCTCCCCGCTGGGCGCCCTGAATGCTCAGGTGCGCCTCTGGCACCGCTCTGCCCGGAATCCTTCCCATGCTTCTTGAGTCTCTCGGCTGGGGCCCCGAACTCGGCCTCGCACTGTCGCAGCTCACCTCCGCTTCTCCGCTGTCCCTCGTCCCTGGCCGCGTGGTGCGGCAAGCCCGGGGGCTCCTCTCCGTTCAAACCGCCGAGCGGCTCTACCTCGCGCGCACCGCGGGCCGGCTCCTGCACCAGGCCTCGGGCATCGAGGCGCTGCCCACCGTGGGGGATTGGGTCGCGTTGACCTTGCCCGCGGGGCAAGGGGAGGCGCTGCTCCAGGCGGTGCTCCCGCGCCGCAGCGTCCTCGTCCGGCGCGAGGCGGGCAGCGAGCACGAGGGGCAGCTCATCGCCGCCAACTTCGATGTGGTGTTCCTGGTGGCGGGGCTGGATGGGGACTTCAACCCGCGCCGCATCGAGCGGGCGCTCGCCGTGGCCTGGAAGAGCGGGGCCACGCCCGTGGTGCTGCTCAGCAAGGCGGATCTCCACGAGGACGCCAGCGCCCGTGTCGAGGAAGTCCGCGCCCTGGCGCCGGGCGTCTCCGTGCTCCCCCTGAGCGCGCAAACCGGCGCCGGGTTGGAGGAGGTGCGCGCGAGGCTTCCGCCTGGGAAGACGGGCGTCCTGCTCGGCTCCTCGGGCGTGGGCAAGTCCACCCTCGTCAACCGGCTCCTGGAAGAGGAGCGGCTGGCCACCCAGTCCGTCCGGGTGGAGGACAACAAGGGGCGGCACACCACCACCCACCGGGAGCTCTTCCTGCTGCCCCACGGGGGCCTGCTCATCGACGGGCCCGGTGTCCGCGAGCTCGGGCTGTGGGGCGAAGAGGAGGGCGTGCAGCAGGCCTTCGATGATGTCCTGGCCCTGGCGGCGGGGTGCCGTTTCTCCGACTGCCGCCACCAGCGGGAGCCCGGCTGCGCGGTGCGCGCCGAGGTGGAGGCGGGCCGGCTCTCCCAGGAGCGGCTCGATAACTTCGAGAAGCTCCAGCGGGAGCAGGCCCACCGGGAGCGCCAGGTGAGCGGCACCGCGCAGCGCGAGCACAAGCGCGCCCAGCGGAACCTCACCCAGGACGCGCACCAACGCTCGCGCACCAAGAAGCGGTAGGCGCCTCCGGCAGGCTCACCCGCCGGTGCCAGGCTCCGGCTCGCCCGTGTTCTCGCCGTCCCAGTAGTCCACCTCGGCGGCCAGGGGGAGGTAGGCGTGCAGGAAGCGCGCGGCCTTGTCTCCCCCTGGCGCCGCGCCGCCGAACACGCCCACCTTCTTCGAGTCCGGGTACATGACGATGTCCGGGGCCTGCATGGTGGAGAAGGCCAGATAGCGCAGGGGCTCGGGCCCCTCATTGAAGAGCTGGTGCGCGGTGCCGGGGCCCGCCGGGAGCGCGACGTAGTCCCCGGCCTTCAGCGGCAGCGTTTCCTCCCCCAGACGCAGGGAGCCCTGGCCGGCGAGCACGTAGATCGCCTCCTCGTTGGCGAGGTGGTAGTGGCGCGGCCAGGACTGCTTGCCCGGGAGCAGCTCGATGAGGCTGCACCCGAGCTGCTGGCCCTTCGCGGCGGCGCCGAGCTGCTTGCGGCGGAGCGCGACGCGGCGGCCGTGGGTGATGTCCGTCCAGGGCAGTTCCGATTCGTGGATGAGGTGAGGGGAGGGCATGAGGGCTCCAGGGGGCTCGCCCCGTCTCGACACCCCGGCGGATCGCGCCGACACTTCCTGTCGAGGAGGCTTCGGTCATCATGGTGAAGCGCAGAGGGGGGCGTTCTCAATCTCGATTCGACCATCGACATGAGGAGCTGGTGTCCGCAGCGGAGGCGGCGGCGTTGCTGGGCATCAAGCGGACGACGCTCTACACGTACGTGAGCCGGGGGCTTGTGCGGTGCGTTCCGGAGAAGGGGACGAAGCAGAACCGCTATGTGCGCATGGACCTGGAGCGGCTGAAGGTCCGGCACGATGCGCGGGCGGGGCATGCGGCGGTGGCCTCGGGCGCGCTGCGCTGGGGCGAGCCCGTGATTGACTCCTCCGTGACGCGCATCGATGCGCGGGGCGTGGCCTACCGGGGCCATCCGGCGGTGGAGCTGGTGGCGCGCGGCGCCTCCTTCGAAGCGGTGGCGGAGCTGCTGTGGACGGGGCAACTGCCAGCGGCTCCCGTGCGGTGGCCCGCGCCGCCGTTGCCCTTTCCCGCCTCGGCGCTGAAGGGCCTGCTCCCCGCTGAGGCACCTCCCGTGGTGGCGCTCTCCGCGGTGGTGCCCCTGTTGGGGGCCGCAGACCCAATGCGTTTCGTCGCGCCCCCCGAACAGGAACGGCTTCGCGCCCGGCGTTTGCTCCGGCTGCTGGGCGCATGGGTGGGCGTGGCCCAAGGACCCAGCCGTGTGGCCGAGGCGCTGGCGCAGGACTCCCTGGCGGCGGGGCTGGTGCAGGCCTGGGGGGTGAAGGCCCGGGGCGCGGCCGGGCTGCTCGACCGGGCCCTGGTGCTCTGCGCGGACCACGAGCTGAACGTCTCGACCTTCGCGGCGCGGGTGGCGGCCTCCTCCGGGGCGGACCTGTACGCGTGCGTGAGCGCGGCGCTGGCGGCGTTGTCCGGGCCCCGGCACGGGGGCGCGTGTGACCGCATCGAGGCGCTGATGCAGGAAGTGGGGCGTCCCGGGCGCGCGGCCACGGTTGTCCACGAGCGGCTGCGGCGGGGCGAGTCCATCCCCGGCTTCGGGCACCGGCTCTATCCCGAGGGAGACCCGCGTACACCCCCATTGCTGGAGGCGGCCTGGGCGGTGCGCCCGGAGCGGGCGGCGGTCCGGGTGGTGCGCGCGGTGGCGGAGGCCATGCGGGACGAAGGGCACCCGTCGCCCACCATGGACTTCG
Organism: Allostigmatella hybrida; assembly: GCF_020103775.1. Lineage (NCBI taxonomy): Bacteria > Pseudomonadati > Myxococcota > Myxococcia > Myxococcales > Archangiaceae > Allostigmatella > Allostigmatella hybrida. The sequence goes on from NZ_JAHXBH010000001.1 coordinate 1,084,872, forward strand.
GACTGGTGGCGCTGGCGGCGGCCCTGGGCTTGCCCCGGGGGGCGGCCACGGCGCTGTTCGCGGTGGGGCGCGCCGCGGGCTGGGTGGCCCACGTGCTGGAGCAGCGCGAGCAGGGCCACGTGCTGCGGCCCCGGGCCCGCTACGTGGAGGCCAAAAAAGAGAGGTGAAGGGGCATGACACCCCTTCACCCCGGATGAGAACCGCCGGAAGCGGCTAGGCCTTGGCCGAGGGAAGCGGTACGGGCTTGAGTTTGAGCTCCTCGCCCTCGACGTCGAAGACGGCGGTGCCGCCGTGCTTCAGCTCGCCGAAGAGGATGGACTCCGCCAGCGGCTTCTTCAGCCGGTTGTCCACGAGCCGCGCCATGGGGCGCGCGCCGAAGGCGGGATCGTACCCGTGCTCGGCGAGCCAGGCCCGGGCCGCGGTGGTCAGCTCCAGCTTCACGTTCTTCTCCACCAGCATCTTCTGGAGGAGGCCCACTTCCTTGTCGACCACCTTGAGGATGATCTCGGAGGAGAGCCCACCGAACAGCAGCCACCCGTCCAGCCTGTTGCGGAACTCCGGCGTGAAGGTGCGCTCGATGGCCTTCTTCGCGCGCTTCGGATCCGACGGGGCCTGCGTGTCCCCGAAGCCGATGGCCTGCACGTTCATCTCGCGCGCGCCCGCGTTGGTGGTGAGGATGAGGATGATGTTGCGGAAGTCCGCCTTGCGGCCGTTGTTGTCCGTCAACGTCGCGTGGTCCATCACCTGGAGCAGGATGTTGAAGAGGTCCGGGTGGGCCTTCTCGATTTCATCCAGCACCAGCACCGCGTAGGGGTGCTTGCGCACGGCGTCCGTGAGCAGGCCGCCCTGGTCGAAGCCCACGTAACCCGGGGGCGCGCCGATGAGCCGGCTCACGGTGTGCTTCTCCGAGTACTCGCTCATGTCGAAGCGCAGGAACTCCACGCCGAGCACGGCGGCCAGCTGCTTGGCCAGCTCCGTCTTGCCCACGCCCGTGGGGCCAGAGAACAGGAAGCTGCCGATGGGCTTCTCGGGCGAGCGCAGGCCGCTGCGCGCCAGCTTGATGGTGCTGGTGAGGTTCTGGATGGCCTCGTCCTGGCCGAAGATGACCGCCCGCAGCTCCTTCTCCAGGTTCTGGAGCTGCACGCCCTCCTGCGCCGAGACGCTCTTGGCGGGGATGCGCGCCATCTTGGCCACCACGGCCTCCACGTCCGCCATGGTCACCTTGCCGGTGCGCTGGCCCTCGGGCTTGAGCCGCTCGGCGGCGCCCGACTCGTCGATGACGTCGATGGCCTTGTCCGGCAGGAACCGGTCATTGATGTGCTTGGCGGACAGCTCCGCGGCGGCGCGCAGCGCATCCGTGTCGTACTTCACCCCGTGGTGCTGCTCGTAGCGGCTCTTGAGCCCCTCCAGGATGAGCACCGTGTCCTCCACCGAGGGCTCGGGCACTTCGATCTTCTGGAAGCGCCGGGACAGGGCCCGGTCCCGCTCGAACGAAGCCTTGAACTCCTGGTAGGTGGTGGAGCCGATGCAGCGCAGGCGCCCGTTGGCCAGCGCCGGCTTGAGCAGGTTGGAGGCATCCATGGAGCCCCCGCTGGTGGCGCCCGCCCCGACGATGGTGTGAATCTCGTCGATGAAGAGGATGGCGTTGGGGTGCTCCTGCAGCTCCTTGAGCACGCCCTTGAGGCGCTCCTCGAACTGGCCGCGGAACTTGGTGCCCGCGAGCAGCGCGCCCATGTCCAGCGAGTAGACCTCCGCGCCCTTCAGAACCTCGGGGACCTTGTCCTCGTGGATGCGCAGCGCCAGGCCCTCGGCGATGGCCGTCTTGCCCACGCCCGTCTCGCCCACGTAGAGCGGGTTGTTCTTGCGCCGGCGGCACAGCACCTGGATGGTGCGCTCCAGCTCCTTCTCGCGGCCGATGAGCGGATCGATGCGCCCCGCCTTGGCCTCGGCGTTCAGCAGCGTGGTGTAGGCCGCCAGCGGGCTCTTGCGCGGCGCCTCTCCCTCCTCGTCCTCCCCGGCCGGCACGCCGCGGGCCTCTCCGCCCTTGCTGTCCGCGCCTTCCTTGGTGATGCCGTGGGAGATGAAGTTGAGCAGGTCCAGGCGCGTCACGCCCTCCTGCTGGAGGAAGTAGAGCGCCTGGCTCTCGTCCTCGCGGAACAGCGCCACGAGCACGTCTCCGCCATCGATGACCTTCTGCTCGGCCGACAGCGCGTGCATGGCGGCGCGGTGGAGCACCCGCTCCACGCCGATGGTCTGCTGGGGCTCGCCGTCCGCGTCCTCAGGCAGGCGCTCGACCGTCTCCTCCAGGAAGGCCTCCAGCCGCTCCTCCAGGCGCTTGACGTTCGCCCCACATCCTTTGAGGACCTCACGCGTGCGGGCATCCTTCGTCAGTGCCAGCAGCAGGTGCTCGAGCGTGAGGTATTCGTGCTGCATCCGGCGCGCCTCCTCCAGCGCTTTCCGGAAGCTCGTCTGCAACTCCTTGGCAATCTGGGGTCCAGCCACGGTTCAACCTTCCTCTGGTTCCATCGAGAGTCGCAGCGGGTACCCATTGTCCCGGGCTGCATCCTCTACGGTCTTTACCTTCGTCTCGGCGACCTCATAGGTATAAACGCCCGCCACGCCGATGCCGTTGTAATGAACATGCAGCATGATCTGCACGGCTTCGCCCTCGGACTTGTGGAAGATTTCCTTGAGGACCGCGACCACGAACTCCCGCGTCGTGTAGTTGTCGTTGTGCAGAAGCACCTTGTAGAGGGTGGGCTTCTTGAGCTTCTTCTCGGGGCGGGTCTCGGTGACGACGTTCTCGTCGTTTTCGAACTTCTGGGCCATGGCTCTTCCTTAGGACGTGAGGGGGGACCTCACACCCCTTCCTTCTTGAAACCAGTCGCCGCGTGCCACCGGGACAGTCCCGTCCGCACGGCTGCCTGCTCCTGGGACAGGAAGGCACGTACGGCCCGGTCCAGTCTAGGGTGAAGGAGCAGGTGCGCGCTGTAGGTGAGATGGGGCTCGAATCCGCGCGTCAACTTGTGCTCCCCCCCGGCGCCCGGCTCGAAGCGCCGCAGTCCCTGGGCGATGGCCTCCTGGATGGGGTGGTACAGGCAGACATTGAAGTGCAGAAACGGATGCTCCTCGATGCACCCCCAGTACCGTCCATACAGGACGCCCGGGCCGACGAGGTTGAACGCGCCGGCGATGCGCTGGCCTTCCCGCCGGGCCTCCACGAACTCGCAGCGGTGGCGGAAGGTAGCAAGCAGGCGAGCGAAGAACTCCGGGGTGAGGAGGCGGCGGCCCCACGGGTACTTGTCCACCGTGGAGCAGTAGAAGCGGAAGATCTCCTCGCTGCCCAGCGCCGAGAGCTCCTCGCCGCGCAGCGTGCGCAGGGTGATGCCCTGCTCGGCGGGGGCGCGCAGCTCGCGCCGCAGCTGGTGGCGCCGCTTGGCGTGGAAGCGGCCGAGGAAGTCCTCCATCGAGTGGTAGCCGGGGTTGTGCCACTGGTACTGCACCCCCAGGCGCACCGCGAAGCTGGAATCCTCCAGCACGCCCAGCTCCTCCTGGGAGGGGAAGAGGACGTGGATGCCGGAGATGCCCTCGGAGCGCGAGTAGGCCAGGGCCCCCGCGTACAGCTCCGCCTCGCGCAGGGCCCGGTCCTCGCCGGGGGCCACGAGGATGCGCCGCCCGGTGACGGGGGTGAAGGGCACGGTGAGCACGAGCTTCGGGTAGTAGCGCAGGCCCACCCGGCCGGCCGCGTCGGCCCAGGTGCCGTCGAAGACGAACTCGCCCTCGCTGTCGTCGCGCAGGTACGCGGGCGCGGCGGCCACCAGGCGAGAGCCCTGCCACAGCGTCAGGTGGCGCGGGTGCCAGCCCCGCTCGGGCGCCACGCTGCCGCTCTCCTCCAGCGCCACCAGGAAGGCCCACTCCATGAAGGGCACGGCCGCGTCATCCAGCAGCGCGTCCCAGTCCTGCTGGGCAACCTCGGTGAGGGCGCGGTGGACGCGCAGGGTGGCGGGCGTCGGACGGGACATCGGGGCGGCCAGGGCCGGGCGAGCGTATAACGTCCGGGACCAGGGCTTTCCAGAGGCTCGCGCGGGGCTACCAGCGCAAGAAGAGCCGGTAGCCCTCCGGGGTGCGCTCTTCCACGGTGACGGTGGGCCGCACGTGGGTGCGCTCCATGCCCGCCTCGATGGCGCCGGCCAGGAACTCGGGCCGGTTGTAGATGTCCTTGAAGGCGATGCGCCGGGCCTTCTCGCCCGCGGAGGTAATCTGGGGCGCCATGTCCGCGCGGCCCATCATCGCGCAGTAGCGCGGAATGCGGTCCACCACGTGCGCCGGGCCAATCATGGGCATGGCCACGCCCACCACCTTGCCCAGCAGGGTCTCCAGGAAGCCCTCCATCATCTTCCGGCCGAGCAGCCGGTGGGCCTCCTCGTCGGTCAGGTGGCTGAACAGCTCCTGCCGGGCCGCGTTCACGCAGCGCTGGTAGGTGAGCACCGAGTAGTGCACCTCGGGCTTCTTGAGGTCATACCCCAGGGAGAGCAGCCGCTCGGCCAGGCGCCCCTCGGCCTTGAGCCCCCGGACGAAGAGCCCCTCCATGACGCTCACCGGCACCCGCGGCGGCGAGGCGGGCTCGGACAGCGGGCGGATGGGTGGCTTCGGCTCCATTGGTGGGGGTCCCCAGAGGTACCCTCTTACACCGTCCCGGGCCGCCTCTCTACATCTTGGCCCTTGGGAAGGCGTGGGGGCAGATTGCCTCCAAGCCCGCCGGGTTGCTATGGGGCGGGGGCCGCCTTAGAGAAGAGGCATAGGAGATTTGAATGTCAGTCAACATCCAGTTGGAGTGGACCCCGAACCCCAGCACCCTGAAGTACGTGGTGGATCGGCGCCTGCTGACCAGCGGGGCGGTGAACTTCACCCGCCGCGAGGACGCTGAGCAGAAGTCCCCCCTGGCCCTCAAGCTGATGGACATCCAGGGCGTCACCGCGGTGATGCTGGGCCTCAACTTCGTCACGGTGACCAAGGGCGCGGAGGGCGAGTGGGACGAGCTGAATGACGCGGTGATGTCCACGCTGGATGCGCACTTGGGCAGCGATGAGCCCGTGGTGGACGAGGCGGCCGTGGCGGCCGCGCGCGCCAACCCTGCGGATTCTGGCTCCTCGGTGGAGCAGCGCATCCGGGACATCCTCGATGCGGAGATCCGCCCCGCGGTGGCGCAGGACGGTGGCGACATCACCCTGGACCGCTTCGAGGGCGGCATCGTCTACCTGCACATGCAGGGCTCGTGCAGCGGCTGCCCCTCGTCCACGGCGACCCTGAAGATGGGCATCGAGGGGCGCCTCCGGGAGGCGATTCCCGAGGTGACCGAGGTGGTGGCAGTCTGAGGCGCAACGTCAAGGCGGCCCAGGTGCGGCGCGAGCTGCTGCCGGCCCAGTCCCCGGCGCTCCTGCGGGAGCTGCACCTGCTCACGCGCGAGGGCAACCTCAACGCGGACTCGCTGCGCAAGCTCAAGCAGGTCAACCACCTGGTGGGCCTGCTGCGGCCCGCCGTGGAGGACGTGCTCGCGCGCCACCCGTCCACCGTCATCGTGGACGCGGGCAGCGGCAATGCCTACCTGGGCTTCATCCTCTATGAGCTGTTCCTCAAGGACGCCGCCGAGGGCCGCCTGCTCTCCATCGAGGGCCGGGCGGAGCTGACGGCGCGCGCGCAGGAGCGCGCCCAGCGCCTGGGCTTCACGCGCATGGAGTTCCAGACGGCGCACCTGGAGGGGGCCACCTGGCCCGAGCGCATCCACCTGCTCACCGCGTTGCACGCCTGTGACACGGCGACGGATGACGCGCTGCTGGCCGCCATCCAGCACAACGCGGACCACGTGGCGGTGGTGCCGTGCTGCCAGGCGGAGGTGGCCGCGCAGCTCAAGGGGCAGCGGCAGGAGGTGGAGGCCTCGCTGGGGATGCTCTTCCAGCACCCCTGGCACCGGCGCGAGTTCGGCTCGCACCTCACCAACGTCATCCGCGCGCTGACGCTGGAGGCGTTCGGCTACCAGGTGACGGTGACGGAGCTGACGGGCTGGGAGCACTCGCTGAAGAACGAGCTCATCCTGGGCCGCCGCGTGCACCGGGAGAACCGCCCGGCGCGGGCGAAGCTGGAGGCGCTCCTGGGCTCCTTCGGGGTGCAGCCCAAGCTGACCCAGGCCCTGGGCGTGGGGCCCGCGGCTACCCGTACGCCTCCCGCTTGATGCGCTTGTCGTGAATGCCCAGGGTGTGGAGGTGGCCCACCACCGTCTCCAGGAAGCGGGGCGTGGCGGGGGTGCGCGTCTCCAGCGCCTTGCGCCGGTCCCACGGGGTGATGGCGGGCCCGCAAATGTAGACCAGGCACGTCTCCCGGTCCGGGATGAGCTCCTCCAAGAGGGCCTGGTCCACCCGGCCCTTGCGCACGTGGGGGCCCAGGTGGGCCGTGTCCGTCTCCCGGGTGAGGGTGTGCACCACGCGCAGCCGGTCCGGGTGCGCGGCCTCCAGCGCCTCCAGGGCCTCGCGGTAGAGCATGTCCGCGGCCGTCTTGTTGGAGAGCACGAAGGTGTGGCGCAGCTTCAGGCCCCGGTGCAGCGCGTCCTTGATGATGGAGAAGTTGGGCACCGCGCCGGAGCCGGCCACCACGTGGACGATGTGGTCCGTGCGTGACTCCACGTCGTCGGGCAGGACGTAGGGGCCCATGAAGCCGGAGACCTTGATGCGGGCGCCGGTGAGCCGGCCGTGGATGAGCAGCGGCGCGAGCAGCGCCGGGTAGCGGGTGAGCCCGGGCAGGTAGGGCTCGTCCTTCACGGTGATGGCCACGAGCGGCTCGTGGGGCGCGGAGCTGAGCGAGTAGGAGCGGAAGATTTCCCGGCGGCCCTTCTGCTCCTGGAGGAAGGCGGCCAGCGGGGCCAGCTCACGGAACTGGTGCGGGTCGATGTTGAGAAACTGGCCGGCCTTGTAGTCCAGCGGGGCCCCTCCAAAGTCCAGGTAGAGCGTGGCGGTGTCCGGCGTCTCCATCTGCACGCGGGTCACGGTGGGCTCGTACTCCAGGGGCTTCTTCCGGACGGGGGCTTCGGGGGTGCTCATGCGCCTCTCCCTTAACGCAACCGGAGGGCGGGTGCCGATAAGGATTGCAGTGGGGCCCCCGGCGCGGACAATGGGCCTCCGCCGCATGCCCCCTCCACCGACCGAACAGCTCTTCGCCGTGGCCTCCCCTGGGCTGGAGCCCGCCCTGGAGGCGGAGGCGGAGGCGTTGGGGATGAGGCCCCGCCGGGAGGAGGGCGGGGTGGTGCTGGAGGGCCCTGCCGGGCTGCACCAGGAGGCCAATGTGCGCCTTCGCACCGCCAGCCGGGTGCTGCTGCGCCTGGGCGGTTTCCGGGCGCCGGACGTGGGCGCCCTCACCCGGGGGCTGGCGGCACTGGACCTGGGCCGCGTGTGGAATGGCACGGGCACGCCGCGGCTGCTCGTGGCCGCGCACCGCTCCCGGGTGCCCGCCGGGGCGGTGCTGGGCGCGGCAGCCCGGGCCTGGGGCGTGCCGGGCCTGGCCCGCGGGGGGGACCTGGAGGAGGACGACACCGAGGGGCTCACCCTGCTGGCGAGGCTGGAGGGCGACACCTGCACGGTGAGCGTGGACACCAGCGGAGGGCTCCTGTACCGCCGGGGCTACCGCCAGGAGGTGGGGCGGGCCCCGCTGCGGGAGACGCTCGCGGCGGGGCTGCTGGTGCTCGCGGGCTATGACGGCGGGGAGCCTCTGGTGGACCCCATGTGCGGCTCGGGCACCTTCCTCATCGAGGGGGCGTGGATGTCCATGCGCCGGGCCCCGGGCCTGGAGCGGCGCTTCGCCTTCGAGCGCTTCCCGGGCTTCGCGCCGGCGGCCTGGGAGGCCCTCCGGGCCCGGGTGCAGGCCGAGGCGCTGTCCACGCCCCGCGCGGCCCTGTCCGGGTTCGACCTCAACGCCGGGGCGCTGGGAACGGCCCGGCGCAACGCGCGGCGGGCGGGGGTGACGCTCGCCCTGGATCGCCGGGACGTGAAGACGCTCGAGGCGCCGGGAAAAACCCCAGGCCTGGTGGTGGCCAACCCGCCGTATGGCAAGCGCGTGGGGGAGGGCGGAGAGCTGCCGGACCTCTACCGGGCGCTGGGCGCCACGCTGAAGCGGGCCTTCGGAGGCTGGCGGGTGGCGCTGCTCGTCCCGGACGAGGCGGTGTTGATCCGCGCCCTGGGGCTCACCGGGGCCCGGAGCCTTCCGGTCCGCAATGGCGGGCTGCCCTGCCGCTGCCTGCTGAGCCCGCTCTGAGCGGACCGCCGGCCCCGGCTCAGCCGCGCCCGATGTCCTGGAGGAGCAGCTCGAAGCGCGCCCCGCCGCCGGATCGCTCGGAGGCCTGGATGTCCCCCCCGTGGGCCAGCACCACCCGGCGCACCACGGCGAGCCCCAGGCCCGCGCCATTGTTGCGGCTGGTGAAGAAGGGCTCGAAGAAGCGCTGGGTGTCCGTGTGGCTGAGGCTCGCGCCCTGGTCCTCGACGGCGATGGAGAGGCCCTTGGCGGCCCGGGCCAGCACCATGCGCACCGTGCCCCCCTCGGGCGAGGAGCGCAGCGCGTAGCGGACGAGGTTGGAGAGCGCCAGCTGCATCAGCGTCTCATCGGCCTGGAGCGGGGGCAGGTCCGGCTCCTCGTCGATGACGACCCGGGCCTGCGTGGCCTCCGCCACGGGCTGCAGGAGCGTCACCGTGTGCCGCGCCAGGTCTCCCAGGTGCACCATGCGGGGCCGCAGCTCGAAGGGGCGCACCACGTCCAGCAGGTCCCGGACGATGTCCTCCAGCCGGATGGCCTCCTCCTCCAGCATGGACACCGCGCTGTGGCCGACGGCGCTCAACTGCTCCTCGCGCTTGAGCAGGGCCGTGGCGTTGAGGATGGCACCCAGGGGATTGCGGACCTCGTGGGCCACCACGCCGGCGGCCTCGCCCAGCACGGTGATGCGCTCGTGCGCCACCAGCTCGTTCTGGAGCCGGGTCAGCTCCGCCAGCCGCTCCTGGGCCCGCTGGTGGTGGCGCACGTTCTCCAGTGCCCCGCCCATCATCTGCGCGAACAGCTCCAGCGTCGCCGTGCTCATGATGGTGAGCGAGCGGCCCTTCACCGACAGCACGCCGTAGGGTTGGCCCTCGACGAAGATGGGCACATCCAGCGACTTGAGCCCCGGGTGCTTGTGCTCGTGAAACTCCGCCAGCTCCGAGGGGAAGAGCCGGCGCAGGATCGCGTTCCATTCCGGATGGAAGGTGGCCTTGCGCTGCTGGAACAGGGCGTTCAGGTGAGGCATCCGGGCCCGCGGATAGCTGTAGTCCGCGAGCGGCTGTCCCACCAGGCGCTCCAGCAGCGCGATGGCCTCGGGATCATGCCGCACGGGGCCATAGACGAACAGGTCCTGCCGGGCATGCAGGATGGAGGCGAAGAAGCCCTGGGCGGAGATGGCATCCAGGGCCCGGTCCAGCACCCCTGTCTCGTCCTGGCAGACCATCATCTCGCTGGCGGCGATGACCAGCGCGCCGATGAGCTGCTGGGCGGTGTCCTCGCCCTGCGCATCGACCAGCACCACGGTCTGCTCGCCGGGGCCGGGGCCACTGTGGATCCGCAGGTGGAACGTCCGCTCCTTGCCGCCCACGCCCCGCACGTGCAGCCACAGGTCCGTGGGGGCCGATTGCAGGTGCCGCGCCTGGGCCTGGGCCTGATACCGCGGTTCGATCCAGGGCTGATCCTTGGGAACGAAGCGCGAGAGCAGCTCCGACATGGACAGCTGGGACAGGGCCTCCTGGGAGAGGCCGAGCAGGGCGGTCAGCGCGGCGTTGGCATAGGCCACCCGGTCCGCTCTCAGAATGGCCACGGGGATGGGCAAGCCCTCGAGCGGCAGGTACTCGGAGGCGGCGCGAATCCCGGTGGAGGGCGGCGGAGCGGTCAAAAGGGTCTCAGTCCTTGGGGTGATTGCGGACGAACTCTTGAAGGAAGCTCTTCTCCTCGGCCCTTAATCCCGCCAGGCCCAACCCATAGCCCGCGGGCTGCCGCCCATCGTTCAGGGCGTTCTCCCAGATGACGGTGGTGCGCAGCTCGATGGTGCGGGCCGGTTGCTCGAAGCGAAGCGTCAGGTCCACCTGCGTCCCCAGCCGCAGGGGCCTCGGGGTGGGCACGAAGAGCCCGCCCGTGGCCAGGTTGATCATCCGGTGCTCGGTGAAGAGCCCCACGCTGCGCGCGTTGACGTGGATCTCCGCCTGGAGCCGCTCGCCATCCCGCGGCTTGAGGCCGACGAACTCCGAGGTGGAATAGATGGGCGAAGTCATCTGCTGCCGCACCTGCGTGGCCAGCAGGGCCCCCGGAGCCATGGGGCCCGTGGAGCCCAGCGGGGGCCTGCCCGCCAGGGGCACGGGGGTGAGCCGCCGGCCTGCCACGGGAGCAGGGGTGGGCTGCCGCTCCGCCACGGGGGCGGGAGTGGGCGGCCGGCCGGGGGTGCCCCGCGGGGCCATGGCCTCCACTTCGCGCATCTTCTGCGACAGGAAGTCGAACGTCTCCTGGGACACCTGGCGCAGCGCCTCGGGGGTGTCCGGGGGCAGGTGCTCCGGAGCATAGCGCTTGGCCATCCGGAAGAAGGCCAGCCGCACCTCGTCCAGCGAGGCGGTGGGCCTCATGCCGAACACCTCGTGCGGCGTCTTCAGGTTCTGCATGCCCCGGAGCTGGGTGCGCAGGGTCTCGGCCCGCTGCTGCTCGGCGGCGAGCGTGGGCAGGGCGGAGGCGACCAGGTCCTTCACCTCGGTGAAGTCCTGGAGGGGAATCCAGGTGGTGCCATCGCGCGAGGCCCGGTTGACGGCCCGCAGGCGTCCGGAGCCGATCAGATCCCTCAGGGCCTGAAGCGTCAGGGGGCCGAGCACCCGGCCCGTTGCATCTCCAATCCAGTAGTTCGCCATGCGCGCGCCCCGTCTATTGCGCGAGGGCTTGCCGGACGGCGGACGCAATCTCCAGCGGGTGGAAGGGCTTGCCCACGAAGCCCACCGCACCGGCCGCCAGGGCCTGCTCCACCACGGGCTCCGCGTCCATGCTGCTGATCACCAGCACGCGCGTGCCCGGCGACGTCTGCTTCATCGCGGCGAGGACCTCCAGCCCGCTGCGGCGGGGCATGAACAGGTCGAGGAACATCAACGCGGGCTTCTCTCGCGCGGCGATGGCCAGCCCCTCCTCGCCGTCCGAAGCCTCGAGCAGCCTCAGCTCGATCCCCGTTTCGGCCAGGGTGTCTTTGAGGATGCGCCGGACGAAGTTGTCATCATCTACCAGGAGAAGAGTCGGAGCGTCGGACATGCGCCCATGATATCGGCTGGGCTCGCCCCGTGCCCATGGACAGCGAGCGGAAGCGGCGGCTTTTGCGATATGGGACGTTTCCATGCCGATCGACAAAGCGCTCGCATGTTTTGAGTCTCAGAAGAATTCGTACTTGGAGGATCTGAAGGCCCTGGTGCGCATTCCCAGCGTCTCGTTCCCGGGCTTCGACCCAAAGCAGGTCCGGCGCAGCGCCGAGGCCACCGCGGCGCTTTTGCGAGACCGTGGCTTTGAAAATGTGCAGCTGCTCGAAATCGAGGGAGCGCACCCCTACGTCTACGGGGAGGTGCTCCGGGCGCCAGGCAAGCCCACGCTGTTGTTGTATGCCCACCATGACGTCCAGCCTGCGGGCGACGAGGGGCTGTGGAAGAGCCCTCCCTTCGAGCCCGAGGTGCGGGACGGGCGGCTCTATGGCCGAGGGTCCGCCGACGACAAGGCGGGCATCGTGGTGCACACCTCGGCGGTGGAGGCGTGGCTGAAGGGCGCGGGCACGCTGCCCCTCAACGTGAAGGTGATCATCGAGGGCGAGGAGGAGGCGGGCAGCGAGCACCTCGCCCCGTTCCTGCGCCAGCACGCGGCGTTGCTGAAGGCCGATGCCATCGTCCTGACAGACACGTCCAACTTCGATGTGGGACTGCCGTCCGTCACCACGGCCCTGCGGGGGCTGGTGATGGTGGACGTGGAGGTGCGCGCCCTGCGGCAGGCCGTGCACTCGGGCATGTGGGGAGGCCCCGTGCCGGATCCGGTCATGGGGCTGTGCCGGATGCTGGCGACGCTGACCCATCCGGATGGCACCCTCGCCATTCCGGGCATCCTGGACGCGGTCAAGCCGCTGACGGAGGCCGAGCGGCGGAGCATCCAGGCCCTGCCGGGGGACGAGGCGCGCTTCCGGGAGCAGGCGGGCCTGCTGCCCGGGGTGCAGCTGCTGGGCAATGGGCGGCACCCCTGGGAGACGAACTGGCGGCAGCCCTCGCTGGCCATCAACGCCATTCAGGCCAGCAGCCGGAAGGACGCGCGCAACATCATCTGCGACTCGGCATGGGCCCGGGTGGGCATCCGCATCGTGCCGGACATGGACGCGGAGGACGTGCACCGCCGGTTGGTGGAGCACCTGCGGAAGGTGACGCCGTGGGGGCTGGAGCTGCACCTGCGCGAGGAGCAGCCCTCGGGGTGGTGGTACACGGACTCCAGCCACCCGGCCTTCCAGGCGGCGCTCCGGGCCATGAAGCAGGGCTTCGGCCGGGAGCCGGTGACCATCGGGTGCGGCGCCTCCATTCCCTTCGTGGAGCCCTTCGCCAAGGAGCTGGGCGGGGTGCCCGCGCTGCTCATCGGCGTGGAGGACCCCTACACCCAGGCGCACTCGGAGAACGAGAGCCTGCACCTGGGGGACTGGGAGAAGTCCATCCGCACCGCCATCCACATGTACGACGAGCTGGCCCGCGAGCTGGCGGCGCGCTGAGCCCCCCCCCGCGGCCGGGCTACGGCCGGAAGCGGTCCGTGGCCTCCACGAGCGCGGCGGCGATGCCGGGCTCGTTGGCGGAGTGTCCCCCGTCATCGATGATGCGCAGCTGTGCCTCGGGCCAGGCCTTGTGCAGGGCCCAGGCGCTCTGCATGGGGCAGGGGATGTCGTAGCGCCCCTGGACGATGACGCCCGGGATGTGGCGGATGCGCGGCACATCGTCCAGGAGCTGGGTGTCGCTCCGGAAGAAGCCACGGTGGACGAAGTAGTGGCTCTCGATGCGCGCGAAGGCCAGCGAGAAGAGATCCTCGCCATACCGGTCGACCAGGGCCGCGTTGGGCAACAGGTGGCTCGTGCGCGCCTCCCAGATGCTCCAGGCCCGCGCGGCCTCCTGGCGCACGTGCGCATCGCCGCTCATCAGCCGCCGGTGGTAGGCCTGGAGCAGATCCCCCCGCTCCTCGGGAGGAATGGGCGCGAGGTAGTCCTCCCACGCATCCGGAAAGAGGATGTTGGCGCCCTGCTGGTAGAACCAGTCGATCTCCAGCTTGCGCAGCAGGAAGATGCCGCGCAGCACCAGCTCGGTGACGGCCTCGGGGTGCTTCTGCGCGTAGGCGAGCGAGAGCGTGCTGCCCCAGGAGCCGCCAAACACCATCCACCGCTCGATGTTCAGGTGGCGGCGCAGCCGCTCCATGTCCTCCACGAGGTGCCAGGTGGTGTTGTCCTCCAGGTTCGCGTGGGGCGTGCTCTTGCCGCAGCCGCGCTGGTCGAACAGTACGATGCGGTAGGCCTTCGGATCGAAGAAGCGCCGCTGCCGGCCATCCGTGCCGCTTCCAGGGCCGCCGTGGACGAAGACGACGGGCTTGCCGTGAGGGTTGCCGCTCTCCTCGTAATAGAGCTCATGGACGGGGGAGACGCGCAGCCGCCCGGTGGCGTAGGGCTCGAGGGGCGGGTAGAGGGCCGCGGGTGTGGTGCTGGACATGGGCCCTTCTTTTAATTCGGTCTTGCCTTGAATTTGCCCGGGCCGGCGTATGGTCCCGTCCGCTGCGCCCTTCACCGGCAAGACCGTTCAATGAAAAACACTCCTTGGAACCCTCCCCTCGTGCTCGTGGCGTGCCTGACCGCGGGATTCTTCGTTCAAGCCTCCGCCCAGGAGCCCAGCGGTGCGAAGCCCGCGGCCCCGGCCAAGAAGGCCAAGCCCAGCGAGCCCAAGGCGGCCATGCCCTCCCTCCCCAAGCCGGATTACCTCCCGGAGCAGGCGCGGGGCCTGCTGCGCCAGAAGATGGAGCGGCACGGGCAGGACGCGAGGGATCTCATGTTCGGGGTGACCCTGCTCCAGTACGACGTCGCGCGGGCCGCGGCCCAGCGCATCTCCTCCGAGCCCCGGCTGGTCCGGCCCCTGCCCGGCGGGGAGGGCGAGCTCAACGCCCTGCTGCCCGAGCGCTTCTTCGTGCTTCAGGACGAGGCCCGTCTGCGGGCCCGCGCCGTCAGCGAGGCCGCGGAGAAGCGTGACGACAAGGCCCTTGCCGAAGGGTACGGCCGTCTCGTGGAGACGTGCGTGGCCTGCCACTCGGCGTACCTGAACCACCGGTAGGCAGACCTCCGTGCGCACCCCGTCCGACCGGTACCTTCCGCCCTCCCAAGCCGCCTTCGCCGCCTCCGCGCCGCCGGGAGGGCGCGTCATCGTCATCGCCCCCACGCGCGCCGCGTGCGAGACCATCGAGCTGGCCATGGGGCTGCGGCTCGCCACCTACCTCGAAAAGCACCATGGGCCGCAGGTCCGCGAGCTGGCGCGGGCCCGGAAGGGCTTTGGCATCGTGGCCGGCACGGGGACGGGCAAGACGCTCGCCATCCGGCTCATCGCCGAGGAGGCCGTGGGCGCCGGGGGCGAGGTGCCGCTCCGGGTGGGGGTCATCAACCGCGAGCGCGAGGCGACGGCCGACACCCCTTCCTGGAACGTCATCATCGTGACGACCGGCATCGCCCGGCGCTGGTTCCAGAATGGCGACATCCTGCCCCGGGACACGCTCATCATCGATGAGATCCACCAGACCTCGGCGGAGCTCGAGCTCTGCCTGGCGCTTGGCAAGCGGGTGGGCTGCCGCTTCATCTGGCTATCGGCCACGGTGGATCCGGCGCTCTACGCGCGCTACCTGAACAGCGCCAACGTGCTCCAGGTCCAAGCGTTCGACGCGGAGAAGGTGGCCACGGTGCGGGTCGAGCGCAAAGAGCCCCTGGCGTTCCTCGACGAGACCTTTCTTCAGACGGTGACGCGGGAGCGGCGCGGCGTCGGCATCTTCCTGCCCACGCGGGCGTCCGTGGAGCAGGCGGCCGCGCACGTGCGCGCGCTCGCTCCCCGCATCAACGCGGCGTACTACCACGGCGGGGAGCCCATCCGCGCCATCCGGCCGTTCCTCGAAGGGACGGAGTCCCGGCCGTTCCTCCTCGCGATGACCGCCGCAGGCCAGAGCGCGCTCAACGTCCCGGGGCTCGACACGGTCATCATCGATGACACGCGCTTCGCCAACCTCGTCGAGCGGGGACGCAACGTGCTCACGCGGGTCCACCTGGGAAACAACGAGATCCTCCAGATGGCGGGGCGTGTGCATGGCCGCGTGGAGGGGGGGCGCGTCTTCATCCTGAGCGACCGCGACATCGACTTCTTCTCGCTGAAGCCCACGGAGCCGGACTTCCAGCTCGCGGGGGACTCGGAGCGGGTGGCGCTCACGGCCGCCGCCCTGGGCGTGAGGGCCGATGAGCTGGACCTACCCGTGCCCCTGGACCGCATCGCCTACCGGCGGGCGTTCCAGCACCTGCAAGCGCGCTACATCATCGACGCGGAGGGGAAGCTCTCCCCGTACGGCCGCGCGGTCGAGGCGCTGCCCGTGGAGCGCGCGTGGGCGGAGCTCATCGTCAACGCGGAGGATGCGCTGCTGCCCTTCCTCTCGGTGTGCAGCGCCATCGAATCGCTCCACCGCATGCTGCGGGAGGAGCACTCCCTGGAGGGACTGCGCGTTCCCGGGAGCGATCACCTCACGGCCTACAACCTCTACGCGGAGGCGTACCGCGAGGCGGGCGCCATCGGCGAGGTGCACGGCCTGGCGCGCCACGTGTTCCAGACAGAGAAGATGGAGGCGTGGGCGGAGCGGCGTGGGGTGCTGATCAAGGCGGTGGAGGACGCGGCCCTGGCCATGGCCAGCATCTACCGGAGCGTGGGGGTGGACCTGCCGGGCCGGATGCCCTTCGCCGGAGACCGGGTCCTCCGCCGCTTCGCCGAGCTGCTCGCGCGCTACATGCCGTTTGCGCTCGTCATCGACGAGCAGACGTCCTGGGGCGACGAGGCCCGGGTCTCGAAGACCAGCATGTGCGGAAGCCTGGGAGCGGTCGCCGGGACGCTCCGGTATTTCGCGGACCGGCAGGGCACCACCCGGGCGGCCATCGAAGGCACCCAGGTGCCCATGGGGCTGCTGCGAAAGTTCGCGCGCCGCACGAACCCGGAGCTGGTCTACGGGCCGGAGTACCGGGCGCTCATCCGGGAGTGGACCCTGGAGCACTCCGGCTTCAAGTTGGAGCACGAAGTCGAAGTGCTCCGCGCCTGGGGGCCCGAGCAGATGGACAGCGCGCGGCGGGCGCTGGCGGATGCGCTGGCCCGGGGCGAGACCCGCCACCCAGCGGTTCGCCGCAACCAGGCGGCCATCATGCAGGTGCGCGAGCTCTGGCGCCGCTCCGGGGGACGCACGGCGAAGCTCGGGGTGCCGGAGCTGACGGCCCTCTACGAGGCCCGTCTCCAGGGCATCTCCACGATGGACGAGTTCCTGTCGCGTCCGCTGGAACTCGGCCTGGGCACCTGGGTGCCTCGCGAGGAGCGTGAGGCGCTGCTGGCCTTGCCGGACGCGGTGTACTTGCGCGAGCGCGAGGTGCCGCTGAGCTACGAGGTGGAAGCCGAGGATTCGGGCTCGCCACAGGGCGTGGTGCGGCTCCACCTTCCGGAGAAGCTGGCGCGCACGCTCGTGGAGGAGGAACTTCCGGTGCTCGACCGGCCCCTGCGCTTCATGGTGAGCCGCGGCCAGCGCGGCACCTTGCGGGCCGAGACGCTGCTCGAGCTGCAAGAGCTGCTCGACATGCCGTGGATGCCCGAGGAGCTCGAGGCCCGGCACAGCCCCCGCCCCCGGCCCGGAGGAGGGGGGCCCCGGAAGCAGGGCGGTGGCGGCCGGGGCCCTGCCCGGGGTGGCAAGCCGAGCCAGGGCGGGCGTCCGGGGAAGCGGGAGCGGGGAGCCCGCCGCCCCCGGCGGTGAACCTCTCCTGGCCGAGCAAGCCTTCTGGAGCAGGGGGCTTGCTTGTCTTGAAATTCTGGAATTGACTGGTAGGCAGGAACAGGAATGGGTTTGCGCCAATGGCGCCAGGCCCCTTGCCCCAGGAGTTCCAGCGTGAGAGTCCAAGACACAGGTGGGTGGCTGCCGTTGCTGGTGGCTGCCGTGATGACCGGGTGTGGCCCGGAGATGGCGGTAGACGCCCCGGACCTGGCGGCGGAGGGCTGGGAGCAGAACACCCAGGCCGTCATCAGTGGCGCCACCCGCGGTGCCACGGTGCGGGCCTTGGAGGGGGTGAACCTCCGCTCTGGTGCTGGCACCTCGTACGGCGTTCTGCTGACGGTGCCCGCGGGACAGACCGCCACCGTGATGGAGCCCGTGGCGAGCGGCGGATTCTACAAGGTGAACTACCAGGGCACCGTGGGCTGGACGCACGGGGACTACTGGACCGTGCTGCAGGGCCTGTGGGTGAACGGCTACGCGCTCACCAGCACGCAGGAGCAGTGGGTGAAGTGGATCGCCACCTACTCGGTCCCCAAGCTGCTGGGAGACCGGGAGGCGCGCCTCACCGTGGCCTCGCGCGTGGCATGGTGGTCCCTCAAGGAGGGCGTGCTGGGCTTGTCCAACCCGTTCGTCTACTCCAACTGCAACACCGCGTCGGGGGACACGCGCATCGAGCCCCTGGCCACCTGCGCACCGGGCCGGGCGTGGCAGGTGGGGCTCTCGGGCGTCCAGGTGCCGAACATCCTCACCCTGGCGCAGGCGCAGAGCACCTCGGCGTCCATTCACAAATCCCTGACCGAGGCCCAGGTGCTGGGGGCCACGGCGAACCAGGCGGGCTTCGCCACGGGATCCTCGACGTACAACGGCATCGTCAACTCCACGGGGGACCTGCGGAAGTCCTGGCTGCTGCGCAACCACGCCGTGGGCATCACCCTGCAGGAGCCCTTCGTCACCGGCGACTGCATCAACGGCAGCATTTACTGGTGCTACGGCACGGGCTGGACGGAGACGGCCCGCTATGCGCCCAACCGCGCCGAGGCCCTGGAGTCCATCCGCGAGCTGAAGGCCATCCTGGACGGCTTCGCCCCCTAGCGTTTTGCCTGGAGAAAACCCCATGAACTCCCCTTCACACAAAGAGTCCCCGTCTCACCGGCGACTGCCCCGCTGGATTGCCCTGGGCTGGGTGTCGGTGCTGTCCTTCGTGGCCTGGCGGCACGTGCCCCAGGCCCAGGCGTCGCACTCGCACAACGGCTCGTATCAGGTCCACCTGTCCACGATTCACGGCAACGACGGAACGAGCACCACGCCGGGCCCTCAGGACGAGCAGTACTGCATCCTGCCGCTCACGTCGGCCGTCAACGCCACCCAGATGGCGAACCTCATCGAGGAGACGCTCGCGAAACTGGCGGCGAGTCAGATCTGGGATGGCACGGGCTCGTGGCGCGTCGACCTGTGGCGTGCCGCCAAGTTCTGCAATCAGTATGACTCGGCCACCCGCGGCACCATCGCGATCGAATACCAGATCGCCGATTCCTGGGCCTCGGTCTGCGGCGGGGACCTGTACAGCTGCGTCGTCCAGACCAACCCGGCGGTGGATCCCGTGAATGGGCATACCCACTTCAAGTGGGCGTATGCCCATCTCAAGGCGCAGCACCTCAGTACGGATGTGACCCGCGCGCGCAAGTTCATCAACCACGAGACCGGCCACGTCCTCGGGCTGAAGGATCCCAGTGGCCCAAATGACTGCTCACACAGCGTCATGCACAACGACCTGTACTCCAACTACGGGTGCTGGGACCCCGTCTGGCACCCCACCTCCAATGACTTCGCGTCCGTGACGAAGATCCAGGACCGCCGCAACTGAGCCCGCGGAAAGGAATCGAGCCATGAAGAAAGTGTCGATGCGGGAGTGGGTTCACGTGACGGCGATGCTGGGCGTCCTCGGTCTGGGCGTCCGGTGCGCGGGGGAGGAGGAGGTTCCGGAGGCATCCGGGCACTCCCACGTGGTGTTCGAGGGCGGGCTGCTGGTGTCCGAGCGCCAGGCGCTCCAGCTCTGCGTGGAACTGGCCCCCGGGCTGGCGGACCGGGGGGAAGAGGTGCTGCGTCGGCTTCAGGCGGATGTGGCGGCCCTGGAGGGCGGCCATCCCGACTGGGACGTGGCGCGCTACCGCCGGGCCCCGGTGCGGATGCAACTGGGGTGTCCCGGAGCGGGGCTGCCCAAGCGCCGGCTGGAGGGCAAGGGCGAGTCGCTGAACCCAAGCCCCACCCTGGCTCCCAGCCCCTTCCGCACCTTCGTCTATGTGCTGGACGACGCGAGCGCGGACGCGGTGCTGGGCGGGCAGGAGGCGGTCCGGGCCAGCGCGGAGACGATGCGGGTGGATGACCATGTGATGGTGGAGGTGTCCACCGCCCTGGTGGTCCGGGCCTCCTCGCTCGGAACGGCGTCCTTCCGGGAGACCTGGCTGCCCACGGGCGTGGGGCTGCGGCCGTTGAATGCTCCCGCCGAGCCGGCCGTGGACGTCATGCCCAAGGTCTCCGGCTCGGGGGAGCTGAACAAGTAAGCCGCTGCCCCCAGGCGTCAGGGGGCCCGGCACGCCGAGGCAAGCTCGGCGGCCGCTGACGCCAGCGGGATGTTCCGCTGGGCCCCGCTCCGCTCCCTCAGCTGGAGGGAGCGGCTGGCCCTTTCCCGGCCACCCACCAGGGCGACGTAGGGCACGCCGTCATGGTGGGCCTCAAGGATGCGCCGGGACAGCGTCTCGCTCCGCACGTCCGACTGGACGCGGAGGCCCGAGGCCGAGAGCTGCGCTTGCACCTCGGCGGCGTAGGCCTGCGAGTCCCCGCTCACCGGAAGCACGCGGACCTGCTCGGGCGCGAGCCACGCGGGCAGCGCGCCCTGGTGGTGTTCCAGCAGGATGCCCAGGAACCGCTCCACGCTGCCGAAGATGGCCCGGTGCAGCATGGCGGGGCGCCGCTTCTCACCTCCCGAGTCCACGTAGTGCAGGTCAAAGCGCTCGGGCAGGACGAAGTCGAGCTGGATCGTCCCGCATTGCCAGTCGCGGCCGGACCGGTCCTTCAGGATGAACTCCAGCTTGGGGCCGTAGAACGCGCCCTCGCCGGGTTGCATCCGGCAGTCGAGCCCCACGCGCCCCGCGGCTTCGAGCAGCGCGGCCTCGGCCCGGTCCCAGAGCAGGTCATCCCCGGCGCGCTGGGCGGGCCGGCTGCTGAAGGCCACCTGGACCTCTTCGAAGCCGAACTCCCGGTAGAACGTGCGCAACGACTGGCAGAAGGCGGCCACCTCGTCGGCCACCTGCTCCTCCTGGCAGAAGATGTGGCCATCGTCCTGCGTGAACTGCCGCAGGCGGAACAGGCCGTGCAGCGCGCCCGAGGACTCGTTGCGGTGAACGAGCCCGAACTCCGCCAGCCGCAAGGGCAGGGCGCGGAAGGAGGGGGCCTGCCGCTGGAAGAGCTGGATGTGCCCTGGGCAGCTCACGGGCTTCATCGCGAAGGGGCGCTCGCCGTCATCCAGCACGAACATGCCGCTTCGGAAGTTCTGCCAATGGCCACTGCTCTCCCAGATGCGCTGGCCGAGCACCTGCGGCGTTCTCACCTCGCGGTAACCGCCCGAGGCCAGCTCGCGGCGGACCCGCTCCTCCAAGAGCTGGTACAGGATGAAGCCGCGGGGGTGCCAGAACACCATGCCAGGGGCCTCCTCCTGCAGGTGGAAGAGGTCCAAGCGGTCGCCCAAGGCGCGATGATCGTGTTCGCTCAACATGTCCGTCTCCGTGTGTTGGGGAAAGCCGGTCCGGAGCGGGGTTGAAGCGATTCGCGCGGTGCGCCCCAGTCCGGATGACCCGGCGGGGCTGCGGTGTCCGCGCGCTCAGCTCACGTGCGCACGGCCGCTCGCCCGCCGGTGCGGGGAGTGGTGGTGCGCGTCGTGTGCTGGCTGAACTTCATGAAGGACAAGATGCACGCAGAGATTGTCTTCGTCAAGATGCCCCGGCCGCCATGACTCCACTCGATGTGGGCGGAAGGAGAGGGCAGAGATGAGCAATTGGAAGCTTCCATGGGAAGGTGGATGCCGCTGTGGGCAGGTCCGGATCCGCGTGAATGCCATGCCGTTGCTGACGATGGCGTGCCATTGCACGGGCTGCCAGCGGATGTCCTCCAGCGCGTATTCCCTGAGCGCGGCGATTCCGAGCTCGGGGTTCGAGATCCTCCAGGGCGAGCCCGTCATCGGTGGGCTCCACGGGGAGCACCGGCACTTCTTCTGTGGGTACTGCATGACGTGGATGTTCACGCGGCCCAACGGGATGGACTGGTTCGTCAACCTGCGCCCGACGATGCTCGATGACCCCCGCTGGTTCACGCCCTTCATCGAGACCTGGACCCGCGAGAAGCTGCCGTGGGCGTCGACCCCCGCGGTGCACAGCTTCGAGTCGTTGCCCGCGATGGAGGAGTTCGAGGGGCTGACGAAGGCCTATCTGGCGAGCCTCACGTAAGGCGGCTCCGGTCCCCATGGGTTCTCACGCTGGTGCTTGGCGCCCAGCAGGCCCTCGCGGCGGGCGTGACCGGCGCCCGCCAAGCCCGCCTTGTGAGAGGCGTCTACTGGGCTTCGCCCGGAGCGGGCGCGGCCGAGGTGCACCAGGTCGCCTCGCAGTC
This sequence comes from Allostigmatella hybrida, assembly GCF_020103775.1. NCBI lineage: Bacteria > Pseudomonadati > Myxococcota > Myxococcia > Myxococcales > Archangiaceae > Allostigmatella > Allostigmatella hybrida. The sequence continues at coordinate 1,106,655 of NZ_JAHXBH010000001.1, forward strand.
CATGCGGGCGTATTCACAGTTCTGCTTGGCCTCAGGGGTCTGCGCGCGCGACATGCACCGCACGTAGAGCCAGCTGCAATCCGAACACAGCGCCATCGCCTCGACTTCGGCCTTCTCGCCGCCCGTGTCCCCCTCGGCTCCGCCACATCCCACGAGCAACCCCAAGGCCAGTACCGCTCCGACAAGTCCGCGCATGCATCCTCCCGGTTGTGAGTCCTTCAGAGGCTAGCGGTTCTTTCGCGGATGCCCAGGACCTTGGGCGTCCTGGTCAGAAGTGAACGTCTGGGCGCGGAGCTGTCCTGGATCAACAGGGGCCGCCCGTGGCCGAGGGCCACCGCTCGCCCTCCTGCAGGTGGACAGTGTCATAATGGCCGCAGCCCGAGGCTCACCACCATGTCCAACGTCCCGCTCCTCGATGCCGACCGCGCCACCCCTGAAGTCATCTCCATCTACCAAGCCTTCCAGACGGGAATGGGTTTCCCGGCCCCCCCTGATTTCATCAAGGTCTTGGGTCACTCGTACGCCGCCGCCGCCGGGACGCTGGAGATCGTGAAGCACGTCCTCCTGCAAGGCGTTCTTCCCCGGACGGTGAAGGAGATGCTCTTCGTCGCCGTCTCCCATGCGCGGGGGTGCAAGTACTGCGAGGCCGCGCACCTCGCGTGCTGCCGTTCCCTGGGCATCGACGAGTCGACGCTCGACCTGTTGGTATCGAATGTCTCGGACATCATGCCGGTGAAGACACGGCGCCTGCTGGAGTTCGGAGTGCGCTGTGCCATGAATCCGCAGGCGCTCACCGAGGCGGACTACGAGACCTTGCGCGGACAGGGGTTCTCCCAGGCCGAGCTGGTCGAGACCGTGTCGATGGCCGGGCTCGCGGTCTACCTCAACACGATGGCCGAGGCGCTCAAGGTTCCCCCGGACAAGATGTTCGAAAAGGCGTAAGCGCTAGACGATGGCGAGCATGGACATTCTGCAGCGTCAGGACCTGCTGCTCGAGGTGCTGACGGATTGCGCGGGCGTGACGGCGCTCGAGGCACTTCCACGCATCGTCTTCAGCCGTCTGTCCTGGGTCCTCGATTTCCGCCGCTGTGCGCTGGTCCTGAAAGAGGATTCGGAGGGGGGCGCGGTCGCGCTCCTCGGAGGTGCGGAGGGTACGGTGCGCTCGCGGGTGAGCGAGCTGCCCGAGCCGGAGCGCACCCGCGTGCAGGATGCGCTCGATGCGGCCAGCTTTCGCGTGCAGCCGCACGGGCAAGGCACGGAGCTGTTCGTCCCCCTGGTGGCGAACGGCTCGAACCTCGGCGTGCTCTGGTTTTCCGGCGCGGCCGGCGCGGTCTTCAGCGATGCGGACGTGCGCCTTGCCCGGATTGCCTCTGGCGTGCTCGCGGGAGCCGTGCAACGGCTCCGTCAGGAGGACACCATCCTCCGTCAGCAGCGCGTGGAGGCCGAGCTCCGGAAGACGCAGGCCCTGCTGCATGAGGCGGTCCGCGCCCGGGAGGAGTTTCTCTCCATCGCCTCGCATGAGCTGCGCACGCCGCTGACGTCTCTGAAGCTGATGAATCAGGCCCGGCAGCGTGCCTTGGCGAATGGAAAGACGCTGTCGCCCGACTCCATTCAGCGCCTGCTGGCGGACAGCGACAAGCACATCGACCGGCTGATCCGCCTGGTGGAGCAGATGCTGGACCTGTCCCGGATCCAGGCCCAGCAGCTCGAGCTGACCCCCCGTCCGTTGAACCTGGGCGCCCTGGTGCGCGAGGTGCTCCTGCCCTTCGAGAGCGCCACGGCGAATGCGCCGCCGCTCCAGGTGGACGTGGCGGAGGACGTCGTCGGGACGTGGGATCCGCAGCGCATCGAGCAGGTCGTGCTGAATCTCGTGGAGAATGCCCGGAAGTACGGCGCCGGGAAGCCGATCGACGTCCGGGTGGTCCAGGAGGAAGGCTGGGCGCTGCTCCACGTGCGAGACCGAGGCATTGGAATCCGGCGCGAAGAGCTTCCGCACGTCTTCAAGGCATTCGAGCGGGCCTCGAACGCGCGTCACCTGCAAGGGCTTGGCATCGGCCTCTTCGTCTGCTCGCGCATCGTCGCGGCGCACCACGGGACGCTCTCGGTCGAGAGCGTCGAAGGCGAGGGCTCCACCTTCACGGTCCGGCTTCCGCGGGCCTCTGTTCCACCGGCTTCCTGAGCTACCGGGACAGCAGCCGAGGGAGGGGCTTGGGCCCCATTTTCGGAGTGCTCATGGGCATGGACCTCGGACTACAGGAAGAAGCGGGTGCCAAAACCCAGGGTGAGCTGCCTTCCATCCTTCCAGGGCACGTTGAACTGATGCCACCGCAGCTCGAGCGCGAACGTTGCCCCGTTGGCGGGCCTCCAGTCCAGGCCGGCCCCCACGGAGTAGGTCACGGGCTGCCCCTGCGTATGTGCGGAGAAGCCCACCAGGAGTGAAGGCGTGAGGGCAGAGGGGCGGGGGGTGGCGCGCATCAGCACGCCAAAGGAGAACAAGGCCGAGTTCAGTGGCTGCCCATCCAGGCTCTCGAACAGATGATGAAAGGCCACCTCGGGCCCCAGGGCGACATAGCGGCCAAGCTGCACGAGTCCCTCGACGCGGGCGCCCAGTCCGAGGGCATCCGCGGGCTCGGCGATGGTGAGGACATTGGAGACGAACAGGCCGAGCTGCCCGGTGACGGGCCACGCTTGCCCCTCGGCGGTTTCCACCCAGTCCTTCTCCGGCGCTCGCAGCGGGGGAAGGAGGAGCGGACCATCCAGCACGCGCTCGTACACCTTGTCCCAACTGGGAATGAGGCTTCCGATGAGCGCGCCCAACCCCGCCGTCACGAGGGCCCCCCCGACGCCGGCCAGGCCACTCACCGGAAGGCATGAATCCGTCGTGGAGTCATCCGCGATGCGGCACACGTACATGCCGACGATGACGCCTGTCAGAAAGCCGGGCACGGCACCGATGGCCGCCCCCGTTCCCGCATGGCGCCCCCGGACGTAAAGCTCCCGGACACTGGACAGCGGAAACAGCTCTCGCTGGGACTCAGACACCCCCGCGTCGAGCGTGAGGAACTGGGCGCTCGTCTCCAACAGCCGCCCCTCCACGAAGCCCTCCTCGCCAGCCACCCGCAAGGGCTTGCCCAGCGACTTCTCCAGGGCGCGGGACACTTTGGACGGAGCCTCCGCCGCTACGGGAGCCTCGGCGCGCGCTGCGGTGCCGATGAGAATGCAGGCCAAAAAAGAAACCATGCGCATGGGGCAAATCTAGCAAGAGGCCTCGAGGGGCCGGAGCCCCTTTGGCCAGGTCAATCCCCTGGCGGCGGCATGGTGGCGTACGAGCGGCAGTGACTCAGGCGCTCGGGAAGCGCACGTGCAGCGAGCTGGGCCCACGATCCTGGAAGTTGGAGCCCTGGTAGTCGTAGGGCCTGCCAGCGAGCTCCCAGCGCGGAAGCGTGAGCAGGGCGCGCAGGGCCTCCTCGACCTCGAGACGCACGAGAGAGGCGCCGGGGCAGTAGTGGGCGCCGACCCCAAAGGTCATATGCCGGTTGGCCGTCCGGGTGATGTCGAAGCGATCCGGGTCGGGGAACACGGCGGGATCGCGGTTGGCCGCGGCGGCCATCGCGTAGACGAACCGCCCCTTGGGGATCCTCGTGCCGTTCAGCGCCGTGTCCTCCACGCACAGCCGGTTGATGGACAGGATGGCCGGCTCATGGCGCAAGCTCTCTTCGATGGCACCCCGGGTGAGGCCCGTGTCCTGCCTCAACGCGCGCAGCGGCTCGGGGTGCTTGAGGAGCGCGAGGACCGTGTTGGTGATCTGGTTCGTCGACGTGACGAAGCCCGCGCCGATCATCTGGAAGGACTGGATGACGGCCTCCCCCGCGAGCTGGGGATTGCCGTCCTCCCCCGCGATGAGCTGGCTGACGAGATCCTCGCCGGGTGCCGCACGGCGCTTCTCGACGAGGTCCGTCAGGTAAGCCACCATGTCGTTGGAGGTCCGCCGCACGGAGTTCCTCGCCTCGTCCGTGCCGATCCCCACGCCTGCGGGCTTGAGCAGGTCTTTCGACCAGCGCATGAACTGCGGCCGATCCACTTCAGGAAGCGCGAACAGCTCGGCGATGGCATTGATGGCGATGGGCTCCGCGAAGTCCGCGACGACGTCCATCTCCCCCTGGCGCCGTCCCTTCTCCAGGGCCCGCTCCACGAGTGACGCGAGCTGGGGGCGGAAGCGCTCGAGCACCGCCGGCGTGAAGCCCTTCATGACGAGCTGGCGCAGCAGCGCGTGGCGGGGCGGATCCTGGAAGAAGACGAGCCGTGACCAGGTGGCGAGCATCTTCTTCGACGTCTCGTCCTCTCCCAGCAGCCCGAGCCCCCCGAGCATCTCGTTCGCGCGCCGCGAGGAGAAACACGGACTCTTGGTGACCGCCTCGATGTCGGCACCCCGCGTGAGGATGAAGGACTGGTAGGGCTCGAAGAAGTAGACGGGCTGCTGGGTGCGCAACCGTTCGAACGTGGGGAATGGATTGGCGAAGAAGCTCTCACTCGTCAGATCGATACTGTCGCTTGCGCTCATCGCTTCTCCTGTGACGCGTGGCGAGACCGGCTGGGAAACTAGCAGACGTCTCGGGAGGATGGGACCGGGACTGCCCGCGCAGCCAGGTTTGTTCTCTCCACGGCGGCACCTACTGCATCGCGAACACCGCAGGCACGGCGGTGTTCGCGCCATCCCGGCGTGTCGGCGCAGGAACGAGGAGCAGAACCATGGCCGTCACCTACACCATCCGCATCCATGCGATTCCCTTGTCCGACGACGACGGCGCTCGTTCCTGCAGCGTCACACCGCAGGCTTTCGCGAGCGCGCTCGAAACCGTCAACGATATTTTCGAGCAGGCAAACCTGCGTTTCACCTTCGATCCGGTGAAGGACTGGCATCCACGCAAGAGCACCTCGCTGAACCGGCTCAGCAACGGCAACAAAGGGGAGTGGTGGAAGGAGGCGAACGAGGTCGCGGCCGGTATCCGTGGCCAGCTCACGGTGTTCCTGCGTTGGGGCGCCGATCCGGACAAGTCCGATAACAACTGGTTCGCGTACCCTCCCGACACCGGCCAGAAGCAGCCGCCCCTGGCGAAGCTGCTGTACGAGAACATCGACTTCGTGGTGATCACCAACCAGTCCTCGAAGTTCGCGGGTACCGCCGGGACCGGCGCTGTCCTTGCACATGAGTTCGGTCATTACTTCGGCCTGTTTCATACGCATCCGGGCTGGGGGACGACCAAAGTCGAGAAGGTGATCGAGTTGGTGAAGGAACAGGGGGCGGCCGGACTTGACGGAGACCTGCTGTCCGATACCGAGCCCGACTGCTGCGTCGCTTATTACACGGCCAACGTCAGCAGCGACCTCTGCGGCGGCCCGGCGAGCTTCAAGATCGAAGGCATCACGTTCAAGCCGGACCGCCTGAACCTGATGAGCTACTACAACAGGTGCCATCCGCCGGTGACCTTGTCGCCGCAGCAGTTGCAGGTGATCCGCACCACCGTCCATCATAAGACGCGCAAGCACCTGATCGAGACCAGCGCCGGAGTCCGGTATGCCGGCGTGTTTTCCGACAGCCGTGAAGAGCAGGCGCTGTGGGTGGGCGACGACTGGGAAGGCTTCGAGGCGAAGTGGAAGGAACTGGCGAAGAAGAACCTGCGCCTGGCAGATTTCGAGACGTATGTCGTCGACTCGAAGCAACGCTACACCGGCGTCTTCGAAGCCGGTACCGACGAGCAGGCGCTGTGGGTGGGCGACGACTGGGACGGCTTCGAGGCGAAGTGGAAGGAGCTGGCGAAGAAGAACCTGCGGCTGATTGACCTGGAAACGTGGCTCGACGGCAAGACCCGCCGCTACGGGGGTGTCTTCCGCACCGGCACCGACGAGCAGGCGCTGTGGGTGGGCGACGACTGGGACGGCTTCGAAGCGAAGTGGAAGGAGCTGGCGAAGAAGAGCCTGCGGCTGATCAGCCTGAAAACGTGGCTCGACGGTAAGACCCGCCGCTACGCCGGCGTCTTCCGCACCGGCGCCGACGAGCAGGCACTGTGGGTGGGCGACGACTGGGAAGGCTTCGAAGCGAAGTGGAAGGAACTGGCGAAGAAGAACCTGCGGCTGATCGACCTGGAAACGTGGCTCGACGGCAAGACCCGCCGCTACGCCGGCGTCTTCCGCACCGGCACCTACTCTCAGGCCTTGTGGGTGGGCGATGACTGGTTCGGCTTCGAGAAGCAATGGCAGGCGCAGGCAAAGAAGGGCCGGCGCCTCGTCGATATCGAAGTGTACGGCTCGAAGGTCACGTGACCGAACGTTGCTGGCAGCGGACCTGCTGAAGGACTTACTTACGCCGTGCTCACGGGTGCCGAGAGCGCTCCGAGTCGAGTAGAACGTCAGACCCTCATGGTCTAAAGGCAAGGAACTCACGGTTTCAAAGAGAGACCGGAGTGGCAAAGCAAGCCCTTCCCTGCTGCGCTTCTACGACAAGGTCCTCATGCCTTTACACGCTCTCCTTTATCGGACGGTCCTCGTGGCCATGGTGTTGGTGTCACTCCCTGGCGCCGCCTGGGCACAAGCTGCCCTGAGCGGGCAGGTGAAGTTCTCCGATGGCAGCATTGGGGCGGGAGTGACCGTTTACGCCAGGGTGCCATCGAGCACCCAGGCGTATCGGGCCACCGCGGACGCAGCCGGTATGTACTCGCTGCAATTGATTCCTGGCACCTACAACGTCGGCGTCGACTTCGCCTTCCACAACTTCAGTGGCATGGATCCCCTGGTCTCCGCACTGTCCATCAGCACTCCCACCACGCTCAATCTGACGGCCCATGACATCCAGCTCAACGGCCGGGTCGTCAACAGCAGCGGCCAGCCGGTGGCCAACGTGCGCCTGTGGGGCGAGGCGTTGAGTGGTGGCTACGACTCGGATCGTGAGCTGTCTCCCGTGTCTGGAGCCGACGGCCGCTTCCAGGTGCGCATGCTTCCAGGCACCTACTCCTCGATGCAGTTGGAGCCTCCCACGGGTGGCCCCTATGTCATCACGCCTCTTCCGAATCAGACGTTCTCGGGCAACACCACGCAGGACTTCGTCCTGGGCAGTGTCATCCACCTCTCCGGGCAGGTGAAGTTCTCCGACGGCAGCATCGCGGCGGGAGCGACCGTTTATGCCAGAACATCCCCGGGCGGCGTCATGTACCGGGCCACCACGGATGCAGCCGGGATGTACTCGCTGCCGTTCATCCCTGGCACCTACAGCGTCGGCGTCGAGTTCACCTCACCCGGCTTCATGGGCACGGCGCTCGTGTTTCCCTCCCGGGCCTTCAGCACCAGCAGCACACTCGATCTGACGATTCAGGACATCCAGCTCAACGGCCGGGTCGTCAACAGCAGCGGCCAGCCAGTGGCCAACGTGCGCCTGCGGGGCGGGGTGTATCGCAACAACGGTTGGAATGGGCTGTCTCCCGTGTCTGGAGCCGACGGCCGCTTCCAGGTCCGCATGGTTCCGGCCACCTACCTCTCGATGCAGTTGGAGCCTCCCACGGGTGGCCCCTATGTCATCACGCCTCTTCCGAATCAGACGTTCTCGGGCAACACCACGCAGGACTTCGTCCTGGGCAGTGCCATCCACCTCTCCGGGCAAGTGAAATTCTCTGATGGCAGCCTCGCGGCGGGAGTGTCCGTCTATGCCCAGGAACCCTCGAGCTCCACCGCCACGTATCGGGCCACCACGGATGCCGCCGGGATGTACGCGCTGCCGTTCATCCCTGGCACCTACAACGTCGGCGTCGAGTTCACCTCACCCGGCTTCACGGGCTCGCAGACCCTGCTGTTCTCCCAGCCCTTCAGCACCAGTAGCACACTCAACCTGGCGGTCCGGGACCTCCAGCTCCATGGCCGGGTCGTCAACAGCAGCGGCCAGCCGGTGGCCAACGTGCGCCTGCGGGGCTCGATGTATCGCGGCATCGGCTGGAATGAGCTGTCTGCCCTGTCTGGAGCCGACGGCCGCTTCCAGGTACGCATGGTTCCAGGCACCTACTCCTCGATGCAGCTCGAGCCGTACACCCCCGCGTACTTGATGGTGCCGCTGCCGTTCCAGACGTTCTCCGCTTCCCTCAGTCAGGAGTACGTCATGGCCGACAACGACGAGTGCATGGTGGACAACGGCGGGTGCAATGTGAACGCCACGTGCACGAACCTCCCCGGCTCGCGCACGTGCGCCTGCAACGCCGGCTACTCAGGCGATGGCATCAGCTGCGTGGAGGTGCCTCCCGGGACGCTGACCGTCACCGCCCCCAACGGCGGCGAGCAGTGGTCCACGGGCTCCGTCCGGAACATCACCTGGGCATCCTCCGGGGTGAGTCAAGTGAACCTCCGGTATTCGCTCGACAACGGTTCCACCTGGGCGCTCATCGCCGCCAACGTGCCGGCCGGCTTGGGCGCCTATGCCTGGACGCTGCCTGCCTCGACTTCCTTGAGCGCCCTCGTGCGCATCGCGGACGCCCAGAACGGCAACCTCGTGGATACCAGCAACGCCACGTTCACCGTGACCTCCGGGCGTGTCATCCTCAATGAGATTCTCGCCAACGAGCCCGGCTCGGCCACCGCTGGCGAGTTCGTCGAGCTGGTCAACGCGGGCAGCACGGCCATGGATCTCAGCGGCTGGGTTCTCTGGGACGCCACGGAGGTGCGCCACACGTTTGCTTCCGGCACCGTGCTTGCTCCGGGCAAGGCCCTGGTGGTGTTCGGTGCGGCCTCCGGTATGCCGTTGTGCTCCTGCACGTCCAATGCCGTGGCCGCCACCACCGGCAGCCTCAGCCTGGGCAATGCCGGCGACACTGTCACCGTGAAGAACGCCGTCGGCACCGTCATCGACACCTTCACCTATTCCAGCGCATTGGCCGGGGCCGATGGCGTGTCGATGAACCGCAGCCCGGATGCTCAGCCGGGGGGCAGCTTCCTGCTGCACAACACGCTCTCGCCTCTCTCGGCCTCGGCTGGCAAGCGCGCGAACGGCTCCTCCTTCTAACTCAGCTCGGACGCGCCGGGCGTTACAGCGCTCGGCGCGTCCGGTGTCCCCTGGGGACTGCTGCTTGCAGGTGTGAGCGTCACCCGCTTCGGTGGACAGGCTGACGCTGCCGCTCGATGCGCTCGCTCATGCTCCAGCCCACGACGCGGCGACTGAGCGCGCGGTAGCAGGACGGAGGGGAAGACCGCGCTGGACTCAGAACTGCGGGGTCTGCGGGGCCTTCACGGCCTCGGCGACGGTCTTGGCCAGAGAGGGCAGGGCGTTCGCGCCGCTGGCCTGGTCCACGAGGCTCGTCACGGCCTCGGCCACCTGGGTCACGGTGGCGACGGCGTTGGCCACCGTGTCCAGCAGGGCGCTCAGGCCCGAGCCGGACTGGCCGCTGGCGTCCAGGGCGGGGCCGCCGAAGCCGCCAGCCGCGTACGGGTCCATCGCAGGGCCCGGCCCCATCATGCCCAGCTCGGGGGGCAGGCCACCGGCCGCGTACGGGTCCATCGCAGGGCCCGGCCCCATCATGCCCAGCTCGGGGGGCAGGCCACCGGCCGCGTACGGGTCCATCATGGGCGCACCGGCCAGTTCCGGGGGCAGGCCACCGGCGGCGTACGGATCCATGGCGTACGGGTCCATCATGGGCGCCATCATCTGCGGCGCCATCATGCCGAGCATGGAGGCGGCATCGAGCCCGGCCCCGGCCAGTCCGGCGGCACCTTCGGCGATTCCGCCGAAGACATCGCCCACGCCGCCCAGCCCGTTGCCCAGCCCGTTGCCCAGCCCGTGCGGCTTGTTCAGCCCGCCCGGCTTGAGGCTGTCCAGGTTGAAGTCCGGCTTGTTCAGCCCGCCCGGCTTGTTCAGCCCGCCCGGCTTGAGGCTGTCCAGGTTGAAGTCCGGCTTGTTGGACTGGGGCTTGCCGTTGATGTCCGGGCGCGGGGTGAAGGTGGGCTTCGCGTCCGGCTTGGGGGTCTGGGGCTTGAAGTCCGGCTTGTTGGACTGGGGCTTGCCGTTGATGTCCGGGCGCGGGGTGAAGGTGGGCTTCGCGTCCGGCTTGGGGGTCTGGGGCTTGGGAGCGCTGGGCTTGAAGTCCGGAATCTTGCCGCCGCCCTTGAAGAGGTTGCCAACACCACCGAGTTTGATGCCCATGACGTGCTCCGGAAGGACGAGAGATTGAGAGGAGGAGGAAGCCTTGACGGGAAGGCTTCATTGCAGCGTGCGTGCCAGGCCCTGAGGCCTGCCCAAACCCTGTCTTCTCAAGCAGTTACGTCACGAAGGTGTGCTTCCGGTGGCCAGGGTGGTGACGGGGCTCACCTGGGAGCAGGGAAAGCCGAGTCACCACTGGTGAGTGGTGTCACCAGGGGGCCTGGGCTCAGTTGAGCGTCAGGTCCGAGGGCTGCCGGGGGATGACCTCGTACTGGGACTCGTACTGCGCGGCGAAGCCCACCACGGTGATGCGCTGGCCGGCGGTAAGCGCCTCCAGCGTGGCCCGGTCGAAGCCCGTGGTGAGGTACACGTAGATCTGCACCTCGCCCGAGCCATCGTTGATGTAGAGCTCGTAGCCGTAGGGCGAGTCGTCCTGGAAGGTGCGGGTGACATTGCCGGTCACCTGCACGAGCCGGCCCTCCACGGGCTCGGCGACTTCGCCGGTGAGCACCGCGCGGGGCGTGACCGTCTGGGTGCCCTGGACCTGTTCGATCTCCGAGGGCTGGCTCTTCAAGATGCGCAGCTTGTTCTGCTCATCCATCGTGCCCTGAACGCGCACCTGCGTGCCCAGGCCGAAGTTCAGCTTCTGATCGAGCTGCACGTAGATGCCGCCGGTGGCGTCCTGGATGGCGAAGCCATTCTCCTCCGTGCCCGAGTTGAAGGCGCCGGGGGGAACCGTGACGTAGCCCTGGATTGTCACCTCGTCGCCATTGGCGCGGCCCCGGGCGTCGGCGATGGCGATGGGCTTGGGAAGCTCCCCATCCTCATCATCCCCGCAGCCGGTCATCCAGGCGGCGAGCGTGACACCGAGCAGCAGGAACGGAAGACGGGGCTTGGAAGCGAAGCGAGGCGAGGGACCAGGAGACAGGGAGGGAGAGGTCATGTCCCTGGTTATCTGCCGGGGCCCTGCTCCGGGCAACCCGAAATCAGGTGGCCTCGGGCCCGGGCGGGGGAAAGAAGCGGCGCAGTTTCTTCTCCAGGACAGCAGGGTGCTGGGCCTCGCATTCCCAGATGACGAGCACGCGAAAGCCGAGCTGGACGAGCTTGCGGCGGTTGCGGCGGTCCCGGAGGACGTTCCGCTCGAGCTTGGCTTGCCAGTAGGACAGGTTCGTCTTCGGGACGTGGCCGTCCACACAGCGCCGGTGCTGGTGCCAGAAGCAGCCGTGGATCAACACCACGGCCTGGTGCCGGCGCAGCACCAGGTCCGGCTTGCCGGGCAGCTCGCTCGCGTGAAGGCGGAAGCGCAAGCCCATGCGGTGCAGGGCCCGGCGCACGGCCAGCTCCGGCACGGTGTCCTTGGCGCGGATGCGCCGCATGTTCTCGCTGCGCGCGGCCCGGGAGAGCGTGTCCGCCATGGCGTGGCTACGCGAGCCGCAACTGCGCGGGCACCTCGGCCAGGGACTTCAGCAGCGCCTTGCGGATGGACACCCCGACCGCGTACGCCACGGGGGGCGGAAACGCGTTGCCCACCTGGCGGTAGGCGGCCGTCTTCCCCCCGGACAGCGTCCATGTGTCCGGAAACCCTTGGATCCGCGCGACCATGGGCACCGTCAGCTTGGGCTTCTGGCTCACGGGGAACGCGGCATCCGGCGGCGCGTTGGCGATGCCCAGCCCATCGACGCCCAGCCGGGCCCATTCGAGCCGCGCCCGGGTGGGTCCGAGATCCGGCCCCCCATGCTTCTTGGAGCCGCCCACGATGGTGGGCGCCAGGGCCTGCGCGCCCGCCACCCAGGCCGGTGCCCCCGGCCAGCCCGCGGCGGCCATGAGGTCTCCGATGGCATGGCCCACGGTGGGCACCTCGCGGTGGGGCTTGGGCCAGGCGAAGTGCTCCGCGGCGGACGGCCGGAGCGCGACGAGGATGAAGCGGGGACGAAGCTGGGGGACGCCGTAGTCCGAGGCGTTCAGCACCCGCCACGCGGCCACGTAGCCGAGCCGCTCCAGCCGGCCGAGGACGGACGCGCGGTAGTCCGCGAAGCGCTCCGCCGCGAGCCCCCGGACATTCTCCAGCATCACCGCCGCGGGGCGGATCTCCTCTACCAGGCGCAGGGCCTCGGGGAACAGGTCGCGCTCATCGTCGGCCCCCAGTTGCTTGCCGGCGATGGAGAAGGGAGGACACGGCACGCCTCCGGCGAGCAGGTCCACCCCCCGGAAGGATGTCCCGGAGAAGCTCCGCAGGTCCTCCTCCAGCACGCGCCACTGGGGCCGGTTCCGCCGCAAGGTGGCGCAGGCGTGCGCGTCGATCTCCACGGCGGCCACGTGCTCGAAGCCGGCCAGGTCCAGGCCGATGGCTTGTCCTCCCGCGCCGGCGCAGAGCTCGATCGCCGTGAGCGTGGGCTTTCGTGAGCGAAGACGAGCGGGCCTCATGGGCGGCCTCCTGCGGCGGGCTGGGGGAGCAAGGCGGGCATGGGCGCGTCCGGTTCATTCTCGCCAGGAACCGGGCTGCCTCCAGAAAAAAGGACGTGAATGCCCGTATGCTTCATGGGAACACGCTCCGGAACTTCACACATGCGCTTTCGTCCGTGGTGGTTGCTCGCGCTGGGCCTGGGGTGTACCTCGGCCCGCTCCGATTCCGGACCTCCTCCCGTCACCGCCCCGGCGCGGGCGGGGCTGCCGGGCCAGGTGCTGGACGCGCAAGGCGCCCCCCTTCCAGGGACGCGGATCACCGTGATTCCACGGGTGCCCTCCTGGGATGTGCGCTCGGATGCTCCCGTGGCGCGCGTCACCTCGGGGGCTGGGGGCCGCTTCGAGGTGCCTTCGCTCCCGCCGGGAGAGTACGGCCTTGCCGGCATCACCTCTGATGGGCTCTTCGCCGTGGGCGAGACGCTGAAGGTGGAGGCAGACCAGCCCGTGAAGCCCCTGGAGCTCCGGGCGGAGATCGCCTCACCTGGGCTGCTGGAGGGCATCGTGGTGGACGAGGCCGGCGCGCCCCTGCCCGGGGTGGCTTTGCGCATCGTCCGGGCGGGGATGCCCTTTGACGACGTCGCGCTGCTCGAAGCCTCACCGGAGGGCCGCTTCCAGGTGAGGAGCGCGGAGGGCGCCCACAGCGTCATCGCCTCCGCGCCCGGCTTCTCGACGGTGATGCAGCGGGTGCCCCGGAGGGGCGAGCCCGTCACGGTGCGCCTGGAGCGGGCGGCGGACCCGTCCATGTCCCGGGCGGCCGTGGCGTGGATGAAACAGACCGGGGTGCCGCTGAAGTCGGTGGAGGCGGGGCAGGGGCTGGAGGACCTGGCGCCGCTGAAGCCGGTGCTGAAGGACACGCGCGTGGTGGCGCTGGGGGAGGCCACGCACGGCACGCGGGAGTTCTTCCAGCTCAAGCACCGCATGCTGGAGTTCCTGGTGACGGAGCTGGGCTTCACCGTCTTCGCCCTGGAGGAGAACTTCGCCGAAGGGCTCGCCTTCAATGACTACGTGCTCGACGGTAAGGGAGACCCCGCGCGGCTCCTGAGCGGTTCCGCCTGGAACACGGAGGAGGTCCTGGCGCTCCTCCACTGGATGCGCCGCTACAATGAAGACCCCGCCCACCCGAAGAAGCTGAAGTTCTACGGCGTGGACATGCAGTTCTCGCCCGAGGCCGTGGCGCGCGTGAAGGCCTACCTGGCCCAGGTGGACACGGCGCAGGGAGCGCAGGCCGGGGAGATGCTCGGGAGGCTGGCCCTGCCCAAGGCCGGTTTCAGCCGGCTCCCGGCGGAGCGCCAGCAGGAGGCGAGGGCGCACCTCGACGCCCTGGCCGGGCGGTTCGAGGCGGAGAAAGCCCGGTACATCCGCGAGTCCAGCGCGGCGCAGTGGGCGGTGGCGCGCCAGTGCGTACGCGTGCTGCGCCAGTTCGTGGGCAAGGTCCTCCAGGAAGAGGAGGAGCTGCGGGACCGGGCGATGGCGGAGAACCTGCTCTGGGCCTTGGAGCACGAAGGGCCCGGCACGCGGGCGGTGCTGTGGGCGCACAACGGGCACGTGCAGCGGGGCCCGGGCGAGTGGCGAGAGTACGCCGCGGGCCGGCACCTGGCGGACGCGCTCGGCCCCTCCTTCTATGTGTTCGGGATGGCCTTTCACCGGGGCGAGTTCCTCGCGTTCAACATGGACCCCCAGCCGCCCCCGGGCCGCAAGGGCAGGGTGGCCTTCTCCGTGCCGCCGGAGCCGGAGGACACGCTGGATGCCGCGCTGGCCGCCACGGGCTGGCCCGTGTTCGCGCTGGACCTTCGCGCCCTGCCGCGCACGGGCCCGGCGTACGAGTGGTGGCGGCGCTCGCGGCGCGCCCACGACATCGGCTTCATCTACTCGGACGGGGGCTATCCCTCCCTGGCGCAGGTCCACGCGCTGCGGCTCTACGACGGCCTGCTGTTCGTGGAGCGCACCACCGCGGCGCGGCTCAACCCCCGGTAGCCAGCAGGGGCAGCAGCTTGTTCCGGGCGAACGCCTCGAACGTCGTCGGCGTGAAGGCCTCGGGCGTGCGCGCCGTCGCGTAGATGCCCTGTGGGTCTCCGAGCGCCCGGAACAGGTCCCCCAACTGCTTCTGCACGGTGGGGTTCACGCCCTGGGCGCGGAGCTGCTGCTGCAAGGCCTCCTCGGACACCCGCTCATACCGGACGGGCTTGCCGGACACCCGGGTGAGGAGGGCCGCCACCTCCGTCAGGGTCAGGTTCTCCGGCCCGAGCAGGTTCCGCGTCCAGTGGCCCGCCCAGCCTCCATCGAGCAGGTACTTCGCGGCCACATCGCCAATGTCATCCGTGCTGATCCACGGGATGTCGTGGTCCTCCGCGTAGGGAAAGGACAGGACACCGTGGCGGAGAGACTCCACCTGGGCCAGACAGTTCTCCATGAAGTAGCCAGGTCTCAGGTGCAGCACGTTCGGGGCAGCGCGGTTGAAGATCTCCTCGACCTCCGCGGCGAAGGAGACCGTGCCGAGCGGGGCGTTCGCGTTGGCCCCCACGGAGGAGATGCAGACCACGCGCGGGATGCGATGCTCCCGGACGGCCTGCGCGGCGGCCGTGGCCGTCTGGAGATACCAGTCGCGCAGGTCCTTCGCGCCGGGGTTCGGAGGGGCCAGATAGAACAGCGCCTCCGCGCCCTTGGCGGCGGAGAGCAGCCCGGGGGCATCGTCGCTGCCAACGGGCAGGACTCGGGCGCCCCGGGCGCTCAAGGCCGAGAGCTTCGCGGGGTGACGCGAGAGCAGCACGGCCTCGGCGCCGGCCGCGACCACCTGCTCCGCCACGCGGGAGCCGATGTTGCCGGAGGCGGCGGTGATGACGATCTTCATGACCGTCCCCCGGCCTCGAAGGCGTTGGCAACCCCCTGGTGCCCTCCAAAGGCCTGGATGACGGGGACCGGGTTCCAGTACTCGCGATAGTGGATGATCCGCTCGCCATCCGTCTCCAGGCGCATCACGTAGTCCTGTACGTACCGGAGCCCGGTGCTCGAGATGGTGGCCTCGCCATGGACCTCGGCGAACAGCACATGGGGCTCGTGCGTGGGGAAGACCCGGAGGTCCGAGAAGACGAAGTCCCGCATCATCGCGGGCACGCCCTGCGCGTAGGCGGTGATGGCGGCCTTGCCCGCCAACCGGGCCGGGGTGCCCACGGAAGGCGCATAGGGGAACTCGATGACGGCGTTCTCGGCGAACAGCTCCAGCCACGCCGGCATGTCCTTGATGACGAGCGCGAGGTGTGCGGCGAAGAGCTCCGCGGCTTTTCCTGGGTGTGGCGTCTGCATGAGGCCTCCTGGGCGGTGTTCGCGAACCAAGGTAACGGCCTCACTACCCATTGGGAAGTAGGCACCTTTTGGTATAGTAGGTACCTGGAGGTAAGTGATGGCGGGAAAGAGAGCGGACGAGGCGGTGCGGCAGCAGCTCGTGACGGGACTGCTGGAGCGCATGCTCGTGAAGGACGTGTTCGATGAGACCTGTATCGTGAATCAGGCGCTCGTCTTGCTGGCGGACAAGTGGTCCCTGCTGGTGCTCATCGTGCTGATGCAGGGCACGAAGCGCTATAGCGAGCTGCAGCGGCAGATCCGGGGCGTGTCACCGAAGATGCTGACGCAGACCTTGCGCGCGCTGGAGGAGAACGAGCTGGTGGAGCGGCAAGTGTTCCCCGAGGTGCCCCCGCGGGTGGAGTACCGCCTGACGGCGTTTGGAAAGAGCCTGAGCCATCCGCTGGCGGCGCTCTGCGACTGGTCGTTCGAGCACGAGCCCCAGCTGCGGAAGGTCTACGCCCGGGTCCGCCCGGCGTCCTGAGCCGCCCCCGCTCCGGGAAGGAGGGGGGCGTGGACATGGGAGAGGCTACTTCCCGAAGACGCCGCGCAGGCGCTTCTTGGCCTCTTCCTCGGCCTTCTTCTTGGCCTCCTCCTGTTTGGCGCGGGCGGCGGCCTCCAGCTTGGCCTTTTCCTCGGCGGCCTTCTGCTCCAGGGCCTGCTTCTGGCGCTCGGCCTCCTCCCGGCCACCGGCGACGAGGTCCTGCACCGGCTTGGCCTTGTCCCCGAGGAGCTGTCCGGCGAGGCCGCCCAAGGCCTGCTTGGCGATGGCCGTGGCGGCGGGCTTCACGTCCAGGCCCGTCACCTTGGGGCTCCACGCGGGCCCGGTGAGGTTGAGTGTTACCGGGATGGCCTCGGTGGGCGTGGCCTTGCCGAGGGTGAGCGTCTTGATGGTCTGCGGGGTGAGGTTCACCGTGCCGTTCAGGTCCAGCTCCCCATCCAGCCGGATGCCGCCGGTGAAGTTCATCGTGCCCTCGGGGCGCGACCAGGTGAGGGGCTTGTCGAGCTGCGCCACGCCGTTCTTGATCTCCACGCCGAAGGGCAGGTTCTCGCCCAGCGAGGTGACATCGCCGCTGCGCAGGGCCTTGGCCGCGAAGGGCAGCGCCTTGGCCAGCGGCTCGGTGACCGCCGAGACGATGTCCAGGCCCAGGAGCGAGCCATTGGCCACGTTGCCGTTGATGGCGCCCAGCAGCGTCTGCTTGAGCTGATCCGGGTTGTAGCCCACGCCCTTCACGTCCACGTTTCCGTTGAAGGTGCCCGTCATCACCTTCTTGGGGGTGAAGGCGGACAGCGCCGAGCCCATCTCCACCGCCTGCACCTTCACCTTGGCCTCGAAGGGCCGCTGCTCGGGCAGGGGCCCCAGGCGCATCTGCGTGCCGTCGGCCACCACCGAGCCGCCGTAGATGCCCGCGGTCAGCTTCTCCACCTTGATGAGGTCATCCACCATGGTGACGTGGGCCACGATGTTGGACAGGTCCATCCCGCTGTAGCGCACGGCGCCCACCTGGAACTTCATGTCCCCGCGGTAGCCGTTGAAGCGCGTGGCGTCATCCGAAGGGGGCTCCTCCTTGCCGCCGGTGCGCGCCACCACCTCTTCCTCGGGCAGCAGCAGCGCGTCCGCGTCAATCTTCGGGCTCTTCATGTCCAGGGCGAACGTGGTCGTCTGCTTCTTGCCCTGGCCCGCGAGCGCCGCGGAGGCGGTGCCGGTGAGCGTGTCCTCCAGCACGTTGAGCGTGAGCTGGCGCACGTCCACCTTCATGCCGTCCTTCGTGGGCTGGTAGGTGCCGGCCACGGCCGCATCGAGCCGCTGGCCGGGCGTCTTGTTCAGCACCAGGCCCGGGCGCATGTCCACGCCGGCGAGGTTCGCCTTCGCATCGAAGCGCAGGGCGCCGCCGCTGGCCGCCGCGCCGGTGACGCGGGCGGTGAGCTTCATGGGGGCACCGGGCTCCTTGCTGAGCTGGGCGGGAACGCGCAGCCGCACCGGCGTGAGGTCCACCTCCGCGTCCAGCGCCTGGGCCTCCTGGGTGCCGCTGCCCTTCACGGACAGGCCCACGGGGCCGGCAATCATGCCGCCCAGCATCTTCTTGAGCGGCGGGTAGTAGTCGGAGAGCACCGCCGGGTCGAGATCATGGCTCGTCAGCTCGAAGCCCTCCACGGAGGGGCTGTCGCCGAGCATGCCCTTCACGCGGCCCTTGCCGTCGATGCCGGCGGGGCCGAAGTCGAGCTTGAAGCGGTCGAGCGCCAGGTCTCCGGCGGCGAGGTCCGCCTTCACGTTCGTGTCGAGCACCACGTCGAGCGCCTTGCCGCCCTCGGAGCCCGCGAACTTCAGGCCCAGGGCGCGGATGGCGCCCTCCAGCCGGGTGGGGCCCTTGCCGCCGGGGATGGCGGCGCCCAGCTCGGCCTTCCAGTCCGCCGTCAGGGTGCCGGCCTGGAAGCCCACGCTGGGGGGAAGGAAGGGGCCCAGGGGGGCGAGGTCGATGGCCTCGGCCTTGAGGGAGAGGCGCT
Organism: Allostigmatella hybrida; assembly: GCF_020103775.1. Classification (NCBI taxonomy): domain Bacteria; kingdom Pseudomonadati; phylum Myxococcota; class Myxococcia; order Myxococcales; family Archangiaceae; genus Allostigmatella; species Allostigmatella hybrida. The sequence goes on from NZ_JAHXBH010000001.1 coordinate 1,125,127, forward strand.
CGGGGGTGGGCACCAGGGTGGGGGGCAGCGGCGAGGCGGCCAGGGTGGCGAAGAGGTTCTGCTTCTGGGCGAGCACGGCGGCGGCGAGCTTCACCTCGAGGGGCTGGCCCACGCGCAGGTCCTTCACCTCGATGTCGAGGTCCGACACGGCCAGCTCCTGGGCCTTGGCGCCGGAGCGGTCCACGAAGCGGATGGTGCCATCGGTGAGGGCGGCGCGGTCCACGCGCACGCCGGACAGGTCCGTGGGCTTCTCGTCCTCGGCGGGGGCCTCCTCCTCGGGCTTCTGCTGGCTGGCGAGCCGCTCCTGGAGGCGCTGCACGTTGGTGGTGCCATCGGGCAGGCGGATGACGTTGACGGTGAGGCCGGTGACCTCCGCGTTGAGCACCTGGATGTCCTTGCCGCTGGAGCGCAGCAGGGGCATGGCGGCCACGCGGACATCGAGGGCCTTCACCTCGGCGAGGGGCATGTCCTCGCCCTCGGCGGCGCCCACGGAGACGTTCTCCACGTCCACGCCGATGTGGGGGAAGAGCTTGGTGGAGATGTCGCCGATCTGGATGGGCCGGCCGAGCAGCTGGGAGTAGGTGGCCGCCTGGGCGCGGGCCTGCTGGAGCAGGATGGCATCGAGCCGCCACAGGACGATGACCACCGCGAGCACCAGGACGGCGAAGATGCCTCCGAGCACATAGGGCCAGCGCCGTTTCTTTCGTGCCTCCATCGCTTGCTTCCTCCTTCTTCGGCCCGGCGGGCGGGGAACTCGCGGGGAACCAATGTTGGGGGCGGAACCTAACCACCTTCCTGTCCCTGTTCAGCCCCGACGTGCGAATGAAAGAAGACTTCATCTTGCAGGGGTGCGGCAGAAGACGCAGGGCCGCCCAGGAAACGGCCTGAAATCAGCGCCTTCCGGGGAATCTCGGCCCCCGCTCGCTGCTTGCCCGCTCACCGGACAAGGTCCAGCGGACAGGAGATTGCCCCACGCAGGCTCCCGGACACGGCAGCCAAGACTCAAAGTGAGACCAGGAGGCGTCGCGTGAAGACACTTCGAGTGCTCTTGCCGCTGGGATTACTGGCCGGTGCTTTGGGTTGTGCGGATTACGACCAAGAGGTTGCAGCCTTCTGCGATCGCAATGGCGAAAGTTGCGACAATACGGCGCCCGTCATCACGCAGAGTTCGCAGTCCGCCACAGAGGTCGAGGCTCGGGGCTTGGTTACCTTGAGCGTGACGGCTCAAGATAAAGAGACGCCGTCCCTGAGCTTCTCATGGGCGTCAACCCTCGGGAACTTAGGGGAGCCCAAAACCACAGGCTCTACCAGTGAGATCACCTGGACCGCCCCTGTCTGTGTGCCTTCGGGCCAGCGTGCAGATGCCACTGTGACGGTGTCCAACGGAATCACGGAGACTGTCTCCAAGACGTTCACCCTCTCCACCGAGCCGTGCCGGATTCTCGCCGTGAGCGCGGGCGGCAGTCATTCGCTGGCGCTGCGCAGTGACGGGACCGTCTGGGCCTGGGGCAGCAACAGTGCCGGTCAACTGGGAAATGGGAGGAAAGACACAGTGCCAGTACCGGTGCCAGGGCAGGTGGTTGGATTGGAAGGAGTCATCGCTGTGGCAGCAGGCTTGTCCCATTCGCTGGCGCTGCGCGAGGATGGCACCGTCTGGGCGTGGGGCAATGGCGGTGAGGGCCAACTCGGGGATGGAAGTGCCCTCGATTGGGACAAGCCCGTACAGGTTTCTGAGGTAACGGGCGTCATCGCTCTGGCGGCAGGCGATAACCACTCCATGGCATTGCGCGGGGATGGAACGGTTTGGGCTTGGGGGGACAATGAGGGCGGCCAGCTAGGGGATGGAACGGACAACGATCAAGCCGTACCGGAGCAGGTGCGAGGACTTCCTGGAGACTGCACGGCATTGGGCGGGGGACTGGACCAATCGCTGGCGGTGTGCGGCGACGGCAATGTCTGGGCATGGGGATACAACGACTCCGGTGAACTCGGAGAAACGATGAGTGAGGAGCAATACACGCCGGTTCAGGTGAAAGGGTTGACCAGGATCAAGGCAGTGGCCTCGGGTGACTCCCACTCACTGGCCCTAAGCGAGGATGGCAGCGTCTGGGCGTGGGGGGATAACAGTGAGAAACAACTCGGTGATGACGACACGGAGGCGGCCCCGCGGCCAACGCCGGTGCAGGTGCAGGGAGTGACAGGCGTCACGGACGTGGCGGCGGGCACTTCCCATTCGGTGGCGTTGACTGCGGATGGCACTCTCTGGGCCTGGGGTCTCAATGATAACGGTGAACTTGGAGACGGCACGGATACATCGCGTGCAAGCCCAGCACGGGTCCAAGGGCTCAAGGACATTGAGGTTTTAGCCGTGGGAGACTCTCATGCAGTGGCGATGGAAGGTGATGGTACTGTGTGGGCTTGGGGGAGTAACAGTTCAGGCCAGCTCGGCAACGGGACTGCCCGGCTGACGCTCGTGCCAGTCAACTCCCAGCTGCCTTGAACGTTGAGGGTGCCTGTAGTGGATCTGCTCATAGAGGTGCGGCGGAAGACGCAGGGCCTTCCAGGGAGCGGTCTGAAATCAGTGCCTTCCGGAAAATCTCCCATTGTCAACAGGGCTCATGGGAGTTTAGGGAACGTGGGAACGGGTAGATCGCGCGGTGCTGAGCGCGGGGCTGATACACCGCGAGATGTGGCTCTCCAGCGATGTGGATGATGGACGAATTGCCGGGAGCCGACTGACGCTGGAACCACGCTTCCGCGTCTTGACGCGTGGCGAAGGAAGCCACAGGGGCTGGGAGTCCATCCCGGAGCAGTCCGTTGAGGACGTGCTCAAGCACGGGGTGTGGGAAGATGCTGCGGTGGTTCTGTTCGCGAATGAAGACAAGCTCGTGATACTGGCCGCCAATCAGGAGGGAGGCCGAGGAAGGGGGCTCGGGAGTTTCCCGCAGCCAGGCCTCCGCTTCTTGGAGCGTGTCGAAAGAGGCCAGGGCCAACGGAAGGTCATTCGAGGCGAGGTGCTTCCGGTAATCCTCGAACGCATACAGTTGCCCCGTGGAATCAATGAAGAGGAGCGCATCGAAGACGGCATCCAAAAGCTCACGCTGCTCGGGGGACGCGGTGTTCGATTGGATTTCCGCGATCAGTGCCTTGGCGTTGGAGAGAAGTTTTCGCGTATTCATCGGTTGTTTTCCACAGATGCCATCCAGAGTACGGGCGCAAGAACGAGGAGTCCTGTTCCAGCCGAGATGACAACGAAGGCCACCCCTGCGATGACGATGATGCCGCCCACCACGACAGCCGCCCGGTGGCGATTCAACCAGTCGATGGCCTCGCCAGGGGCGGAGAACTCTTGGGGCTGAAGCCGCTCCAGTTCCAAGCAATCGACATAGGCCTGTCTGCATTCGTTGCGGCAGAACTCTGATTTCCCGCCTCGCTTTCGTGGAGAGGACTCCCTCATAGCCAGGAGGGAGAGGCCGGTTCATGCAGGTTCGATATTTCCGAGGGGCTCTCTCGCCTGGCCAGTAGATGCTAACGGCTGGATTTACCACGCCCTTGCACCAGCAGGTCCGGGATGCGGTGGCGCGGGCGCGGCCCCTCCGGGGGCCCTCCCAGGAGCGCAAGTGCGGAACTGCTCTCGCGGTCGCGGCGCACGGCAGGCGGGGGGCTGGTCAACTCACGGAGACGCCCTTGGACCTTGATGGCCCCACGCACGTGGAGGCGCTCCTGCGTACCGTCCCTACGAGCGCTTCCCGGAGAGTGGTGGACGCGCCCTCTCGCGTTGATGTCCTCTGCTGCCTCCGTGCGGACGGACACCCGTTGGGCCGTCTGGCCGGCCGACCCTCGGGCACGGGACACGGGTGATCGCGGCGGCGCGGTTAACGGACAGGCCCCTGCCCCTTACCTTTTGTGAAAACCCTGGAATGGAGCAGGAGGCACCCATGGCCCGAAAGAAGACCCCAAAGGCGGAGCCGATCAAGAAAAGCCGGGTCAAGCGGGGCGCTGCGCAAACTGGCCGACTCGTGGCTCGCCCGGAGACCTCGGAGTACCGGGCTGCCGATACCGAGCAGACGCTCCGCGTCCGTGCGGAGATCGACGCGGCACTGGCGAACGCTCGCCGGACGCGCGAGGAGATCGAAGGGCACATCGAGCAGGAGTGGCAGAACCGCACCTTGCCCGGCACCCCCCGGCGGTAAGCCGGGGCACCTGCGGCCTGCACGGCCGCTTCCGGTCAGGGCCCCGGTCGACACGGGGCCCTTGGCTCATTTCTTGAGAATTATGAGCCGCAACGGACGGTGGGTCTCGAAGGCGTGCTGGCGCCTCCCCACCGCTGTGTCAGGAAACGCGGGCAGCTTGCTTGACACGTCAAGAGCCCGGCGTTGACATGTCTCGCGACACTGTCCGCCTGGGGTCCTGAAGGCCCTCTCCCTCGGGCATGGCCCCTCCCATCCCATGGTCTGCCTTGTGCAGTGGCCCTGTGCTGGGACGAAGGTCTCTTCCTTTTGAAAGCAGGTTGAACGTGAAGCCGCATTGGAGTTTCTCATCCCGACTCTTGTCCGTGCCCGCCCAGGCCCTGTGCCTGGCCGTGGGCGTCCTGAGCGCCTCGTGCGCCCAGGAGGCTGCTCTTCCCGAGCACTCCTCGGCCCCCGTGATGGACGCCCCCGCCGTGGCCAGCTCCGCCCTGGTGGGCGTGGACGGCGACCTGACCGTCAGCGCGCCCAACACGCAGCTCAACCAGTACGCGGTGCTCGGCGCTGCCGCCTCGGCGGGCGCCACGAGCTTCGTGGTGGACGACATCGGCAACCTCGCCAGCCCTGACTTCGGCGCCCTGGCGGCCGGCGACCTGCTGATGATCATCCAGATGCAGGGTGCCACCATCGGCACGGACACCACCTCGGCGGCGTTCGGTACCGTCACGGCGCTCAATGGGGCGGGGCTCTACGAGCTCGTCACGGTGGGCTCCATCTCCGGCAACACCATCACCATCAGCACGGCCGGCTGCAGCGGGCTGCGCAACGGCTACGTGTCCGGGGCGGGGACGCAGGTGGTGCGCGTGCCGCAGCTGGCCAGCCTCACCATCAACTCCGGGGCCAGCGTGATGGCCCGGCCCTGGGATGGGACCAAGGGCGGTGTCGTGGCGCTGCAGGTGCAGAACGCCATGACGGTTAACGGCCTTCTGAGCGCGAGCGCGGCGGGCTTCCGGGGCGGGGCGGTAGACAATGACGCCATCACCGGTGTGGTGTCCTACGCTTCCACCTCGAGCAACGACGGCGGAGAGAAGGGCGAGAGCATCGCCGGTTACAAGGCCACCTACGACGCCTTCGGGGGCCGGTACGCCCGCGGCGCGGCGGCCAACGGCGGTGGTGGCGGCAACGCCCACAACGCCGGCGGTGGCGGCGGCGCCAACGGCAGCAACGGCAACACCTGGTCAGGCCAGGGTATCATGAGCGCCTCGGTCACCGGGGCCGCGGCGTGGACGCTGGATCCGGCCTATGCCGCGAACGGCAACGCGCTGACGGACTCCTCGGGTGGCGGCCGCGGTGGCTACACCTTCTCCGCCAACGATTTCGATGCGCGCACGTATGCCCCTGGCCAAGGCGGCTGGAACGGGGACTACCGCCGCGAGGTGGGTGGACTCGGTGGCCGGCCGGTGACGAATGATCCGGCGACGCGGTTGTTCCTGGGCGGTGGCGGAGGCGCGGGCGATGGCAACAACCTCGCGGCCGGCCCGGGCGGCAACGGTGGCGGCATCGTGTGGGTGGTGGCCGATGTGGTGACGGGCTCGGGCACCATCACCTCCAACGGGCAGAACGGCGGCAACACGACGTCCGCTCCCCACAATGACTCGGCGGGCGGCGCAGGCGCGGGTGGCACGGTGGTGGTGGCGGCCCGGTCGTTGACCAGCGTGAGCCTCTTCGCCCAGGGCGGCAAGGGCGGTGACCAGCTCATCCAGGTCACCGAGGCGGAAGGCCCCGGTGGTGGCGGTGGCGGTGGCTACATCGCCATCTCGGGCGGCACGGTGCCGCGCGATGTGTCCGGTGGCGTCAGCGGCGTCACGCAGTCGCCGGCCCTGTCGGAGTTTCCCGTCAACGGCGCCACGTACGGCGCCTCGGGCCAGCTGGGCGCGGCCGTAGCGGCGCTGCCGCTGTGCCTGCCCTCGGACCTGGCCATCACGGTGACGGACGGGCAGACGACCGTGGAGCAGGGTCAGCCCCTCACGTACACCATCACCGTGACCAACAATGGTCCCAACGCGGTGTCGGGCGCAGGGGTGACGGATGCGTTCCCCGCGGCGCTGACGGGCGTGAGCTGGACGTGCGCGCCCGCGGCGTCGTGCTCGGCGCCCAGCGGCACTGGCAACCTCGAGGATGTGCTCCTGTCGCTGCCGAGCGGCGGCTCGGCGGTCTTCACGGTGACGGGCACGGTTAGCCCCACGGCGACCGGCACGCTGACGAACACCGCCACGGTGGCCTCTCCGGCGAGCAACGTGGACCCGGTCCCGGCGAACAACAGCGCCACGGACACGACCACCATCGTCGCTGCTTCGACGGCGGACCTGCAGGTGTCCATCGGGGACTCCCCGGATCCGGTCGTTGTGGGAGGAGCGCTCACCTATACGGTGAACGTCACCAACAACGGGCCGAGCACGGCCTCCACGGTGACGGCGACGGTGAACCTGCCCCCGGGCGCGGTGTTCGTGGGCGCCACGGGCACGGGCTGGACGTGCAATCAGGCGGGAGGCGTCGTGACGTGCACCCGGCCTTCGCTGGGCACGGGTGAGGCGGCTCCGCCCATCACGGTGAATGTGACGGCCCCCACCACTCCGGGCTCCATCACGGCCACCTCGACGGTGAGCACGTCGACTACGGATCCCGTGGCGGGCAACAACTCCGCCTCGCAGAGCACCACCGTGGTGGCGGCCAACCGCCCGCCCGTGGCGAACGATGACACCGTGTCGGTGGGCGCGAACAGCGGCGCCACCGTGGTGAACGTGCTGGGCAACGACACGGATCCGGACACGGGCGACACGCTCACCGTGACGGCCGTGACCCAGTCTGCAAACGGCGGCACGGTGACGCTCGTCGGCGGCGTGGTGAGCTACACCCCGGCCCCGGGCTTCACGGGCACTGACACGTTCACGTACACGATCTCCGACGGCAAGGGCGGGACCGACACGGCCACCGTCACCGTCACCGTCGCTCCGGGCAACGTGCCGCCCACGGCGGTGGACGACAGCATCACGGTGCCTGGCAGCAGCGGCCCGGTCACGGTGCCCGTGCTGGGCAATGACACGGATCCGGACCCGGGCGCGGTGCTCACCGTGACGGAGGTCACCCAGCCCCCCAACGGTACGGTGACGCTCGTCAACGGCGTGGTGACCTACACGCCGAACCCCGGCTTCGTTGGCACCGACACGTTCACCTACACGATTTCGGACGGCCAGGGAGGCTTCGATACGGCCACCGTCACCGTCACCGTCGGCAACAACCCGCCCGTGGCGAACGATGATGCCGTGACGGTGAGCTCGGGCAGCACGGGCACGGTGGTGGACGTGCTGGGCAATGACACGACCGCACCGGACACGGGCGAGACGCTCGCCGTGACGGCCGTGACCCAGCCCGCGAACGGCACGGTGACGCTGGTCAACGGCGTGGTGACCTACACGCCGGCCCCGGCCTTCACTGGCACCGACACGTTCACGTACACTGTGGACGACGGCCACGGTGGCACGGATACGGCCACAGTGACCGTGACCGTCACGCCGAACGCCCCGCCCGTGGGCACCGACGACACCTTCGAGGTGTACCCCGGCGGTGGTCCGATCGACCTGCCCGTGCTGGACAACGACACGGATCCAGACACGGGCGACACGCTCACCGTGATTGAAGTCACCCAGCCCGAGAACGGTGAGGTGAGGCTCGAGAACGGCGTGGTGCGCTACTACCCCAAGCCGGGCTTCGTGGGCACCGACACGTTCACCTACACGGTGTCGGACGGGAAGGGTGGCACCGATGTCGTCACGGTGACCGTGAACGTCGGCTTCGGGGAGGATGAGGATGACATCCGCGTGGTGGGCCGTGGCTGCGCCTCCTCCGGCACCGGCACCCTCGTTCCGCTGGCCCTGATGCTGCTCGCCCTGCCGCTGCTGCGCCGCCGGTCCTTTCAGGGACTGATGCGCATGGGAGGACTCCTGGGTGTGCTCGCCGCCATGTTCGTCTCGGCGCCGGCCCTGGCCCAGGACTCCCAGGGCATCGACGTGCAGCAGTACAAGCCGGGCCCGGGCTCCAAGGACGTGCTGGGCCTGCACAGCGCCCAGATCGCCCCGCACCTGGGCTGGAACCTGGGGCTGTCCATCAACTACGCCCGCAACCCGCTCAACTTCCTCCGGCCGAGCACGGACGAGTTCATCTACAACCTCGTGCGTCACCAGTACACGCTCGACCTGATGGGCTCCATCTCGCTGTTCGACCGGCTCGAGTTGGGTGTGGCGGTGCCCCTGACGCTCCAGAAGGAGCAGTCCTCGGACCCCTTCACCCCTTTTTTGGGTGAGGCCATCGACACCACGGGCCTGGGGGACCTGCGCCTGGTCCCCAAGGTGCGCCTGCTGTCCACCGATGGCGGGCTGCACCTGGCCCTCGTGGTGCCGGTGATTCTTCCGACCTCGGGCGGCAACGAGTTCCGGGGCCGGGAGGGGGTGGCGGCCTTTCCCCGCCTCGTGGGTGAGTGGTCCAGCGAGAAGGGCACGCGCATCATCGCCAACGCGGGCGTGAACCTTCAGCCCCGCGAGACGTTTCGCAACCTGAGCGTGGGCAACGAGTTCGCCTACGGCCTGGGCGCGGAGGTGCCCTTCCACATCAGCGACCACAAGCTCGCCGCCGAGGCCACCATCGCCGGTGCCCTGGGCCTGAAGGATGCCGAGACGGAGGAGCGCCCGCTGGAGGTGCTCGGCGCGCTGAAGTACTTCTTCTCCGAGCAGCTGACCGCCCACGTGGGCGCGGGCCCGGGCCTCACCCGGGGCTATGGCACGCCCGCCTTTCGCATCCTCGCGGGGGTGAACTGGACCGCGAAGCCCGAAGAGAAGCCCGTGCCGGTGGACTCGGATGGGGACGGCCTGATGGACCCCGAGGACCGTTGCCCGAACGAGCCCGAGGACAAGGACGGCTTCCAGGATGAGGACGGCTGCCCGGATCCGGACAACGACCAGGACACCATCCCGGATGTCTCCGACAAGTGCATCAACGAGCCGGAGACGGTGAACGGCTTCGAGGACGCGGACGGCTGCCCGGATGCGGTGCCTGACTCGGATGGGGACGGCCTGACGGATGACAAGGACCGCTGCCCGAATCAGCCCGAGGACAAGGATGGCTTCCAGGACGAGGATGGCTGCCCGGATCCGGACAACGACAAGGACGGCATCCCGGACACCTCCGACGAGTGCATCAACGAGCCGGAGGTCATCAACGGGGTGATGGACGAGGACGGGTGCCCGGACAAGGGTGAGGTGAACGTCCGCGTGGAGGGCAAGAAGTTCTTCATCCTCCAGAAGGTCCACTTCGCCACGAACAAGGACGTCATCCTGGAGCGCTCCTTCAGCCTGCTGAAGCAGGTGGCCGCGGTGCTGCGCGCCAATCCCCAGCTGACCAAGATTCGCGTGGAAGGCCACACGGACAGCCAGGGCTCGGATGCGTTCAACATGGACCTCTCCGACCGCCGCGCGAAGAGCGTGCGCACGTACCTCATCGAGAAGGAGGGCATCGCCGCGGACCGGCTGGAGGCCGTGGGCTACGGCGAGACGCAGCCGGTGGACACCAACGCGACGGCCGCGGGCCGTGAGAACAACCGCCGCGTGATCTTCACCATCCTGGAGCAGTCGGGCGAGTAGTCCTCCACCGTCCGGGCCGTGAGCCTTCCGGGGCTCACGGCCTCAACCAGGCGCCTCCCCTACGGAGTTCCGGGGGAGGCGCTTGGCGTTTGAGGGGCCCCGCGCGCCACCCACCCCTGGAGCCGCTTGCGGCCCCAGGAGCGCATCGGCATCTCGAACCACCGGTAGGTGAGCCACGAGAGCCCCACCAGCAGCCCCAGGTACACGGCGAAGAGGGGCTTCGGGGCGCGGAAGTCCACCCACGGGGCCACCGCCTCCGCCAGCGCCTGGGACGCCTTCCACACGGGGTACTGGAGGATGTAGAGCGCGTAGCTGGCCTCGCCCAGCCGCAGGAGCAGGGGCCGTGACAGCACCCACCCGAGCGCCCCGCCGCCCCGCGCCAGCCCATACACGAGCGCCGCGAACGCGGGGGCCAGCAGCGCGTTGTGCAGCAGCTCGAAGGGAATGGACGGGCTCAGCGCGAAGGCGCCGAGCAGGAGCACGGCCGCCGCCGGGGCCAGCAGCGCCCCCGAGTGGCGCGGCGAGGAGGACTCGCCGAGGAAGAGCCGGCCCAGCACCAGCCCCATGAGGAACTCGGGCAGGCGCAGGAGCGGGTTGAACTTGAGGACATTCAGCCCTCCGTCCACCTGAAGCCCCAGGTACACCAGCGACGGCAGCAGTCCCAGGACCCAGAAGCCGCCCATCGCGCCCCACAGCTGTCCGCGCCGCAGCCGGCCCAGCCAGGGCGCGGCGAAGGGGAACACCGCGTAGAAGAAGGCCTCCACGGAGACGGACCAGCCCGGAGGGTTCCAGTAGAGCGCCACAGGGGGCAGCCACGCGTGGACGAGCAGCAGCGCGCTCAGCCCGCCCAGCAGGAGCTTCGCGGCGGCCACCGGCACGGTGTTCGCCTCCAGCGAGCCCTGGATGACGGTGGGGGCGAGCAGCACCAGGGCCAGGGCGTAGACGGGGTACACGCGCGCGAGCCGGGCCGCCCAGAAGCTCCGGGGCTCGGCCTTCACCCCGCCTTCTGGCGTCAGGTAGTTGTAGGCCAGCACGAAGCCGGACAGGACATAGAAGAGCCCCACCGAGGCGTACCCGCACGCCGAAATGGCCTGCAGCGCGCCGGGGAGGTTCTCGAACCAGACGCCTCCGAAGTGGAACACCACCACGTGCAGGGCGGCCAGGAACCGCAGGCCGGTGAGCGCATCTCGCGAACCGCTCGCGCTCACGGGAGGCCGCTGCCAGGGCAAAAGGGGCACATGTGGGCGAGTCTATGCTTCTCCCCCGTTTCTCAGGTGGCTCATCCAGGCCCACCGGAGGGTTCCCCGCCCGTCCGGAGAGCATCCGAGGGTTTCTGACGTGTCAGGGCGAGGGGAGCACGGGGGCTGACGCGCCGGAAGGCGCCCCCGGCGTCCGGGCGGAGCGTGTGCGCGCCTGGGCGGGGCCCTGGACCTGGGCAGGCACCCCGCTTGCTATGGGCAGGCAGGCGCGGCTCTCACCGATGGGAGTTCGTGATTCCTCCGAGGACCTTCATGCGAAAGACCCTGCCTGGCCTGATGATGCTCACCCTGGCGTCCGGCTGCGCCACCCTGCCCGGCGCCCCTGGCGCCAGCAACGAAGCGGTCACCGGGCGCCATTTCGCGTCCCTGGTGTCCGGCGCCGCGCCGAAGACGGCCGAGCTGAGCCTGTTCATGAACAAGCTGCCCAAGGGGGGGGACCTGCACCACCACTACTCGGGCGCCATCTATGCCGAGCAATATCTGGAGTGGGTGGACACGCAGGGCTTCTGCGTGAACAAGGCCACCTCCAAGATTCAGCACCAGCGGCCCACGCCGCCGGACTGTGTCAGCGGCAAGGACCTGGCGGCCGATGACACCGCCTACCGCAACCTGCTGCAGCTCTGGTCCAGCAAGGACTTCAACAACCATGGCGCGTTGAAGCCGCCCCCGGACCTCCAGTTCTTCAACACCTTCATGTACTTCGACGACGTGGCGTCCACCAATACCCGCGAGGGATTGCAGACGCTGAAGCAGCGCGCGATCGCCGAGAACGTGGGCTACATCGAGACCATCTTCCAGCTGACCACGGGCACGCAGGACGACGCGTTCGACCGCGACATCGCGGCGGCGGGGCTCGACAGCGCGAAGCTGCAGGCCCAGATGACGGCGCAGCTGGCGAAGCTGGCGGCCAATGCCAGCTTCAACCAGGGCATCCAGCAGTACCTCGCCTACGTGCAGGACAGCAGCCAGGGCATCGACGACGAGAACTTCACGATGCGCTACCAGGCCTACGTGCTGCGTGCGCTCTCCCCGTCGATGGTGTTCTCGCAGACCGCCGCCGCGTTCAAGATCGCCTCCCAGGACAAGCGCGTGGTGGCGGTGAACCTCGTGGGCGCCGAGAACGGGACCGTCGCGATGCGCGACTACCGCCTGCACATGCAGATGTTCAAGTTCCTGAAGGCCCAGCATCCGGACATCAAGCTGGCGCTGCACGCCGGTGAGCTGGCGCTGGGCATGGTGCCGCCCGAGGGGATGAAGTTCCACATCGCCGAGGCGCTTGGGGTGGCCGGGGCCAACCGCATCGGCCACGGCGTGGACATCATGCACGAGACCAACGCGCAGCAGACCCTGGAGACCCTGCGCGAGCTCGACATCCCCATCGAGGTGAACCTCACCAGCAACCAGTTCATCCTGGGCATCCAGGGCGACGCGCACCCGGTGGGGCTGTACCGCAAGTACGGCGTGCCGTTCGTCATCTGCACCGATGACTCCGGCGTCACCCGGCACACGCTGTCGAACGAGTACGTGCTGTTCGCCAGCCGCTACCAGCCCACCTACGCGGAGGTGAAGAAGTTGTCCTACGATAGCCTGCGCTACGCCTTCCTCCCGGACGCGGACAAGCAGCGCCTGACGCAGCAGCTCGATGCCCGGTTCGCGAAGTTCGAGGCCGACATCGCCGCGCTGGAGGCGCGCACCGTCCGGAAGGAAGACCGTTGATTCTGGAGTGAGCCTTCCCGCAGGCTCACTCCATGAACTCTCTGTCTCGGACGAGCCGTAGCTCCTGTCGTTCCCAGCCGCGCGCCCGGCGGTTGGGGTGGGCGCTTCTCCTGGCACCGGTGTTCGCGTGCGCCCCTGGCGAGCCCTCCGGGGACAGCCCCGGGCCCGTGGCGCAGGTGGAAGCGGCCCTGCCCAGCGGTGGCTGGAGCGTGCTGATGGCCAGCGGCGGGGCGCCGATCCGCAGCATCACCCGCCGCTCGGATGGATGGCTGATCGGCGGGGTGAGCACGGGCCACGGCATCACCGTCTGGGCGAGCCGCGACAATGGCGCGAGCTGGTTCGTCCACGGCTCCGTCGCCAACAACCCGAACGTGGAGTTCGGCGACGTGACGATGCGAGCCATCCCCGGCACCCGCACCGTCTTCTGTGCCTTCCGGGAACTCGCCGGGGGGCAATGGCGCGTCACGGTCACCCGGAGCGACAACGATGGGGACAGCTGGGTCTACGACAGCACCGTCGTGGGGCCCACGGCCCACTTCGTGGGCGCGCCGTTCCTCTTCCAGCGCGCGAACGGGGATCTCCAGGTGTATTACGACTCGGAGCTGCTCGCGGCGCAGCGCGGGTACCCGGGCCACCAGTGGATCGCCATGCAGGGCCGCCGGGGCACCACGGGCGCGTGGACGGCGTATGGCACCGTGGCCGTGTCCTGGGACAAGCGCGCCGGGGCGCTCAACCGTGACGGCATGCCCACGGTCGTGCAGCTCGGGGGAGACCGGCTCATGGCCGTTGTCGAGGGCGTGGAAGCATTCCCCACCGGCGGTGCCCGCGCCAATGTCATCAACGCCGTGCAGTCGTGGGACGGCGGCAAGACGTGGGACGAGTCCCTGCGCCGCACCATCTACCAGGCGCGCATCGATCCCGGCTCGGGGCGGCGCTACAACGCCTACGTGCCTTCCGCCATCCGCGTCGGCAACGGGCCTGTGGGGGTCGCGTTCTGCACCGACGAGGACAAGGCGGGGCCGCCGGACGCCGCGAACGCGCCGGTGGACCAGCGCAACTGCCATGTCGGCTACATCAGCACGACGGCCAACTTCGAGACCTGGTCCGGCGCCAGCCCCGTGTGGACGGCCACCTCGCGCAACTACACGCCGGGCCTCTTCGAGCGCGCCCTCAACGACGTCATCGTGGTGATCGACGGGCTGGGCTCCAGCCGGGTCTTGAGGCGGTGAAACTATCATGGAAAAACGAGACAAAGTTGTTTAATTTGTTTTTCCATGACCCCCTCTTCTTGGCGTACCCGCCTGGGCCGTGAGGCCCGGCGGCTGCTGCCCCTGTGTTGTGGTTTGCTCTCCCTTCAAGGCGCTCAGGCGGCCTGGTCCCTGAAGACCCCTCCGCTGTCCACGCAGTGGACGTCCCAGGTGTCCCCGGCCAATGCCCTGCCGGAGTATCCGCGTCCGCAGATGGTCCGCGCGGATTGGCTCAACCTCAACGGGGAGTGGCAGTTCGGCAACGCCTCCGCGGGCCAGACCCCGCCGTTCGGCCAGAACCTCGCCGAGAGCGTGCTGGTGCCGTTCCCCATCGAGTCAGGGCTGTCGGGCATCAAGCGGCACCAGGACCGCATGTGGTACCGGCGCACCTTCACGGTGCCCGCCGCCTGGAGCGGCCGCCGCGTGCAGTTGAACTTCGGCGCCGTGGACTGGGAGGCCACCGTCTACGTCAACGGCCAGCGCGCCGGCGTCCACCAGGGCGGCTTCGACAGCTTCAGCTTCGACATCACCGGCTACCTCAACGGGGGCACCAACGAGCTCATCGTCGGCGTTTATGACCCGACCGACGCGGGCTCTCAGCCTGTGGGCAAGCAGACCAACAACCCCCAGGGCATCGAGTACACGGGCGCCTCGGGCATCTGGCAGACGGTGTGGCTGGAGCCCACGGCCTCGGCCCGCATCACCCGGCTGGACATGACGCCGGATGTATCCGGCTCGGTGCTGAAGCTCACGGTGCGAGGGGCGGGCCTCAGCGGCCAGACGGTGGAGGCGGTGGCCTTCGATGGCACCACGCAGGTGGGCAGCGCCACGGGCAGCGTGGATGGGGAGATTCGCATCCCCGTGCCCAACCCCAAGCTCTGGACCCCCGAGAGCCCCTTCCTCTACGACTTGCGCGTGTCGCTCAAGGGCGGCGCCACCACCGTGGATCAGGTCACGAGCTACTTCGGTATGCGCTCGGTGGGCCTGAAGCTCGTGGGCGGCGTGCTGCGGCCGGTGCTCAACGGCCAGTTCGTCTTCCAGATGGGCACGCTGGACCAGGGCTACTGGCCGGATGGCATCTACACCGCGCCCACGGACGCGGCGCTGAAGTTCGACATCCAGAAGCACAAGGACCTGGGCTACAACCTCATCCGCAAGCACATCAAGGTGGAGCCGCAGCGCTGGTTCTACTGGGCCGACAAGCTGGGCATCCTCGTGTGGCAGGACATGCCCTGCATGGACTCGGGCAAGAGCCCCACGACTGCCGCAAAGGCGCAGTTCGAGCTCGAGATGCGCGAGATGATCGACGAGCACCGCAGCTCGCCCTCGGTCATCGTCTGGGTGATTCAGAACGAGGGTTGGGGCCAGTACGACCAGGCACGGCTGGCGGACCTCGCGAAGGGGTGGGACGCCAGCCGCCTCGTGGACAACATGAGCGGCGTCAACTGCTGCGGCGCCGTGGATGGGGGCAATGGGGACCTGGTGGACTGGCACGTCTACGTGGGCCCGGGGTCTCCGCCGCCTTCCGCCAAGCGCGCCGCGGTGGTGGGCGAGTTCGGCGGCCTGGGCCTGAAGGTGGCCGGCCACCTGTGGAACCCCAACGGCAACTTCTTCAGCTACGAGGAGGTGCCCGACAGCGCGACGCTCACCAGCCGCTACGTGGGGCTCATCAAGTCGATCCAACCGCTGATGAACCGGCCGGGCCTGAGCGCGGCCGTCTACACGGAAATCACCGACGTGGAGGGAGAGATCAACGGCGTGCTCACGTATGACCGGGCCATCGTCAAGGTGGATGCCAACGCGGTCCGGACGGCGCACCTCAACCTGCTCGCCGCCTCGCGCCAGCTCAACACCCAGGGCCTCCTGCCCGTGGGGCAGCACCGCTCGCTGCAGGTGATGGTGCCGGGCTACACCGATCGGTACCTGCGCCACTTCGAGGGCCTGGGCAGCACCGAGGTGGTGACCCGCACCAGCAGCGGCCCGGCCAAGCAGGACGCGACGTTCAAGGTCACTGCGGGCCTCGCGGATGCGGCCTGCTACTCGTTCGAGTCGCGCAACTTCCCGGGCAGCTACCTGCGGCACTTCAACAGCCGCATCCGAAGGGACGCGCGCGATGGCTCGGCGCTCTTTGATCAGGACGCCACCTTCTGCGCCCGCCCGGCGCTGGATGGCTCGCCGGCCGTGTCGCTGGAGTCCAAGAACAAGCTGGGCTTCTACCTGCGCCACCGCAGCAGCGAGGTGTGGGTGGACGCACTCGAGAACACCGCCGGCTTCCGTCAGGATGCGACCTGGGGCATCGCGCCCCCCTGGTGGCAGAGCAACGCCAACGTCTCTCAGGGCACGTTCCAGTCCCTCCAGGTGACGACGCCCGGCTACACCAACCGCTACCTGCGCCACATCGAAAGCCTGGCCAGGACGGAGGTGGTGGACGGAGGCAGCAACGCCACGCTCAAGCAGGACGCGACGTTCAAGTTGGTGCCAGGGCTCGCCGAGTCGAGCTGCTACTCGTTCGAGTCGCGCAACTTCCCGGGCAGCTACCTGCGGCACTTCAACAGCCGCGTCCGCAGGGACGCCTCCGATGGCTCGACGGTCTTCCAGCAGGACGCCACCTTCTGTGCCCAGCCAGGGCTGTCGGGCACCGGCGTCTCCTTCGAGTCCTTCAACTTCCCCGGGCGCTACCTCCGCCATGCCACCTCCGAGGTCTGGACCGCCTCGGGGATTGGCACCAGCTGGGATTCGCCCGTGAGCTTCAACGAGGACTCGAGCTGGAACGTCGCGCCCGCCTGGGCCCCCTGAGCGGAAGGCCCGGGCGTGAGCCGCCTGGGCCAGCCCCTCAAGACTTGCCGTAAGGAAGGGGCCGTGCGCAAGGGCCCACATGTACAAGGGAGATGCTGCATGGCTTCCAGGAAGGTGCTCATGAGTGCCCGGTGGATCTCGTGGGGCCTCCTGCTGGTGGTGGCCAGCGCGTGCGGAAGCACGCGCAGGGTGCGGCTTGAGACGGGAGCGGGACCCGCGCGGGAGTACGCGGCGCCCAGTTGGAACAAGTCCGTGAAGATCCATCAGGACGAGTTCGAGGAGGCACTGGGGGCTTTGGTGTTGGAAATGCCGCTGGCCATCCGCTCCATGCAGGCGCGCTTGCTGGTGCGTACCTCCCATTCCGCCCATGAGGGGGACATGGCATGGCATGTCCTGCTTCGCAGGAGCCATGGGGGCGTCTGCGCGGCCGCTGGGCCCAGCCAGGACTGTCTGTCGCCCTTGGAGGATGTGGGAAGGTGGAGAGGCGGGGACAGGCTGATGGTGGCGCTGGGGCTGTCACTTCGGCCTCTCAAGAGGAGCATCGCCGAGGCGGTGAAGGAGACACTCACGCCTCAACTTTTCTATGCAGCGGCCGTCACGGGGTTGGTGACGTGGGTGGCGTTGGCGGCGGCACCCGAGCCCATGTTCACCAAGGCTGCGGCGGTGGTGGCCGCGGTGATGATGGCCTACCTGGGCGTGGACGCCTTCCTGGAGGTGTTGAAGGCCAGCGTGGAACTGAAGAGGGCCACGGACGTGGCAACCACCGTGGAGGACTTGGAGAGGGCAGGGCAGAGGTTCGGCCAAACCTTGGGGACCCAAGGCGCGCGAGTCTTCATCTTGGCGGTGACGGTGGCGGTGAGCCGTGGGACCGGTGGTACTGCCACGTGGCTGGCGGCCCGGATGCCCTTGCTTCCGCGGTTCTCGGAAGCAGCGGCATTGGCAGCGGCCCAAGTAGGGCTGAGGCT
Organism: Allostigmatella hybrida; assembly: GCF_020103775.1. Taxonomy (NCBI): domain Bacteria; kingdom Pseudomonadati; phylum Myxococcota; class Myxococcia; order Myxococcales; family Archangiaceae; genus Allostigmatella; species Allostigmatella hybrida. The sequence goes on from NZ_JAHXBH010000001.1 coordinate 1,142,990, forward strand.
GTCGGCGGTGGAGCAGGTGGGGGCAGTGGCGGCGGTGGAGGGACAGCTTGCGCTCACGTTGGCGCCCACGGCCGTGGCCATGGCTGTCACGGGCTCGGGAGGCGCTTCCTCAGGGGGGCCTGGCACGTGGGTGCAGGTGAACGAGAGCATGTCCGCGAGCGCCCGGAAGTACCAAGCGCAGGTGACAGGGGCTCCGGAGGGGTCGGCCTACCGGGTCAAGGGAGGCGGAGAACAAGCGGACTTCGATGGGTATCGGGACGGAGTCTTGCTGGAGGCCAAGGGCCCTGGGTATGCGAAGTTCATCGATGAGGATCTGGACCCTGTCGGTTTCTTCAAGGGGGCCGATAAAGTGGTCGAGCAGGCCCGCCGCCAGTGGGTTGCGGCTGAGGGGGGGCCCATCCGGTGGCTCGTTGCCGAAGAGAAATTCGCGGCGGCCCTCCGCAAACTCTTTCGCTTCAACGATATCGGTATCGAGATCATCCATGTCCCCCAGGTTTGAAGAAATAGGCAACCGATGAGAGAGACCTACCATGCGGGGGCGTACTGGTTGGCCCGTCACGAGTCCGCCGAGGAGTGCGCCCGGCGCTCAGAGCGCTTCTTCAGCATTCTGGGCCATTGCAACCCAGGCTGGACCCGATGGCATGAAACGGCGGACTCCTTCGAGGAGGCGCGCAAGTTGCGCGCCGGCACGGATGCCACCGCGTTCCTGAAGATGTTCGGCCGGAAGAGGAATCGGATCGGTGATGGTTTCCACTTCTGGTTGTGGGCGGGTGATCATCCAGATGAAACAACGACCGTCAATGTGGCCTGCGGTTCATCTTCGCCGCTGACAACCTCTGTTTGTTTGCTCAAGCCGCCCAAGCAGGGTCCCCATGTAGAACGGTTGCTGAGTGCTTCTCTTTTGACCGAAGTCGTGCGCGCCTTGGCGCTGGCGTGGGAACCTGAGTGGGCGATTGCGACATCCGATGCGTACAGCTCTCAGGGGAGCGGCCGCCCCCGGCCAGGCACGTTCACCGGATGGGTGATGTACTTCTCGGGCTCACGGGGCAAGGTCCCCCCGCTGCCCGAGCCCGTGAGGGTTGAGGCAGTGGAGGACAAAGGATCGCTCGTGGTCCTGACCCCAGAAAAGTTCACTGTCTCCAATCCGGAGCATGTGGCTCTGGCGGGCCGGGTCCATACCCTGTTGGAAGGGAAGGGACTTTTGAGGCCCCTTCAACCCATGGGTTCCAAGTCGCATGAGTGATGGGACGCGGGAGGACAGGAAGAGCAGTCCCCCGGTGCCCACGCCGGATGACGAGGACACCCAGGTCATCGCCCCGCCGCCTCCGCCCGTTCCCTGGGACACCCCCGGGGCCGCGCTGAACTCCCCGCCCCTGCCGGAGCGGGGAGACCCCGAGGCCTTCGAGAAGACGGCGACGAGCCCGAGCCTCTGGCGGCCCCCACGGGATGTGCCCCCTCCGGGACGCACGGTGGCCGGGCGCTACACGGTGCTGGACCGGCTGGGCGAGGGCGGGATGAGCATCGTGCTGGCCGCCTATGACGTCCGGCTGGACCGGCGCGTGGCGCTCAAGCTGCTGAACGCGCGGACGGGGCCGGCCCAGGACCACTCGGAGCTGCGCATGGTGCGCGAGGCCCAGGCCATGGCCCGGCTCAACCATCCGCACGTGGTGGCCGTCTACGACTCGGGCGCGCTGGAGGACGGCTCGTTCTTCATCGCCATGGAGTACGTGGAGGGGCAGACGCTGCGCCAGTGGCACGTGGAGAAGCCCCGGAGCTGGCGCGAGGTGCTCGAGGTGTTCCTGGCCGCCGGCCGGGGGCTGGCCGCCGCGCACGGGGCGGGGCTGGTGCACCGGGACTTCAAGCCTGACAACGTGCTGGTGGGGCAGGATGGACGCGTCCGGGTGACGGACTTCGGCGTGGCGCGCACCGAGGCGCTGCCCGAGGGGCCCTCGCTGGGCCTCCCCCTGCCGCTGCCGCCCGGGGCCTGGGACACCTCGCTCACCCAGCCGGGCTACGTGGTGGGCACGCCCCGGTACCTCGCCCCCGAGCTGCTCAAGGGCGCCCCGGCGGACGCGCGCAGTGATTTGTTCTCCTTCTGTGTCGCGCTCTACGAGGCGCTGTGTGGCCAGCCCGCCTTCGCCGGGAGCACGGAACGCGAGCGGACCCTGGCCCGGCTCGAAGGCCGCGTGGCGCCGCCGCCCCCGCAGCTGCCCGGCTGGCTCCTGCGCGCGGTGCTCCAGGGGCTGTCGCCCCAGCCCGGGCAGCGCCCGGCCTCCATGGCCGTGCTGCTCAAGGCGCTGGCGGACGACCCGGCCCTGCGGCGGAGCGTGTGGATCCGCTCGGCCCTGGCGGCCTCGGCGGGCATGGGGCTGGTGGCGCTGGCCGCGTGGGGCTGGCTGGGCCACCGCGAGCCCGCGCCCGATTGTTCCCAAATGCCGCGCCAGTTGGAGGGCATCTGGGATGCGGACGTGCAGCAGCGGATCCGCCAATCGCTGGAGGGCACGGGGCTGCCCTATGCGAAGGCCACCGCGGACCGGGCCGTGGCGGCGCTGGAGGGTTACGCGGGGACCTGGGCGCGGATGCGCGTGGAGGCGTGCGAGTCGCCGCGCGTGGAGGCGCCCCGGCCCCTCGGCCTGGCGGTGTTGCAGGAGTATTGCCTGGAGCGGCGGCGCAGCCAGCTCCGCGCCGTCACCGGGCTGCTGGCGGGAGCGCCGGACGCCGAGCTGGTGCCGCGCGCGGTGGAGGCCATCCAGGCCCTGCCGCCGCTGGCGTACTGCGCGGACGCCCAGGCGCTGACGGCGGCGGTGCCCCCGCCCGAGGATCCCCAGGTGCGGGCCCAGGCCGAGGCGCTCCACGCGGAGGTGGACCGGCTGGAGACGCTGTACGAGGCCGGCAAGTACGCGCAGGGCCTGGCGCTCGGTGAGCAACTGCTGCCCCAGGTGGAGAAGGCCGCCTATGCGCCCCTGCACGCGCGCGCCCTGTACCACTTCGCCCAGAACCTGGAGGGCGCCGGCGAGTTCAAGCGGGCCGAGGCCCTGACCCGGGAGGCCATTCCCCTGGCCGCCAAGGGGCAGGATGACGCGCTGGCGGCGCGCGCCTGGGGACACCTGGTGTTGCTGGTGAGCAACCGGCAGGGCCGCCATGAGGAGGCGAAGGGGCTGGAGCTCGTCACCGCCGCCGCGGCGGCGCGCACGGGGGACGTGCTGGCACGGGCCGAGGCCCTCAACGCGCTGGGCATGCTGCTCAACGCGCAGGAGAAGTACGGCGAGGCGCGGGACACCTTCGAGCGGGCGCGGGGGCTCTGGGAGCAGGTGCGGGGCCCGAAGCACCCGTACGTGGCGGGGTTCCGCAGCAACCAGGGCATCGCGCTGTTTCTCCAGGGGCGGTACGAGGAGGCGCGGGCGCAGCTCGCCGAGGCGCAGGAGCTCTGGGAAGAAGTGCTCGGCCCCGAGCACCCGTACCTCATCCACGCGTTGATCAGCCAGGGCGCCTCGCTCTGGCGGCTGGGAAGGCTGCCGGAGGCGGCGGGGCTCCTGGAGCGCGCCCAGTCCCTGATTGAAAAAGTCCTGGGGCCCGAGCATCCCTTCCTGAGCGAGCCCTTGAGCGTGCTGGGGTTCGTGTTGACGGACATGGGCCGCTACCCGGAGGCCCAGCAGCGGCTGGCGCAATCCCTGGCGTTGATTGAAAAGGTGATGGGCCCGGAGTCTCCCAGCGTGGCGGATCCGCTGCGGGGCCTGGCCCACCTGCACCGGATGCAAGGCGCGTCCGCGAAGGCCCTGCCCCTGCTTGAGCGGGCCCTGTCCCATGCGCAGGGCGGCACGCTCGCGGAGGTGCAGTTCGAGCTGGCTCAAACCCTATGGGAATTCGAGACACGGCGGCCGCGCGCCCGCGAGCTGGCCACGCAAGCACATACTTACTGGCAACGATTGGAACACCCGCAAAGCACGCAGTCTCAGCAATGGCTGTCGAGCCATTCCCTGTCACGTGGACAGGGTGAATAGGCTTGCCTGCTTGCCGTCCTGAGGGCGCCCTGAATACTCCGGGCATTTCCAACAAGGACTGGGCTGATGAAGCGCAACAAGGCGTGGATGTCCGTATTGCTTCCTGCGGTGCTGGCACTGGGTGCATGTGGTGGCGAGGACGAGCCCTCCCCTCAGCCGGGCGGACCCACGGTGCATGAGGGGTTCATCACGTCGGATGAGACCTGGCTGGCTTCGGGCAATCCGCACGTGGTGAAGGGGATGCTGTTCGTGGGCGGAAGCCAGAGTCCCGTGCTGACCCTGGAGGCCGGCGTGCAGGTCCGCTTCGAGAGCGAGTCAGGATTGAGCGTCGGCACCTCTCCCCGGGAGCTGGGCTCCCTGCGGGTGGCGGGAACGCAGGAGGCCCCGGTGCTGCTCACGGCCAACGCGGACGCGCCCCAGCCCGGACACTGGCTGGGCGTGACGCTGGGGACGGGGGCCGGGCTCTCGCGCTTTTCCCACGCCACCATCGAGTACGCGGGCGGCATCTTCAGCAGCGACGACGAGGAGACCCGTGAGTTCTGGAAGCAGAACGCCGCGGGGCTGCACATCGTGGGAGGCGAGGAGGCGCCGGAGAATTTCCGCCCTGCCGCCCTCCAAGCCGTCACGGTCCAGCGGAGCGCGAACCACGGGGTGATTTTGACGGGGGGCGGCTTCGCCGAGGGCTCCCTCGGGCTGAACCTGCGGGACAACGAGGGCGTGGCCCTGAAGTCGACCGCCAACGAGGTGGGCACGCTGCCCGCGGGGAGCGCCATCAGCGGCAACACCGTCAATGAAATCCACGTGCTCGAAGGGACGGTCACCACCAGCCAGACGTGGCACAACGCGGGGGCGCCCTACGTGCTCACCTCGGTCATTGACCTGGGCCTGCCCAACGCCCTCCGGGTGGGCTCCGCCGCGGCGCCGGTGCTCACGTTGAGCCCGGGCACGGAGCTGCGGCTGCCCGAGGAGGGCTACATCAGCATTGGCTACCAGAACGAGGACGGCACCCTCGTTCCCGGCAGGCTCCAGGCCGTGGGCACCGCGCAGGCGCCCATCCGCTTCGGTCCCACCGGCGCCACGGCGGGCTTCTGGTCGGGGCTGTTCTTCTACGGCGCCCAGGACACGTCGCTGGAGTACGTCACCGTGGCTCAGGCGGGCCAGCCCCTCTTCGGCCTGCTGGGCGGCGGCAACCTGAACGTGAATGGCGACCTGGGGGTGTCCGTGCGCCACAGCACGCTCAGCGGCTCGGTCGGGTGCGGCATCGCCGTCACGATAGGGCCCAATGGCTCCGCGCCGGACTACGTCGCGGAGGAGCTCCAGAACGTCTTCACCGGCAACGCCGGTGGGGCGCAGTGCAACCGGTAATCACGCGCGCAAGCGCGTGACGGACGCGGTGGGCGAGGCCGGGGACTCCTCGCCGGCAGGGGCCGGGTTCTCCTGGCCCAGGGCCGCGAGCCGCTGGGCCAGGTGGGCCGCCTGGGCCCCCTTGGCACCGGCCTCGCTGCCGGCCACGCCCACCAGCGACACCCGGGCCCGCTCCAGCAGCGCCACCTGCGCGTGGAGCTGGGCCAGCAGGCGCTCCCGCTTGCTGGCCAGCAGGTTCAGCCGGTTGAGCTCCTCGCCCAGCGAGGAGGCCGCCAGCTCCAGTTGCCGCCGCGCCACCGCGTCCCCGGTGGCCTGGGCCCGCGCCCGCAGGTCCTCCACCTGTTTCTGCACGTCCTGGGGCGCCACGGCGGACAGCTGGGCCTCCAGCTCGGCATGGGTCTCGGCCAGGGTGAAGGCCTCGCCGGTCATCTTCTGCAGCACGCCCACCAGCTCGTTGCGGCCTGCGCCCGGGCGCATCTTCAGGGCCACCGTGCGGCACTGCCGGTACAGCTCCCGGGTGCGCACGAGCAGCATCTTGGCCTCGCCGCTCACCTGCTCCTCCAGCGTGCCCCCGCGTGACTCCACCGCATCCCCGTGCACCGTCATGTGCGAGGCCAACGTGCCCACGCTCCAGAAGAGGGCCACCGCCGTGTGGCCCACCAGTGCGCCCAGCAGCCCCCCGGTGGGGAAGAAGCGCGCCTCCAGCACCTGCTGCACGTACAGGCCCACCGGCACCAGGAGCCCCGAGGCCACCGCGCCCGCGGCCACCTGGGAGGGCTGTCCCCCCCGCTCGCCGCCCTGGCCCAGCCAGCACACCATCGCCGCGGCGAGGGCGCCCGAGAGGGCCTGGGGCACCGGCGCATCGGCCTGGAAGAGGTAGGGCAGGGCCGCCAGCAGGGGCATGCCTACCCACATCAGGGCCTGGGTGCCTGGCTTCGGCCGGGCCCCGGCCAGCGCCGCGGCCACCACCGCGAAGCCGGGGTTCAGGGGCAGGTGGGCCTGCTCGGCCAGCGTGGCCAGCATGCCTACGGCGGCGCCTCCCACCAATGCGCGCAAGGTGCGCGTTTCGAAGTCTTCACGGTGAAGCAGCTGGAGGGCGGGCGCCATGGTCGTCATCCCCTCAATACGCATTTTCCTGCCCAAAGTTCTTGATGGACTTGATCTGGAGGGAGCGGGCGTGGTCCCTCTGCTCGGATGCGCTCTGGGCGTGCTCGTAGGCGTCCCGGGTACGGTCCAGGTCCTCGATGTCCCCGGACAGCGCCGAGGCGCTCGCGCCAAAGAAGCGCCGGGCGCTGCCCATCAGGCTCAGGGCGCTCTGGCGGTTGCCCCGCTTCATCTCCTCGGCCGCCGCGCGCATCTGCTGGGTGCCCAGGGCCCGGTGCGCATGCACGCGCACATCCTTGTCCAGGTGGGCCCGCACCACCTTAGACTTCTCCGTGGACTTCGCCGTCAGCGCCACCTGCACCTCCGCCGGGCGGTCCGTCTCCACGTTGATGTAGTGCACCGTGGCCACCAGCAGCTCCAGGGGGTCGTCCGAGGCTTCCGTCTCCAGGGACAGCTTCACCACCAGCCGCGCCGACTGGCCGCCCGCCATGTCGTACAGCGGCACCCGCACCTCGTTGCCCTCGCGCACGGCGTTCACGCCCATCACCTCCACGGTGTGGACGGCCGGCGGCAGGGTGAGCCGCACCTCCACGGCGCGCGCCACCGTGCTCGTGGCCTGCTCCAGCTCGCGGGTGAACACCTCGGCGAGCTGCTCCGAGCGCAAGAAGCCGCTGAAGCCGCCGCCCTGGTCCGCGATTCCCTGCATCAGGTTCTCGTTGAAGTCCGCGCCCACGCCCAGGCCGCTCACGGCGATGCCCTGGCCCCGGAGGGTGCGCGCCAGCGCCAACAGCTCCTCCTCGCGCTGCAGGCCCGCGGTGGGCTGCCCGTCGCTCAGGAGGATGATGCGGCTCACCTTGAAGAACTCCGTGGCACCCTTCAGTTGCTCGGCCGCCGCCTCCAGGGCGCCGCTGATGTTGGTGGAGCCCCCATCCTCGATGCCCTCCACGAAGGCGTACATCCGCTCGCGCTCGTACTCCGTGGCCAGCGTGGCGGGGAACACGGTGACGTCCGTGCCGTAGTGCACCAGCGTCACCCGGTCCTCCGGGCGCACCCGGGAGATGAACTCGCGCGCGGCCTGCTTGGCGTCATCCATCTTCTGCCCGCGCATGGAGCCGGAGCGGTCGATGACGAGCGCCACGTTCGCCGGCACCCGGCGCCGCTCCTTGGGCTCCCGGGCCTTCACCTCCAGCACGGCGAAGGCCTCGCTGGGGCCCGCCTGCACCCAGGCCCCGGACAGCTTGCCCTCCAGCGTCAGGGGGCCCCAGCCCGAGGAGGCCACCCACGGGAGCACCTCGGTGGCGGCCTCCTCATCCGGGGTGGCCACCGTGTGGGTGGTGTCCAGGACGGGGGGCGGCTTGGGCAATCCCAGCGCCAGGGCCCCGAGGGCGAGCAGCACGGCGGCGGACAGCAGCAGGACGGTGCGGCTCATTCGGGGAACCTCGCAGGCGGAAGCTTGGGAAGCAGGCTAGGGAGTTTCCTGCTTCCGTCACATCGGGCACTGGGAGGACCCCGGGCGTTTGTGGCCCGCGGCCGCATCGGTCAACGGGAGGAGGGTCCCCGGCTCACCAGGTCCTGCACGATTTGCCGCAGCGCCGGCTCGTTGAAGGGCTTCTCCAGCTTGGGGTTGGGGATGGCCTCCAGGAACTCGCGCGCGTTGGTGGTGAAGGCGCCGCCGGACACGAAGATGAAGCGCCGCTCCAGCCCGGCCTGCGTCTTGCGCACCGCCTCGTACAGGTCCTTACCGCCCAGGTCCGGCATCATCACGTCGCACAGCACGGCGTCGAAGAAGTCCGGCTCGCGCTGCAGCCGCTCCAGGGCCTGGCGCCCGCCGGAGGCCACCTCCACCTCGTGCTCCTTGAGGATGCGCCGCAGCACCTTGCCCACGCCGGGCTCGTCGTCCACCACCAGCACGCGGCCCTTGCGCTGCGTGGCCGGCTGCGCCGCGGGGAGGGCGGCGTGGGTGCGCGCGCGGGTGCGCGGCTCCAGCGAGGGCAGGATGACGCGGAAGGTGGAGCCCTTGCCCATCTCGCTGTCGGCGGAGATCTCGCCGCCCAGGTTGGTGATGATGCCGTGGCAGATGGACAGGCCCAGCCCCGTGCCCACGCCCACCGGCTTGGTGGTGAAGAACGGATCAAAGATGCGGCCCAGCGCCTCGCGCGGAATGCCCGAGCCCGAGTCCTGCACCTCGATGAGCACCCGGCCCACATCCAGGCGCCGGGTGACGAGGCGGATGGAGTGGCGCTGCGCGTCGCCCTCGGGGATGGCCTGGGCGGCGTTCACCACCAGGTTGAGGAACACCTGGCACAGCCGGCCCTCGTTGGCCATGACCATGGGCACCGAGGCGTAGTCCCGGTGCAGCTGGGCGCGGTGGCGGATTTCATTGGCCGCCATCATCACCACCGAGTCCAGCACCTGGTGGATGTCCACCGGGCTCAGCCGCTCCTCGTCCGGCCGCGAGAACGTCTTCAGCTGGCGGACGATCTGCCGCACGCGCTCGGCGCCCTCGTACGCCTCGCTGAGCACCTCCTGCCACTCGGCCAGGTCCAACTCCGCGCGCTGGCGCAGCTTGGGGCCGCTGCCGGCCGTGGCCGAGGCGGTGGAGGGGGTGCTCTCCATCGACAGCTGGCTGCGGCGCATCTCCTCGGACAGGAAGCTCAGGTTGGAGATGACGAAGGCGAGCGGGTTGTTGATTTCGTGGGCGATGCCCGCCGCCAGCGTGCCCACCGAGGCGAGCCGGTCGGCCAGCGTCAGCCGCGCCTGGAGCTGGCGCTGCTCCGTCACGTCGCGCGCGATGGAGACCACCGCCGGGGCGCCGTCGAACAGGAGCGGCAGCGAGACGAGCTCCGCCACGCGCGTCTTGCCATCGCGCCGCACGAGCCGCCGCTCGCCGGTAATCATGCCCTTGATTCCGCTCGGGTCCGGGGGCGGGCCGGGCACCTCTTCGAGGTCATCCTCCACGAAGCGCATCAGCGCGCGGCCGATGAGCTGGTCGGGCCGGTCGAAGCCCAGCGTGGTGACGAGCGCCATGTTGGCGTAGACGATGCGGCCGTCGCGCTGGATGGCCGCCGCGTCCGTCACGCCCTCCAGGAGGATGCGGAAGCTGGCCTCGGACATCTTGAGGGCCTCCTCCACCTCGCGCCGGTCGGTGATGTCCCGGGCGATGCCCTCCACGGACACCGCGCGCCCGCTGCTGTTGAGCACCGGGGCCACGGTGTGCTCCAGCCACTTGGTGCGCCCGTCCCGGCACGTGAAGCGCAGCACCACCGGCTTGTTGCTCACCGACTGGGGGTTCTCCAAGAGCTGCGTGAGCGCGGGCAGGTCGCCCGGGTGGATGTGCCGGTGCCACAGCTCGGGGTCCGCGTAGTGCTCCTCGGGGCTGTAGCCGAGCTGATCGCTCACCACGCGGCTGACGAAGAGGAAGCTGCGCGGATTCTCCAGCCGGTACCGGTACTGGATGTCCGAGGCGTTCTCCGCGAGCTGCCGGTAGCGCGTCTCGCGCTCGCGCAGCGCGCTCTCGGACTGGCGGTGCTCCAGCTCCAGGGAGATGGCGCCGGCCACCGCCGACAGCAGGTCCACCTCCAGCTGCGTCCACAGCCGCTGCTCCCGGCAGTGGTCGAAGCCGATGAAGCCCACCAGCGCCTCGTTGACGCGCAGCGGAAGGACGAGCAGGGACTGGATGGCCTGCGGGACGAGGAGGGTGCGCTCCGCCTCGGGGAAGTCCTTCACCAGCCCCATGATTTTGTCGCCCTGGGACAGCCGCTCCAGCCAGCGCGAGAAGGCGGGCTCCATGGGGAGGTTTTGCAGCTGGGGGTTGTCCAGCTCCGGGGTGATGCCCTGCGCGCACCACTCGGCGCGCTGGCTCATGAGCACCTGGCCGCCCTCGTCCCGGTGCAGGAGGAAGACGTAGACGCGGCTGGCCCCGGTGGCCTGGCCGATGGGCTCCAGCACCCCGCGGTAGGACTCCTTATAGGACTCCTCGCCGTGCTGGGCCACGAGCAGCCGCTGCTGCATCTCCACCAGCGCGGCCAGGTAGCGCTCGCGCTGCGAGAGCGCGTCGTGGGTGCGCCGCCGCTCGCTCACATCGGTGAGCGTCCCACAGAAGCCCTGCACGGAGCCGTCTTCCCCACGCAGGGAGCGCGTCACCACCTCCACCCAGCGCTCGGCCCCATCGCGCGCCAGGGCGCGCGCCTCGAACCGCTGGGGCCCCGGCGGCTGAGCCAGCATGTCCAGGAACCGCTGCTGGTGCTGCTCCCGGTCCTTCGGGTGGAGCGTGTCGAGGAACGCACGGCCCACGCTCTCCTCGGGGCGGTAGCCCGTCAGCTTCGTCCACGCGGGGTTGAGGAAGGTCACCACCCCCTGGGTGTCCATGTGGAACACCACTTCATCGAGGCTGTCGATGATTTGCCGGTGGAAGCGATCGCTGCGGCTGGGCTCGGACATGACCGAAGACATCGTTCTGTGGGCCTTGAGGAGAGGAAGGCTGCATTATTTCACGAGCCGAGCGCCCCGTGCTCGCCGTGTCGCATGCCCCCGAGGGGCATGCCGGAGCATCAAAGTTCGCGGAAAGCCTGGATGACGGCAAGTTGGGTCAGCCTCTACCCGTCCATCCCGGAGAGCCGGCTGGGGACGGCGGCCCCGCTTGCCCAGACGGGGACCAGGCCAGGGGGGCGCGTCATAAAACCGGGCGAGGAGGCTTCCGGAAGGCAGGCACTGTCGAGCAAGATGGGCGCAACGGGGGAGTGTGCGGATGTCCTTGGGTCGTGCTGCTGGACTGGCCTCGAGTGAGGAAATGGACGAGGACGGCTCCGCCGCGGCCCCCGAGCCGGTGACGGCGCGGGCGGGGCCCTGGCCGGCCGGGGATGCCACGGATCCGGACGCCGGGCTGGTACGGCGGCTGCTGGGGGTGCCGGCGCCGGCGCTGGCCATCATGGATGCCACGGGCCGGGTGGTGGACGCCAACGACAGCTTCCTGCGCCTGGGCGGTGTGGGCCGCGAGGAGCTGGAGGCGGGCCGGCTGCGCTGGGACGCGCTGGCGGCGCCGGAGTCGCCCGCGGCCGGGGCGCACGCGCTGGACATGCTGCGCCGGCTGGGCACGGCGGGCCCGCTGGAGACGGAGTACGTGCGCCCGGATGGCTCGCGGGTGCCGGTGCGGGTGGCGGCGCTGGGGCTGGAGCAGCCCGAGCGGCTGCTGGTGCTGGTGCAAGACTTGACGCCGCGCAGGCGCGCCGAGGAGGCGCTGCGCTTCCTGTCCGACGCGAGCCGGGAGCTGGCCGAGGTGCGGGCCGAGCCGGAGGCCATCCTCGCGGGGGTGGCGCACCTGGCGGTCAGCGCCATGGCGACCTGGTGCCTGGTGGACGTGCTGGAGGAGGATGGGAACTTCCGGCGGGTGGCCCAGGCGCACCGGGAGCCCGGCCGCGAGGCGCTCCTGCGCGAGGCGCCGCGCTATCCGCCCATCACCGATGCCCAGAGCCCCCTGTTCCAGGCGCTGGCGCGGGGCGAGTCCCGCGTCTACCCGGACTTCCTGCCGGAGCACCAGGTGCTGATGGCGCGGGGGGCGGGGGCGCTCGCCCAGCTCGAGCAACTGGGGGCGCGCTCGGTGATGCTGGTGCCCATGCGCTCGCGGGGCCACGCGGTGGGGCTGCTCACCTTCGCCTCGTGTGACGTGGGGCGGCGCTACGGCTCGGAGGACCTGGAGATGGTGGAGGAGCTGGCGCGCCGCGTGGTGGCGGCGGTAGACAACGCCCGGCTCTACCACCAGGGCCAGGACGCGGTGCGCCTGCGCGACGAGTTCCTGGGCATCGCCAGCCACGAGCTGAAGACGCCGCTCACGCCCCTGCGGCTGCGGCTGCAGATGCTCCAGCGCCAGGCGGAGGGCGCCCAGCGGACGGGCGAGTCCCTGTCGCCCGAGCGCTTCTCGGAAGGGCTGGATGTCGCGCTGCGTCAGGTGCGCAAGCTGGCGGACCTGGTGGACAACCTGCTGGATGTCTCGCGGATTACCGCGGGGCGGATGAAGCTGGAGCTGGAGGACGTGGACCTCGCGGCGCTGGCCTCGGAGCTCGTCTCGCGCTTCACGCCCTCGGCGGTGCAGTTCGGCTGCACGCTGGAACTGCACGCGCCGGTGCCGGTGGTGGGGCGGTGGGACCGGCTGCGGGTGGAGCAGGTGGTGACGAACCTGCTGACCAACGCGCTGAAGTACGGCGCGGGCCGGCCGGTGGTGGTGCGGGTGGAGGGGGCGGGGGAGCGGGCCCGGCTCACGGTGCAGGACCACGGCATCGGCATCGCCGAGGAGGACCTGGGCCGCATCTTCGAGCGCTTCGAGCGGGCGGTGAGCGACCGCCACTACGGCGGCCTGGGGCTGGGGCTCTACATCACCCGGCAAATCGTCGAGGCCCTGGGCGGCACGGTGCGGGTGTCGAGCCGCCCCGGCATGGGCTCCACGTTCACGCTGGAGCTGCCCCGGGGCGAGCCGGGCGAGCCGTAGCCCTCAGGCCACCTCGAGCACCGTCCACTCGCGCACCTCGCCCGCGAAGGTGACATCCACGCTGTCCCCGGCGCGGCGGCCCAGCAGGGCGCGGCCCACGGGGGAGGCGGGGGTGATGACGGACAGGAAGCCATCGCCGCCGGGGCCGGTGAGCTCCGTGCCCGCGCCCACGGGCAGCACGAAGAAGGTCCGCTCGTCGTAGCCCTCCTCGTCCTCGGTGCGCACATCCACGAGGGCGCCCAGGGCCACGGGGTCTCCCCGCCGGAAGCGGGGCGGCTCCGCCTCGCGGAAGGCCGTCAGCACGCCCAGCTCCTCCTGGAGGCGGCGGGCGCGGGCGGACTGCCCGGTGGCGAGGCTGCCGTACTCGATGGCGGCCCGGCCATCCTCCTTCTTCTCCGACTCGGTGGCGAGGCTGCGCGCGGCCTCGCGGGCCTCGGCCTGGGCCCGGTGGGCCAGCCGGTCACTGTGCTGGAGGCGCTCGGCGAGCTGCGCCATCAGCGCCTTCTTGTCGATTCCCATGCCACATGACTGTAGCGGCGCGGGCGGAAGGCTCCAGTTTCTGGATTACAGTCGGGCGCCATGACTCCGAAAGAACTCTCAGAGAAGGCCCGGACGCTCGTCGCGCAGGGCGCGGTGCTGCTGGATGTCCGGACGCCAGAGGAATTCCAGCAGGGCCACCCCGAGCAGGCGCTCAACATCCCCGTGCAGGAGCTGCCCCGGCGGCTCGCGGAGGTGGGCGCGCCGGGAACGAAGGTGGTGGTGTACTGCGCCAGCGGGGGCCGCAGCGCCATGGCCGCGCAGCTGCTGCGCGGCGGGGGCTACCCGGACGTCTTCGATCTGAAGTCCGTCACGTACTGGTAGCCCGGGCAGGGCGGGGCGCGCGGGGTCAGCGCGCCGTGCCCACCGCGCCGGAGGAGGCCGCGGGGGTGCCATTCTGGGGCGCGCGCTTGGTCACCAGCCCCCAGACCCCGTAGATGATGAGCAGGAAGCAGCTGTACTGGGCCGGGGTGAGGCCGAAGTAGCGCGCATCGACGTAGCTCAGGTCGGTGGCGCGCATGAAGTCGAAGCAGAAGCGGCCGCAGGCATAGACGATGGCCGTCAGGTGCAGGAGCCGGCCCTGGAGCTTGCCCGCGTTGCGCAGGGCGTAGAGCAGGCCCGTGAGGCAGAACAGCAGCAGGGCGTCATAGAGCCCCAGGTCATGCCGGGGGCCGCCGTAGATGGACGCGGGGAAGTCCACGGCGAGGAAGAAGTCCGTGCGCGTGCCCGGGTGGTCATGGGCAACGAAGCAGCCGAGCCGGGCCACGCCCCACCCCGGGACGACGCCGAGCGCGAAGGCATCCGCGTACCGGGAGAAGGGCACGTTGCGCACCCGGAAGAAGATGACGGCCGCGAGGATGCCACCCAGCAGGCCGCCGAAGGAGGACAGGCCGTCCCACACCTTGAAGAGCTGGAAGGGGCTCTTGGAGAGCTCCTCCGGGTGGTACAGCAGCAGGTGCACCAGGTGCCCCATGACGACGCCGCCGGCCACCCCCCACATGGAGTAGTCGTGCACGGGGTTGGGGTCCAACCCCTGCCGCTCCGAGGCCTTCACGATGAGGCGGGCGGCCAGGAAGATGCCCAGCGCGACGAAAATGCCGAACGGCTCGATGGGGCCGATCTTCAGCGAGTGCGGATTGACGTAGGGAATCACGGAGCCTCTCCAACGGGCGGGAACCCTCCCATACCCGTATGACGCGAGCCTGACGAACAATTCGTGAAGCCGAATCATCCGGCGACCACACCGTACGCCCTTGGACGACACGCACTGTCACCCCGCGGATGGCGGGAACGCGCCCGGTAGGGAATGATTCTCACTTCCGGACGTTCAGGGAGGCACCGAAGGACCCGCCCAGCGTGGATTGGCGTCTAATAAGGGAAAACCCGTGATTTTTTGTCAGGGTTTTTCGTCTCAAGCCACAGAGGCCTGAGAACCCGAAGAAGGGGGGGCGGACATGCAGGCGGTTGAAGCGTCCAGTGGAGGCCCACTGGAGCACATTCCCCAGGTGGGGCGAGGTGACGCGAGGGGCTCTCCGGAGCGTGTGGGAGCCCCCGTGTAGCATCTCCCCCCGGCGCAGCCGGTGCGCCCTGGCGCTGTGTCCATCCCGATGGGTTGGCTCAACACCTGAATCAGCCGGAGGTGCTCATTCCCCCTTTCCCAGCAGCGAGCCCGAGGTCCCCTAGCCGTCCGAAGTTCCAGTGAGGAGTGCACAGTCCATGAGGTCCTATCTGTTGGTTTCCAAGGAGAGCATCGAAACCCAGGCGCGCGATGGGGTCAGGGGGACCGCGCGCGGCGAGCGTCAGTTGCTGCGGTCCACAGCGCTGCGCTTCGGAGGCGCCGAGCGGGCGGCCGAGGCCCTGCAGCAGCTCGGGCTGCGGTCGGCGACGCTGCCGGGCGCCCGGCCCGCCGTGAAGCAGGCGGCGAACAGGAAGACCGGGCGCACACGGGGCAACATCGTCGCCGCCCAGGCCACGCCCATCCCCGGGCCGGTGCAGGAGCTGACCGGGCTGGAGAACGGCTCGTACCGGTACATGCCGCTCATCGGCGCGACGATGGCGCACTTCTACTCGGATCAGGCCGAGCGCGCCGCGCGCGGGGAGCTGGAGGGCGACTTCGAGTTCGTCCCGGACGTGGTGCCCCTCTCGTTCCCCGGCCCGGTGGCCGGGCAGACGGGCCCCCGCAACCGCGGCATGGCCTCGCTGTCCGAGCGCGAGTGGCCGGCCGAGTGCGGCGTGTCCCTGGCGCACGCGGAGGGCATCCGCGGCGCGGGCGTCATGCTGGGCATCCTCGACACCGGCGTGGACGCCGACCACCCCGAGCACGCCAGCAAGGTCATCCAGTTCCGCTACGTCTCGCTGTTCCCCAACTCGCCGCACACGCCGGCGCGCGACATCCGCGGGTTTGATCCGTCGGGCCACGGCACGCACGTGTCGGGCATCGCCGCGGGGGTGCACCATGGGGTCGCCCCCGAGGTGGACCTCTATGTCGCCTCGGTCATCGAGTCGGAGACCATCCGCACCAGCCTGGGGCGGGTGGCGGCGGGCATGGACTGGCTGCTGCACCAGTTCTCCCGCCCGGAGAACGCCTCGCGGCCGGCGGTGGTGAACATGTCGCTGGGCTTCCCGGTGCAGTGTCCGCAGGGCATCAGCGAGGCCGACTACCGGCTGAACCTGCGCGCCCTGCAGAGCATGATTCGCCGGCTGCTCGACAGCAACGTGCTGCCCGTTGTTGCGGCAGGCAACAGTGGACCCAACACGGTTGGTTACCCAGCAGGCTTTCCCGAAGCACTGGCCATCGGTGCAGTCGACTTTGACCGCCGAGTGGCCAGTTTCTCGGCCAGTGGCGCCGTAGGGAAGCGGGTTGTACCGGACGCCATGGGATACGGTGTTAACATCTACTCAAGCACCGAGCGGCGCTGCAACAACCAGGCTTTTTATGAGAGAATGAGTGGCACCAGCATGGCTGCCCCTTATGTAGCGGGTATCGCAGCACTGTATCGTTGCCGTGCTCCTGACTTGACGGCGGCCGAAGTCAGGGATTTGATACTGGGCAACACGATCAAGCTTCCTCGCTCGTCGGTTCACCGCACAGGCAAGGGCTTGGCTGTATATCGGTGACGGTCGTTGTGTCCGGGGTCGGCGCCACTAGAACGCCGGGCCCGGGGAAGGGTTGATGGCCATGAGCAGGAAACAGAGCGGATCCGGAAAGAGCCTGTACGCTTTACCGCGCGCGTCTCCCCGGGTTCGGCCCCTGCCGGGCCACAGCGGCGGTGACGCCGCGTCATCGGAGTGGATTGACGTGATGGTCATGCCGGCGGAGGACCGGATGCCCGCACGCCCGGTCGCCTCGGCGCCCCGGAGCCGGGCCGAGCTGTACCGTGACGGCCAGGCCGCCAGCGCTCAATTTCGCGACAGCCTCATGGATTGGCTCAAGGCGCACCACCTGCTGGGCGCGGTCCGGGCCGTCAGTGAGCCAGGTGGCTCGCTTCCCATGTTGACCTTGCGCTGTGCGCCCCGCGTGTTGGACCAGTTGCGGCGCGCTCCCGAGTTCGAAGCCGGCACAGCCATGTCGCTCGAACTTCACTCCTGAAGAGAACCGACGCGCCCAAGTTCTTCTTCCTGAATAATCTAGATTCTCTGATTTATCGCGGCAACCTGCCAAGAGGCTGCGAAGGCCGATTTCTTGTCTGCGGTTGGACACAAGACGAGAAAGCCGTTCATGTCCCAATAGACAGCGCATCCCGGATTTAAGTTTCACCCGCGTAGGGGCCCTGGGCCGCGGCCGAGGGGCTCCCTGCTTGCCTGCTTCACGGGCCCGCGCCTCAGAAGGCGAGGCCGCCGTCCACGTCGAGGGTGCGGCCGTTGAAGTAGTCGCACTCGAGGATGAACTTCACGGCGATCCAGATGTCCTCGGGCAGGCCGATGCGGCCCACGGGGATGGCGGCCACCAGCGCGTCCCGGGCCTTCTGGTTCATGCCCTGGGTCATCGGTGTCTCAATCATGCCGGGGGCCACGGCGCCCACGCGGACGCCGAACGGGGCGAACTCGCGCGCCCAGGTGACGGTGTTGGCCGCCAGCGAGGCCTTGGCCGCGACGTAGTTGGACTGGCCGCGGTTTCCGTGCCGCGCGATGGAGGACATGTTGACGATGACGCCCGGCTTTTGATCCGTCTGCACCATCTTGGTGACGACCTCGCGCACCATGAGGGTGGCGCCCGTCAGGTTCACCCCGATGACGGCGTTCCAGTCCGCGGTGCTCAGCTTCTTCACCTCGCCGGTGGTCTTGTCCTTCTTCACCAGGAGCGAGTCCCGGAGGATGCCCGCGTTGTTGATGAGGCCGTTGAGGCCGCCCATGGCCCCGTGCGCCCAGTTCACGAAGGCCGTGCAGTCCTCCTCGCTGGAGACATCCAGCCTTCGGCGGTGAATCCCCGCGGGCAGCGCGGCGAGCTTGTCCTCGCTGATGTCGCCGACGGCGACCTGGGCCCCGGCCTCGAGCAGCCGCTGCGCGAAGTGCGCGCCCATGCCCTGGGCTCCGCCCGTCACCACGATCTTCAGGTCCTTGAGCTGCATGGAGAATCTCCTGGGGATGCGGTGGCGGGGCCACCTTGAAAGGGGGCGGAGGCTATGTCCAACGCGCGGGCACTGGCCAGCCTCAAGCGCGCTCAGGGCTTGGCGAGGGGCCGCACCGCGTGGGCATGCACCTGGCGCGCGAGGTCCGCGATGAGCGCCTCGGCCACCGGGGCCTCGGGGATGTCCCGGGTGAGCACCACGAGCACATAGGGGGCGCGGCAGGGCGGATACACGATGGCCGCGTCGTGGAGCACGCCGGAGATCTGCCCCGTCTTGTGGGCCACCGGGGTGCCGGGCGGGAGGCCCGCGGGGATGAGCGAGTTCAGCTCCTGCGCGAGGAGGATGTCCCGCATGGCCTGGGTCGAGCGCGGGGAGGCGGCCTTGCCCTGTTCGAGGGCGGCGAGCAGCGTGGCCAAGTCCTTCGCCGTCGCGGTGTTGTTGAGCCCCTTCGCGTAGGCCTTCGCATCCTCCACGCCCCGCAGCACCGTCATCGAGCGGGTGCCCAGGGCCCGCAGGGTGCGGGTGACGCGCTTGGCGTCCACCCGGGCGATGAGGGTGTTGGTGGCGAGGTTGCTGGAGCGGGTGATCATCCGCTTCAGCAATTCGCTCGCGGGCACGGACTGGCCCAGCCGCTCGTAGAGCGCGGCATCCTCGTCCTCCGTCGCATCGAGCGTGTACGGCGAGCCATCCACGATGGATGCGAACCGGTTGGCCAGGGGCACGGGCTGATCCAGGGACAGCTTCCCGGCATCCACCTGCCGGAAGAACTCGATCATCACCGGCACCTTCATGGTGCTGGCCGCGTGGAAGGCGGCCTCCGCCCCCAGAAACACCGTGTCCCGGGAATCACCGAGATCCAGGTACGCGACGGCCACCGATGCCCCCTTCACTTGGGCGATCCGTTGCTGGAGGATCTCCGGGAGCGAAGGGGCCGCCGGTGAGGACGCGAGGAGCACGAGGAGCAGGGAGGTCATGACGCACGGGGCCATGTCACGCGAGGTTTTGACAAAGATGTCAACGCGATGCTACCCGTGTTTGAGAGAGGATTCCTCCAGCGTGCCTCGCGAGCCGCGCGTGACCCCATCCGGAACCTCGCCCCCCCGTTGTCCCTGTCGTCCCCGGCGTCCCGCCGGGTTCAAGAGGAGTCTCCACACATGAAGAAGAAGCTGCTGTCGGCGGTGGTGCTGTGCGCGCTCGGGTTCGTGGGCTGCGGGGACGATTCTGACGGAGAAACGCCTCCCCCCGGCTCCCAGAAGTTCACCACGGCCGATGGCATCCGCACGTACCTCGACGGCAAGACCATGCTGATGGAGGGGGCGAACATCCCCAGCCACCCCAATGGCTTCAGCGAGGACCTGAACCTGGGCTCCTCCTCGCAGTGCTACGAGAAGGTGCAGATGACCAGCTCGGGCGGGAACTTCACCGTGAACAGCTCGCTGGCCACCGTGCGGGCCGATGGGTGTGACCACGTGGCCTCGGGCACCCAGACCTTCACCTCCACCGGCGTGCTCATCGAGAACGTGAAGGGCAATGGCGAGTGCTTCGACATCACCATCACCTTCGTGGGCTTCAAGCAGGTGGGCCGGGGCATGCTGAGCGAGGAGGGCAAGACGCTCACCCTGGAGCTCTTCTTCGAGGGCCAGGCCGTGGGTGCCAACTGCGCCGCGGGCGCGGTCGGTGCCTCCACGGTGACGCTCAACAATGCGCCCTTCACCGGTAACGCGAAGCAGGTCTATATGGTCTCCGCCGGGCAGTAGCGCGCCCCGGCGTGTGACGGCTCCTTCTCGCTCCCGAGGGGTTTATGACGTGGTGGTTGAAGGTTGAATCAGGCAGGACCCTCCGGGGGGGCGCGGCCGCCCTCGTCCTGGGGGCGCTGGGCACCGGGCTTCCCGCAGAGGCAAGCCCCACCACCGTCCCGGGCGCGTATTACGGTCCCTGGCAGGACGAGAAGGACCGCGAGAAGGAAGCCGAGCCGCGCGAGTTCTCGCTCATCAACTACTTCTTCACCCGGGGCTCCTTCACCAACCAGGTGGGGGACCCCAGCGGCCTCAAGGGCGTGTCCCTGGGGCCCATCGGGAACCTGACCGGCAGCGCGGTGCGGGTGCAGGACTCGCAGGCGTACTTCATCGAGCAGCGCTGGATTCCCATCATCGAGTACAGCCCGTGGTTCGTGGACGGGCTGGCCAGCTTCCGCGCCCAGTTCGAGGTGGACTTCCTCTGGGGCCGCGCGGCCAACACCGTGCAGCCCAACGAGGGCGGCGGCTTCAACGCCGACCAGATCAACCTTCAGACGAAGAACATCAACGTCGCGCTCTACCCGTTCCGGGATCCGTCGAAGCTCACCCTGCTCATCGGCGCGCAGCCCGTGTACGACTCGTACCAGGACCCGACGCGCTCCGCGCTCAGCGAAATCATCCGCACCGGCTACAAGCTGACCTTCCTGGGCAGCGATGCGACGGGCCTGTCCCTCTTCAGCAGCTACAAGGGCCACGCCAAGCTGAGCCTGCTGCCGCTGGGCACCGCGCAGGCGGACAAGGCGCTCGAGGATGATCCGCGCCTGAAGTACATCTGGCTGCTCACCGCGGACTACGTGTACCCGGTGCAGCCCGGCACGAACGTGGGCGTGTCCGCCTGGGGCCTCAAGGATGACACCAAGGGCGATGCGTTCGCCTTCGAGGGGCTCGTGAAGAGCGGCCCGTCCTCCTCAGGCCTGGGCGGCTTCACCGGCTCGGCGCGCTTCAGCATCGACCGGCCCACCGGCTCGGTGTTCTGGCTGGGCGCGCACTTCAACCACAACATCGACTTCCGCACGGGCCCCTTCGCCGCCTCCGGCTTCGTCATGTACAACGGCGGCAGCTACGAGAGCAGCAACCCCGAGACGCCGCTCAACCGCACCGTGGACATCAGCGGCCTGTCCGCCAACGTGGAGGCCGCCTACAACTGGGGCCGCACCGGCAGCGACGTGGTGACGCTGGAGGGCATCTACACCACCGGCGACAAGGACCTGACCGACGGCAAGTACACGGGCGCCTTCACCCTCAACCAGTACGGCCTGCCCGGCGCGGTGTGGTTCAACCACAAGACGCTGATCCTCTTCCCCTTCACCAGCACGGCCAACAACTACACCGGCGCGGTGACGGACATCTCCAACCAGGGCTACGGCCTGCAGGCCGCCATCGCCACCGGGGCCATGGACCTCATCCCGAACAAGCTCAACCTGAAGCTGGGCGCGGCCATGGCCTCCAGCACCGTCACCCCGCCGCGCTGGGACGAGGGCGTGGAGCGCGGCCGCTTCATCGGCGCCGAGGTGAACGCGGAGCTGAAGTACCACATCCGCTACCTCATGACCGTGGGGCTGCACGCGGGCTACATGTTCAAGGGCAGCTTCTATGACGGGGCCGCGCGGGTGACGTCCAACCCCTGGGCCGGCTTCACCACCTTCACCTGGTACGCGTTCTGATCATGACGACTTCTCGCGCCGTCCCGGCCCTGCTGCTCGCCGCCGTGCTCGCCTCGGGGTGTGTCCGCTCCTACCGCTCCCAGCCGCCCCTGGACTTCCAGGACTTCCCCTACACCTCGCTCGAGGGCCAGCCCTGGCCGCTCCAGCGGGTGCCGCTGCCCAAGACGGCGGAGGCCTACCAGCTGGCCTCCGTGCCCCAGGTGGCCTACGTGGAGCTCAACCCCCAGGGGACCCGCACGCTCGTGTTCATCCACGGGCTGGGCTCGTACCTGAAGTTCTGGCGCTACCAGCTCGATGCCTTCGCGCAGCAGGGCTACCGCGTGGTGGCGGTGGACCTGCCCGGCTACGGCAAGTCCGACAAGCCCGCCACGTTCCCGTACACCATGGAGGCCATGGCGGACGCGGTGCGCGAGCTGGTGCAGACGCTGGGCGTGGAGCGGCCCATCCTGGTGGGGCACTCCATGGGCGGGCAGACGGCGCTCTCCTACGCCATCCGCTACCCCGAGGAGCCCGCCGCGCTCGTGCTCACCTCGCCGGCCGGCTTCGAGAAGTTCTCCGACAAGGAGAAGCGCTGGTTCCGGCGCTCGCTCACCTCTGCCTTCATCAAGTCCTCGCCCGAGTACAACCTCTGGGGCAGCGTGCGGCAGTCCAACTTCGCCCGCTGGCGCCCGGAGCTGGAGTGGCTCATCGAGGAGCGCGTGCGCGTGGTGAACACCCCCGCGTTCGATGCCTACGCCTACGCCAACGTGCGCACCGTGGACGGGCTGGCGCACAACGACTTCGTGCGCGACAACCTGGGCCGCGTCCAGGCGCCCGCGCTCATCGTCTTCGGCGAGGACGACCGGCTCATTCCCAACCCCTTCCTCCACGGGGGCTGGACCCGGGACATCATGGCGTACGGCCACGCGGGGCTGCGGGGCTCGTCGCTGGTGGGGCTCGCGCGCTGCGGCCACTCGGTGCAGCTCGACTGCCCCCAGGAGTACAACGCCGCGGTGTCCACGTTCCTGGGGGCGCTGGCGCCCGCGCCCTGAGCGCTACGGGATGCGGTGGTTCTTCACCATCTCGTACTGCACCTCCGCCGTCAGGTCCTTCGAGTTGAAGTGCCCGTACGGGTAGCCCGTGTACACCTTCTCGCCCGTCTGCCCCGGGATGCGGGAGGTGTACGCGCCGTAGACGAGGCCGCCGTAGCCCACCACCTCATCCGCCGTGGAGTAGAGCGCGTAGCGGTAGGCGCCCTCGTAGCCCTGGCTGGACTGGAGGTTCTTCAGGTAGGCCGAGGGGCCCGCGCCCGCCCAGCTTCCCGGAAAGAGGCCGTTGGTGGCCCCGCACGTGGGGGTGGTGGCCCCCGAGGTGTAGCAGTTCGTCAGCCCCAGGTTGCCGCCGGCGATGCCCACGAAGGTGTCCACCGAGGACGTGAGCGCCGGGCCGACGGTGTAAGAGCCACCCTCCAGCGCGTCGTTCGCGGTGCCGCCGAGCAGCGCCTTGCGCGCCAGCGTCACGCCCATGGAGTGGGTGACGATGTCCACCTTCGAGGCCCCGGTGTACGCCTTCACCGCCTCGATGAACTTGCGGACCTTCATCACGTACGTCTTCGAGTGGTACTGCTGCGACGAGAGCATCACGTTCGCCGGGCCCCACGTCATCGCGTAGAGCTCGCTCGGCTTGTAGCCCCGGGACAGGAAGTACTCGATGGAGGCGTTCCAGCCCGTCTGGCCCGCAGTCCCCGTGCCAATGGCCTTGTCCGAGTTGCCGTGGATGAAGATGACGGGCTGGTTCACCACGGTGTCGCTGGCGCTGCTCTTGCCGCCGTAGCTGGCGCCTGAGATGTCCGTGCGGACGAAGTTGTAGCCGCCGTAGCCGTTGGCCGTCAGCCACTGGCTGAAGTGCGGGGTGAAGCCCGCGGTGGAGACGGCCTCCGCCTCGTGCGTGGCCAGAGCGGGGGCGGTTTGCGCCTCACCGGAGGCGAGCTCCGGGCCGCAGCCCAGGGACAACGAGCCCAGGGACAACGAGCCCACGCACAACGCACCCAGCACGGCTTGGCAGGAGCGCAAACGCATCGTGATTCTCCTTGAAGGGGGATGGGCGCCCTCCCGGAGGAGGGACGCTCGCGAAAGTGTACAGCCAACGTGAAACAATATGGAGACAGGTGTCTCAGTCGCGGTGCGTCAACCCCGGGTGGGTCCGCGGCGACGCCCCGAGGCGGCCGCGCGCTTCGGCTTCGGGGCGGGCAGGGCGGCCATCACCGGGGTGAGGGAGGTGGCGATGCGCACGGAGTCCGGGAAGAGGTGCTGCGCGCGCTGGCCCAGCGCGGCGGCCTCTTCCAGCCGGCCCTGGGCGTACAGCACGTCGATGAGCCCGCTCCACCCATCCTCCAGCACGGTCAGCGCCTTCTCCACGCCCGCGAGCAGGTAGCGCTCCGCCGCGTCCGAGGCGCCCTCGGCGACGTGCAGGAAGTAGCCCAGCTCCACGAGGGAGGCCGCCGAGCGGTCCGAGGCGAGCACCGCCTGCTGCAGGTACCGGCGTGCCTTGCGCAGCCCGGCGCGCTTCTCGGCAGGCCCCTCCGAGGTGCTCGTCTGGAGGCGCCGGCCCGCCAGCAGCAGCGCGGGCACGTACGCGGGACAGGACTCCAGGGCCTCGTCCAGCAGCTCCAGCGCCTGGGAGGATTCCGCCGCGCGCTTCATCCGCGAGGCCTGGCGGTGCAGCGAGGCCACCTCGGTGAGGGAGACGTGCGGCGGGGGCTTCCGAGGCTTCATGGCGTCTTCCCGGGACAGAGGAGCGTTCGTGGGCACGGCGCGGCGGACCGATTTAGTCACGCCGGGCGCACCCGCCTCAACCGCCTTGACGGGTCACGCGTCCTGCGACGTGGGGGCAATGGGCTTGCGCGCCTCCGCGGGTGAGAATCGGGCCGCGAGCGTCCACAAGTGCTGGGCCTGCGCATGCAGATCCAGCACCGACTGGGCGATCTGCTCCACCCCCGTGACCGCGTCCTCCGCGCTGGCGGACAGGGAGTGGATGCGATGGGCGAGGGACTGGCCCGAGCTGGACTGCCGGGTCCCCTCGGAGGCGAGGGTGCTCACCCGGCTCTGGATTTCCCGGGCGCCGGAGACGATGCGCTCCAGGGCATCGCCCGTGGCGGTGGACAGCCGCACGCCCTCCTCCACCTTCAGGGTGCCCTGCCGCATCTGCGCCGCCGCGGCGGTGGTCTCCTCCTGGTTCTGTTTCAGCAGGTGGCCGATCTGGGACACCACGTCGCGCGAGCGCTCGGCGAGCTTGCGCACCTCGGCGGCCACCACGCTGAAGCCCTTGCCGCTCTCGCCCGCGCGCGCCGCCTCGATGGCGGTGTTGATGGCCAGGATGTTCGTCTCGGTGGTGATGTCCTCGATGAGCTGCAACATCTGCCCCACCACCTCGCTGGAGGCCTGGAGCCGCGCCACCATCTGCGCGGCGCGGTGCACCATCTGGACGAGCTCGCCGATTTTGCGTGAGGAGCGCTCCACCGCCTCGTTGCCCTCGGCCGCCACGCGGCCGTTGCTCTCTGCCGTCTGGGCGGTGAGCAGCGCCTGCTGGGCGCCTTGAGACATCCCCCGGCTCATCTCCTGCACCGACTCCGCCACCAGCTTCATCTGCTCGGAGCGCTGGCGGGTAATCATGGCGAGCACCTCGGAGGAGCGCCGGATGCGGTCGGCATGGGCCACGGTGGAGTCGGCCACCGCGGCGATGCCCTGCACCGTGTCCCGGAGGCCCGTCACCATGGTGTTGAAGGCATGGCCGAGCTGGCCCACCTCGTCCTCCTTGTCCATGGGGACGGTGACGTTCAGGTCTCCCGCGGCCACGCGCTTGGCGGCCTCGGACAGCATGCGCACGGGCCGCACCACCCGCCGGGAGAAGACCCAGCCCACCCCCGCCACCAGCAGCAGCACCGCGCCCACCGTCACCATCAGGCGCTGCTCCATGACGGCCATTTCCTTCTCGATGTCCTCCACGTACACGCCCGTGCCCAGCACCCACCCCCACGGGGTGAAGAGCTTCACGTAGGACTCCTTGGGGATGGGCTCCTTGCTGCCCGGGCGTGTGGCGGCGTAGGCAATGGCGCCCTCGCCCTGGGTCTTCGCCAGCTGGACGATGTCCACGAAGACGGCCTTGCCGCGCGCATCCCGGTACGCCGTCAGGTCCTGGCCCAGCATGGCGGGCAGGTGGGGATGCATCACCAGCCGTGGCGACATGTCGTTGACCCAGAAGTACTCGGTCTTGCCGTAGCGCAGCTCCTGGAGCTGCTGGGCCGCGGCCGCCTGGGCCTGCTCCCGGGACAGCTCCCCGGCGGTGACCTTCGCCTGGTACATCTCCAGCACGCCGTAGGCGGTCTCCACCACGCTGCGCAGCGTGCGCACCCGGTCCGCGTGCAGCTGGGCCCGGACTGCGGGCAGCACGTAGAGCGGGTGGAGCAACAGCAGCGGCAGGGCCACCATGCCCATGGCGATGTAGAGCTTCGTCAGCAGGCTGCGGCGTCCCGGTCTCCACTTCATGCCCGCAGCCTAGGGCACTCAGGGCCCGCACAGGAGGGTTCCTCCCGCTTCCCGGCGCGGAAAAAGTGCGTCGATCCGGGGCTTCCCAGACGTATCAGGTTCAGGCCGGAAAAGACCTGTTCCGAGGGGTGGGGTGAGAACCTCCCGGGTCAGGTCCTCATTTCTCACCTACGCAGCCCCTGAAATGATTCACCCGGAAGAGACCCCGTGGATTCGGCGCCCCCACAGAGCATCCTGGGTTGGAACCCGCGGCGGGGCCGCTCGGGCGTGAACCCGCTCGGAGAATCCCCACGTGAGCGCCACGGGGCCCGCGGGGTGGCCTGGCCCGTAGGGCGCCAGCATCCAACTTGACGCGTCCGGCGAATCCTGATGACGCCGCGACGCGCCATCCTGTCTCAGTCAGCGACCTGCCAGGTGAAGACACACCGATCTACCCGGCAAGTTCTGTGCGTCTGCCTCCATACGTCCTAAGCCGTCAACCGCACCCTTCGGGTCGGGCAAGGAAGCATGGACAAAGAACTCGCATCGACAATCGGCGCTGCGGCGCGTGCCGCCCGGATGCGCCTGGAGCTGACACAGGCAGACGTGGCGGAGCGCATCGACGTGGCGACGGAGGTGTACGGGCGTCTCGAGCGCGGGGGCATGCTTCCCAGCGTCCAGACCCTGCTGAAGCTGTGCCACGAGCTGAACGTCTCCTCCGATGAGCTGCTGGGCCTGGCGCAGCTCAGCCCCATCAACCGTGTTTCGGAGGCGCCCACGCCCCCGGCCGAGCGGCCGGAAATCCGCCGACTGCTGCGCAGCATGCGCCAGCTGGATCCGGCTCACATCAAGCTGCTGGGACTGGTGGCCAAGGCGCTGCTGCGCCGCTAACGCCCGGAGCGGCTCACAGGTTCATCAACAGCCGGTTGAGCTCGTCCGGTTTCACGGGCTTGACCATGTGGTGGTCGAAACCCGCCTGGTGCGCGCGCGAGCGATCTTCGGGGCCCCCGTAGCCGGTGATGGCCACCAGGCGGATGTTCCGCCCGACCCGGGCCCGCAGCTCCTCCGCCACCCGGTACCCATCCAGTCCCGGCAGCCCGATGTCCACCAGCGCCAGGTCCGGGTGGACCGTCAGCGCCAGGGCCACGCCCTCCCTCCCATCCTGCGCCACCTGCACCTGGTGGCCCCACAGCTCCAGCAGGTCCTTGAGCGCCTGGCGCGCGTCCGAGTTGTCCTCCACCAGCAGGATGCGCCGGTGGCGGGCGCCGTCCAGGGGCTTCGGCTGGCCGGCCGTGACGGGGACGGCGGCGCACAGGGGCAGCTTCACCACGAACTCGCTGCCCTGGCCGGTGCCGCCGCTGGTGGCGCCAATGGTGCCCCCGTGCAGCTCCACCAGGTTGCGCACCAGGGTCAGCCCGATGCCGAGGCCGCCGCGCGAGCGCTCCAGGGATTCGTCCGCCTGGTTGAACAGCTCGAAGATGTCGGGCAGCTTGTGGCTGGGAATGCCAATGCCCGTGTCCCGGATGCGCACCACGGCCCGGGCGCTGCCGTCCACGCCCTCCTGGTAGGCCTGCACGAAGATGCGGCCCCCGGCGTCCGTGTACTTGGCCGCGTTGTCGAGCAGGTTCATGAAGATCTGCTCCAGGCGCGTGGGGTCTCCCTCCACCCACAGGGGCCCCTCGTGCAGCGTGCTCTCCAGCCGCAGGCCCCGCCCCTCGGCCACCGGACGGATGAGGGCGATGACCTGCTGGAGCACGGACAGCGCGTCCAGCCGCTCCCGGCGCAGCTCCACCTTGCCCCGGGTAATCCGGCTGACATCCAGCAAGTCGTCCACGAGCCGCGCCAGGTGGTGCGTCTGCCGCTGGATGATGGCGCGCATGCGCGCTTCCTTCACGTCCTCGGTGGGCTTGCGCTCCAGGATGCCGATGGCCGTCATGATGGCGGCGAGCGGGTTGCGCAGCTCGTGGGCGAGCATGGCGAGGAACTCGTCCTTGCGGCGGTCCGCGGCGGTGAGCTGGTCGGCGCGCACGCGCAGCTCGCGCTCCGCGTGGCGCAGGCGCAGGAGGCTGCGCACGGTGGCGATGAGCTCCGCGGGCTCGAAGGGCTGGGTGAGGTAGCCGTCCGCGCCCGCGTCCAGGCCCTGCACGCGCTTGTCCGGGGTGACGAAGGTGGCGGAGGTGTGCAGCACGGAGATGGAGGCCGTGTCGGGGCTGGCGCGCAGGCGCGAGGCCACCTCGTAGCCGAGGATGTCCGGCAGCTTCACGTCCAGGATGATGAGGTCCGGGCGGTGCTGCGCGGCGAGCTTCAGCGCCTCGGTGCCGGTGCCTGCCTCGATGACGCGGTAGCCGCCCATCTCGAGGATGCGGCTGGCGACATAGCGGCTGGCGTTGTCGTCGTTGACGTTGAGAATGGTCGCGTTGAGGAACTCAGCCACGGCGCACCTCCCGCTCCTCGATGCGGGTGCCCAGTCCCGCCTTGGCCAGGGCATCGCGGATGCGCGAGATGGCCACCTCGCGGCTCAGGGTGTGCTTGGCGAGGATGGCCGCGGTCTCCTGGGCCAGGCGCGAGCGCTCGTTCTCCTTCAGCTCCTGGGAGGTGTGGAGGATGACGGGAATCTCGCGCGTGCGCGGGTCCGCCTTCAGCTGGTCCAGCACGTCGAACGCCGTCATGTCCTGCAGGAGGAAGTCCAGGAAGATGAGGTGGGGGGCCTTGTCCCGGGCAAGCTGCACGCCATCCTGGCCGCCGCTGGCCTCCATCAGCACGTAGTGGGTGTCCTTGAGCAGCTGCTTGAGCAGGTAGCGGTGCACCTCGTCGTCGTCGATGATGAGGATGCGCTCGACGGGGCCGCGGTGGGCCAGCTCGTCCAGCTTGCGCCTGAGCCGGTCGGGCTCCACGGGCTTGAGCCAGAACTCGTCGGCCCCCAGGGCGCGCGCCTTCTGCTCGCGGTCGGTGATGGTGACCACCAGGATGGGGATGTCCCGGGTGTCCTCCCGGCTCTTCATCTCCGCGAGGAAGCTCCAGCTCGTCTCGCCCTCCAGCATCACGTCCAGCACCATGGCGGCGGGGCGCACGCGCTGCACGGTGCGGCGCGCCTCCTCCACGGTGCGCACCGCGAGGACCTGGAAGCCGGAGCGCTCCAGGTACTTCTCGTAGAGAAAGAGCGTCTGCCGGTCGTCCTCCAGCACCAGCACGGGCGCCCGCGCGGGATCCAGGTGCTGGCTGCGCTCGGAGAGCCCCGCCATCTCCTTCACCTCGGGGTGGACGCGGGGGAGGGTGACGGTGAAGGTGGAGCCCTTGCCCTCCGTGCTCTGCACGGTGAGCGTGCCCCCCAGCATCTCGGTGAGGCGGCGCGCCAGCGGAAGTCCCAGGCCGGTGCCCTTCACCTTCTTGTGCAGCGGCGTCTCCACCTGGATGAACTCCTCGAAGATGCGCTCCTGGTACTCCGGAGGAATGCCGATGCCGGTGTCCTTCACGCTGAAGCACACCGTGTCGCGCGGCCCCTGGCTCACCTGGATGGCGATGGTGCCCTGCTCGGTGAACTTCACCGCGTTGGAGACGAGGTTGCGCAGCACCTGGCTGAGCTTGGCCTCGTCCGTCTCCAGCTCCACCGTCGAGGGGCTCTCCGGGAAGACGATCTCCACCGGGGACTCCGGGGGCAGCAGCGGCCGCATCATGCCGCGCAGCGCGCTGACGAAGTCGCCCGCCACGAAGCGGTTGGGGCGCAGCACCGCCTTGCCCGCCTCCATCTTGGAGAGATCCAACAAGTCATTCACCAGTTCGTAGAGCGCCTCGGCGGAGGTGCGGACAAACTGGATCTGCTTCTCCTGCTCGGTGGTGAGCGGCCCATTGAGCGGGTTGAGCAGCACCTTGGACAGGCCGAGGATGGAGTGCAGCGGGGTGCGGAACTCGTGGCTGACGTTGGCCACCACGCGGCCCTTCACCTCGGCGGCCCGCTGAAGGCTCTCGGCCTTCTCGTCCAGGGCCGCGTGCAGGCTGCGCACGCCGCGGTTGGACTCCTCCAGCTCGCGGTTGAGCCGCTGCAGCTCGTCCGCGCGGCGCTGGAGCTCCCGCTGCTGGCGCTCCGTCTCCCGGTGGAGCGCGGACAGCTCGCTGAGCGTGGAGCTGACCTGGGAGAGCGCCGCGCCGTAGTCCTCCGGCACCAGGCTGCCCACCATCACCACCTGGCCCTCGTAGGGCTGGGCGCGGAAGGCGAAGGTGGTGGGCTTGTTCTCGCCAGCGCACAGGATGAGCTCCCAGCCATCCACGCGCTCCTCGAGGGCCTGGAGCAGCAACCGGTCCACCTTCTCCTCGGTGCCCTGCGCCGCCAGCGCCCGCAGCCGCTTGCCCTTTTGAGCCCCAAGGATGGTCTCCGCCCGGGCATCCGCCCAGGTGATGGTTCCGCCCGGGTCACACACGAGCGCCACTTCCCGGCTCAACGCATCGAGCAGGCGTGAGGCGAATGGGGCAGCCGTCATGAAAGACTTCTCCTAAAGGGCAGCGCGCGCCGAAGCGAGCACCGCCCGGACTGTTTCGACATCCGTGGGGGCCGTGGACACGAGGTGCTCCCGGAGGGCGGCGTCCAGTGCCTCAAGAAATCTCTGAAAAGGAAGACTGTCCAGCCCTCGTTGGGGCCAGAACTCCCGGTACCAGCTGGCATGTTGTGCAAAGAGTTCGGGCCGGTTCATGCCCAGGGCGTCCGCCAGGTAGGACAGCTGGAGCAGGCCCTCTTCCTCCACCTGGGAATGGAGGGGGGGCGGGACTTCCAGGGCGAGGGCCTGCAGCGTGCGCTGGGCCACCGCGGGGGTGGCCTCTTGGATCACCCGGGCGGGGCCCGAAGGATAGAGCAGCGCCGTGCGCGCGGCCTGGACGTAGGCATGGGCGGGCGAGTCCGGGCCGAAGCCCTCGGTGGCCAGCGCCGCCTGGAGCCCCGCGAAGTGTTGATCCAGGTGGCGGGTGCACATGCCACGGCCGGCGAGCAGCGGGCGCAGCCAGGCCGCGTAGCCCTCCATCACCGAGGGGCGGGTCTCCTGGAGCGCCTGCATGAGGTAGCGCACGTGGAAGAGCGCATCCTCGTTGCCAAAGCGCCGGGCCCGCTCCTCGCCGTAGCGCGCCCGCCAGAACGGATCCTGGTACATCCAGTCCACGGAGGCGCTGGCGAGACGCGCGGCCCGGGCGTCAATCTGACGGTGAAGTGCTTCCATGGGGCTCAAACTCCCAGCGTCTTGCAGGCCGAGGCGACCAGCTCGCGCGCGTCCTTTCCGAAGAAGGCGACGTCGAGCTCTTTCTCGAGGCCGGGCACCCAGCTGAAGGCCAGGCCCCCCACGGCGATGGGCAACTTGGGGACGGCCTCGCGCACCACGGCCACCGCGTCGCGAAGGGCCGGCAGGTGGTAGGTCATCGTCACGGAGAGGGCCAGCAGATCCGGCGTTTGCTCGCGCACCATGCGCACCAGGTGGTGGCTGGGAACATTGGCCCCGAGGAAGCGCACGTCAAAGCCGGCCATTTCCAAGAAGTCCGCGGCCATGCGCGCCCCCACCTCGTGCAACTCACCTTCCACGCACGATAGCATGATCACCTTGCCATTGAAGGGATCCCTCGGCAGGTGGCGGTAAAGGTGCGACAAGGCCAGCTGCGAGATGGCGGTGGCCAGGTGCTCCTGGGCCACGGAGATGTGGTTCTCCTGCCAGAGCCGGCCGATCTCGTACTGGGCGGGTTGGATGACCTTGAGGTGCAAGTCCTGCAGGGGAATGCCGCGCAAGAGCCCCTCATCGACGAGCAGGCGCAGCGCCTCGCGGCGATCTCCCGCAAGCTGGGCAGCCAGGTAGCGCTTCTGGAGCTGAACGAGAGGCTCGGTTTCCTCAGAAGGGCGCATGCCGGAGACTCTCCCCCATCTTACCAAGAAGGACTCCTGGCATTCTTTCATTCCTGGCCGGCGGCTGGGAGAGGGGTGTTCAGGCGGCGCACCCAGTTGGTCCAGCGGCCCACGGTCCGGAACCCCAGGCGCTGGTAGACGCCGTGGCCCAGCGCGGTGGACTGGAGCACGGCCGCGGCGCGCCCCCGGCCGCGGGCGTGGGTGAGCAGGCCGCGCATCACCTCGGAGGCGAGCCCCTGGCGGCGGGCCTCCGGGGCCGTGGCCACGAGGTAGATGCCCGCCGTGTCGGCCTCGTCCAGGGACAGGCCACAGGCGAGCACCCGGCCCTCGCGGCGCAC
Source organism: Allostigmatella hybrida (assembly GCF_020103775.1). NCBI lineage: Bacteria > Pseudomonadati > Myxococcota > Myxococcia > Myxococcales > Archangiaceae > Allostigmatella > Allostigmatella hybrida. Next base: position 1,175,218 of record NZ_JAHXBH010000001.1, read on the forward strand.
GACGAGCGCATGCAGCGTGGCGGGGGGGTGGAGGTGCCACGGCTGGAGCCCCGCATCGGAGCCGAAGATGCCGGCGCTGAACGGGATGAGCTCCTCCAGCGTGCGGACGGGCTCCACCGGGAAGCGGGGCGGGGCGGAGGGCACCTGCGCGAAGGCCAGCCCCATGGCCTCGAACGCGTCCTCGCGGCGGTAACCCGCCTGGCGCAGGACGTGCTCGGCCTCGGGCTCCCCGGAGGGCACCTGCACCCGCCAGGCGGGGATGCCGTGGCCGCGGAAGAAGGCCTCGAGGGGGTGGAGCGCGGAGGCCAGCGCCCCCGTGTCCCAGAAGAAGACCTGTTGGAGGTAGAGCACCTGGGGCACGGTGGGGCGGACGGAGGCCCAGACCCCGGGCAGATTCAGGTTCCACGCCGGGGAGCCCGAGGCCTGCAGGCGCTTGAAGCCCAAAAGATTGGTGCGCAGCCGCGCGGCGAGTTCCACATCCGTCACGAAGGGGAAGGGTAGAGGCGCGCCGCTCACCGGAGAACAGCCTGGTGGTGGAAAGTCCCCGTCCGGTGGGACGGAGGGGGCTAGGTTGCAGGGCCACGCATGGATTCGCGCTTCTACGCCTTCAATCCCCGTCCCACCCGGCTGGCGCTCGGTCTGGGCGCTTGTGTGCTCGCGGTGCTCACCGCCTGGGCCCTGGCGGCCTCGCGCCAGGGCGCCGAGCCCTTCGCCGAGGCCCGTGCGGGCATCACCGCCGGGCTGATGCTCGTCTTCCTGTTCGCCTTCCATCGCCTGCGGCCCCGTCCGGAATGGGGCATTACCCTGGGACCGCTGGGCGTGAAGGTCGCCCGGCCGTTCAGCAACGCGCAGGCCCTGGAGCTAGGCTGGCCGCAGATCGGCTCCGTGCGCAGGCTTGGCCGGAAGGGGGACGTGCTGGGGCTCTTCTTCCGGGAGCAGGGGCGGGTGCTCGTGACGCGGCATTTGTTTGCCCGCCGGGCTATCTTCGAGGAGCTGGTCTCCGCGTTGGAAAAGCGTGTTCCAACGCCCCCTTACGATGCGTGAGGGGCGGGGAAAAGTGTGCTGCGGGTGAAGCGGGTTTTCTGAATCTTTCCGCTGCCTTGCACACGGTCGTTAACCTTGTCCGGGGGGGCCCGAAGTGATAGGCACACCCCCTGCTTTCTGGCAGCTTTTCGAAGGACAATCTCACATGGATAAGACCCCCTCTACCGGTGCCACTCCGGCCCCGTTGCCCGTGGAGTATGGGGCCGAGAGCATCACCAAGCTCGAGGGCCGCGAGGCTGTCCGCAAGCGCCCCGGCATGTACATCGGCGACACCATGACGTACGGGCTCCACAAGCTCGTCTACGAGGTGGTGGACAACGCGGTGGACGAGGCGCTGGCGGGTTACTGCACGGACATTGAAGTGGCCATTCACGTGGATGGCTCCCTGAGTGTCCAGGACAACGGCCGCGGCATTCCCGTGGGCCCGCACCCGGATCCGAAGTTCCACGACAAGGACACCGTGGACGTGGTGCTCACGGAGCTGCACGCGGGCAGCAAGTTCGGCAACGGCGCCTACAAAGTGTCTGGCGGTCTGCACGGCGTGGGCGTCACGTGCGTGAACTTCCTGTCCGAGTGGCTCCGGGTGCGCATCCAGCGCAACGGCAAGGTGTACGAGCAGTCGTACTCCCGGGGCATCGCCGACGGGAAGGTGAAGGAGGTCGGCACCACCGACAAGCGCGGCACCCAGGTGTGGTTCAAGCCGGACACCCAGGTGATGGAAGTGGTGGACTTCGACTTCGAGACGCTGAGCCAGCGCCTGCGCGAGCTGGCGTTCCTCAACGCCGGGCTGCACATCACCATCCGGGACGAGCGCACGAACAAGGAGCATGACTTCAAGTTCGAGGGCGGCATCAGCTCGTTCGTGGAGTACCTGAACAAGTCCAAGCAGGCCCTGCACGACAAGCCCATCTTCGTGCGCTCCGAGAAGGAGGGCGTGGCGCTGGAGCTGGCCATGCAGTGGAACGATGGCTACGACGAGCGCATCTACACCTTCGCCAACAACATCAACACGCACGAGGGTGGCAGCCACCTGTCCGGGTTCAAGGCGGCGCTGACGCGCACGCTCAACAGCTACGCGGAGAAGAGCGGGGTGTGGAAGGACCTGAAGGAGACGCCCACGGGCGAGGATGCGCGCGAGGGGCTCGCCGCCGTCATCTCCGTGAAGCTGTCCAACCCCCAGTTCGAGGGGCAGACCAAGACGAAGCTGGGCAACAGCGAAATCAAGGGCCTCGTCGAGCAGATGGTGAATGATCAGCTCGCCACCTACCTGGAGGAGAACCCCGTCAACGGCAAGAAGGTCGTCGCGAAGATTGGCGACGCGTGCCGGGCGCGCATCGCGGCCCGCAAGGCGCGAGAGACGGTGCGCCGCAAGGGCATCCTCGATGGCGGCGGCCTGCCGGGAAAGCTGGCCGACTGCCAGAGCCGGGATCCGAACGAGAGCGAGCTCTACATCGTCGAGGGTGACTCCGCAGGCGGCTCGGCCAAGCAGGGGCGCGACCGGCGCAACCAGGCCATCCTCCCGCTGCGCGGCAAGATTCTCAACGTGGAGAAGGCCCGCTTCGAGAAGATGCTGACGAGCGCGGAGATCATCACGCTCATCACGGCGCTGGGCACGGGCATTGGCGCGGAGGATTATGATCCGGGCAAGGCGCGCTACCACCGCATCATCCTGATGACGGACGCCGACGTGGACGGCAGCCACATCCGCACGCTCCTGTTGACGTTCTTCTTCCGTCAGATGCGCGAGCTGCTCGACCTGGGCTACCTCTACATCGCCCAGCCGCCGCTCTATAAGGTGACGCGCAACAAGAAGGACCTGTACGTCAAGGACGAGCGGGCCCTCAACGAGTACCTGCTGCGCATCGCGGCGGAGCACTCGCGGGTGGTGACGCCCAACGGAGAGCTGGGCGGCAGCGAGCTGAAGACGCTGCTGGAGAAGGTCATCACCTACGAGGAGCGGCTGGAGAAGCAGGCCAAGCGGCGCGACGGGCGGGTGGTGGACGCGCTGGTGCAGGCGGCACGTGTGAAGGCGGAGACGCTCGCGGACGAGAAGGGGCTGGAGGCGGAGGTGGAGCGGATGTACGCCGACTTCCGCAAGCGGATGCCGGACGTGCTGGGCCGCTTGAAGCACGAGCGCCGGGATGATCCGGAGCACCACACGAAGAAGCTGGTGTTCCACACGGACATGAACGGCAGCATGCGCGAGACGGTGCTGGACCACGCGTTCCTGTCGTCGCCGGAGTACCTGGAGCTGGTGGCGCTGCGCGAGGCCGTCTCCGGGATGGGCCGGCCGCCGTACACCGTGAAGGTGGCGGACGGCGAGGTGTTGGCGTTCTCGGTGCAGGAGGTGCTGGCCGTGGTGCGCAAGGACGCGCAGAAGGGGCTGGGCCTGCAGCGCTACAAGGGACTGGGCGAGATGAACCCGGAGCAGCTCTGGGACACGACCATGAACCCGGCCACGCGCACGCTCCTGCAGGTGCAGCTCAAGGACGCGGTGGAGTGCGACGGCATCTTCTCGCTGCTCATGGGCGAGGCGGTGGAGCCGCGGCGCGAGTTCATCGAGAGGAACGCGCTCGACGTGCAGAACCTGGACATCTGAGTCCGTAGGCCAGAGCCCCTCTCCTTTGAGGAGAGGGGCCAAGGGAGGGGTGAGGCTTGATTACGGAGATTGCGGTCAAGAACTTCAAGACCCTCCGGGACGTGACGATCCCGCTCGCGCCCGGCATCACGGTGATGGTGGGCGCCAACAACAGCGGCAAGTCCAACGCTCTGGCGGTGCTCAAGCTGCTGGCAGAGGTGAGCCGGCAAGGCACCGAGGCGGCAGTGCAGGCGCTGGGAGGATGGAAGTCAGTGCTCAGCCGGGAGGAGGATTCCCCTCTCGGCATCAATGCAAAAGTACGGTTCGCGGGGGTCACTCTGAGTCACAGTCTTTTCGAGGCAGGAGACGTCCGCTACAGCCTCGAAAACGCCACAGAGGTCGAAGACTATGATTGGGAGCGTCCGAGGCAAGAGCAGGAGGAGCAACTACTGAAGCAGCTGGGCTTCTTCCTGAAGGCAACCACAGTGCATGATTTGTCGGTTCCTTCCCTCCGGAAACCCGCCCTGGTGCATCGAGACGCCAGCATGGGCCCAGACGGTCTCGACACGGCTGCGGTTCTCGATAAGTGGTCCGGAGAGACGCCTTCTCTGAGAGATGAGATTGATAAAGTTGTCCGCAGCGCCGCTCGTGAGGTGAAGCGGGTCATTACCCGTCTTGGTCCGGAACCTGGAACCAAAGTATTGGGCGTCGAGGAGGCGGATGGGCGGGTTTACGGGGCTGAGGACATGTCAGATGGCCTTCTGCTCTTCATCGGGTTGGCGGTTGCTGCCCAACTGAAGGCGAGAACCCCCTGTATTCTTGCGATCGAAGAACCCGAGCGAGGGATTCATCCCCGGCGGCTTCGTGAGCTCCTGGACCACTTGTTACGTCTGACGCAATCCGGTGTTCAGGTCGTGCTGACGACGCACTCTCCCACGCTGCTCGACGAGTTCAGGGACTCACCGGAGAGTGTCCTGATCTTCGAGCGTGACGAGCAGGGAACGCACATCACTCGGCTGTCAGACCGTCCAGATTGGGAGAAGGAACTCAAGGGCGCGCCGCTGGGTGAACTCTGGTACTCGGGCGTACTGGGGGGCGTGCCAAGCCGATGAGGTTCGCCTTCTGCGTCGAGGATGACACCGACGAGGACGTGTTTCGCGTCCTGCTCTCCCGGGTGTTTCAGTCGGAAGTGGTGCCCAGCGAGACGCAGTACCGCTTCCCGCGTGGCGGATGGACCAGTGCACTTCGACTGGCTCCGATCATCGCCAAGGCCGCGCATCACGAGGGGCTCGACGGGGCACTCTTCGCCATCGACAACGATGGCGCAGGGCCTACGCATCTGGCCTCTCATGGGGAGGTCTTGAAGGGCTGCCGGTTCTGCGAACTGCGCGCTGCGGCCCGGATTCATGAGCCATTGTCCTGGCCGCGTCCTGAACTGCCTGCCTTGAAGTACCTGTTTGCCGTGCCCGTCCAGGCGCTTGAGACCTGGCTGCTCCTGGCCCGTGGGCATGACTTCAAAGGGAAGGGCGAGACCTTGGGGAGTGATCCCTCGGGCCGGGTCCAGCTCAAGCAGTTGCTCTACGGGGTCGAGCGTCCGGATCGCGCGACCATGCGGCAAGCGGCCCTTCCCCTTGCCGAATCGGTCAACGTGGAAGCCCTGGCGAGCCAGAGCCCCAGCTTCGCAGCGTTCCTCAGCCAGCTTCGATGAGCCGCGCCAGCGCTTCGTCCACGATGTGGCCCGCCTCCGCGAGTGGGTAGCCTCGCTCGATGTAGAGGTTGCGCACGTTCTGGTCGAATTCGCGCCGTAGCCGCTCCGCTGCCAGCCGCGCTGCAGGTGAGAGACCCGTTCTTGAGGCGGGCAGGGTGAGCCGGAGGGACTGTGGGCCCCCCAGCTCACGGGTGACGCTGGCCACTGCTTCTCTCGTGGCTTCCCGCCCCAGGAGCCGGGTCAATGCCTCGGTTTCTTGCTTCAGCCGCACCTGGCAGCGCTGCACTTCATCGTCTCGTGAGGCGAGCTGTTGATGCGTCTCCGCCAAGAGGTGCTCGATGGCTTCCTGCCCTGCGGGAACATCGAGCGTGCTCAAGGTCCCCATCCGGGCCAGGAGGAACCGATAGCGTGGAGGTTGTCCCCCCTCGGAGGGAACGAACGACACCTTCTGCACTCGGTGCCCAGCGGCCAGTTGAGATTTGAGGAGGCGGAAGAAGGCGTCTCCTTCCGCTTCGGCCTTCACCTGGTCGAGGTATTCGGTGAATCCCATCGCTCGGTTTACTCCACCCCCAGGCGGGCAGGGTGCGTGTAGATGTTGAAGCGTCCGTTTCTCACGAACGTGGCGAGTGTAATCCCGGAGCGCTCCGCCAGGTCCACCGCCAGTGAGCTCGCCGCGGACACGCTGGCCACGACCGGAATCTTCGCCATCGCCGCCTTCTGCACGATTTCGAAGCTCGCCCGCCCGCTCACCACCAGCACCCACGGTTGATGCTTGAGGCTGGGATGCACCAGGGGCGTGGGCGCCCGCGCGGAGCGCACCACGCCCTCCAGCACCAGGTCTCCCACCACTTTGTCCACCGCGTTGTGCCGCCCCACGTCCTCGGCCGCCGCCAGCAGCTCTCCCTTCGCGTCGAGCGCCGCCGCCGCGTGCATGCCGCCCGTGCGCGCGAAGTTGAGCTGAACCTCTTTCAGCCGGTCCGTGGCCCGGGCCACCACCTTGGGCGAGAGCGCCGCTCCCGGTGGCACCGGCATGCAGATCGCCATCAGGTCGTCCACGCTGCGCCTTCCGCAGACGCCACACGCCGACGTCGTCAGCGTTCCCCGCCGCGTGGCGCTCACCTTTTCGATGTCCAGCACCAGCCCCGGCGCGGGCGTCACCTCGATGATGTTGCCCCAGCCCTCTTTGCCAGGATGGCCGCAGTGCGCGAGCCCTCCCAGGTCGTCCGAGGAGCGGATGATGCCCTCGGAGAAGAGGAAGCCCGCCGCCAGCTCGCGGTCCTGTCCCGGTGTCCGCATCGTGATGGCCACCGTGTCCCCGCTCACGCGGATCTCCAGCGGCTCCTCCACCGCCACCGCGTCCAGCTCCGAGGGCGTTGCCTTCCCCGACGCGAACCGCATCACCTTCCGCTGGGTGACGCCTTTATTGTCGCTCAACTTGAGTCCTCTCCCGCGCCCATCGCGCGATGAACACCGCCAGCCCCTGCACATCCTCCAGGCCAAACCGTCTCGCCCCCGGGGGCGCTCCTTCCGGGAGCACCGGGGCATCCGTGACGATGGCCACCACCTCCGGCCGTCCGGCCGCCAGCAGGGGACTCTGCCCTTCGCGCCACACTTCCAGCTTGGGCAGGGGCCCGTTCTTCCAGCCCTCCACCAGTACCAGATCCACCGTGTCCCCGAAGCGCTCCAACAGGGGCAGCAAAGCGCTCGAAGGCGGCTCGCGCACCGTGAGCTGCACCCCCGCAGGGGTGGCGAAGGCCACGAAGGCCGCTTCCGCCCGCTCGAAGCGGGCCGTATCGCTGTTCTCCCGGTGCAGGGGGTGCGGATCCGAGGAGTGTTTCACCACCCCCACGCGCAAGCCCTGCGCCCGGAGTTCTGGCAGCAGCCGCTCCACCAGCGTGGTCTTCCCCATGCCCGAGCCGCCCATGATGCTCACCGCCGGGGGCGCCCTCATGGCTCGGCCGCCACGTACCGGGGCCGGTCGAACAGCTCCACCTCCACCGCGTCCCCCTCGGCGAAGTCCGCCTGTCCGGGCGGGAGCACGGCATAGCCCTCGGCCCCCACGTTCTGGAGAATCTGTCCCGCCCCCTGGGGCCGCAGCCGCGCCCAGGCGCCGTCCGGCCGGTGCTCCACCTGGGCGCTGATCAGGTAGGTGAGGCCCGCCTGCTTGTGGCGGCCTTCCGTGAGCCGGGCGCTCAGGCGCCGCCGCTCCTCGTGCACGCCCTGGAGCTTGAGCAGCACGGGCCGCCCGAGCTGATCCCACGCCACGGTGGCCGCCCCAGGATTGCCCGGCAGGACGATGACCACCGTGTCCCCGAGCTGCGCCACCGCCACCGGCTTGCCCGGCTTGAGCGCCACCCCGTCCACGAGGAAGCGCGCCCCCAGGGCCGCCAGGGTGCCCTTCACCCGGTCCTTGTCTCCCACGGAGGCCCCGCCCGTGGTGATGAGCACGCTGGCCTCGGAGGCCAGCCGCGTCACCGCCGCGCGCAATTCCGCGTCGTCGTCCCGGGCCCGCCCGGTGGAGCACACCTCAGCCCCGGCTTCGCACGCCAGGGCGGCCATGAGGAGCAGGTTGCTCTCGTACACCTGGTGCGGCTGCGCGGGTTGGCCGGGGGCAATGAGTTCATCCCCCGTGGCGAGCACGGCCACGCGCGGCGCGGGCCGGACGCGCGCTGTGGCCTCTCCCAGCGAGGCGAGCACCCCCAGCACCGCGGGCTCCACGCGCTGGCCCGCGGGAAACAGCGGCGTGCCCTCCTGGACTTCCTCCCCGGCGCGGCGGATGTCATGGCCCGGCGGCACGGTGATGAAGAGGGAGACCTGTCCGTTCTCCTCGGCCCGGGCGGCCTCCTGGCGGACGACGGCATCGGCCCCGGCGGGAAGGGGGGCTCCGGTGAAGATGCGCGCGGCCTCTCCTGGCTGGAGCGCGCGCGAGGGCAGGGCCCCGGCGTACACCGTGTCCACGATGCGCAGGCGCACGGGGTGGCCCCGGGTGGCGCCCTGGGTCTCCTGGGCCCGCACCGCCCAGCCATCCATCGCGGAGTTGTCGCACCCGGGCAACGAGCGCGAGGCGCTCACCGCGGCGGCCAGGAAGCGGCCGTGGGCGTGCAGCAGGGGCACCGCCTCGGCGGGCGCGGGGCGGAGGGCGTCGAGCACGGCCTGTCTCGCCGTGGCGAGGGAGATCAAGGGCATGAAGGGCCGGAGGCCCGCGCTTCCCACGCGTCCTCAGGCAGGCAATCCTATCCCAAAGGTGGGGTGGCCTGCTGGACAGACAGGACCCCACCGGGAGGAGCGTGGAGCCATGGGCCCCTATCCGGATGTTACCTGGGCGGTGATCGCAGGCGGCCAGGCCCGGCGGCTGTCGGGCGTGCCCAAGGGGCTCCTCGTGTTCGAGGGCCGCCCGGTGCTGGAGCGGCTGCTCGCGCTGTCCCCGCTGTTCGCGGAGACGCTGCTGGTGGCCAACCACCCGGAGCCCTATGCCCGCTTCGGGCTGCGCACGGTGGCGGATGCAGTGCCGGGCAAGGGCGCGCCCGGAGGGGTTCACGCGGCGCTCGGCGCGGCCCGCACGGAGTGGGTGATGGCGGTGGCTTGCGACATGCCCTTCGTGGCCCCGGCCGCCGTTCACGTGCTGATGGAGGCGCGTGGCCCCGAGGTGGACGCGGTGGCCTTCACGGTGGAGGGGCGGGTGGAGCCGCTGCTGGCGGTCTACCGGGCAGCGCTCGCCGCCCCTTGGGGCGAGCGCCTCGCGCAGGACAACCCTTCGCTGCGCGGCCTGCTCGCCGGGTGCCGCGCCCGGCTCCTGCCCGAGGAGGCCCTGCGCGCCGTGGATCCGCACCTGCGCTCGCGGGTGAGCGTGAACACCCCCGAGGACCTGGCGCGCTTCGGCCTCACGTGGCCGGGAGCGCCCGAGGCAGGGACACGATGAAGCGCGTGCCCTCCTCCCGCGTCGAGCGCACCTCCAACTGACCCCCGTGGGCCAGGGCGATCTGCCGGGCGATGAAGAGCCCCAGCCCCAGCCCGGAGGGCTTCGAGTCCTCCGCCTTCACGCCCCGGCGGAAGGGCTCGAAGAGGACGGGGAGGATCTCCGCGGGGATGGGCTCGCCGTGGTTGTGTACCTCCAGCCGCACCTGGTGGCCCTCGTCGTGCAGGCTGACCGTCACCGGCGTGTCCTCCGGGCTGTAGTCGAGCGCGTTCTTCGCCAGGTTCCCCACGAGCTGCGCCAGCCGGTCCCCGTCCCACTCGCCCTGGAACTGGCCGTCGCCCTTGAGCCGCACCTCGCGATCGGGCCGGGCCACCCGCAGCTCGTCCAGCACGTGGCGGCACAGCGGGCGCAAGTCCCCGGGCCTCCGGGTGATGGGGATGCCCCCGCCCAGCCTCCCCCGGGTGAAGTCCAGCAGCTCGCCGATCATCCGTCCCATCCGCTCGGTGCTGTGGACGATGCGGCCGGCCGTCTTCTGCGCCCGCGCGGACAGGCCCTCCTCGCGCACCAGCGCCCCGGCCGACAGGGAGATGGCGTTGAGCGGGTTGCGCAGGTCATGGCTGACGATGCCCAGGAAGCGCTCGCGGAACTCCGCCGCCCGCCGCAGCTCGCTCTCGCGCTGCTGGTGCTCCGTCAGGTCCGTGGCCACCACCACCGCGCTGACGATGCGCTCGCCCATGCGCACGGGCGCCGCCGCGATGCGTATCCACAAGTCCTTGCCCGTGCGCGCGTGGCACAGCACCAGCTCACGCGTGAAGGCCTCGCCCGCGAGGGCGCGCGTGAAGGGCTCGTCCGCGGGGAGGAGGGCTTCGCCGGTGTCCGGCGCCCGGCACGTCAGGCGCCGTCCCAGCTCCTGGGGCGCCACCCCCTCCAGGTCCTCGCCCAGCAGCTCGCGCGCCCGGGCGTTGGCGTGCTTGATGCGCCGCGTGTCCCCCACGTACACCGCGTCCGGAATGCTCTGGAGAATGGCCTCCAGCTTCGCCGCGTTGCGCGCCACCGCGTCCGCCGACCGCTTGCGCTCGGTGAGGTCCACCACCACCGAGCCCATCAGGAAGGTGCGTCCCTGGGCATCCTTCACCGGGTAGCAGCTCACCAGCCAGAAGCCCTGCTTGCCGCCCAGGCCCGGCGTCGTGCCCGACATTTCGAGGTCGAGGACGGGCTCCCCCGTCTCCAGCACCTGCTGGTAGAGCGGTTCGAGCTCGGACGCCATCTGCGGAACCACCTCGCGCAGGGTGCGCCCGACGGTCTCCTCCACGGGCACGCCGTTGATGGCGGCGATGGTGTGGTTGAGGTGCACGTAGCGCAGCTCCGGGTCCATGAAGCACAGCCCCACCGGCGCGGTGGCCAGCATCGTGTCCAGCAGCACCTGGGATTCGACCTGGACCCGCCGCTCCGTGGCGGCCTTCGCTTCCGTCTGGGTCTGCTCCAGCGTTTGGTCCAGGAAGCGGTGGAGCCTCCGCAGCGTCGGAAAGTCCGCCGTCCCTCCGGTCTCCTCCCACAGGTCGAGACTGCACTCCCGGACGAGGCTCAGTCCGGCCCGCAACGGACCCGCGTCCACGTCCGCCAGGTCCGGGAGGGCTTCTCCCCCGGGGGCTTCCGCGGGGGACTCCAGCGCGGTCTGCAACCGGTCCAGCAGTGCCGGGAGTGCCTCGAGCAGGCGCGCGGGCGGGGCCTTGCTCGCGATGCGCTGCAGCAGGTCCTCTCTGCGGGTGGAGAGCAGCTGGGCCAGTCCGTCCATGGTTCTTCATCCACCACAGTGCGCGGCGACCGTGGCGAACAGTTCTCCGATTTCGAACGGCTTCTTGAGGATGCCCTGCGCCCCGGGGAGGGGCTGCCGTCCACTGGCGGTCACGATGATGACGGGCAGGGCGTGGAAGGTGGGGTGCTTGCGCAGGTGGCGCAGGAAGTCCTCCCCGCTCATCACCGGCATCATGAGGTCCAGGAGGACGAGGCACGGGGGCGGCATCTGCTCGATGACCTCCAGGCCCTCCTGGCCGTTGGACGCCACCGAGATCTCGAACCCTTCGTTCTCGAGAAGCTCGGCCATGGCAGCCCGGATGTCCTCATCGTCCTCGACAATCAGGATGCTGCCTCGCGAAGTGGGAACGCTCACGCCCTGATTCTAGACAGCCCGCGCCGTGGGGGGATTTGGATTACACGGGCTCTGTCGGATTCCGACAACGCGAGGGAGGAAGGGACGCCACCCGCCGCCCTCCGGTACACTGGCGGTGACAGGATGGGCGGTCACGGTATGGATGGCTTCTCGCACGAAGGCAACATGGCCGACGTCTCCACCCTGGGAGCGGCGGGCCGGGAGCGGGTTCAGGAGCCGCGGTCCCGCCTCGTTCCCGCGCTGACCGTCGTCGCGCACGCCCTGCCCCACCGGGTGGGCGAGCGGCTGCTGCTGCACCCGCTCCTGCTCGGCCGGGAGGTGGCCGTGTCGCGTAACCTCCCGGACTTCCAGCGTCCCGGGGCGCCGCTGGGCCTGCCCCTGGCGGACCCGTTCCTCAGCCGCAAGCCGCTGGTGTTCTCGCCGGCCCCCGGGGAGGGCGTACGGCTGGACCCCGGCGAGGGCAGCAAGGTGATGCTGGGCGGGGAGCTGCTGCAGGGCCCGTGGGCGTTCACCCGGGAGGAGGTGGCCGAGGGCGTTGTCCTGGAGCTGGCCGGACGCGTGGTGCTGGTGCTGCACCTGGCGGACGTGCAGGCCGAGACGGCCGGCCCGCTGGGCATGGTGGGCGGGGGCGTGGGCATCCAGCGCGTGCGCCGCCACATCGAGCAGGTGGCGGACCTCCATGTGCCCGTGCTGGTGCGGGGCGAGACGGGCTCCGGCAAGGAGCTCATCGCGCGCGCCATCCACCAGCGCAGCAAGCGGCGGGACCAGGCCTTCGTCAGCGTGAACCTGGGGGCCATTCCCAAGGAGCTGGCGGCGGCCGAGCTGTTCGGGGCCCACAAGGGCGCCTACACGGGCGCCACCCGGGACCGCGAGGGGTTCTTCCGCGCGGCGCACGGCGGCACGCTCTTCCTGGACGAGGTGGGCGAGGCGCCCCCCGAGGTGCAGGTGATGCTGCTCCGGGTGCTGGAGACCGGCGACATCTACCCGGTGGGCGGCCACACGCCGGTGGCCACCGACGTGCGGCTCATCGCCGCGACGGACGCGCAGCTGGAGGAGCGCATCCAGGATGGGCGCTTCAAGGCGCCGCTGCTGCACCGGCTGTCGGGGTATGACCTCCGGGTGCCCCCGCTGCGCGAGCGCCGCGAGGACATCGGGCTCTTGTTCCACCACTTCGCCCGCGAGGTGCTGGAGGAGCTGGGCGAGGCGTGGCGGCTCACGCCGGAGGATGCGTCGGCGGAGCCGTGGCTGCCGGCGCCGCTGGCCGCCCGGCTGGTGCGCTACGCGTGGCCCGGCAACATCCGGCAGCTGCGCAACCTCTCGCGGCAGCTCATCATCGGCAGCCGGGGGCAGCCGCGCTTGAGGCTGGACCCCCGGCTGGAGCAGGAGCTGGAGGCGGCGCAGGCCCCCCGGCCGGGCCGGCCCGCGGTGGCCTCCGTCTCCGCGCCCGAGCCGAAGGCGGCCCCGCGGCGCAAGGCCTCGGAAGTCACCGGGCCGGAGCTGCTGGCCGCCCTGCGCGCATGCGCGTGGGACCTGAAGGCCACGGCCGACCGGCTGGGGATTCCCCGCTCCTCCATCTACGACTTGATTGACCGGAGCCCGAACCTGCGCACCGCGGGGGACCTCAGCGTGGAGGAGCTCACCCGCTGCTACCAGGAGTGTGGTGGGGACCTGGAGGCCATGGCCCAGCGGCTCGAGGTGTCCAAGCGCGCCCTGGGCCGCCGCATCAAGGAGCTGGGGCTGGTGCCCGAAAACACGTGAAACATGAAACCAGGGGAAAAAGGCTGCCATTGACGTGTCGGCGGGGGCGGTCCGACGTGTCGAGCGCGGGGGGCCCCCCCTTGTTCAGCACCGGATAGGACGGTCATGCTGCAAATGGCTGCTGACCTTGTGGGTTCCCCGCCTGGCATCGCCGTTGCTGATGCGCCAGGGCGGATGGCCCATGAGGGATCCACCCGGCAGACACTTGGAGACATGCACATGGCCAACGAGAAAGAGACCCCGGCGTCCCCCACCCCCACCCCGACGACCACGACCGGCAAGGGCGGGGGCTTCACCACGAGCGCGGGGCCGGGAGGCAAGACCGGGGATGTTCCGGTGGTCCCGAACTAGTCCTTCCCGCCTGGTGCCAGGTTGGGGTTCTTTTTCAGCGCCAGGGAGAGGTCATCCTGGCTCTGGGCCAGCCACGCTTGCTGCGCGGTGGCGTTGGTTTTCTCCGCGGCCGCCTGTACGCGCCGGAACTGGGCGCGTAGCAGCAGGGCACGGGGCCACCCGGGGCATGAGGAGAGCGCCTCTTCCACCAGGCTGAGGCCTCGTTCCAGGGGAACCGTTGGCGCACGTCCTGCCCGCGCTTCGAACGTGGCCCAGCCGTACAGCACCGCGGCGAAAGCCAGGCGCGCGTCGGAGGTGTCTTTCGACAGCGCCAGGGCCTTCTCGAAGGCGCGCGTGGCTTCGGCGAAGTCCGGTGGGGTTCCTGGGCCCCGTTGCGACCGCCAGCGGGCTTGAATGCCGTGGAGTTGGCCCAGGTTGAGCCAGGCGCTGGCGTGCTGTGGATTCAGGGCCAGGGCCTCGCGCAAGGTCTTCGCGGAGCGCTGAAGGAGGAGGTCCGGAGCCTTGCCTCGTTTGAGCTCCGCGTCCGCCAGCCAGGCCAAGCTCTCGCCCAGTCCCGCCTGAGCGTCTGCGTCGTCCGGGGACAGCTGGACGGCGTGCTCGAACGCGCCCACCGCGGAGCGAAGGCTGGCGCTGGTGTCTTGCCCCAGGTCGCGCTGGAAGGCGGCGCGCAGCAGGAAGGCCGAGCCACGGTTGATGTGGCCGTAAACCTGGCGGGGGGCCAACCGGATGGCATCGCTGTACGCGGCCTGCGCTTCATCGAGGAGCGCGAAGGCATTGCCGCCTTGTTCCCAGCGCTGGTTCGCTTGGGTGAACAGGCTGAAGCCCAAGCCGTTGTAGAGGTTGGGGGTCTGGGAGTTGATGGCGAGCCCCTTGCGGAACAACTCCCGGGCGGTGTCCAAGTAACGCGAGCCTTCCGCCTCGCAGCGATGCATCGCGCCCCACAGGTTGTGGATGTTGCCTCCATAGAAGTAGGGCACCCAATGTTGGGGATTAAGGTCCATGGCCCGCTGGAGCGCCTCCCAGGCTTGCTGGAGCCGCCGCTCGCGCAGCGCCTTCGTTGAGGGGGCCGTTATCGCCCCATCCGCATGCCGGTAGCAGGCCATGCCGAGGTTGATCCATGCGCCTACGGAGAGGGGAGAGAGGCGCGAGGCCCCTTCAAAGGAGTCGATGGCGTTCTGCCAATGGCCCTGGGAGTCCGCTCCGGTGTCATCGTCATGGCCTGCCCAGGCGAAGAAAATGAGGCCGAGCGCGTTGTAGAACTCGACATCCCGTTTCTCCGGCGGAATCCGTTCCAGGGCATGCTGCGCGGCACGGAGCTGTTCACGGGGATCCATGCCCTTCTCTTTGAGGAAACGCGCCGAGAAGTAGAGCAGGAGCCCCTCCTCCTCGTGGGCGTCCCAGGAGGTAGGTTGTTGGTGGATCACCTCGCGGGCTGCCGTCAGCGCTCCCTCCAGGGTCTCCTGTGCTCCCTCGCCGCGGATGATCCGGGCCTCTGCGAACCGGCGGTAGAAGCGCGCTTTCTGGAGCAAGGAGACGGGGGCATTGGGGAGTGCCTGAAGCGCACGCGTCACGCTGTCCATGCCGCGCTGGAAGGGCGGCTGCACATCCCCCTGGCCATACAGCGCCATCAGCATGGCGGTGTACTCGAGCTTGGCCACGGCCTGGTGCACCGCGGGCACGCTGCGGGCGACGTCCGCCGCCGCCGCGTAGGCGCCCCGGCCGTCTTCCAGGTCCTTCTTGGCCTCCTCGCCCTTGCCCTGGTTCCAGTGCTGGGCGGCCCGGGCCTGGAGGATGTCGCCGCGCAGCAGGGGCGCCTCGTAGAACCACGGCAGGCGGTTGCCCATCGCGTCCAGCCGCGCCAGGGCATCGTCGAACCGCCCCTCATAGAAGGAGAGCAGCGCCGCCACGTACTCCGTGGAGGGCACGTCCGCGCCCTCGCTCTGGCGCAGGTACGCCAGGGCCGGGTCGCGGTACTGCTGCTCCACCTCGCGCCTCCGGGCCTCGCGCACGGCGGGGTCTCTGAGCCGCTCGGCCTCCAGCAGCCCGTCCTGGTACAGGTGCCCCATCACCAGGGCGAGCGCGTACGCGACGCGCGGCTCCCGGTAGCCGTTCTTCCACGCGGCCTCCAGGTGCTGGCGCGCGGTGGCCTCCTCCCCGAGCGCCAGCGCCCCACGGCCCAGGGCGTAGCGGCCCGGCGCGGCGGCGAGCCCTCCGGCCCGGGCCACCTCCGCCTCCAGCACGCCGATGTGCCGGCGCAGCTCCTCGCGGTCCGCGCGCGTGTCGTGCAGCGGGGACAGGCCGGAGTAGCGCGCCAGCGCCTCGATGTGCTCCACCTGCTCGGTGAAGCGGCGCGCCAGGTACTCGCGCCGGGAGGCCTGGCGCTGGGTGTAGAACGCCCAGCCCAGCGCCAGCGCCACCGCCAGGAGCGCCACGGCGGACACGCTCACCGCCACCCGGTGCTTGAGCGCCTTCTTGCGCAGCCGGTACCCCAGCCCCGTGGGGCGCGCGAGCACCGGCTCGCCGGCCAGGAAGCGCTCCAGGTCCTCCTCCAGCGCCCGGGCCGAGTCGTAGCGGGCCGAGCGGTCCTTCTCCAGGCACTTGAGGACGATGGCCTCCAAGTCCCGGGGCACGTCTGGGTCCAACGCGCGCGGCGGGCTGGGCTCCACCAGGGGGATGTTGGTGAGCACCTCCAGGCCGTTGGTGCCTGGAATCGCATGCTGGCCGGTGAGCAGGAAGTAGAGCGTGGCGCCCAGGCTGTACACGTCCGCGCGCCGGTCCAGCCCGGCCACCTCCCCGCGCGCCTGCTCGGGGGACATGAAGTGCGGGGTGCCCAGCACCGCGCCCGTGGCGGTGTTGCCCGTCTCGCTCCACTCGCGCGCCAGGCCAAAGTCCATCACGAAGGGCTTGAGCCGCCCATCCTCCATGCGCTCCACGAGGATGTTGGAGGGCTTCAGGTCCCGGTGGATGAGGCCCGCGCGGTGTGCGGCGTGCACCCCCTCGGCCGCGTCCCGGAGCACCATGACCTTCTGCTCCACGGTGAGCTCGGGGGCGAGCTGGCCCAGCGGCTGCCCGGCCACGTACTGCATGGCGATGAAGGGGCGCCCCTCCACCTCGCCCACCTCGAACACCTGGCAGATGCGCTCGTGGTCCACCCGGGCCTGGGCCCGGGCCTCGGACAGCAGGCGCTGGACGAGCTCCACGTCATCGCCCCGGACGAACTTGAGGGCCACGTTGCGGCGCAGCCGCGGATCATACGCGAGGAACACCTGGCCCATGCCGCCCTGGCCCAGGAAGCGCACCCCCTGGTAGCGCTCCCAGTGGGGCACGGGGAAGGGCGGGTCCACCTTGTGGCGGTCCTGCAGGGTGAGCGCGGTGCTCAGCGTGTCCGGCTCCCGGGGCCGGGCGCGCGTCACCGTGGGCTCCTGTTCCAGGCCCCGCAGCGAGGCGAGCGAGTGCTCCGAGAGCACGCCCCGCTCCCGGAGCACGAGCAGGGGGCTGAGCCGCCGGTGACGGGACTCTTCGCGCAGGGCGTCGGCCTCGGCGCGGGTGATGAGCCCCTCGGTCAAGGCAATGCGCAGTTCCGCCTCGTGCTCTTCGTGCATCAGGACCCGATCTCCCTGGCTTCCGGGCGATTATGCCCCCTGGGCATAGCCCGAGCGGGCCACCTGCGCCCACTCTTCCAGACGCGAGGAGTCCTCCTCGGTCCACTCGCCGAGGAACACCTGGATGGTGCCCCCGTCCAGCGCCTCCAGGGAGGCTTCGATGCGGGCCCCGGGCTCCACGCTGAACCCCGGGGCGTGAACGCCCTCGAAGCGCTGCACGGAGAGCGAGGTGACGCGCGAGTCCGGGAACTCCGCCAGGCACGCGTCGAGCAGCTCCTGGGGCGGGCGGTAGGGCGGCGGGGCCCCCACGTGGACCTGCCAGGGGGCCATGTGCCGCCGCCGGGTGGTGTCCCTCACCCAGCGCGAGACGGCGCGGCGGTGCGCGGCGCCCACGTTGCCCACGGACTCCGGGCGCCGCATGCCGTCCTGCCCCCGCACGTGCAGCGTGTAATGGGGCTGCTCCTCGCCCCACCACAGGCTCATCTCGAACCGGTCCCCGGCGCCGAGCCCCTCGGGCTGGAAGAGCGCCTCCAGGTGCAGCAGGAACTCCTCCAGCGACAGGCCCACCCGGTGCTCGCGCAGGGCATGCCAGTCCGTGCGCGCGAAGAACAACACCCGGGCACGGTAGGCGTGGGGATCCGTGCGCAGCAATTGTCTCCAGACGTCGGCAATCATGGGCGGTCCCAGCCTATATCGTCCCGGCGGGGTGCTGGCGCACCGGGAAAACAGCCGCCGGGAGAACCGAGGAACCGCGAGGGCCGCCGGGGCTGGCGGGAATCTCCCGGGCTTCCGGGTTTCGCGGCGGGGGCCGTGCGCTAGCCCTTGAGCAGGTTCTTCATCACGAACCAGACGTTGGCGGGGCGCTCGGCCAGCCGGCGCATGAAATACGGATACCAGGAGCGGCCATAGGGCACGTAGATGCGCACCGGGAAGCCGTCCTGGGCCAGGCGCAGCTGCAAGTCCCGCCGAATGCCATACAGCATCTGGAACTCGAAGGCGCCCTTGGGCAGGTGCTGCTTGGCCGCGTACTCCAGCGTGGCGTCCACCATGCGCTCATCGTGCGTGGCGATACCATGATACACGCCGCTGTCGAGCAGCACGCGCATCACCCGGACGAAGTTCGCATCCACGTCCTGCTTGTCTGGGAAGGCCACGCGGGGGCTCTCCAGGTAGGCGCCCTTGCACAGGCGGATGCGCACGCGGCGCGCGCACAGCGCCTGGGCATCGGCCTCCGTGCGCCGCAGGTAGCTCTGGAGCACCGCGCCCACGTGGGCCTCGCCGAACTCCGCGTGCAGCGCGTTCACGGTGTCCAGCGTGGCCTGCGTCACCTCGCTCTGCTCCATGTCGATGCGCACGAAGGACTGGCGCGCGGCGGCCTCGGCCACCACCGTGCGGGCGTTCTCCAGCGCCAGCGCCCGGTCGAACATCAGGCCGCACTGGGTGAGCTTCAGCGAGACATTGGCGCGCACGCCCTGCGCGTCGATGCGCGCGAGCAGCCGGCGGTATTCCCTCACCTCGTCGCGGGTGCCCTCCGGGGTGCGCACCGCCTCGTTGAGGTGGTCGAAGCTGGCCATCATGCCCTGGGCGTTGAGCGCCTTCACCGCCTCCACGGCATCCTCCAATTGCTCGCCGGCGATGAAACGGCTGGCCAGCTCGCGCAGGGGGCCGAGCCGCGTGGCGGCATGTTTCAAACCCTCCTGGCGCGAGAGGAAGAGCAGCGCGGAGCGGGACAGACCGGTGGTGGCGTTCATGGCGTGAGAAGTCCGGAGGCCGGAGCCTGGGAAGGGTGGTCTTGCAGAAAGCCGTCCACGAAGGCGTTGAAGGCTTGCGAATGGCTCATGTACGGCAGGTGGCTGGCCTCGCGGAGCACCTCCAGCCGCGCGCCCGGAATCCGCCGCGCCACGTCGCACGCATCCGACAGGGGCACCAGGTGGTCCCTCGCCCCGTGGAGCACGAGCGTGGGCACGCGCAGCCCCTCCAGGGCCCCCAGGTAGTCCGCGTCCAGGATGTCCCGGAGCCGCCGCAACATCTCCAGCGGGGAGAGGCGCCGGGCCTCGCGGACGATTTCCGCGCGGCCCTCCGGGGGCAGGTACCGCCCGCCGAGCACGCGCGCCACGGTGGGGGCGAAGACAAAGGCGAAAGGCTTGGGAATGCGCACCAGCGTGGACAGGCTCAGCGCCCAGCGCCGCACCCGGTGAACGCTCGTCACCGGAGAGACGAGGATGAGCGCGCTGACACGCTCCGGATGTTTCAGGGCGAAGGCCAGGGAGATGAGGCTTCCAAACGACGAGCCCAGCAAGGCAAAGCGCGGGGGGAGCCCGGCGCTGGGGTCCGCCAGCGCCTCCAGGTTCCACTGCAAGGGCGTATGGGTGAGCGGCGTGCGCAGCGTGGGCGTCCACAAAAGCAGACGGTGCCCGGGGGCCAGGGGCGCCAGGGGCGCGAAGGAGCGGCCCGAGGCCCCCAGCCCCGGCAGACACACCACGGTGCGCGAGGGGTCCTGGCTCCCGTGCGGAAAGGTAAACAGGCGGATGGGCTCGCCGCGCACCCGCCGCTCCTCCATGGGCAGCCCATAGCCGCGCTGGATGTCCTCCAGGGCGGGGACGAGCGCCGGGGCGTGGGAAGGCACCTCAAGCATGGCAGGCCCTCAAGAGCAGACGGCGCACGCTGGCGGCCACCCGGTCCCGGAAGGCCTTCAGCCGGTGCTCGGAGGCATCCGGGGGCGGGGGCGCGTGGGGTTCACCCATGGCGAATGTCATACGCACCGGCAGCGGGAGCAGGCCCAATCCCATCACCAACGGCACACGGTATTTGTCCCGCGCGGAGAGTCTCAGACACAGCCGTTCTTCTCCTGGAGGGTAGAAGAAGGTGTCATCCACGCCGAAGCCGGCGAACGGGACGATGGGCACGCCGGTGCGCGCCGCCAGCTTCACGAAGCCCAGGGCCTGCTCCCAGCGCAGCATGTAGCGGCCCTGGGAGCGCTTGAATACCTCGCGGGCGCCCCCGGGGTAGCACACCACGAGCTGCCCGTCGTTGAGCGCCGTCAGGGCATTGGCCGGGGTGCCCTCCACCCCGCCAATCCACGGCAGCACCGTGCGGACCACGGGAATGCGGAAGAAGCCCCGGTCGGCGAGCCCCAGCGGATAGCGGCCGGTGGCCTGGTGGAGCAGGTGGAAGAAGGCAGGCGTTTCGTATCCCCACACCCCGTGGTTGCCCACCAGCAGCACCGGCCCGCTCCGGGGCAAGTGCTCTGAGCCCAACAATCGAGCCCGGTGATACATCGCCGACAGGGAGGCGCCCGCCTCGGCCAGCCGGAGGACCGCGCGACGGGTGGTAGAGGACAGAGGTTCCAAGCGGCCATGAAAATGGGGACGTCGGGCCCGGATGGCCAGCCCCTCTCTGGCGGCGGATGACAAGCGGACAACCAAGCATGCCCTTTGCCGGGGAGTGGACTTAAGGCTGCTTTTTTCCGGGGGTTTTGCCTCACGCAGTGCTCCCAGGCGGGCAGGGCCGGTGTTTCAAGCGGTTGTCCAAGCTCCTGGGCATGCGGATGGTTGTGAGGCCATGGGTCCTTTCGACATCCTGTCCGGACAGCACCGCGAGTTGGAGGAGCGCCTGGAGGCCCTCGTCTCGGAAGAGGGGGGGGAGGGGGAGGCGGAGGCGCGCACCCGGGAGCTGGCCGCGTTGATCCGGCTGCACGGGCGGCTGGAGGAGCGCCACCTGCAGCCGCTGATCCTCCGCTTCGAGGGGCGCGACCGGGCCCGCGAGGAGTTGGAGGATCATCTGACGCTGGGGGAGCTGGCCGAGGAGCTGGAGGAGCTCACCCCCGGAGGGCCCGAATGGCTGGCACGTCTCACGGCCCTGGGCGACCTGCTGGTGGCGCATATGCAAGAGGAGGAGGCAGCGCTCTTTCCTCGCATTGCTACATGCCTGAATGCTCGCGAGGGCGAGGAATTGCTCCGCGGGCTCGCGTCCTCCTGAGGAGGCGCTGGGAGGGCTTTGGGATCAACTTCCGGCGCTTGTCCGGTGCTGGAAGCGCCGCGTTGGGGGCCTTGAGCCAGGTCAGGATGATGAGGCTCATGTGACAATGCCTCAAAAGACAATCGACAATTGCGCGCGTGACAGATATTGAAGCGCCTGGAACGGTTCGAAGCGCTTTTTTTACCTGTCTCAAGCACACATTTCGGTACAAGAGGTTGGCCGCGCATGTCTGTCGACAAAGCTTTCCGTGAGATGATCCGCAACGAAATCGAAGTTCAGCTCAAGCCCCTGCGCGCGGTGGTCTCGCGCCTGGAGGCCGGCACGTCGGACCTGGAGTCGCTGCGCAGCGTGGTGGAGCGGCTGGCGCCGGTGGCGCAGGCCATCTCGCCGCTGTTCGGCGCGCAGGCGCCCAAGACGGGCAAGCGTCCCCCGGGCCGTCCGCCGCGCGCCGCGGCCCCCGCCGCGTCGAGCGCGTCGAGCGCGTCGAGCTCCTCTGGCTCCACCGGCAAGCGCCGGGGCCGCAAGCCTTCCGAGGACGGCGCGCGCGAGTGCGCGATCCGCGGCTGCGGCTCGCCGAGCCGGACCAAGGGCTACTGCGCGGCGCACTACCAGAAGCTGCGCATGCTGACGAAGACCAACCGCCGCCCGAACGCTTGGGTGGATTACGCGCCGGCCAACAGCGTCGAGGACGTGAAGCTGCCGCGTGGCCGCGCCGCCGCCAAGGCGCTCGCCGAGGCCGCCCAGAATGGTGGCGCGTCGTAAAGCAAGCTTCCGCAGTGCTGAACACATGAGCAGTCTTTGAGCGCTCCATTCCGTGGACAAACCCTCTCGCCGTCCGGGAAGGTGTTCCGGAAGGAAGCTCTCTTGGGGAGCGCGGCCCTGTCTCTCCTGGCGCGGCCGCGTCACCCCTACCATTGCGCCCAGCGGCGTGGCGGAGCATGAATGCCACCCATGAACAAGCGCGAGATGGAGCCAGGAATCGTCACGGAGCTGGCCGGCCACACCACCTACGGTGAGTATCTGCAACTGGACCGGCTGCTGGCCGCTCAGGTGCCCCGCTCCCAACCCCCCCATCACGATGAGATGTTGTTCATCGTCCAGCATCAGACGAGCGAGCTGTGGATGAAGCTGCTCATCCACGAGCTGACGGCATGCATCCGGTATGTCCAGGCGGACAAGCTGGAGCCCTCGTTCAAGATTTTCGCGCGCGTGGGGCAGATCCAACGGATGCTCTTCGAGCAGTGGAGCGTGCTGGAGACGCTCACCCCCAACGAGTATCTGGAGTTCCGCGCCGCGCTGGGCCACGCCTCGGGCTTCCAGAGCTTCCAGTATCACGCGCTGGAGATGCTCCTGGGGATGAAGGACGCGAAGACGCTCAAGCCCTTCGTGCACGTGCCGGCGCAGCACGCCGAGCTGGAGCGGCTCCTGGAGTCTCCCAGCCTGTATGACGAGTTTTTGCGTCACCTGGCGCGCATGGGGCACCCGGTGCCGCAGGACCGGTCGCAGCGCGACTGGCGCCAGCCGTATGAGAAGAGCCCCGGGGTGATGGAGGTGTTCCGCCGCATCTACGAGAACACCGAGCGTTACTGGGATGCGTACGAGATGTGCGAGAAGCTGGTGGACACCGAGGAGCGGTTTCAGCTCTGGCGTTACCGTCACATGATGACAGTGATGCGCATCATCGGGTTCAAGCAGGGCACGGGGGGCTCCTCCGGGGTGAACTTCCTGCGCAAGGCCTTGGACATCCGTTTCTTCCCGGAGCTGTGGGACGTGCGTACCGAGCTGGCGCCGCCCCCCGTGCGCCGCTCTCCTGCCTAGGTGCCCCCGGGGCGAGCCCCGCCCGCGTCCTGCTCGGGTGGGCGCCGCGCCCTAGGTTGGAGGCCTGGACCGCTGTCTGAAGAGGGACACCGCCATGGCCGAACACGACAGACCGAAGCAAGAGCCCGCCCTGCCCGAGGACGAGGGCGGCCCCCAGCGCCAGGCCGGCGACCGGCCCGTGCCCACCCCCGGACACATCGGCCACTTGCCCGATGACGCGCCGGGGCCCGGCAAGCCCGTTGTTTTTCCGCCCCACGAGCCGCGTTGAGTGGCGAGCGTTGCGCGGCGGTGGGGCTCGGCCCGGGGCGGGGGCTTTGGTAGACCCGGGGCATGTTCCCGCTCGCCGTGGTTCTGGCCGTGCTCGCCGCCCCTCCACCGGCCGTCACGGCGTGGGCCCAGCAGGCGTGTCCGCTGCCCAAGGGGGAGGCGGCCTCCAACGCGGAGTTCAAGGCCCAGCAGGCCGAGCGGGTGGCGTGTCTCGAGCGCGCGATGAACCGGGGGCTCGACAAGGTGCTGCGCCCGCTCAAGAAGAAGGATGCCGGCGCGTTCGAGGCGTGGATGGGCTTGCAGGCCGACTTCCTCCGCTGGGCCAGCGAGGCCTGTGCCACGCTGGAGGATGCCCGGTGGATTCATTTACACGCTGGGGCTCGCTCCATGGGCACCTCGTACGGCAGCGCCGAGCGTGAGTGTCTCCAGGCCCAGTATGCCTGGCGCGGCTTCTTCGCGGAGGGCTGGAGCCGGGGCGAGTGGAAGGCCCTCTTTTCCGTGCTCGAGGCGTCCGCGCGCCAGGGGGCCCGGCGCCAGGAGGCGCTGGCCCAATACACCGAGCGCGTGGCCGCCGCCGCCCGGCGCGCCTCCGTCAAAGCCAGCCCCCAGGACTCGCCCTCGCGCGCCCTCACCCCGGAGGAGTGGACGCGGTATCTCAGCCGGTTGAGCCGCATCTCCCATGTGCCGCAGGCACTCGCCGGGCGCCAGTGCGCCCTGATGCCCAAGCCCAGCACGTCCTGCCCGCCGCTGCTCATGTCTGGTTTCATGGATCCCCTGGACTTCCAGGAAGTACTGGGCGCGTCCGCGGACACGCGCTGAGCCGGATGCCGCAGCGTGTCGTCGCGGAGCGGGGCAGGGCCCGCGCGCGAGGGCTGTGCCGGGAGGCCAGATCCAGGGTTTTTCTCTTTACAGCGAGGTGAAACCTCGACTTGTGTGCGCGCGCTGATAATGAGCCGGGGGAGGCCGGTCCCTTGGGGCCCCGAGGACTGCCCTCCAGCGCCGACGCCACTGTCTCAAGGGATGACTGTATGAACCAACCCACTTTCTTGCCCACCCGACCGTTGATGCGGTTGAGCCTTCTCTCCGCGCTGGCGTTGAGCACTTCCGCGCTGGCCCAGCCCGCCGGTTTGCCGGAGTTCGAGGTGGAGCGCCTCGAGTTCAATCCCAGTGGCGCGGGCTCTCTGGTGCTGGGCACCGGCCAGTTGCTGCCCGGCGAGCGCTTCCGCTTCGCCCTCATTGGCCACTACGAGAACCGGCCCCTCACGCCGTCCATCGCGGATGTGAATGGGGAGAATGGCTTCCGCGAGGTGCCGCTGATCACCCACCGCACCACCGCGCACCTGCTGGCCGCCTACGGCTTGGGTGGCAACCTGGAAGTCGGGTTGCAGGTGCCCGTCATCCTCAGCAATGAGCAGGGCAACCTGGCCAACACGCCCTTTGGCACGCCCGAGGGCGGCCTGAAGCTGGGCACCCCGCTGGCCACCTTCAACATCGGCGTGCTCTCCCAGTCCGAGACCATTCCGGTGGACCTGGCCGCCGGCGTGAGCATGGGCCTGCCGCTGGGCAGCGACAAGGCGCTGGCGCGCGAGAGCGGGCTGCGCGCCATTCCCCGCATCATGGTGGGCCGCGAGAGCGACGGGTTCCGCACCGGCTTCGAGGTCGGCGCCGCGCTGCGCCCGCGCGTCACCATCGGCGCAGGGGAGAGCAGCGAGGCGTACAACACGCTGCGCCTGGGCACCTCCGTGGCCACCGTGGGCGAGGGCGTGCGCTACGAGGGCAACCTGCTCCTGAACATCCCCTTCGGCACCGAGTCGCTGTCCGCCGAGGCGCTGGCGGGCGTGCGCAGCCCCATGTCCAACGACGTCGAGGTGTTCGCCATGGGCGGCATGGGCTTCGGCGGCACGCTGGGCACCCCGGACTTCCGCGTCATCCTCGGCGCGGCCTACGGCGGCATGCCCGCGCGCTGCGTGGCCGGTGGCAAGCACACGCCCGCGCAGTGCCCGGACCTGGATGACGACGGCGACAACGTGAAGAACCGCGACGACTCCTGCCCCACCGAGGGCGGGAAGGTGGACACCAAGGGGTGCCCGCTCGCGGATGCCGACAAGGATGGCGTCGAGGACGCGGCCGACAAGTGCCCGCAGGTGGCCGGTACGGCCGCCGCCCAGGGCTGCCCGGACCGGGACGGCGACAGCGTGCAGGACGCCGAGGACAAGTGCCCGGCCGCCGCGGGCCCCGCCGCGAACCAGGGCTGCCCGGACAAGGACGGCGACGGCATCGAGGACTCGGCGGACCGCTGCCCGACCGAGGCCGGTCCCGCCGAGCGCCAGGGCTGCCCCATCAAGGACGCGGACAACGACGGCGTGCTGGATGAGCAGGATTCCTGCCCCAGCGAGGCGGGCCTGCCCGAGCTGAAGGGCTGCCCGGCCAAGGACGCGGACAATGACACGCTGGCCGACCACCTGGACAACTGCCCCAACGAGGCGGGCCCGGTGGACAACCAGGGCTGCCCCGCCAAGCAGAAGCAGCTGGTGGCCATCCGGCAGGACCGCATCGACATCAAGGAAGCCGTCTACTTCGACAGCGGCAAGGCGACCATCCAGGCCCGCTCCAACGCGCTGCTCGACCAGATGGCCAAGCTGCTGAACGAGCACCCGGAGATCGTCTCCATGCTCATCGAGGGCCACACGGACGACAGCGGCGCGGCCGACTTCAACCGCACCCTGTCCAAGCAGCGCGCGGACGCCGTGCGTGACTACCTCGTCAAGAAGGGCGTGGCCGCCGAGCGCCTGGAGACCCAGGGCTTCGGTCCGGACCGCCCGGTGCAGCCGAACACCACCCCTGCGGGCCGCACCGCCAACCGCCGCGTGGACTTCATCACCCGCTACGCGAACGCCGAGCCTGCCGCCGCCACCCCGGAGATGCAGCCGCAGCAGCCGTAAACCCGGCATAGCCAGGGTGTCCTGAGCGATAAGAAGGCCGAGGTCCGCTGCCCCGCCGGGCAAGCGACCTCGGCCTTTGTTTATATTAAAGAGGGCTTGCCTCTGGGTTACCTCCCCAGGCGGGCAGGGTAGGCTTTCTGTGGATGGTGGAACTTTTCCTAGACACCCGGTGCGGCCCCGGGTCTGCTCGCGGCCGCAGAACCCCTTTGGGGGCGGGTGACGCAGCCCATGCCGATTCCAGACCGATGTGCCGCCCCGCCTTCGAGCACCGAGGGCTCTCCCCCGCCTCATCTCTTCAGCAGGAAGAACCACGACATGATTGATGCTTCGCTCTCCACGGGCCCGTCGCGGGCTCCCGGCCGCCGTGTGCGCTGGGGCGGCCTCCGCTGCCTGCCGGCGCTGGCGGGTTGTCTCCTGCCGCTGCTGAGCGCCACCGCGCTGGCTCAGCCCGCGGGACTTCCCGAGATTGAAATCGAGCGGCTGTCGCTGAATCCCAGCGGCGCGGGCTCGCTGATTCTGGGCACCGGCGAGCTGCTGCGGGACGGGGGCTACCGGTTCTCCCTCACGGGCCACTACGAGAATGATCCGCTCGTGCTCTTCGAGGGCGACGAGCGCGTGGGGCCCGTGGTGCAGCACCGGGTGACGGGCCACCTGGCGGGCGCGTACGGCCTGTCGGACATGTTGGAAGTGCAGTTGCAGGTGCCCGTGCTGCTGATGCAGCGCGGAGAGGACCTGACCGCGCGCGGCGTGGGCCGTCCCGAGGAGGGGCTGGCGCTGGGCACCCCGCTGGTGGGCCTGCGGTTGGGCGTGCTGTCGCAGCGCAATGGCGACCCGCTGGACCTGGCGGTGGGCGTGAACGTGGGGCTGCCGCTGGGCAACGCCGACTCGCTGGCGCGCGAGCCCTCGCTGCGGGCCACCCCGAGCGTGATGCTGGGCCGCCGCTTCGGCTTCCTGCGCGCCGCGCTCGACGCGGGGGCGCTGCTGCGGCCTCGCACCCTGTTCAGTGATGACGCCGATGTGCGCGACGAGGTGGGCGATGCGGTCCGCCTGGGCGCGGTGCTGGCCACCACGGACGAGGGGCTGCGCGGCGAAGTGGATGTCATTGGCATGATTCCCTTCCGGCGCGAGGGGGCCAACATCGAGGCGCTGGCCGGTGTGCGGCTGCCGCTGGGCGGCCACTTCGAGGCCTATGCGCTGGGCGGGGTGGGGTTTGGAGAG
Organism: Allostigmatella hybrida; assembly: GCF_020103775.1. Taxonomy (NCBI): domain Bacteria; kingdom Pseudomonadati; phylum Myxococcota; class Myxococcia; order Myxococcales; family Archangiaceae; genus Allostigmatella; species Allostigmatella hybrida. Next base: position 1,202,568 of record NZ_JAHXBH010000001.1, read on the forward strand.
TCTCCGGGCACGCCCACCTTCCGCGGCCTGGTAGGCCTGGCGGTGGGCAGCGGCGCCCCGGCGGCGTGCGTGGCGGGGGGCAAGCACACGCCCTCGCAGTGCCCGGACCTGGATGACGACGGCGATGGGGTGAAGAACCGGCAGGATGCGTGCCCCACGGAGGGCGGCACGGGTGAGGCTCAGGGCTGCCCCGTGCGTGAGGTGGATTCGGACGGGGACGGCATCCTGGATGTCCGCGATGCGTGCCCCACGGTGGCGGGCGAGGCCGTACATGAGGGCTGCCCGGACACCGACAAGGACGGCATTCCGGACGCGGCGGATCAGTGTCCGTCGGAGGCGGGCCTGGCTGCGTTCCAGGGGTGCCCGGACACGGACCGGGACGGGCTGAAGGACTCGCAGGACGCGTGCCCCACGGAGGCGGGTCCCGCCGAGCGCAAGGGCTGCCCCGTCAAGGACACGGACGGGGACGGCGTGCTGGATGCGCAGGATGCCTGCCCGAGCGAGGCGGGCCTGAAGGAGCTGAAGGGCTGCCCAGCGAAGGACACGGACAACGACACGGTGGCCGACCACCTGGACAATTGCCCGAGCGAGGCGGGCCCGGCGAACAACCAGGGCTGCCCCGCCAAGCAGAAGCAGCTCGTGGCCATCCGCCAGGACCGCATCGACATCAAAGACACGGTCTACTTCGACAGCGGCAAGGCGACGATCCAGCGCCGCAGCTACAAGCTGCTGGATCAGGTGGCCAAGCTACTGAAGGAGCACCCGGAGATGGAGAACATCACCATCGAGGGCCACACCGACAACGTGGGCAAGCCCGAGGCGAACCTCCGGCTGTCCCAGCACCGCGCCGAGGCGGTGAAGGACTACCTCGCCCGGAAGGGCGTGGCGCCGCAGCGTCTGGAGGCGAAGGGCTATGGACAGGAGCGGCCCATTGCCCCCAACACCACTCCGAAGGGGCGGGCTACCAACCGCCGCGTCGAATTCCTCACCACGACCCGCGAGGGCGCGCAGCAGTAATCGCGGGAGACGACCCACATGAAATCAGCCTTCTTGAAGAACTCCTTGCGCACCGCGCTCCTGGCGCTTCTGGCCTGCGCGCTGCCCGTGCTGGCCGCTCCTGACAACGTCCTGTTGGGCACCGGGCGGGACGGGGCTTTCACCGCCGCTTCGGCCAATCAGGTCATCAACCGCTATGCCCAGGTGACGGCGCCCCGTGCGCCGGGCGATACGTCCATCACCGTGCTGGATGCCACGGGCTTCGCCGCGGGCGACCTGGTGATGGTCATCCAGATGACGGGCCTCGTCCCCGAGCCGCCTTCGGGCTCGGCGGCGCCCATTGATCTCAGCAACGACCCGGTGGGCCGCTGGGAGTTCGCGCGCCTGGCCTCGGTGTCGGGCACGACGCTGACGCTGACGGCACCGCTCATTCACTCGTACGCCGCGAACGTCACCCAGGCGGTGCGGGTGCCCGAGTACATCACGGTGATCATCGGCTCGGGCCGCACCCTCACCGCGGATGCTTGGAATGGAAGCACCGGTGGCATTTTGGCCTTCCTGGCCACGGGCGCCGTGACGAACACGGGCGGTATCAACGTCTCGGGCAAGGGGTTCCGGGGCGGCAAGCCCGTGGTGGACTCCAGCGGCACCACGGGCTGTTCTGTTCTGGAACTGGACCTTGAGCCCCCCTATGGGGCGCAGAAGGGTGAAGGCATTGCCATCACCCGGTATGGTCCCTCGCAAACTGGCCGGGGCCGGGTTGCCAATGGCGCCGGTGGCGGTGTGTGCTTCAAGTCCGGCGGTGGTGGCGGTGGTAACGCGGGGGCCGGTGGCCAGGGTGGAAACAGCTTCCTGGACGAGTTTGGAACGCCAGACAGCGGGAACCGGCCGGTGGGCGGTGAGGGCGGTGTGGCGCTGACGCTCTCGACGCTCGCGCAGGGCGACCATCTGCTGATGGGCGGTGGCGGTGGCGCGGGGCACTCCGTGGACGGCACCAGCCGGGCGGGCGGTGAAGGTGGCGGTATCCTCTTCATCCGGGCCCAGCAGCTCTCCGGGACGGGCACGGTCACGGCCAACGGATTGCCCTCGACGCCCAGCAGCGGTACGGATGCTGCGGGCGGTGGCGGTGCAGGCGGTAGCATTTACATGCGGTTGTCTTCTCCGACGCTTCCTCCGATTCCTCCCCCCTGCGGCATCATGCAGGCCGTGGGTGGCCGAGGTGGCGAGGCGGAGCTCGAGGTCGGTCCTGGAGGTGGTGGTGGCGGTGGCCGCATCTACTACCAGCGGGCGGGCACGGGAACTGCGTGTTTCCCTGCGGGTACGGCGGCCAATGGTTCCAATCCCGGCAGCCAGCTCAACCCGGATGTGGGGCTCGCCTATGGCGCGACGGCCGGTACCAACGGCACCCAGACCCGGGTTCCTGGTTCCTACCCCACGGTGCTTCCGCCCACGCCCGTAGTGGTGACGCCGGCCAACGGCTCGACGACGAACAACCCTACGCCCAGCTACAGCGGCACGATTCCGACGACCTTCCCTGCGGGCACCCAGGTGGCCGTGTTCGTGGATGGCGCTCAGGTCGCCCTGGTGACGCCGTCGGCTTCCGGCGCCTGGACCGCTTCGCCCGGCACGACGCTGGGCCAGGGGCCGCACACCGTCTATGCCGTGGCTTTCCTCCCGGATCAGGTGGTGTATGGCAATCCGAGTAACACCAATACCTTCACTGTAGACAGCGTTCCCCCGGCCGCGCCCGTGGTGACGACGCCCGCCAACGGCTCGACCACCAACGACAACACGCCTACCTACAGCGGCACGGCCGAACCGGGCAGCACCGTCGCCATCATCGTGGATGGCACGACCGCGGGCACCGCCATCGTGGATGGCAGCGGCAACTGGACCTTCACGCCCACCACGCCGCTGTCCGAGGGGCCGCACACGGTGAGCGCCACGGCCTCGGACACCGCGGGCAACGTCAGCCCCCCGTCCAACACCAATAACTTCATCGTGGATGCCACCGCGCCGGCCGCGCCCGTGGTGACGACGCCCGCCAACAACGCGGTCATCAACGACAGCACGCCCACGTACAGTGGCACGGCGGAGCCGGGCAGCACCGTCACCGTCATCGTGGACGGCGTTCCGGTGGGCACCGCCACCGCGGATGGCAGCGGCAACTGGAGCTTCACGCCCACCATGCCGCTGGGAGAGGGCCCCCACACGGTGAGTGCCACGGCCGCGGATGCCGCGGGCAACACCAGCCCCGCCTCTCCCACCAACGTCTTCATCGTGGATACCACCGAGCCGGTCGCGCCCGTGGTGGTGACGCCCGCGAACTTCTCGACCACCAGCGACAACACGCCGACCTACAGCGGCACGGCCGAGGCTGGCAGCACCGTCAACGTCATCGTGAATGGCACGTCCGTGGGCACCACCACCGCGGATGGCGGCGGCAACTGGACCCTCACGCCCACCACGCCGCTGCTGGACGGGCAGTATTCGGTGAGCGCCACGGCCACGGACAACGCGGGCAACACCAGCCCCTCCTCCAACACCAATGTCTTCACCGTGGACACCACCGCGCCGGCCGCGCCCGTGGTGACGACGCCCGCCAATGGGTCGCTCATCAACGACAACACGCCCACGTACAGCGGCACGGCGGAGCCCGGTAGCACCGTCACCGTCATCGTGGATGGCAACCCGGTGGGCACCGCCACCGCGGATGGCAGCGGCAACTGGACCCTCACGCCCACCACGCCGCTGTCCGAGGGGCCGCACACGGTGAGCGCCACGGCCACGGATGCCGCGGGCAACACCAGCCCTGCCTCCAACACCAACACCTTCACCGTGGATGCCACCGCGCCGGCCGCGCCCGTGGTGGTGACGCCCGCAAATGGCTCGACCACCAGCGACAACACGCCCACCTTCTCGGGCACCGCCGAGCCGGGCAGCACCGTCAACGTCATCGTGGATGGCACGTCCGTGGGCACCACCACCGCGGATGGCGGCGGCAACTGGACCTTCACGCCCACCGCGGGCCTGTCCTCCGGCCCCCACACGGTGAACGCCACGGCCACGGATGCCGCGGGCAACACCAGCCCCGTCTCCAACACCAACACCTTCACCGTGGACGCCGATCCGCCGAGCGCGCCCGTGGTGGTGACGCCCGCCAATGGCTCGCTCACCAACGACAACACGCCCACCTTCTCGGGCACCGCCGAGCCGGGCACCACGGTGACGCTCTCCCTGGATGGCACCGAGTTCGCCACCGGCATCCCCGTGGATGCGAGCGGCAACTGGAGCTACACGCCCACCACGCCGCTGGCCGATGGCACCTACGCCGTGAGCGCCGTGGCCATCGACGCGGTCGGCAACGCCAGCGAGGCCTCCAACACCAACACCTTCACCGTGGACGCCACGGCCCCCGCCGCACCGGTCATCACCTCGCCGGCGGATGGGTCCAGCACCGGGGATTCCACGCCCACCATCTCGGGCACCGCGGAGCCGGGCACCACCGTGACGGTCATCATCGACGGCACGCCCGTGGGCACCGCCCCCGTGGACGCCAGCGGCAACTGGACCTTCACGCCCCCCACGCCGCTGCCCGAGGGCCCGCACACCGTCACCGCCACGGCCACCGATCCGGCGGGCAACACGGGCCCCGCGTCCCAGCCTGTCGATTTCATCATCGATGAGAGCCTGCCCGGGACGCCGGAAGTCACCAGCCCCACCAACGGCTCGGCGACCAACGACCCCACGCCCGTCATCGCCGGCACCGCGGAGCCGGGCAGCACCGTGACGGTTATCATCGACGGCACGCCCGTGGGCACCGCCCCCGTGGACGCCGCGGGCAACTGGACGTTCACGCCCCCCACGCCGCTGGCCGATGGCCCCCACACCGTCACCGTCACCGCCACGGACACCACGGGCAACGTCAGCGCCCCCTCCACCCCGGTCACCTTCACCGTGGACACGGCCGCGCCGGAGACGGAGATCGTCTCCGGGCCCGAGGGCTCCACCCCGAGCACGGATGCCACGTTCACCTTCTCCTCCAACGAGGAGGGCGTGACGTACGAGTGCAGCCTGGACGGCGGGGACTTCGTGCCCTGCACCAACCCCGTCACCTTCCCGGGGCTGGCCGAGGGCGGCCATGTCCTCGAGGTGCGGGCCCGGGATGCGGCCGGCAACGTGGACGACTCCCCCGCCACCTGGACCTGGACCGTCACCGGTTCGGGCGAGGAGCCCACCCCGGGCGATGACCTGAACTTCCTCGGCGACGGCGTCGGTTGTGCGTCGGCGGGGAGCTCGCCGTCCTCCCTGGCGGTGATGGGCCTGGCGCTGCTCGCGGCGCTCGGCTTCCGCCGCCGCCGGGCGTAGGCTCCGGCGGTTTCTGGCTCGGCCGCCGGTGGAGAGTTCCCCGGCGGCCGTCTCACCTGGGGGGTGGGACCGGGCCCCGAAGCCCGGGAATCCAGGGCCCCCTGGGGGCTCCGCGAGGGGCCTGCCGGGCAGGCCTTCACTCTCGGCTCACCCCGCGTGGGCCCGATGGGGTACGATCCAACCCACGCGATGAGCTCCTCCAGCCCCCTTTTCGGCGATCTTCTGCTCAAGCTTGGCATCGTCACGCCCAGCCAGGTGCAGGAGGCGCTTGCGCTTCAGCCCCGCACGGGCCAGCGCGTGGGCGAGGCGCTCATCTCCCTGGGCTACGTCACCCGGGCACAGCTCCACGACGCGCTGAGCGAGGCGCTGGGGCTCAACAACGAGAAGGGCCCCGCGCACCCGCCCCTGGGCGAGCTCCTGGTGGGCCTCAAGTACATCTCCCTGGGCCAGCTTGAGGAGGCGCTCGCCTTCCAGCGCAAGGATGGGCGCAAGCTGGGCGAAATCCTGGTGGAGATGGGCCACTGCACCTACCGGCAAATCTACGAGGCGCTGAGCCTCCAGGGCCGTATCTCCGGCCGCCAGGAGGCGCCCCGCCAGGTGCTCCAGGGCCACCACCGGGTGATGGTGGTGGATGACAGTCCGCTCGCGTGTGACTTCGTGAAGGAGGGGCTGGAGGCGCTGAGCCTGGGCTACGAGGTGATGTGCTTCCAGGACCCGTACGAGGCGCTGGAGCAGGTGGGCAAGGTGCAGCCGGCCATCGTCCTGTCGGACCTGGACATGCCGGGCATCGACGGGCTGGAGCTGTGCTGGCGGCTGAAGGAGAGCCCCTCCCGGCAGGTGCCCGTCATCATCCTCACCGCCAACGACAGCGAGGCCGAGCGCGTGAAGGGCCTGCGCGCCGGGGCCGACGACTACGTGAACAAGTCGGCCTCCATGGCGGAGCTGTCCGCGCGCATTGAGAGCGTCATGCGCCGCACGAGCGAGACGGAGCGCATGCGCAAGCTGTTCGCGCGCTACACCTCGGACGCGGTGGTGGAGGAGATCCTCAAGAGCCCGGACACCGTGGTGCTCACCGGCGAGAAGCGCGAGGTGACGGTGCTCTTCGCGGACATCCGCAACTTCACGGGCCTGGCCGAGAGCCTCCCTCCTGAGCAGGTGGTGGGCGTGCTCAACCAGGTGCTGGGCCGGCTCTCCGACGCGGTGCTCACCTGCGGCGGCACGCTGGACAAGTTCCTCGGCGATGGGCTGATGGCGGTGTGGGGCGCGCCCGTGCACCGCACGGACGATGCGCTCCGGGCGCTCCAGGCCGCGAAGATGATGATGTCGGCCATGGTGGAGCTGCGCCAGGCGGCCCAGGCCGAGTGGGCCGCCAACGAGCGCCTGGGCCGGCCGCTGGTGCTGGAGCTGGGCATCGGCATCAACTCGGGGCTGGCGGTGGCCGGCAACATCGGCGGCTCCATGCGCACCGAGTACACGTGCATTGGCGATGCGGTGAACGTGGCCGCGCGCCTGTGCGCGCTCGCGGGCCCGGGGGAAATCCTCGCGGGCGAGCGCACGCGGGCGCTCGTCTCCAACCGGGAGATGCCCTTCGAGGACTTGCCCCCGGTGCGGCTCAAGGGCAAACAGCAGCCCGTGCCGCTCTACCGCGTGTTGTGAGGCCATGACCGAAACCCCCGCGCAGCTTGCTCCCAGCCCCCGCCCGGCGCGGCTGCTCCTCGTGATTGCCCTGATTCTGTGCGCCGTCGCCGTGCCCACTTCCCTGGCGCTGCTGGGAAAGCAGGACCCCTCGTACGCGCTCGTCCACGCGGACTTCGCGGTGCTGAAGGCCGCGGCGGAGAAGTACCGGGCCGCCCACGGCACGCTGCCCGAGGAGGGCTCGCTCGACTTCCTGGTGCCCGAGTTCCTCCCGGAGCTGCCGCTGGACCCCTGGGGGCGCCCCTACGTGTTCCTGTACAACGGCCGGCAGGTGTTCCTGGCCACCTTCGGCGCGGACGGGCAGCGCGGCGGCTCCGGGGCGGAGCAGGACCACACCATTCACGATGGCCATTCGCCTTGAGTCCCAGGTCTCCCTGAACGCCCGTTCAGTTTGGGGAGTCCCAGGCCGGAAAATCGGCCCCGCGGGGCAAGCCCCGTTCGACGGACAACCCACCGGGGCGTTAGACTGGGGGGTACCTGACTTACAGGGAAGGAAGGTCTGCCGTGTTGAATCCCCGCGGGTATGGCGAAGAGGAGTTGGTCTCCAACCGCGCGTCTCTGCTGCTCTACGGGGGAACGGAGGAGGAGCGGCGTTCCTGGGCGCAGGAGGCGGCGTACCACTTCGAGCACGAGGGCGCGCTGGTGGAGGTCCGCCAGGCGGCGGAGCTGGCCCCGGCGCTGCAACGCCCCAAGGGCGTGGTGTTCATTCCGGATGTGTCCAAGCTGGGCCGGGAGGCCCAGGGCGCCATCTTGCGGTGTCTGCAGACGCAGGAGGAGCGGCCCAAGCTGGTGGTCGCCATCCTGGGCTCGGCGGAGGCGGCGCTGGAGCGCGGGGTGCTGCGCGATGACTTGCACTACCGGCTGCACCAGGCGCAGGTGAACCTGGCCCAGCCCGGGCTGCGCGAGACGCTGAAGGAGCGCTGGGCCCGGCTGGCGGAGCTGCGCGCGGTGAAGGAGGCGGAGGCGCGCGCGGCGGCCGAGCGGGATTTGCAGGCGGCGATGAACCGCGCGCCCGGCACGGTGACGCGGCTCACGCCCCAGCAGCGCAAGGCGCAGGGCGCGAAGCCCTCGGCGCGCAAGACGGGCCGCCGGTAGGGAGGCCCGTCGAGGGGTGAGGCCCTTCGGGGAGCCTCAGGATTGGAGCTGGAGGGCCACGAGCTGGAAGTTGCCCTCCACGTGGGCGAAGCCCAGGCGCTCGGCGCGCTTCACCACCGCGTCGAGCACGGTGTAGCCCAGCAGCATCTTGAAGCCGAGCCTGCGGGCCTCGTCGCTCACCGCCTTCACGATGGCGTCGATGGCCACGCTGCGCTCCTCGCGGCTCAGCTCCGGGGCGGCCACGAGGTTCTCAATCCAGGCCACCGCGCTGTCCGTGCGGTACAGGAAGCCCGCGGCCTTGCCGGGGAGGATGTAGCCCGTCTGCGGCAGGATGTCCGCGGTGAGCACCTCCTTGCGGGCCTGGTTCCAGTGGAGGATCTGCTCGAAGTGCAGCTCGCGCACGAACAGGATGGGGCGCAGCGTCTCACCACCGGCTTGGGACATGGAGGGCTCCCGGCGGCCGGAGCATCGGCGGGGCGGAAGGCCACCGCCCGTCCGGGCCGGGAGACGTGCTAGTCCAGCGCGCCGGGATGAGCAATGCGCGCGGCGCGCCAGGGCTCCGCGTGAGCGGTGGGCCCCGGCGCGGACGGCCTAGCGGCCGGTGTGCATGTGCTTCTGCCCACGCTTGGCCTTGAAGGCCGGCTTGGCCTCCTTGGCTGCCGCCTTGGAGGGCTTGGTGCGCTTGGCGGAGGCGGCCGGCATCGTCTTGCGGCCCGCGTCGCGGCCCATCACCGCGGCCGGCGCCTCGGGGAGGTTGGCCGGGGCGGCGCTGCGCTTGGACTGCTTGGCCACGGGCGCGTCGCTGGCCGGCGGGGTGTTCACCACCGGCGCGGCGGCCTTGGGCGTGGCGGTCTGCTTGGATGCGGCGGCCTTGCCACGGCCCAGCTTCTTCTGAATCGTGTCCACCGTCTTCACGGCGGCCACGGTGGTCTCCACGATGGCGCGGGCACCCCGGGTGCCGGCCTTGGTCGCCACTTCCGCGCCCCGCGTGCTCACCTTGGCCGCGGCCTTCTTGACCTTCTCCACCAGGTTCCGCCTGAGCGTTGCCATGACTGTCCTCACTTGAGAGAAATCTCGGTTTGTTGCCAAAGGTAGTCATGAAGCGGTGAGTGGGAAGCGGGGGAGGGGCGGATCCTCCTCAGAGGAGTGGAGGCCATGCGGCTGGAGCTTTGGCTTGGAGACATCACGGCGGTGGCGGCGGACGCCATCGTCAACGCGGCGAACAGCTCGCTGCTGGGCGGCGGGGGCGTGGATGGCGCCATCCACCGCGCGGCGGGGCCGGAGTTGCTGGAGGCGTGCCGCACGCTGGGGGGGTGCCCCACGGGCGAGGCGCGCATCACCCGGGGCTACCGGCTGCCCGCGCGCCACGTCCTCCACACGGTGGGGCCGCGCTGGCAGGGCGGGGAGCGGGGCGAGCCGGCGCTGCTGGCACGCTGCTACCAGAGCGTCTTCGCGCTGGTGGAGGCGCACGGGCTGCGCACGGTGGCCTTTCCCTCCATCTCCACGGGCATCTACGGGTACCCCCTCGCGCAGGCGGCGCGCATCGCGCTGCGGGAGATTCACGCGGCGCTCGCGCGGCTGCCCGCGGTGGAGAAGGTGACGGTGGTGCTCTTCAGCCCGGCGGACCTGGAGGTGTACCGGCAAGCCCTGGCGGACGTGCCGGGAGCCCGGGGAGGCGTGCCCGGGTGAGCGAGGCTCCCGAGCGCCGGACGCGTGGCCGCACGTCCCGCTCCCGGCTGCGGGCGCTGGATGCGTACCTCGTGCACGCCGAGCGTCCACTGCTGGAACGGCAGGAAGGACCGTGGGACGAGGCCGCCTTCCTGGACGTGGGCTTCGGCGAGCACCCGTGGACGACGCTGGAGAGCGCCGAGGCGTTCCGGGCGTTGAACCCCCGGTTGCGCGTCATCGGCGTGGAGGCGGATGCCGGGCGGGCGGCGGCGGCGGCCCCCCACGCGGCGGCGCACACCCACTTCCGGCACGGGGGCTTCGGCTGGGCGCGCGAGGCGGGGCAGCCGGTCCGGCTCGTGCGGGCGATGAACATCCTGCGCCAGTACCGGCCCGAGGAGGCCGCGGCGGCGCACGCGGAGCTGGGCGAGGCGCTGCTGCCCGGGGGGCTGCTGGTGGAGGGCAGCACGGATGGGCCGGGGGGCATCACCGTGGCGTACCTGCTGCGGCGGGAGCCCGGGGGGCTGCACCGCGAGGCGCTGCTCTTCCACACGGACTTCCACCAGGGCTTCGCGCCGCTGCTCTTCCGGGACTGGCTGCCGGTGGACTGGCGCCGGCGCCTGGCGCGGGGCTCGGCCCTGCACGAATTCTTCGCGGCCTGGACGGCGGCGTGGACCGAGGCCCGGGCCCACGGGGCAAGCACCCCCGAGGCGGGCTTTCTCCAGGGCGCCCAGCGGCTGGCCCACACCTGTCCGGGCGTCAGCCCCGAGCCGTGGCTGTGGGAGCGCGGCTACCTGCGCTGGCAGCCTCCGGGGGGCGTGCCCCGCCCGGGCTAACCGCGGCCCGCACCCACGCCCGCATATAATGATGCGGGGGCCTCCAGGGCCGCCGGAGGCTCGGCCGCCGCCGGGGCCACGGGGGCCCACACGTGAACCCGGCTCACCAGGGTGAACAGGAACTCACACATCCACGCACACATGAACCAGTACGGGGCGTAGTCGAGGCGAATCAGCCCGTGCACGCTGGCCCACGAGGCGGAGTAGTCCCAGGGGCAGAGGCCCACCACGGCGAGGAGCACCGCGCCGGTGGTGTACTCCACCGCGAAGCACAGGAGCATGCCCAGGGTGGCGCGCAGCAGGCGGCTCAGCCCGGCGCGCTTCATCACCCCCACGAGCTGCTCGCCCAAGAGCAGGCCCATGCCCCAGATGGGGTGCATCCACAGGTAGGAGTAGCCCCGGAGCCGGAGGTCTCCCGCGCCCGTGGCCAGGTCCACCAGCGAGGTGAAGAGGCACTCGATGCACCAGCCCACCAGGCCGTAGACGATGAAGCGGGCCACGGGGCCCAGCGGCTGCCCTCCAGCCCCTGGCGGCGTCTCGCTTCTGCTTCCCCGTCCGATCATCCCTGGCCTCCCCACGCCGAAGCTGAGAGGCAAAATGGTTTCCCTGCGTGGGTACGGCAAGGTCCACCCGGGAGGAAACTTGCGCTTAAAAAGAAAACCCGGGCAGACTGTCAACACTTCTTCACACTTGCCCGGAGCCCTCTGTCATGTCCCAGGACGCCCCCCGCCCCAAGCGTGGTCTCAAGCGGCCCATCGAAGTGGTCCGCGCCGAGCTGCTCAAAGACGCCGACACCAAGCGCATCGCCAAGTCGGTGGGCATGGAGCTGGAGGCGTACGTGGAGCTGGTGCTCGAGTACGCCCAGGACAAGGACAAGGAGCCGATGATCGCCGTGGTGAGCGACGAGGAGCTCCACGCCAAGGGCTTCCAGACGCCCACCAACGAGGACGTGGCGAAGCTGCTCACCAAGGCCGCCAAGGGCGAGCTGGGGGTGAACGAGGAGTTCGAGAAGTCGGAGTTCTCCGACGCGCGCGCCGCGAAGGGGCCCTCGCTGACGGGCGATGCGGCCAACCCCACGGGCCTCAAGACGGACCCCGCGCTGCTGGAGCAAATCAAGAAGAACAGCTCGAAGGGTTAGGATCAGGAAAGTGAAATCGGGAGGAAACCTTTATTCAGGCCCCCCGACAATTCAATCAAAGCTTCACCCCTTCCAAAAAACCCTTCAAGAGTTCGAAAGCGAGTCCAGTCATGGGCGGAGTCGTCAAGGCAGTTGGCAAGGCTGTCGGCAAGGTCGCGGAGACGGTTGGCAACGTGGCCGGCAAGGTCGCCGAGGTCGCCAAGGGCGTCGTGAACATCGGTTCGCAGGTCCTCAACTTCGCCAGCAAGGGCCTGGGCGCCCTGACCCAGCCCATCAAGGATCTCGCGGGCGGGTTCCTGGACAAGCTCCCGTTCGGTCTGGGCAAGTTCCTCAAGCCCCTGGCCGAGGGCCTCATCGACAACGCCGCCTCGTTCCTGTCCGGCCCGGTGAACGCCGGCATCGGCCTGCTCAGCAAGGCGCTGCCCACGGTGGGCAAGATCGCCGACTTCGCCAGCACCATCAAGGGCGTGGCGGACCAGGTGGGCGCGCTGGCCAACCCCCTGGCGCAGAACAACTTCGCCAACACCATCGCCAGCGCCCACGCGCAGCACATCTTCTAGTGCTTCGCGCCCCGTAAAGGCGCGATGGTTCACACAGCGAGGGCCTGTCCCGATGAGGGACGGGCCCTTCGCCTTTTGGGGCGCGGAAGGCCCCCCTAGACTCCCGGCCCCACCATGGCCACCTACCCTGAGTCTCCCCGGGAAGCCTTCCAGCAACTGCGCGCCCTGTCCGGACGGCTCGCCGCGCCCGGGCACCGCCCCCAGGCGCTCGCCGAGCTGAGGGCGCTGGCGGAGCTGTCCCGGGGCAAGCCCGAGGGGGCGCCGCTGCGGCTCACCTCGGTGGTGGTGGCGGTGGGCTCCTCGCAGGAGCGGCTGGAGCTGCTCCTCTTGCCCTCCATCTTCGCCCCCGAGGCCTGGGCGCACACCTTCCTGGAGGGGCTGCTCAAGGTGCCCCTGGACGAGTACGCGGGAAAGCGGCTCGTGGAGGTGGGCTCGGGCTCGGGGTGGATCTGCCTGGCCCTGGCCCGCTTCACCCGGCTGGCGCACGTGCTGGGGGTGGACCTCAACCCGCATGCGGCCCCCCTGGCTTGGTGCAACGCCTGGCTCAACGGGGACGAGGCGCTGGTGGCGCGGCTGTCCTTCGGGGAGAGCGACCTGCTGCGCCAGGTGCCCGCCACGCAGCCGTGGGACTTCGTGGTGGGGTGCATTCCCCAGGTGCTGCGCGGCGAGGGGCTGCCCGCGGAGGTGTCCCAGGCGGATGAGCAGGCCCTGTATGACTTGTCCAACTACTGCGCCATCCAGAACGTCTACGAGGACCACTTCGGCCTGGGGCTCAACGCGCGGCTCCTGGATGAAGTCCCCGAGCGCCTGGCGCTGGAGGGGCGGCTGCTGCTCAACCTCGCGGGGCGCCCGGGGCGGGCCATCATCGAGCGCATGTTCACCCGGCGGGGCTTCACCACCCGGGTGCGCGTGGCCCGGCGGGTGATGCAGGCGGCGGACACGGACATCCGCCCGCTGGTGGCGCTGGAGCAGCGCACGCGCAGCGAGTTCGAGTTCTTCATGGAGGCCCACAGCCCCGAGCCGCTCCGGGCCTCCACCGCGCTGGGGTGGCTGTCGGCGGGCCACCCCATCTGGCACGAGGTGGCGGTGTGGGAGGCGCGGCTCGCGCTGCCCCGCGAGACGCTGGCGCTGCGCGCGGCCCTGCGCGGGCTGGGCGCCTCCCGGTTGCAGGAGGAGCTGGACCTGGCGAACGCCCCGCCGGAGCAGCTCGGCTTCGTGGCGGCGCTCGCCGAGCGCCTCGCCCACACGCCCCTGTTGCCCTATGCGCACGAGGCCGGGGACGGCACCCTGCGCCAGCTCGTGGCGCGCTACCTGGGGCGCTTCTTCGACTTGCGGCTGTCGGAGGAGGAGATCTTCATCGCGCCCGAGCGCGAGCAGGCCGTGTACTCGCTGCTCCTGTCCACCTGTGACGAGGGGGATGGGGTGCTGGTGTCCCACAACCTGCACGCCGTGTACGCGCCGGTGCTGGAGAAGGCGGGGGTGCGCGTCACCGTCACGCACAACTCGCTGGGGGAGATTCGCCAGCTGCTCGGCGCCTTCGACGTGAAGGTGGTGCTGCTGGCGGTGGAGCCGGGCGAGCGGACGAACATGGCCGAGCTGCGCGGCATCCTGGAGGAAGCGGAGCGGCGCGGCATCCTCGTGGTGCTCGACGAGAGCGCCTTCTTCAACATCACCGCCGAGGTGGAGCCCCGCACGCTCTTCGAGTTCCTCGCCCGGGAGCCGCACCCCTCGCACCTGGTGGTGCTGTACGGGCTCATCAAGAACGCCGTCTTCCCGGACTGGGAGCTGACGCTGCTCTTGCCGGTGCCCGCGCCGCTGCGGGCGGCGCTGGAGGTGGCCGCGGAGGTGACGTACTCGCGCATCAGCACGCTGGTGCAGTGGTTCTACGAGCGCACCTTCGCGGAGCTGCTCTCCTTCCGCATCGCCTTCACCGAGCCGCCGCCGCCCCCTGCGCGCGGGGAGCCTGCGGTGCCGCCCCCGCGCTCCCGGCGCATCGCGCGGCTCGCGGACTTTCCCGCCTTCGCGCCCCGGGTGTTCCGCGAGGAGGACCCGGAGCTGATCCGCCTGGACTACGGGGAGAACGAGTCCCCGCTGCCCGCGCCGCTGATGGAGGGGCTGGTGGCGGCCTGCGCGGCGCCGAGGGACGCGGGCGCGCAGCATGGGCTGGCGGAGGCCGTGGCGGCCTTCCTGCTGGAGACGCGCGGGGTGCGCTACGAGCCCGGGGACATCACCCTGGCGCCCGGCGTGTGGCCGCTCATGCACCACGTGGGGGTGGCGCTGCGCCGGCTGCTGGGGCGCGCGCCGCGCGTCTTCCTGGCGAGCCCCTGCTACGGGGTACTGCCCCCCACGTGGGCGTCGGTGGGCGCGGCGCTGGACGTGGCGCCCTTGAGCGCGCTGTCCGAGCGCCGGGGGACGAGCGCCCCGGACGTGGTGGTCATCTCCCAGCCGGCGAACCCCGGGGGCAGCTACCTGTCGCACGAGGAGCTGGTGGCGCTGGCCACCTACGTGGTGGAGCAGCGCTGCTGGCTGGTGTCGGACGAAATCTTCGGGCTGGTGAACCTGAGCCACCCGGCGGCGGAGACGGCGCACGGGCCGGTGGGGCTGGAGGCGACGGTGCCGGGCATCGGGGCGCGGACGGTGGTGCTCGGCGGCCTGTCCAAGGAGTTCGCCGCCGGCGGGCTGCGCGTGGGGTGGATGGCGGCGCGGGACCGGGCGCTGACGGAGGCGGTGCGGCAGAGCGCGCCCGGGGTGATGCACCTGGCCACGGCGCGGGCGGCCTCGCGGCTCTATGCGGCGTATGCGCGGGGGCCGGAGGGCAAGCTGCTCTACCCGGAGCGCCACCAGGCGCTGCGGGAGTTCCTCGCGCACATGCGCAGGGATTTGGCCGAGAAGCGGGCGCTGCTGGCCGAGGTGCTGCCCCGCGAGGGCGAGGAGGAGACGGTGCAGGCCGGCGGGCTCTTCCTCGCGCCCCGGATGACGGCTTGGTTGGGCCGGGAGGTGGACGGGGTGCGGCTGACGCGGGAGAACCTCCCGGCGGTGGTGTACGCGCACACGCACGTGGTGCTCAACGGCGGGGCGTGGTGTGGAGACCCCGAGCGGGTGCGCGCGGTGTTCTCGCTGCCCCGCGAGACGCTGCAGCGGGCGCGCGAGCGGCTGGAAGCGTTCGGCCGGAAGCTGCGCGGGTGAGCCCGCCGGAAAGAAAAGACCCCAGCCACCGGAAGGTGCTGGGGTCTCAGACCGCAGGTGCGGAGGGGCTTAGCGGGTGCGGCTGAGGCGGTAGGCCTCGCGCACGCTCTCGTCGCCAATGGACACGCCGCAATTCTCGCTGACACCGGACAGGTGGGTGAGGAAGCAGCCGAGGAGGGAGGAGGAGAACGACTCCGCGGTGGCGGGGGTGCAGGCCGGCAGGTCCGAGAGGCAGTCGCCGAAGTCCCTGATCTTGTCCTTCTCGCTGTCCGAACAGGACTTGACGGCCTCCTCGCACTGCTCACGATCGGCGTCCGTGGGCTCCTCGTAGGGCTCGCCGTCGGAGCAGGCCTTGCTCTTCTCGTAGAGATCCTTGCCGCTGTCGCTCAGGTCGTCGCACAGATCTTCATTGTCATTGCCGCCACAACCCGCCAACACCAGGCACGCCACCGCGAACATCGAAGCCAACTTCTTCATGTCGAAGACTCCAGGAAAAAAAGGTGCAGCGCGCCCATGCTAGCGCGCGCCGGGCGTCTGGCGAGAAATGGACACATGGGCCCTCGTGGCAGGCGCGCTTACGGGGGGAGGATGTGGATGTTGAACCGGGAGGAGCGCCCATCCTGCCGCGACAGGTCCACGCCGTTCTTGTTGTACTCGTGGGAGGTGACGTTGAAGCCGCCCGCCTTGCGGCCAAAGCTCTGGTTGGTCACGTAGTAGCGCTCGTTGGGGTAACCCGGCACGGGCTTGCCGTGGTAGCGCTCGCGCAGGTCGGCGTGAATCCGGGCCAGGTCGTTCTTCGGGACCGTCACGGTGCCGTACATGTCCCCCTTGCCCCCGGCGGCCGAGGACAGCTTGTTGTCGATCTGCGTGAGGTTCTGGTTGAACCGGCGGTCCGGATCAAAGGTCTTGGGGCCCGTGGGCTTCTTCGGGCCGACGGTCTCCCACCCATCGTTGTCCGCGGGCTGAGGGCGGGTGCGCGGCTGCGGGGTGCTGGGGCCCGGCGAGCGGGTGTCGAAGGTGTCCCGCCCCGGGCTCGGGCTGCGAGGGGTGGACGGCGCGGGGCTCTGGGGGACCCGGGGCTGAACCTGGGGGTTCGTCCGGGGGAGAGAGAAGGAAGGGGTCAGGTTCTTGGGGGAGAAGTTCAGGCGGGGCATGGGGGGCCTCGAAGTCAGCAGCAGTCCGTGCAGGAGGCCTATTGCGCCTTCCGTGCCATGCGGCACACCCGGCAGCGGTCCCTCGAAACGCCGTGAAAACACGCTCTTGCGTGAGGGGCAGCCGTCCCACGCGCTCTGGGACTTCCCGTGCCCCTGGTGACAGGCGTCTTCTGTGATGACGGGCGTCACCAGATGGCACTTTCCGGCGCCAACGCGTGCCTGCCGTGAGCTTGCGGCATCCGGCTGTTCGTCTACGCTGCCTCAGCGCAGGGGTGACAGGCAGCGGAGTCACCTCCGAGACCACCGATGCCATCGTCTGAGCCCGCCAAGCAGCATCCCCTCCCGCTTCGCGGCCAGCAGCGGGTGACCTTTTTGACCCGGGTACGCCTTCGCAATTACCGCAGCATCGCTGCGTGCGACGTGCGGCTGGGGCCACTCAACTTCCTCGTCGGACCCAATGGCTCGGGCAAGAGCAATTTCCTGGATGCCCTGAGGCTCATCACAGACTCCCTGCGGACCTCGCTCGATCACGCGCTGCGGGATAGGGGAGGCGTGCAGCAGGTGCGAAGACGGTCGAGCGGTCATCCCACCCACTTTGGAATCCGCCTGGACCTACAACTTCCTGACGGGATGCCGGGGCATTTCTCCTTTGAAGTGGGGGCGCTCACGCACGGTGATTACGCCGTGCAGAGAGAAGAGTGCGCCGTGGGGCCCGTGTCGTACCTCGTCAAGGAAGGAGAGGTGGTCAAGGCGGTTGGCATCGCGGTGGCCCCTCCTGCGGCCAAGGACCGTCTGTACCTCGTCAACGCGGCGGGTTTGCCGGAGTTCCGGCCGATGTTCGATGCCCTCTCGAACATGGGATTCTACAACCTGAATCCCGACAAAATCCGGGCCCTTCAATCTCCGGACAAGGGAGAGCTCCTCGCGCGTGACGGCTCCAATGTGTCGAGTGTCCTGGAGCGTCTTGAAAAACTGCAGGATGGAAGTACCCACAAGCGGATCACGGAATACCTCGGCCGCATCGTGCCAGGCGTGGAAGGGGTCGAGCCGAAGCAGGTCGGGCACATGGAGACCTTGGATTTTCTTCAGCACGTGGAAGGGGCCAAGGTTCCCTTGCGGTTCCCGGCGATCAATATGTCCGATGGGACGCTCCGGGCGCTGGGCGTTCTGGTTGCGCTGCTTCAAGCTCGCGTTGGGGAGCGTGTTCACCTGGTCGGCATCGAGGAGCCCGAAGTGGCGCTGCACCCCGCCGCCGCGGGCATTCTGCGCGATGCGCTCCGCGAGGGGTCACGGCATGCCCAGGTGCTGGTGACCAGCCACAGTCCAGAACTCCTCGATGCTCCGGAAATCTCCAACGCGGAGATCATTCCTGTCATGGCCGAGCAGGGAAAGACCAGCATCGGGTCTCTGGACGAAGCCACACGCGAAACGCTCCGGGACCGGCTCTACACTGCGGGCGAGCTGTTGAAGGCGAACCAGCTGACGCCGGATCTCGACGCGATCCCCGAGCCCAAGCAGCTCCGGCTTTTTGGCGAAGAGTCCGCATGAAGCTGGGGCTCATTGTCGAAGGTCATGGAGAGGTGCAGGCCGCCCCTTTGCTCGTACGCAGGGTGTTGAACGAGCTGGCGCCTGAACTGCATCCAGCCTTTCTTCGTCCCCACCGGGTTGCCAGAGGTCAGCTGGTCAAGGAAGCAGAGCTCCAACGGGCCATTGAGTTCATGGCGCGCAAGGTTGGCGAAGGAGGGCGGATTCTCGTCCTGCTGGACGCGGATGATGACCTTCCCTGTGAAATGGGGCCCCGGCTCTTGGACTGGGCGCGAAAGCGACGGTCAGACCGTGCCATCTCGGTGGTCGTCGCGACGCGAGAGTATGAAGCCTGGTTTCTGGCTGCCGCGGAGTCCCTTCGAGGATACCGAGGGCTTCCGGCGGACCTCGTCGCGCCGCCTGCCCCCGAGACCGTCCGTGACGCCAAGGGGTGGTTGGACAAGAAGATGCCGGACGGCTACCAAGAGACGATCGACCAGCCTGCCTTCACGAGCCGATTCGACCTGGTGGCCGCCAGGCGCATGGACTCCTTCGATAAGCTCGTCCGCGAAGTCGGATACCTGTTCGGTGTTCCTGTGCCGCCCCGTCCACCCGCTTGAACGCGCGAGGTGGTCAGGTGGCGCGGCTCAGAGCCGCTGGAGGAAGGACCGGGGGCAGGTTCATCGTAGAAGCGGAAGCGGTAGCGCGGCAGCGCGACGGAGGCGTTGTACGTGGGGAACAGGCCGAGCTGTTCCATGTACGAGAAGAAGCTGAACCCCACGGGCAGGAACCCGTCATTGGGATGAGGCACTTGCACCCGGACGGGCCCCTGGCCGGGGACCGGGGTGTAGCGGACGTTGCCATCGGGCTGGAGCGACGAGAAGAAGGCGTGAACCTCCGGGCGGGTGATGCGCGTGGTGGTGGCGCTCCCGTGGCAGGCGCTGCACGCCACCGCATACACGTCCCGGCCGCGCTGCTCCTGTGGGGTGAGCGCCATGAAGTCCTCGGGAACGGGAATCTGGGCCAGGGGAACGCCCTGCCCGGCCAGCGCCGCCACGAACCGCGCGCGCCCGGACGTGAACACGCCGCGCTCGAAGAGATGTTTGCCGCTGACGGCCTGCGCCTGTGACGTGAGCTCCGGCTCGGGCTGCCCGGAGGAAGTGCAACCGGCGAGTTCACCCCATGCGAAGGCACTGAGCAGACCCACCAGGGAACGAGAGCGCTTCATGCGAATGCCTCCAGGTGTCTCTTGCGGATGGGCAGGAAACACCGGGGCCCTGCGGGCGTGTCACCGGCTCACGGCAGGAAGCGCTCGGCGAGCAGTTGGATCCGCCGGCGCAAGGTGCGCACTGGGGGCAAATCAGTGAGGAGCCCCTCGACGGCGAGCCTGAACAGCTCGGCGATCTCCTTGGACTCCAGGAGTGCCTGGGTGTACTTGAGCTGCAGCCGCTCGTGCTTCGAGGTCACCTCGGGAAGCAGCTGGGAGCACGCCTCGTAGAACTCGGCCACCAGGGGGGCGCCGGCCAGCTCGCCCCAGGGCTCCACGGTGAGCAGCTCGTAGACCTGGATCAGCTTGTCGCGCTTGCTCCCGGGCCCAGCCAGCACCTGCTCGGCCTTCGGGTAGCGCTCCTCGACCATGGATTCCAGGAGCGCCGAGAAGATGTCGTCCTTGTTCTTGAACTTCCGGTAGATGAGCGTGCGCGAGATGTTCGCCCGCTGGGCGATGTCGTCGAGCGACGTCTTCGCGTAGCCGAACTGGAGAAAGCAGCCCCGGGCGGCCTCCAGGATGGCCTTCCGGCGCAGCGCGTCCCGGGCTTCACCGCTCGATTCCGCCATCCGAACAAGTTGACAAAAAATGCCCTGAACGTCAACTTTGGCACCACGGCGCCCGGAAGTCCTGATCAGCGCGCGGAGATGAACCATGACGTGGCGCAGAGGCGTGCGGAGGGCCCTCCTGGGGTTGAGCGTGGTGGGGGCCGCCGGGCTCGCGGGCATCGCCGCCAGTGCGTGGGAGCCCATGGGCCAGGCGGCGAGCGGCGAGCGGCGGGCGCGGATGGAGCGCTCCCCGCAGTGGAAGGATGGCCACTTCGTGAACCCGCAGCCCATCCGGAGTGATATCTGGGGCTCGGTGAAGGGCATGTTCCGCGCCAGCGCCGAGGTGAGCCCCTCGCGGCCCCTGGAGCCGCTGGTGGTGCCGGGCCGGGAGCGCTTCGAGACGCCGCCCGCCTCGGGCCTGCGCGTCACGTGGCTCGGCCACTCCTCGGTGCTGGTGGAGGTGGATGGCCACCGGGTGCTCACGGATCCGGTGTGGAGCGAGCGCGTCTCGCCGCTGACGTGGGTGGGGCCCCGGCGCTGGTATTCGCCGCCCGTGGCGCTGGAGGACCTGCCGGCCATCGACGCCGTGGTCATCTCCCACGACCATTATGACCACCTGGACTACGGCACGCTCCGGGCGATGAAGGACTGGGACACCCGCTTCATCGTGCCGCTGGGCGTCGGGGCGCACCTCGTCTACTGGGGCGTGCCGCCGGAGCGCATCACCGAGCTGGACTGGTGGGAGCAGACGCGGGTGGGCGCGCTCGACGTGGTCTGCACCCCCGCGCGCCACGCCTCGGGGCGGACGGGAATCGACAAGGACGCGACGCTGTGGGCGGGCTATGCGCTCCTGGGGCCGAAGCACCGGGTGTTCTTCTCGGGGGACACGGGGCTGTTCCCGGCGATGAAGGACATCGGCGAGCGGCTGGGGCCCTTCGATTTGACGATGATCGAAGTGGGCCAGTACCACTACGCGTGGCCCGACTGGCACATCGGGCCCGAGCAGGCGGTGCTCGCCCACCGGATGCTCCGGGGGCGCGCGCTGCTGCCGGTACACTGGGGGCTGTTCACCCTGGCGCTGCATGGCTGGACCGAGCCCATCGAGCGCGTGCTCTCGGCGGCCCGCACCGCCCAGGACACGGTGGTGCTCGTGCCCCGGCCCGGCCAGAGCCTCGAGCCGGAGGCGCCGCCCGCGCTGGAGCGCTGGTGGCCCGAGCTGCCCTGGGTGTCCGGGGCGGAGGACCCCATCGTCTCCTCTCAGATGAACTGACCCAACCTGCTCGCGGATCCGCCCGGCACTGACATCCGGGACGGCTGGGGTACCCTCGGGGGCATGACGGAGTCCCCGGAGGTGGTTTCCAGCCCGGCCGCGCCGCCCAGCGAGCGCTACCCGCTGATCGACGCGCTGCGCGGCTTCGCGCTGGCGGGCGTGCTGCTGGTCAACCTGGGGCCCCTCACGCTGTACGAGTTCCTGGACGCGCAGGCCCGCGCCGCGCTGCCCACCGCGGGCTTCGACCGTGCCGCGCTCCAGGGGATGGAGGCGCTGGTCAACATCAAGGCGGCCACCCTCTTCTCGCTGCTCTTCGGGCTGGGCTTCGCCCTCCAGCTGGACCGGGCCCGCGCGAGGGGCCGCGGAGGGGTGGGGCGCTTCGTCTGGAGGCTCCTCATCCTCGCGGCCCTGGGGCTCGCGCACGGCTACCTGCTGTGGTGGGGCGACATCCTGCTCCTCTACGCGCTGGTGGGGCTGCTGCTGGTGCTGTTCCGCCGGGCCCCGGACCGCGTGCTGCTGTCCGCGGGGCTGTTCATCGCCCTGGCCGTTCCGCCGCTGCTGTCGCCGTGGGTGCGCGAGCTGCTGGCGGGGCTGCCCAAGCGGGGCGCCTTCTACGCCCGCACCCTGGAGGCCTTCTCGTCCCCGTCCTGGGCCGAGGCGCTGCGCCACAACGTGGCGGTGATGAACTGGTCGAGCCTGCTGAACTGGGCGCTGGTGTGCTTCGTGCTGGGGCGCTTCCTGCTGGGCTACTGGGCGGGGCGCCGGCAGCTCTTCCAGCGGCCGGACCTCCACCGGGACACGCTCCGGCGCCTCTTTCTCGGCACGCTGGGGGTGGGCGTGGCCATGACGGCGCTCGCGTTCGTGCAGGAGCCGTTGATGGAGAGGTTCCCGCTCTGGAAGGAGGGGGTGGGCCGCTTCGGGCTGCGCGTCGCCTGGCGCACGGGGCCGCTGGCGCTGGGGGTGGCCTACGCCTGCGGCTTCGCGCTGCTCTTCCTGCGGCCGGCGTGGCGGCGCCGCCTGGAGTGGCTCGTCCCGGCGGGCCGGATGGCGCTGACCCACTACCTGACCCAGAGCGTCCTGGGCGTGGGGCTGTTCTACGGCGCGGGGCTGGGCCTGGGCCCCCGCTGGGGCGTGGCCGGGTGGCTGCTCGCGTGGGGGCTGATCTTCTCCGCGCAGGTGGCGGCCAGCCACTGGTGGCTGGCGCGCTTCCGCTTCGGGCCCCTGGAGTGGCTGTGGCGCTCGTTGACGTACGGCACCCCGCAGCCGATGCGGCGGGAGCCCCCCCTGTCCGTGGGGAGGCCCCTGCCGTAGCGCGGGCCTACGGCTTGGCGGCCCCGGGCTTCGTCCAGTGGTCCATCCAGCCGAGCACCGTGTCGTGCCACAGCACGCTGTTGCCGGGCTTCACCACCCAGTGGTTCTCGTCCGGGAAGTAGAGGAACCGGGACGGGATGCCCTTGCGCTGGAGCGCGGTGAAGGTGCCGATGGCCTGCGTCTCCACCACCCGGAAGTCCAGGCCGCCCTGGATGACGAGCATGGGCGTCTTCCACTGGGCCACGTGCTCGATGGGGTTGTGCTTGGCGAAGGCCTTGGGGTTCTCCCACGGCGTCTTGCCGTGCTCCCACTCGGGGAACCACAGCTCCTCCGTGTCGAAGTACCCCATGCGCGTGTCCAGGATGCCGTCGTGGTTGACCAGGCACTGGAAGGCGTCCTGCCAGTTGCCGGCGATCCAGTTGATCATGTACCCGCCGTAGCTGGCCCCCAGCGCGCACACCCGCCCGGCGTGCAGGAAGGGGTACTTGGCCAGCGCCGCGGCCAGGCCCTTCTTCAGGTCCTCCAGCGGTTTGCCGCCCCAGTCATCCCGGATGGAGTCCGTGAAGGCCTGCCCGTAGCCCACCGAGCCGTGGAAGTCGACGCTCACCACCGCGTAGCCGTGGCCGGCGTACGTCTGCGGGTTCCACCGGTAATGGAAGTGGTTGCTGTAGCTGCCCTGGGGCCCGCCGTGGATGAGGAAGGCCACCGGGTACTTCTTCTTCGGATCGAAATCGACGGGCTTCGTCAGGTAGCCGTACACCTGCTCCCCGTTCCAGCCGGCGAAGGTGAAGGGCTCGGACTCGCCGAAGCGGATGGCGGCCAGGGCCTCCTGGTTGGCGCGGGTGAGCGGGCGCGGATCCGCGCCGTCCAGCGCCGCCGAGTACAGGTCCGCGGGGGCCTGCAGCGTGTCGAACGTATAGAGGATGCGGCCCCCGGCGAGCGGCTGGACGTCCGCGGCGTGGCCCTGGGCCACGAGCGTGCGCACCTGGCCGCTGGCCACGTCGATGGCGAAGGCGGGGTGCTGGCCCTGGCTGTAGGCGGAGGTGAAGAGCGTCTTGCCGTCCGCGCTCCAGGCGAGCCCCTCGGCGGATCGGTCCCACTTCTCCGTCAGCACGCGCTCGGGGCCCGAGGGCCAGGCGCGGAGGATGACGCGCAGGCGGTCCGCCTCGTAGCCGGGGCGCGCCATGGCCAGGTAGGCCAGCGTCTTGCCGTCCGGGCTGAACGAGGGCTGGGTGTCCGTGGCGCGGTTGGTGGTGGTGAGCTTGCGCGGCGGCGCCTTGCCGTCCACGGGCGCCAGGAACAGGTCCAGGTCGGTGCTCCACGCCTCCTGCTTGCCCGCATCCCTCGCGGTGAAGACGAGCCCCTGGCCGTCTGGGGTGAAGGTGAACTCCTCCGGGCCGCCGAAGGGCTTGGAGGGGCTGTCGGCGTCCATGCCCTTCATCACGTCCACGGGCGTGCCGCCGCCCACGGGCAGGGTGAACAGGTGCGAGCGGCGCCCGTCCTTCCACGTGTCCCAGTGGCGGATGAAGAGCGAGTCGTAGACGCGGCCGCTCGCCTTGCTCTTCTCCTGGGCCTCCAGGCGCTGGGGCGTGCACTCCAGCGTGTCGCAGCTGGGGAACACGTTCAGGGCCACGGCCAGGTGGGTGCCGTCCGGCGACAGGGCGAAGGCGCCCACGTCCAGCGGCAGCTTCGTCACCTGGGCGGGCTCGCCGCCATCCAGGGGCAGCCGCCACACCTGGGAGGAGCCGCCGCGCGTGGACAGGAAGAAGAGGCTCTTGCCGTCCGGGGCCCACACGGGCTGGTTGTCCCCGTCCGGGTGGGAGGTGAGCTGGCGGGGGCTCGTGCCGTCCGCGTGGGCGAGCCACAGGTCCGTGCGGCCGCGGTTGGCCTCCAGGTCCGTGGTGCGCAGGACATAGGCGATGCGCTGGCCATCCGGGGAGACGCGCGGGCCACTGACCCGGCGCAGCGTCACCTGGTCCTGCACGGTGTAGGGGTGGGAAGGAGCGGCGCTGAGGGCGAGGGCCGCCAGGAGCGACAGGGACACGGAATCCTCCAGGTCGAGGGAAACGTCCGTGCCAGGACGCACGCGGCACGGGCCCGGCACCGTGCCCGCTTCGCCGGAGGCTGTCCACCCTCGGGTGGCGGCCTTCTTCGGCTCGCGGGAGGGGGCCCTGGCCTGCTCAGGGGGCCGCGAGGCGGTCCAGGTCCTTGAGCATCCGGGCGAAGGCCTCGTCGTCGCTGCTGTCGTAGTAGCCGCGGATCTCTCCGGCGGCATCCACGAGGACGAAGTGGTTGCCGTGGAAGATGCCCATCACGTCGGCCTCGTCCATGTTCTCGCGGCCCATGGAAATCTTGAAGCCCTGGACGACGGTGTCCTTCAGCTTGGCGTAGTCGCCGGTGAGGAAGCTCCAGCGGGCGGGGTCGGCGCCATGCTTCTGGGCGTACTCGGCCAGGCGCTCGGGGGTGTCATAGGTGGGGTCCACCGAGAAGGAGACGAGCTGGAGCGCGGGCCCGGCCGCCTCGGTCTGCTTCTGCACGTGCGCCATGCGGCGGGTGAAGGCGGGGCAGATGGTGGGGCA
Source organism: Allostigmatella hybrida (assembly GCF_020103775.1). NCBI lineage: Bacteria > Pseudomonadati > Myxococcota > Myxococcia > Myxococcales > Archangiaceae > Allostigmatella > Allostigmatella hybrida. The sequence goes on from NZ_JAHXBH010000001.1 coordinate 1,227,760, forward strand.
GCGGGTGAAGATGAAGTTGGCGACGAAGGGGCGGCCACGCAGCTGCGTGAGGCCCCACGGGGTGCCATTCTCGCGCGTGAAGGTGAAGTCCGGCAGCGCGCCCAGCTTGGGCAGGGGCTCGGAGGCGGGGCTCATCAGCCCCACGGCCAGCACGGCCAGGCCCGCCACCAGCACGGAGAGGGCGGCCCAGAAGGCAGGGTGGCGGGAGAGGCGCGGCGGGGAGGAGGCGAGGGCGGAGGGCTGGGCGGACATGGAGGGCGGCGGGCAGAGGACGGGGAGGACAGCTAACGGATGTCTCCCCGGGGCACAAGGCGGTGAGATGCCGCAGGGGGCCTGAAAAGCGTCCAGGCGGGGGAGCCTCCCCTGGCTTGAGGCAGCGAAGGCGGGCGTGTTAACGCAGGCGCCGCGTGCCCATTCCCCCTGGCCAGCTCCGCCGCGCCCCGCGTGCCCCCGTGCTGGGCGCCGCCCTGGGGCTGGGGGCCGGGTGGGTGCCGGCGGAGGTGTGGGCGTGCCCCTCGTGCGTGGTGCGGGCCCCCGGGAACTCCGGGACTTCCGCGCTCCTGCTGGGGGCCATGCTGCTGACGCCGTTCCTGCTGGTGGCGGTGGGGGCGTGGGTGGCCTGGCGGACGGCGCGAGGTGACGCGGCGAGGAAGCCGTGACGCCCGGGGCGCAGGCGCGCACGCTGGCGTTGCCCGAGAACGCGAGCGCCCACGGCCACCGCATCGATGCGCTGATGGCCTCCGGCCACCTCCTGGAGGCGGTGCTGGCGGCGGTGATGCTGGGGTGGTTGGTGCTGGCGGTGGGGCGCTTCCGCCAAGCGCCGCCCACGGCGGTGGACGGGGGCACGCGGCGCAGCCGGCTCTGGGTGATGGTGGTGGCGGTGGTGGCGGTGGGCGTGGTGGACGGCACCCTGTTCGTGCGCTCGCTGGGCTACCTGGACGAGGTGCTGTGGAACTTCAGCACGCCTGTGAACCACCCGGACACGGTGCGGCTGGAGCTGAACGCGCACCAGTGGGCCTGGGAGGCGCGGTACGCGGGCGAGGACGGCCGCTTCGGCACGGCGGATGACGTGGTGACGTGGAACGACGTGCGGGTGCCGGTGGGCGTGCCGGTCTGGGTGCAGCTCGTCTCGACGGACGTGGTGCACGGCTTCGCGCTGCCGAACTTCCGGGTGAAGCTGGACGCGGTGCCGGGGCGGGTGAACCAGACGTGGTTCCAGGCGGCGCGCGAGGGGGTGTGGGAGGTGGCGTGCTACCAGCACTGCGGCACGAGCCACTACAAGATGCGCGGCGAGCTGACGGTGCTCTCCCCCCACGATTATGCGGCCTGGCTGCGAGAGGCGAGCCGTCAGGCGGCCCAGGCGTACGACGCGGCGGACACGGCGGCGCACTGGGGCTGGGCGTGGAGGGACGCGCCGTGACGTGGCTGCCGAGGGACCACAAGGTGGTGGCCCGGTGGTTTCTCTGGGCGGCCCTGGGCTTCCTGGCGGCGGGAGGGCTCTTGGCCATGCTCATCCGCTGGCAGTGGGCCTTTCCGGGCAGGCCCGTGCCCGGGCTGGGCTGGGCGCTGCCCGAGTCGGGCGGGGCGCTCACGCCGCCCCTGTACACCCGCCTCTTCACGATGCACGGGCTGATGATGGTGTTCTTCGCCATCACCCCGCTGCTCATCGGCGCGCTGGGCACCTTCGTGGTGCCGCTGGCGGTGGGCGCGCGGCGCATGGCCTTCCCCCGGCTGTCGGCGGTGGGCTTCTGGGTGTTCGCTGGGAGCGGGGCGCTGGTGCTGGCCTCGTTCGGGGTGCGGCTGGGGACGGCGGAGGCCGGGTGGACGTCCTATCCGCCGCTGTCCACGGCGGCCTTCACCCCGGGCGTGGGGCAGACGCTGGTGATGGTGGGGGTGCTGGGCGCGGCGGTGTCCTCGTTCCTGGGCGCGCTGAACCTGCTGGTGACGGTGGTGCGGTGCCGGGCGCCGGGGATGACGTGGGGGCGGCTGCCGCTCACGGTGTGGGGGCTGTTCTACACCTCGGTGCTGAACCTGCTGTTCCTGCCGGTGCTGGCGGCGGCGACGGGGATGCTGCTCCTGGACCGGCTGGCGGACACGCGCTTCTTCCAGGTGGGGCCGGCTGGAGGAGGAGATCCGCTGCTGTACCAGCACCTGTTCTGGATGTTCGGCCACCCGGAGGTCTACATCCTCATCCTGCCGGGCTGGGGGCTCATCGGGGACCTGGTGTCCTTCTTCAGCCGCAAGCCGGCGCACGGCTACCGGGGCACGGTGGTGGCGATGGGCGCGGTGACGGCGCTGTCCGGGACGGTGTACGCGCACCACCTCTTCACCAGCGGCCTGTCGCCGCTGCTGGGCCGGGCCTTCATGGCGCTGACGCTGGCCATCTCGCTGCCCTCGTCGGTGATGTTCCTCAACTGGCTGATGACGCTGTGGCGGGGCAGCGTGCGGCTGACGGCGCCGATGCTGGCGGGGCTCGGGGCCATGGCGGTGTTCGGGCTGGGCGGCATCTCCGGGCTGACACTGGGCGCGGTGGCCACGGACATTCCGCTGCACGCGACGCTCTGGGTGGTGGGGCACTTCCACCTGACCATGGGGGCGGCGAGCTTCCTGGCGGCGTTCGCGGGGCTGTACTTCTGGTTTCCGAAGATGTTCGGGCGGATGTGCCACGAGGGGCTGGCGAAGGCCCACGGGGTGGCGAGCACGGTGCTGTTCCTCTGCGTGTTCGGCGGCCAGCTCGCGGCGGGGTACGCGGGGCAGCTGCGGCGGCTGTATGACCCCTACCAGTACACCTTCCTGAAGCCGCTCCTGGGCTTGAACCAGTGGACGAGCGGGGCGGCGTTCGCGCTGGGACTCGTGCAGGGGCTCTTCGTGGTGAACCTGGTGTGGAGCCTGCGCCGGGGGCGTGCCGCGGCCCAGAACCCGTGGAACGTGGGGACGCTGGAGTGGACGTGCGCGCCGAGCCCGCCGCCCGAGGACAACTATCCCCAGGTGCCGGTGGTGCTCCGAGGGCCGCACGAGCTGTCCCAGCCCGGCCAGGGGCCAAGGGACTGGGTGGGACAGGCGGAGAGTGCCACCCTTCCTGGTGACTCCAGTCACCACTGATGACGGGAGTCATCAGCCGGGAGTCCCAGGGGGGGCCCTCGGAGCCCCGGGAGTCCGCTCAGGGCCACCATCACTTTGAGAGAAATCAAGTATTTGGCAGGCGCACAGGGTGGTGCGAGGTCTTGGCACGTCGCATGCTGTAGGTCCAATCGTTACCGCACCTCACTTCACCCCCAGGAGCACTCACTGTGGCCATCTCCCCCCTGTCCAGCCCCTCCCAGTCCTTCCGCTCCCTCCAGAACGACACGGCGTTGGCCCCGGCGGCGGTGTCCGCGCCCTCCATCCAGAGCGGCGGGTGCACGGCGAAGCAGGGTGCGAACCCCATGGGGGAGCTGCTGAAGGACAGCTTCGGCGGGAAGGGCCCCGCGATCGACCAGCTCATGGAGGGCATGAAGGAGCTGCTGTCGGCGGTGCAGCAGCTGACCGAACTGCTCCAGTCGCCGGAGATCGGCGGCGGTGATTCGCTGGGCGGCGGACTCGATGCGGCGGCGGGCGCCCCGGGTGTGGCGGGCGGCGGCTGCGGCGGCGGTAGCGCGGGCGGCGCGGGCGGCGGCGTGGGTGGCCCGGCCGGCGCGGGCGGCGCGCAGGCGGCCGGTGGCTCGGCGCCGGTAGGCGAGGCGCCCCAGGGCCAGGTGGGCGAATGGATCGCCGAGGCGCAGAAGGCGCTGTCCGCGGCCGGTATTCCTGCCGACAAGATGAACGCGCAGGACATCGCGACCATCATCCAGCGCGAGTCCAGCGGCAACCCGAACGCCATCAACGAGTGGGACGACAACGCCAAGAACGGCACGCCGTCCATCGGCTTGATGCAGACCATTCAGCCGACGTTCGACGCGCACAAGCTGCCGGGCCATGACGACATCCGCAACCCGGTGGACAACATCATCGCGGCGGTGCGCTACGCGGTGGACCGCTACGGCTCGGTGTCCAACGTGCCGGGCGTGCAGGCGCTCAACAACGGCGGCAGCTACGTCGGTTACTGAGAGCACCCCTCCTCCACTCAGGATGGACCCGGCCCCGGGCACCCACAGGTGCGCCGGGGCTTTCCATTCTCGGGGGGACTTCAACGGCGCGTGGCTGTCGTAGGAGCGACATCACGGCAACACGAAGGGGAAGACGCTGGGGACCTTGGTCGCTCTTCGGGAGAGTCTCCCTTGGAGCGTAACCACGGAGCCCGAAAGAAGTGCCTGGGCTTGTTCCCGCAGAACAGGAACAGGCCCAGGCAGGGGGGCCCACGCGTTCGCCATGCCCTGATCAGCAAGGGGACGATAGGGGGTTGTAGGGTAGTGGGCTAAGAATTCGCGGACTACAAGAGTCGTCGTTTCGTCGTCGCTGGACGAAGCCCGCGCCAGAAAGTGGACGCGTCCTGGTTCAAGGCATACTGAACAAGCTTGAGGGTTCTTATGAACGAACTTCAAGCTGTCATGGGCCTACAGACGATCGGTCTGGCTACTCCAGGAAGGCACTCATGAGCACCTGGCCATCAGTCAAGGCCCAGCGGCTGCTCAGTGCACTTCTCCGAATCGGGTGGGAAGAGAAGCGCCGAGGCGGTTCTCATAGGACACTCAGCCGAGCAGGCTGGCAAGATTATGTCTTCGCTTTCCACGATAAGGACGAGATAGGACCCGTCATGCTTGCCAAGGTGGCTAAGCGGACCGGCCTGACACCCGAGGATCTGTAGGAGCCTCTCCAAGTACGGAGAACTCCAGAGAATCGGGTACGGCTTCTCCATGCTCCATCCGGTCCGCAATGACCCGGAGCGCTAGGATCTTGGCCTGGAGGATGGCCTCTTCTTGGGTGTCCCCGTAAACGAGCACTCCCGGAAGATCCAGAACCTCGGCAATCCACCGTCCGCCCTCCCGGTCCAGCTCGATTTTCAGGGGGGTAGGCATGATTGCGTGTCCTAGAGAATCTGGAAGCAGTTCGACAGAGGCCAAGCGCGGAACTCATTCTACATAATGCATGCGTTACAGCCATAAAAGGGCCGAAAGAAACTCCTTTAACATCAAGGGGTTACAGGTTGAGCTGAACCTGTTGCAGCTCGGTTGGAGGGGAGGCTTCCATCCGGAATGTCCGGCTGAATGCACGAGGCCTGCCTCGCTCGCCAACTGCTCTATGGAGGTTCAAGCCCGCGAAGTACTGTGAGAGTCCCCAAAGCTCAGAGGCGCTAAGGCAGGGAGTTCCGGGAATGTCTGCGCCTCCACCAAGCCCTGGTGAGGATCTCAGTCCGCTTCCACGAGCTGCTTCAGCCGTCCGAGCGACTCGTCCCACTGCTGGGAGATGCGCGCCAGGCAGCGGCGCGCCTCGTCGAGCTGGCCTGGCTCGAACTCCCACAGGCTCTCGCGGCCCTGGCGGAGGCTGCGCACCATGCCCGCCTCGGAGAGCACGTGCAGGTGCTTGGTGATGGCCTGACGGGTGACGCCCGCCCCGTCGGTGAGGCGCGCGATGGACAGGGGCCCCTCGGTGCTCAACCGCGCCACCATCCACAGCCGCGTCTCGTCCCCGAGCGCGGCGAACAGGGGCGCGGCGTGCTTCAGCCCGCCCGCCAGGGCTCCTGCGCTAGGCCTCCTGGGTGACATGCCGCTCGATGTTCCCCAGCTGAATCGTCCAGCCCTCCTCATTGCCCCGGTAGAGCTCCGCCCGGCGCGCGAGCGGAATCCCATCGAAGCCGGACTCCACCACCGTGAGCAGCGTGCCGCCCGGCGCGTCCTCGAGCGTGAACACCACCTGCGTCTTGGGCACCTCGGGGGAGGACATGCCCTGCTCCTCGGGGTGAGGGGGGGCGCGCCAGGACAGCAGCCGCTCGGGCTCCACGCGGTCGATGAGGATCTCGAACGGCAGGTGCGCGTAGTCCGGGTGCAGGATCTTGCCCTTGATGTGCGCCCCGGGCGCGAACGTGCCCTCCAGCTTCAGCCCGAACCAGGTGCCAAACTCCCCCGCATCCGAGATCGCCCGCCAGACGCGGGCGCGCGGTGCACGCAGCAGGAGCTTCTTCTCGATGCGATCGGTACTCGTGGACATGTGCAACCTCCCGGTTGCACATTAAGAAGGAACGGCGAGAAGTGCAACCTTCCGGTTGCCATTCGTGAGGGCCGTCAGAGGACTCCCGCCAGGCGCCCCATCATCCAGACGAGGAGCAGCAACTGGGGCAGGAAGAAGGAGAAGCGCAGGAAGACGAGCCAATGGGAGGTGCCCACCAGGTGCACGACGCTCTGGCCGATGCGCAGCGCCAGGTAGGGGCCCGCCAGAGGGTCAATGAGCGCCAGCTTGCCGGTCAGCCCCGCGGCGAGGACGACGGCGGCCAGCAGGGGCAGGTTCTCCAGGCAGTTCGCGTGGGCGTGCGCCAGGCGCAGCAGGAGGTCCGGATCCTGGAAGGGCAGGTGGCGGCCCCAGGCGTTGGCCCGGCGCTTCCCGCTCAGCACCAGGGCCGAGCGGTACGAGACGACGCCGAGGACCAGCAGCAGGGTCCACGCGGCGAACCCCAGCAGACTCCACAAGGACATGCCCATCGCGCTTCTCCGGGGACGCGCCTGGGGCGCTTTGTGTCCGGACGCTGACACAGTCAGGTGGGGAATGCACCCAGGCCCCTTCGCGTTGGCCCCGAGGCAGGGGACCCTGGGGACACTCTCTTCGTGATGCTCTCCTCGATGCTGCACACTTCCGGATGTCACGGGCCATGAGTCCCCCGGAACCTCCGCCCGGCCCAGGCGGCCCCGGGCTTGAGGCGTTCTTCCCAGGCTCCAGCGAGATGGCCGGGCGCATGCGGGCCCTGGACTGGCCGGCGACGCTGCTGGGCCCGGCCCCGCAGTGGCCTCAGTCGCTGCGCACGGCGGTGAGCGTGATGCTCGCCTCGCCCGAGCCGGCGCTCATCTACTGGGGCCGTGAGCTGGTGGTGCTCTACAACGACAGCGCGCGGTTCATGCTGGGCCACAAGCACCCGGATGGGCTCGGGGTGAGCTTCAAGATCGTGTTCCAGGAGAGCTGGCCGATCCTGGGCCCGATGCTGGAGCGGGTGCTCGACACCGGCGAGACCGTCCACAACGAGAACCTCCTCGTCCCGCTGGTGCGGTTCGGGTTCCTCGAGGACTGTTACTTCACGTTCTCCTACATCCCCACGCGGGAGGAGAGCACCGGCGTGGGCGGCGTCTTCGTCATCGTGACCGACACGACGGCGCAGGTGCTCGGCACGCGGCGGCTGGCGCTCCTGCGAGAGCTGTCCCTGCGCGCGGCGCTCTGCGAGACGGTGGAGGCCGTCCTCCGCGCGTCGGAGGCGGTGCTGGCCCAGTCCTCGGCGGACCTTCCCTTCAGCCTCCTGTACGTGCTGCGGGGCGAGCGCGCCCAGCTCCTCTTCCGCACGGGGCTCGCGCAGGCGCCCACCGGAGACGGCCTGGAGGCGGGCGGTGCGTGGCCGCTCGTGGAGGTGGCGCGCTCCCGGCAGGAGCAGCTCGTGGAGCACCTGCCGGAGCGCTTCGCGGCCCTGCCGGGCGGGTCCTCCCGCGAGGCCCCGGCCCGGGCGCTGGTGCTGCCGCTCTCCAGCGCGGCCGAGGACGAGGCCCCCCTGGTGCTCATCGTCGGGCTCAACCCCCGCATCGCGCTGAACGCCGACACCCGGAGCTTCCTGCAACTGCTCGCCCGGCAGCTCGCCACGAGCATCGAGAGCACCCGCTCGCTGGAGGAGAAGACCCAGCGCGCCGCGCAGCTCGCCGAGCTCGACCGGCAGAAGACGCAATTCTTCTCCAACGTGAGCCACGAGCTGCGCACGCCGCTGACGTTGATGCTGGGGCCGCTGGAGGATGCCCTCTCGGACACGCGCGAGCCGCTGCCCGGCTCCCAGCACCCGCGGGTGTCGCTCGTGCAGCGGGGCGCCGTCCGGCTGCTGAAGCTCGTCAACCAACTGCTCGAGTTCACCCGGTTCGAGGCGGGCCGCGCGCAGGTCCGCTTCCACGCGGTGGACCTCTCGCGGCTCACGCTGGAGCTGGCGGGGCACTTCGAGTCGGCCGCGCGCCGGGCGGGCCTCACGCTGTCCCTGGACTGCCCGCCCCTGGGCGAGCCGGTCTGGGTGGACCGCGAGGCGTGGGAGCGCATCGTCTTCAACCTGCTGTCCAACGCCTTCAAGTTCACCTTCGAGGGCGGGCTCACGGTGAGCCTGCGGCGGGAGGGCGAGGCGGTCGTCTTGCGCGTCCGGGACACCGGCACGGGCATGCCCGCGGAGGCGCTGCCCCGCCTGTTCCAGCGCTTCTACCGGGTGGAGGGCGCGCAGGGCCGCAGCTTCGAGGGCAGCGGCATTGGCCTGTCCCTGGTGCAGGAGCTGGTGAAGCTGCACGGCGGCGAGGTGGGCGTGTGGAGCCGCCCTGGCGAGGGCAGCGAGTTCACGGTGCGCCTGCCGCGAGGCCACGGCCACCTGCCCGCGGATCGGCTCTCGCACGAAGCCACCCCGGGGGCGGGCAATGCCTTCCTGCGCGACAGCTCCGTGCAGGAGGTGGAGAGCTGGATTCCTCACGCGCCCGAGGCGGCCTCGCCGTCCCTGCCCGAGGCGGCCCCACCGGTGCCCCGGGCGGGGGGCGTGGGGGCGCCCGGGGGCCGGGTCCTCATCGTGGACGACAACGCGGACCTGCGCGCGTACCTCACCAGCGTGCTGTCGCCCCACTTCGAGGTGGAGACGGCGGGGGACGGGCAGGGGGCGCTGGAGGCCATGCGCCGGCGCGCGCCGGACGTGGTGGTGAGCGATGTGATGATGCCGAGGCTGGGCGGCTTCGGGCTCCTGCGGGCCGTCCGGGAGGATCCGGGGCTGCGCGCCACGCCGCTCATCCTGCTGTCGGCGCGGGCGGGAGAGGAGGCCAGCGTGGAGGGGCTGGAGGCGGGCGCGGATGACTACCTCGTCAAGCCCTTCAGCGGCCGGGAGCTGCTGGCGCGGGTGCAGACCCAGCTCACCATGTCCCGGATGCGCGCCGAGGCCGCGCTCCAGTGGGGCCGCGAGCTGGCGCTGAAGGAAGCGGTGCAGGCCCGGGACGACTTCCTCTCCGTGGCGAGCCACGAGCTGAAGACGCCGCTCACGGGGCTGAAGCTGCACCTGGAGATGCTGGAGCGGATGCTGCCGGGGGCCCTGCGCGCGAAGGCCGCGGAGCGGCTCGCGAGCGCCCGCAGGCAGGCCCAGCGCATGGGCGCGCTGGTGGAATCGCTGCTGGATGTGTCCCAGGTGGCGTCCGGACGGCTCCAGCTCCACCGCGAGCGCACGGATGTGATGGCGCTGGTGGCGGACTGCCTCGCGCAGGGCCAGGAGGAGCTGCTGCAGGCGGGCTGCACCGTCACGTTCGAGGCCCGGGCGCCGCTGTTCGCGGAGGTGGATCCGGTGCGCCTGGAGCAACTCGTTCACCACCTCTTGTCCAACGCGGCCAAGTACGGCGCGGGCAAGCCGGTGGAGGTGCAGCTCGGCGAGGGGGGCACGCAGCTGCGGCTCGGGGTGGTGGACCACGGCATGGGCGTGAAGCCGGAGGACCGCGAGCGCATCTTCGGGCGCTTCGAGCGGGCCGTCTCCGTGCGCCGCTTCGGGGGCTTCGGGCTCGGGCTGTGGGTGTCGCGCCAGGTGGTGGAGGCGCACGGGGGCAGCATCGAGGTGACGGACACGCCCGGCGGCGGGGCCACCTTCACGGTCCTGCTGCCCCGCCAGGCGCGGTGAGCGGGCGGGCCGTCAGGCGTGGAGGGCGCGCAGGGCCTCGGCCACGTCCGGCAGGCGGGAGAACACCTGGACGGCGCCCGCCTGCTTCAGGGTCTCGGCATGGCCGGGCCAGGTGTGCCCCCCGCCCGTGAAGCCAATCACCCGCATGCCGGCCGCGACCGCCCCGGACACGCCGTGCGCGGAGTCCTCGACGACGAGGGTCTTCGCGGGGCTGACGCCGAACACCTTCGCCGCGTGCAGGAAGACGTCCGGTGCGGGCTTGGAGCGGCCCACCTCGGGGGCGGAGAAGATGTGCGGGGCGAGGCGCTCCCAGAGCCCGGTGGCCGTCAGGCTGAGCTGGAGCCGCGCGCTGCCCGAGTTCGAGCAGACGCAGCGCGGGCCGGTGAGCTGATCCAGCATGTCCTGGACGCCCGGAATGGGCTTCACGGCCTCCATCCGGCGGTCGAGCTCCGTGAGCGCGCGCTGCCGGTAGTCCTCGGGCAGGGGCCGGCCGAGCTGCTGCGCGACGAGGTGGACGATGTGCTCGTGGGTGAGGCCGGTGAAGCGGGTGATGACCTCCTCCAGGGTGATGGCCATGCCCATCTCCGTCAGCAAGTCGGCATGGACGCCCGCGGCGAGGATCTCCGAGTCGATCAACACGCCGTCACAATCAAAGATGGTGAGCACAGGGCTCCTTTCGCGGGCGGGACTCTAACTGAAGCCGTCAGGCGTCCAATGCCTTACCGGGGCTCTCCCCCTGGGACAGTTCTTCCTCCCGGAAGATGCGGGTAGATGGAACGGGAGGCTCTCCGCGCGTGAGCCAGCCGGTGAACCTGTCCGGCCAGGAGGCGGGGCATGACAAGCCGTGTACGGGGCGGGATGCTGGGCGTCTGTCTGGGCATGGGGGTGGCGGCCAGCTGCGGTCCGTCCTCCGGCCCCCCTCCTGACCCCGAGGCGTGGAGCGCGGCCCAGGGGGCGGTAGGGAGGGAAGCGCCGTCCGTGAACTCAGGGCTCGTGCCCGTGCAGGTGCCCGGGCTGCGCGGCGGGGTGGCCGTGGCCGCGGGCTACACCCACGCGCTGGCGGTGCTGCAGGACACGACGGTGTGGGCCTGGGGCGGCAACGCGGACGGCCAGCTCGGCGATGGCACCCACCGCCCTCACGCCGAGCCCAGGCGGGTGCCGGGGCTGAGCGGGGTGGTGGCGGTGGCGGCCGGCGGGCTGCACTCGCTGGCGGTGCGCACGGACGGCACCGTGTGGGCCTGGGGCAACAACCAGCAGGGACGGCTGGGGGATGGCTCGCTCACCTCTCGCGCCACGCCGGTGCGGGTGCGGGAGCTGGGGGGCGCGGTGGCGGTGGCCGCGGGCTCCGCCCACTCGCTGGCGGTGCGCGCGGACGGCACCGTGTGGGCCTGGGGCTCCAACGCGTTTGGCCAGCTCGGCGATGGCACGCTGAGCCACCGCACCACGCCGGTGCGCGTGCAGGGCCTGCGGGACGTGGTGGCGGTGGCGGCCGGCGGGCTGCACTCGCTGGCGGTGCGCGCGGACGGCACCGTCTGGGTGTGGGGGTACGACGCCTCCCGCCAGGGCCGTCAGGGCGCCACCGGGCAGCCCTCCGTGCCGGAGCGGGTGCCAGGCCTGAGCGAGGCGGTGGCGGTGGACGCGGGGCTGTGGCTGTCCCGGGTGGTGCGCGCGGATGGATCCGTGTGGACGGTGGGCGCGGGCCCCCGGCCGGTGCCCGTGCCCGGGCTGGGCCGGGTGGTGTCCGTGGCCAGCGGCGGGCTCCACGCGCTGGCGGTGCGCGCCAACGGCACCGTCTGGACCTGGGAGGATGGCGGCGAGGAGGCCCGGCACCCGGTGCCGGGCCTGGACCAGGTGGTGACGGTGGCGGAGGGAATCGACCACGCGCTGGCGGTGCGCCGGGACGGCACCATCTGGGCCTGGACGCCGCCCGTCAGTGCGCTCCCGTCCGAGGGCTTGCCCCTTCCCTGAAGCCGGGGATGGCCCCGGCCCCAGGGCGAGGGCTACGGCTCCTTCGCGTTCGCGAAGTCCTCGTGCAGGACCTTGGGCAGCCGGGACATGACGTCGGTGGGCTTCAGGGGCGGCAGCAGCAGCAGCTCCTGCATGGACTTGTCCCCCACGACGAAGCCGCTGGCGAACAGGGTGCGCTCCTGGGCCCCCACCCCGCGCAGCTCGTAGGGGGTTCCCAGGGCGAGGTTGAACACCCGCTTGCCATGGACCGGCACGCGCTTCACGGACTTGAGCATCGCGGCGCCCTTGTCGGTGAGCACCTGGTCACGGACCCTCAGGGCCCGGGCCGCCACCACCCTGCCGTCAGCTTTGAGGATGGGGTGCATCTGCGTCAGGGTGACGGAGTGGCCCGCGGTGTCCTGCAACTGCACGAAGTCCTGGGTCTCGTTGCCGCGAATCACGTCGGTGACGGTGAGAATCAGCCCCATCCGGTTGGCCAGGACCTTGTCGCCGGTTTCGATCTGCTCCACGGGAAGCACCCGGCCATTGGCGAGCTGGATGCGGGTGCCCTCGGCCATGCAGCTGTTCTGGAAGAGGAGCCGCTGGGCGGTGGTGGACCGCGCATCGATGGCCTGCGAGCGGTAGAACGGCTCGAGGGTGTGGGCGCCATCGGGCTGCGTGCACCGGGCCATGCCCGCGAGGGTGAAGGTGAGGTGGACCGGCTGGTGGAGGATGCCGGACGTGGAGCACTCCGGGGCGCGCTGGCCCTGGAGGTTGTAGGAGACATCCGCCAGGTGGTTGAACACGGCGGTGTGCTGGCCCACGGGCAGCAGCCGGGTGAGATCCCCAGCGCTCACGCACGCCTCGCCCGTGGGGGCGTGGAGCCGCACCTGGGCATGGGTGTAGTGGTCCACGGTGCACGGCTGGCCGTTCAGGCTGCCGGCCTGGATCTCCACGCGCAAGGGCACATAGGGCCGGGTGGCGTCGAAGGGGCGGGAGAACTCCCAGAGGTCGCCGGGGTTCAGCTCGCCAGGGGCCTCGGTGCGGGAGGCGGCGACGCCCTGGGGAACGGGCGGGGAGGGCTGGAGGAGGCCCTGGTCGTAGCCGGCCACCGCGTAGTCACAGTCCGAGCCTCCGCGAAGCTGGCACATCCAGATGTCGGCCCGCGTGTTGTTCGGGACAGTCTCTCGGGGGTGGAGGAGGGTGACACCCCCCACCTCCTTCAGGGCGAGGGACGTCTTCTCCACCGTATAGGAGATGAACTCCCGGCCCGTGGCCTCATCCATGGCGAGGGAGAGAGACTCCAGGCGCAGCAGCCGGCCCGGGGCCACGTCCACGGAGGCCACGGTGCCCACGCCGGTGAAGCCGGTGCCGCCGCCGTACTCCTCGCCGGCCTGGGATGCCACCACGCGGCCCTCGGTGTCCTCGCGGTTGATGTCGTGGACGAGCAGATCGGCATAGACGTAGGCGGCGCCGCCCTGGCAGCTCACCCGGACATAGGGCTCATACGTGAGGGAGGCGCCGGTGTTGGACGCGGCCGGGGGCTTCACGACCAGGGAGTGGTCGCACCAGGAGGAGCCGTTCGTGACGGTGACGGCGGGGGTGGCCTGCCGGGCGCGGCGGAGGGCGTGCGCGCGGAACTGGGACAACTTGTGGAAAAGTCCGGGAGCGTTCCGCGCGGTCTTGCCCGCGGCCTGGAGCCGGTCCAGGACGAAGGCGTGCTGCGCATCGTCGGAGAGATCCAGGTCGATGCTGCGCCGGCCGCCGTGCTGGAGGCGTTGCGCGTCATACAGGGCATTCATCCGCCGGGACTGCTCCACCAACTGGGGGTGCGGCACCCGGTCCGAGGGGGGCCGCAGCGGACCGCTCCACCCCGCGGTAAACAAGAGCACCCCCATCATCTGGGACGCCCGGACGAGCGGCTCCCACGGGTTCAACGGACCAATTCTCATGAGCTTCCCCCATCGAGTGGCACCGTGCTCGGCACGATGCCCCGCGCCCTATAGGCCCCTTGCCGGCGGCGGACGATGTACCGGAGGGCAGTGGCGGAAGAGTGAACACGCCCCGCCTGGGGCTGTCTCACGGAGGACAGCCCTGGAGTCCAGGAATGGATGCCGTGGGGCGAGCGGGTCTTCGCGGAAGAGGGGTATGGTCCGGTCCGATGCCCTCCCTTTCCCCAGAGCGCGATCCTGCGGATGCGGCCACCCCCGTGTTCGGGGTGACGGTGGGCCTGCTGGCGTGGGGGATGTTCTTCGCGGCGCTGGTGTTCGCGGTGGGCTTCCTGCGGCTGCGTGAGCCCTGGCCTCCTGCCGGCCTGCCGCCGCTGCCCCGGATCCTTCCCGTGCTGGGCGTGGCGTTGCTGGCGGTGGCGGCGCTCCTGCTCCACCGGGGCGCACACCATGCGCCCGCGCGCGGATACGTGGCCGGAGCCCTGGTGGCCCAGGTGGGGTTCCTCGCGGTGCAGGGCTTCATCCTGATCACCCTGTGGCGCGCGGGGCTGCGGCTGCCGGAAGGCGGCGCGTATGCCTCGGCAGTCCACGGCCTGGGCGCGCTGCACGCGGCCCATGTGCTGCCGGGGGTGGCGGGGCTCGCGCTGGGAGGCTTCCGGCGCGGGGCCTCGCTGAAGCCCTGGGCGCTCTATGGCGATTTCCTGGCGGTGACGGGGGCGATGGTCCTCGGGGCGGTGTACCTGACATGAGCGCGTGGCGTGCCCTGGCCCTCGGCGGCTGGGTGATGGCGATGGGGTGCAAGCCGCAGGCGCCGAAGTTCGAGCCCCTGGCGCTGGGAGACGGGCGCACGGTCAGCGTGGCCTCGCTGGAGCGCGGCTACTCGGTCTACATGCAGTACTGCATGTCCTGCCACGGCGAACGCGGGGATGGGCAGGGGCCCTCGGCCTCGGGCATGCGCCCTCCACCGCGCAACTTCCGGCAGGGGCTGTTCAAGTTCGGAGGCGTGGCGGCGGGCGAGCTGCCCACGGACGCGGCGCTGAAGCGCACGGTGCGGCGCGGGCTGCACGGCACGCCCATGCTGCCGTGGGACGTGCCCGAGGCGGACGTGGAGGCCGTGGTGCAGTACCTGAAGACGTTCAGCCCCCGCTGGCGCCAGGAGGCCCCCGGGCAACCGCTGGCCCTCTCCGAGGACCCCTGGAAGGGGCGCGAGCCGGAGGCGGTGGCGCGGGGCCAGGCGGTGTACCACGTGGCGAGCGCGGGCCACGCGGGGTGCTCGGGCTGCCACATCGCCTACCTGCCGAAGCCCGAGCTGGAGGCACTGACGGAGCGGGTGACGGGCCGCAAGGTGGACCTGAGCCAGGCGGATCCGTACACGGCCCTGGCGCGGGAGTCGGACTACGCGGTGGCGGTGAACGCCCAGGGCGAGCCCACGCAGACGGTGAAGGTGCTGCCGCCGGACTTCCTCGTGCACCGGCTGCGCACGGTGTGGCCGCTGGAAGAAGAGGTGGAGGGCGCGGAGTACACGCCCGCGCGGCAGCGGGAGGATCTCTACCGCGTCATCGCCGCGGGGGTGGGGGGGGCGGCCATGCCGACATGGAAGGGCGCCATCCCGGAAGAGAACCTGTGGGCACTCACGTATTACGTCCAGACGCTGGTGAACCAGCGGGACACGCGCGAGGGACAGGCCCTGAAGGAGCGGCTGCTCGCGCCCCAACGCTGAGCAGCGCGGAGGCCGAACGCTCGCCAGTGAGCGGCTTTCCGGGGGGCGCCGCTGGAAAACGGCCATGCCTCCCGCCTCTTTGGGAGGATTGTCTTCTGGCCGTGAACGGTTGGCAGGGCGCGTACCCGTGCGCACATGGACGAGTCTGGTACATCTTCCCGCAACCGCATGAATTCTCTTGAATCCACCGTCATGGACCCATCAAGCGCAACGCCACCCCTGGTGGGCTCAATGGGATGGGAGTTCCTCCTCGAGACCCTCCCCGATGCGGTGCTCGTGCTGGATTCCGACTGGCGCATCCGCGCCCTCAACACGGTGGCCGAGGGCATCATCGGCCGCACCCGGGACGCGCTGGTCGGGCGCAACCTGTGGGCGGAGCTGCCGGACCTGTCGGCGGCCCCCTTGGGGGCGGCCCTGCGCGCGGCCCAGGCCAGCGGCGAGCGCAGCACGCACACCGGCCCCTTCGCGCCCTTTGGCGCGTGGTTCGAGGCGCGGCTCGTTCCCCAGGCCGGGGAACTGGTGGTCTTCATCCGGGATGTCTCGCCGCTGCACGAGGCGGAGCTGGAGCGGAGCCGGCTGGTGGCCGCCGAGCGCGCCGCGTCCGAGCGGGCCGAGCAGGCCGCGCACCGGCTCACACGCCTGCAGGAGTTCACCGCGCGCCTGTCCGCCGCGCGCTCACCGGAGGAGGTGACGCAGCAGACGGTGGCGAGCGCCATGGCGGCGGTGGGCGCGACGCTGGCCATGGTGGGCGTGCCCACCGAGACGCTGCGCACCCTGCGCGTGGCGGCCTGCCAGGGCGCGCCCTCGCACGTCCTCAGGGAGTACCAGGTGCTGCCGCTGGACGCGCCGCTGCCCATGTCGGTGGCCTTCCAGGGCGAGGCGGAGTGGGTGGAGTCCCCCGAGGCGCTGGGGGCGCGCTACCCCGGGCTGGCGAAGACGCTCGCGGGCAACGCGGTGGCGCACGCGCTGGCGAGCCTGCCGCTGGCGGTGGAGGGGCGGGTGCTGGGGGTGCTGACGCTGTGCTACCCCGAGCCGCGCGCCTTCACGGCGGAGGAGCGGGAGTTCCTGCTGGCCCTGGCCCGGCACAGCGCGCTGGCGCTGGACCGGGCGCGGCTCCTGGCGGAGGGCGAGACGCAGCGCGCGCGGTTGGAGGAACTGGTGATGTGCGCCCCGGCGGTGGTGTCCGTCACGCGCGGCTCGGGGCACCGCTACGTGCTGTGCAACCCGCGCTACCGGCAGCTCCTGGGGGGCAAGGACCTGACGGGCATGTCCGCGCGCGAGGCCGTGCCCGTGCTGGAGGGCCAGGGCGTCTTCGAGGCGATGGACCGGGTGTACGAGACGGGGGAGCCCTTCATCAGCAAGGAGTTCCCGGTGCGGCTGGGGCCCAAGTCGGACGTGCCCTCCGAGGCCTTCTTCGACTTCGTCCACCAGCCGCTGCGCGACTCGGACGGGCGGGTGGAGGGCATCGCCACGTTCGCCTTCGACGTGACGGACCAGGTGCTGGCGCGGCGCACGGTGGAGGAGCTGCTGCGGGACATGGCGCGCAGCGAGGAGCGCTTCCGCGCGTTCCTCACCGCCACCTCGGAGATCATCTGGGACATGCCGCCCCAGGGCGGGTTCGACTCGGATCAGCCCGGCTGGCGGGCCTTCACGGGCCAGTCGCGCGAGGCGCTGCTGGGCTGGGGCTGGCTGGACGCGGTGCACCCGGAGGACCGGCAGGCCACGCAGCAGGCCTGGCGCGACGCGGTGAAGGCGGGCACGCTCTTCCAGAACGAGGTGCGGCTGCGGCGGCATGACGGGATGTACCGCCACATGCAGATGCGCGCGGTGCCGGTGCTGGAGCTGGACGGCACGGTGCGCGAGTGGGTGGGCATCCACCGCGACATTACCCGCCAGCGCGAGGATGAGGTGGAGCGGGCGCGGCTGCTGTCGCGCGAGCAGCGGCACCGGGCGCAGCTCCAGGGGCTGGCGGCGGCGTCACTGGCCATTGGCCAGGCGGCCTCGCTGGACGCGGTGCTCCTGGTCATCACCGAGCAGGCGCGCGAGCTCATCGGCGCGCACCAGTCCGTCACCAGCCTGACGACGGGCGAGGACGGGGCGCAATCCATCAGCGCGGTGTCGCTGTCGGAGAAGTACTCGCAGTACCGGGGGTACTCGCCGCGGGCGGACGGCTGGGGGTTCTCGGCGCAGGTGTGCCGGACGAACCGGCCCCTGCGCATGGCGCAGCCGGAGCTGGAGGCGCACCCGGCGTGGCGGAGCATCGGCAAGTCCGAAGCGGAGCACCCGCCCCCGCGCGGGTGGCTCGCGGTGCCGCTGGTGGGCAGCAGCGGCAGCAACCTGGGGCTCATCCAGCTGTCGGACCGGCACGAGGGGGACTTCACCGCGGAGGACGAGGCCATCCTGGTGCAGCTGGCGCGCATGGCCTCGGTGGCCATCGAGAACGCGCGGCTGATGGCGGAGTCCCAGGCGGCCAACCGCGCGAAGGACGAGTTCCTGGCGGTGATGAGCCACGAGCTGCGCACGCCGCTGACGGCGGTGCTGGGCTGGACGCAGATGCTGCGCACGCGCCGCAGCGACGCGGCCATCCAGGAGAAGGGGCTGGATGTCATCGAGCGCAACGCGCGCTCGCTGGCGCAGCTCATCGAGGACGTGCTGGACGTGTCGCGCATCCTCACGGGCAAGCTGACGCTGCACCAGCGCGCGGTGGACCTGGCCGGCGTGGTGCAGGCGGCGGTGGAGGTGGTGCGGCCCCGGGCGGAGCAGAAGGGCGTGACGCTGGTGCTGGAGGCGGTGGGGGGCGGGGGGATGGTGACGGGAGACCCGGGGCGGCTGCAGCAGGTGTTCTGGAACCTGCTGGTGAACGCGGTGAAGTTCACCCCGGCGGGCGGGCGGGTGGAAGTGCGGATGGAGCGGGACAACGCCGAGTGGCGGGTGTGGATCAAGGACTCGGGCCAGGGCATCCGGGTGGAGGCGCTGCCGCACCTCTTCGAGCGCTTCTGGCAGGCGGACGGCAGCAGCACGCGGGAGCACGGCGGGCTGGGGCTGGGGCTGGCCATCGTGCGGCACCTGGTGGAGCTGCACCGGGGCGAGGTGGAGGCGGAGAGCGCGGGGCTGGGCCATGGCTCCACCTTCACGGTGCGCCTGCCGGTGCCGGCCCTGCTGCCCGAGCCGGAGCGCGCGGCCTCCGCCGCGGAGGGCGGGGTGCCCCAGGTGCGGCTGGACGGGGTGCGCGTGCTGCTGGTGGAGGACGCGGAGGACGCGCGCGAGCTCATCGCCCTGCTGCTGAGGGACCGGGGCGCGCAGGTGCGCGCGGTGGTCAACGCCCGGGAGGCGATGGAGAGCCTGGAGGCGGACTTGCCGGACGTGGTGGTGTCGGACATCGGCCTGCCGGGCGAGGACGGCCATGCCCTGCTCAAGCGGATGCGGGCGTGGGCGGAGGCGAAGGACCAGTGGCTGCCGGCCATCGCGCTGACGGCGTACGCGGGGGCGGAGGACGCGCGGCGGGCCTACCGGGCGGGCTTCCAGGTCCACATGGCCAAGCCGCTGGAGTCGGACGCGCTGGTGGAGTCCGTGGCCCGGCTGGCGGCGCGGGACCGGGAGGCGGGGCCGCACGCGGGTTGAGCGGGCGGGCCCTCAGGAGGGCAGGGTGGCCGGATCGAACAGCACCGTGAGGATGGGCCGGGCCTGGTCCAGCCGCGGTGCGAAGAGGGAGAGCTGCCCGGGGTCGGCGAACACCGCCGCGAAGTCCTCGGGGGTGAGCGCCCGGACGAGCCGGGCCGCGAACGTCTCGCGCAGCTGCCGGACGTAGTAATCGGCGTCGTAGTCCCGGGGATCGCTGCCCGCGCTTGTCTCCGCGTCCGGCAGCAGCCCCGCGCGGCCCCCGGATGCACGGTAGACGCGGACGTGCTCGCCGGGCGTCCACTCGGTCCGCCCGCTGGCCAGCACGGCCTCGTAGGGCAGCTCCCGCCGGCGCTCGCGGAGGGCGAGGTACTGGGGGGCGTCCTTCGTCAGCCGGACCTTTGCCGTGACGGCCAGGGTGGGCAGCGCCCGCCGGCGCAGCGCCGTCACGGTCTCGACGAAGACGTTCCTCACCCCGGTGAGGTCTCCGGCCAGCAGGCAGCGCAGGGCCCGGCGCAGGAAGTCCTCGCCGAAGGGCTCCGCCCGGCTGGAGCGGAACGCCACGCCCCGGAGCAGCAGCGAGCCGTCATACGTCTGGAGCGCGTAGTTCTTTGGCTCGTGCGAGAGCATGGCGGCATAGCGCCCATCGAAGGAGAGCTTCACGAGGGGCGGCAGCAGCGCGGCCACCTCGGAGACCACCCGGCGCTCGTCGGCCTCGCCCCAGCCGTCGGGCACGGCGAAGTACACCCCGTCCGTGTCGGCCTCCAGGAGCGTGACGCCGCGCCGGGCCAGCTCGCGGCACAGCAGCCCCAGCACCTCGCGGCCGTGGCGTGTCACGTCGTTGGCGGCGTGGACGTCCGAGAAGCGCGTGAGCCCGGCGGCGCCCAGGTAGCCATAGGCCGAGTTGACGAGGATCTTCATCGCGGCGGAGAGCGCCTCGTGCGTGTGGCGCTCGGGGGAGCCGGGGGCGGCGGCCTGGCCCTGGGCCTTGGCGGCCAGCCGCTGCTCCACGAGCCGGTCCACCAGCGCGAGCAGCACGCCCAGCCGGTCCCGCTGGGGGCGGATCCGGTACTGGCGCATCAGGGACGGGTACATGCTCGCGACGTCGGCCTTCACCACCCGCTGGGCCACGCCCGTGGCGAACAGGTGGAGGGCCGCGCCGCTGTGCGGGGTTCCATCCCCGGGCGCGTGGGCGGGGAGCGCGGCGCCCGAGCGGAGGTAGGCGCGCACGAGGAGCGGATCAATCACGCCGGTGGCAGGGCCCGCGTCCGCGAGGCGCTCGTAGCGGCGCGGGGCCAGGCGGGCCAGGGCGAAGGCCGCGCCCCCGAGCAGGCGCGCCAGGCCCGCGGCCTCCGACACGTCCTCGCGGGCATAGCGCCGCACGCGCTCGGGATCCTGGAGGAACACCTCGTGGACGCGGGGGCCGGGGATGAGCTCGCGCTCGGGGCCCGAGAGGCCGAAGTGCCGGGCGACGGCCTTGAGCCCATGGCCGGGCAAGTCCCGCGCGGAGAAGTCGTGGCGGAGCACGGCGTCCATCGTGTCGATGAGCTCGCGGCCGGGCATCGTGTAGCGCATGCGGCGCATCGGATCCTGGGCGCGCCCCGCGGGCCCCCGTCCCAGGGAGGCGCCCCGGGAGGCGGGGCGCTGCCGCAGTCCGGGCGCTCCATCCCGTCCCAGCGCGAGCGGGACGCCGAGCCGCCGGGCGCGGTGGACGAGGAAGGGCAGGTCGAAGCCGTGCAGGTTGTGGTTCTCGATGACGTCGGGATCACACGCGCGGATGCGGGCGGCGAGCCGCTGGAGCAGCTCGGCCTCGGCCGCATCGCCTGGGCCCTGGGCCTCGAGCGTCTCGGCCTGGCCCTCGGGGGTTCTCACGGCCACGAGGAAGATCCGGTCCTGCTGGGGATCGAGCCCGGTCGTCTCGAGATCGAACTGCAAGCGGTGCAGCGCATCGAAGCCGAGGCCCCGGAAGTACGTGCGCCCGGAGGCGGTGAGGTACTGCTCCTCCGGGGGCAGCGAGAGCACGGTGTCCTCGGGCAGCTCCCGCACGTGCCCGAAGGGGCGGCCGAGGCGGCGCGAGGCGCCCTGGAGCACGGCCGACGCCAGCATCCGCCCATCCTCCGCATGCACCAGGTAGCGGAGCGCCCCGGGCCCCTCCAGCGCTTGATAGGAGACGGGGGCGGGCCCCTCGGCCTCGGGACGCAGCCGAGGGCCCAGGTGGGACAGGTCCTCTAATGAGGACAGGAGCAGCCAGGGGCGGAACCGCACCTCTTCGCGCACCAGCGCGCCCGTCCCGGGCAGCCGCCGCCACACGGTGACGCGGCCATCGGGCTCTGCCCACACCGAGACGATGCCGGGGGTCGGGTCCCAACCCCAGAGCCACTCATCCTCAAAGGTGGGCGTCACCGGGCCGTCCTTAGCCGGGAGCCTCGCGGCCTCGCAACGTCTCCGGAAACGTACGGGCTTGTAGGCGGATGGGCGTCCATGTCGCTGAAAACACAGGGGTTTGGAGGCATTTAACCCCTCTAAAACGAGGAAAACCCGCGTTTGGACAGCCAAGTGGGAATGATCCGCGGGGGGGGCGCAACCAAAAGGCGCTTTGAACGACAATCAGGGAGCGATTCACTTTTTTAAAGAGGGCCTCTCTTTGACCACCACGTCTTCTGTGAAGCCGAGCACCTATTCCGTTCGCAGCGGTGACACCCTCAACAAGCTGGCGGAGCGCTTTGGGACCACCGCCACCGCGCTGGCGCAGAAGAACGGCATCTCGAACCCGAATCAGATCAAGGCCGGCCAGAAGCTCGTCATCCCGGACAGCTTCGAGGCGGCCCCCGCCGCCCAGCCCTCCCGCGCGGCCAACACCACCACCGCGGCCAACACCACCGCCGCCGGTCCTGTCCGGGACAGCAACGGCCGCTCGTTCCCCACGTCGAGCGATGGCACGCCCATGTTCAAGCAGGGCGACGCCGAGTGGGGCAGCCGCACCCTGGGCAAGAGCTCCAGCGTGGGCGCCGCCGGCTGCGCCATGACGGCCACCGCCATGGCGGTCAGCAAGATCTCCGGGAAGACCATCAACCCCGGCCAGATGGACGCCTGGCTGGACAAGAACGGCGGCTACTCCGGCAACGGCCTGAACTGGGACAAGGCGGCCCAGATGGGTGGCCTGCACGCCAGCAGCGCGGCGTGGAACCTGGACACCATCAACAAGCAGGTGGACGCGGGCCGCCCGGTGGTGGTCGGCGTGGACTACAAGGCCGGCAGCAACGGCGGCGCCAACGGCACCGACCACTGGATCGCCATCACCGGCCGAGGCCAGGAGAACGGCAAGCCCGTCTACTACGCGAATGATCCGGCCACCGGCAAGCAGATCACCCTGAGCCAGGAAGGCAACACGCTCAAGGGCGGCCCCCAGGGCTACAAGACGACCGGCCAGCTGCGCACGTTCTCGGGCGGCAACCCCCCGCGCCCGGGCACCGTGGCCCAGCCCCCCGCGGGCGGCCAGACCCCGAGCACCGGCGGCACCACGGCCCCCACCACCCCCACCACCCCCGCGGCCGGCGACGGCTCGCTGAAGGGCACGACGCTGCCCGCCGGTCACCTGAAGCCCGGCTCCAAGGGTGCGGGCGTGCAGCAGCTCCAGGACGCGCTCGTGAAGACGGGCTACATGACGAAGGCGCAGGTGGCCACGGGCCCCGGCATCTTCGGCCCGAAGACCGAGGCGGCGCTCAAGAAGTTCCAGGCGGACCACGGCGTGGAGGCCATCGGCGAGTACGGCCCGAAGACCCGCGCGGCCTTCGAGAAGCTCGGCGCGAAGATCGGCGGCGCCACGGGTGGCACGCCCAGCACCGGCACCCCGAGCACCGGTACGCCGAGCACCGGCACCCCGAGCACCGGCGGCGTGACGGGCCCGCTGCCCAAGACGGGCAACGCGTTCATGGACAAGATGGCGGCCGACGCCATCAAGAGCCAGCGTGAGACGGGCGTGCCCGCCTCGGTGACGCTGGCGCAGGCGGCGCTGGAGAGCGGCTGGGGCAAGTCGGGCCTGTCGACGAAGGGCAACAACTTCTTCGGCATCAAGGGCAAGGGCCCCGCGGGCAGCGTCACCATGCCGACGAAGGAGTTCCTCAACGGCAAGTGGGTGACGGTGGACGCGCCCTTCCGCAAGTACAACTCGCCGGCCGAGTCCTTCGCGGACCATGGCAAGTTCCTGCGCGAGAACAAGCGCTACGCCGAGGCCTTCAAGCACACGGGCGACGCGGAGCGCTTCGCGAAGGAGATCCACAAGGCCGGCTACGCCACGGACCCTGAGTACTCGAACAAGCTCATCGGGATGATCAACAAGTACGGCCTGGAGCGCTTCGACGCGATCGGCCGCCAGTAAGCGGCAGACAGGCCCCTGAAGTCATGAGGACCGCGTACCCCGGAGCAGGGGGCCGCGGTCCTTGCCTTTTGGGGGGCCCAGGCGCTGCCTGCCTGGCTGGGTGGGAGGGGGGCCAGCAGCGGGGGAGGCCGGGCCGGAGCCACATGCGCACCCTTGAGGCTGCAAAGGAGCGACAGCGATGGATCGAGCGCAGCGGTTCGTGGACGCACTGGCGAAGCTGGAAGAGAACGGAGAGCTGGAGACGCTGGTCTCGCTCTTCGCCGAGGATGCGCAGGTGAGCAACGCGGCCTCCTCGCACCGGTTCTCGGGCCAGGACGGGGCGCGGGAGTTCTGGCGCCACTACAAGGGCACGCTGAAGCAGGTGAAGTCCACCTTCCGGAACATGATCGAATCCGGGGACCGGGTGGCGCTGGAGTGGGAGTCCAGCGGCACGGCCCACAACGGCAAGGCGGTGAGCTACGAGGGCGTCTCCATCATCGAGTGGGATGGAGAGCTCATCAGCCGCTTCTACGCCTACTTCGATCCGGAGCTGCTGGGGCGGGAAATCACGGACGGGGTGGCGCCGCGCTCGGAGCCTCCCGCGACGACGCCCGCGTAGCTCAGGCGGCGCGGACTTCCTCCAGGGTGCGGCACAGCTCATCAATGGTGTCGGTGAGCTCGCGGGCGCGGCCGGCCGCATGGGCGGTGGCGCCCTCGTACCGCAGCAGGGTGAGGCGCGTGGCCAGCTCTCCGGCGCGGGCCAGCGCCCGCTCCAGGTCCGCCCGGGCCTGGGCGCGCAGGCCCTCCAGGCGCGCGAGGTGGGCCAGCCGCTCGCGGAGGATGTCGGCCACGGGCTGGGCATCGGCGTGGGCCTCCAGGGCGGCCAGCTCCCGGGCCAGGGCCTTGCCATCGTGCGCGGGCAGGGCCAGCACGGCGTCCAGCTCGGCGAGCCGCTGGGCGGCGGCGCGCAGCGTGGTGCCCAGCACGCGCACCCGGTGGGTCTCCAGCGTCAGGGGGTCTCCCAGCTCGCGGCCGAGCCGCTGGAGCGCGTCGTGGAGCGTGGCCTCGGCGGCCTCGATGCGGCCCCCCTCACAGCCCGGGGAGGCCGCGGGCGCGCTGGGCAGCAACACGGGAAGAAAGAGGGGCCAGAGACAGGCCTGGAGGCCCAGGCGGGCAATGCCCACGAGGCCGGGGCGGCCGGTGCGCCCGAGCAGGGTGGCCACCGCGATGCCCGCGAGTGCGTAGGCCCCCAGGGTGACCAGGGCGATCATCAGAGGGACTCCTGGGCCGGGGAGGCCTCCGTGCTGAACTCCAGGGACTCGGGCTCGGGGCGGCCGCCGTCGAGGGAGTCGAGGTTGGAGCGCAGGAGGGTGGTGGCGGCATCGAAGGCGCTGCTCTCCAGGGGGCGGAAGGCCACGGTGGGGCTGCCGGGGGTGCCGACGAAGGGGCGCACCACCCAGGCCATTTGCATGCCGGCCATGCCGTAGAGGGCGGTCCACGCGAGCAGGTGCAGGACGGTGCGGCCCTGGACGCGAAGGGCCTCCACGAGCACCCAGATGCCCCGCAGGGCCGCGAAGCCCAGGAACACGAGGCTGCCGAGCATGACGTGGAAGTAGCCCGTGGGCGGGTGGTTCACGGTGTTGGCGAAGACGAGCCACACGGGGCACAGGCCCAGCAGGGTGAGGCCGGTGGTGCCCAGGGCCACGAGCGCCTCGCACACGGCCTGGAGCGCGCTGAGGCGTGCCCCCAGCAGACGTCCATAGACGTGGAGGGCGGGAAGACACACGGCGAGGCTGCCGAGCCCCACGAGCATGAGCTTGGGCGCGGCGGCGAGGCCCGCCAGCGGCGAGCGGGTAAAGCCCAGCAGGAAGCCAAAGGCGCCAAAGCCCGCGAGGGCACAGACGGCGAGGCGCAGGGGCAGCTCCCGGAGATCGGGGCCTCCGGCCTGGACCTGGGCAATCAGGACGGAGGGGTTGCGCAGCAGCAGCTCGGCGGTGCGAAGCATGCCGGTGGGGGCCAGGGCGAGCGGGGAGGACAGGGGCTCAGGGGCAGGGGTGACGGAGGACATGGCGGGCCTCAGGACAGGGAGAGCCCGGCGCCATGGGCGCACTGGGCGAAGGTGATGGCGTGAAGGCCGAGGAAGGCGAGCCGGGGGAAGCCGGTGAGCGAAGCGCCCTGGCGCTGGAGGGCCTGGACGAACGCGTGAACGCAGCTGAAGAGGGCCAGGGCGGTGAAGAGGAACGCGAGGACGGAGCTGATCCGCGACTCGGGGGCGGTGGCGGCGAAGAACCAGAGGATGGGCGTGGTGGAGGCGAGGCACAGCCCCAGGGTGTGGACGGCGTCCCGGGCGGCGTGAAGACAGTGGCTGGCGCCGACGTGGGGATGGCGCGTGGCCCAGAGGATGTAGAGGGCCGGGAGGCAGAGCGCCCAGGACAGCAGGGTGACGGCGGGAAGCGCGAAGGCCCACGAGAGGTGGGTGAGGCTCGCGCCCTCATGGCTGACGGCGGTGCGCAGGGCGAAACCGAAGAGGGCGGTGCCCCCGAGGCCCACGGCCAGCGGGCGCACCGAGGGCAAGGACAGCGGGGGCGCACCGCCGAGCGTGGCGAGTGAGAAGGACGGCATGGGGGCTCCGTTCAAAGAGGACGGGAGCGCCCTTGTGCACCTTCAGGGCCAGCGCCTGCCTCAGAGGGGAGCGGGCAAGCCCCGTGGCCCACCAGCCATACCCCTGCGTCCAGCGGGCCGCACGCAGCGGGCTTTATACGTCTGAAGGCCGCACTGGCTCTTCGAGTTCCTTGGCAGAAGGGGAGGGGATCAACTGGGGCTTTCCGCTGGCGTCTTTCCAGACGGCATAGCGCTTTCCGCTGACTTCGATCTGGGCTCCAGGAGCGGGCGAAGACTGACTCAACCAGTCCAGAGCCTGGCCCATGCTGGAGAAGTCTTGCTCGGCATGCGCTGGGCGGTGGGCGGGTGCCTTCACGTCGCGAAGGTATTCGCGGAACGCCGCGAACTGGTCCGTCGAGTAGAGGAAGTGAAGCGCATAGGTTGTGAGCTCAAGCGCCGCCTGCGCATCCGGGGAGGCGTGCTGGGCCACCTCCGCGACGGCACGGCAGGTGGCCTCGAAATCGAAATCCTCGAGCTGCTTCGTCACGGTGAAGCTCCTTCAGAGTGCAGCAAGTGGCACCAGGACAATGGCGCCTGCACCACCGCTGACGGCCACGAACGCCACGCCAGCGACCAGGACGATGGTGCTACCGATGAGGAGCTCTTTCCGATGCCGCTCGAGCCAGGCCCTCGCGGTCGTGATGTCTGGAAAGGTGAGGGGCTGCGCCTCAAGGTTCTTGAGGCATTCCATGTACTCCGCTCGGCACTTCTGGGTGCAATACTTGTCGTGGCCTTTGTCTCCGCGGGTGATGGGATAGGGCGGTGGGGTATTCCAGCATCGCCTGAAGCATTCGAGATGTTCCTGGTGGCAATCGCGAGAACCCCCAGCGGTGTAGACGATGCCGGACCCGGGGGAAGAATGACGGGCTTGCGCCGGTGACGGTTCGCTGGAGGCTCCCGTGTGCGAGGGCCGGGAACTGCTGCAGGCCGCCAGAAGACTGAGGACGGCTGCGGCCCCAACGGATCGGAAGCCTGGCGGCCAAGCACCACTGGACATGCGTTGCCCCCACGGGAGGTGTCCCTGTGTATCTTCTCCCCTTCAGGAGGAAGTGACGAGGATGGAAACCCCCAGGAAGGTGGCAACGGCCCTCACCATCGCGGGTTCGGACAGTGGTGGCGGCGCGGGCATCCAGGCGGACCTGCGCACCTTCGCGTTCCACCGCGTCCATGGCACCAGCGCGCTGACCGCCGTCACCGCGCAGAACACGCAAGGGGTCAGCCGCGTGGACGTGATGCCCGCCATGGCCGTTGCCGCCCAGGTCGAAGCGGTGGCCACGGACATCGGCGTGGACGCCCTCAAGACGGGCATGCTCGTCAATCAGCAGATCATCATCTCCGTGGCCCACCAGGTGCGCGCCCTGAAGCTCCGCCCGCTCGTGGTGGATCCCGTCATGGTCTCCCGCGCCGGCTCCCAGCTCATCGATGACCATGCCATCGGCGCCCTGCGCGAGCTGCTCTTGCCCCTGGCCACCGTCGTCACCCCCAACCGCCACGAGGCGCAGCTCCTCGCGGGCGTGGAGCTCCACACCCTGGAGGACATGCGCGAGGCCGCGCGCCGCATCCACCGGCTCGGCGCCCAGTCGGTCCTCATCAAGGGCGGCAGCATGCCCGGCCCCCTGTGCGGCACCGACGTCTGGTTCGATGGCATGCAGTTCGAGACGCTGAGCCTGGGCTTCGTGGAGACCCCCAACACCCACGGCACCGGCTGCACGCTGTCGGCGGCCCTCACCGCGCACCTGGCCCTCGGGCGCTCCGCCCTGGAGGCCACGCGGCTCGCCAAGGCGTATGTCACCGCCGCGCTGCGCCACCCGCTGGCCCTGGGCCACGGCAACGGCCCCTTCAGCCACTTCTTCTCCCTGGGCGATGGGCCCAAGGATGGGTGAAAAGGGACACCCCTTTTCCGTCAGCAGGTCAAGAAAGACCTGTGGTTTCGTGTAAAGCGGAATAGCACTGTGTGGTTTTGAGGTCGGCTAAAGCCGCGAAAAGACGGCGAAACCTTGGAGCGTGCGCGTCGGATGGTGAGCAGTTGTTGGCCCTGCAATTGCTACAGGCGGGAGGTCCGGAGGTGACGCCATGATGATGACGGGCACCGAGAAGCTGCTCCCCCACGGCTGGAAGCACCCGAACACCTCTCCCTTCGCGGGCCGCATCGTGTCGTCCCTGCCCGTGGTGGACCTGGACCGCGCCTGGGCGCCCGTGAGCATCGTGAAGACGGTCCGGCTCCGGCTGCCGCGCGAGCTGATCTGGCTGACGGGCGGCGAGGAGCGCGAGGGCTACCGCATCCTGGGCCGCCGCATCGCCCCGGACTTCGAGGCCGTGCGCCCCCCGCGCGTCGCTTCTTCGAAGCGCGAGGGGTAAGCCCGGGGTTCTAGAAGAGCCGCTTCCAGAAGGAGCGCCGGGACGAGATGCGCTCCAGCGCCTCCTGCACTTCCTCGTCGTAGTCGGCGCGCTGGGCGATGTCCCCCAGCGAGATGATGCCGATGAGGTGGTCCTCCCGGTCCACCACGGGGATGCGGCGGATCTGCCGCTTGCCCATCAGCTCGATGATGCTGAAGAGCTCCTCGTCCGGGTGGACGCACTCCACATCGTCCGTCATGACGTCCCCGGCGCGGAGCTGGTCCGGCGTCTTGCCGCCCGTGAAGGCCCGGATGACCAGGTCCCGGTCGGTGACGATGCCCACCAGCGCGCCCCCCGCATCCACGATGGGCACGGCGCCGCAGTCCTCGTCCTTCATGAGCTGGGCCACGTCGCGCAGGGCGCTGTCCCGGCGCAGCGTCTTCACCCCCCGCGTCATGATTTCCCGCGCGGTGAGCGGCTCGCGCTGCCAGCCGCGGCGGCCCGTGTCCTGGGGGGCCGTGCTCCGGGTGCCCACGTTCACGCCCATGCCGGGCTGGCCAGGGCTCGCATGCCCCATGCCCAGCAGCGGATCATACCGGCCGGAGGGGGACTGCCCCTGCTCGCTGGAGGCGCCCCGGCGTCCGGAGGCCACCCCCTGGCGGGCCGGGACGCTGTAGTCGCCGTACGGCTGGCCCTGGGTGCCCGCGTATTCCCCGCGGTCCTCGCGCAGGCGGCCCTGCTCGCCGCCGTAGCCCCCGCGGTCCCACGGGCGGTAGTTCTCGTCGCCCGGCTCGCGGCGCATCTCCAGCGAGTGGCGCACGTCCTGCTGGCCCATGCGCCCCGCGTGGCCCATGCCGATGGCGTAGCGGTCATCCCGGTCGTCCTGTCCGTAGGGGCCCGAGGGGCCGCCGTAGCCCAGCTCCCGCGGGCTGCCCGGGCCTTGCGTGCTGGTGCGCGGCTGCGCCATGCGCATCGCGGCGGCGCGGTGGAAGCGCCCCTGGCGCTGGGCGTATTCCTCGTCGCGCTCGGGCGCGTAGCCGCTGACACTGGACTCGGAACGCTCACGCGAGCCCGGCGGGGCCGCCTCGGCGGAGCGGGAGGAGACCTCCGTGTCGTGAATGGCGACGGCCCCCACGCCGCCCTGGGGGTTGGGGCGCTGCGTGCGAACGTCGTCCCTGCCGTTGTCCAAGCGTCTGTCGGCCATGGTGGTGCTCTCCAATCGTAGGCGTGGGTGGTCCGCGCCACGAATGGACGGGAGCGGACATGCCAAGGCTGGCGCTTGTGTCCACCTGTACCAAGGGGGGGGCGGGAGCTTGCTCCGCCACTGTCCGCTCACATGCAGGCTGCCCAGCCGGGCAGCCCACCGGTGGACACCGCCTCCGGTCACGGGTCAACGCAGCGGGGGCTCACCTCGCCGCGAGCGACTCGCCCAGCCGCGCCAGGCCCTCGAAGCTCTCCAGCTCTCCACTGGCCTCGGGCGCGGCCACCGCCACGGAGCCCTTGGGCAGGTTCTTCGCCAGCTGCGTGAGCAGCTCCCGGTGCTCCTGGGCCCGGGTCCGCTCGCGCTGGGCGAGCTGCTCCAGCGCGTCCACGCCCGCGCTCGCCGCCGCGTCCCCCGGGGGCACCTGGCGCCGCAAGTCCTGGGGCGTGGGCAGGGACTCCTCCCGCGCCCAGCTCCGGTTGAGCACGTACCCGGCACACGGCAGGCCCCGCTCGGTGAGCGTCTGCTGGAAGTAGCGCACCTCCTCCAGCGCCGCCGCCTCGGGCGAGGTGACGAGCAGGAAGGTGGCCTCCGCCGAGGACAGCCGCTCGCGCAGCCGGTCCGAGCGCAGGCGGATGCCGGCGAACAGGCCGCTCGTGGCGCCGATGAAGGTGCGCAGCTCGCCCGTGAACGTCTCGCCGAAGATGGTGCCCAGCACGTTGCCGATGAGCCGCGTGGCCCGCCGCCACAGGCCCCCGCCGGAGGCCTCCTGGGGGCCGAAGAGCGCCACGATGCGATCATCCAGGAAGCGCGCCAGGCGCCCCGGCGCATCGAGGAAGTCCAGCGCGTGCCGGCTCGGCGGGGTGTCCAGGACGATGAGCTCGTGCTGGCCCTCGTGGATGTACTGGTCGAGCGCCTCGGCGGCCGCGTACTCCTGGATGCCGGCCACCAGCTCCGTCAGGAAGCCATAGAAGCGGTGCTCCAGGATGGAGCGCACCGCCTCGGGCGAGGGGGACAGCCGCCGCACCATGCGCTCGAACACGATGCCCGGGTCCAGCATCCACACATCGAGCTGGCCTGCGCCCGCGGCCTTGCTCCCGTGGAGGATGTGCGGGGCCACGGCGGTGGGCTCCGTGCCGCTCTCGGGCAGGCCCATGGCCTCCGCGAGCCGCCGCGCCGGATCAATCGTCAGCACCAGCACCTTGCGCCCCGCCCGCGCGGCGGCCACGCCCAGCGCCGCCGCCGTCGTCGTCTTGCCCACGCCGCCCGCCCCGCACAGCACGAGCACGCGCTTGTTCCGCAGCACCGCACTCAGGCTCATGGCGTCTCTTTCTGGCTCAGCCGTGCATTCAAGGGGAGGAGGGCCACGGCGAGCTGCTCCACCAGCGCGGGCCCCGAGGCGAGCAAGTCCGGCAGGCACAGCAGCGGCGCGGCGATGCCCTGCTCCAGCCGGGCCCGCGAGGTCTCCGCCACCTCCAGCCGCGACAGGGCCCGGGAGCCCTCATGGGGGCCGCTCGCCGCGAGCAGCTTGCCCAGGGCGGCCCGGGACTCAGGCGTGGGAAAGGGGTTCGCGGGCATGCGGTTGAGCAGCGCGGCGGCCAGGGGCATCCCCAGGCGGCGCACCTCGCCGGCCAGCTGGAGCGCCTCGCTCACCGGCAGGGGCTCGGGCAGCGTGGCCAGCAGCACCGCGGTGCGCACCGGATCCTGCAGGAACTCGAGCCCCTCGCGCACCGCGCGGCCAATGGGCCCGCCGGGCAGGAGCGACAGGATGGCGCGCGGCAGCGAGGCCATGGCCAGCGCGTGCCCGGTGGCCGGCAGGTCCATCACGCACAGCGGGTAGAGGGCACGGCCGTCCGGCCGTGTTTGGCGCACCAGATCCAACATCTGGTACATGAGCCCCAGCTCCCGGAGTGAGGGGCCCGCCTCCAGGAAGCGGCGCAGGGCGCGCGAGCGCAGGGCCGCGTCCGCCATGAGGCGCATGGGCAGCACGTCCTCCAGGAAGCGCCGGTGGCCGGTGGCCGCGGAGATGCGCAGGAAGGACAGGCCGGGCTCCACCGGCGTCACCTCCGTGCCCGGGCCCTTCGCGCCCACCAGGGGGCCCAGCACGGACGGGCCCTCCATGGAGGGGGTGACTTCCGCCAAGAGCACCGTATGGCCCGCGCGCACCGCCGCCCGGGCCAGGGTGGCCGCGAGGGTGCTCTTGCCCACGCCTCCCTTCCCGGAGACCAGCAAGGCCCTTTTGGTCCACAACGCTTCCAGCACCCGACCCCATCCTCTCCGCAGGAGTGCGGCCCCTCAGACTAGGACGGGGCGTGGCCTCACGCACCCTCAAAATCTTGTCACGGGGAGGGACGGATGCCTGTCCCCCCCGCGCACGGCCCGCTCCTGGTGCGGGGGATTGTTCACCAGGAACCGGAGTGTGCGCGGGGAGGGGGCGTGGGCCTAGTTCACCGCCCAGAGCGCGCCGATCTCCTCACATGCGCGCTCCACGTCCTGGAGCCGCCGGAGCGTGGCCCTCGGGGCGCTGAAGAGGTTGCCCGCGAAGACGTCCACCACCTGGATGCGCCGCGGGTCCACCGGCCCCAGCGCCCGCAGGTGCTGCTCGGCGAAGCTCTGCAACAGGGTGGCAACGTACTGCCCGGAGCGCTCGTCCAGCGGGTGCCACTTGGAGAAGTAGAGCTTGAGCAGCCCCACGGTGGGCTGGCCATGCCGGTCCAGGCACTGGAGCACCACCTCGGGCCGCACGTTGATGGTGACGCCGGCCACCTCCAGCACGGGCGGCTCGGTGCCCACGGCGCTCATCACCATGCCGTCCAGCTCCAGCTGGGGCACCAGGGCCGCGAACCGGTCCAGCGCCTCGCTGCACAGCTGCAGCCGCTGGGCCTCGAAGTCCGAGGCGGGCACGGTGGTGAAGAAGCGCTCCTGGTGGGCGCGCAGCACCCCGCCGTTGAGCCCCTCGCACAGGAAGTCGGTGATGGCCTGCGCGGCCTCGGGGTACCGCAGGTACTGCGGGTCACACGGGTGCTTCTGGTCGTGGATGATGCGCTTGCGCCGCGAGGGCGTCGCGGTGAGGTACTCGCCCAGCTTGTTCACCGAAACGCGCGGCGACTCACGGAATTCAGCCATGAAAATTGCCCCTTCGTGTGTCGTTGAGAAGCCACACAGTACAGGGGCGGTCTGACATCTCCGGGGGGGGCTCAGGGGGAGGGGACGAGCCCCTGTCCGGGCTTCGCCAGCGCCACGCGCGAGTAGGCCATGGCGAAGCCCAGCCGGGTCGCGTTGCGCTCGGTGGGAATGCCCGGCCCCGAGGCGATGATGGCCAGGGTGCTGCCCTGCTCCTGGCCCCGCGCCAGCCGCGCGGCGATCAGCGCCTGCTGGATGCCCCGGCGGCGGAACGCGGGCTTCACCGAGGTGCCGAACAGGGACGTGAGCCCGCCGCTCGACTCGCAGCTCCCGGCCCCTGCGGCCTCCTTCCCGACGCGCGCCACGTACGCGGTGGTGCCCGGGTGCTTCACGCTCTTGATGCCCAGCTCCAGGAACACCGGCGACAGGGGCTCGCCCTCGGGCATGAAGCCGCTGCTGGACACCTCCACGAACTCGAGCACCGCCGCCTCGTCCGTGGGGTCCACCTGCTCGATGCGGACGCCCTCCGGCCACCCGTGGGGGAGCTTGCGCAGGTCCTCCCCGGCGCGCAGGGGCCGGTAGAGCACGTTGACGAACTCCCGGAGGACGAAGCCGCGCCGGCCCAGGCTCTCCAGCAGGGCAGGGGGCGCGAAGGGGCTCAGCTCGACCTTGGGCTCCACC
This sequence comes from Allostigmatella hybrida, assembly GCF_020103775.1. Lineage (NCBI taxonomy): Bacteria > Pseudomonadati > Myxococcota > Myxococcia > Myxococcales > Archangiaceae > Allostigmatella > Allostigmatella hybrida. The sequence continues at coordinate 1,261,132 of NZ_JAHXBH010000001.1, forward strand.
CCGCGCGAGGCGAAGAACGCCTCGAGCTCGTCGAGCTGGGCCTCGGTGACGGGCTGGTCGAAGCCGAAGCCACAGGACTTGTTCACATAGGAACCCTGGCCGCCGTAGGCCATCCACCCATCGGCGAGCTCCCGGGACTCCAGGGCCAGCTCCACTGCGGCGGTGCCCTGCTTGCGCTCGAACACTCGGGCGATCTCGACGAAGCTCCATTCGCTCATGCGGCGATACTCCCCGCAGTCGCGGCTGGAACGCGAGGGAAAGCGCTGGAGGCGCGGATGACACGCAGGCCCAAGGAAGACCGGAAGCGGCTGCTCGGGGGGCTGGACCTGGGGGGGACGAAAATCCAGGCCGTGGTGCTGGATGAGCACGGCACCGTCCTGAGCCAGGCCCGCCGCGCCACGCCGCAGGAGGGCGGGCCGCCCGCCATCGTCGAGGCGCTGGCCGCCGCGCTCCAGGACGTGACGCAGCCCCTGGAGCTGGAGCCCTCGGCCCTCACGGGCGTGGGCGTGGGGGCGCCGGGCGCGGTGAACGCCGCCACGGGCACGCTGCTCCAGGCGGGAAACCTGCCGGGCTGGAGCGGGCCCTATGCGCTCGCCGAGGCGCTCACGAAGCGGACCCAGGTGCCGGTGTACCTGGGAAATGACGTGCAGGTGGCGGTGGCGGCCGAGGCCCGGCTGGGCGCGGGGCGCGCCTACCGCTCGCTGCTCGGGGTGTGGTGGGGCACGGGCGTGGGGGGCGGCATCCTCCTGGACGGCCAGCGATGGCTGGGCCGGGGGGCGGCGGGGGAAATTGGCCACACGGTGGTGCGGCGCGGCGGGGCACGGTGCTCGTGCGGCCGGCGCGGCTGCCTGGAGGCGTATGCCGGGCGCGGCGCGATGGAGCGCAAGGCGCGCAAGGCCCTGGAGCGCGGGGAGAAGACGCGCCTGTTCGACACGATGGCGCAGGAGGGCAAGGACCGGCTGACCAGCGGCGTGTGGCTCAAGGCGCTGAAGAAGGGAGACCCCCTGGCGGTGAAGCTCATCGACCGGGCCCTGCGGATGCTGGGCGCCGGCATCGCCTCGGCGGTGAACCTGCTGGACGTGGAGGCGGTCATCCTCGGCGGCGGGCTGGGCACGCGGCTGGGGCTGCCCTACGTGGACCAGCTGCGCGTCCTGATGAAGCCGCACCTGTTCGTCCCGCAGCGGCCGCCGGATCTGCACCTGGCGGGGCTGGGGGAGCTGTCGGGGGCCATCGGCGCGGCGCTGCTGGCCGAGCCCGCGGCGGAAGTCCTCGCCCCCCGGGGGGCCCCGCCCGCCTGACACGGGGCCGGGGCAGGGCCGGCTCACTCCGCCTTCGCGGTCTCATCCTGCCGGCGCTTTGCCTTCGGCTTGCGCACCTCCTCGGGTGGCGGCGGCGCGGCATGCGTGCACGCCAGGAGCGAGGGCGGATCGAAGCAGCCGAGCCGGAAGTTGTCCTGCACGCACTTGCCGCGTGGTGTCTGGGCGCATGCCACCTCCGTGCGGCTCGTCTTGCAGTCATACCCGCAGGCGATGCCCGTGCCCGCCGTGGTGCAGGTGGGCCGTGCCAGCTCCGCGCCGAACTCGTGGATGGTGGTCTCGGAAGGGTCCCAGCACTTCACCTCGCCGAAGTGCTCCCGGCAGACGCCATACGGCGTCCTCGCACAGGCCACCTGGCCCTGGGTGACCAGACAGCGGAAGCCGCAGGCCACCCTGCCCCGCACCTCCTTGCACTCCGGCCGCAGCCCTTCATCGGGGGGGTGGTGGATGCTCGCGGGCAGCGGATCGACGCAATGCACCTCGTCATTGAGGACCGTGCAAGTCCCATACGGTGTGCTCGCACAGCGCACCTGGCGGGAGCTTGTTTGGCAGGCGTAACCACACGCCGTCTCTCCGTTGGCGGACAGACACGTGGGCGGAGGAATCGCGGGCGAGGCCGCGAGCAGGACGGCTCCTAGAAGGATGAATGGCATGGGCACCTCTGGACGAATGCGCAAGAGCCCGAGCGCGACGAGCGAGAGCCTCCGTTCATTCAATTCGGCGTGAGGGGTGACGCCGTGGGCGGATGTGTTGGGAAGCCGCCGCTATTTCAGGACAGACCTGGAAGACCATATCATCTGGACATGCCTAAGACCCAGCGACCCGCGCGTGCGGCTCCCGCCACGCCCACCCCCGTGCCCGCCTCACGGTGCCCTCACCTGGGCGATGCGTACAACCCCTTCAAGGGCCCGCACCTCCAGACGCCCTATCCGTTCTTCGCGCGGCTCCGGAAGGAGGCGCCCGTCAGCTTCAACTCCATGCTGGGCATGTGGCTCGTCAGCCGCCAGGAGGACATCAACGAGGTGCTCAACAACGCCCCGAGCTACTCCTCGGCCAGCATGCTCACCTCCGCCTCCGTGCTGACGGACGAGGCGCTCGCCATCCTGGGGCCGGGGCCCATCCTCCACGACAGCCCGCTCAACACGGATCCGCCGGCCCACACGCGGCTGCGCCGGCTGTTGCAGCGCGGCTTTCTGCCCGCGCGCATCGCCCGCCAGGAGGCCAGCACCCGGCAGCTCGCCAACACCCTCATCGACACGTTCATCCACAAGGGCCGGGTGGATCTCGTCAGCGAGTTCACCTACCCGTTCCCCATGCACGTCATCCTCAGCATGGTGGGCGTGCCCCACGAGGACATGGACCGCGTGAAGCGCTGGTGCGATGACCTCTTCGGGCTCATCTTCTCGCAGGTGCCTCCGGAGGCGCAGCCCGCCATGGCGCGCGGCATCGTCGAGTACCGGGACTACTGCGCGGACCTCATCGCGCAGCGGCGGCGCGAGCCCCGGGAGGATTTGACGAGCTACCTGGTGCACACCGAGCCGGGCGCGGACAGCCTGAACACCCCGGAACTCATCTCGCTGCTGGGCGGCTCGCTGATTGGCGCCGGGCACGAGGCCACCACGGCCCAGCTCGGGCTCATCCTGCTCAACCTGCTGGAGCAGCCCGAGCGCTGGCAGGCGCTGTGCGAGAACCCGTCGCTCATTCCCCGCGCGGTGGAGGAGTGCATCCGCCTGGAGTCCGCCTCCCACGGCATGGTGCGCACCGCAGTGGAGGACGTGCGGATCGGCGGGGTGATGCTGCCCAAGGGCTCCCGGTTGCTCCTGCTCTACAGCTCCGCGAACCACGACGAGGCCGGGCACGCGAATCCGGAGCAGTACGACTTGCACCGGCAGAACCTCCACCACCTGGGCTTCGGCCATGGGGTCCACTACTGCCTGGGCTCGCACCTGGCCCGGCTCGAGATGTGCGTCGCCATCGAGCTGTTCGTCCAGCGCCTGCCGGGACTTCGGCTGGTGGCCAACCAGGACGTGGGCTACCACCAGGAGCTGCTCATCCTGCGCAACATCACCCAGCTCCAGGTGGAGTGGCCCGTGGAGGCCCCCCCACCCGGTCCGGATGGCGCGGCTCAGTCCCCCGGATAGCTGGTCCAGTAGACGTCGGGCAGCGGGTTGGTGCCCCGGTCACTGCGCGGCCCATCCCCATCGGGGATGTCATCGATGCCGCCGCGGCTGGGGTCCTCCTCCTCGTCTTCGTCTTCGGCTTCGTCCTCGTCCGCGGCCTTCCGCGGGGCGTTCCCGGCGCCCTCGCCGGGGCTGGCCTCGCGGGGCCGGGCCTCGGGCTCCGAGGGACGGGGGCTGGTGGGACGTCCGAACATGTCCTCGGCTGGCTGGGTCCCGGGCTGCGGCTTCTCTTGAGTTGCCATGTGGAAATCCTCCGCACCCTCAAGGTCGGGGTGGCTTGGGCCCCCGGCAACTGGGCAGCGCTGACGGTCTGCCGAGCAGGCAGCCAGGGGAGGGCAAGCGAGCCGTCATCGAAATCTGAGAGCAAGCGACAACCTTTACAGGCGTGGTCCTGAAAATTCTTCTTGGCATGGCCCAAAAACCGCCAGAACTCACAGATTTCCCGGGAGCCGCGCCGGGCGCGTGGCTTGCAAACATGCAGGTGTCCTCGGAGCCGACCATGACCCGCGCACGACCCACCCTCACGCGGTACTACGACGTTGCCCTCGCGCCAGAGGCCTGGCGGGATGCGGGGTGCGTCACCGCGGATGACTTCCTCGTTTTACAGGATGTGATGAACCTGCTGGCCGTCGAAGGCACGCCGTACGAGCGCGGCCGGGGGCCCCACTCGGTGACGGTGGCCGGGCTGGAGGTCCACTACACGCGCGATGACGTGGCCCGGACCCTCACGCTGCACCGCGTGGTGCGGGCCCTCGAACAGCCCGGCTCGGCCTACTGAGTCAGGCCCGCGCTCTGGGGCGCCGCAGACCCAGGCCGGGCCGCCGCCCCGCTCAGGCGCCCTTGACGAGCAGGCGCGACACCCGGGCGAGCAGGGTGTGAATGGAGAAGGGCTTGGCCACGAAGTCCGCGGCCCCCTCTCCCAGCAGGCTGACCACGTCGCCATCCCGCACGCGCGCGGACAGCACCAGGGCACGTACCGTCGAGCCTTTCTCCTTCAGGGCGCGCAGCACGTCGATGCCCGAGCGCCGGGGCATGTGGACATCCAGCAGCAGCAGGTCCACCGGCGTCAGGCTGGGGTTCAGCAGCCGGTTCAGGGCCTCCTCGCCGTCCTCGGCGGTCTCCACCACGTAGCCCTCCTGCTCCAGCAGGCGCTGGAGCACCCGGCGCAGCGCCGGCTCGTCGTCCGCGACCAGGATGCGGCGGGAGCGCGAGGCGCCCGCGGCCCCGGGGTCGGTCCGGGCCTGGGAGGAGAGGGGGCGGGGGGTGGGGCTGGCCTCGTCCCGAGGGGGAAGCGGCGCATGCCGGGAGAGTCCCACTGGCGGCGGGGCACGCGGGGGCAGGGGCGGCAGGGTCTCCGGGCGGGAGAGGGGCGGCCGGGTCACCGGGGAGGACAACCCCGGGGGCGGCGAGGGCCGGAACGAGACGGAGGAGGGGCCCTCCACCCGGAGGGCGGCGCTCTGCCGCTCCAGGCTCTTGCCCACGTTGAGCTCGGCGGCCACGAGCAGCGCCTGGGCCCCGGTGCCAGGCTGGGCCCGGTTGTCGGCCACCCCCACCTGGGCATCGCCCAGGCCCGGAGGCGCCTGGAGGAAGGAGAGGGTGGCGCGGGCGTCCTCGCCCGGCCGCGTCAGCGCGAGCGTGCGCTCGTCCCAGCGCGCCAGCATGTCGCTGGGGCGCAGCCGCGTGCTCAGGCGCGAGGCGTGCTCGGAGGCGGCATCCGGCCGGGGAAAGCGGATCAGGGCCACGGAGACGGGCGCGGAGGTGCTCGCCTCCAGGTGCCGCGTGAGGGTGCGCACCAGGGAGTGGGCGTTGGCGAGCCCCGTGGTGGCCTCCTTCTCCAGCGAGGAGCGCAGCGAGGCGCGGCGCTGCAGGTGGGAGAGCAGCCGCACGCGCAGCTCGGAGGGCTGCACGGGCTTGAGCAGGTAGTCATCCACGCCGAGCTGGAAGGCGCGCACCCGCTCGGTGGCGGTGTCCCGCGACGTCTGGAAGACGATGGTGAGGTTGCGCCAGGCGGGCTCGCCCCGGAGCTGGGAGAGCAGCTCCAGGCCGTCCACCGAGGGCATGGCCACATCCAGCAGCAGCAGGTCCGGGTGGTGGCGCTGGAGGCTGGAGAAGAGGTTGCGCGCGTCGTTGAGCGTCACCACCTCCATGCCCGCGGCCTCCAGCACCGCCCGGGCGCTGGCCAGCACGGACGAGTCCTCGTCCACGGCCAGGACGCGGAAGCGCACGGGGGCCGAGCGCTGGAGCGAGGCGATCTCCCGGGCCAGCAGGGACGGGGGGGTGCCCAGCGCGAACACCGCATCCACGCCCTCCCGGCCCCCGGCGCGCGCCTCGGCGGCGGGCACCATCTGGATGAGCAGCGGCGGCGTGTTGAGCGTGCGCAGGGCCGAGCGCAGCGTGGGCATGAGGATGGGGCCCACCACGAGCCGCTCCGCGGGGCGCTCGGAGGTGAGCATCCGCAGCGCCTCGTCGTCCGAGGACGCCCCGAGGGTCTCCACGCCCAGCGCCTCCAGGGCGCGGGTGAGCTCGCCGGCCAGCAGCGAGTCCGTCAGCCGCAGCAGCACGCGGGGGCGCTGCGGGGGAGCGTGCGGCTGGTTCGGCGGCAGGGAGAAGGCATCCGCCAGGGATTGCAGCAGCCCCAGGATGTGGGGCGAGAACGGCGGCGCCTCCCCGTCGGCCAGGCGCTCCATCTCCCCCGCGATGCGGGCCACCTCGGAGAAGCCGAGCGAATCGGCGGTGAGACGCAGGGTGTGAGAGGACTGGGCGAGCTGGGCCGCGGCGCCCGGAGTCTGGGCCTTCCACGCATCGGCATGGCGGCGCAACTGGGCGAGCCGTTCGGGCGCGGTGGCGCGGAAGCCACTCCGGATGGTTGCCAGGGCTGTCTCGTCTGCGACACCGCGCTCAGGCATGAGGTTCCGGGGAAAAAAGGAAAGACGCGGGCCTGCACAGCACCCCATCCACCTTGGGTTTAACATGGCATGCGAGGAACTTCGCGGCCCGTCAAGAGAGATGAAGCCAGCCTGGCCGGCCCTCGCTCTGAAAGCCCCGGACTTCATGAAGACACGGATGCTTTTGTGTTCAGAGATAGAACAAGACGGCGGCGGGCCGCGGGCGGGCCCATGATTGGCATTGTCCGAAAGGGCGGGGTGACTTTGACCGCTTGCGTGCGCCCGTCCGGGCGCTGCCGCCCTCGGCGGGGGCAGGGCCCGGGGTGGGCTCCTCCTTACGGACAGCCGCTGCTGACCTCCAGCGCGTCATACGCCATCCACCCGTTGCGCTTGGTGCCCGTGGCGGCGATGACGTAGCCGTAGAGGAACTTCATCGTCCCGGACTGCTTGCGGTAGCGGCCCTCGCTGTCCTGCACCCAGAGCGGCACGTCGATCGACGGGGCGCCCCCATCGGTCGGCACGTCCAGGCGCTGGAACTTCGTGCCCGCGGGGAAGTGGTCCACCGCGGGGCCGCCCAGCCCGAAGCCCGGCACGTTGAAGGCCAGGTTGGCCGAGCGCTGGCCGTTGGCGCGCACCAGCGGCAGGTAGTCCCCCGCGCGCTCATGGACCGCATCGCTGTCGTAGACGACCTTCTTCAGCTCCAGCACGGGATCATGCGTGTTGCGGACCGCATAGCAGCCCAGCTTGTTCAGGCCCGCGCCCAGCGCCGAGACGTGGCCCACTTTGCTGGCGAAGGACTCCTGCCCCAGGATGCTGGAGAGCGGCATCCACCCGGCGCTCGAGTTCGAGGTGGAGACAGCGAAGGCGTGCGTCTCCCCGGCGAAGGTGCGCGTCTGGCCATGGTTGAAGGTGGCACGGGTCCGGTTGGAGGTGGCCACCACCTCGCCGTGGCCATTGCGCACGGGCACGCCCACCACCAGCCCCCAGGAGTCGTCATCGTCCGGGTCATTGGTGGCGACGCGGTTGCCGCCCGACACGCGCAGCTTGCAGTTGTAGGGGCTCGCCGTGCAGGCATCGCCGTTGACGCCGGCGTAGAGCGCCTGCGTGCCGGTAACGAGCACCTCCTCACCGTCGCCGGTGAGGACATCGCCCGCGCACGCAGAGGAGACCAGGGCGAGAGAACAGACCGTCAGGGATCGAAAGAGCATCCGGAATGAGAGGAACAAGTCTTCCGGGAAGTCAAGACTGTCCGTGAAGTCTCGTTTTCGTCTGGACGGCCGCTACTTCATTTGATCAATCCAGGCGCGGACGGATTCCATGCCGGTGGGGTCCACATGGTGGGTGCCCAGGGGCGGCATCTGGAGCGGGCCGCTGCGGTTGCCCATGCGCGTCAGCAGCGCGCTCTCCTGGGACTTGCCCGGCACGACGCGCTGGGGGCCCACCCCGGGGAGCACGGAGATGGAGGCGGCGTTGACCGAGGTGAGGTACGTGTCGGTCTTCTCCACGGCGTCGAGCTTGCCGGTGTCCAGGCGGAGCCGCAGGCCGCTGGTGCGGCCCATGGCCAGCGAGCCGCTGCTGTGGCAGGAGACGCCGCAGTTCATGTGGAGGTAGCCCAGGGCGGCCTGCTCCTGGGGGTTGCCGGGGATGCGGAAGTCCGCGGCGGGCGGGTGCGTGAGCAGCCCCTCCTGGACGAGCTGCCGCAGGGTGAGCCCTTCGGCCAGCTCGCCGGAGAGCGCCACGGCCTCGAAGCCGAGCACGGTGTCGCGCTTGCCGTTGTGGCACATGCCGCACTGGGCCTGGGAGGGGATGTCGTGGTGGTCCGTGCCGGGCACGTTGGACTCACCGTCCTTCAGCTCCATCGCCTCGGACTCGTCCTCGCTCCAGCGGTAGGTGGTCTTCACCCACCGTTTCTCGCCCTGCTTCCAGAGCAGCCGGGTCTCGATGCGGCGGCCCTTCCAGCGAAACTCCTTCCAGAGCTTCGTCCCCACGGGGAACACCCAGTCGTCCATGTTCGCGGTGTTCACCTTCGTGCCGGAGGGCAGGTAGATGAAGCGCGACTTGTCGAGCCCATCCGTCCACAGGCGGTGCGAGGGCGTGAAGCTCCTCACGCCGGGGGCCAGCGTCTTCGTGGTCCAGCCGTCTGGCGCGTACAGCCCCGTACAGGCCAGCTGGCGCGGATCACACGCCGGTGCCGCGGCCACGCCCGGGGCCTCGGGAGGTGTCTGCTCGGTGCACGCTCCGAGCAGGCCCGCGAGTCCACTGATGAGGAGCACCCTGTTCGCCCACTGCTTCATCCCTGCGTTCCTTCCAGGCCTCGCGAGCTGCGCGTTCGCGAGGGCCTTTTAACACGCCGTGTCCGGTGGCTTCCAGGCAGCCGGGCTGCGGGCCCCGGGCCGTGCCAGGAGGCCCGCCTGCCTGGCGAGTGCGGAGTTCACGCGGGGGCTCAGGGCTGGCGCGACAGCGCGATGGTGTTGCCCACGTTGGTGAGCGCCTGGGACGCGGCGTCGGCGGACGCCCAGTCCACGTCATTGAGCCAGCGGTCATAGGCGAGGGTGAAGCGCAGGCTCGCCTCGCGGTCGTCATCCGAGAGCGTGAGCGCCTCGAAGGGCAGCTCCGCGCTGGCCAGGCCCGCGCTCTCCAGCCGGAAGGGCCGCACGGTGGCGCCGTCGGCGGACGTCACCTGGCCCTCCAAGAGCAGCGTCTTGTTCAGCATGAGGGCGCCCTCGGGCATCTGCTCCGCGTCCGCGTCGGCGGGCCCCAGGACGAGCCGCACCCGGCAGTAGCTTCCCGGCGAAGGCTGCAGGGCCTGCATCTCCAGCACCTCGCCATCCGCCCGCTCCAGGCTGTCCACGTAAGGGGTGCCCATGCGCCGCGGATCCGTGACGGAGTGGGCATGCGCGGTGCCGAGGGGGGAGAGCCACTGCAACCACTTGCGGGCCCCCGTCACCGGGCAGGCGAAGATCTCCACGCTGTTCACGGTGACGTAGGCGCGGGTGAGGGTGATCTGCTCACCCCGGTTGTTGGTGAAGTGGCGCTGGGTGCCTACCCGCTGGACCTCCTGCGCGGGCTGGTGGGCGAGCCCCAAGTTCAAGTGCAATCCTTCCTCGCGCGCGCCGCAGCCAGCGAGGGGAATCAGGACAGAAATGAAAAGAGGGAGGCTGGATTTCATGGGTTCACAATTTAGTGACAGATCCGTGAAGGCCCCCCGTGGTGAATTGCCGCATCCCCGGCTCGGCGCACCGGGCCAGGTGTGACAACATGCCGCCTTCAGACGCGGGGGAGTTCCATGGTGAAAAGGGCCTCCTCCCCTCACCCCAAGGAGTCCTTCATGGCGTCCTCCCCCAGCCACCCGTTTGCCCTCGTGTCCCTGCTCGCTCTCGGAGCAATGGGGTGTGGCGACGATGAACCGGGGACGCCCGTGAAGCCCACCGTCGCCATCACGATTCCGTTCGAGGCGCGCGTGGGCAGCGAGCCGTTCGCCTGCGGCCAGCGCTACGCGGGGCTGGGGACGACGAAGACGGCGTATGACCCGCAGGACTTCCGGCTGTACGTCCACGACGTGCGGCTCGTCTCGGACACGGGGCAGGAGGTGCCCGTGGCGCTGACGCCGGACGGGCGGTGGCAGGCCGAGGGCGTGGCCCTGCTCGACTTCGCCGACAAGAAGGGGCTGTGCTCCAACGGCACGGCGGAGACGTACACCCAACTGGTGGGCACCGTGCCCGAGGGCACCTACCGGGGCCTGCGGTTCCGGCTGGGCGTGCCCTTCGCGCTGAACCACCAGGATGTCTCCACGGCGCCCGCGCCCTTCAATGATCCGATCCTCTTCTGGGGCTGGCGCACCGGCTACCTCTTCGTGCGCATCGACGGGCGCACCACGGGCCTGCCGGGCGGCTACTTCATGCACCTGGGCAGCACCGACTGCGCGCCGCCGCCCGCGGGGCAGACGTCGGGCACCGCCGGGTGCGACTTCCCCAACCGCCCGGACGTCTCGCTGGACACCTTCACGCCCGGCCAGGGCAAGGTGGTGGTGGATCTCGCGGCCCTGCTCGCGGACGCCAACCTGGACGTCAACGCGGAGGTGCCCAACACCTCGCTGGGCTGCATGTCCCAGAAGGAGGATCCCGACTGCACCCCCGTCTTCCACCGCATGGGGCTCTCCCTGGACAAGGGGACCCCGGCCCCGGCCTCCCAGTCCTTCATCCGGGCCGAATAGGTGAACGCCATGAGCACGCGCATGAACCGATGGCTGTGGCTGGTGCCGGCGCTGCTGAGCGTGGGCTGCGGGGAGGACAACGCCGCGGCCCCGGAGCCCGGCGAGGCGTATGACTGGCGGCTGCCCACGGGCTTTCCCAAGCCCCGGGTGCCCGCGGACAACCCGATGACGGCGGCGAAGGTGGAGCTGGGCCGGCGGCTCTTCTACGACACGCGCCTGTCCCTCAACGGCACCCAGTCATGTGGCTCCTGCCACGAGCAGGTCCTGGCCTTCACGGATGGGCGCGTCCACGCCGAGGGCAGCACGGGCGAGCTTCACCGCCGCAACGCGCAGGGGCTGGCCAACGTGGCCTATGCCACGAGCCTCACCTGGGCCAACCCCTCCCTTGGCACGCTGGAGCTCCAGGCGCTGACGCCCCTGTTCGGCACCGAGCCGGTGGAACTGGGGTTCGCGGGCAAGCAGGACGAGCTGCTCGCCCGCCTGGGCCAGGACGCGGACACCGCCGCCCGCTTCGCCGAGGCCTTCCCCCAAGAAGCCGAGCCGGTGTCCCTGGCCACGGTGACCCGCGCCCTGGCGTCCTTCCAGCGCGCGCTCATCTCCGGCAACTCGCCGTATGACAAGTACGTCTACGGCGGCCAGGTGGATGCCCTCTCGGCCTCGGCCAAGCGGGGGTTGGATCTCTTCATGTCCGAGCGCCTGGAGTGCAACCACTGCCACTCGGGCTTCAACTTCCTGGATGCCACGGTGACCGAGCTGACCCCCGCGCCCAGCCAGCCCTTCCACAACACTGGCCTCTACAACCTGGACGGGAAGGGCTCCTACCCGGCGGCGGATCCGGGCGTCATCGAGCTGACGGGCCAGTCGGAGGACATGGGGCGCTTCCGGGCCTCCTCGCTGCGCAACGTGGCCGTCACCGCGCCGTACATGCACGATGGCAGCATCGCGACGCTCTCCGAGGTGCTCGACCACTACGCCGCGGGCGGCAAGGCGCGCATGGGGCTTCCGCAGGGGGGCGCGTCCAGCCCGCTCCAGAGCGGCTTCGTGCGGGGCTTCACGCTGACGGCCCAGGAGCGGCAGGACGTGCTCGCGTTCCTGGAGTCCCTCACGGATCCGGAGTTCTTGAGCGATCCGCGCTTCTCGAACCCCTTCGCCACGCCCTGAGCGGGCCTACCGGGGCTCCGGCGGCCCCAGCGCGGGGTGGGTGAGGAAGGACGTGTCCGTCAGCGCCTCCAGGAAGGCGAGGAGGGCGGCCTTCTCACCCTCCTCCAGGCCAAGGCCCGGAGGGGCGCCGCCGCGCTGGAAGGCGGCGTCCAGCGTGGCGGACGGCACCATGCCGTGCCGGTAGTGCTCCAGCACCGCGTCCAGCGTGGCGAAGCGGCCATCGTGCATGTAGGGGGCGGTGAGGGCCACGTTGCGCAGGGTGGGCGTCTTGTAGAGGCCCGCGTCCTCGTCGCGCAGGGTGATGCGGCCCCGGCCCCGCGTCACGTCCTCGCCCGTGCCGAAGCGCGCGTCGAGCCCGTTGTTGTGGAACGCGTTGTCCGTGAAGAGCTCCGAGCCATGGCAGGGCGTGCAGTGCCGCTGCACGAGCGCGAAGCCCTCCTGCGCCAGGGGGCTCAGAGCCCCGCCCGGCTCCCCGCGCCGCCACCGGTCATAGGGCGAGTCCGCGGACACGAGCGTCCGCTGGAACTGGGCGAGCGCCTGGAGAAGGTGGCCCAGGGTCAGCCCGCCAGGGCCGAACGCATCCTCGAAGCGCTGGACGGCCTCGGGGTTCGCGGCCAGCCGCGCCATCAACGCGCCGAGATCCGCCTGGCCCATCTCATCCGGGTGGGTGAGCGGGGAGAGCGAGAGAGACTCCAGGTTCTTCAAGCCCCCATCCCAGAAGAGCGACTCCATCCAGGCGAGGTTGATGAGCGCCGGGGTGTGCCGCGCGAGGGGCTTGCCACTCACCCCCCGGAGGGTGAGGGGCGCATCGTCCGCGAAGGCCCGGGAAGGCGGATGGCAGGTGGCGCAGGAGACCTGCCCGTTGCTCGACAGCGCCGGTGAATAGAACAGCCAGCGCCCCAGGGAGATGCCCTCATCCGTGAGGGGATTGTCCTGGAGCGCCGGGATGGAATCGAAGCCCACGGGCAGCGCCCGGGGCGGGGCTTCCCCTTCCGGCGGAGCGGGGGCCAGAGGCCCGGACGCTCCGCCACACGCTCCCAGCAGGACGGCCCACAGGAGCCCCGTGGCCATCCGCCAGTGCGTGCCAGGGGCTACCACTGGAGGGCGTTCTCCGCGGACACGATCGAGAACATGTTCTTGAAGCCGTCGGACAGCGTCTCGCGCGGGGCCGCGTGCGCGGCGCCGATGGTGGGCATCGCCGAGGGGCTGAGCGTCTCGAAGAGCTTGGACACCTCCGCGTTCAGGGCCACCTTCAGGTGCTTCTGCGCGTTCACGGTGACGGGGCTGGGGAAGGCCAGCCGCGTGGTGCGGAAGTTGGAGTTGGTCCCGGTGTCCCACGCGAAGGTGCCGGTGCTGCCATCGGGGGCGGTGAACGTGCCCTTCGTCTTGGTGAAGATGTAGCTGGTGAACCACATCCAGGTGACCGAGGCCATGTTCTTGAACAGGTGCAGCTCTCCCGCCTGCCGGCTCAGGTTGTCGTTGTAGTACGGGTCCACGCCCACGCTGAACTCGATGCTGGTGTAGGTGCCGGCGGGCACGGGGATGGCGTTCACCTGCTCGCGGCGGTTGGCCGGGAGCGTGACGCGGGGGGCGGTGGGATCATTCGGCTGGGAGGCCTCCGCCACGTCCTGCTCCTGGATGTTCTCCATCAGGTAGTAGCTGGCGGGGATGGCCACCCCCGTGCCGTCCTCCCGGACGAACTTCACGTTGGAGAGCCAGTAGCGCAGCTCGGTGAAGGTGATCTTCTCGCCGCTCGCCAGGGTGTAGGACTGATCCAGCGCGAACGGCTGGCCGCCAAAGCGCAGCGCGGCGGTGAGCTGCACCTGGCCGGCGAAGTTCGCCATGCGGGCCTGGAGCGAGGCGATCTCCGCCTTCGCGGCGTCCAGCTTGACGAGCACCCCGTCCCAATCCTGGGTGTCCAGCAGCGCGCGCGCCTCGGCGAGCTCCTCCTGGAGCGTGCCGATCTGCGTGGTCAGCGCTTGCTTCTCACGCTCGGAGGCGGCGGCGTCCTTCGCGAGCTGGGCCTCCAGCGCGGCCACCGAGGCCTCCAGCTCCGAGATGCGCTGCTCGAACTGCTGACGCTCCTCGGCGGACAGGGTGGTGGGATCCGAAGCGTCATCCCCACAACCCGGAAGGGCGGCGAACGTCAGGGCCGCCAGGAGGAGTGCACGTCCAGAACGGAAGGGCGAAGCCATGAAAGGGAGTGTCATGGCCCGGCATTCTTCATCAGTTCGCCGCGAATGTCCCTGTGACGAATCGACGCGCCGTCCGCCAATCGAAGGATGTCGCGTGAACCGCTACTTCTGTGTCGCGCCACGGACGATAAGTTCAATCCGCCCGCAGCGCGCGGGGCCCGCGTTACTTCTTCTTCGCCGCGCGGGCTTCGTCGAACAGCCGGTTGGCCTCGTTCCAGTTGAGCACCTCCCACCAGCCGGAGAGGTACGCATCGCGCTTGTTGCGGTGCTTGAGGTAGTAGGCGTGCTCCCACACGTCATTGCCGATGACGGGCGTGCCCTTGAGCTCGGAGGCATCCATCAACGGGTTGTCCTGGTTGGGGGTGGAGCCCACCTGGAGCTTGTCGCCCGTCCAGACGAGCCAGGCCCAGCCGGAGCCGAACCGCTTGGCGCCCGCGTCGGCGAAGGCCTTCTTGAACTCGTCCATCGACTTGAAGTCCTTGTTGATCTGATCCGCGAGCGCCTTCGAGGGCGTGCCGCCCTTGCCCGGAGGCGCCATCAGCTTCCAGAACAGGGTGTGGTTGTAGTGGCCACCGGCGTTGTTGCGTACCGCCGCGTCGTAGCGGGAGACGTTGGCGAGGATCTTCTCCAGGGACTGGCCCGCGAGCGCCGAGTTGGCCGCGACCGCCTTGTTGAGGTTGTCCACGTAGGCCTTGTGGTGGCCGCCGTGGTGAATGCGCATGGTCTCCGCGTCGATGACGGGCTCCAGCGCCTCGTGGGCATAGGGCAGCGCCTCCAGGGTGAAGGGCCCGGTGGCGGCGGGCTTTGCCTCCGCGGCCGTGGCGGGCTTCGCCGCCGGAGGGGTCCCCTGGGCCAGGGCCGCGGAGCCGGTCAGCGCCGCGGTGAGGGTCGTCATGAGAATCAAGCGCACGGAAGAGCCTTTCGAATGGAAGTTGGGCGCAAGAGAGCGCGCTCGCCTGCGGAAATCGAGTGCAACCGGAGGCAGGTGATGGATGGCCAACGGCATCAAGTCCTGTGCGATTCGTTTGCGCGCGATTTAAATGCGCGCTATGTTGATTCCCGGGTGGCAATGACGCCACCGCCCGGATTGAAGGAGCACGCCATGAGCCAGTCCCCCACGATTCTCGAGAAGCGCCTCTACACCGCCACCGCCACCGCCATCGCGGGACGTGACGGACGCGTGAAGAGCGATGACGGCAACCTCGACGTCGCGGTCGTGCCCCCGCGCGCGCTGGGCGGCAATGGCGCGCCCGGAACCAACCCCGAGCAGCTCTTCGCCGCCGGGTACTCGGCGTGCTTCGGCAGCGCCCTGGGTCACGTCGCCCGCGCGCAGAAGATCACCACGGGCCCGGTCAGCATCACGGCCAACGTGACGATTGGCCCCGTGGGGCAGGGATTCGGCCTGGCGGTGGAGCTCATCGCCGACGTTCCCGAGCTTCCGCGCGAGCAGGCGGAGGCCCTGTTGCAGGCCGCCCACAAGGTCTGCCCGTACTCGAACGCGACGCGTGGCAACATCGTCGTCGACCTGCGGCTCAAGGGCCAGTAGGCCCTGGATGCCGTATTCTCCGGGCCCTGCTGGAGAAAGGAAGGTGCACGGATGACCGCCGCGAAGGACCCGCTCTTGTTGGAGCAGCAGCTCTGCTTCGCGCTGTACCGGGCCTCGCGGGCGATGATCCGTGCGTACGGGCCGCTGCTGGAGCCCCTGGGCGTCACCTATCCTCAGTACCTGGTGCTGCTCGCGCTGTGGGAGGAGGAGGGGATTCCCGTCAAGCGGCTGGGGGAGCAGCTCGTGCTCGACTCGGCCACGCTCACCCCCTTGCTCAAGCGCCTGGAGCAGCGGGGCATCGTCGAGCGGCGGCGGGATGGGCAGGACGAGCGGGTCGTCCGCATCTTCCTCACGGAGGGAGGGCGGGCCCTGCGCGCCCAGGCGAAACACATCCCGGGCCAGCTCGCGTGCCGTGCGGGCGTTGACGCGGCGTCCTCCCGCTCGATGGCGCAACTGGCGCGGCTGCGCGAGGAGCTGACCGCCCTCTCGAAGGTGCTGGAAGAGGGCGAGGCGGACGGTAAAGCCTAAGTAGGTAGCCACAAGTTCCGAGACGAATTCCGGACAAGGGAGTTGCGTCGACGCGGGCCTCGCGGTGCGCGTCCAGGCGGGCACCGTCGGACACGCGCCTCGTGGTGCTGGGGCTCGCGGTGAGCATCCAGGCCGGACACGTCGGACGCGGGCCTCGTGGTGAGCGCTGGGGCCTCGTGGTGAGCGTCCAGTCCGAGCACCACCCGGCATATCTTCCTCTCCCGTGTGGCGGCCCCCTAACCTGTTCCCCTTCTCACAGAAAAGGGGTGCCCCATGCTCTGGCGGATTCTCTGGCAGGCCGAAGCGCTGTTGCTGGCTGTGCTTGTGGGGTGCAGCGCCATTCAGCCAGCGATCCGGGTGGACACGGGAGCAGAGGGAGAAACCCTGAGCTACATCCCCCGTGCTGCCACGGTGGAGCCGGTGCAGGTGGCGCCGGAGCAAGTGACAGAGGCGATCCGGAAGCTGGCGCGCGAGGTGCGCCTGTCAGGCTCACCCCGGCAGACCGTGGAGCGCCTGTTTCAACTCGACGCGCTCTATGGGGATTACCTCCTCAGAGAGCGAAAGATCGTCCCTCTGGAGTCGTCCGGGATGCCCCTGGAAGGAGCGTTGACGGAGGAGGAGCAAAACCTCGTTAGCCGTTACAAGGCGTGGTGCCGGAGTGCCCATGGATTCGAGGGCGATTGCTTGGGGGGCGCGCTCGTGGGCGGCAAGTACCTGGACATGCAAGGCCGGTACATGCTCGCCATGGCCCTGAGCAAAAGTCCGGTGCTGGAGGAGTTCGAGAAGGCGCTGGGCGAGATGGTGAGCATGCGGGCCGTCCTGCAAGCCGCGATTGGGACGGTGGTAACGCTCCTTGTCCTGCTTGCGTTGCCCGAGCCGATCACCAAGTTTGTCGCCGCGTGGGCGACTACGGCGCTCGTGCTCTGGGTGGGTGCCAAGACGCTCTACAACCTCGTGGCGGGTTGGTTCCAGTTGATGGAAGAGGTGAAGGCCGCAGCCACCTTCGAGGAGATCCGCGACGCGGGCGAGAAGTTCGGCAAGCTGTTCTCGCGTGAAGCTGCGCAAGCGTTCGCCATGATCGTCATGGCGCTTCTGACGCACACGGCGAAGGGGTTCGCGGAGCAAGTGGCGACACTCCCCGGATCCGCTCAAGTGTCGATGCAGGCTGCGGGCCGCGAAGGGATCTTGTTGTCAGAGGTGGGCGCGGTGGAGTCCGTGGCTGTGACGGCCGAGGGCTTTAGCTTGGCTCTGGCATCGGGCGCGGTGGCGATGGCGGCGCGCGGTGGGCGCGGCGCCCGCACGGAGAAGCACCACATCGGGACCATCGCTAACAAGAAGTCCACCTTGCGTGGTGGCCCGTGGACACCTCGGCTTGAGGACCTTTACGCCAGGGCGGGGATGCGGATGAAGGACCGCGAGAACATCGTGCCTATCCCGGGGCACAAGGGGCCTCACCCGCAGCGCTACCATGAAATCGTCTACAGGCGCTTGCGGGAGGCACTTGGAGACTGTAGCAGCATCGCGGAATGCCGGGCTCGGTTCGTGCCCGCGCTGGATGAACTCGCCAAGCTGATCTCGATACCCGGAACGGAGTTGAACCGACTCGTTACCCTGGGAAAATGACGCTAGAACTTCCCCATGTCCCAACGCTTCTTCGACCTAGCCGACGACGTCTATGTCCCCAACCGCTGGCACTTGGCCACTCCCATCGACAGCCATGGCCGCAAAGTGTTCGACTGGGACTTCACGCGAGGAACGCCCGTGCATGTGGAGGGACGATTAAAAATCCCCTTCAAGATTGCGGGCAGGCCGCTGGACTTCTCCGAGGCGGGATTGGGCATTGCCGTCGTCCACGTCAAGGTGGCTTCCATGCTGGCGGAGCGTGCCCCCGGCGACGTGCAACTAATCCCGGCGGACATTGAGGGCCAACCGGATCAGTACCTAGTGCTCGTAGCAACGCGCCTCATCCGCTGCATCGACGAAGAGGCGTCCGAGGTGAGTTTCTGGACGCCAGAGCATGGAGTGCCCGACAAAGTCGGGCAATACATGGGCGTGGATCGCATGCGCATCGACAAGGTGAAGGTGGGGAACGCCAAGGTGTTCCGTCCCGAGGGGTGGTCGAGCACCCTGATTGTCTCCGAGGAGATCAAGGATGCCTTGGAACGCATGGGCGCCACGGGCACGAGATTCGAGGAGGTCTAATAGCCCAGGAGCTCAGGAGCGAGGCCGCCGCACGGTGCTGCCGGGGGCCGCGAACCACGAGAGGGTGAAGTGCTTCGGGGCCGGGTGGAGGGCCAGCACGGCGCCCTTGCGCATCTTCCCTGGCAACTCCTCATCGAGGGCCAGCTCTCCGGCGCGCTTCAGGCCCGGATTGTGGCCCACCAGGGCCCAGCCCGGCCCCACCTCGCGCGCCAGCTTCACGATGTGCTTGTGCGCGCGGGGGCCCGGCAACAGGGCCGGGTGCACTTCCACCTGCGAGAGGCCAAAGGCCTCGGCGAGGATCTCCGCGGTCTGGACGGTGCGCACCAGGGGGCTGGTGAGGACGCCGATCAGCGGGGTGAGCTGGGCGAGCTTGCGCGCGTGCTTGCGAAAGGCGGCGCGTCCTTCGGGCGTCAGGGCGCGGAACTCATCCCCCAGGCGGTGCTCCTCCTCGGCGATGGCGTGACGGACGAGCAGGAGCGGAAGGTCGTGTCCAGGCATGGATGGGGGCGTCCGTAGCCCCCGGGGGACAGGAAGGCAAGGCACAGCTTTGTCACGGACCTCGGCCGGCGTCCGCTGGGCTAACCTCCTCCCTCATGCCTCGGTCCTTCTGGTGGTGTCTCGTCGCGGTTGCGCTCGTGCGGTGTGCCCATGCCCCCCCCGCCGCTCCGGCCCCCGTGGCCACTGCGGTGGAGTGGCCCGAGCCCGCGCCCCCGGCGTTGCGCCTGCCCGGCACCGTGCGGCCGGTGCACTATGCGCTGGACCTGACGCTCCTTCCCGCGGAGCCCACCTACTCGGGCACCGTCACCATCGACGTGGAGGTCCGCGAGCCGGTCCGTCAGGTGTGGCTGCATGCCCAGGATCTCAAGGTGACGCAGGCCCGTGTCCTCCTGGGCGGGCGCACGCTGGAGGCCAAGGCCGTCACGGCGTCAGAGGGCCGCCTGGGCCTGTTGTTGCCCGAGCCCATCGGGCCCGGCGCATCCCAGCTCGTCCTGTCGTTCTCGGGCCGCGTGGACCGGGAGCGCAGCCAGGGGCTCTATGGGGTGGAGGAAGGGGGCGAGTCCTACCTCTATACGTTCTTCGAGCCCATCGACGCGCGCCGGGCGTTCCCGTGCTTCGACGAGCCGGGCTTCAAGGTGCCCTGGCGCCTGCGCCTCACGGTGAAGCAGGAGCACGTGGCGCTCGCCAACCACGCGGTGGTCTCCGAGGAGCCCCAGTCCGGGGGCCTCAAGCGCGTCACCTTCGCCGAGAGCCGCCCCATGCCCAGCTACCTCGTCGCCTTCGTGGTGGGGCCGTTCGACCTGGTGGAGGGCGCGCCCGTGGGCCGTGCGCAGGTGCCGCTGCGGTTCGTCGTCCCCAAGGGCCGGGGCGCCGAGACGGCCTATGCCGCCCAGGTCACCCCGCGCCTCGTCACGCTGCTGGAGGACTTCTTCGATGACACCTACCCGTACGAGAAGCTCGATGTGGCGGTGGTGCCGCGCTACTGGGGCACCATGGAGCACCCGGGCCTCGTCGCCCTGGGCCAGCCGCTCACGCTCATCCGGCCGGGGGAGGAGACGCCGGAGCGCCGGCAGGCCTACGCGAACATCGCCATCCACGAGCTGGGACACTACTGGTTTGGGAACGTCGTCACCTGCCAGTGGTGGGACGACATCTGGCTGAACGAGTCGCTGACCTCGTGGCTCGACCAGAAGATCACCGGCCAGTTCGAGCCCGCCTGGAGCTACGCGCTGGAGTCCCAGGCCGAGTCCACCGTGTTCGCGCTCCGGACCGACTCCCTCACCCACACGTCACCGGTGCGCAAGCCCATCGCCACCAACGATGACATCATCGGCTCCTTCGACAACGCGACGACCTATGCGAAGGGCGCCTCGCTGCTCAACATGCTGGGGGGATGGCTCGGCGAGGAGCGCCTGCGGGACGCGCTGCGCGCCCACGTGCGCCAGCACACCTGGGGGCTCACCACCTCGGATGACTTCCTCGCCACCCTGGGCAAGTCCCTGGGTGCGGAGGCGGCCCAGGTGTTCCGGGGCTATGTGGATCAGCCCGGCGTCCCCCGGATCTCCGCGGAGCTGAGCTGTCAGAAGGGGGCGGCCCCCCGGCTGAAGCTCGCCCAGGAGCGCTTCCTGCCCGCGGGCTCTCCGGGGACGGCCCCGCAGACGTGGACCGTGCCGGTGTGCGTGCGCGCGGGCACGGGCAAGGCGTCCTCCCGCGCCTGTGTGGTGTTGGCCGAGGCGGCCTCGGAGGTGGAGCTGCCGGTGCAGGGCTGCCCCACCTGGCTTCTGCTCAACGCGGGCGGGAGCGGCTACTACCGCGTGGGCTACTCGCGCGAGCAACTGGCCCGGTTGCTCGCGGTGCCCGCGGGGACGCTGTCCACCGCGGAGCGGCTGGCGCTGCTCTCCGACGTGGAGGCCGCCGTGTCCCGGGGGGACATGCCCCTGGGCGAGGCCCTGCGGCTCGTGCCCGCCACCGCCTCGGATCCGCAGCGCCTCATCCTCCAGGGCGGGAACCAGCTGCTCTCGGCCCTTCGCCAGGACTGGCTCTCCGGGCCGGAGCGCCAGCGCTTCAAGGCCTGGCTGCGGGAGCTCTACGGCCCGCGCGCCCGCGCGCTGGGATGGTTGCCCAAGCCGGGCGAGAGCGATGATGTGAAGCAGACGCGCGGGATGCTCCTCTTCCGCGCGGTGGTCAGTGGGGAAGACCCCGCGCTGAACGAGGAGGCGGGGCGCCTGGCCCGGGCCTGGCTGGCGGACCGCAAGCGCGTGCCCGCCGAGAGCGCCTACCTCGCGCTCTCCGTGGCCATGCGCCAGGGGGACCGGGCCCTCTTCCAGCAGGTGCTCGCCCAGGCGCGTGCCACGCAGGAGCCCGCCGAGCGGGCGCGGCTGCTCGGCGCGCTGGGGGGCCTCCAGGAGCCCGCGCTCTTGCAGGAGGCCTTCGCGCTCATCACCGGCACCGAGTTCGATGTGCGCGACACGGTGCACATCCTCATGCGGGCCTTCTTCACCCCGGAGACGCGCCCCCTGGCCTGGGCGTTCTACCAGCAGCACTTCGACGCGCTCGCGGCCAAGATGCGCTCCGACGAGCTGGGAGGGCTCATCAGCATCGTGGGGACCTTCTGCGACGAGACGCGGCAGGCCGAGGTGGAAGCCCTGCTGCGCCCCCGGGTGGCCCAGATCGAAGGAGGAACGCGCGTCCTCTCCCGCGAGCTGGAGTCCATCCGGCTGTGCATCGAGTCGAAGCGCCGCCACCAGCCCAGCGTGCTGGAGTTCCTCCGCACCTCCGGGAAGGCGCGGCGCTGAGCCGCGGGCTCACCGCTCGCTGTCGAGCTGATGCAGCTGGTGCTCGCCGTAGCGGGTGCCAGCGACCTCGGAGGGGGGCAGGGCCGCCTCGATGTCCTTCAGCTCCGAGGCGGACAGCTCGATGCCGAGGGCGCCCAGCGACTCGTCGAGCTGGACGCGCTTCCGGGCCCCGATGACGGGGACCATCGTCTGTCCCTTGGCGAGCACCCAGGCGATGGCGAGCTGGGTGGGGCTGACGTGCTTGTCCGCGGCCAGGGTCTTCAGCACGCCCACGAGCCGCTGGTTCTGCACGAGGTTCTCCCCCGAGAAGCGCGGCAGGTAGGCCCGGAAGTCGCCCTTGCCCGTGGTGCTGGAGCCGCTGAGCAGTCCCCGGGAGAGCACCCCGTAGGCCGTGACGCCGATGCCCAGCTCCGCGAGGACCGGGAAGATGGCCGCCTCCGGGCCCCGGCTCACCAGGGAGTATTCGATCTGGAGGTCGCTGATGGGGTGCACGGCCTGGGCCCGGCGGAGGGTGTCCGGGCCCACCTCGGACAGGCCGATGTAGCGGACGTAGCCCGCGGTCACCATGTCCCGGATGGCGCCGATCGTCTCCTCGATGGGCACCTGGGGATCCAGGCGCGCGGGCCGGTAGATGTCGATGTGATCCACGCCCAGCCGGTTCAGGCTGTAGGCCAGGAAGTTCTTCACCGCTGCGGGGCGGGCGTCATAGCCATTCCAGGAGGAATCAGGGCCCCGGAGGGCGCCAAACTTCACGGACAGCAAGGCCTTGTCGCGCCGGTCCTTGATCGCCCGGCCGATGAGCAGCTCGTTGTGCCCCATGCCGTAGAAGTCGCCCGTGTCGATGAGCGTGATGCCCCGGTCGAGGGCTTCATGAATCGTGGCGATGCTCTCGGTCTCATCCGACGGGCCGTACATGCCAGACATCCCCATGCACCCGAGCGCCATGGGAAAAACCTTCGGGCCGTGGGCCCCCAACTGCCGGGGCGTGATCTTGCTCT
This sequence comes from Allostigmatella hybrida, assembly GCF_020103775.1. Taxonomy (NCBI): domain Bacteria; kingdom Pseudomonadati; phylum Myxococcota; class Myxococcia; order Myxococcales; family Archangiaceae; genus Allostigmatella; species Allostigmatella hybrida. The sequence continues at coordinate 1,283,649 of NZ_JAHXBH010000001.1, forward strand.
GTGTCGCCATGAATGATCTCCTGTGAAGCCAAGGCAACGTGAACGTACCGGGTTTCACCAGCAGGAAGGCACCGGTTCGTTCCATAGTTACCGGACGGAAATCCATGAGACTGCTCCAGGCCTGTGTCTGCTTGCTGCTGCTCCCCGTGCTGGGGCATGCGAAGGCGCCTTCGCCCGCGGCGACGCGGTGGTGGGCTCACGTGGAGACGCTGGCCAGCGACGCCATGGAGGGGCGGGACACGGGCAGCGAGGGCTATGACCGCGCCGCCGCGTACGTGGCGGCGAAGCTGGCCGAGGCGGGCGTCCAGCCCGGCGTGGGCACGGAGTTCCTTCAGGAGGTTCCCCTCCGGTCGCAGCGGCTGGTGCTGGAGCAGAGCCGGTTGTCGCTGGTCCGCGACGGAAAGGAGGAGCCGCTGGTCCTCGGCGAGGATCTGATCCTGAGCGCCTCCTCCAGCCGCTCAGGGCCCATGGAGGCGGGGCTCGTCTTCGTGGGCTACGGGCTGACCATCCCCGAGGCAGGCCATGATGACCTGGCCGGCCTGGAGCTCCAGGGCAAGGTGCTGGTCGTCCTGTCCGGGGGGACTCCGCCCGGGGTGGCGGGCAACCTCGCCGCCCACGCCAAGTCCCGGGAGGAGATCTCCAAGGCGTATGCCCGCGCGGGCGCGGTGGGCGTGCTGATGGTGCGCAATCCCCGGATCCAGGAGATGCCCTGGTCGCGGAGCGTGGGCACCATGCTGCACCCGGCGATGATGCTGGCCGAGCCCACCGCTCAGGACGCCCGGGACATTCCGCTGCTGGGCACCATCAACCCCGCGAGCGCGGACAAGCTGTTCGCGGGCAGTGGCCACACGTTCCAGGAACTGGTGGCGCTGGCGGACGCGGGCAAGCCCCTGCCGCGCTTCGCGCTGCCCGCCTCGGTCCGGGGACAGCTCACCCTGGAGCAGTCGCGGCTTCGCTCCTTCAACGTCGTGGGGCGGCTGCCGGGCAGTGATCCCCTGCTGGCCGGCGAGTGCGTGGTGCTCACGGCGCACCTGGACCATGTGGGGATCGGCCAGCCGGTGGACGGCGACAGCCTCTACAACGGGGCCATGGACAACGCCACGGGGGTGGCCGCGCTGCTGGAGCTGGCCCGGTCCTTTCAGGAGGGCAAGGGGCGCAAGCCGCGCCGGACAATCCTGTTCGTGGCCGTGACGGGGGAGGAGAAGGGCCTGCTGGGCTCGCGCTGGTTCGCCGAGCACCCTCCCGAGGGCACGGGGCGGATGGTGGCCAACGTGAACACGGACATGTTCCTGCCCCTGACGCCGCTCAAGCGGATCATCGCCTATGGCATGGAGGAGTCCTCGCTGAGCGTTCCCATGAAGGCCAGCGCCGCCCGCCTGGGCGTCAGCGTGCTGCCCGACCCCAACCCCGACGCGAACACGTTCGTGAGAAGCGACCAGTACAGCTTCATCCGCAAGGGCGTGCCCGCGCTGTCCCTCAAGTTCGGGTACCTCAAGGGCACGGCGGAGGAAGCCCTCTTCAAGGAGTGGCGCATGAAGCGCTACCACGCGCCTGCGGATGATCTCTCCCAGCCCATGGACCGCGAGGCCGCCGTGCGCTTCGTGAAGCTCCTGGCGGACCTCACGAAGCGGATCGCCGATGCCCCCGAGCCTCCCCGCTGGAACAGCGGCAGCTTCTTCCGCCGCTTCGAGCCGCCCGCCCCGGCTCCGCCCCGCTGAGGCCAGAGGCCTCAGTGCACGGCCGCCAGCCGGACCTCGACGAGGATCTCGTTCTTCCGGAGGAAGGCCGGCATGAACGGTGAGTTGTACTGGGCGAGGATGGGCTCACCCACCGGATGGAGCCGCTGACGGTGCAGGCGCTCCAGCAGCTCGGCCGTCCAGGCTTTCACGGCCTCCTCGGTGGCCCGGCCGGAGAAGCGCAGCGCGGCCATCCGCTTGGGCGCGACCGCTTCGAGCCGGATGCGTGAGTCGATGGGAACCGGCAGGGACTCCAGCGTGAACTCCGACGGCATCACGAACGTCATCCGCCACGCCTCGTCCTGGCGCTGGAAGAAGACGGGAGCGGTCATCTCCAGGCGCTGCGCCTCCGGGGTCCAGTACCGGTGTTGAAGGACTTCCGGCGCGGCCGGGTCGAAGGACTCCTTCTTCAGGTTGCTCCCGAAGACGTAGCCCGCCAGCCGGTGGAAGCCCTCCTCCACGCTGGGGGCGAAGGCGCCCTCCACCTCGGTCGCCGCCACGGCCAGGGAGGGGTACTGCCGCAGCTCCACGCCGTCCTGCTCGCCGAGGGACTCGAAGACAGGCTGCTCGGCCGCTCGCTCGGAGAGTACCCGTTTGCCAGCCCAGGCCAGGACTCCCGCGAGCGCCGCCCCTGTCCCGAACACCCAGGCCTGCCTTTGTCGGTTCATGAGAGAGGAATAAGGATGGCGCCGGACGGGAACCAGGGGCGGGCCCCCGTGGCTGCCTGCTCCCGGGGGGCCCGGGCTCCCGCACGAAAAAGGGGCTGCCCCTGGAGAGGGACAGCCCCGGTGCTTCACTTCAGGAACGGAGGGCTAACCTACCAGTTGTTGCCCGCGCCCTTGGTGACGGTGAAGGCGCCACCGGCCTGATTGGCGAACTTCCCGGAGGGCGCGTTGTTCACCGTGACGTTGGTGAAGCTGGCGCCGCCCTGGGCCGTCGAGAGGACCTGCACACCGTAGGTCGTCGGGTTGTTGATGGTGACGTTCTCGAACGCCACGTTGGTGAAGGAGCCACCGTTGCTCTGGATGCTGATGCCCTGGTAGGTCGGATCCACGATGTCCACGTTCTTGATGGTGATGCCGTTCGTGGGGGTCTGGTCCGCGCGCAGCCAGATGGAGCCGAACTGCTGGCCGTTCCAGTAGGTGCCGCCGGTGCGCACCAGCGTCAGGCCGTCGATCGTCACGGACTCCATGGGGAACGGGTTGAACTCGGAGCTGATGGTCAGGCCCGGGTACGTCATCACATCGTAGGCGATGCTGTTCTCGATGCGGTTGCCCCGGCCGCCGTACACGGCGTACGCGGCGGCGCGCCACACGAGCTGCACGGTGCAGTTGCGGATGACGTTGTTGATGTTCGGCTGCGGGTAGAGGTCTCTCGCGGACCAGATGGCGAAGGCGTCATCGCCGGTGTTCCGGGCGTGCGAGTTCTCGATGATGCTGTCCTTGTTGCCGTTGCAGAGGTTGACGCCGTCCGCGCCGGTGTTGCGGATGCGCACGTTGCTGATGCGCAGGTTGGTCGACTCCGAGGGGCCGCCCACCCAGTAGCCGCAGTGCACGTGCTCAATCCACATGTTCTCGATGACGGTGTTCTTGAAGGCCGAGTTGACCCAGGCCTTGCCGCCCTGCGTGCGCAGACCGTCCGTGGCGCCGAAGATGGCGAAGTCGCGGAACTTCGCGTTGTCCCCGGTGATGATGAAGCCCGTCTGGCCCCAGCCGGCATCCTCCGCCAGGCTGGCGTTGTAGAGCCGCGTGTGCCACAGGCCCGCGCCCTGGATGGTGACGCCCTTGACCTGGATCTTGTTGGTCTGGTCATACACGCCCGGCGGCAGGTAGACGCCGGAGAACCGGCCCGCCTCGACCGCCCAGATGGCCTGGCTGATGGCGTTGTCGTCCGGCTTGCCGTCGTTCGGGATGGCCGGCTCCCAGCCGTTGCCCGCCTGGGTGACGTCCACGTACCCGGCCGGCTTGGGGAGGGGGGCCGCCACCAGCTCCAGGTCGACGAAGTCGATGGCGTAGTACGGCGAGGTGTCCCCCGAGTCCTTCTGCAGGCGCACCGTGGCCCCGGCGGGGATGGTGGTGTTCAGCAGCTTGCTGGACTCGTCGTAGATGCGGCGCGGCGGGCCCGCGGAGGGGTTGTTGTACTGGGTGGCGTCATCGCCGTAGACCCACGCCTCCTTGGAGGAGAGGTTCAGCGTGCCCAGCTTGCTGCCGTTGACGTAGAGGCTCAGCGTGGCCTGGATGCCGCCACCGCCGGCCGCGTCGGGCATGCTGTTGCGCACGACGATGGAGTTGGCCGCCGCCGAGGTGGTCCACTCCACGTACTCGCCCGTCGCGTCGAGCACGACCGCCTTGCGGCCGGAGGCCTCACCCGCGATGGTGCCCAGCAGGCGGCCGGGGCCCTGGACGGTGCCGTTGGTGCGCCCGCTCTCCGCCTCGTACTGCAGCCAGGGCACATTGGCGCCACGGCCCACGTACAGGCTCGACGACTGGGTGTTGTTGCTCTCCACCGCCTCGTTGATGGCGTTGGCGGGGTCCGCCGTCGCCACGAAGGTGTGGCTGCCGTTGACGGCCGTCCACGTGCCGCTGAAGGTGACCGCGGCGGAAGCGCCCGCGGCCAGGAACGAGGGGGTGGCCCCCGTCAGCGTCGTGCTCCCATCGATGACGAGCCGGAGCGCCACGGAGTTGCCCGGCGTCGCGTTCAGGCCCTGGTTGGCCACGTTCACCGTGAAGCGCACGGCGGTGCCCGCCGAGGGCGTGCTGGGGCTCCACGAGATGGACTGGACCACGAGGTCCGGCCCCGGGCTCTGGGACACCGTGAGGTTCTTGGTGAGGCTGTTGTTGGCGTCGCTGAACTCGGCGATGGTGTTGTCCGGATCCACGACGGCCGTCACCGGGTAGGTGCCGAAGGCGGTGGACCAGGTGGAGTTGGCCGTCAGCGTGGCGCTCGCGCCGGCCGCCACGGAGGTGCTCGCGGGCAGCGTGGAGGTGGCGATCTCCTGGCCGCCCACGCGGAAGGAGACCTTGTGCACGCCGCTGGGGCTCGCCGCGGTGCCCGCGTTCTTCACCACCGCCTTGAAGGTGATGGCCTCGCCCTGCTGGGGCGGGGTGCTCGCCGAGGACCACTGGATGTCCGTCACCGACAGGTCCGGCTTCTGGGCGGTGGTGGGGGCCAGGGACAGCGCGTCCAGGTTGATGTTCGCCCCGTCACCGGCGTCGTACTGGTACGCCACCTGGTTGGCGCCGGCGTTGAGGTAGGCCACCTCGGTCTTGGTGAGCCAGGTGTCCCAGTTGCCCGTGGTGGGCAGGATGCTCTGGCCCAGCTTCGCGCCGTTCACATAGTAGGAGATGTTGGACTCGGCGAAGCCGTTGCCGTAGCGCAGGCCCAGGTCATACCAGCCCGCGCTGGCCACCGAGATGTTGAAGCGGGTGCTGGCGCCCACGGCCCAGTACCCCTCCACGAAGCCCGAGCCCGTGTAGCCGGCGTGGTTGGTGGTGATGGTGGCCCCGCCGCTCAGCGTGGCGGACTCCGCCTCGTACCGGTTGCCGCCCTGCGAGGCGGGCACGTAGGTGGCGGAGATCGTCGTGGCCGACGCGGCCGTCCGGTAGGTGGTGGAGGCCGCGTTGATGTTGCCGAAGTTCGCCGCCACGCCGCCCGTCCAGGCGCTGAACACCTGGCCCGAGGGGGGCGCCGCCGCGGTGATGTTCACCACGGTGTTGGCCGCGTAGGCACCGCTGCCCGTGCCGTTGTTGACGGTCAGCGCGTAGGTGGCCGAGCCCGCCGTGGGCGAGCCGATGACCTGGAACTCCGCCACCTGGGCGCCGGTGGAGCCCGTGTTGGAGTTGAACTGGAGCCGCACCTCGCTCACGGTGGCCGTGACGGGGATCGTCACCTGGTTGCCCGTGGCGGGGTTGAAGGTGTAGTTGGCCGCGCCCACGAGCGTGGAGAAGGTGCCGGTGCTCGCGTTGTGGCCCAGCACGGTGATGTTCTGGGTGCGGGTGGCCCAGATGCTGTCCGGGTTGAGCTGCAGCACGACGGACTTGATGTCGTGGTTGCTGCCCAGGTTCACCGTCAAGAGATTGGGATAGGCATTGGGGGCGCCCTCCCAGTACGTACCACGGTTCCCGTCATTCGCGTGGGTGGCGTAATAGACCTGCGTATAGGAGGAGGCGGTGATGCTCTTGCCCTGCGCGACGTTCGCGTCGGCGCCGGCCAGCACCTGGCCCATCTCCTGGGGCGTCTGCGATTGGGGCTCGCAAGCGCTGAAAATCACTTGGGACATGAGCAGCGCGACAGCGCCGCCAGTCCTTTGCCAATGGGGGACGTTCCGTAATTTCACTCTGGCCTCCGGGGGATGCAGCGGTTCACAAACGGTCTGGCGAGGCCTGGCGTGCCCTGGGACGCGCCGCCTCTCGCCTTGCGCGGACAGAGGCATAAAGCGGTTAAATCGGGTCACGGGCTTTTTTGAGGGGTATCCCTTCTCGCTGGGAGAGCCTGTTTTTGACGCCCAGCGTCATGGGGGCGAGCGGGTGTAGCCTGCGGCGGCGATGAGGGTGACGCGGCTGGACATAGCGGGATACCGCTCGGTGAAGCGGATGGTGTTGCCGGTGCACCCGGTGACGGTGGTGGTGGGGGCCAACGGCAGCGGGAAGACGAACCTGTACCGCGCGCTGCACCTCTTGCAGGCGGCGGCGGAGGGGCGGCTGGCGAGGACGCTGGCGGAGGAGGGCGGCGCGCCGAGTGTGGTGTGGGCGGGGCCGCGCGAGGCCAAGCAGCCGGTGCGGATGCGGGTGGGGGTGTCGCTGGAGGACGAGCTGGCGTACGAGCTGAGCTGCGGCCTCGTGCCGAAGGACCCCTCCGAGCGCTTCAGCCTGTTCGTGTTGGATCCGGAAGTGAAGGAGGAGCACCTCTGGGCGCTGTCCGGCGGGCGGCGGGCGGTGCTGATGGAGCGCAAGGACCGGACGGTGTTCCTGAGAGACTCGGAGGGCCAGCGCGTGACGTTCCCCTCACAGCTGTGGAGCGCCGAGTCGGTGTTGGATCAGCTCGCCGAGCCCCACCGGTTCCCCCGGCTGACGGAGCTGCAGCGGGCGTTGAGCGCGTGGCGCTTCTACCACCAGTTCCGCACGGACCTGGACGCGCCCTCCCGGCACCCGCAGATTGGCGTCCGGACGACGGCGCTGGCGCCGGACGGGCGGGACTTGGCGGCGGCGCTGGGCACCATCCGGGAGATTGGGGACCGGCGGGGGCTGGAGCGGGCGCTGGAGGATGCGTTTCCGGGGGCGGAGCTGGAGGTGAAGGCGCCCCAGGGCCGCTTCAGCCTGGCGCTGCACCTGCCGGGGCTGAGCCGGCCCATGGAGGCCAGCGAGCTGTCGGACGGGACGCTGCGCTACCTGTGCCTGCTGGCGGCGCTGCTGAGCCCCCGGCCGCCGCCGTTCCTCGCGCTGAACGAGCCGGAGACGAGCCTGCACCCGGAGCTGCTGGGGCCCCTGGCCCGGCTCATCGTGGAGGCGGCGAAGCACAGCCAGATCTGGATCACCACGCACGCGGAGCCGCTCGCGGAGGCCGTCTGCCGCCGCACGGGGTACGAGCCCGTCCGGCTGGTGAAGCACGCGGGGGCCACGGAGGTGGAGGGCGCGAAGGTGGGCGAGGACTGAGGAAGCAGGCAGGCGGCGGCGCCGGGAGGAATTCGCGCTGTCATGGCGGGGGCGTAGACTGGCGTCCTGTCCGGTGAATCCAGGGAGCCCCCGATGAACGAGAGCGGCGCAGGGCCAGGCGGCAAGACGCTGGCGTCTGAGGGCGCGGAGCCGGTGTGGCAGCAGGGGTGGGGCCTGCTCCAGCGCATCGTGGGGTGGGGCCTGCTCGTCGTGGCCCTGGGCATCGTGGCCCTCTACTTCCTGTGGAGCGTCCCGGTGGATGCGCCGCCCCCGCCGGGGGTCCTGGGGGGCGTGCACCAGGTGATGGGCCAGCTGCGTGAGGGCAACGATGCGGCCGGGGTCTTCCTGCTCATCGTGGCGCTCTGGGCGTGCTCCCAGTTCCTGTTCCTCAAGAAGGAGAGCGACGGCGTCCGGGCCGTGCTGGGCCTGGTGCTGGGCGGGCTCGTCTTCATCGGGCTGGGCGGGCACATGCTGTCGCACGAGACGCTGTGGGGTTGGGGGCTCGCGGTGCTGCCAGCCATGCTGGTGGTCCACCACGGGCTCTACCTGGGGCGCATCAAGCCGCACTTCATTCCGGAGGAGCTCAAGGCGCACCCCGAGAAGGTGGGGCTCGACCGCTACAACCTCAAGGACCTGGTCGAGGCGAGCGACCGGTACTTCAACGCCAGCAACATCGCGTTGCGCTACGGCCTGCCGGCGTTGGCCATCCTGGCCATCGGGGCCATCCTCTTCCACAGCCTCAACCCCGTGACGGGCTGGGCGTTGGAGAAGATGCTCGAGGGGGAGGTCAACGGGCAAAAGCAGTTGTGGATCTCCGCGCCGACGCTGGCGGCGGCCCGGTACGGGGCGGCGGGGGCGTACGTGTACGTGCTGCTGTACCTCGGGCAGCGGGGCTTCCGGCATGACATCTCGAGCGGCTCGGCGCTCTGGTGCGCGGTGACGCTGGGGCTGGGGCCCATCCTAGCAGCGGTGTTCTCCACGGTGTGGATGGGGGCGGCGGGGGCGGAGCCCACGGGCTGGGCCACGCGGGCCCTGTACTTCGGCGTGGGCCTGTCTCCCCGGCACCTGGCGCAGCAGGTGACGCGCATGGTCCAGCGCGTCGTCATGGATCCGGCGAAGGGGGCCGCCAAGGACCGCACCATTCCGCTCACGGTCATCCGGGGCATCACCCCGCACATCGAGGAGCGGCTCTCGGAAGAGGGCATCTACGACGCGGTGGGCATGGCCATGGCGGATCCGATGCGGCTCCAGCGCAACACCAACTTCGACAAGCACCAGATCCTCGCCTGGATTGACGCCGCGCTGCTGGTGCACGCGCTGCCCGAGTCCTGGGAGGCGCTGGAGCGCAAGGGCATCCGGGGCGCGAGGGACCTGGTCTGGTACACCTACGAGACGGGGCCCGAGGCGGACCACGGCTTCAAGCAGCTGGCCAGCGAGGTGCTGGACGAGAGCCTCCTGAAGGACGTGGCGTGGCGCCTGGCGCAGGACGCGCAGGCCCAGCGCATCCAGTTGCTGTACCAGCTCGTCAACATGCAGCCGGAGGACGGGGCTGCGTCCCTCAAGCCGCCGTCCTTCGAGGTGCCGCCGGGGCTGGCGCTGGCCGCCCCCCAGCTTCAGGGCGCGGCGTTGTCCGTGGAGCCGGAGCCCGCCGTGGAGCCGGAGGAGGACCGGGCCTCCAAGGCCTGAACCTTGGACAGCCGGCGCACGTGGCGCTCCTCCCCGGTGAAGCGGGCGGAGAGAAACGCGCGCACCAGGTCCTCCGCCAGGGCCACGCCGATGACGCGGGCGCCCAGCACCAGCACGTTCATGTCGTCGTGCTCGACGCCCTGGTGCGCCGAGTAGGTGTCATGGCACAGGCCGCCGCGCACGCCGGGCATCTTGTTGACGGCGATGGAGGCGCCCACGCCGCTGCCGCAGATGAGGATGGCCCGGTCCACTTCGCCCTGGCGCAGGGCCTCGCCCACGGCCTGGGCGCAGTCCGGGTAGTCCACGGGCGCGGTGCTGTGCGTGCCCTTGTCGAGGAGGGTGTGGCCCGCGTTCTCCAGGGCCTTCAGCAGCCAGCTCTTCAGCTCGAACCCCGCATGGTCGGCGGCCAGGGCGATGCGCATGGAACCCTCCTCACAACGGCACAGGGAAAGGGCCTGGAGGACAGTGCGCTCCAGGCCCCGGGGACCGCGGTTACTTCTTCGCCGTGGCGATGGTTTCCTTGGCGGCCTTCACCACGTTCTCCACGGTGAAGCCGAACTTCTGGAGCAGGGACTTGATGGGGGCGGACGCGCCGAAGGTGCGCATGCCGATGGCCTTGCCGGTCAGTCCCACCCAGCGCTCCCAGCCGAACGCCGCCGCCTGCTCCACGGAGACGCGCGCCCGGACGGACGGGGGCAGCACGGAGTCCTTGTAGGCCTCGTCCTGCTGCTCGAACAGCTCCCACGAGGGCATGCTCACCACGCGCGCCTTCACGCCCTCGGACTGGAGCTGCTCGGCGGCCTGCAGGCACAGGGAGACCTCGGTGCCGGTGCCGATGAGGATGACCTCCGGGGTGCCCTCTCCGCCCGCGAGCACGTAGGCGCCCTTGGCCACGCCCGAGGCGGGGGCGTACTTCGTCCGGTCCAGCGTGGGCACCGGCTGGCGCGAGAGCACCAGCGCCACCGGGTGGTGCTTCTGCTGGGCGATGACGCGCCAGGCCTCGGTGACTTCGTTGGCATCCGCGGGCCGCAGCACGATGAGGCCGGGGATGGCGCGCAGCGACTGCAACTGCTCCACGGGCTGGTGCGTGGGGCCGTCCTCGCCCAGACCGATGGAGTCATGGGTGAAGATGTGGATGGCGGGAATCTCCATGATGGACGAGAGCCGGATGGCCGGGCGCTCGTAGTCGCTGAAGATGAGGAAGGTGGCGCCGTAGCCGCGCAGGTTGCACAGCGTCAGGCCGTTCACGATGGAGCCCATGGCGTGCTCGCGCACGCCGTAGTGGACGTTGCGCCCGGTCTGGTCGCCCGGCTTCATCGGCCCGGAGAAGCTCAGGTACGTCTTGGTGGAGGGGTTGAGGTCGGCCGAGCCGCCCACCAGCCAGGGGTAGTTCTTCGCCAGGGCGTTGAGCACCTTGCCGCCGGACTCACGCGTGGCCATGCCCTTGGCGTCCGCGGGGAAGGTGGGCAGCTCCTTGTCCCAGCCCTCGGGCAGCTCGCTGCGCTGCATGTTCTCCAACTGGCGTGCCAGCTCCGGGTGCGCCTTCTTGTAGCCGGTGAAGAGCTGCTCCCACGCCGCGCGCGTCTGCTGCCCGCGCGCGCCCATGCGCTCCTGGAAGCGCTCGCGCACGCCCTCGGGCACGAGGAACTGCGCATCCTCGGGCCAGCCGTACGCGCGCTTGGTGCCCTTGATTTCCTCGGCGCCCAGGGGCTCGCCGTGGGCCGACGCGGTGCCCTCCTTCTTGGGCGAGCCGAAGCCGATGCGGCTGCGAACGATGATGAGGGTGGGCTTGCCGCGCTGCTCCTTGAAGGTGCGGTAGGCCTTCGACAGGGCCTCGAGGTCATTCGCGTCCTCCACGCGCAGCACGCGCCAGCCGTAGGCCTCGAAGCGCTTGCCCACGTCCTCGGTGAAAGCCAGCTCCGTGCTGCCGTCGATGGAGATGTGGTTGGAGTCGTAGACCCAGCACAGGTTGGGCAGCTGCAGGTGGCCCGCGAGCGAGGCGGCCTCGCTGGCCACGCCCTCCATCAGGTCGCCGTCACCGCAGATGGCCCACACGTCGTAGTCGAAGAGGGTGTAGTCCGGGCGGTTGAAGTACCCGGCCAGCCACCGCGAGGCCATCGCCATGCCCACGCTGTTGGCGACGCCCTGGCCCAGGGGGCCCGTGGTGGTCTCCACGCCGGTGGTCCAGCGGTACTCGGGGTGTCCCGGCGTGTTGCTGTCGAGCTGGCGGAAGTTCTGGAGATCCTCCAGCGAGACCGCGGGCACGTTCTCCACCTGCATCTGCTTGTTCACCCGGCGCACGCCGGCCAGGTGCAGCAGCCCGTACAGCAGCATGGAGGCGTGGCCGTTCGAGAGGACGAAGCGATCCCGGTTGGGCCACTGGGGATTCGCCGGATCATACCGCAGCTCCTGCTGCCAGAGCTGGTAGGCGACAGGCGCCAGCGCCATGGGCGCGCCGGGGTGTCCGGAGTGGGCCTTCTCCACCGCGTCCATGGCCAGGGTGCGGAGGGTGTTGATGCACTTCAAATCCTGCGAATCGGTCGTCATGGGAAGTCCTTGGTTGACGGGGACGCACAATGCCGCAAGCGCGGCCCTTTCGCCGCAGAAAGGCGCAGGACGTAGGCCCCGGGGATGTCAGACCGGGCCCGTAGACTTGAGGGAAATGAATCCGAACCCTGTTCGTATCAGGAAAACAGGAGACGGCGCGTCCGGCAGGGCAGTCCTCGTTTCGGGGGGTAATTGATGATTCATCTGTTCATTCCTGCGCTGTTGGTGCTGTGGGTGGCGTGGGCGGCCCCGCGCTCCCGGCGCCGCATGCGCCGGTTCAAGGTGGGCGCGCGCGCGCGGTAAAGGCCATGCCGCGCTGCGCCGCCCGGGGGAGCAGCCCCACCCGCTGAAAGCGGTTACATTTCTGGAGACAGGCCCCGGGGGAAGTTGGAACCCCCAGGGGCCTGGTCCAGAGACAGACATGAAAGGCGTTCTCCACACCGGGAGGTATCGGTGTATACACAGCGCCACATGTCCTTCGAGAAAGCCCTTCGAGAAATGATTCGGGTTGAGCTGACGACCCAGCTGCGGCCCCTCCAGAAGTCCATCGCAAGCCTTGAGAAAGGGCTGGGACATATCGAGCGCCTGCGCTCGATGACCGCGAGGCTGGCCCCGTTGGCGGCCTCTCAGGGGCTGAAGTTGCCGCTCCCCCTGGTGCGTGGCGCCGGGAAGCCGGCCGCGGGCAAGGCCGCGCCCGTGAAGGCTGCACCCGCGAAGGCCTCGCCCGCGAAGGCGGCTCCTGCGAAGGCGGCCCCTGCGAAGGCGGCCCCTGCGAAGGCGGCCCCCGCGAAGGCGGAGCCCACGAAGGCCCCGGCTGGGGCGGCGCGGTCCTCGGGCAAGGGTGCCTCGGCCGCGGCCGCAGCGTCCGGTGCGTGCGCGGTCATCGGGTGCAAGCGCCCGAGCCGGTCCAAGGGCTACTGCTCGGCGCACTACCAGAAGCTGCGGCTGCTCATCCGGACGGACCGCCGCCCCTCGGACTGGGGCGACAACGCGCCGCCGCAGTCCGCCAAGGACGTGAAGCTGCCCCGGGGGCGGGCGGCCGCCCAGGAGCGCCAGGCCGAGCCGCAGCAGGAAGAGCTGAAGGAGCCGCCCAAGCCCAAGGCGTGGGTGCGCAAGAAGGGCGCGCAGGGGATGATCTCCCTGAACTGAAGGGCGAGGGAGCGGCGCGCATGACGAGGGCCTCCCAACACGCCAGGTCGCGTGGCCGTTGACAGACCTGCCGGGGGATGGGATTCGGGCGGCATGAGCGAGCAAGGTTATCCGGTCACCGTGGCGGTTCAGCGTCCCGATGGCCGCGTGGAGCACGTGCGCGTGGGCACGGCATACAAGCGCGAGGAGGGATTCTCCCTGCGCATGGGCGAACTCTCCATCGGTGCGGTTCCGGACGCGGCCTCTTCCGCGCCCCGCCGGGCCGCGAGCAGCGCGGGGGCGGGCGGCGGTGGGGGCGGCGGCGGCGGCGATGGGTCCGTGTTCCCCAACTACGGCCGCAGCAAGGGTGGGCCCATCTACGGGGCCACCATGCAGGACCTGGAGTATTACGCCAATGGCGCGAGGCGCTCCCTGGCCGACCCGAGCAAGTCCCGGTGGCATGACAAGGAGCGGGCGCTGCTGGCGAGCATCGAGGCGGAGATTGCCCGGCAGCGAGGAGGCGACGCGGACGCCCCCCAGGGCGGAGGCTTCGGCCATGCGCCGGGAGACGGCGATCCGCCGCCGCACACCGATGACGACATTCCCTTCTAGACCCACGGGGTGGGCCCTTCCCTTCGGCGTGGGGGTGGCCACCGCCCTGGTGATGGTGCCCCTGGCGCTGTGGGCGGGCATGAGGCTGGGCACGCTCTCCTCGAACACGGTGAGGGCCGCGGTGCCCGCGCTGCTCCTGGTGGGGGTGGTGCCCCCGCTGGCGGTGGTGGGGATGGAGGCGTGGGTCATCCGCCGGATGGGCGCGGCACCGGGGCGGACCGGGCTGGCGGTGGCGCTGGCCCTGGGGACGCAGGTGTTGGTGCTGGCAGGGGCGATCGGGCTGCATGCCTCCGCGCGGCGGCCCGGCGATGCGGCCCTGCTCACCGGGGTCCTGGCGGTGGTGCTGCCCCTTGGGGTGACGGGGGCGCTGAGGGCCCGGGGGCGCTCCGGCGCGGAGGCCCTGCGCGCCTCGGGGGCGAGCCTGCCGCTGTGCCTGGTGTTGCTGGGACTGCCGGGCGGGGCGGACGCCGGGTGTCCCGAGCGGAGCCTCTGGCCCACGCAGGACTGGGCCTCGGCGCCCTTGCCCGCCGGGCATGAGCCCGCGCTGCGGGCCTTCGAGGACTATGCCTTCACCCGGAAGGAGCCTGCCTCGGAGCGAAAGGGGATTCGCACGGACGGGGTGCTCATCCTCCACCGGGGGCGTCTGGTGTACGAGCGCTATGCGCCCGGGTGGACGGCCCAGAAGCGGCACCTGGGCTGGTCCATGGCCAAGAGTGCCACCAATGCCCTCACGGGCCTGGCGGTGGCCGAGGGCGCGCTGGCGCTGGAGGACTCCATCTGCAAGTACGTGAAGGCCACGCGGGAGTCCGCCTGTGCCATCCAGGTGCGCCACCTGCTGGAGTTCGCCTCGGGGCTGGACTGGCAGGAGGGCTACGAGAATGGCCCGCTCCAGACATCCTCGGTCCTGGCGATGCTCTACGGCGAGGGCCACGGGGACATGGTGGCCTTCATCACCTCTCACGTGCAGCGGGACGCGCCGGGGACGAGCTGGGAGTACTCCTCGGGCGACACCACGCTGCTGGCGGCGGTGGTGGGCGCGGCGATGCGCCCCCGGCAGCCCGAGGGCTGGGAGTGGCGGCTGCTGTTCGAGCCGCTGGGCGTGCGCAGCGCGGTGTGGGAGCGCGACGGCCAGGGCGTCCTGGTGGGCTCCTCGCTCCTGTACGCCACGCCGCGGGACTGGGCGAAGCTGGGCTTTCTCTTCCTGAATGACGGGTGCTGGGAGGGCCAGCGGCTGCTGCCCGAGGGCTGGGTGGCCCAGTCCACCGCCGTGTCCGGGCCGCTCCGCCAGAAGCGGCTGTATTGGGACCCAGGGGATGTGCAGGGCTGGCAGCTCTGGCTCAACCGCCGCGTGCCGGGCGTGCAGGACGGGAAGCCCTGGCCGCACGTGCCCGAGGATGCCTACGCCATGCGCGGGCACTGGGGACAGTCGGTCACCATCATCCCCTCGCTGGATGTGGTGGTGGTGCGCATGGCCGACGACCGGGAGCCGGGCGCCTTCGAGCTGGATGCCTTTCTGGCCCGGGCCCTGGCGCTGGTGGGGCAGCGCCCATGAAGCGGGCGGCGTGGCTGGGCATCGCGGCGGGGCTCGTGGCCTGTGAGGGCGGGGACCGGCGCTTGTATGACAACAATGACTTGCGGCTCGTGACGGCCTACACGGCGAAGGATGCGTGCTCCTGTCTCTTCGTGGCGGAGCAGGACGAGGCCTTCTGCCGGGCCTGGGTCCAGGCCAGCCCCGCCGTGGCGCACCTGCGCATCGACGCGGAGCGGAAGGAGGTGGAGACCTCGGCCCTGCTGCTCTGGGGTGCCCGGGCCCGCTTCGTGGACGCGCGCACCGGGTGCGTGCTGGAGGAGTAGGGGCTTAGCCGCCCTTCCACAGGCCGTGGCGGCGCGCCCGGCGGCCCAGCGTCACCGGGTCCATGCCCAGGGCCACCGCGGCGCGGCGCAGCACCCCGCCACTCTGCTCCAGGGCCTCGCGGATGAGCTCCCGCTCCAGTTGCTCCATCCGGGTCCGCAGTGAGCCTGCTGGGGCCACGCCCCCGGGGGGCAGGCTCGCCAGCATCATCGGGGGCAGCAGGCTCCGGGTCACCAGCTCTCCAGGCTTCGACAGGAGCACCGCGCGCTCCAACACGTTGCGCAGCTCGCGCGCGTTGCCGGGCCAGGCATACGCCAGCAGGGCCTCCTCCGCCTCGGGCGCCACCCCGCTCGCCGAGCGCTTCAGCGCCTGATTGAAGAGCTCCAGGAAGTGCCGCGCCAGCGAGAGGATGTCCTCGGGGCGCTCGCGCATGGGGGGAATGTCGATGGTGAAGCTGTTGAGCCGGTAGAAGAGGTCCGCCCGGAAGCGCCCGGCGCGCACCTCCTGGGCCAAGTCCCGGTTGCTCGCCGCCACCACCCGCACGTCCACGTGGCGCACCTGGGTGCCGCCCACGGGGCGCACATCGCCGCCCTCCAGCACGCGCAGGAGCTTGGCCTGGAGGTTGGGGGTGGTGTTCTCGATTTCATCCAGGAAGATGGTGCCGCCGTCGGCCAGGACGAAGAGGCCCGGGTGGTCGGCCACCGCGCCGGTGAAGGCCCCCTTCACGTGGCCGAACAGCTCGCTCTCCAGGAGCGTCTCGCTCAGCGCGCCGCAGTCCTGCACCACCAGGGACACGTTCCCCCGGCCGCTCAGCTTGTGGATGATGCGGGCCAGCACCTCCTTGCCCGTGCCCGTCTCCCCTTGCAGCAGCACCGCCACCCGGTGGGGGGCCGCCACGCGCACCAGCTCCATGACGCGCTTCATCGGGGGGCTGGAGAAGCCGGGCCCGTCGCCCCCCGCGGGGCTGGGCGTGCCCGCGGTGCCCTCCAGGAGCGCCCGCTCCCGCAGGAGGTTGCGCTCCAGCTCGAGCGCCAGCCGCCGCTGCTCCGTGCGCACCCCGTGCTCGCGTCCCGCGTCCAGCACCGCCTGCCGGATGATTTCCGGCTCCGGCGAAGGGCCCAGCGCCCGGAAGATGCCCCCCGCGTTGAACAGCTCCACCAGCCGCTCCGCCGGGGCGGGCGCGCAGTAGACGATGCGCGCCGCCATGTCGCTGGGGGGCGCCGCGCCGGTGACATCCACCTCTTCCATGCGCCGGGCGGAGAGCTGCTCCACCAGCGACAGGGCCTGCACCTCGTCCGTGCCGGCCACCAGCAGGACGGCCACGTCCCCCCGGTTGAGCAGGGCCTGCACCTCCGGCGAGGACGTCGCGTGGCCCAGCCGCGCGTGCCCCTCCAGCGCCGAGCGGATGAGCCGGACCTGGGCCTCCGTGGCGTAGGCCACCGCCACCTGGAGGGCGCTCTCCTGGAGGTAGCGCGCCAGGGTGACGCGGTGGGCGCCCTCGAAGGAGCGGAAGAACACCCCCATCGCCATCACGGTGCCGCCGTTGGCCACCTCCGTGTCATGCCGCCAGCGCACCTCGCCCTGGGCCCGGATGCGCGCGTGGGAGTCCGGCAGCGAGAAGGCCAGCTCGAAGAGTTGCCCCTCGCGGGGGCCCGTGGCGGTCCCCTCCAGCGAGGTGGCCACCAGGCCAATTCCCGTCTCGCTGATGTTGACCGACCAGCACCCGTGCAATGCCGGCTGCGTCACGACCTGCACGTACAGGGGCTTGCGCGGGCTGCGGTCCGTGAAGATCCGGGACGAGGGGGGCTTCATGACTGAAGGAGGGGGCTTCACGAATGAAGCATGGCTTCAGAAGGTTGAAATTGCATGTTTCGATGAACGCCTTGTGCTGTCGAAGCTTCAGCCCTGAATCCCCTGGGGGAAGGTAACGCCTTGTTTTCCAAGGGATTGGAAGGTGGCCCAAATCCTGCTCTTGGCAGCCCCCGGCAGCGGTCCCCGGCTTTCTCCCGGCAGGTCCCACTTCAGGAAACGCCATCATGCACGCACACCTCGAGTCGCTACAGCCGGTGATGGACCTCGACGTGGAGCGCCAGCTCCGCCACCGGATGGCGATGACCAGCCCCACGGACACGGCACACGGGATGTTCTTCAGCGGGGTGCTGGAAACCGTTCGCACACTCGGTGGGAGTGAAGCCGCGGACCGCTGCCAGGAAGTCTCGGAGAGGCGGCGCTTCATTGCCTCCCTTCCTTATCCCGTCGCCGGGCTGCTGCGCATGATGCTCGTGGCGGTGAAGGAGCTGGGGCCGCGCGCCGGAGGCGGCTCGGCGGTGCTGCGCCGCATGGGGCGCCAGGCGGCCCATGATTTTTTGCGTGCCCCCGCGGGCCGCACCATGCTCGTGCTCTCGGAGGGTAGCCCCCGGCGGCTCCTCCAGCAGCTGCCCTCCAGCTACCGCGCCACGGTCAGCTACGGCGAGCGGCGGATGATTGCCTTCCCGCCGGGCAACACGGGCCGGTTCGTCACGCAGGGGGATTTCATGCCTCCGGCCTACACGAAGGGGCTGTTGCAGGGCGTCCTGGAAGAGGGCGGCGCGCGGAACGTCTCGGTGATGGGCAGTGCGGTGGGGCTGCTCGACAGCGAATACGAGCTGGCCTGGGATTGACGGGAAGAAGGAGAAGGCCCGTGAGTTGCAGGTGTCCCACGCAGGCAGGGCCAGGGCAGACCACGCGGAGTGAGAGGAGATGCGGATGAGGCTCGACGACGGGAGGGTGGAGGGGACTCAGGGCGCGCCGCGCAAGGGGCCGTCCGAGGGCGGAGGCCGGGGCGGCGCTGGCGCACGGGACATGTCCCGCAGCGGCTCGCCGGGAGCGCGGGGCGAGGGGGCCTCGGAGTCCACTCCCCGGGCGCGCGCGGAGCACCGCAAGCTGCAGGATTTTCTGAATGCCTTTGTGTAGGGCCTGAAGATTCTTCAGGCCGCGCCGGCACAACCCTCTTTCGCGTCCTCACGGAAAGAGCGATTTTCTGTTGCCCCTCACCACCGGCGGGCAAGAGGAAGTCATGGGACGAGCCAGAGCCACCACCATCCTGATGGCGGACGATGATGCGGATGACCGGGAGCTTGCGCAGGAAGCCCTGCGGGTCAGCCAGGTCCCCAGTGCCTTGCGGTGTGTCGAGGATGGGGAGGAGCTGCTCGACTACCTGAACCGGCGGGGCCGCTACCGCGAGCCCCAGAGCGCGCCGGCGCCCGGGCTCATCCTGTTGGACTTGAACATGCCGCGCATGGACGGCCGTGAGGTGCTGCGGACGCTCAAGCAGGACCCGCGCCTCAAGCGCATCCCCGTCGTCATCCTGAGCACCTCGCGCCGGGACGAGGACGTGGTGGGAAGTTATGACTTGGGGGCCAACTGCTTCATCACCAAGCCGGGCTCCTTCTCGGAGCTCATCCAGATGATGAAGGTCCTGGACGCGCATTGGATTCAGACCGCGGAGCTGCCCCGCGCGGCCCTCTCATGATGCAGCAGGCCGCCTCCTCCCCCGTGCGCGTCCTGCTGGTGGAGGACGACGAGGATGACTTCCTGCTGGTCCGGGACGCGCTGCGCGCCATGGGCTCGGGCGGTGTCACGATTGACTGGGTGAGCGAGGCGGACCCCGCGCTCGCGGCGCTGGCGGAGGCGCGCCACGAGGTGTGCCTGCTGGACTACCGGCTCGGGGCGCACACGGGCCTGGAGCTGCTGGAGGAGGCCCGGCGCCGGGGCGTGCACACGCCCATCATCCTGCTGACGGGCATGGCGGAGGGCAGCGAGGTGGACCGCCAGGCGCAGCAGGCGGGGGCGGCGGACTTCCTGGCGAAGTCCGAGCTGACGCCGGTGCTGCTGGAGCGCTCCATCCGCTATGCCATCCAGCATGCGCGGACGCTGGAGGTGCTGCGGCGCTCCCAGGCGAACTTTCGCGAGCTCATCGAGCAGATGCCCGCGGGCCTCACCGTGCTGACCGGGGGGCGGGTCGTCTATGTGAACCCCGCCATGGCCCGGCTGAGCGGCGTGTCCCGGGAGGCGCTCCTGGGGCGGACGCTGGAGGCGTTCCTGGCGCCGCTGCTGGGGGCCGGGGAATGGCCGAAGCTGCGGGAGGCGCTGCCGGCGGAGGGCACCCCGCTGGCGCCCCGGGATGCGCGCCTGCTGCGGCCCTCGGGCGAGGCCATTCCGGTGGAGCTGGCCCGGCTGCCGGTGGTGTTCGACGGCCAGCCCGGCTCGCTGTGGGTGGCGCGGGATTTGACCGAGCGCAGGCTGCTGCAGTCGCGCCTGATGCTCGCCGAGCGCATGGCCTCGCTGGGGATGGTGGCGGGCACGGTGGCGCACGACATCACCAACCCGCTCTCGTACGTGCTCGCCAACCTCCACCACCTGGAGGCCGATGTGCTGCCGCGCCTGCCGCTGGCCGAGGCGGAGCGCTCCGAGGTCCGCACCCTGCTGGGGGACATCCGGCACGGCGCGCAGAGCTTCCGCGACATCATCCAGCAGCTGCGCGTCTTCGCCCACGAGGGCAAGGAGGCGCCGGCGCCCGTGGAGGTGCACCGGGTGCTGGAGTCCTCCATTCGCATGGTGCAGCACACCCTGCGGCAGCGCGCCCGGCTGGTCCGGGACTACACCCAGCCGCTCTCGGTGCTGGCGGACGAGGGGAAGCTCGGGCAGGTGTTCATGCACCTGCTCGTCAACGCGGCCGAGGCCCTGCCGGAGGGGGATGTGGAGCACCAGGAGATCCGCCTGGTGACGAGGCCCCAGGGGGCGCAGGTGGCCATCGAGTTCCACGACACGGGGGCCAGCATTCCCCCGGACCGCCGGGAGCGGGTGTTCGAGCCCTTCTTCCCGGAGGCCTCCGGTGGGGTGGACACGGGGCTGGGGCTGTCCGTGTGCCGCACCATCGTGACGGACCTGGGCGGGCGCCTGACGCTGGAGAGCGGGCCGGGGCGGGGCCGGGTCTTCCGGCTGCTCCTGCCCGTCCCGGAGCGGAAGGCCGTGCTCTCCCCACCGCCGCTGCCCCTGGGGAACGTGCCCCGGCGTGGGCGCATCCTCATCGTGGATGACGAGCGGATGGTGGGGGTGGCCATCCGCCGGGCCCTCCAGCGGGAGCACGAGGTGGAAGTGATGACGGATGCGCGCGAGGCGCTGGAGCGCCTGGTGGCCGGAGACCCCTTCGACATCATCCTCTGCGACATGATGATGCCGGAGATGAGCGGGATGGAGCTGTACGAGGAGCTCTCCCGGGTGGCGCCTCGGGTGGCCGGCCGGATGGTGTTCCTGACGGGCGGGGCCTTCACGCCGCGGGCCCGGGAGTTCCTGGGACGGGTGGGCAACCGGTGTATGGAAAAGCCGTTCCTGCCCGAGGAGCTCCGTCAGCTCGTGCAGTCGCTGCTGGTCCGTGAGTCCGCCGCGCCGCCGGGGGCCTGAAAGACCTGAAGGGTTTGAATAAATCCGCACAGCCCCCGTCTGGGAGGCCGTGTTGGGGCTGGTGGGGATGGGCGCATCAGCGCCCGGTGGGAGGCGGGATGGGCCGGCGGCTCCACACTTCCCAAAGAGGCAGGCCCTCATGCGGATACAGAAGTGGTGGGCGGGCGCACTCGCCAGTGCGTTCGTGGGCTGTGTCGTTGCACCCTATGACGACGCGTGGGAGGGCGATGACCTTCCCAGCGTGCCGGGTCCGAACCCCGAGCCCTGGGTCCCCACCCCGGGCCCCTCCGGCGTGGACTTCCAGGTCGAGTTCCTCTCCGGGCCCTCGACGCTCGGGGTGGGCTCGCTGGTGCGCGCGAGGCTGTGCAACCGGGGCAGCGCGCCGGGCACCACGCAGCTGGCCTTCGTCCTGTCACAGGATGCGGTCATCGACGCGCGCGATGCCTGGCTGGGCTCCAGCGAGAGCTTCCTGGTGCAGGCCGGGCAGTGCCAGGAGGTCAGCGCCTCCCTGGACATGCCGGACGTGGCCGCGGGCACCTATGTCCTGGGCGCCATCGCTGACCTGGAGAACCGGGTCGGCGAGTCGAATGAGCGGAACAACGCCCGCGCGGGCGGCAACGTGCAGGTGGACCGCTCCGCGCCGTCGATGCCCAGCCTCTCGTGGCGGGCGCCGGGGGCCTCGGACTCCCTGCAAGTGCCCCACCTGGTGGTCCGCACCGAGCCCCGCGCGACCGTGCGCGTCTACGGCAGCCCCAACTGCACGGGCCCGGTGGTGGCGAGCAGCGAGACCGGCGCGGGGACGTCCTGCGAGATTCCCATCTACACGCCGGGCTACTCTGCGGGCGTCTACTCGGCACGCTCCTATAATGGTGCGGGCAACGCGTCGGGCTGCGCGACCGTTCCTTCCTATGGAGGCGGCGGTGGGGGCGGGGGCGGCTGCACCGGAGGCGGTGGCGGCAGCGGGGGCTATGGCTACGGCAGCGACGGCGGGTACGGCGGGGGCAACGGGGGCTGCGATACCACCCCGCCGGCGCCGCCCGTCATCGTCGAGGCCACCTGGCAGTACGGCAACACCCGGCATGAGCTTCGCGTGAAGGGCACCGCCGAGCCCGGGAGCACCGTGGGGGTCTTCATCGACGTGGCCTGCACGGGGACCCCCGCGGCCACGGCCACGGTGGGCGCCGATGGAAAGTTCAACCTGGTGGTGCTCGTGGATGCCACGGGCCCGGGCTCCGTGCGCCGGGTGTTCTTCGCCGCGAAGGACGCCGCGGAGAACGTCTCGTCCTGCATCGAGGGGCCGGTCTATGAGACGCCTTGCGCGCCGGGGTACGGCAACTGCGATGGGAACCCGGCCAACGGCTGTGAGACGGACCTCACCTCGAACGTGAACCACTGCGGCACCTGCGGCAACACGTGCCCCGGCCAGGACTCCACCGTGGGCGTCTGCATGGCCAGCCAGTGCAGCACGGCCTGCGCGCCCGGCCGGTATGACTGCGATGGGAACGCCGCCAACGGCTGCGAGTCCACCTGTGCGTGCACCCCGACGGCCTGCACCATCGACCGCCAGGCGGAACTGGTCATCACCTCGCTCTCGGTGGTGGAGGACCCCGTGCGGACCGCGCCCGGAGGCGCCTGGCACTTCGGGACGCTGATGAAGGCGATGGCGGGCAACCAGGACCCGTCCGCGCTGGTGCGCCAGTGGCTGCGCACCTGGAACACGGCCCAGACGGTCAACGGCATGACGCTGCCGGCCCGCACGCAGCTGCAGACGCTGGTGCTGGGGCCCTGGGAGCAGCGCAGCGGCGGGGCGAGCAAGCCGCTCGACTTCAGCACGGCGCCGTTCCGGCTCCTGGCCATCGTCAACCGCATGGACCTGCGGCAGCCGGGTGTCCAGGCCGGTGAGGGGCGCTTCGTCTTCGGCGTGCTCGATGCGCAGGGCCGTCCGCTCGAGTTCACCCTCATCCTGGAGTACACGCTGCCCGGAAGCAGCCCGGAGGCCATCCTGGCCTGGGCGCGGGACTGGCACGCCCTGGGGCAGCTCGGCCTGGGGAGCGCCAACTACAAGGCGAAGCTCCAGCAAATCACCGATCGCTTCACGGCGGCGGGCGTGATGCCCTCGCGGCCCTTCGGCAGTGCCATCAACCATGTCCGCACCAACGAGGCCGCGCTGTCCACCCTGTGGGAGATGCGGGACTTCTCCCTGTCGGCGGAGGGGCTGAAGCCGGCCGCGACGGCGCTCACGCCGGACTTTGGCTTCAACAACTCGAACGCCCTGGGCAACTTCATCCGTGCCAACGAGGACGCCATCCTCGCCGAGCAGCACCAGGTCCCCGCGGTCTTCTCGGGGGCACCGTTCCTGGCGGCGGGCGTCCGGGTCCCGGATGAGACGTTCTTCTGGCGGGCGCCCTCGGTGAGCGTCGAGGCCCGGCACAAGTTCTCCCTGAACACCTGCAGCGGGTGCCACGCGGGCGAGACGAAGACGGACTTCACCCACATCCTCCCGCGCGCCGCGGGGCAGGCGTCGAACCTGTCCCTCTACATGCGGGGCGTCTCGGTGAAGGACCCGGTGGGGACCGTGACGCGGACGTTCGACGACATCGGCCGCCGCGCCGAGGACATGGCCGCGCTGGTGTGCGGCAGTGGGAACATGCTGAACGCCAGCGACAGCGGCCTCCCGCCGGCGTCCAACCTGCCCCGCTCCCGCGTGCACTGAGGCCCTGACGGCGGCTCAGTCCACGGCCAGCCGGAGGGTGAGCGAAGCGCCTGGAGGCCGGTGGCTCCAGGCGTGAAAGGACTCGCGGAACGCGTCCAGGGTCTGGCGCAGAGCGCTTCCCGGATGCAGCGAGAGGGCCTCTTCCCCCTCCTGGCCTTGAACGGCCAGGCCCACGAGGAAGGGGCCCTCGGGCTGAGCGGGGGGAAAGGGGCGCAGAAAGAGCCGGCGATCTCCCTCCAGCCGGTACACCAGGGCCGTGAGGTGCCCGAGCACCCAGCCCGCGGCCACCTGCCGGTCCTCGGGCGATTCGGCCTCGATGGAGACCACCACGCGGGCGGGCATCTGCCGGGAGACGTCCACGGGCGCGAACAGGGCCTCCCAGGCCTCCGCCGTGCCCTTGCTCCGGGCCTGCCGCAGCACTTCACTGGCGCGAGCGAACTCGTCACGAAGCACGCGGAGCGTCGAGCGCGACACGTTGCGCGCGGTGTTGCGGTGAGGCAGCGCGGGCGCCACCACGGGCATCAGGTCGCGCTTCCCCTCTGGGGTGTACCGCGCGGTCCCCGGCGTGAGGGTGACGGGCAGGGGCCACGGCCAGGCCGCGAACATCTCGAAGAAGTACGCGAGCAGCTGCTCCTCCGTGCGGGAGGACTCCCGAGGGGCGCGCAGACAGGCCCAGGCCACCAGCACGGCCCAGGAGAAGCCTCCCAGGTAGCCCAGCGCATGCGAGTACACGCCGCGCGCCTTCGCCCAGACCTTGACGGCCCGCAGCACGGTCCGGAACCGCTCGCGCTCGGGGCCCTCGGGCCCGGCACAGCTCAGCAGCGCCTCCGTGTCCGCCCAGCCCGTGAGGGAGCGGAACCCGGCGGGATCCAGCCGCTCGCCGTACCGGGCCAGCAGCTCTGAGGGGGGACAGGGCGCTGCGTCCTCGGGGCGGCTCGCATAGGACACATCGAACGGCACGCCATCGAGGGTCAGCTTCACCAGCGGGAGGGCGGCATCCGCGATGAAGCGGGCACCCTCGCTGCCCTTCTCCCGGGAGAGCGCTTGGAGGAGGGCCTGGGCGAAGTCTTCACGGGACAGGTGGGAGGGACCAATGGCCACCGCGTCCACGTCGCTGCCGGGCCGGCTCATTCCCATCCGGAACGAGCCATAGGGGTACAGCGCCACGCCCAGCCGGGCGCACACCGCCTCCAGGTGCTTCACGGCCTGAGCGTGTGCCTGCGAGGCCTCGCCGGAATCCAGTTCCCCTCGCGCGGATAGGACTTCGTGGAGGGTGGTGTGCGGCGGGGCGGTGGGGCGGCGGGCACCCCCGAGCGCCACGCGCCGTCTCACCGCGAAAGGGCCGTTGCCCCGGCGGCTGATCAGACAGACCTCGCGGACTTCGAAGGAGAGGGGACGCCAGTCCTGCTCCCAGGTGGAGAGCGTCTGCCGGATGTCCGCGGGGGCCGAGCGGGGAAGCTGGCCGACACTCAGATGGGGCGTGAACCCGCGTTCGGACTTGCGGCCCTGCTCATCACAGTGAGGGAGCGCGGCTTCGAGCGCGGCTTGCAGGGCCTTCAAGGCGCCGTGAGGCTGGTCCTCGGGCTGGAGCCAGGCGGTCACGCTGGCGCGGTGCTCGAAGAAGTCGAAGCTCGTGAGGGTCACCTGGAAGGGGGCGATGGACCGCAGGGCTTCTTCGATGAGCGCCTCGGCCTCCAGGAAGTGCTCTTCAGGGATGAACGGATAGAGCAGCGTCACATGCGGCATCCACCGCTGGTAGTTCCGGTCATGCTGGGCGCGCAGGGCCTGGAGGGGGCCCCACTGCGCCTCCGGGGGGATGAGCACCACGGCCGACTCGTGCACGGGAACCGCCGAGAGCGCCCGGGAGGCGGCAGGCGGGTGGGCCCGGGGTTCATCCAGTCGCAGCACACAGCGCACGCCGAAGTGATCCGATGTGAAGAGGGGGCCTCCCGCGGGCGCCTCGGGTGGGGGCAGGGGCGTCTCTCCAAAGAGCGACACGGCGCGAGGCGTGAGCCGTCCCGAGCGGGAGCGCACGAGCACCCGGTCCAGCCGCTGGCGTCGGCCGGTGACGGTCATCGCCGTGGCCAGCGCATTCCGCTCCGGGTCGAACGTGAATCCAGGCTCCTCGGGCCGCAGCAGGGGCCAGACATCCACGAATCCTTCTTGGGTGAAGACCTGGGCCTCGGCAGCGTCCTCGCCGAGGTTGAAGTCCCCCGCGAGCACCACATCGGGGGCCTGGGGCCCCAGGGCATTCGCCCAATCGACGAGGGTCCGCAGCTGGGCCGCGCGTGCACTGTCCGGCGAGGCGGTGCGGTTGCTCGTCAGGTGAGGCGTGGCCACCCACACGGGGCCATCCTTCAACCGGAGCTCCCCGGCGATCACCCGCTTGTCCCGGGTGAAGACGCACTGGCGCAGGGAGGCGAAGGGGAACCGGGACAGGAGGAGCTGGCCGTAGGGTTTGACGGTGGCGGCCACCGGTCCGTCCGAGAGGAAATAGTGCTCGCGGATCCACGGCGTCGCGAGGAGCATCCGGAGAAAGGGCTCGGTGACTTCTTGCAAGGCGATGAGGTCGGCATCGACCGAGCGCAGCAGGGAGAGGGCCTCCGGGATGCGCCGCCGGGTGTCGATCAGCTCCGCGTCGTAGAGATCAAAGAGGACGTTGAAGGTGGCCACGGTGAGCGCCTCCGGCGAAGGGAGGGCTTCGGTGTCCACCGTGTCCGGGGGGACGTCTTCACACCAGGCTTCCGCGTGCGCGTCATACCGGTACGCGGGAATCGGTGTGAAGGCAGGCGCGGCTTCGGCCGGGGGAGGGGCGGACGCCGCGGACGCTGCCGGGCCCGCGGCGAGCTCAGTCAGCACATCGGTGCGGCTCTTCCGGTCCCACACCCGCTCAGGGCCCCGGCGGAAGTACCAGACGCGGTGCCAGGGAATCTCTCCATCGGGAACGAAGGCCGCGAAGGGCACTTCCTCCATCTCGCCGGAGTGGGCGTCGTAGCCGATGACGAACTCACGGGCATCGAGCCGGGGATCCCAGCGGATGCGGTGGTAGACCTCTCGGCTGGGGGTGAAGCGCTCGTGAGACATGGCGGAGCCCTCTGAAGAACGGATGACGCGGGATGGCCTCCCTTCAGGCCGTACAACGCCGGGTCCGCATGCGGTTTTCGCGTGCCGCCCCTGACGCGATGCGAAGCGGTGGGCTGACACGGTTGAAGGTGTGGAGGGCAGACAGGCGAGCGCTCAAGGGCTGAGGCCTGCCTCCAGATTGCCCTGCTCACGGAAAATTCCGCGAGAGCTTGGATGGGCCCGAATTCTCGGCCCCTCCCGCGCCGGAAACGCCTCTGTAGGTGTTCCTGCCCGGTTGCCATGTCGGGTAAAAAACGAACGTTGCCGCGCCGGGTTCACGCGCGGGATTCCCTTCTCTCCGAGGCGTGTATGGCATCTCATTTCCTTTCATTCCGCTGGTGCCTCGCGCTGGGCGCGCTCGTGCTGGGGCTGGCGTCTGGCTGCTCGAGTGAAACCACGCCCCCCCGGCCGCCGCCCCCCAGCCGGGACCTGCCGGATGTGGAGCGCTCCACGGTGGAGGTGAACCGCGCCACGAACGTGCGGGCCGATGGCCAGGACGAAGTCACCGTCACCGTCACCGTGCTCAAGAGCGATGGCATGCCGCTGCCGGAGCGACAGGTGTCGCTCCATGCCTCCGGTGAGGGCCACACCTTCTCGCCGCCCTCGGGCATGACGGATGAGAAGGGCGTGATGGTGTCGAAGCTGGTGTCCCTCGTGGCGGGGCCGAAGCAGGTGACGGCGCAGGTGGAGGCCAGCGGAAAGCCCGTGCTGCTGGGCCGGGCGCCCACGGTGCAGTTCGTCATCCCGGCGGCTCCGCAGATCTCGAAGCTCGCCCTCCTGGGCACGGGCCTCGGGGGCGTGGCGGGCTCTCCGATGCAGCCGCTGGAGGTACAGCTCCAGGATGAGGCGGGCGAGGTGATTCGCGGGGCGACGGCCCGGGTCAAGGTGGAGGTGGCCTCGGGACCTTCCTCCGCGCTGAAGGGAACCGTGGAAGTCACCGCGGTGGACGGCGTGGCGCGCTTCACTGAACTGGTCATCGAGCGGACGGGTGAGTATTCGCTCCGGGCGAAGCTGAACACGCTCTCTGTGGAGAGCCCCTCCTTCCAGGTGGTGCCCGCAGCCGCCTCCGTGGTGGAGCTGACGGGCCTGCCGCCGGACACGGAGGCGGGCAGCGCGGTGGGCGCCCAGGTCCTGCTGCGCGACGCGTTCGACAACGTGGCGACGAACTACACGGGGACCCTGCGCATCGTCACCTCGGACTCCACGGCGGTGATTCCGGCGGATCTCGTCTTCTCGAACACGGATCAGGGAAGCAGGGCGTTCGCGGGCCTGTCGCTGCGGCGCGCGGGCCTTCAGACGGTCGGCGTGGTGGACACCGCGAACGGGGCGCTTCAGGGGCAGGTGGAGATTGACGTGAAGCCCGGCGCGGCCGCCCGGCTCACCTTCGCCCAGCCCATTGGACAGCACTCCGTGCGTGCCGCCCTGTCCCCGGTCCAGGTCGCCCTCACCGATGTGTATGGCAATACCGCCGGGGCGCCCACGCCGCAGGTCACCGTGACGCTCTCTCAGGCCGGTGGTGTGCTGGACGGCACCGCCACGGTGGCGCCCGTGGGTGGCGTGGCCACCTTCACGAACCTGAGCATCGCCCAGGAGGGCACGTACACCCTGACCGCCCAGGCGCAGGGCCTGCCGGACGCGAACAGCACCTCCTTCACCATCGTGGATGATGTGGTGCCGGCGACGCCCGTGCTCACCCAGGGCACCACCACGGCGTCCTCCTTCATCGTCCAGTGGAACGCCGTGGGCGATGATGGGCTGCTGGGCACGGCCACCAGCCAGGAACTGCGCTACGCCTCGGCGCCCATCAATACGGATGAGGACTTCGCGGCGGCCACGCCGGTGGCCGTCGAGGCACCGAAGGCACCGGGAACCGCTGAGCAGGCCTCGATCGATGGGCTCGCGGTGAGCACCACCTACCACGTTGCTTTGAAGGTGACGGACAACGCGGGCAACGCCGTGCGCTCGGCCTCGCGCGCGTTCTCCACCAGTAATCCGAGCGTGGAGAAGCTGGCCTTCACGGTTCAGCCGGCGAATGGCACCGCGGGGGTGGCGCTGGCGGAGGTGAAGGTGGCCCTGCAGGACGCGGCGGGCAACACGGTGGGCAACGCCACGCTGGCCGTGACCCTGGCCCTGGCCGAGGACGTGCCGTTCACCCCGGTGACGGTGAACGCGGTGGCCGGCATCGCGACCTTCCCGGGCCTCGTCCTCAACAAGGTGGGCACCTACCACTTCACGGCCTCGACGGGCTCGCTGCCCGCGGTGCAGAGCGAGCCCTTCACCATTCAGCCCGCTGCCGCGGCCCGCTTGGATCTGGTGGGCCTGGTGGGCCCTGTTACCTCTGGGGTGCCGGGCAGTGTCGAGGTGAAGGCCTTCGATGCGTTCGACAACGTGGCCACCGGCTTCGTGGGCACGGTGCACTTCACGTCCACGGACGGCCAGGCGACGCTGCCGCCGGACTACACCTTCACGCCGGGCGATGCGGGGCACAAGGCCTTCACCAACGTCGTGCTCCGGACGGTGGGGGCGCAGACGGTGACGGTGCAGGCGGCCTCACTCCAGGACGAGCTGACGGTGGAGGTGGGCAGTGGCGCTGTGGCGGAGCTGGTGCTTGAGGTGCCCTCGGCCCCCGTTCAGGCGGGCAGCCCCTTCGCGGTGACGGTCACGCTCCGGGATGCTCACGGGAACATCGCCACGGGCTACACGGGCACGGTGAGCTTCGGCTCCAGCGATGGCCAGGTGACGCTGCCCGCGGACTACCCGTTCACCGCGGCGGACGCGGGGAAGAAGACGTTCTCCGGGCTCGTGCTGCACACCGCGGGCACCCAGTCGGTCACCGTGCAGGACGCAGGGGCCACCGGGTTGACGGACACCAAGAGCCTCTCCGTGTCGGAGGGCCCCACCGCGAGCCTGATGCTCTCCAGCCCTGGCACGGCCACCGCCGGGGCCTCCTTCAGCGTGACGCTCAGCGCGCGGGACGCTTTCGGCAACGTGGTGACGGGCTACACGGGCAGCGTGTCCTTCTCCTCGGATGATGCGCAGGCAGCGCTGCCCGCGGACTACACCTTCACCTCGGGCGATGCAGGGCAGCGCGTGTTCAGCGCCACCTTGGAGACGGCGGGCACGAAGCAGGTGAGCGTGACGGATGGCGCGTTCAACGCCAGCGCCACGCTGACGGTCGGCGCGGGCACCCCGGCGAAGCTGGTGTTCTCGCAGCAGCCCGCCCACGGCACCGTGCGCGCCTCGCTGGCGCAGGTGCGGGTGTCCCTCCAGGACGGGTTCGGCAACACCCTCTCCGTCTCGGAGCCCGCCGTGACGGTGGCGCTAACCGGTGGCAACCCGGCCTCGGTGCTGAGCGGCACGAAGACCGTGTCCCCCGTGGCGGGCGTGGCCTCCTTCAGCGGCCTCTCGGTGGACCAGGAGGGCACGGCGTTCGAGCTCGAAGCGAGCGCCACGGGCCTGCCGCCTGTGAAGAGCACGGCGTTTCAGGTGCAGGATGACCTCTCGCCGGCCGTGGCCGTGCTCAGCGGCTCGGCGGACTCCGCCTCCAGTGTGACCCTCACCTGGGTGGCTGTGGGGGACGATGGCACGGAAGGCACGGCCTCCAGCTACGAGCTGCGCCACGCCGCCACGGACATCACCACCGAGGCGCAGTTCGCCGCGGCCACCCCCGTCAGCATCCCCGCGCCGCAGGCAGCCGGACAGCCGGAGACGGCCACCGTGACGGGGCTGGCTCCGGGCGCCCACTTCTTCGCGCTCAAGGTGCTCGATGGGGCGGGCAACTCCAGCCGCTCGGCCAGCGTCCAGGTGGAGCTGGCGGTGCCCCCGGTGGTCCAGGAGGGCCATGTCATCATCAGTGAGTTCCGGGCCCTGGGCGAGGAGTTCATCGAGCTGCGCAACACCACGGCCGCCGACCTCGACGTGCACGGCTACGTCTTCCGGAACGCCGCCAACGAAGAGGTGAACATCCGCGCGAAGAACGATCCGAACGGGACGGCGGGCACGCCCGTCATCATCCCGGCGGGGGGCGTGCTCATGGGCATTCCCAACCCGTCCGGCGCCATTCCCACCACCGTGGGCTTCGTCTACGGCGCGCCGGGCACGGCGTTCGCGCTGGCGGACACGGGGGACACGCTGGAGCTCTACGCCCAGGTCCCCGCGCACCTGGAGGACCGGGTGGACTTCCAGTCCTTCGTCACCAATCCCAACACGCCGCTGACGGCCACCGCGTTCGTGGGCTTCGCGGGTAGCTCCACCCAGCTGGATCCGGGCAGCCTCACGGCCGAGGCCAACGACACGGCGACGAACTGGTGCGTGAGCTTCTATCCGGCGGGAAGCCGCGCGGGCCGCATCCAGGACACCGCGGGCGCGGCCAACGGAAGCTGCAAGGTGGCCGTCATCAACGAGGTGATGTTGGATGCCCCCTCGGGCGAGGATGGCCGGGTCTTCGTGGAACTCGCGGGCCCCGGTGGCTCGGTGATTGGTGGGGCGAAGATTCTCGACATCGAGGGCAAGGGCGCCACGGCAGGGACCCTCAACGCGGACACCGACTTGGCACCGGGGGAAACGGACGGCGAGTTCATCCTCCCGGCGGGGACGCGCTTCCCAGCGGACGGCATCCTGATCATCGCGGACGCGACGGTGAATAACATGACCAGTGTCGCCAACTTCGTGAATGGGGTGGACGTCATGGCCCGCGACATCGCCCTGGAGAGGGGCGGCGGGGACACCATTCAACTGGTCTCCGCCCAGGGCACCCTGCTCGATGTGCTGGGCCATGACACGGCGGGCGCGAACCTCACGGTCGCCACGGCCTTCAATGGCCTGCCCATGTACGCCACGCAGACGGCGCTCACCCCGACGCCCACGATTGGAACCGCCGCGCCCACGTTTGCCCGGGCACCCAACAGTGCCGACACAGGCAACAACCGCGAGGACTTCCGTGCGGATCCCTCGGCGACGCCAGGCTTCGCGAACGATGAGGTGCTCTTCACGGTGACGGGGATCTCCCCCAACAACAGTGCGGCCTCTGCGGGCAGAAATGGCGTCACAATCACAGGGACGGACTTCTCGCCCGGGCTGCGGGTCACCTTTGGCTTGAACCCGTCGGTGCCGTGCGGCCTTGTCAGCCCCACGACGGCCACCTGCGATGCCGTGAAGAATGCGTTCGAGGTGGTCTCGCGGGTGAGCGTGAAGCTCAGCAACCCCACCAGCGTGAAGACCCCGGAGGTGACCGTGGTGGATGGCTTCACGTACACCGGGAGCAACAACGACACCTTGCCCACGGCGGACCCGCTGGAGGCGGATTTCTGCAACCTCCAGTTCCCGGCGTCCATCTCGGTGCAGCGCAGCAAGCCGACGGCGGCCATCTATGGGCAGCTCTACGAGGCGGGCGTGACGGAGTCGCAGGGCGATCCAGGCGGAATCCTCGCCGAGGTGGGCTATGGCACCTCGGGGACGAATCCCATCAGCCACATCTCGTGGCAGTTCTTCCCCGCCACCTACAACGCCCAGGTGGGCAACAACGACGAGTTCTCCGGCGCGTTCACGGCCCCCCAGGCCACGGGCACCTACTCCTATACGTACCGGTTCAGCTTCGACAACGGGCTGCACTGGACGTACTGCGACACGGACGGCGCGGGCTCGAACGGCGGGCTCGTGTTCGAGCACACCAAGCTGGGCGTGATGACGGTCACCAACTAGCCGCAGCCCGGGTCCCGCGAGGGGGAGTGTTATCCCCCCCGCGGACCGGAACGGGTGCTACTGGTCGTCACACGGGTTGCCGAGACGGGCCGTCGTGTACACGCCCAGCTCGTTGTAGATCAGCGGCAGGTTCTCGGAGACGGGCACCGCGCGCAGCTCCACCTTGCGCTTCTTCTCGATCCACACGGGCGTCGCCGCGCGGTCCACCACCAGGCGCAGCTCGCCCTTCTTCGTCGAGAAGATCTCTCCCTCGGAGTCGGAGACGATGTCCTTCATCTCCTGCTTCTTCAGGCGGCCCTTGGGGCCCATGTAGACGCGGAAGCTCTTCTCGGTGCCGGGCTGGAGGCCGCGCTCGACCAGGTAGTAGTTGCCCTGGGCATCCCGGAGCAGGGCATAGGGCTCGAACTGCTGGGGGTTCGGCTCGTACTTCGCCTTCAGGAGCAGCTCCTTCGCCTGGTCCGCCTCGACCCAGGTGAGCGGCACGGTCTTCTCTCCGCAGCGCAGCGAGCACGTCTTCTGCTCCGGCTCGGTGATCACCGCCGAGTACACGCGCATGTCGTGCCCGCGGAAGTTGGAGTTCGCGGTCTTGTTGAAGAACCGGGGCTCCAGGAAGCTGTTGCCGGAGATTCCCCACGGCGCCGGGGTGACCTGGGTGAGGGTCTTCGCGTCCCCGTAGAAGAGCTGCTTGGAGTGCTTCTCACTGGGGGCGACCACCACGTAGTGCCCCTGGGTGTCGGTGCAGACCACCGTTTGCTCGAGGGCGCGCAGTTCCTTCAGCTTCTCCGCCTTGCCCCAGGGGGGCTCGATGGCCCAGGAGGCGCTGGACAACAGGGTGACGGACGCGGCGAGGAGATGTCGACAGTTCATGGAAGATAGGGGGTCCGGTTAGAGGTTGTTCTCGAAGTAGTCCTTGGCGAACTCTTCCTGGTTGGAGGCCTCGGTGGCGGTCGTCCACTTCACGGCGCCGTCCTGGACCTCCAGCTTCATCTCCGGGCCGAACTGGCAGCTCACCTGCTTCACCTTCGCGCCGATGACCTTCTGGCTCACCGGCGAGCCGTCGCACAGCGACTGGAGCGCGCTGAGCGGGCTCGAGCAGAAGGAGGCGACGCTGTACTTCTTCAGCAGCTCGTCCGTGATGCCGTTCCAGTCGATGGACGCCTTCACCGAGGTGCCGCACTTCTGGTTGAGGCCCGTCAGCGCCTCGTTGAACTCCTTGTCCTGCGCGGCCACGTTGGCCGGGCGGTCGAAGGCGGACAGCTTCGCCAGCGTCCCGTCCTTCTGCTGCTTGCGGTACAGGGCGTAGATGTCCTTGCCCTTCAGCTCCTGGCTGGCCTGCTCGTTGTAGGCGACGTCGATGCCGTTGTTGCGCTTGGGGACGTAGAGCTCGTTGCTCTTCCTGCCGCGGTGCTCGCCGGTCACCAGCGTGCTCCAGTTACGGCCCTCGTACTGGGTCGAGTAGGTCTCGTTCAGGTTGTTGTTCCACGTCTTCATCTCGTGGGGCAGGGCCTTGCCATCGAACTCGCTCTTCGTGCCCTGCACATAGAGGAGGTACTGCACCCCCTCGGTGGAGCCCTTGAGGGGGACGACCGCCACGGACTCGCCGTTGGCGCCCTTGTACACCTTGCCAGGTTCCACCGTCGCACTGCCCCGGGTGGTCGCACAGCCCAGGGTGCTTGCCACGATGACCGTTGCCAGCATCTTCTTCATGTTGGAGCCCCCTCCATCCGGGGCGGGCCGGGCCACGCATGGGGTGGCCCGGGAGTGGTTAGAACGTGATGTCGTAGGGCTTGCAGTACGTGCGCACCTTGCCCTGGTAGGCGGAGGGGACGTTTCTCCATTGCGCCTTGGCATTGGAGAGATCCCTCTGGCGGCAGTAGGCCCGGGTCAGCAACGCGTACGCGGCGCCCGTGGGTTGGGTCCGCAGGCTCTTCCGGGCCAGCCGGATGGCCTCCACGGTGTCTCCCGAGGCCAGCGCCTTCTCGGCGGCGGAGAGATCCGCCTTGACGGCTTGCGGCAGGACCTCGGCCTTGCCGGTGCGCCCCGGCGAACGCGGGGGCGGCGGGTCGCCGTCGGCGGACGCCATCTCCGTGCCTGCGTCAGGCGTCGAGGGCGGCGGGTCCGGCTGGGGCTCCGGGGTAGGGGGCGGGGCTTCCACCACGGCGGCGGGCGGCGGCGCAGCCCCGTTGGGAGGCAGGGTGGGCTTGGGCTCGGTGGCCACCACCGGCGGGTTGGCCGGGGGCGTGGAAGGCGCCGAGGAGGGCAGGAGCCGGGTGGCCGCGAGGAGGCCCCCGCCCAGGAGCACCACGCCCCCGAGCACGGCGGGGAGGACCCAGCCCGGGCGCTTCGCGGCCGGGGCGGGAGGCGGGGGGGAGCCCAGCGCGCTGCCCCGCCCGGGGACCGTGGCGTTGGCGGGAGGTGGCGCCGCCACCAGGGACGGGGGCGGGAAGGCGCCCTGGGTGTGGTAGCTCTGGGCGGGTGAGGCAGGGGCCTGCGAGGCCGCCCCGGCGTTGTCCCGGACGAAGGTGGCCCCCGTGTCCCGCTCGGGGTCGGGAATGGACGCGTCCACCTGGGAGAGCGCGCCCCGGGGCTGCGCCAGGGACACCTCGGCCCCTTGCCGGGGGAAGACCTGGAGGGGCGTGCCGGTCAGCTCGGCGATGAAGGTGGCGACGTCCGGCTGGCGGTCCTGGGGGCTCTTGGCCAGCGCCCGCTCCACGGCGGCGGCGGCCTGCGGGGGCAATTGCGGACAGAGCGGGGCGAGCGGCTCGGGCGGCTCGTTGACGACCCGGTAGATGATTTCGGCGATGGAGGAGCCCGCGAAGGGCACCTGGCCGCTCAACATCTCATAAAGGATGGCGGCGAAGGCGAAGAGGTCGGTCCGGCCGTCCACGTCCTTGTTGCGGCCCATGGCCTGCTCGGGCGCCATGTAGCGGGGCGTGCCCATGAGCACGTCGTTCTGGGTCTGCAGCGTCTGCGAGGCGAGAATCTTCGAGATGCCGAAGTCGAGCAGCTTCACCCGCTCGCCCACCATGCCCTCGGACTCCAGGGGGACGAGGAAGACGTTGGCGGGCTTGAGGTCCCGGTGCACCACGCCCGCGCGGTGGGCGGCCTGCAGCGCCGAGCCCATCTGCCGGGCGATGGCGAACACCTCGGGGACGGGCATGGGCCCTTTTTTGATCCGCTTCGACAGGCTGTCGCCGCGCAGCAGCTCCATCACCAGATAGGGGGTGCCGTTCTCCAGGGTGTGGAAGTCGAACACCTCGATGATGTTGGGGTGGCCGAGCTGCGAGGCGATCTCCGCCTCCCGGCGGAAGCGCGTGAGCTGCTCGTGGGTGAGTTCTTCGTCGTAGGTGAGCACCTTGACGGCGACCTGCTTGCCAGGGAGCCGGAGGTGCCGGGCCGCGAAGACCGCGCCCATGCCTCCCCTGCCGAGCAGGGAGGTGAGCTCGTACGTGTCCCGGATGATGGTGCCAATGCGGATTTCTGCGGAGGGCGAAGAAGTCATGAGGCAGGGGGGCGGAGGGCCGGGGGCGCACTAAAGCCGCTTCGGGTGGAATTGGCCAGTGAGCGGCCGCTGGGGCTAGACTCCCCCTGCACGTGGGCACGAGGAAGGTCTCTAGATGAAGGCGTCCGTTCCATGGCTGCTCGGGGTGTGCCTGCTGGCCGGTGCCGCCCAGGCGGGGAAGCCGCGCAAGCCCAACGCCCGGGAGCAGGCCGAGGTGAAGCAGACGCTCGCAGGGGCCGGAGAGCCCGTGCTCAAGAAGACCGTCCAGGTGGTGCTCAAGGGCACGGGCAGCGTGCTCTTCGTGCCGGTGCTGGACTTCACCGCCCAGCCGCCGCTGCGCCTG
The DNA here is from genome assembly GCF_020103775.1 of Allostigmatella hybrida. Classification (NCBI taxonomy): domain Bacteria; kingdom Pseudomonadati; phylum Myxococcota; class Myxococcia; order Myxococcales; family Archangiaceae; genus Allostigmatella; species Allostigmatella hybrida. The sequence continues at coordinate 1,319,684 of NZ_JAHXBH010000001.1, forward strand.
CACCTGCTCCAGGACGGGAAGGTGCTCCACACGCTCGCCGCGTCCGAGGCGGACAAGGCCTGGCCCATCCTCCAGTTCCAGGACGTGGCCTTCAAGGACGTGAACGGGGACGGTTTCGAGGACGTGCTGACGCTGGCGCGTTATATGCCCGGGGTGGGGCCCAAGGCGGGCAAGCCCTTCAACCAGGTTGCCGTGTACCTCAGCCGGGGGGGCAAATCCTTCGAGCCCCTGGCGAACGAGGTGAGCAGCGGCCTCAACCAGCCGCCGCCCGCCAAGCTCGCCGAGGTGCTCAAGCGGCTGAAGAAGATCAGCAAGACGCGGCTGAGCCTGCCGAAGACGGCTCCCGCCGCGGCGACCCATGTCAGCGCCAGCCCGAGCCCCTGAGCCCGGCGGCACGGCGTCCTCCCATAGGCATTCCCATGGCGAATGTGCATCACCACAGCACGGAGCCTCCCGGGCCGTGTACCTACCTGCCTGAGCAATTCTCCTCGCTCGAGCAGAAGCTGATGACGGACGTGACGCCGGAGGAGCTCGGCGAGATGCTGGCGCGGGGCTGGCGGCGGTTTGGCCCCGTCTACTTCCGGCCGGCGTGCCTGGCGTGCTCCGAGTGCGTCACCCTGCGCATTCCCACGGCGGACTTCCATCCCAACCGCAGCCAGCGCCGGGCCCGTGCGGCCTGTGCGGGCTTCCGGGTGGAGCTGGCCCCCCCCCGCGTCGACGCGGAGCGGCTGGCGCTCTACCACGCGTGGCACGGCTGGCGGGAGCGCGCGCGGGAGTGGGAGTCCTCGGAGCTGAGTGAGCGGGAGTACTTCCTCCAGTTCGCCTTTCCGCACCCGTGCGCGCGGGAGCTGGCCTGGTACGACGACGCGGCCGAAGGCGGCCCCCGGCTGATCGCCATTGGCCTGTGCGACGAGACGCCGGGGGCGTGGAGCGCGGCGTACTTCTTCTTCCACCCGGACTACGCCCACTGCTCGCTGGGAACGGCCAACGTGGTGAAGCAGGTGGAGCTCGCCCGGGCGCGAGGCCTCGCCCACGTGTACCTGGGCTACCGCGTCCAGGGGTGCGCCTCGTTGCGCTACAAGGGCCACTTCCGTCCCCACGAGCTGCTCAAGGGCAGCCCCGGCCCGGACGAGACGCCGCAGTGGATCCCCGGGCAGGAGCCGGCGGCCCCCTCCCCGGAGGAGTGAGGGAAAGAGGACAGGGGGCTCGCGCTCCAGGACGCCTCGTCTGCTCGCCTGCCCAGCCCTACCTCAATCGGGCTCCTGTTCAACAAGGGGGATCCGGATGGGTGCTGCACGGCTGCTGCCAATCATGCTGGGGATGCTGCTGGCGGGGTGCTTGCGGGACAAGGACTTCGCGGTCGAGCCCGCGCAGCCCGCGCCCCCGCTGGAAGTCACCCGGGCTTCGGGAACCGCGTTCCAGCTGAGCGCGCTGCGCGGGAAGGTGGTGATTGTCTCGTTCGGGTACACGGCGTGCCCGGATGTCTGCCCCACCACGCTGTCGCGGCTGAACAACCTCCAGCGGCGGCTGGGCCTGCTGGGGCAGGACCTGGAGGTGGTGTTCGTCACGGTGGATCCGGAGCGGGACACCGAGCGCAGGCTCGATGACTACGTGAACATCTTCAACCGGCGCTTCACGGCCTTGCGCCTGGAGGGCGAGGCCCTGACGGCCCTGCTCTCGGCGTACCGGGTGACGGCGACGCGGCGGTATCCGGACGCGGAGCGCTACGGCAACCACGCCCTCACCGGAGAGGTGCCGTACACGGTGGACCACACGGGGGGCTACTTCGTCATCGGCCGGGACGGGATGTTGCGCCTGCGCATTCCGTACGACGCGCCGCTGGAGCGCATGCAGGAGAGCGTCGAGGGACTTCTCCAGGAGAGCCTCTAGCCATGCGGGGGGACAGCGTCCGGAGTCTGGCGTCTCTGCTCCTGGTGGTGCTGCCCGGGGGCTGCGGATTCAGGGAGGGGACGGAACCTTCCCACGCGAAGGCGGCCTCGGTGCGGGTGGAGCGCGCGCGGGCCCGGGTGACGCCCGCCCAGGTGGGGGCCGTGTACCTCTCCTTGGTCAACGAGACGGGGCGCGCGGACCGGCTGCTGTCCGCCGAATCCACGAACGCCGCGCGGGTGGAGTTCCACGAGGTGGTGGCCCGGGAGGACGTGCTGAGCATGGTGGCGCACCCGGAGGGCTTCCCGATACCGGCGGAGGGCCGGGTCGAGCTCGTGCCGGGGGGCAAACACCTCATGCTGTACAACGTCCAGGCCTCGGGCTCCGGCATCGACCTGCTGCTTCGCTTCGAGAAGACGGGGCCGGTGCGGCTGAACGTCCCCCTCCTCGCGGCGGATGAGGATGGGCGGTAGGCCCGTGGGGGAGCGCATGCGGCGCTGGGGCCGTCACGGGGACGTGGCGGTGTGCGCGGTGGCCTTGCTGCTCAGCCTGGGGAGTGGGCTCTGGGTGATTCGCGCGTGGGCGGCCCAGCCCCGGAGGGAAGCGGAGCAAGGCGGGCTGCGGCTCCGGCTGGAGCAGGCCACCTGGCTCCACGAGCCCATGGACCATGGCGATGCGGTCCGGCTGCCCGTGGTGCAGGGAGCGCCAGGGCTTGGACAGCGGCAGCTCGCCGTGGTGCTGACGCTCTGGAATGGAGCGAAGGCCCCGGTGGCCTTCTCGCCTTGGGAGTTCGTCCTGGTGTCGGAGAAGGGCCAGGTGTGGTTTCCGATCGAAGCGGGGGAGACACACCCTTCCCTCCGGCCGGGACAGCGCCTGTCGCTCTCCTGGGGGTTCAACGTGCCGGTGTCCGCGAGGAACCTGCGGCTGGAGTGGGGCCCTGCGGGCAAGGCACGGGCGCGGTTGCTGTCCACCCAACCGCCGCCCAGCCTCACCGAGGAGCCCGAAGGCCCGCCGCGGTGGCCCCAGCGGGCCAAGGATTTGCCCCGGGGCTCTCCTGAGGCGGGCGCCGCGCTCTTTCATGAGCGGTTCGCGTGCGTCACGTGCCATGGGAGCCCGGAGCTTCCCGCGGAGGTGCGTGCGGCCCCCCCGCTGCATGGCTTCGCCCAGTCCGGGGCCGCGCGAATCAAGGGGATGGGCGCGGCCCAGTACGCCTACGAGTCCCTCCTCTTTCCAGGCGCCTTCATCGCCCCCGGGTGTGGGGGGAACGCGCCCTGCCAGGAGCCGAGCCTCATGCCCGTCTACGGGGATGCGCTGTCCTCGCAGGAGATGGCGGACCTCATCAGCTACCTCGTGGCATTGGGGAGCAAGCCATGAGCCCGGGAGGGAGAACGCGCTGGGGGCTCGCCACAGGGCTGACGGTGGGACTGCTGGCCTGGGAGCTTCTATGGGTGAGGCTCCTGACGGAAGGCGCACCGGTGACGGCGCTCACGGCCGGGCTGGCCTGGGACGCCACCCTCTTCCTGGTGCTGGGGCTCGTGGCCTCGGGGGCGGCCCGGCCCGGCCCGGCGCGAGCCGTCCCAAGCCAGGCGGCCCGGGTGGCCCTGCTCTTCGGCGTCCTGCTGCTGCCCGTGGCGGGAGCGCGAGCCCTCCTGCAAGAGCGGTGGGCGGCTGACGGGAAACCGGAAGCCACACCCGGAGCGAGCTTCTCGGCGCTCCAGGAGGAGACGCCCGGCGACGCGCGCTTCCTCTGCTCCATCGCGAGTTCCGATGCAGGCCGGCCCCCGGTCTCCGAAGGCCCAGCGGCCGTGATGCTGACGGGCATGCGCGATGCGCTGCCGCTGCTGGCGGTGGTCTTCCCGCTGGCGCTGGGCGTTCTCGGGTTCCAGGCGTGGGGCCGCGCCATGGGAGCGCTGGGGCGGAGGTCGCGGTGGGCCGTGCCGGGGTTGCTGCTGGTGCTGCTGGCCGCCTGGGGCGGACGCATGGGCGGCCTGAAGACGGTGTCCAGGGTGCCCGTGTCCGAGGAGGCGAGGCTCGCGGCGGGGTGTGCCCCGGGGGCACCGGTGCGGACGTACGAGCTGGCGGCCATCGCCGTGGACATCCCGCTCAACGCGCACGGCGACCACATTCCACAGGGACGGATGTACGTCCTGGAGCAGGAGATTCCCGCCGTGCGGGCCCAGGAGCGGCGCCCTGCGCGCGAGCGGGTGTCACCGGGACTGGGAGAGGACGCCATCCAGCCCCTCGTGCTCCGGGCGAACCTGGGGGAGTGCCTGGTCCTCTCCTTCACCAACCGGCTCGCTCAAGAACCCGCGGCCCTGCACATCGATGGGTTGGGCTTCACCGTCTTGGAGGAAGCCTCCGCGGAAGGCGTCGTCCCGCGAATGGCCATTCCGGCCGGACAAGGCCTGACGTATGTCGTGCCCCTGCCGGGGAATGCGGAGGCGGAAGGGGCCTACCTCCTCCATGATGCGGAGGACGCGCGCCGGGAAGCGTATGGGCTCTTTGGCGCCCTGGTCCTGGAGCCCCAGGGCGCCGTGTTCCGGAATCCAGGGACGGGAGCGCCCTCTTCCGGAACGGGGTGGCAGGCCATCATCGATGTGCCGGGAGGGGGGCAGGACTTCCGAGAGGCCGTCCTGCTGTCCCACGCCCTGGGACCGCCGGAAGAGGCGGAGGTGAGGCTGGCGGGGGGCGGCCTGCTCCCCACACTGAACGAGATGGCGGGGACCTTCCGGCCGGGCGCCTTCGGCTTCAACTACCGCAGCGAACCCTTCTTCGAGCGGGAACGAGACCCATCGAAAGACCCGGAGGCGCCAGGCCCGCGCGGCTCGAAGGGTTTGGCGACCCCGATGCCCCGCTCCTACCGGGGAGAACCGGTGAAGCTGCGCATGCTCCAGGCAGGGAGCGCGGAGTTCCATGCCTATGCCCTCCAAGGCGCTCGCGGGAGGAAGAAGACGGAAGAGCCCGCCGAGGTCGTGCAGCTCCTCCGCCCGGGACGAGGGCTCACCGTGAGCCAAGGGCCGGAGCAGGCGGGAGATTTCGTTTTCCACTGCCGCATGCCCAACCACTCCATCGGAGGGATGCAGGGCCTCTGGAGGGTCCTGGAGGGCCCCGAAGCGGACTGGGTGACCCTGGAGGAAAGGTCCGGGAGGTAACGAAACCCCTGCCCGGTCCAGGCATCTGGTTTCCCGGAAGGTAGGTTCGGGAAGCGCATGTCCAGCGGGGAAATTCTTGGGCCCACCATGGCCCTGGCGCTCCTGGGAAGCGCCGTCACCATCCTCTCGACGAGCCTGGGAGCGGTTCCGGCGCTGGCGGCCCGAGGCATCTCGCGCCGCGCGAAGGACGTGCTGATGGGCTTCAGCGGGGGGATCATGTTGGCGGCGACGGCCTTCTCGCTGGTGATACCGGCCATCGAGCTGAGCGAGCAGCGGTACACGTCGCGCTTCGTTCCCGCGTTGCTGGTAGGCAGCAGCATGTTGGTAGGAGGGCTCTTCCTGCACCTCTGCAACCGGTTCATTCCCCACGAGCACTTCGAGAAGGGACCCGAAGGGGGCAAGGGCGGGGCGCAGCTCCGGCGCATCTGGCTGTTCGTGCTGGCGATTGCGCTGCACAACTTCCCCGAGGGGCTCGCGGTGGGGACGGGGGTGGGCAGCCATTCGATGGAGATCGCTCTGCCCATCCTGGTGGGGATTGGGCTGCAGGACATCCCGGAGGGGTTCGTGGTGGCGCTGGCGCTGATGGGGGTGGCGTACACGAGGGCGCAGGCGCTTCGGGTCGCGGTCTACACGGGGCTGGTGGAAGGGGCCGCGGCACTCATCGGCTTTTTCGCCACCTCGCTCTCGGTGGGCGTGCTGCCGTGGGCGCTGGCGTTCGCGGGGGGCTCGATGCTCTATGTTGTGAGCGACGAGATGATTCCCGAGAGCCACCGTCAGGAGTACGCGAGGGAGGCAACGGGCGGACTGATGGTCGGCTTCGTGCTGATGATGTTCCTCGACGTCTCCCTGAGCTGAGGAGCGAGGTTCTGCTCAGTCCACGCACGAGGTCATGGCAAAGTGAGGGGCTATGGCACGAGACATCGTTATCTGGCCCCACAAGGTACTCACTTCGGCGACGCAGCCCGTGAAGGACTTCGGCCCCGCCCTGGAAAAGCTCTTGGAGGAGATGGCCGAGTCCATGGCGGAAGCGAAGGGCATCGGCATCGCGGCCAACCAGGTGGGGGAATCGCTGCGGGTCGCGCTGGTGGGACGGGAGGACGGGACCTTCTTCGAGATCGTCAATCCGGAGCTGCTCGAGCGGACGGGGAAGGTGACGTTGGAAGAGGGATGCCTCTCGGTGCCGGACGAGTGGGAGAAGGTGCCGCGCTTCGAAAAGGTGAAGGTGCGCTACCAGGACAAGACGGGGCAGTGGCACGAGACGGAAGCAGAAGGCCGCCTGGCCCACGTCTTCCAGCACGAGATCGACCACCTGGATGGCCACGTCTTCGTGGACCACCTTTCGAGCTTGAAGCGGACCCTCATTCAGGAGCGGATGAAGAAGCTGCAGAAGTCGCTCAAGCGGAAGAAGGATTGACCGGAGGCCGTGGAATCCGGGGAAGGACCTGGCTGCTTGGTCCTCAAGGGGCCAGAGGAGGACAGGCAGTGCGGTGGGGTTCACTTCCTGAGGGGCCATGGCCACCCTGGCGCCACTGATCAGAAGTCGATCAGGAAAGATTTGACGGGAAGGTGACAGGGCGGTAGTAATCAGCCCTCCTCGCTTGACGGCGGCGGCACATCGGTGTCGCGAGACCCCAGGTGAGGCGGAATCAAAGGTCAACGAAGTCGGTTGACACAGAACGCGGCAACGAGATAGAAGCCGCGCCCCCTGGAACGAATCGGACCGAAGGCAGCACGGCGGGCCGAGGAGCAAGCAGGGGACTGACAGCAAAAATAAGTTGGCCGGTGAGTTGACGGGGCGGTTGAAAACGAAGTAGAAGGCGCGCCCCGCCGGACGAAAGAAGCGAAGCGGAAGAAGCGCTGAGCGGAAGTCGGACGGAAGA